>DASYDM010000044.1:0-281446 GCA_036499585.1 Steroidobacteraceae bacterium
TCATGATCGCTTCGTCCAAGCGGTCACCGCCGATCCGCGCCGAGTTCGCATAGACCACCCCGTTCAACGAAAGCACCGCGACTTCCGACGTTCCGCCACCAACATCCAGCACCATCGAGCCCCGCGGTTGGTGAACGGGCAAGCCGGCGCCTACAGCGGCAGCCATCGGCTCGCTCACAATCGCGACGCTGCGCGCGCCAGCGCCCTCGGCCGACTCCCGGATCGCCCGGCGCTCAACTTGCGTTGAGCCGAACGGGACGCAGACAAGCACGCGGGGCGACGGTTTGAGGAACCGGTTACCGTGCAATTTGTCGATGAAGAACTGCAACATCTTCTCGGTATACGCGAAGTCGGCGATGACGCCATCCTTCAGAGGACGCACTGCCGTGATGTGTCCAGGAGTTCTCCCTATCATGCTCTTGGCCGCTTGCCCCACGGCAACGACCATCTTTCCGCCGCCGCCGGGGTCATTCTGTACAGCGACCACGGAGGGCTCGTTCAGGACGATGCCTCTGCCGCGCACATAGATGAGCGTGTTAGCCGTGCCCAGATCGATCGAAAGATCGCTGGAGAAGTAGCCGCGTAAGCGCTTGAGCATTGAGTGAGGGGATGGAATGCGGAGGGAGGATCTCCGCATGTAACAGTATCCGAGTTTCGATCCTTGCCGCCAGATAAAACCACGGCACGAATTCGAGGTCCGCCTCTCACGAGAGCTCAACCCCGGCCACGATTCATCGATCCTGACGCGGGAAACGTGCGAATGGCTGGCGCGTAGCCCGCCCCTGGCAGGACTGCGAACAGGGCTTTGCAGTGTTTGGCCTCGCCGTGACTTGAGAGCCCGCGCAGTCGCCTCATCAGCGGCCTCGGGCCGCACCGCCCTTACAGATCCAATACTACGTCGGTGGTTGGCTGGGAGCAGCAGACCAGAAGATTGCCGATCACAGGCCGCTCGAGGGGCTCGGGCGAGTAGTCGATCGCCCCCGAGACCAGACCGCTTTCGCAGTTGTGGCAAACGCCGCTGCGGCAGGACCAACGCACGGGCACATCGCAGGCCTCGGCCAGTTCCAGGAGGCTTTGGTACTTAGCGGCGCTCCAGTGCGTGGAAACGCCGCTCCGAGCGAACGAAACCAGGTAGCCGGCCGCTGCTTCGCCTGCGGGCGGGTGCGGCGGGTGCCGCGGGGTGGCCGCGATTCCCGGGGTCAGCGATTCGCCGCCGTTAAAGATTTCCCTGTAGATCCGTCGGGGTTCCACGCCAAGCGATAACAGCACCGACTTCATATCCTCCATAAACCGATTCGGGCCGCAGAGATAGACATCTGCGTCGGGGGGCAGGCCGACGCTCTCGAAGGCGGACCTGGAGAAGTGACCGGCCGCATCGAACCCGCTGCCGACTCGATCGCGCGGCGTCGGGCTGCTGTAGCAGATGTAACTGCGGCTGTTCGCAAGCGTCGGAAGAAGGCTACCGACTTCCGCGCTGAACGGGTGATGGTCTCCGTCGCGAGCCGCCTGCAGCCACAGGATTTTTCGAGTCGAGTGCGATGTCGACAGACCATGCAACATGGCAAGTACCGGAGTTGTGCCGATGCCGGCGCTGAGCAGCACTACGGGTCGATCGCCGTCCTGTAAAGTGAAGCTCCCGCGTGGCGAGCTGACGTCGAGCAAGTCGCCTTCCTGCAAGCGCTGGCGAAAATAGGCGCCGGCCACCCCGTTCGGTTCAATCTTCGCACTGATGCGGTAGGCCGTCGTCGACGGCGGTCCGGAGAGTGAATAGCTACGAAACACTTGTCGGGACTCGGCGCCGGGTCGCAACCGAACCACTACATATTGGCCTGGCAAGGCTAGCGGTAGGGTCTGAGCGTCCGGGCTGCACAACGTTAAGGAGATGACATCCGCAGACTCTTGATGGATCGCCGCGACTTGCAGCGGCCGAAACCCCGAGACGGCGGGGTGTGACGCCGCCTCCGGCATGAGCCCGGCGTTGCCGGGCTCATGGTTGTGCACCATCGCGTCGAAGGATGCCCGCCAGCCCGGCGAAAGTGCGCAGATCTTCAAGGCACGCCCGAGCTGCACCGGGTCATGCCCGGGTGCATAAAGTAGCGAGTTGATCTGAGCGACGGTCATGTTCTCCGGACCTTCGCTCACTTTGACGATCGGGTCGCCCGCTCCCACCTCACCCTCTCGCAGGACACGGAAGTAGAAGCCGGGCCGACCGCGGGATGTGAGCAAGGCGGGCATACGCGGCTCGTTCATCCTGATGCCAACGCGATAGCAGGTGACCCGAGGCTGTGTGACCTCGAACAGCGCCGTTCCGATTTCATAACGGTCGCCGATGCAAACTTCATCGTCTGGAAGACCCTCGACGGTGAAGTTCTCTCCGAACTGGCCATGGACGAAGTCGTTTCGCCGCAGTTCTTGTGCCCAATACCGATAAGAGTCGGTTTGATACACGAAGACCGCCCGCTGCTCGCCGCCATGGCCGCCGAGATCACCTTGACCATCACCGGCGAGATTCAGACGACCGGCACGACAGCGCCCCGGCACCGGGTCCTTCCAGATTCCGGTGTGAACGATACGACCCTTCCACTCGACATCGCGCGGAAGGCCGACATTGACCGATATCAGCCGAGCCATCGCAGATCAGCGGCTTCTACTTGGTAAGGAGGACGACGTTGCGGCCGCATCCTTGTTTCGCCTTCCATGAAAGCGGGAGAGCTCTCCTGCATTCCAGGCTGCGCGCAAGCCCGGAGCATCCAGATCCCAGTCAGGGCGAATTTGACTCGTCACCGCCCGCAGGTCGTGCCATAGGTCTACTACCGACGGGCGCCCCCAGAACCAGTAGCCGTTGTAAACGCTGAAGATCTCCAGGCCGGGTTTGAGGACGAGCGTGTGCGGGACCATGGGATTGTGCTCCGGATCCGTGTATTCCTCTATGGCGAGGTCCTTCTGGACGATGCGTGCAGAGTCGGAAAGGAAAGTCCATTGCGCACCCACCGAGGCGCGGAATTCCTGCAGGGTATGATGGTCGTCGGTGGCGATCGTGACGATCTGGGTATACGCCACGGCGATCTTTGGATAAAAGGCAGCGAGCTCGAGGTGCTGCTGATGCTCCTTTGGACAGTAGTGCCCGCGCGCAAGCGTCAGGATAAGGGGGTCGTCACCCTGCAAATGACTGAGCTTGCGCAGGATACCCGTGTGATCCGGCAGCTCGTAGTCCGGGAGCATGCCTCCCGGTTTCATGTCAGAACGCATGGTCGCACTCCTTCGGGTGCCCGGCTGTGGCTGCCCCGTCGTGAGGCGCTGTAGCCTGAGATGAAGGTCTGATCCTCAGCCCGGCTGAACTTCACTGAGCAGTCCGCTGGTCCACTCCTGGGTTTGAGGCAGCAAATACCCGTCCCAGTGGTTTTCCCCCGATACGCCGGGCGGTACTGAACGCCTCACGGCCCGATGAACGGCCCTGTTCGCCCCCCATAGCGGCTCGCAGGTTCGTCTTGCGCAATGGGCGTGGTACGACCGCAGTGGGGACCTATTCGCCCAGGGCTCGCCCGGGCTTCCCGATTGCCGCTCCCACGACCCGGGCAGCGCTGGCGCGGGCATCGCATAGAACGCTTTCAGCGTAGCGTGAGCGACCCGGGCGCGGCCGCCAAGATAGGCACTGACTGCGGAGTTGTCAGGAGCGCACCCAAGGAACGTCAGCAATTGCAGGCTGTTGTCGTATGGCACCGACTAACCATTGCGGAAAGGCAAGTTACGTCGACACACGGTGGATATGCACACGAGGTCTGTGGTGACCACCCGGTCAGGTCCCGAGGCCACTTCCTCGCGTACGGCTGCGTTCGGCGCGAGCGAGCTGAGATTGCGAGAAGCGGCTGGATGTCGCCCGCGTTCGTGGTTCCAGTGAGCCTGGCGATCTGTGAATTGCGGCGAGCGTATCCGAGCTCGAGATCGATCGGAGGGACGCAACTCATAACCGAGATAGAGCAGGGCGCGGGGCAGATCCGTCCTTCGATGTATGAACGCCCGAGCATCCTTGCGCGGCTAACTTGTCGTCCACCTTCGAAGAGTCGAGATACAAGGACAGAGCAGCAATCGCTGCCCGCCCGGGCAGTTGCGCATCCCGGCGCGCCGGCGTTCGTAGGTGAAAACATGCTCTTCGCTCATGTCTGCCTCGTTTTGTCAATCGAGGACCGACACTGCGGCGCACGGAAAGTCACCCAGCCGCACACTGCGGCAAGCAGCGCGGAACCCGACGTTAGCAGCATCACGACTCGGAAACTGTGGACAAAGGCTGTATGCAGGATGCGCGTCAATTCCTCGCGCTGGCGCTCATCACCGGCGGCAGGCGCCTTCGCTTCCGCAAGCGTTGACGCCTCCGCCCGAATTGCCGCCCGCAATTGTTGAGGTACGTGCGCAGCGGCGAGGCGAGCATTCGACTCCGCCCGGAACACGCCGACCGCAACGGCACCCAGCAATGCAACGGCTAGCATGCCGGCCACCCGAGCTGCAGCGTTGTTGATGCCAGATCCAACACCGCTGTAACGTTGTCCCGCTGCCTCCATGACTGTCGTCGTCAAAGGCGCGACACTGACGGCCATACCGAGCCCGAGCAGACACATCGCGGGAAAGAATCCGCTCCAGTACGACTGTCCTATCGAAGGCACCGCGCACAAAGCCAGACCGCACGCCACGATGACAGGGCCCACGGTCAACGGCACTCGCGACCCGTATTGTCCGATCAACGCGCCAGACCAGCGCGAGAGCCCGCCCATGATCAGCGTGAATGGCAGGAACGCAGCGCCGGCAGTAATCGCTGAGTAGCCCTGGATGCTGATGAGATTGAAGGGGAGGAAGAACAGCGCACCGCCGAGGGCGAAGTAGAGCAGTAGTGTCACCAGGTTCGCGTTTCTGAACCGGGACGATCTGAATAGTTGCAGGGGTATCATTGGAGCGGCGCAGTGCTTCTCCCACCATACGAAGGACGCCAGCAACGGCACGCTCGCTGTAACCGATCCGAGCATGACCGGATGCGACCAACCCAGGTCCGACGCACTCGTGAGGCCATACGCTAGTGCACTAAGGCCAAGTGTCGCGAGTATCCCGCCACGCCAGTCGATCTCGTTAGGAGCGGCGTTATCGCGACTCTCCGGGACGTAGCGAAGTGCGACAACGAGCGTGATCGCACCGATCGGCACGTTGACGAAGAAAATCGCGCGCCACGATGAAACGTCTACGAGCCAGCCCCCAAGCACTGGGCCGAAAGCTGTTGTCAGAGCCGAAAAGCCAGCCCAGGTGCCGATCGCGCGCCCGCGCTCCTCCTCGGCAAAGGTTGCACTGATGATCGCGAGGCTCTCCGGCACCATCATCGCGCCGCCGACGCCCTGCAATGCGCGCGCAGCGATGAGTGTGAGCGCGTCTGGGGCGAGTCCACAAGCGATTGACGCGCATGTGAAAACGATGACGCCCAGCGCGAATATCCGTCGACGGCCATAACGATCGCCCGCCGCACCACCCAAAAGCATCAGTGCGCCTAGCGACAGCATGTAGGCATTGACGATCCACTGAGATCCACGAACGGAAGTACCCAGATCCGCCTGGAGTGCCGGCAACGCCACGGTCACGACCGAGCCGTCGATGAACGCCATACTCGATCCAAGGATCGTCGCGGCTAGAACCCATCGCGCCGCTCGCTGCCCGCAGCGGGAAGTAGCGGTGGCCCCCGCCAGGATGACCCCTTCGTCACATGCGGTATGCGTGAAGCCGAGCACGCTACGAAACCAGCAACTGACGTTCCGCGCTTAGGGGTGAAGCCGTTCCGCGTTGCGTAGGTCGACCGTTGGGCTAGCGTTCGTTGGCGTCGGTGTCGCAAATGTGCACGCGAACTTGCGTGATCCTCTCCCCTTTGAAAGTGAATTGCTCGGCGATGTACATGACACGGGATGTTCCGGCGACTCCCACGCGAGTCGTCGCGAACACTGTCTCGCCGTCCGCGTAGACTCCCAGGAGCTCCCACGTTTCGAAGTCGTAGTAGCGGCGAACCTCGGGATAGAACTGCTGAAATTCACGCAGTCCACGGTAGGTTCCGCCGAACGGAAGCACTGCCGGCTCATGCATTTCGAGATCGGGTTCGAACCGGCCCGGGTAATCTTCCAGCCGCTTCTTCTCGCTCAGCATTTTGCTGATGAAGGCCTTGTTGGATTCAGTGGGGGTCATCGATTTCCCTCCTGGGAGAAGCCGATGACGAGATGATGACCGGGAAGTGGCCTGGTTTCGTCAGTACGCATGCGGAACTCGGGTCGCCACGAATAGCCGAATCGTGAGCGAAGAACGTGTTAGCGCTCGCGCAGTTCCGCGGCGCCTTATCGGAAGCCAGTTTCATCTCGCCCGATCAGATCGCCGAGGATGTTGACCGCAGGCTAGGCCAAAGGGACCTCCGAATTTGTAGCCTGTGATGAGCGCGGCTGATGCCTGCTGATACAGGACCGTCGACGGTACCGTTGAGGCGATAAACGCGGGACTGAAGTCGGGGAAGGCAGGTCATGGCACACTGTTATTCACGGGGCGAAATTCGCCGTCGTCGTCGGCGGCCGCTCGGCCATTTGAAGTCCATGGAGGTGAACGATGCCTAAGGCAGAACACTACGAGATCCTTGTGATCGGAAGCGGAGAGGCGGGAAAGCATCTGACGTGGAACATGGCTCAAGCGGGCCGGCGCACGGCGGTCGTCGAACGTAAATATATCGGAGGATCGTGTCCGAACATTGCCTGCTTGCCCAGCAAGAACGTAATCCGCAGCGCCAAAGCGAATTGGTTCGCCCGTCACGCTGCAGAATACGGCATCCAAACGGGGCCCGTCTCCACGGACATGAGCGGCGTGTTCAACCGCAAGCGAAATATGGTGCAGGCTGAGGTTCGGTTTCATCTCGACCGTTTCAAGGAGACGGGTGCGGAGTTGATCAACGGCGAAGCACGGTTCGTAGCTCGGAAAACGGTCGAGGTTCGCCTCAACGAAGGAGGTTCGCGGATCATCACAGGCGATCAGCTGTTTCTCGACCTAGGATCGCGCTCCGCGATTCCGGATGTGCCGGGGTTAACAGCAGCAAAACCCATGACTCACGTCGAAGCTCTCGATCTCGAACGTTTATCGGAACATGTCATCGTGCTCGGGGGAGGATACGTTGGCCTCGAACTCGCGCAAGCCCTGCGCCGCTTCGGATCCGCGGTAACGGTGATCGAGCGCGGCAGCCAGCTCGTCGCCGCCGAAGACGCCGACGTTGCACAAGCGCTTCGGGAGAATTTTGCATCCGAGGGAATCGAAGTGTTGCTCAATACACGCGTGCGCGAAGTCCAAGGATTGTCCGGCCAGAAGGTGCAGGTCGTTGTCGAAAGCGACAACGGACAACAAACGATTGAGAGTACTGACCTGTTAGTCGCGACAGGACGAACGCCGAATACTCAAGGGATCGGGTTAGAAACAGCGGAGATCGAACTCGACGCGCGCGGCTATATCAAAGTCAACGAGCGACTGGAGACCACCGCTCCGGGCGTTTGGGCTATGGGCGATTGTGCGGGCAGCCCGCAGTTCACGCACGTCGCCTTCGACGACTTCCGAGTAGTCCGTGACAATCTGAACGGAGGAAGCCGGAGCACGCGAGACCGGCTCATACCGTTCTGCATGTTCACCGATCCGGAACTTGCGCGGGTGGGCATGAACGAAACCGAAGCGAGGAGACGCGGAATCGGATTTCGCGTGGCGAGGCTGCCCATGGCGGCAGTGCTGCGCGCCGTAACTCTCGGCGAAACCCGTGGGTTCGTCAAAATGCTGATCGAAGCGGAGACCGACCGCATCCTGGGATTCACGGCGTTTGGCGCTGAAGCAAGCGAGATGATGGCCGCCGTTCAGACGGCTATGCTCGGTGGCCTGCCTTACACCGTGCTTCGCGACGCGATTTTCACGCATCCCACCGTTGCGGAAGGCTTGGTCTTTCTGCTCGCGAGCGTTCCAGCAAAAACGATGCAGCAGCCATCCTAGGTCGTTCCGGGATAGTTCTGGTACCTCTTTGAGCGCTTTTCACAAGCCAATGCGGAGAATGCCACGAGAATCGGGTGGCGCGCCGCGCACGACGCAGTTCCGTACCGTTCCGGTTCTCGCGAGGAGTTTCGCGGCGGCAGCGAAACACATGACCCGAATGGAGCTTGCGACAACGGCTGGCTTTGCCCAGCTCCATCGGATGGATCTGGGGTTCACGGCCGTCCCTGTTGACTATCCGCAAGTCGATTCGCTCGATTTTCGTCCCGCGACGATGCGATCTCTCTTTGAGTACGGGGCGAGATGCGCCGCGCAGGGGCGTCTGTGGGCAACTGTGGGTCAGGCCATTGCCCGTGCTGATAAGGCACTTGCAGACTGGCAGCAACCGGTCACACGATCCAATGTACAGCAGACACCGCAGTGCCCCCTGGATCAATCGCAGATAACAGCAGGCGCACCGATGCCACGAATGTCGGATGACGCTCTCGAGCTATCCGACACGAGCGGGGCCGGCATGCTGGTCGCGAAGTAGGTTGAGTGTCGTCCAGCGCGCAATAGGCGGAAGGAATCCCTCTCAGCGATTCACTGACGTTGTGAAAGCGACCAATCTGACCATGTTGCCCCGCGACATTCAGCCGCCAAACCGGCGAATATTTGGCGCAGTGCTTTGCCCCGCCTGGCAGGGTCTACACCCAGGGCGAGCAGTTGCCGCGCTTGCTGCTGCCTCGCTCGGGCGCACTGGATCGGAACCGCTGGATAGCAGCCCAACGAGATCAGCTTCTCCTGACCCTCAAAGCGGTAGCGGAATCGCCAGTATCGGCTGCCTCTCGGCACCACCAAGAGGTGGAGACCGTGTCCAAAGGAGACCTTTCGCTGGTAACGGACAAAAGCGCTTCTAGGTGGCCTGCCCGGAACACGTGGACAGGAGGGGGAAGGTGAGATCTGGTGCGTTAACGGAAGTCGCTTGTTATCCAGGCTTACCGGGACGTTCCGATCCGAGAGCGCCTGATCCCACAGTTCTCTCAGGGACAGCGTTCGGCCACGGCGCTTGTACGCGACCATGAACTGCCGCTTTCGGATCCGATGAGCAAGTTCAATCCCAGAAAATGTAATCGCTGCTGTCTTGAACGACTTGTGCCCGAGCATTGGCGCGCAGCGTTGCTTGATGGCGCGGTGGTCCTGCTCGATGACATTGTTGAGATAGCGGCGCGCCCTTACGGTTATTGTCTGCCACCGTACATCTTCCTTTCTGAGCAGCCGCAAAGCGCGATGGGACGCCGCGTTGCCATCGAGGTTGATCTTGCTTGGCCAGAATCCCGCGACCCTGATGGCTTGGCGAAAGAACTCCTGCGCGGAACCGATGGCCCGGTCGACGCAGAGCAGCGAGTGGACCGACTTCCCGTCACGATCAACCGCCCGATAGAGGTACTTCCATTGTCCTTGGACCCGTACTGCGGTCTCGTCCATCCGCCAGGACGAATGGATCGGCTTCGTAAATCGAGCCCAGCGCTTCTCGTACTCCGGGACGTAGCGGAGGACCCACCTCATGATCGTCGTGTGCGACACCGTCAGGCCCCGTTCGGCCATCAAATCGACCACATCCCGATAGCTCAGCCGATACGTCAGGTACCAGCGTACACACTGCTCGATCGCTTCAGCCGGGAAGCGACGACGCCGATAGATTGCGTCGCGGGGAAGGGCGGCGGGCATATCAGACCTCCTATTAGAAGGTCGCGATCTTTGGTGCGCGCCGTTAATGCACCAGGACCCATAGTTACCCCTCAGAGAGCTGTCAAGTTACGGCCGACGACCGCTTGGTACATGATCTACCAATAAAAACAGGTACTTACGGCGTATCGAGGTACGCGGCGATACGCGGCGAGATGGGGTGGTATGAGCGAATGGCTCCCCGGGTTGGAATCGAACCAACGACCAGACGATTAACAGTCGTCTGCTCTACCGCTGAGCTACCGGGGAAGCTTTGAAGGATCCTTGTGCGGGCTGGCCGGTTTTTCGGTCCGGGGCCCTGCAAGGGCGGCGAATTTTCCGTAAGAGGCCGGGGAGAGTCAAGGACTGTAGCCCCGAAAAGAGTGCGCCGCCCTGCGATAAACGCTCGCGCCGACCCGGCAGGTCAGCGCGAGCCGCGTGGTTTACGCGCTCTTGGCGATCTTGCGACCCTCGAGCACTCCGCGAATGCGTTCGATCGCCTTCTCGAGCGTCTGCATGCTGCAGGCGAATGAAATGCGGATGTGACCAGGCGCGCCGAAGCCGCCACCCGGCACCACGGCGACGCCGCCCTCGTTGAGCAGCAACTCGGCGAACTCACCGTCCTCACGGCAGCCGAGCCCCGCCATCGCCTTCGACACGTCCGCAAAGGCGTAGAACGTACCGGCGCCCGCGAGACAGCTGACTCCCGGAAGCGAGTTCAGTCCCTGGACGACGAAGTCGTGACGGGCCTTGAATGCCTCATTCATCCTCGCCACGCAGGTCTGGTCGCCGGCGAGCGCAGCCGTCGCGGCTTTCTGGGAAATGCTGGAGGCGTTCGAGGTCGATTGACCCTGGATCGTCCCCATGGCGGTAATGATTTCCTTCGGACCGCCGCAGTAGCCGATGCGCCAGCCGGTCATGGCGTACGCCTTCGAAACGCCATTGATCGTGACGGTGCGGTTGTAGAGTTCAGGGACGACCGTGAGCAGGCTGCAGAACGGCTCGGGCGCCCAGAAGATTTTCTCGTACATGTCATCGGTTCCGATGACGATGCGAGGATGCTCGAGGAGCACTTCGCCCAGTGCGCGCAACTCGGCACGCGTGTACGCAGCACCGGTCGGGTTGCAGGGGCTGTTGAGCAGCACGAGGCGTGTCTTCGGCGTGATGGCCGCCGCCAACTGCCGCGGGGTAATCTTGTAGCCCTGCGCGGGACCGGCGAACGGCATGACGGGCAATCCGTCCGCCAGCATCACCATGTCCGGATATGACACCCAATACGGCGCAGGGATGATCGCCTCATCACCCGGGTCGAGCACGGCCATGCAGAGGTTGTAGATCGTCTGCTTCGCGCCGGAGGAAACCAGGACCTGCGAACGCTCGTACTTGATCGAGTTGTCGCGCTCGAACTTCGCGATGATCGCGTCTTTGAGCTCGTTGATCCCGTCGACGTTGGTATAACGTGTGAAGCCGCTCTTGATGGCGTCGATGCCCGCCTGCGCGATGTGCGCCGGAGTGTCGAAGTCAGGCTCGCCGGCGCCGAGGCCGATGACGTCTTTGCCTTCCGCCTTGAGGCGGGCGGCGCGGGCGGTCACTGCGAGCGTAGGCGATGGCTTGACGCGTTGTACGCGTCGCGAGAGAGATACGGTCACGGGGATACCTGTGGAGCGCTGGAATTGTTCGGTGCCCGGCTATATTAAGGGATTGCGACCCGGCGGACCATTTCTCCTCGTTGTAAATACGCACTCGCGGCTGGCTCAGGCGTGCGAAGCCTGCCGTGCGACAGAATTTGCGCCCGACGTAACGGAATCGGCATGGAAAAGATCCCTTTCGAGCTCAAAGCGGACTACGAACCGGCGGGAGATCAGCCGCAGGCCATTGACAAACTCGTAGAAGGTCTGGAAGCGGGGCTCGCGCACCAGACGCTGCTCGGTGTCACGGGATCGGGCAAAACCTATTCAGCGGCCCAAGTTATTCAACGCGTCCAGCGCCCGACCATGGTGCTTGCACATAACAAGACCCTCGCCGCGCAGCTCTACGGCGAGTTCCGCGAGTTCTTTCCCAACAACTCGGTGGAATATTTCGTCTCGTACTACGACTACTACCAGCCCGAAGCGTATGTGCCTTCTTCGGACACGTACATCGAGAAGGATTCCTCGGTGAACGAGCACATCGAGCAGATGCGCCTTTCCGCGACCAAGGCGCTGCTCGAGCGTTCCGACTCGATCATCGTAGCGACCGTGTCGTCGATCTACGGCCTGGGCGATCCGCAGGCCTATCTATCGATGATCCTGCACATCGTGCGTGGCGATCGCATGGATCAGAGGAAACTCCTGCGACGTCTGGCGGACATGCAGTACACGCGCAACGAGCTCGACCTGACGCAAGGCACCTACCGGGTCCGAGGCGATGTCATCGACATCTTCCCGGCGGAGTCCGAGCGCGAGGCAGTGCGCGTCGAGCTGTTCGACGACGTCATCGATTCCATCTCGCTGTTCGATCCGCTCACCGGGGCGATTTCGCGCAAGGTGCCGCGTTTCACGGTCTATCCCGGCACGCACTACGTGACGCCGCGCGAGCGGTTGATCGGGGCGGTCGATCGCATCCGCGAGGATCTGCGAGTGCGACTGAAAGAGTTGCGCGACGGTGGCAAGCTGCTCGAGGCGCAACGTCTCGAGCAGCGGACGATGTTCGACATGGAGATGATGAAGGAGGTCGGGTACTGCTCGGGGATCGAGAACTACTCCCGCTACCTGTCCGGCCGCGCCGAGGGCGAGCCGCCACCGTGTCTGTTCGACTACCTGCCGCGCAACTCGCTGCTGATCGTCGATGAGAGTCACCAGACGATCCCGCAGTTGGGAGCGATGTATCGTGGCGACCGGTCGCGCAAGGAAGTCCTGGTGGAGTACGGCTTCCGCCTGCCGTCGGCGCTGGACAACCGCCCGCTGAAATTCGAGGAGTGGGAGAAGCTCGCGCCGCAGATGATCTTCGCCTCGGCCACACCGGGCAAATACGAGGCAGCCCACTCCGGTCAGGTGGTGGAGCAGGTCGTAAGACCCACCGGACTGGTGGACCCGGAGGTCGAAGTGCGCCCCGTCGGCACCCAGGTCGATGACGTGCTGTCGGAGATCCACAAGCGCGTCGAGAAGAGCGAGCGCGTGTTGATCACGACGCTGACAAAGCGCATGGCTGAGGATCTCACCGAGTATCTCCACGAGCACGACGTTCGCGTCCGCTATCTCCATGCGGACATCGAAACCGTCGAGCGCACCGAGATCATCAGGGATCTGCGGCTGGGGAAATTCGACGTGCTGGTCGGCATCAACCTCCTGCGCGAGGGCCTGGACATGCCGGAGGTGTCCCTGGTCGCCATCCTGGACGCGGACAAGGAAGGCTTCCTGCGCTCGGACAATTCGCTCATCCAGACGATCGGGCGTGCGGCGCGCCACATCAACGGACGGGCGATCCTGTACGCCGACAGAATGACCGGCTCGATGCAGCGGGCGATCGAGGAAACGAGCCGGCGTCGCGAGAAGCAGGTGGAGTTCAACCGGGAGCACGGCATCACCCCGAAGGGCATCCAGAAGTCCGTCGCGGACATCATGGAAGGGGCGCGGTCGGACGTGTCCAAGCCGAGCGGGCGCAACGACCGGAAGAAGGGTGGCCGCGGCGCGACCGCTCAGGAGCAGGCGCCCGAGGACATGCGGCCGGAACAGATCGTCAAGCGGATCAAGAAGCTCGAAGCCGAGATGTACAAGCGAGCCCGGAACCTGGAATTCGAGGAGGCCGCGAAACTTCGCGATCAGGTCGAAAAGTTGAAGCAGCTGGAGCTTGGATTTCCGACCTGAAGGGGCACGGTCGGTCCAGGATTCGCACCGGCTCGGCACGATTCCTGCGACACTTGCGCCATGAATGGCTCAGGCCAAGTATCGGGGACCCGGATCGTTCTGCTGACGGCGGTGGTGGTCATCGCGGTCCTGAAAGTCGCGCAGGAAGTCTTCATTCCCCTGGCGCTGGCGATCCTCATGACGTTTCTGCTGGCGCCGCTCGCGGAAGGGCTGGTCCGGCTCCGATTCAACCGCGTACTCGCAGTGCTGTTGGCGCTGGCGATCGGCCTCAGCGCCGTAGGCGCGCTGGGGGATCTCGTAGTCAACCAGGTCACGGACCTCGCGCGATCCCTGCCGAACTACCAACGCCAGCTGCGGCATAACGTCACCGAGTTACGCGGACTGCTACGCGGTGGTGTGTCGGAAACGACGAAGGCGTTGGAACAGCTTACCACCGAGCTCGAGAAAGTCTCTCCGCCGACACCCAGAACGCCGGGCGTGACCCGTGTCCAGGTGATCGACACGCCCGCGACCGCCTTCAGCACCGTCAAGGAAGTCCTGGTTCCCATGCTGAAGCCCGTCGGCACCGCGGTCGTGGTGATCGTCCTGGTGGCCTTCATGTTGTTGCGATTGCCGGATCTGCGGGAGCGCATCATCAGGCTGTTGGGCGCGCGCAATCTCCATCTGACTACGGAGGCCCTGGACGATGCGGCCCGCCGGATCAGCCGCTATCTGCTGATGCAGCTGCTGGTCAACTCCTGGACCGGCGGTTGGGTCGCCCTCGGGTTGTGGTTCATAGGTGTCCCCAACGCGGTGCTGTGGGGAGTGCTGACTCTCTTGCTGCGGTTCATTCCGTACGTGGGCACCCTCGCAGCCGCATCAATGCCCTTCATCCTCTCCTTCGCAGTCTTCGACGACTGGACTCGTCCCGTAATGGTCCTGGGCCTGTTCGCGTTGCTGGACTTGTTCAGCTACTCGGTCCTCGAACCGTGGTTGTACGGAACCCACACGGGCCTGTCGCCGGTGGCACTGCTGTTGGCTGCCGCATTCTGGACCTGGGTGTGGGGAATCGCCGGGCTGTTTCTCGCTATCCCGCTGACTGTGTGCGTGGCCGTGATGGGAAAGTACATCCCGCAGATGCACTTTCTGTATGTGCTGCTGGGCGACCAGCCGGTGTTGGAGCCGCACGAGCGCTTGTACCAGCGGCTGCTCGGGAGCGGTCGGGACCAGGCGGACAATCTGCTGCACGAGGTGTTGCGGTCCAAGACGGTGCTGGAAGTCTGCGATGCGGTGGTCGTGCCGGCTATCCAACTCGTCGAGCTGGATTACGACCGCGGATCGCTGCGCGCACCGCGCCGTAAGGCGGTGCTGCAGCACATCGGTGACTGGGCCGATGAGCGGCTCGATCGCGCGTTGGCGAGTCAAGCTCAGGGCAGGATATTGCGGATGGGCGGGTTTGCTTCGGTCGTGTGCGTGCCCGCCGACGACAAGGCCGACGAGGTCATCGCCAAATTGCTGGCGGCGGCGCTCCTGGAACAGGGGATCGATGCGGCCTATCGCGACGTCCAGTCGATGGAGCAGGACATCCTGGCGGCCAGAGGTGACGGCCACCTGCGCGCGATCGTGATCTCGGCGTTGCCGCCACATGCCGTATCGCCCGCGAGGGCCGTCGCCCGCCGCGTCGGGTTGACATGGGCGCCGGACGCCGCCGCGGGCGCCGCGCCGCCAACCACATCACCCACCATCGTCGGCCTGTGGAACGACAGCGGGGATCTGGAAAGGGCGCGTGAACGCCTCCAACCCGCGGGCGCCACGCAGATCGTGACCAGCTTCGCCGAGTGTCTGCAGACCATTCAGCGGGGACGGGTGGAGGGCTCTTGGACCGCGCTGCCGGACGAGGTGCGCGCCGAGGCAGCCGTTTCGCAGACCTGATCGACCCAAATCGAATTCGCCCCGCGCGGCGGGCTGGCGACGGAGCGGCACCCGATCCGGGTGGCCGTAAGTGCTTGAAAGTGCCCGTGTTGCCTTGCTTCGCCGACGGCGCTCTTGTATCGTTCGCGTCCCTCGCGTAGGCGCGTAGCTCAGTGGTAGAGCATCACCTTGACATGGTGGTGGTCGGTGGTTCGATCCCACTCGCGCCTACCATTTCCTCGGTCCCCGTTGTAGTCGAAGAGACCTGTCCATGCCTGTCGTGACTCTGCCGGATGGCAGTCAACGCCGATTCGACAATCCCGTAACCGTAGACGATGTCGCTGCGAGCATCGGCGCGGGGCTGCGTAAAGCCGCACTCGGTGGTCGCGTCGACGGCAAGCTTGTCGACACCTCGTACCTCATCGGCACCGATGCGACTCTGGCGATCGTGACGGACAAGGACCCGGATGGGCTGGACATCATTCGCCACTCCACTGCACACCTGCTCGCTCAGGCTGTGAAGGAGTTGTTTCCCGATGCGCAGGTCACCATCGGTCCGGTGATCCAGGACGGCTTTTTTTACGATTTCTCGTACAAGCGTGCTTTCACCACCGAGGACCTCGCTGCGATCGAGGCGAAGATGGCCGAGCTGGTGAAGGCCGACGAGAAAGTCAGCCGCCGCGTGATGCCACGCAATGCGGCCGTCGAGTTCTTCAAGGGAATCGGCGAGGTCTACAAAGCCGAGATCATCGCCAGCATTCCCGAAAAGGAAGAGATCAGCCTGTACGGGCAGGGCAACTGGGTGGACCTGTGCCGCGGTCCGCACGTGCCTTCGACCGGCAAGCTCAAGGCGTTCAAGCTGACGAAGGTTGCCGGTGCGTACTGGCGCGGCGACTCGCGCAACGAAATGCTTCAGCGCATCTACGGCACGGCGTGGCCGGACAAGAAGCAGCTCGACGAATATCTGCTGCGCCTCGAGGAGGCGGAGAAGCGCGACCATCGCAAGATCGGTCGCGAGCTGAATCTGTTTCACCTGCAGGAAGAGGCGCCGGGCGCGGTGTTCTGGCATCCGCGCGGCTGGTCGGTGTTCCAGTCGCTGATTGCCTATATGAGAGAGCGGCAAAGGGCGGCCGGCTACCAGGAGGTCAATGCTCCGGAGCTCATGGACGCCAGTCTCTGGCAGCAGTCGGGGCACCTCGAGAAGTTCGGCGAGAACATGTTTCTCACCAAGACGCCGGATGAGCGCGTGTACGCCATCAAGCCGATGAATTGCCCGGGGCACGTGCAGATCTTCAAGCACGGGCTCACCAGCTATCGAGACCTGCCGGTGCGTTTCGCCGAGTTCGGCAAGGTCCACCGCTATGAGCCGTCCGGTGCGTTGCACGGCCTCATGCGGGTTCGCGCGTTCACGCAGGACGACGCGCACGTATTTATCACCGAGGCACAGATCACCGAGGAGGCGGCGGCCATCACCAAGCTGCTCCTCGAGATTTACCGCGATTTCGGCTTCGACGACGTGCGCATCAAGTTCGCGGACCGCCCCCCCAAGCGGGTCGGGGCCGACGATGTCTGGGATCGCGCCGAAGCGGCCTTGAAGAACGCCTCGACCGCGGCTGGCATCGAATACACCCTCAATCCGGGGGAGGGGGCCTTCTACGGTCCGAAGCTCGAATTCGTCCTTCGGGATGCGATCGGTCGGGATTGGCAGTGCGGCACCATCCAGGTCGACCTGAACATGCCCGGGCGCCTCGGGGCCTACTACATCGACGAGCACAGCACCAAGCAGGTCCCGGTCATGATTCACCGGGCGATTTTCGGCTCTTTGGAGCGATTTTTGGCCATTCTGCTCGAGCACCACGCCGGCAAGCTGCCGGCCTGGCTGGCCCCGACCCAGGCGATGGTCCTCAGCATTACCGATCGCCAGGACGAATATGTGCGCAAGGTTACCGAATCCCTGAAAAATCAGGGCTTTCGAGTCGGCGCCGACTTGCGTAACGAGAAGGTGGGCTTTAAGATTCGCGAGCACACGCTGCAGCGTGTTCCATATCTATTAGTTGCGGGCGACAAGGAAGTGGCCGCGAACACTGTTTCCGTGCGCACCATGAGCGGCAAGGACCTGGGCTCGATACCCGTGCAGACGTTCGCTGAACGTCTACGCGTCGAGCTCGACAGCCGCGGGCGCCGTTTGATGGAGGGTTAACGCATCGCTAGTGCAAGCAAGCGGGTCAAGCGCAATGAGGACATCAGCGCTCCGCAACTGCGGGTGATCGCGGCCGATGGGTCGCAGGCCGGGGTCATGTCCCGTTACGACGCGCTACAGATGGCATTGTCTGCAGAGCTCGACCTGGTCGAGGTGTCACCGACGGCGGAGCCGCCGGTGGTGCGCATCATGGATTACGGCAAATTCCTGTTCGAACAGAACAAGAAGGCCCATTCCGCGAAGCGCAAGCAAAAGCAGATTCAGGTCAAGGAAGTGAAGTTTCGGCCCGGAACGGGAGAGGCGGATTACCAGATCAAACTGCGTAATCTGATTCGCTTCCTGACCGAGGGCGACAAGGCCAAGGTAACCCTGCGGTTCCGTGGCCGTGAGATGGTCCACCAGGACATCGGGCGCAAGCTTCTTGCGCGGGTTTCAGAAGATCTCGGGCCTCATGCCGTGGTCGAGCAGAACCCGCTGATGGAAGGCAAGCAGATGATCATGGTCTTTGGACCTAAAAAGAAGTAACGCTTCTAAGCTATTGAATTAGCTAGAAACGTTCGCCCGCAAGCGGGTGGATTCGTCAGGGCTGTGGTGCGCATCGCGCGCCGCGGCCTGGGCGAACCGCCTTGTGAGCGGTAGGCAACAAAGCCAGCCCTGAAGGGCTGGCGGGTCGGCAATGGGGCAATCCCATGGCGGGCCTTAACTGGAGTGAACGTCGATGCCCAAGTTGAAGACCAACCGGGCCGCGGCGAAGCGTTTTCGCAAGACTGCGAAGGGCTTCAAGCGGTACTCGGCCAATCGTCGCCACAACCTCGGCCACAAGGCTCGCAAGGTCAAGCGGCAAGCACGTTCGGGAGGCTCGAGTCTCGTCGACAAGACGGACACCGGCCGGCTCGTTCAGCTGTTGCCGTACTTCAAGTAAAGACCCGACCGGAACCGAGGAATAAAACATGGCACGAGTTAAGCGTGGCGTGACGGCCGGGCGCCGTCACAAGAAAATTCTTGGCAAGGCGAAGGGCTATTACAACGCCCGCCGTAAGGTTTTTCGCGCAGCCAAACAGGCGGTCATCAAGGCAGGGCAATACGCCTACCGCGATCGCCGTCAGAAGAAGCGCGAGTTTCGCGCACTGTGGATCGCTCGTATCAACGCAGCGGCCCGCATCTACGGACTGTCCTATAGCCGCATCATCGACGGGTTGAACAAGGCTGGCGTCGAGATCGACCGCAAGGTCCTCGCGGATCTGGCTGTTCATGACGTTGATGCGTTTGGGGCAATCGCACAGCAGGCGAAGACGGCACTCGGCATCGCGTGAGTGGTTTCACTCGCGTATTGACCACAGGTCGACTCGCGGGCTGACCCGTGAGTCGGCAGATTCGGGCCGGCCGCAGAACGCGGCCGAGCACCGTCGGTTAACTGTCAGGAGTGCCGGTCGTGCAGGACCTCACCTCCCTCGTCCAGCAAGCGCTCGATGAGGTCACCGCTTGCGGTGACCTTGCAGCGTTGGATGACGCGCGCGTGCGCTGGCTGGGCAAGAAGGGCACGCTCACCGAACAGCTCAAGACGCTGGGTTCTCTGCCGCCTGCGGAACGCCGTACGGCCGGGCAGGTGATCAATGAGGCGAAGGAGCGCCTGCAGACTGCGATCGATGCTCGTCGTGTCGCACTTGAGAGCGCGGACGTCGAACGCAAGCTGGCTGCCGGTCGAATCGACGTCACGGCCCCTGGTCGAGGTGAAGAGCGTGGCGGGCTACACCCTGTCACCAAGGCGCGTCTGCGCCTCGAGACGCTCTTTCGGCGTGCGGGCTTCGAAGTGGCGTCCGGTCCTGAGATCGAAGACGACTTTCACAATTTCGAAGCGCTGAACATCCCCGCCAACCATCCCGCGCGGGCTATGCATGACACTTTCTATTTCGGTGACGGCAGGCTGCTGCGCACTCACACATCGCCTGTGCAAATTCGAGCGATGCTGGCGAAGGGCGCGCCCATTGCCATCATCGCGCCGGGTCGTGTGTACCGCGTTGACCACGACATGACGCACTCGCCGATGTTTCATCAGCTCGAAGGACTGGTCGTGGCCGAGTCGATCAGCTTCGCCAACCTCAAAGCCGCGCTTCATGGCTTCGTGAAGGCGTTCTTCGAGAAAGACCTGTCGATGCGGCTCCGGCCGTCATACTTTCCGTTCACGGAGCCGTCCGCCGAGGCGGACATGTCGTGCGTGTTCTGTGAAGGAAAGGGCTGCCGCGTCTGCAAGCAGACCGGCTGGCTCGAGATCGGCGGCTGCGGCATGGTGCATCCCAACGTGTTGCGAGCGAGCGGCATCGACGCCGAGCGCTACACCGGCTACGCCTTCGGGATGGGCATCGATCGCCTGGCCATGCTGCGATATGGGGTGAATGACCTGCGGTTGTTCTTCGAGAACGATTTGCGGTTCTTGCGGCAGTTCAGGACGTTTTAGGGGAGTCGCATGAGACGTCCGGGAGGAATGCCGTGAGAGTGCCTTACTCATGGCTCAGTGAGTGGGTCAATGTGCCTTGGAATGCGCGTGAGCTGGGCTCGCGCCTCACTATGGCTGGATTCGAACTGGACGCTTTGGATGCAGCGGCCCCTGCCTTCACAGGCGTGGTCGTCGCTGAGATCCTTTCAGCCGAGCGGCACCCTCAGGCTGACAAGTTGCAGGTGTGTCGGGTGTCGAGCGGGTCGGGCGAGCCTTTGCAGATTGTTTGTGGCGCCGCCAATGCTCGGGCCGGTCTCAAGACCGCGCTGGCCACGGTCGGTGCCCAGCTTCCCGGGTCGGCCACGGGCGGGGCGCAGCCTTCTGAGGGTTTGAAGATCACGGCCGCGAAGCTGCGCGGCGTTGAGTCCTTCGGCATGTTGTGTTCGGCGAAGGAGCTCGGTCTGTCCGACGCTTCCGCCGGCATTCTGGAATTGCCTGCGGATGCTCCCGTGGGTCGCTCGCTCCGTGAATACCTTGGATTGGACGACAGCATCCTCGAGCTGAATGTCACGCCGAATCGCGGTGACGCGATGTCGGTGATCGGTGTTGCCCGTGAGGTCGCCGCTCTGAGCGGTGGGCGTGTGGGCGGGCCTCGCATTGAGCCAGTTGCCGCAGGTCATGGGGACAAGGTCGACGTGGTTCTCGACGCACCCGGTGGGTGCCCCAAGTTCGTGGGGTGCGTGATGCGAGGCGTGAACAATCGCGCCCAGTCGCCGGTGTGGATGCGGGAGCGCCTGCGTCGCGCGGGCGTGCGGTCAATCAGTCCTGTTGTTGACGTTACGAACTACGTGCTGCTCGAGTTGGGGCAACCGATGCATGCGTACGACCTGGCGAAGGTTCGCGGGGCGATCCACGTGCGCCTCGCACGCCCAGGAGAGGAGATCACTCTGCTGGACGGCAAGGCCCTTAAGGTCGAGGCCGACGTGCTGCTCATCGCGGACGATGAGGGCGGCGTCGGCATGGCCGGCATCATGGGCGGCCAGCGCACCTCGGTCACCGACGACACCACTGATGTGTTCCTTGAAGTGGCCTATTTCAACCCCGACGCCATCAGCGGCCGGGCGCGCCGTGTTGGCCTCACGACCGACGCCAGTCAGCGCTTCGAGAGAGGTGTAGACCCTCAGGGCCAGGAACGCGCGATGAACCGCGCAATGGCATTGATCGTGGAGTTGGCCGGCGGGCGCCCAGGCCCCGTGATCGTCACGAAATCAGATAGCGAATTGCCGCGCCGGACCCCTGTGTCGGTGCGCCGAAGCCAGGTCGAACGGCTGCTTGGTGTTCGATTGCAGGACGCCCGGATTTCCGAAGTGTTCACCGCGCTTGAGATGAAGGTGACGTCCACCGCCGAGGGTTGGACGGTGACGCCCCCGTCGTACCGATTCGACATCACGATCGAGGCGGACCTTATAGAAGAGGTCGCGCGAATCGTCGGGTACAACGAAATACCCGAGCAGGATGCGATGACGCCCCAGGCCTTTCGTCCGTATCCCGAAGAGCAACCGGTCGAGCAGGTCGTGCTCGAAGCGCTGGCCAGTCGGGGTTACCAGGAAGCCATCACTTACGCGTTCGTCGATCCGGTCCTTCAGGGCAAAGTATTCCCCGACGTGTCGGGATTGCCCCTGTCGAATCCGATTGCCAGCGATATGTCGGTAATGCGCGTGTCGCTTTGGCCGGGGTTGTTGCGGGCGGCGCTCGAGAATCAGCGGCGCCAGCAGGACCGAATTCGCTTATTCGAGCATGGCGCGCGGTTTGTGCCGGCGGCGGTGCAGGACGGTAGCGCTGCGGGTGAACGGGCTGCGCCGGGAACCGATCTGACTGCGCGTGATCAGGTCGCGCGCGGGTCCGGCCCCGCGATTCGCGAGGTCGACTCCCTGGCGGGCGTCGTGTGCGGTGATCGGATGCCGGAGCAATGGGGCCTCCCCAAGGACGCTCGCGGCGCGGTCGACTTCTATGATGTTAAATCCGATGTCGAAGCCTTGTTCATGGCCACGGGCGTCCGTGATTCTTTCCGCTTCGAGCCGGCTTCTCTGCCGGCCCTGCATCCAGGCCGGGCGGCCCGTATTGTGCGAAACGCAGTTGCTGTAGGCTGGATCGGGGAATTACATCCGACACTGGTTCGGGATTTGGACTTCATCCACGCACCGGTGCTGTTCGAACTGGACGTCGCGACTGCGCTGACCGTCGAAAAGAGCGAATACCGGGAAATCTCGAGGTTCCCGCAGGTGCGCCGCGACCTGGCCCTCGTCATTGACGAGTCTGTGTCTTTAAGTGCCCTGGCCGAGCGTGTAACCTTGGTGGCGTCGAGCCTCCTGCGAGATCTCCGTTTTTTTGACACTTATCGCGGGCCGGGGGTAGAAGCCGGTCGAAAAAGCGTCGCTTTAGGCTTGATTTTTCAGGACATTTCTCGCACTCTAACCGACGAAGATGTGGAGCGCCTGATCGCTGCCATCGTCGCGGATCTGCGCGTGACCTTGAACGCACGAATACGAGAATAAAGATGGCCCTGACCAAAGCGGAGATGGCAGAGGCGCTGTTCAATCAGCTCGGCCTCAACAAGCGTGAGGCACGTGAGCTGGTGGACCTCTTTTTCGAAGAGGTTCGGGCAGCCCTGTCCAATGGTGAGCAGGTCAAGCTTTCCGGCTTCGGCAATTTCGACCTGCGCGATAAGAACCAGCGTCCGGGACGCAATCCCAAGACGGGCGAGGAGATTCCGATCAGCGCCCGTCGCGTGGTGACATTCCGTCCTGGCCAAAAACTAAAGGCGCGGGTCGAAGCCTATGTTGGAGCCAAAGAATAACGCTCAGTTGCCGGTCATCCCCGGCAAACGTTACTTCACGATCGGTGAGGTGAGCGAGTTGTGCGGCGTCAAGCCGCACGTCCTGCGCTATTGGGAGCAGGAGTTTTCGCACCTGAAGCCGGTGAAGCGCCGGGGCAACCGCCGCTATTACCAACGTCAGGACGTCATCGTCATCCGGCAGATCCGCAGTCTGTTGTATGACCAGGGTTTCACGATCGGTGGGGCTCGCAACAAGCTCACCGGCGAGGAAGCTCGTACGGATGTCACGCAGAGCCAACAGATCGTCAAGCAGATGCGCCTCGAGCTCGAAGAGCTCATGAAGATCCTGCGTCGCTAGGCTATTGGCGAAAACTCGCCTGCGGCGTTTTCGCAGACATCAGCTTCGGTTCCGGCCGCAAAAGGCGCGGCTTTTGCGGCCTGCGTGTTTGCCGCCGTCACGGACGTTGTAACAAACTGTCGGCAAGCTTTCGGCTCAACCCCTGCCGAGAGGCGACCGCACCGCACTCCCGGGCGGGCGTTTCCTGTTAGGGCGCACTAAACTAACCCACACGTGGGCGCATCGTTTGCCCACGATGAGGGAGCAGCATGCGGATCGGGGTAGGTCTTCTGCGGGCGCTGATCAGCGTCCAGGTCGTCTCGTTCGCCCTTCTGGCCAGCACGGTCGTGCGCGCGGAAAGTCTGTCCGCGGCGGCCCAACAAACGGTGCTCGCCGCCACGTTTGAAGTCGTGCAGCTGAAGCCGCCGGAGGAGGGGCCGGTCACGTACGAGAAGCCCTTGCCGATGGAACTCATCCCGTACCAACAGCGCGTCGACAAGTACCGCTCGATCGGCACCGCGTTCGCGATCGGCGGAAATCGGTATGTCACGGCCTCCCACGTCTTCCTGATAGGAGCGGGGTCGCAGTATGGCTCTCCGGCTCTGAGAAACGGCGCCGGGGAGATCTTCACCGTCGATCGGGTGCTCGAGCTGTCGGACGAACAGGACTTCGTCGTGTTCTCACTGAAGAAGGAGCCGAAGGACGTGAGGGCGCTTCCGATCGGCGGCACGATCCCTTTGAACGATCCCGTGTTCGCGGTGGGCAACGCGCTGGGTGAGGGCGTCGTCGTTCGCGATGGTGTGTACACCTCGGAAACGCCAGAGGAGCGCGAGGGCCGCTGGAAGTGGATTCGGTTTACCTCTCCTGCTTCTCCGGGCAACAGCGGCGGGCCGTTGGTCGACAAGGAGGGGAAGGTCATCGGCATCGTGTTGCGCAAGTCAGCGTCTGAAAATCTCAACTACGCAGCGCCCATCAAGCTGATCGTCGACGGCAGCAAGAGCGAGGGAATCCTCGCCGGACGAGTGGTCTATCGCGTGCCGATGATGGAAGCCAGCGAAAATATCGACACTCACGCGAGCATCCCGTTGCCCAAGTCACCCACGGACTTCTACGCCGCGCTGATGAAGGAAGAGGGCAAGATCTTCGATACGGGGATGGGCACCGTGCTCAAGAAGAACGAAGACCATTTGTTCCCGCACGGGGAGAATTCGCTCGCAGCCCTTCACCAGATTTTCGCCGCGCCCTTTCCGCGCAGCATTCGGGAGAAGCAGGACAAAGTCTGGGCTGCGATGGTGCCTTCCAACATCCAGAAGGGGCAGCTCGACAACAACGGTCGCGTGGAGTTCGGTGGTGGAGCGGTCCGCATGCACGCGCCCGACGACGTCAAGCTGGCGACGTTGTATGGGGATTCCAAGCTGATGATGGACCTGATGTTGCGCTCGGGCGGGATCACGATCAGGCGAACTATCGGCAGTGACCCGATCAAGGTCACCTCGCTGGGCAAGGCCGCAGAAGAGTTCGTCAACATGGACTCGTACGGTCGCCCCTGGCAGATGAAGATCTACTCCGTTCCGTTCGACGACCGTCATGTCATCGTCGCGCTTCTACCCACGCCGGAGGGGTTTTCGGCTGTGTTCCTCAGCGCCTCCGGGATGGCGAAGGAGCCGCTGACTCACGAGCTCGAGATGCTGACGAACTATGTGTGGGTCACGTATGACGGGTCACTCGCCCGGTGGCGGGAATTTCTGCCATTGAAGCCATACCAACCCAAGGCGTTCTCGAAGCTCTCCCTCGAGATCGATCCTGACTTCAAGCGGGTGCACTTCCATTCGCCGCGGTATGACGTGACAGCGATGCCGGGAATCGTCCCGATGACTCAGGATAGCGTGCTCGACCTCGAGACCAGCTTCTTTCACGACGGAGACAACGTGGTTTGGGACGTCGGCGGCCTGTCTGTAAAGGCATCGGACACGAAGGGCAATTACATGGCCGTGTATCGCATCTCGCGACCAGAGGCCTCGCTACCTGAGAACGAGCGTGCGGCGTGGACAAAGGCGGCGGCCGGCGAGTTTCCGTACAACGGTCAGCCCATGCGCGGCGACAATGGTGTTCGCATTTTGACCACTGTGGCAGCCGACGGCAGTCCCTCAGCCGGTACCGAGGGCCCATCGGTTCGCTACGTTCTCGTGGTCCACAACGAGGGCACCCCCGGGCCGATCGTGCTGCACGGCGAGCTCGATAGCCTGAAGACTGCGTTCAAGGCCCTGGAACACTAGCACCGCTGGCCGCGGCGGCGAAGCCGGTGGAGCGCGCAGCGCTCGATTGCCGCGCGGGCCACCCCGCGTGGGTCGCGAGGTCGCCCCCGCCGTTGGCGTGGCTCGCCAGGCCGCAGTGACCAGTGGCGCGGTCACCGCCGTGCCGGCTCGCACTTGCTCGCGCCGCTCCCATCCGGCGTCGCGGCTGTCCGCGTGGGCCACCGCGCGTGACGCGCGAGGCCGCCCCCAGCGACGTAGCCGCTGCCGACCCGCGCTGGCCCCGCAGCCGCGGCCATTCCCCCTCCCGGGCGCGGTTCGGGTATACTTCGCGCCCCCTCGGCGGGCACCGCGTTCCGCCGAAGTCTTTCTAATAAGAACAATGGTGTCGGGACGTGGCGCAGCCTGGTAGCGCACTTGCATGGGGTGCAAGGGGTCGCGAGTTCAAATCTCGCCGTCCCGACCAATACTTACGAGCGTTTCGGTACACGACTGTGGCCACCTCTGTGGCCACTTTCGGAAACTAGCCTCCAAGCACCTCTAGTCGCCGCCCGACCGCGCAGAACACGGCCGGACGGCTTCCACAGTTCAGCATAGAGGTGCCGAATCATGGCAAGTCGAAAGAATACCCGCGCCGCCGCCCGGCGCACCCGCAAACCTTCCCCGCCGCAACTCCGAACGCATCAGCGGCAGATGGCCGCACTGACATTTAAAGCGGTCGAGGACTGCAAGCCAGAGAAGTTCGGCTCGGATTGGGACCACGGCAGAGGATTGCGCGCCCGCGTCGCTGCCTCTCTGCTCGCGATCGACAGCGAGGAAATGGCGAGTCGCTTCGGTACATCCAGCAAGACCATGGACACCCTGCTGTACACGTACGACGACCTGAAGGGTGAGGTTGAATACTGTCTGAAGCAGCACGCTGAACTCAAGGCCGCCCCTCTGGCGGCCTTTTAAGTTTGTGACACTACTCCGGAGATCTGCGAAGGTCGGGTGGCAGCGCAAGGTAAATGGTATCGAGAGGCCATTCCTCGCCGGCCAGCGGAATCCGCGCAGGATAGCGAGAGACGGTAGGGTCGTAGGCGATCACTTTCACGTTTTCTCGCTTCGCATCCAACCGGATGCGCATGGTCGAGTGGCTCTCGAGTGAACCGATCAACCATTCAACTTGCTTCGAGCTTTTCCAACCTCGGAACGCGAAGTACGCTGTGGCGCCCGCGAAAGCTGCCACTGCCCAATCCGCTGCTGAACCCGGTTCCATATTGACCTCCACCTCCACCTCCACCTCCACTCTGTACGATTCGATGCCCTACGTTAATGGCGGAGCATCAGTGTTGTTCTGTCTCGCCCTTTTCCTTTTCCTCTGGTTTTCGCCGGAACAGCGTCGCAATCGTCTGCAGGGGCGAGGCATCGTGGTGAGTACGGCCGTAGATGCGGCCCGGTTCCAGCGCAAGGATCTCGATGGTTTTCTTCGCGAGGAGTGCCATAGCATTCTCGCCGTCTTCGTTAGACAGTGATGCGAGATACTGAAGGTGGTCACGGTATCCTTGGAACGCCTTGGATGTTGCCTCCTTGAATGCGTAGTCTTCCTGAATGCGAATTGTGTTGCCGTACTGAACCGCACTGAACCAACCCAACCATATTAGGGGCCCCGCGAGCGCCGCCTTGTAGAGCACGAACTGCCAATAGCCGATACCCGTTGGCGGCACTAGGCTCGTGAGATAGACTGCGAATCCCCCGAGTACGACGACGGTCGCGATAAACGCTAGCATCCACGTCATCTTGGTCTTTTCCAAGCTCCCACTACGTGCCGAGAATGCCGCGGCGAGGCCGGCGCTTGCACCCTTCGGAAGTATCGAGTCGATAGTCTCGAGTTGTTTCTTCGCGCGCTGCTGGGCCTCCATGAGAAGCCCTTTGGCTTCCTCGGTCTCCTTGTTCGCGGCTTCAGCCGCCTGCAGGAGCTCCTCGATGTGAGTCTTTTCTTCCGCGGCTTGCTCCGCAACTGTCCTCGTTGTAGCGGTTAGGTCCTTCGTGGCCGCTTTGTCCTCCTGAATCTGTTCCAGCGCGGCGGCCGCGTCAGTTTCAATCGCCTCGATTTTCGAGTGGCTTTCCTCGATTTCCTTCGCGATCGATTGTGACTTTTCCAACTGCGCTAACTTAGTAGATAACTCCCGCTGAGCCGTTCCGAGTAGCGCGAGCGTTTCTGAGACTTGCGCCTGCAGGTCTGCGTGCAGCGTATCGGGAGGCATCTTTTCGGAATACACAGCCATCGTGTGCAGTGACGACAGAATTCCCACAAGCGCGGTAGCGAAATTAGCGATTTGCCCGTATTGACCTGCTTCGAGCTGCTTGGCGAGAGCGATCAAAGAGGGAAGTGCGACGCCCGCATGAACCCTGGCGAGGTGGAATACAGGGTGGAACCCTGATGGTGCCCGGAGGCGTCCCACCTCTTTCCTGACCGTCTCCACGGCTTCGTTAATCATTGAGATGTTGGCCGGCGGAGGTAAGTGCGGCTTCCACAAGTCCGGCGCTCCTGAAGCAGCAGCGAATGCCTTGCCCCAATGCTCCGCAAGCTGCTCAACCTGATCCTTCAGATCTTCCACTTCTACCCCCTGATCTTCGTGACATATTGCAAGTCACTGTTGTTTTAATGGACGGAACCCCTGATCGTGGGTCAGTGCTCGTCATCAGTCAGATGGTAGGGCGGTTTCCGGGCTTTATCCAGGCGCGAGCAATATTCGTGTGAAGGCGTTCAGGCTTGGGTCAAGGGCGCATTGAGGTTATTCGCGCGCGCCGAGCGGCGCGCTCCCGGATGATCTGGCGCGCGTGCGCATTCTTCCTCTCGCGCGCCTCGCGCTGTTTCCTGACGAAGGCGGGAGCCCCGAAAAACTACCGCTGTACCGCGCCCCGCGCGTAAGCTGCTTGCGCCTTAACAACAACGCGTGAAACGGCGGGGGATTCCGAAGTGAAAGCGCTTCTACTTGTGTCTGGGTGCCTTCTGCTCTGCGGCTGTGCAAGTACGCCGGTCGGCGACGACGAGGCCCACGATGTGGCCCAGGATCGGATTGCGGCACCGCAATTTACTCAGCAAAGGCCCAACACTGTCCGCCTGACCGTGAAGCGCGACCGCGGATTTACCGGCGGCGCGTGCGCAAGCAAGCTGTACGTGGACGGGTCATTAGCGGCGGAAGTGAAGACGTCAGAGAAGATTGCTCTGTTTCTAGCACCAGGGAAACATCTGCTTGGCGTTAAACCGTCGGGAATCTGCGCGGGTGGGACCGCAGAGGCCGCGGTCGTCCTTGAAGCAAACGCCCCCCAGAGTTATCGGATTTCCGTTGAGCAGAGCGGCGATCTCCGATTGCAGCCGACGGCGTTCTAGACCGGAGTCGCGGCACCGCAGGCTACCAGCCACTCACGGATAGCGCTGCGGCACAGCTCGGGCGTCGTCATATCCGTCGGGAAGATGATCATATCTTCACGCACCGGACGCGCCATCCGCATCGCAATCATTCGCCGTCGCGCGTTCGCGGACTCTTTCGGGTCATTCACGGCCTGCCAGGGTTGCTGCCATCGAAGTTCCGCGACCTGTACGCCGATACGCTTAAGGGCATCGGCAGGCAATGCGAAATACTTGCACGCGGCGAACTCCTGACCGTCGACGACCAGGAACCATTTCATGAGGCCGATTTTGGCGTCAGTCGCATCTTTGAGCGAGAAGAGGCACACATCTCCATCGCGAGGCGGCAGCGCATTATCCAGCCATATCAAAATGCGAGTCTCGCGGTCGGCGATCAGACAGTCGCCAACAGTCGCACACGGGCCAACCACAGTCGTCGAGTCCCAGTTGACGCCACGCGTGCGTTTGAAGACGGGATCCCCGCGTTGCTCACAGAATTCATCTAGGGTCGTCATGCGCAAGCGTCCGGCGCTACCAGCTCGCCCGGCACGCCGTTCAGCACCAGGCTAATGCCAACGGCCGTTGCAAGGTGTGCCGCCGTAGCGTACCCGGCGGCGGCAAGTTCGGGGCCTGCATACACGATCAATACGACAGCGACGACTATCTCTAGCGCATCTTTGAATCCTGAACCCATCTTGATCGCTCCTATGCACTAAAGCGCGGGCACTCTCGTGGCCCGCCACGGACGGCTCACCGTTCTGGAGGGTCACCACCGAAGGGACCACGAAATGGCGCCGCCTGCCGTCGATGTTTCGGAAAGCAGGACTCAAACGGCTCGTCCCGCTCCGGCGGCATGAGTGAACCGCCGGACCGACAGATTCCATTAGGCCAACTTCAGGGCCTTGATCGCATCGTTGTTGAGAATCCGACCGCCCACACGCTTGCGGACATAGAACTTGGTCTGCCCTGGCGTGGTGTACGGGTCCAACGTGATGCTGATCGGGCTCCGGTCGACGATGAGATAGCCGCGCCGGAAATTCCCGAAGATCGCCGCGATATTGCCGGCGACGTTCGTGGGCATCGCATCGCAGGTGTACACCGGGAAGCCGAGCGGGCGTTGCGGCATGCCGGCCTGACTATCCGGTTCCAACAGGTAGCTGCCGGCCGTCGAGGCCTTGAGCTTTCTCAGACTGGCCAGCGTGAGCCTGTGCATGAGGAATGCACAGCGGTCAGACTCCATCGTGTAGCGCTCGGCGATGGTCGATACTAGGTCGACGAACGAATCGAGGTTCACGCACAGCGGCGAGCCTGGCGACGTGAGCGCGATATACTGAATCGCATCGGCGTTGCGTATCGGGGAGGCGCTGTCGGCGGTTGAGACGGGGGCCGTGTTCAGTATTCCGGTCGGCTTATTGGTGCCGTTGCCGCTCAAGAACGCAGTCGCTTCCTGTGACCTGAAGTCTGCCGCGACGTCATCGACAAGCCACTGCTGAACGTCGAACTGGATGTCCTGCAGAGACCAGTTGGAGGCGGTTGCGTACGCGTACAACTCGCCTGTCGTCGGCGCTCGGTCGCGCAGCGTTGTGGCGTTCGTTGCCGTGCGCGAACCGGTCTCCGAAACCCAACCGGACGTTCCGTCGCCCATCGAGACCAGAAAGTGCGCATCGGACGTGCCGATCGGCGTGACGGTAGCCATCTGGCGCAGCGGATTCAACTGGCGGACCCGCGATTCGATTTGGTCGGAGATGTACTTCGGCAGGCCGTAGCCGCCGGCGGACCCGACATCAGTCTCGACCTGGCCTTTGACGCGTAACGCAATGTTGCGCCTCGGCCAGATGCATTTTGGTGCGCTCGTCGGTTGGATTACGGAGCCACGCCTTGAAGACGGTTGAGTGTTCGAGTTCGTCGGGCGAATAGCCTTTACGACCGGCCGTCGCATTGGCCCCAGGACGGTCGCGGCCGGCCTCGGGGCGCCCAGTAGGGCTACCGGTGGCCCTCGAGTCGCGTGGCGTGTTAGACCAGCACAGAGGACTCCTGAAGGAGTTTTAACGCATCCCAATCACGATGAGTCTGGCGATTGCCCGTGCTCATCAGTGCCGCTGGACTCATCAAGGCCCTGGGCGCGCTGCCATTCGCCGTCGGGCATATTGAAGCGCGTCGCCCATGTGGACTTGCCTGCACAAAGGCGATTCAGATTGCAAGCCTCAATGTTATCGGCGTCGAAGCCGAAGCCTAGGAAGCAGACATGATCGGCGTTGGATATCAGACGACCGGCCTCACTAAAGCTCGGGTTGTCCGTCCGATCATCGTACATCAGACGTATGCCGCTTCCGGCCCGGACTAACTGTACGTCCCCACACACTTCTGGGTGAGAAGTCCTCGAGCGTCCGGTCGTAGTTGAATGTAACAAAGCTCACGAGATTGCTTGTGACAAAGTCCCCAGCTGAATCAAGACATCGATGGAGCATGCGGCCGAATAAGTACGACATCCAATCACCTGCAGTCCCGCGGCGGAAACTGTTCCGGAACTCTTGGGGAACCAGAAGTGATGCAACGGCAAGTCGGCCAATCTCTGCGAAGCCTTCCCTGTTCCTATGAGTCCGCAGGAAGCTGTCGATCGAAGAGTGACCGCCTCTCACGAGAGCGGAGCGGAATTCCGCGAATACCTCCGCATGAAACCTTCCACGGTACAGCTCATAGAATTTGCGAACGAGCTCGCTCCCGCCGCCGGCATTTGGGGACGGAAGCATTTTGACTATCGATTGGATGAGGTTGCGTCCATCCGAGGGCGTGCGAAGTGGGCGGAGCCACGGTGGAGGGCCTCGGAGTACAGACGTCTGCACGCTAACACGGCTGTAACCTAATAGGTTGCGGAATTGACACCTAATCGGTTACACTGGTCCCATGATCAAGACCTTCCGACATAAGGGACTTCAGGAAGTGTTCGAGACCGGCAAGTCCCGTCGCGTGCAGCCAAAGCATCAGAAGCGGCTCAAGTTGATCCTGTCGATGCTGAATGTGGCAACTCACGCTGGACAGATGAACGCACCGGGATTGCGCCTGCATCCACTGGAAGGCAAGCCGGCAGGTCGATATTCAGTGTGGGTAGATGAGAACTATCGGGTCGTCTTCCGCTTCGAGGAAGGCCACGCCGTGGAGGTGAACTATGAAGACTATCACTGAGGAGGCCTCGAGCCGGATGCACACCCCTTCGCATCCCGGGGAGATCCTGCGCGAGCTCTATATGGCGCCGCTGAATGTCTCGGTGACGAAGGTGGCCTCGGCCACGGGCGTCACGCGCAAGCATGTCTCAGCGATCGTGAATGGCCGAGCCCCGGTGACGCCGGATATGGCGGTGCGGCTCGCGCTGGCATTCGGCACGGAACCGGAGTTGTGGGTGAATCTGCAGGCGCAGTATGACTTGTGGGTTGTAAGCCGCCAGGCGCGCCCGAAGGTCACCCGGCTCCACACGGCGGCGTGAACTGGGTCCGCCGCCGTTACCACGGGACACCGCAATCAAGAAGAAGACTGAGCCGCCGGTCCGCCGAAAGCTCGTCAACAGCAGAACGGGCTGGCGGCTCGCTACAAAAAGAAGGTCAGACGACTTCCGGCAGCGGCCCACGGTGTTCTTGGGATTCCGGCTGGATTGCCCGCTCGACTCTCATCTTCCGACTCGCAATCTCGAGATCATATGTAGGTTCAGCCAAACTTGGGCAGTCGTGCCGAAGTAGCGCGATAGTCGCAAAGCCATCTCCGCAGTGACTGAACGTCGCCGACGGACGATGTCATTCACGGTAGGAGTTGTCACCCCCAGTTCCCTTGCGAGCTTGTACGAACTCAGCTTCAGCGGCTGCATGAACTCGCGGGGTAGGGAATCCCCGGGGTGCACAGGGCACAGCCTCTTCATTGCCATTGCAACTCTCCTTCGCCGCCTAAAAAGGCTGCTCCCACCGTACTTGCCGCAAATATCGAGACTCCGCCGGCGCCCCACCGGATCGGTGGCAGTCAACGATTTCCGACATCATCTTACGACTCTCATGGTGCGGTAGGCTCGGCAGACATGCTCCCTGAGCCAGGGCGTCAGTACGAGACGGCACTACAAGTCCTGAATTGCGTCCAGGCCCTCTGTGAGTGGTGGCACGACGCAAACACGGGGCGAGAACTCTAGGATGCTCGTCCTAGAGGACAACCGCGAGCGCGACCACGCTCGATATCGCACGCGCCCTCGCCACCGCTATGGCTTACGAAGGGCGGCCCATCCCGTGAAATCTCAACGACTCGCCTACGAACTGTGCCGGCTACTTCCGAGCGACGCGCTTGCTCGACTTCGTCGACGGTAAGGCCGCGTCAATCGCGATACTCAGGGCAACGAGCGGCCCAATTCTGACGCGCGGCAGCCAGTTATAAGTGACATCGACATAGAAGCCTGAGCGCCGGGCTTCGGTCGCGACTGTCATCATCTGGGCAGCGGCTTCAGGGGGTAGGACGAAATGGGTTGTCCTGGTGCTTCCCGGCTCGATCAGATCGACCCAGTTGGTGTTGGCGGCCGCTCCGGCGCTGATATTCCAGACTTGCCCATTCGCGACGCGTATAGCCATTGGCAGCCTCTCCCTGAGGTAAGCAGGTTTGTTGTTGAGTTTCCTTGCTCGCAAAGTCACTACTGTGCGAGAGGCGTCGAATATCTCAGCTTCGTGAAAGGTTGACGCCTTCGAGTCCCGATAGAAATACACAGATCTTCGGCTCTTATCGCTCGGCTCCGAGGGGGCGCCGCATTGGCCAAACTCACCGCGATTCTGGATGCGTTGGAATCCTTCCGCGGTCGGCAAGTAGCGCGATCGCCGACAGACCCGTACGAGTTTCTGGTGTGGCGGCACCGCAGTTATCCCGCCAGTGAGGAGCGTTGTGGATAGCAGACACCTTCGCCGCGCGAACCCGCGCCTACCTCCTGGTACAACGGCACGGGCAGGAAGTGTGCAAACGGTCGAACCCCCAATGCAGCGTGTGCCCGGTTACGGACTGTTGTAAGTTCCTGTCCGGCACGTCCCGAAACCCGGCCCGCGAGCTCGGCCTGCAGCCAGCAAAGGGGGCAGAAAAGGCGAACTCGCCCAAGGGACGGCCTCGGAGGGGTTCCCATGAGTGAACAGGATCTGGTTCTGCCCGCGCCCGCGGCGCGTCCCACAATTCAGCTGTCCGAGCGTCGCTTCCACGCCGGAATGGCGTGGCTCTTCGTCATCGTGGCTATCGTCGGTTTCGGCCCGCGCTCGGTGGCAATCGTTCGGGGCCTGATGCCCCTTCCGCCTCTGGTCGTGCATCTGCATGCCGCAGTCATGGCGTCGTGGGTCAGCCTGTTGGCGGTGCAGGCAACGCTGTCCCTGACAGGGCGGATGGACCTCCATCGCAGGGCAGGCATGGCGTCGCTCGTGGTCGGGCCGCTGGTGCTGATCATGCTGATTGCCGTAACCGTGGTTCGACAGAACAATGCCTTCGGCACCCCCGGCGGGCCAGTCGTCAACAACATCCTGTTCCTGCAGATCCGGTCCATCGTGCTCTTCCCGACGTTCTTTATTTGGGCGCTGCGGACCCGGCGCACGGACCCACAGACTCACAAACGCATGATCCTGCTCGCTACCCTCATGCTCCTCGACGCTGCGATCGCACGGATGGGCTTTCTGCCCTACAACGAGTTCCCCAAGAGCTACTTCTCAATCCACATGTACCTGCTGCTGCTGTTGGTACCTGCGCTGCTGTACGACGTGATTCGCACGGGGCGGATTCACCGGGCCTGGGTGTGGGGCCTGGCCCTCACGCTGCCTTGGGTCATCGCGACCGAGTTCGTCTGGGGGTCGCACTGGTGGCGCGAGTTCGGCCCCAAGCTGGTGGGGGCGGGGTAGCAACAGAGTCTGCAGATCTCGCCCAGGCTCCGGTGACCGCAAGGTTGCTGACGTAATGGGAGATATTCGAATCACTTTGCCGGGATTCTCCGGCTATCCCTACGTTTGGCTAGCGTTGGACGCTGGCATCCATCAAGACGCGATTGACGCGTTATCCCAAAACGGGGATAGTGATGGAGTACTCCGGCATGGTAGAAGACCGCCCCCTGCATTGGGTCGGCGCGGCTAAGCGGGACCTGTTGTCCATGCCCAGGCCTGTCGTGCGGGAGATTGGCATTGCACTTCGCGTTGCTCAGCGCGGTGGAAGACACCCGCGCGCAAAACCGTGGAGGGGCGACGGACCGGGAGTCCTGGAGCTGGTTTGTAATCTCGAAGGAAACGCCTTCCGCAGTGTGTACACGGTTCACTTCAAGAGAGCCATCTATGTTCTGCACTGTTTCCAGAAGAAGTCGCCGACCGGAATACTCACCGCCCGACCCGACGTCGAATTGATCACCAAGCGCCTCCGCGCGGCGCACCAGGACTATGGGGCACGCTATGGCCGCAACACGAAGTAAACAAATCGAGATTCACGACAGCGCCGCGAATCTCTTCGCGGACCTGGGGCTTGCGGATGCGGCAGAGCTCGATATCAAGGTCAGACTCGCCGTGGAGATTGTTCGCCTGATCAACGCCAGAAAGTTGACTCAGGTGGCGGCGGCTGCGGTGCTGAAGATCAATCAACCCAAAGTGTCGGCTTTGAAGCACTACAAGCTGGACGGCTTTTCGGTCGAGAGACTGATGTCCTTCCTGCTTGCCCTGGGGCAGGACGTGGAGATCCTCATCAGGCCCCGGCGGGGAAAGTCCGAAGGAAAGATCTCAGTGGCTGCGGCGTAAATCGCCTCAGTGCAGGTACTGCTCCAACTGATCCGGCAGGATTTCAGCGATCACCGTCGGAGCGGTGTCCTCGAGATGGGCGGCCACCAACAGCGGCAGCTCTTCGAGCAGATCCGACAGTGCGCCAGGGCGACCGACGGCGAATCCCTGGGCATAGTCGATCCCGAGGCTCAGGAGACGAGTTCGAATCTCGTCCGTCTCGACATACTCCGCGACAGTCGCGATCGACATGCTGCGAGCCAGTTGCGCGATGGCGCGGACCATCGATTCAGTCCGCGGATCCTTGAGAATCTCACGGATGAAGCTGCCGTCGATCTTCAGCATCGTGACGGGCAATTGGCGCAGGTACGACAGCGAAGACAGACCGGTTCCGAAGTCATCCAGCGCCACGCTGCATCCCAACTCGCGCAGGCGCCGCAGTAGCGACTCGGCGCGAGCCATGCAGGAGACGGCGGCGTTCTCGGTCAGCTCGAAGCAGAACACGCCCGGGTCGATGCCGCTCGAGCGCACCTGGTCGAGAAGGAAGTGGCAGAAATCCTCATCGTTCAGCGATTGACCGGAGAAGTTGATCGCAAACGATACCGTCTTCGCGGCCAGCGTCCGTCGGTGGGGCTGCAGCATCTCGATGGCTTTGCGTACCACCCAGCGATCGATCTCCGGCATGAGCTGATAGCGGTGCGCGGCCGACAGGAATCGGTCAGGGCCTATCGTCCGGTTCTCCTCGTCCAGCATGCGTAGCAGGATTTCGTAGTGCGGCTTCGATTCGCCCGAATGGCTCAAGGGCAGGATCAGCTGCGAGTACAGCTGCAACCGGTCGGCGTCGATGGCAGAGCGCAGCTGTCCGGCGATGTTGATGTCCGCAAAACGTCGGGCGAGGCTGACGTCGTTTGCCTTGTAGACTTCCACGCGATTGCGGCCGCGGTCTTTGGCCGCTTTGCAGGCCGTCTCTGCCGCCGCAAGGGAATGCATCAGTTCGCCTGCCGCAGTGTCGAGCAAGGCCACACCGATGCTGATGGAGACGTGGAGACGCGCGCTTGGACGGTCCGTTGCCAGGTGCTCTGCACCGGCACGAAGTGCCTCCGCGAAGCGTTCGGCATCATCCAACAGTGTCGGGAGCAAAACGGCGAAGCGATCGCCCGAGATCCGCGCGGCGAACGCGCCTGGGGGCAGGCGCTGACGGATCAGCTCCCCGAGTCGGCTGAGCACGGAATCGCCAATGTGCATTCCCAAGCTATCGTTGATGACATGCAGCTGATCGACGTCGATGTAGAGCGCTGTCCAGCGCAGCCCTTTCGGATCGGAGACCGCGGCCCGCACACGTTGCTCGAATGCAGGGCGCGTGTACAGCCCACTCAGGTAGTCGTAGTTGATCTCGATCGCCGCGGTGGCCCTGCGAGCCAGTGCTGAGGCGAGACGGGCATCGCGTTCCCCGAATGGTCGACCCATGTCCTCGCGAAACAGCGCGAGGATACCAATCGTCTTTCCGGACGCGGAGTGCAGGGCGCAGGAGAGAATTTTGTAGGGCAGGATGCCCATGACACTGTCAGGCGCCAGCTTGTTGATGATGACCGGCTCGCGCCGCATTTGCGCCATGGACAGCAGCTGGCGGCGTGCGCGCGCGACCAGTTGAGTGTCGGTTGGACGCTCGGCGTTCGAGCGGAGCAGGGCGATGCTCTTGTCGGGGACGATCAAGGCTGCGGTCGTCGCTCCCACGTGCGCCAGCGCCTGTCCGAGAATGGCATTGAGCTCGTCGGAGCCCTTCGGGCCGGAGACTTCCCGCGCGCCGTCTGCCAGGAGCGCTTCCAGATCCCGGTCGCGGGAGCGGACTGTGCGGTTGAGTGAGTCGATGGCGGCACGTGACAGAAGATCCCGACGGAGACATTCGACGGCTGGCCGGAGTAGGGCGTGGGTCAAGGCGAAGTCGCCGTCCGCCTCGCTGCTCGAGCGGCATACAACCGCCAGTATGCCGATGAGACGGTCCGAGTCGTCTCGCAACCAACAGATGTAGACTGGCTCGCGTCCGTCCAGTACGCGTTTCAGCCCTGGGCCCGTCGGGTTGCGCTCGGCCGCCAGCCACGCGCTCTCGATGGAGTCGTGAAGCTCGGGACCACACGAGGAGTCGCTCGACCAGCGCAGCTGGCACTCCGCGTCGAACACGGCAACCGTTGTAGAACGCGGCAGCGCGGTGCGTACGAGTTGCAGGTACGGCTCGAAGGAGTCCCTGCGATCCGCATTCGCATCGACGTTCATGTCGAGGTCATTCATCGCGTTGCGTCATGTTTTGCAGCCCTGCGGGTTCCCGCAATGTAGGACCTTGGTCGCTCGAGACACCTGCGCGAGTTGGCGGTTCGAGCGCACCGTTGCGGGGCTCCGGGACGAAGGTTGAACCGGGTCACATAGCGCCGCGGGCGCCACCCCGTGCGGCGCGGGGCGGCAGTGTTCCCAAACAAGGGGGCAACACTTGCACGAAACGGCGTTCCCCCGGACGCAAGGTCAAGAAATTAGGTAGCTCTCCCCATGCGCGGGGCGCAGGGGAAGGCCGATGCTTCGCCCCATCGGCACCCACCGAGCGCAGGCGGCAAAAACCACGTTTTTTGCACCGGTAACGGAGGGCACGTCCGCAAAAGCGCCGTAGGCGACTTTTGCCAACTAATCAAGGGGAGCCACGAACCATGTCCCGCATAACCATCTTCCTCTATGGCCTGCTCACCTACGTTTTGACGCTGGCCATCTTCGTGTACGGTTTCGGATTCATCGGCGGCTTCCTGACGCCCACGATGTTGGACGCACCGCCGACCCGGCCTCTCGGGGAGGCGCTGACCATCGACCTGGGCCTGCTGGCGTTGTTCGCGGTCCAGCACAGCGGCATGGCGCGCCCGGCGTTCAAGCGCTGGTGGACGCGGGTCATTCCGGAAGCGGCGGAACGCAGCACCTATGTGCTGGTGAGCTCGGCGTTGATGATCGCTCTATTCCTCTTCTGGGAGCCGATCGGCGGCACCCTCTGGACGGTGACGGGCCAGGTGGCCCGTGCAACGATCATCGGCCTCTACACATTCGGCTGGCTGTTGTTGGTCTTCACGACATTTCTCATCGACCATTTCGACCTGTTCGGCCTGGCCCAGGTCTGGCGCCTGCTGACCGGCAAGTCCTATCAGCCGCCGCGGTTCCGGACGCCGAGTCTGTATCGCGTGGTGCGCCACCCTTTGTATGTCGGCTGGCTGCTCATCTTCTGGTCGGCCCCGACGATGACCGTCGCGCACTTCGTGTTTGCGGTCATGACCACCCTGTACATCGTCGTCGCCATCCAGTTCGAGGAGCGCGATCTCGAAGATGCCTTTGGAGCTGATTACGCGGCCTATCGGCGGCGCACGCCGATGCTCATTCCGGGGTGGCGATCCGGTCGGTCCGGGAGCGCACCGGCAACCGGCTCCGCCAGGAACTGAGCCGGCCAGGAACTGCGGGGCACATCCGCGCGGGTGGCAGGGCGTGCCGGCTTGGATCTGAGCCGGCACGAAACTGAGGCTCGGCCAGCAGGAGTCGACGTTCTTGCCGCGGTGCGCTGATTGCGTTATCCACTACGCATGAGGCGCATCAACAGACGGCTACTCCTGGCCCTGACCCTGCTGGTCACGTTACCGGTCGTTGTTTTCGCGGCTCGCGAGTTCCGCGAGTACCCCGGCCTCGAAGCCGACGCCACGGCCCCGCTGCCTCCCGACTACCAGGTTCCTGGCGAGTTCGTCGTTGCGCGGATGATGTACCCGAACGGCCCGGGCTTTCGCTTCTTTGGTGGTGGAGACTGGCGCGAGGGCGGCACCGCTTGGGCCGTGGATTACCCCAAGGGAGATCGCTTCTTCGCGAGAGTCCTGCGTCGTCTGACCCGCATCAACGTCCGTTCGGTGGAGCAGCCGGTCAACCTGGATGACGGCGATGACGTGTACGACTGGCCGTTCATGGTCGTCGGGCTCCCCGGGATGTGGGAACTCACCGATGATCAGGTTGCAAAGCTCCGCGACTATCTTCTCCGCGGCGGCTTTCTCATGTGCGACAGCTTCTTCGGGACTCGCGAGTGGGCTGGTTTCGAGCGCGGGATGCGCCGCGTCTTCCCCGACCGCGAGATCGTCGATCTGCCCGATGACAACCCGATTTTCCATGCCGTGTTCGATCTCGATACGAAAGGCCAGGTGCCGAACATGAACGCCCTCATGGGTGGCTTGCCCTACCGCGCCGACGGGGCGCAGCCCCACTGGCGCGGCATCCTGGACGATGCCGGGCGGGTGATGGTGGCGATTGCTTTCAACAACGACCTGGGCGACTCCTGGCAGTGGGCCGACGTTCCGGAGTATCCGGAAAAGTCGGCCAGCCTGGGGCTGAAAATGAGCGTCAATTTCGCGGTGTACGCGCTGACGCACTGACCGATCTTCGTACCGTCATGACCGGCCAAGCCACGCGAAGGACTTTACGAGCCGCTCATGACCCCCGCACCGAGTCCATTCGCCGTGGGCAACAATAACGCTCTGGCAGTTCCAGCCGAGAACCTTGTCCCGAGCGGCGCGTGCGGGCGCCCTATTGAGAAACGACAGGCGCCAATCGATGGGTGCAAGGCCATCACGTTCGGTCAGGCCGGACCACTGCGCGAGGAAGCGCCACGCTCCCCAGCTATTGCGCAGAAAATCGGCGCTGAATGTCTGGATGAGGTCGGCAACGATCGCGGTGCGCGATGGCCAATGGCAGAAGACAATCTCATCCAGCGCAAACGAGCCTCGAAACCAAGCCTGGTCGATGTCGTGCGCCCACTCCGGCGGCGGCCGGTCGTTCAAGACGCCGTGGAACGCGAGATCGGGCCGCTTTCTGGCCGTCGATGCAGGTCCCCAAACGAAGGCTTCCGGATACGCGGCCTTCCAGTCCGACAAGTACAGGTGGTGCAATTTGTTGGGGCTGACCAGGTGCCGCACCGGTCCGATGCGTTGCAGTTCGGCCTGCAAGGCGTGCGAGAGGGCGATCGGCGACCACACCCAGAGATCGCCGTTGCCAAGGCGCGCTACCGCGGTGCGCGTCGGGTAGGGGACGCCGTAGAACGACACTGTCTTGCCGTCCGCGAGCCAAAGATCAGTATGAACCTGCTCGAGCATTGCAACGCCGTGATTTCCCAACCCCAGTGGACGTAGTGGTCGCCACGCATTTCCCCTTTGTCTCGAGCAGAGAACTCAGCGCCTGCCATGGAGCCGGCCGTCGATCCTTAAACCAGGCCGATAGTCAAAGGTTCCGCTGTCGGGCCCGCGAGCGGCATGCGCCGCGCAACCGCCGTGGATCGGACGCCAACCCTCCAGGCATCCGCCGGCTGCTCGGTTTCCGGGCACGCCGGGTCCTGGTCGGGTGCTTTCGGGAAAGCTTGCAGACTCAGTCCACCTGGTTTATCTACTGCCTGTCATGAGCAGGCTTGCGACCCGCCGAAACCCCCGCCGAATCATATGGTTGCTGGTAGCGACACTGATCGCTTCTCCGGCGGCAAGCGCCGGTTCGCTTTCCGCGCCTGAGGCCGGTGCTGCACCGGCGACCGCGGGTGGTCCCTCTGTGCATCCCGAGATTGCCAAGCAGTGGGGCCTGATCCAGAACTACTGCTTCAAGTGTCACAACACCGAGGACTGGGCGGGCTCGATCGCCTTCGACAGCCTGTCGATGAACGACGTGCCGGAGAACGCCGAGACCTGGGAAAAGGCCATTCGCAAACTTCGCGGGCGGCTCATGCCCCCGCCGGGGAAGCCGCAGCCCCAGAATGCCGACATCGCCTCTCTGGTCTCCTTTCTCGAGACCACCCTCGATAAGTCGCGCGACCAGCACGATCAGGTCGGACGCGAAGGTCTGCATCGCCTGAACCGGCGTGAATACGCGAACGCCATCTCCGATCTGTTGGACCTGAACGTCGACGCATCAACGCTGTTGCCCCGGGATGAGGCGCACGACGGATTCGACAACATCGCCACCTCGCTGCAGGTGTCTCCGTCCTTCATGGACCAGTATCTGTCGGCGGCGCAGAAGGTAGCGAGCGAGGCATTGGGCAATGCGAGCGCACGCCCGGTTGCGACCACCTATAACGTGCAAGGCGCTGGGACGCAGCAGTACCACCGGGACGGCTTGCCTTTCGGCACTCGCGGAGGAACGGCCGTCGAGCACTACTTCCCCGCGGACGGCGAGTATCAGCTGACGATTGCGGACATGGCGGGCGCCCTGTGGGTGCACGACATGGAGTTCAAGAACACCGTCGTCGCGATGCTCGACGGGAACGAATTCTTCCGCACGACCGTCGGGGGCGAAGAAGATCTCAAGGCGATCGACCAGAAACAGGATCCGGCCGTCGACGCGATCAACAAACGCCTCAAGAACATCCGCTTCAAAGCCACGGCCGGCGTCCACAAAGTCGCCGTGACTTTCCTAGCGCGCACCTTCGCGGAATCCGACAGCCGCCTGTTCGACGTTGCGCCGGGTGGCGGCCAGGACAAGATCAAGCGCATCACCTCGTTCGAGGTGCGAGGTCCGTTTGAGGCCCAGGGCGTGGCCGACGCGCCCAGCCGCAAGCGCATCTTCTCCTGCTATCCCAAATCGCCCGCCGAAGAGCCGGCTTGCGCCGACCAGATCGTGACCCAGGTGGCGACCCGGGCCTTCCGGGGCGAGCTAGATCCGACGTCCAAGCAGCAGCTGATGGCGCTGTACACCTCGGGTCGCAAGACCGGCAGCTTCGAGCTGGGTATCCGCAGGGTACTGACCGGCATTCTCGCGAGTCCCAACTTCCTGTATCGCATCAGTCTGGGCCAGCCAGTGCCCGCCGCCGCCACAGCAACCGCCGCTGTGACCGCCACCGCTGTCGCGACCAGTACGGCCGCCAGCGACGTCGCGCCGCGGCCCCTTACGGACCTCGAGTTGGCCTCGCGTCTCTCGTTTTTCCTGTGGAGCAGCATTCCAGACGATGAGTTGTTGGACGTCGCCCGTAACGGCCACCTTCATGACCACGACGTGTTGGAAGGTCAGGTCCGGCGCATGTTGGCGAACCCACGGTCGATTGCGCTCGTCAATAACTTCGCCTTCGAATGGCTGAACGTCGCGCGCCTGGATGAGATCGCGCCCGATCCGCGCCTGTTCCCCTATGCCTCGGGCCTGTCGGACATGCGCAACGCGTTCCGTCAGGAGTTGCGGCTGTTCATCGACGACATCTTCCGCAGCAATTCCAGCGTGCTGGATCTGTTGTCCTCGGATCGCACCTTCGTCAACGAACGCCTGGCCTTGCACTACGGCATTCAGTCCGTGAAGGGCGATCAGTTCCGGCCCGTGACCCTGACCGAGTCGGCGCGGCGTGGTCTGTTGGGCAAGGGCGCCATCCTGATGCTGACTTCGTACCCGAATCGCACGGCACCCGTGTTGCGTGGCGCCTGGATCCTCGAGCGCATCACCGGAACGCCTCCGGGCACGCCGCCGCCGAACGTGGGGAACCTGAAGGAGGAGGGACCTGGCAAGAAGCCTCGCACGATCCGCGAGCAGATGGGCGACCACAGCAAGCGCTCCAACTGCTTCGCCTGCCACGGAATCATGGATCCGCTGGGCTTCGCGCTCGAGAACTTCGACGCCGTCGGCCAGTACCGCTCGTTGGATCGCCAGACGCGCGGCATCATCGACTCCTCGGGGAAGCTTCCGGATGGCACGATGCTCAAGGGTCCGGACGATTTGCGCCGCGCGCTCCTGGCGCACCCGGAGCAGTTCGTGCAAACGATGACCGTCAAGCTGATGACCTACGCTCTGGGGCGGCCGCTCGAGTTCTCCGACATGCCGACGGTGCGTGACATCACACGGCGTGTCGCCAAGGACGACTATCGCTTCGTGGGTCTCGTCGACCAGATCGTCGCGAGCGACGAATTCCAGAAGACCACTCCGGCTCATCCCGTTGCACCCAAGCCGTTGCAGGCGGCGAGGTAGTCACCATGTTCGTCACACGCAAGAGTCTGTCCCGGCGTACGGTTCTCAAGGGAACCGGTGTTGCCATTGCGCTGCCGCTGCTCGATGCCATGATGCCGGCGGCAACGGCGTGGGCCCAGACTGCCACGAAACCCAAAGTGCGCATGGGATTCATCTATTTCCCGCACGGGGTCGTGATGGCCAACTGGGTGCCGAAGCAGACGGGGACGGACTTCGAGCTCTCTCCGATTTTGAAGCCCCTCGAGCCCTACAAGCCGTATCTCACGGTGGTGAGCGGCCTGCGCAACAAAGGGGGCGAGAGCTCCGATCCGCACGGCATCATGGCCGGCACCTGGCTGAGTTGCGTGGGACCCAAGGGTCGTGAAAGCTCCGGTGACCGCGGCGTCACGGCGGACCAGTTGGCAGCCCGCCATATCGGTCAGGACACCGCGCTGCCGTCGTTGGAGATTGCAGGTGAGGGCGGCGGCTCCGCCTGCGCGGCCGGCGTGGCGAGCTGCGGATTCGGGGATACGGTGGCCTTTCGGACCCCGACGCAGTCCCTGCCGATGGAAACCAACCCGCGCAAGGTTTTCTATCAGATGTTCGGTCAGGGCGACACTTCCACGGAGCGTGTCGCACTGCTTGAAGACAGCGGTTCCGTACTCGACTACGTCTCTCAGTCTTCGGCGAGCCTGCAGCGCAAGCTCGGTGGGGCCGACAAGGCTGCGGTGAGCGACTATCTGGATTCGATCCGTGAAGTCGAGCGCCGCGTCCAGAAAATGGCGGCCAACACCCAATCGCTCTCGAACCTGCCGAATGCACCCTTAGGTGTCCCGGAGGACTTCACCGAGCTGTTGGATACCCAGTTCGAGATGATCGCGCTGGCGTGGCAGACCGACCAGACCCGGATTGCCTCCTTCATGATTGCGAAGGAAGTCAGCATGCGCACCTACAATCAGATCGGCATCTCGGATGCGTTCCATCCGCTGTCGCACCACCAGAACGACCCCGTCAAGCTCACGAGGCTGACCGCTATCCAGCGCTATCACACGGAGCGCTTCGCAAAGTTCGTCAAGCGCCTGAGCGGGATGAAGGAAGGTAGCGGTACGGTGCTCGACCAAGCGGTCATTCTGTTCGGTAGCGCCATGAGCAATAGCGATCTGCACAACAATGATCCACTGCCGTCCGTGGTGCTGGGTAAGGGCGGCGGCACGATCAAGGGTGGCCAGCACTTGCATTACCCGCAGGACACTCCACACGCGAACCTCCTTGTGACCATGCTACAGCGGGCCGGAGTGCCGGTGCAGACACTCGGGGACAGCACCGGGTCGTTTGCCGAAGTTTGAGATGCCATGACGCCCGCTTCGAGTCACCAAGGGGCCCCCGGCGGGACGGTTCGCGCGACGGCGCTCGGCCTGCTCGTGTCTTGGGTCCTGGCGTTGGCGGTGGCTCCTTCGGCCGCTGCGGCCGGTGGGTCAACCTCCTTCGTCCCTGATGAAGCGATGCAGACCGTCGAGCGCGGTGCAAAGGTCGACGCACGCCTCCCCGATGGCAGCACCGCGCTGCAATGGGCCGTCTACCGAGGCGACGTAACAGAGGTCAAGCGACTGATTCGCGCGGGCGCGGATGTCTCCGTGGCCAACAATTACGGTGCGACAGCCATGTCGGTAGCCGCCGAGGGCGGCAGCACCGAGATCATCCGTCTGCTCCTCAACGCACACGCGAACCCGGACTCGCCAAACGCTGAAGGTCAGACGGCCCTGATGGCCGTGGCCCGCACCGGCAATGTCGAGGCGGCGAACCTGCTGGTCAAAGCTGGTGCTCACGTCAATGCGCGTGAACAGTGGAGCGGTCAGACCGCGCTCATGTGGGCGGCCGCTCAGAAGCAGCCCGAGATGGTTCGCTTCCTCGTGAAGCATGGGGCGGAGGTTGATGCGCGGGGCACCGTGCGCAATTGGGACCGCAAGGTGACTTCCGAGCCCCGTGAGAAGGATATGAACTGGGGCGGCCTCACTCCGCTGCTCTTCGCCGCGCGCGAGGGTTGTCTCGCGTGCGCGAAGGACCTGCTCGCGGGACATGCCGACATTGACTTGCCAGATCCGCACGGCACCACGCCTGTGGTGTTGGCGATCATGAATATGCAGTTCGATACCGCGAAGTTCCTGATCAATGCTGGCGCGAACATCCAGCTTTGGGACTTCTACGGCGAGACTCCGCTGTACGCCGCCGTGGACATGCGCACAGTTCCGTTGGGGGCGCGGATCGATGTGCCGTCCACCGATGCCACGACCGCGATGGATCTCATTCATCTCCTGTTGGCGAAGGGCGCCAACATCAACGCTCAGCTGAAGCTCCCGTTGCCTGCACGGCCCGTCGGGGCGGCCGGAGGTCGGGAAGACAAGCGCTTGCACAACATCGGCGCGACTCCCCTGTTACGAGCCTCAGTCGGTGCCGATCTCGAGGTCATGCAACTCCTGATCGACCATGGAGCGCTGATCGAGCTCTCGCTTGCCGATGGAACCACGCCTTTCCTTGCGGCCATCATGCCTTCCAGTACTCGTGCGGCGGCCAAGGAAGAGGAAGACTCTCTGGCGGCCATTCGTCTTCTGAAGGCAGCCGGTGCGGATCCGAAGAACGCAGTGGTCCGTAGTGTGACGGCGCTTCATCTGATTCACTCACTGAGTCTCAACGAAGCTCGCGTTCGCGATCAAACCGCTCTACATGTCGCCACCGTTCGTCGTTACAAGACAGTGATGCAACAGCTCGTCGAGTGGGGCTGTGACGTCAATGCCCGCGACGCGGACGGTCTGACCCCGCTCGACTATGCGATGGGCCGCGAACGGGTGGGCTTCCTGCAGCAGCGCCCGGATCCTCGCCAGGACATTGCCGATTTCTTACGCAGTTTGGGCGCGACCGTCGAGAATCCTCAGATCGCACCGTGGCCGCCGCAATCGACGCCACACATCACGGCAGTCGTTCCAGTCTGGTATTGAGTGCTACCATCTCCACGCGGGAGCGGATGCACCCGAGGGAGTTGATTGGACATAAGAAGTACCGCGAGCTGTAGCGGTCGAAGGCGTCTTCACGATGATCGCGCGTCACCCGCCCCGGTGGATGGGGGCTTTCCTTGCCGTTCTCACTTTGTTGTCGGCGGCGGTGGGAGCGAACGCAGCCGCTGCGACTCCCGTCGATGACGTCAACATAGATCTGGGCCCTCTGATCGATCGCGCGGCCGGCGTGCGAGAGCAGTTCGCGGTCGAAGTGCCTCACCAGGTTTCGTTGACACGTCAGGGAACCTGGACGAGTCAGGGCACGCGTGACATGTGGAGCCTGACCATCCAGCTCCCGACAGCCGTCACGCTCTCATTCCATGCTTCGGACATCGCCTTGCCGTCGAGTGCGGTCCTGACACTCAGTGGTGGAGGGACGAGCTACCGGTACTTACCCGCCGACATCCGGGGGACGCAGTTGTGGAGCAGGCTCGTAAAGGGCGACTCGCTGACTCTGCAGCTCACCGTCGATCATGCACAGCACCAAGGCGCTCTCCTCGAGATCGCGGCATTTCAGGCCGGATATCGCGCGATGGGCGCGGGAACCACTGACCATCCTCGGTACGCCCGTGCGCGGGCGAAGCTGCAAACCCTCTCCGGCAGCTGTGTGGAAAACTATGAATGCCACCTCGGCACGGGGATCGACAACAGCGGTCAGGCGACCGTGGTCGTCCTGGTCGGCAATCAATTTCAGTGTACCGGCGTGCTGGTCAACGATGTGCCCAACGATGGCGCGCCTTACGTTTTGACGGCGAGGCACTGCCAGAACGGCCACTTCGGGGGTGGCAGCCCCAGCTCCGCCTCTGCGGTCACCGTCTATTACGACGCCACGACGCCGTGCGGGCAGGCGGTTGAGTCGATTTTTTCCTCCGGGCATGTGCCGGGAGCGGGTCAGGCCACCCTGTTCGAGCAGCAGGATGTCTGGTTGATCAAGCTCACCGGTGCTCCACCGGGTGATGCGTACTTCTCCGGCTGGGATGCGTCCGGCTCCCCGATTACCGATGGCTTCACTGTGCACCACGCGCAGTCCGACACCAAACAATACGTCGCCTGGGGCGGCCCAGCTGCTTCCGAGACTGCACCGGCGTCGTCGTTGAATGTGTCGTTCGATACGAACTTTATCGATGTCATCAACTCACTCGGTACGATCGACGAAGGGGCTTCTGGCAGTGGGCTCTTTACTTCCTCGGGCCGACTGGTCGGAACGCTCTCGCTCGGAAACAACAGCTGTCCCGTATCGCCCCCTCCGACAGCGACCCCGGCCAATGCGGAGGCGAAGTTCAACGCGTTGTCGGCTGTGTGGACATCCACGGCAGATACGACCAGCACAACGGGCTCCAGAACGCTGGCGTCCATCCTGGACCCTCAGGAGACCGGCGCCAGGTCTCTCGAGGGTTCTCTGGCACCGACGCAGGTCGTATTCCAGGCTTCAGCCACTACGGCATCCACCGGATCCAAAATCCAACTCTCTTGGAGTTCCACCGGCCAATCGTGCACGGCTACCGGTGGTATCAACGGTGACGGCTGGATGGGGTCGTTAGCGGCCAGTGGGGTGAAGCAGGTGGGAGAGGCGGCCGCGGCTAGCGTCACCTACGGAATCACCTGTTCCGGCACGGGACCGCAAGGCAGCGCCAGCGCGACGGTCGTCTGGGCCGTCGGTGCGTCCGCGATCTCGATCACCTTTACACCGTCGTTTCTCTATGTCGGACAGACGGCCACCCTTTCCTGGGTTGCTGGAAACGTTGAGAGTTGCACGGCCTCCGGCGGCTCCTCGGGAGATGGATGGAGCGGCCCGCAACCCTTGATTGGCTCGTTGCAAATCACGCGGACCGTGCCCGGATCTTACGACTATCTTCTGACTTGCACTCACAACGGCGTTCCGGTTACGCAAGGGACAACGATTCCGTTCATTCAGCCTATTGCCAATGTGCAGCTTTGGGGTGGACCCTCGACTCTGCGCATTGGTCAGACGTTCCAGTTGTACAGGTCGGGCACGCTACCTTGCACGGCCTCGGGCGGAGCCGCCGGCGACGGTTGGGCCAGTTCGAGTGATTCCGCAGATCTGGTCTCCGTCAGTACCAATGCCCCGGGGACGTACACCTACACATTGACATGTCAGCCGTCGGGATCGATTGCCGCAAGGGCAAGCGTGACGCTGACGTTCACTGCGGCGCCCGCAAGCGTGACGCTGACGGCCAATCCGACAACGTCGCAGTCGATGGCGGGAGCGGGCTCCGGTCCGCCGAATCTGAGCTATGTCGCCAACGTTCAGCCTTGTTCGGTCAGCTACGTCGGGCCTGTGGCCGGCACGGTCTTCAGCGGTGGTCCCGCAACGGGCACGGCGTCGGATATTCGATCGATCGCCGGTACGTACACCTACACGGCGACCTGCGGTTCGGGAGCGGATCAGGCGCAGTCCACCGCGCAGATCATCTGGACGCAACCGACCCCCAATGTCCGGCTCGTAGCACAGCCGACTGTGCCGATGATCATCGGGCAAGGACAAGCGAGCTTGGATGTGCTGACCAACGTCCTGCCGTGCACGATGACAGGCGGCGGACCGGGCGACGGCTGGGCAGGAACGATCACCTCCCTGCGATTCTTCAACATCACAGAACAGACTCCGGGCACCTACACCTACAGTGTCACGTGCGGAGTGGGCCGAACCGCCAGCACGCAAGCGTCAATCGCGTTTGCCAATCCTGGTGGCACGGTGCTGACGCTGACGGCCCCGGGCGCAGGCTATGGAAATCTAGGTTACACGACACCCATCAGCTGGAACTCTCAGGTCGGTCCGTGCACGCTGTACGGTGGCAACGGCGTTGACGGGTGGGGAGGCCCTCAGCCCAACTCAGGCACTATCAACGTGAGCAGCGCCGGAACGGCTGACGTCACCTATACGATAGTGTGTGGAACAGGCGCGCAAGCGGTGGAGGCTCAAACCGGCCTCTACTGGCAGCGTCCGATTCCGAATCCGAGTTTTTCGTGGGACCAGAATCTCAGTCCCACAGTGGGTGCGTCGGTCAGCTTCACGTGGACAACCCTCGCAGGCGCGACTTGCACGGCGGCAGGAGGCGTCCCGGGTGATGGATGGACGGGACCGCAGCCTTCCAGCGGTTCGTTCGTGGTGTCGGAGTCCAAACCGGGACAGGTCGGGTATCAGTTGGACTGCAGCCTGAACGGGGTGCAGGGATACGGTGCCGCGTTCGTTCCGTGGCTGCCGCAGTTGCCGACCATAACGCTATCGGCCGCTCCGGAGCAGGTGACCCTGGGCACCCCTGAGAAATTGAGTTGGAGCGTATCCAACGCCACGCGTTGCGAATCGTTACTGGGGCCAGGGTCACCCACCGCCGGCACTCCCTGGAATGCCCAGTTGGACTATCTCAACCAGACCAGTACGGTGTTGACCGAGGGCGCAACCGGAACATACCAGTACGTCCTGAGGTGTTTCGCTGGAAACCCGTCGGATGACACGCAGGTTTCTTCGTCCGCCACCGCAACGGTGACTGTATCGGCTGCAGGTGCCTCGGGAGGGGGCGCGGGCGCCCCATCCGGCGGAAGCGGGGTCACGGTCACTGGAAGCACTGGTGGTGGCGGCGGTGGAGCGATCGACCTGAGGGTGTTGCTCGCACTGGCGCTCGCATCGAGTCGACAGTTGTGGCTGGCTCGGCGTCGGGCGCGGAGGCCACCGCCCTAGCTGTCTGGTAGTTCCCGTTCCTCCTGACTCGCGCCCGACGATGTGCTTTACTGCAATCGATTTCGACGAGGGGGGCAACATGGGGCATCGCTTCGCGGCGGCGACTCTCGCTGTCAGTGTATTCCTGACGGCTCACGTGGCCGTCGCCCAAATCAAAACCGTTGCGGTGACCGGCGGAACGCTCGAGGGAGTGGCCGCCGACCAGGTCGTCTCCTTCAAAGGGATTCCGTTTGCAGCGCCCCCCGTTGGCGCGCTGCGCTGGAAGGCCCCGCAGGCAGTGGTGCCGTGGACCGGTGTGAAGAAGGCCGACACCTTCGGCGCGAGCTGCATGCAGGACGCCAACTTCGCGAAACTCTTTGAGTCTCCGGCGCCGATCGGCGAAGACTGTCTGTATCTGAACGTCTGGACGCCCGCGAAGTCACCGACGCAGAAGCTCCCCGTCATGGTTTGGATCTACGGCGGCGGCTTCGTAGGGGGAATGACCAGCATTCCGGCCTACGACGGCACCCGGCTCGCGCAGAAGGGCGTGGTGCTGGTGAGTGTGGCGTACCGGCTCGGCGTATTCGGTTTTCTGGCGCATCCCGAGCTGACGAAAGAGACCGGCAAGAGCTCGGGCAACTACGGCCTGCGCGACATGATGGCAGGGCTGCAGTGGGTGAAGGCCAACATCGCGAGGTTCGGCGGTGATCCTTCGCGAGTCACGATCTTCGGGGAGTCCGCGGGTGGCATCGCCGTCAGCATGCTCAGCGCTTCCCCGGCAGCGAAGGGATTGTTCCAACGCGCAATTTCCGAAAGCGGTGGCAGCTTCGGTCCGGCGCGTGTCGCCGGTGAGGCAGGCGAGAACGTCGCCTCGCTCGAGGACGCGGAAGCCGCCGGAAAGGAGTTTCTGGCCAAGCTCGGCGCCCATGACATCAAGGCCGCGCGTGGTTTGAGCGCGGATGCGATCCAGAAGGCGCTCGGCCCGGGATTGCAAGGTGGCTTCTGGCCCACGTTCGATGGGGACGTCCTGCTCGGGGATCAATACGAGCTTTACGAGGCGGGGCAGTTCAACGACACGCCGATCCTGGTCGGAACCAACTCCGATGAGGGTGGAACCTTCGTGCGAGGTCCGGCGCAACCGGCGCAGTTCGAGAAGGAGATCCGTGGCGGCTACGGGGATCGGGCGAATGTCGTGTTGGCCGCCTATCCGCACGGGAACGCCGCCCAAGCGTTGAAGTCGTCGCAGGACATCATGCGGGACTCGACGTTCGCGTGGTCTACCTGGACCTGGGCTCGCCTGCAGTCGCAGAAAGGACAAGGAAAGGCTTACGTGTACTACTTCGATTTCCCGACCCCGCAGACGCCCAACGGGTCTGGACATGGAGCGGAAATCGGCTTCGTGTTCCGGACACTCGGCGGCCGCGGCCAAGGACCGTCGGGAGTCACGGGATCCGTCTCACCGGAACAGAAAGCAGCTTCAGAGCTGATCAGCAGCTACTGGGTCAACTTCACCCGCACGGGCGATCCGAACGGCACAGGGTTGCCGCAGTGGCCCGCGCTCACGGCGCAGAACCAACAGGTCATGCACCTGGCGACCCAACCGGCAAGCGTTCCGGTACCGAACGTAGACAAGCTGCAGGCGTTGGACAAGTACTTCACCTGGAGGCGTGAGGAGCATAAGAAGAGCGCGAAGTGAGCTGATAGCGCGCCTGGAGGGAAGACGGTGGCCGGTGGCGACACACGCCGGCCATCGTCATGGACACGGATGCCCCCCCTGCAACCCAACACACTCTCGGGACTCCGCGATGCAGCTGTCGGCAGCTGCGTCACGACGACGCCTTCGAACCTTCTCGTTCTGCGTGAATCCTCGCACCCGACTCTCGACTCGATTCTGCCAGTGACCGCGGCATTGGCGCCTCCTGCAACGCGATTCGCGCTATCCCTTCCTTCGGAGAGACGGGCCTTTCGACCTGTATTTCCGAAACGCACTATCTACTAGGTGGTAGTGGAACAACCACTTGGTGGTCGGATTCAGATAAGGTTCGTCGCAAGGGAACCCATCGCGCTAAGGTTTTCGGCTTCACTAGGCTGACGGTTGCGGAGGGGCGCATGACCAAACGGCTGATCGCGGGCTGCCTGGCGGCAGGCTGCCTGCTCGGAATCGTAGCTGCGGTTCCGGCTCAGGAAGAGAAGGCTGCACCAGCGCGGCGTGCGGGGCCAACCCCCGAGCAGATCGCGGCGCGGGATAAAAAGAACGCGGAGGACTGGAACAAGAATCCTGCTCCGTCTGATCCGCGTGATTTCTCGGGTGTCTGGTGGACGCGCGGCTATGACCGCACTTTTCGTCCGATGACCGAGAAGCGCATGCCACCTGCCGAGTCGGCGAAGTTGTTGCCGATGACCGCGCTGGAGGCGGCCAGTCGTCAACATCACCTCGACATGGAGAAGGCAGGGACACCGATCGCTGATGCGCCGACGCGGTGCTTTCCGCACGGCATCCCGCGTCTGATCGCCTCTCCCTATCCGATCGAGTACATCTATTCGCCGGGCCTTATCACCGAGCTTCACGAAGTAGCCCACAACGTGCGCTACATCCACACGGACGGCAAACCCGTGCCGGCGAATACCGCGCGGTCGTTTCTCGGGTATTCGGTCGGGCATTGGGAAGGCAACACCCTGGTCGTCGTGACCGACCACTTCAACGACCGTACCCAGATCGACGAGGAGTCGCTGTCGCATGGCCTGCAGCTCAAGGTGACGGAGCACATCACCAAGTTCACCAATCAGTATGGTGGCGTCGAGCTTCGCAATCTGATCACGATCGAGGATCCAGAGCACTTCACCAAGCCGTGGACCGCCGAGCGCCTGTTCCCGTGGCGCGGTGACATCCAGATCTCCGAATACTCGTGTGAAGAAAACAATCGCAACGCGCCGGAGAACGGCGTTACGGTGGCCAAATGATCAAGTCGATACGCACTGTCTCCCTGCTCGCTGGTGCGCTGCCGGCCTTGGTATTGGCCGCGGTTGCGGGTTCCGCTGCGGCGGCGGATACGCCGGCCAAGGGCGGTGATGCTCCGGTCTTCGAACAGCCGCCGGCCGGCACTACGAACTTCACCGGCAAGTGGATGATGCCCAAGCACATCACCCACCTGATGACCCGCGACGGCAAGGAGCCCCCGCTGAACGATGCAGGCAAGAAGGAGTATGAGAATCGGCAGAAGCTGCTGAAGTCCGGCGACAAGAAGGTCGACCCGCTCAGTGACTGCCTGATGCATGGCATGCCACGCCTGCTCTACGCGGACCACCCATTCCTGATCCTGCAAACGGTTCGAAACATCAGTTTCGTGCACGAGGTCAATCACACCTACCGGATCATCTATTGGGACGCGAAGCTGCCCGAGGACCCGGATGGGGATTGGCTGGGTTTTCCGACCGCACACCTGGACGGCAAGACACTGGTCATCGACAGCATCGGCTTCAACGACAAAACCTGGCTGGACTACTCGGGCTTGCCGCACGGTGAAATGCTGAAGATCCAGGAGCGATACACCCTGTCTGCGCCTGATACGATCCAGGGCGCCATCAACATCACCGATCCGGAGTTCTACTCCAAGCCGTGGAGCACCTCGTTCACACTGAAGAAGCAGCCGGGCATGAACATCAAGGAAAACGTCTGCATCGATACGCATCAGATGTGAGGACGAATGCCGGGCCCGCCGCTGTGCGGGCTCTGCTGTGTGCTGCGGGACTGCTGTGGGTAGTGATGGCGGGGCCTGCAGCGGGCCAGGGAGCCGCTCCCGCCGCCGGTGGAGCGCAAGCCGCCGCGGCCGCCGCCACCGGCTCCTCGCCCGGTAAGGCGGTATACGACCGCGCGTGCGCCCAGTGCCACGACCATCCTGGTGAAACCCGAGCGCCGAGCTTTCAGGCCCTGAAGGGCATGCGCTACGGCACGATTCACTTCGCCCTGACCGAAGGCAAGATGCAGCCGCAGGGCGCCTCGCTATCGGTTGCCGACCGCGCCTCGCTGATCGACTTTCTGGTCGGCCGCGCCGCCACGGACGACGCCTGGGTGGCGAAGATGATGTGCGACAGCCGCCAAGTGAATCTGACAGCGCCGCCATCGGTAGCCTCATTCGGTTTTGACAATCACAACACGCGACGGCTCACGCGCCAGCAGGCGGGGCTCTCGACGGCAGATTTCGCCGGCCTGCAGTTCGCGTGGGCGCTGGCCTTTCCGCAAGCGACTGCCATGCGGGCGCAGGCGGCGGTCGTGGGCTCCACGGTGTTCCTGCCGGTATCGGACTTCGGCCAGCTGTACGCAATCGATGTCTCCCGGCCACGGCCTTGCTTCAAATGGGTCTACAAGAACGACATCCCGTTGCGCACGGGAGCGGCTTATGGCGAGCTTCCCGGCTCGCATCGCAAGGTCCTGATCTTCGGCGACATCGCACCGCTGGTGCACATGATCGACGCGACCACGGGCAAGGAGATCTGGCATCAGTCCGTCCGTCTGACGTCCTTGTCGAACGGCACCGGCACGCCCGTGCTGTACAAGGATCGGGTGTACGTGCCGCTGTCGGCCTCAGAGATCAATTTCGGTGCCGACGAGAACCACGAGTGTTGCAAGACCCATGGGGCGGTATTTGCGCTCGATGCGCTCACGGGGAAGATCATCTGGTCCGCGCAAACGATGGCGGATGCAAAGCCGGTCCGCGACCGCGGTGACGGCAAACAGTTGTGGGGTCCCTCGGGGGCACCGATCTGGAACTCGCCCTCGCTGGATCTCAAACGAGGGCTGATGTATGTCGGCACGGGTGAAGCCACTTCGGAACCCGCCGAGCCGACGACGGATGCGATCCTCGCGATCGAGATGGCCACCGGGAAGATCCGCTGGCACCACCAGACCACGGCCAATGACATCTTTCTGACCGGGTGCCTGAATCGGCGCAACGGGCTCAATTGCCCGAAGCAGAGCGTGATGCTCGACGCCGACTTCGGAGCCTCGACGATCTTCGTGCCCGGCGCGCGTGACCTGGTCCTTGCCGGACAGAAATCCAGCACCCTGTGGGCGCTGGACCCCGATAGCGGCAAGGTGGTGTGGAGCCGCAACTTCGGGCCGGGCTCGATCGTTGGTGGCATCCACTGGGGCATCGCGAGCGACGGCCAGCGGGTCTTTGCCCCTGTGAGCGTATTGCCCGGCGCCAACGGCAAACCGGGACCTGGCGAGGTTGCAGGGTTGCACGCAGTCAACATCGCGACCGGCAAGCTCGAGTGGTCGTTCTTGCCTCAATCTGACTGCACCGGCGAGCGGGCCAAGCGGGTCAGGAACTGCGCGGAGGGCCTGGGCCTTTCGGGGGCCCCGACGGTCATCGACGGTGCAGTCGTAGTCGGCAGCCTCGACGGATTCCTGCGAGCCTTCGACGCGTCGACTGGAAAGCTCCTGTTTCAGTACGACACCATTCATGACTACGACACGGTCAACGGCGTCCCCGGAAAGGGCGGCTCCATCGACAACGCGTCGATCGTGGCCGCGAATGGTTACGTGTTCGTCAACTCCGGCTACGGTCTCTTTCCGAGCCAGACACCCGGCAACGTGTTCATCGCATTTCGCGCGCCACAACCGACGACGCGACACGCCCGCCCAGTCAATTAGCTCTCACGGGACATCGTCACCATGGCTGATAAGGTCGCTCTCATCACCGGAGCCGGCAGCGGCATTGGCCGCGGCGTGGCAATCGCTTTTCTGAAAGACGGCTATCGGGTCGTCCTGGCCGGTCGGCGCAAAGAGCCTCTGGATGAAACGGCCTCCCTGGCCGCAGCGACGGTAAAGAACGCGCTCTCGCTTTCTGCGGATGTGACCGATCCCGGTTCCGTACACGCGCTGTTCGCGAAGGTCCACGACGCGTTCGGTCGCTTGGACGTGTTGTTCAACAATGCCGGGGTGAACGCGCCCGGCGTGCCGATGGAAGACCTGTCCCTGGCCCAGTGGAACACGGTTATCAGCACCAACCTGACCGGCGCCTTTCTCTGCACCCAGGAAGCTATGCGCATCATGAAGGCGCAGACACCGCGAGGTGGCCGGATCATTAACAACGGTTCCATCTCCGCGCACTCGCCGCGCCCGAATTCCGCTCCGTACACTGCAAGCAAGCACGCCATTACGGGGCTTACGAAGTCGACTTCCCTGGATGGCCGCGCCTTCGACATCGCTTGCGGTCAGATCGATATCGGCAACGCCGCTACAGACTTTGGCCGCAGTCCCGACGCTGCGGGCCGCCCAAGTGGAGCTACGGGTGCCGCAGCCCGCGGCACGCCGGCTGGCACCGCTTCAGGTACAGGTGGACCGGGCGGTCTACCCCGCTCGCCCGAACCGCAGATGGACGTCAAATATGTTGCCCAGGCTGTGCTGCAGATGGCCAATCTGCCACTTGAGGCAAACGTGCAGTTCATGACTATCATGGCGACGAAGATGCCGTTCATCGGGAGAGGGTGAGTCGACTCGTCGTAGTGTGGCGAACATCACGGCTACCCGGGTCTGTCGCGGATTAAGTTAGCTTGCGAGTCGGGCAGATGCGACTCGCGTTTCGCACGGAGGAAGTGAAGCGCCGTGGTGCCGAAAGACGATTTGAATGGATTGCTCGCCGCGGCGAGCGCAGGTCTCAACGCCAGTCTCCCCGGTGGCCGTCGTTCGACGGACCGCACCGAAGTTGCGGGTGACGCCAGCCAGACGGCGCGCCATCTGCTGGCCCGCAGAGCCGAGCTCGACAGGGCGCTGCGAGCAGACGATCCCTCTCTGCTGAACAGCAGTCCACCCGCTCCGATCGCGCTGATGATGTTGGATTCGGCGTCCTCGCGCGAGCGCTTCCGCAGGCTGCTGCCAAATGCCAACATCCAGATCGAGGAAGCTACGGACAACGTCGATGCCCTGGCGAAGCTCGAGCAGCGCGTGCACGCGTTGTTTTTTACGGATCGGCTGGATTTGATCTGGGCTGCCCGTCAGTTGCCCCGGGGAGTTCTGACGCACATCGTCTTCGTCGACCCTGCCGGCAAAAGCGGCTGTGCCGATGCGTTCCGAGCCGGCGCCAACGATGCGGTTGCGGATGAGGGCCGTGGCGAGGAGTTCTGGGCTCACCTCACGACCGCGCGCCGTATCGTCGAGCTGTCTGCCTCGCTGCATACCGCGATCACTGACAACCGCATTCTGTCGACCATCGACGAGCTGACCCGGTGCGGCAGCCGCCGATTCTTCCAACACCAGTTTCCACGTGAAGTGGAGCGGGCCATTCGCCTGCGGCGCCCGCTGACTCTGGCGATTGCCGACATCGATCACTTCAAGCGCATCAACGATTCCCACGGGCACCAGGCAGGGGACGACGTCCTGCGCGAGTTCGCGAGCCGGATCACAGGCGCGCTGCGCGTCGGCGACGATTGGGTCGCACGAGTCGGTGGGGAAGAGTTCGCGATCGTTCTTCCGGACGTGTCGTCCGGGGCTTGTATGGCCGTCGCGGAGAGACTGCGGCAAGTGATCGCGGATGCCTCTTTCCACACCTCGGCCGGGTCCGTGTCCGTGAGCGCGAGTCTGGGCGTCTGTTCGCTGGATATGACAGGACAGACCTTGGATGAAAGTGCCCGGGAGCTGGTCAAAGGAGCCGACGAGGCTCTCTATGCCAGCAAGCGCAACGGTCGCAATGTCGTCACCCTGGCGGGCGAGAGACCGGCTATCCCCCGCGTAAGAGGTGCATGATCCGCGCGCGGATCTTGCCGTAGTTGTCGGGCTTCAACGGGCCCAGCAACCCGTGTTGGCTCTCGGGCAGATGGGCCAACGGGTGTCCGTCGCTACGGAAGACGTAGTGATCGAAGAACGCCTTCCAGGCCAGCCGCTCCGGCAGCGGCCGCTCCGCAATCGTAATCAGGCTCAGCAGCAGGCTGGTGTAGGGCGCATCGGGACCGGCGCTGAAGCCGTCCCACCAATAGTTGACGAGTCCGTTGAAGGCGGAGAGGGACTCCACCTGGTGCCACCACAGCTTGGGCAGGTAGAGCGCATCGCCGGGCTCGAGCTCCGCGCGTAACGCCTGATCCCGCACTTCGCGAAACAGAGGGAAGTCGGCTTCGTTCGCGCCCGAGGAGGCGGCGAGGCTCACCGGTTGTCCGGCCATCGTATTGTCGAGGGGACCGACGTAGAGCTTTCCGATCGCCTCGGGCGGATACAACGTAAAGCGCCGCCTTCCAGCCACCACGCACGCGAGATTGTCGAAGGCGTCGTAATGGGGTGAAACGTTGGAGGCATGTCCCAGCCAGATGCGCGAACCGATGGTTTCCGGCAGAACGTTCATCGGGTTGTGCGCGGTGAGTCCCGGGAGATATTTGTCCGTGGGCAGGGACCCCACGTACATCGAAGGGGACTCATCCCGATCGAGCGCCGAAATCATCGTGCCGAGGGCCTCTGCGAGGCGCGTACGCCGGCGCTCGAAGTTGAAGCCCTTCAATCCCTCGCCATAGAAGTATTTGCCCGCGATGCTGCGATCGCCGACGAACGCCTCCGTCTGGCCCCCGCAGTCAAACTGCAACAGGTAGTCGCGTAGCGCCGCAGGTGAGGAGCGGCCTGCGCTGACGAGCGGCCACGAACTCACCAGGCCGCGCAGCACGACCGGGCGACAAGGGAGCACGATGTCGCGCAGAAAGCGCTCGGCGTTCAGCTCGCGAGCGTCGGCGATCTCAGGAGGGCGGAGCACCCAGCCCCTCGCTGCCCTGCAGAAAGCGGCGATTCTTCCGCCGCGCCAGGACCGGTATGTGTTTCAGAGAGGCGAGCATGAGGTACATCAGCTGCAGATAGCCACGCCGGAACAGGTCGACGACCGTGTTGTCGGGCAGGGCGCGCAGAACCTCCTGGTCGACCGTGTACAGGCCGGTTACGTCGCGCCGACTGCCGTCGTCGAAGCGCGCGTCGATGCTGACGGAGACAACCAGGTTCAAGCTCAGCAGTGTCTGGATGAACACTCGGGTGCGCTCCTGCCCCGGGCGCAGTTCGCGCATCAGCGCCATCACGCTTTGTAGGTAGGGCGTCGGCTCGCCCGTCGGATCGAACAGCGACTGACCGGTTCCCGCTACCACCCGCGGATGATCGAGGTCGACCGCGAGGTCCGTACCGGCGGTATAGAAGGGGCCCCGTTGCAGGTTCAGGGGGCGATAGGCGTCCAGCCCGTCGCTGCCTGTCCCGCTATCGTCCAGAAAGAGATTCTCGCCAGCGTCGAATCCGAGCATCGCTCCGCAGTAGAACGCGCCTGTGTCGGAGTCTTTCGATAGCAGGATGGGGTAGTGGATGGCCAACACCGGAAACTCGCCGATCACCACCGCGACGAAGCGCTGATTGTCTCCATAAGCCGCCGCGGCGCCCGCCTCTACGCGCAGCGCTCGATGCGTCTGGCTGTTCAATACGACGACGTTTGGCACGGGATGTTGCCTTGTTAGCCGCGAGAGGTGGCAAAAATCACGTTTTTTGCCACCGGAAACGAAGCTGATGTCCGCAAAAAGCGCCGCAGGCGACTTTTCGCCGATAGTACTAGATGCGCTGTAAGCCGTGATCGTAGATCTTGCGCAGCAGCTCGCGGTTGGGTGGCAACTGCGACACCATCTGCCGCGTCAGGGTGCGGTTGTCGCTGACCAGCCGGGCCGCCCTGGCCTGAGTGCCCGTATTGTCCAGCGGATCCACTTGCGTTCGAAAGCCCATGCCATACAGGACGTATTGGTAACTGGCAGCCGGGAATACCTCCTCGAGGCGATCGAACTCGTCGAAGAACCAGGGCGACTGGTACTTCCACAGGTGCAACAGATTCTGCAATCGCTCCGGGATGGTCGCGGGATCGACGTTGTCGATCCAGAACGCGCTATCGGTCCGTTTGGTCAATACATAGTGGAGCTTCAGGAAGTCGATGATGCGGCCCCACCGATAGTGGGTCACGTCGTTGAAGCGGGCCGAGACGATGTCCATGACATCCCTGTTGGCTGGCATCTGCTCCGCGATCAGCTTCGCGGACAGCTCGGTCAGCACGATCGCCGAGGACTCGAGCGGTTCCAGGAACCCGGCGGCCAGTCCGATCGCCACGCAGTTGTTCTTCCAGAACGTCTCGCGATGACCCGATCGAATACCGATCTTGCGGGCCTCCCGTTCCTGATGCCGTGGGCCGACGTAGCGCTGCAGCGTCGCGCGTGCAGCGTCTTCGGTCGTGTGGCGGCTCGAATAGACATAGCCGATGCCACGTCGCGCCGGCAGGCCGATATCCCAGATCCAACCCGCTTCCTGCGCTGTGGAGAGGGTGTGCGAAGCCATCGGTGCATCCGGCGTGTCATACGGGATCTGGACGGCGAGGGCGGTGTCACAGAACAGGACGTCGCCGCAGTCCTTGAATCCCACCCCCAGTGTCTTGCCCAGCAGCAGGGCCGAAAATCCGGTGCAATCGACGAACAGATCTCCGCAGATCTCACCGGCCTGCTGCGTGACGACCGCCTGGATATCGCCTCGTTCGTTCTGCGTTACGCCCGCCACATCCGCCAGAACGTGCCGAACCCCGAGCTTGGAGGTGCAGTGGTTCTGTAGGAACGGCGCGAACTTGGCCGCATCGAGGTGATAGGCGTAGTTGGCGACGGCCTGATATTCGGGGGTGGTGATCTGCTTGGGCGCGAGACCCAGATCGCACAGCTGGCCCTGGGAACAGACGTAGTCGCAGAAAGTCGGGGAGTTCGCACCCTGGCCATTGAGCCAATGAGGCACCAGGTTGATCTGGGTGAAGCCCTGCGGAAGCATCAGTGGGTGGTAGTAGCCATCATCGTCGGCACCCGTCGTCCAGCGCGAGAAGCGGGCTCCCTGTTTGAAAGCCGCATCGCAGTGACGGAAGAACTCGGTCTCGGACACGCCCATCTTCTGGAGCGTGGTGCGTAGTGTCGGCCAGGTTCCCTCGCCGACCCCGATGATCTTGATGGTCGGCGATTCGATCAGCGTCACCGAGAAGGTGCCCGCCTGGATCCGGCCCTGGTGGCGCGCGGCGATGATGCCTGCTGTCAGCCACCCGGCCGTTCCGCCGCCAACGATGACGACGGACTGCAAAGGCCGGGCAGGTTCAGCGTGTGTCATGACCAACGGCGCAGCGTTCTCACGGGCAGCGCCAGCATGCTAGCGCAGAAAAAACGGGGCCGCCAAGTCCTGTCCCTGGCGGCCTCTATGATGAGCTAGAACCTCGCGTGTACGCCCAGGGTGAACGTCCGACCGGTATCGACGACGTCGAGGATCTGCTCGCTGAACCGGCCATGTGTGCTGAACACGTTGTCGGTGAGATTCAGACCCTCGAAATACACGTTGAAATGACTGTTTATGTCGTAGCTCGTGCTCAGGTCCACGCGGGTCGCGGCGTTGACGAACACAGGTTCGTCGCCGAACTGCGAGTTCGCCTGGTGCTGGCCGAAGTTGTTCAGGAACTCGGCCTGGTGGTTGATCGCGACGCGGATCATGAAGCCGTACTTCTCGAAGAACGGCATGATGTTGTACGAGTTGGCCAGCCCCGTGACGGCAAAGCTGGATGTATTCAGGTCGTACGGGTTGTACGGCTTGTTCGTACTCACGAACGTCGCGTTTGCCGAGATACCGAAGCCGGTGTCCCAGAACAGGTGCTGCACGCCGAACTCGAGGCCGCGCACTTCGGCCGAAGGTCCGTTGATCTTGGAGGTGATGGCGAACTGCGCCAGCGAGCCGTCAGGCAGGGTTACCCCGTTGACGGGCGCCGTCCGGGTCCCTCCGACGATGAAGTTGGTGACCTCTTTCACGAACGCATCCGCCGAGAAGTAGGAGTTGCGCGCGTAGTACCACTCCACTCCCAGGTCGAAATTATCCGCCAGGAAGGGCAGTAGCGTCGGATTGCCGCCGGTGCCATTGAGTCCCCCAACGCGCTGGCCGGCAGGGATGTTGGTATCCGGCGTGATGTCGATCAGATTCGGACGGGTCAGAGTACGTGAGGCATCCAGGCGTGCCTTGACGTCGTCGGTGATCGACAGGTTCAGGTCGATGCTCGGCAGCAGGTACCGGTACTGGCTCTTGGTCTCAACAGCTACAGGGGGTGAGGTGTTGAAAGTGTAGAGAGTGTGGTCCGTGGCCACAACGCTGAGCTGGCCGATCGGGAGCGCGGAGAGGCCCGCCGAATCCACGTGAGTGATCTCGTATCGTACGCCGAGGTTGATACGCAGCGGCATCTCGGCAATTTTGGTGGTATTCGAGAGGCTCACGTACGGTGATATCGTTCTTTCCGAGATGTCCTGATGATCGCCCAGGTTCTCGTACATGATGTACTTGCCAGTGCATGGGACGGCGTTGGTGAGATTGGTGCAGTTGCCCACGTTCATGCCGGCTCCGTTCAGGCCCTCGAGATAGGCCTTGATCGCGTTGCCGTCGGCCGCCATGAGGGCCGGCGGGAGCTTGCCGCCATTTCCCCAGCCGTCGATGAAGCCCGAGCCAGTGCTGAAGGTCCCGGAGATCAGGTTTGCCGGCATCGGAGCGACGCCGCCGCTGCCTAGCGGTGCCGGACCGTAGCCGGCATACATCTGCCACGTGTAAGGCAGGTCGGTGAGCTGGCGCAGCTCCAGGGCGTCGTGCGTGAACTGCACGCCGTACCGCAGCTTCGTCTGCTCGTCAGCCCAGGCGCCTTCGAGCTTGAACTGGTTGAGGGTGTCCTTGTTCTGGTTGACGCTCTCCACCAGCACATGGGAGCCGATGATGGTGGGGTCGAGGAGACGGGCCGCGTTCTGGCTGGGCCCGTAGCCCACCGGATAAGGCAGGTTGTGGCTGCCGTCCACCACGATGCCGAGCGTCGTGGCGAGGGCGGCGGAGTTGCCATAGCCGACGTCGGCATCCAGCTGGCTGAGCTGCCCGCCCGGATTCAACTCCGACTTCGCCGTGTAGGCGTCGAACACGTACGAGGTGTGCTCCGTCGGAGCCCACTTCACATTGAATCCCAGTGTGTTGTCCCGCACCACCTGACCGTTGATCGCCGCCTGGAAATCGGTGGCGCTGTTCGGATGGAGGAAGTTCGTCACCGTGCCGTCCGGCGCCTGGACCACTTCCGTGAGCTCGGAATTGTTGAACCAGAAGCTGAAGCCCTGTTGGACCTGGGTCAGCGTTTCCTTGGAGTAGTTGTCGTCGAGGGTGAGCTCGAGCCCGTCCACCGGCCTGGCCTGCAGCACCAGCCGTCCGCCGACGCGCTTGTCCTCGTTGTGCTCCTGGTAGACGCCATAGTCCTGGATGAACCAGTCCTTGAGGGTGGTGGGGTTGAGGTTCACCGGGTTGGGGCCGGTGCTCATCTCGTTGGGTGCATGAGCGCAGGGGCCGGCGCCCTTGAGCTGGCACGGCGCCAATCCCGAGTTGCCGTCGCCGCGGCCGCCTTCCCAGCCTTGAATGTCGACGTGGTTGCCCCGCGTCTTCAGGTCGGAATAGGCGGCGTCGGCGAGAATGCCGAAGCGCTCGTCCGCGAAGGTATCGCTGAACAGGATGCCTCCGTTGGGTGTCGTGGAGGCGCTGGTCGACTTGGTGCCCGACACCGAGCCCGCCAACTGCAGGCCGGGGTGGTCCAGCGGCTTGGGGTACTTGATGTTGATGGTCGCCCCGATGGCGCCGGCCGAGAGGGCCGCGTCGGGGGTCTTCATGACATCGACCTGACCGACGAAATCCGAGCCGATCGAACCGAAGTCGAAACCACGATTGCCGGTCGAGGTCGGTACCTGGCGGCCGTCGTAGAGCGTTTCGTTGAACTGGGGACCGAAACCGCGGACCGTGACCTGGGTAGCGTTGCCGGTCGATCCCTGCACGCCGGCCATGCCGCCGTTGGGGTTGTTCTGCTGCGCCCGGCTCACCGTCACGCCGGGAATTCGTTCCAGGGCGGTCGCCATGTTGGAATCCGGGAACTTGCCGATGTCCTCGGCCGAAATGGCATCCACGATGCCGTCCGAGTTGCGCTTGATATCCAGGCTCTGCTGCAGCGAAGCGCGCAAGCCGGTGACGACGACTTCCTCGACCTGGTCGGAGCTGGTGCTCTGACTGCTGGCCGCAGGCGTGGCGGGTTGCGATTGCGCCAACGCGGGCAGGGCGATGGCGCTCAAGGAGAGACTCGATACGCCTCCCAGGATCGCGCGCACGGCGCGGCGGATCCGGTGGCCGGAGACTGCATTCTTCATTGATTTCCCCCCTCAATTCGGGCGGCACCCTCTGCCGCCCCGTTACGTCTCGACTGTGCCCGCGTTACCTCTCGATCAGGGCTTTCCGGGACCGGACCGACAGCGCTGTCAACGTTGTCGCAAAACCGCTCCCAGAAAAATGGTAGCGCTCCCAATCCTACTCCCCGCGGCCTGCGTGTCAAGATGTCCGCGGGCCGTGTCCGACATGGCCTGTCGCGACCCTGTCAGACGCGTGGGGCGGCCGTTGTATGCGGCCGACAGTTGTAATTGCGCGGCGGAGCGAGGTTGCCGCGCACGTCCGAGGGTGTATTACCGGCGCCTGACAATGTGTGTTCGGGCGGAATCCAACATGAAATCGAAACTCTGCGCTCTGACGGGACTGGTGGCCTGGGTCGTGGTTTCCTTGCCGGCGCCAGCCGACGTGCCTGCGCGTCTTGCGGCCGCTGCTGCGACACCGCCGCCGGCGAACACACGGAAGATCGTGCTCGACAAAACCGGATCGGGTTATCGCTGGAAGATGGTCGAGGCACCGGTCTCGAGGATCGCAGATCACCAGGTTCTGATCCACGTCCGTGCGCTGTCGTTGAACCGCGGTGACCTCGAAATCCTCGAGACGACTCAGGGGCCGGATCTTTCCGGCAGGGTAGTGGGCTCGGATGCGGCGGGCGACGTGCTGGCCGTTGGCAAGGATGTAACCGGCGTGCGGCCCGGCATGCGCGTCAGCAGCACCTACTTCAGGAACTATGTGGATGGCCTTCCCGATCGCGACAAGCTTTCGGGGTCGCTCGGCGCCGCCGTCGACGGTGTAGCGGCCGAATACCTGGTCCTCGACGACACGACTGTCGTGCCCGTCGCTGAGGGCCTGACATACGAGGAAGCCGCGGCACTTCCAACAGCGGGTCTCACGGGGTGGATGGCCACGGCGGGTCAACGCACGTTCGGCAAGGAGGACATCGTGCTGGTACAGGGCACTGGTGGGGTGTCTTTGTTTGCTCTTCAGTTCGCATCGGCTGCCGGCGCACACGTCATCGTGACGAGCAGCTCGGATGAAAAGTTGACGCAGGCTCGCAAGTACGGCGCGGCCGACGGCATCAACTATCGCACCACGCCGCAATGGGCCAACAAGACGATGGAGCTGACGCACGGACACGGCGCCGATCTTGTTGTCGATGTCGGTGGGAAGGACACACTCGAGCAATCGGTGCGGGCGCTTGCGGTGCATGGCACCGTAGCGATCGTCGGCGGGCTCTCCGGGTACGACGGACGCCTTCCCGCGGGGGCACTCATCGGCAAGGTCGCCAGGGCCCAGGGAGTCTTCGTGGGCAGCAGCGCCGACTTCAAGCGGATGAACGCGTTCATCGTGGCTCATCACCTGCACCCGGTGATCGATAAGGTCTATCCGCTGAGCGATTTCCAGGCGGCGCTGGAGCAGATGAAGTCGGGGAATTTCATGGGCAAGATCGTCCTGCGTCCCTAGGGGACCAGGCCGGCCCGCGGGCACATTTTGTTCGTCGGCGGAACACCTGTGTTCTGCAGACATCATCAGAATTCTTGACATTGCCGCCGGCCCCGCTCGAGGCCCCCTTCGCGGCACCTCCGCAGCTGCGTCCTGAAGGCCCCCAGGGCCTGTTTCGCGACTTCGGAACCCTACGCAAACCGGTCGCGTTAAGGCTCCGGAAAGATTATTTCGAATTCTGAAATAGATGCCCTCTGGAAGCTTCCGCCGGAGGGTGGTAGTGTCACAACTACTTGATGGGTGTGACTTCCGCGGTGCGAGGTAGTTGATCGAAATGGCCACGTCGAGCGCCATGCGTCGCAGATTGAAGTTGGTGCTGAGTGCCGCGTTGGTGTTGGTGTGTGCCTGTGAAGTGGCATACGCGGCAAGTGACGTTGCCGACGCGGTGATGCATCAGGATGCGGCCAGCGTGAAGAAGCTCCTCGCTGCGCACGCGGACGTCAACAGTCCGCAACCGGATGGATCCACGGCGCTGCACTGGGCCGCGTACCACGGTGATGCGGGCACCACCGAAGAGTTGCTCGAGGCCGGCGCCAGGCCGGATGTCAAAACCGATACCGGAACCACACCGCTTACGCTCGCATGCCAGTCGGGCAACGTGGAGTTGGTGAAGGCGCTGCTCGCCAAGGGAGCGGACGCCAACCTGACATTGGAGAATGGCGAGACGCCGCTGATGATGGCGGCGCGCACCGGTTCGGTTCCGGTCATGAAGGAATTGCTCTCTCATGGCGCGCAGGTCAATGCGAAGGAGAAGCTGCGCGGCACGACGGCGCTGATGTGGGCAGCCGCGAACTCCAACGCCGAGGCAGCGAAGTTCCTGGTGGCCAAAGGGGCTGATATCGACGCTCGCTCCTCACCGGTGGCGCCGGGGCGTCTGCCGTATCTGGCGCCGCCCAGCCGCGAGCGCATCGAGGAGTTCGTCACCGGCAAGGGTTTGGCCGGGCTGGTGGTCAATCTCGACGCCAAGGACGCGAAGGACGCGGCTGCCGACCGTGATGGGAATGACGGCCTTACCGACCAGCAGCGTGAAGCGGCCGAAAAGAAGAAGCTCGACACCGAACTCGACGAAGCCAAGGCGGCGCTTGCCCGGTTTCCGAAGTCCGCCCCCTATGCCAAGCGCGGCCCGAAGCAGTTTGGTGGCCTGACGCCGCTGCAGTTCGCCACGCGCCAGGGGAGTCTCGACACCGTCAAAGCGCTGGTGGAAGCAGGCGCCAAGGTCAACGAGCAGAGCGAATACGGCTGGACCGCGCTGCTGGTCGCCACCCAGAACCGGTACTACGAGATCGGGGCCTACCTGCTGCAGAAGGGCGCCGACCCCAACATCGCCAATGAGGGTGGCTGGACCCCGCTCTACATTGCCACCGACAACCGCAACATCGAAGGTGGCGACTATCCGACGCGCAAGCCTGACATGGATCATTTGGAGTTCATCAAGAAGCTCCTCGATGCGCACGCCAACGTGAACCTGCGCATGCGATCCAGCACGGAGACGCGAACCATATTCACGCACCAATGGCTCATGGAGGAGGGGGCAACCCCGTTCCTGCGCGCCTCCCAATCGGGGGACCTGGTGCTCATGAAGCTCCTGCTCGAGCACGGTGCCGACCCGAAGATCAACACGACGAACAACGTAACGCCACTGATGGTGGCCAGCGGAATCGGCTGGGTGGAGGGTGTTACCTACGAATGGTCGCCGCAGCAGACTTTGGAGGCGGTCAAGCTGATCCTTCAGCTGGGGACGGACGTGAACGCTCAGGATACGCTGGACGGTCGCACGGCGCTGATGGGCGCCGCCCATAAGGGCCGCAACGACGTCGTTCAGCTGCTCGTGGATCACGGCGCCAACATGGCCCTCCGGGATATCGGCAGCCGCGACAGCGTTCATGTCCTGGCGGGGGTGAGCTGGCAGGCGATCGACTACGCGGACGGGTTGGTACGTGTGGGCGTGCAGTCGGCCATTGCACACCCTGAAACCGCCGCGCTGTTGAGAAAACTCATGACCGCCCAAGGGTTGCAGGTACCCCCTGCCGGCCGCACCTTGGCATCCATCTGCGTGACGGACCTCTGTAAATGACGCCTAACCGAACAAAGGCAACCTGGGCTGCGGGATCCGCCTTATGCGCGGCGGGATCGGTGCTGTTGATTTACGCAACGGCGGCCCAGGCATCCACCACGCCGACCGCTTCGCAGAGCGCACATCCTGCCAAGAGCAGCGGACCGATGACGCCGGCGGTCGGCCGCGCGCTGATGGACAAGTACTGCATGGATTGCCACAACTACACCGACTACGCGGGTGGGCTCGAATTCGAGGCGTTCGATCCGGGTGATGCCCACTCCGAGGCGAAAACCACCGAGAAGATGCTGCGCAAGCTGCGCGCCGGAATGATGCCTCCCGCCGGGAAGCCCCGGCCCGATGCCGCAACGATTCAGGCGTTCGCGACGTCCCTCGAGACGGAAGTCGACGCGCACGCGAAGCCCGATCTGAACGAGCCCAAGTTGCACCGCCTGAACCGCACCGAGTATCAGAACGCCGTTCGCGACCTGTTCAATCTCGAAATCGACTCGAGTCAGTTCCTCCCGAGCGACGATGCCAGCCGCGGATTCGACAACCAGGCCGGCACTCTCACCGTTTCCCCGGCGTTGTTGGATGCGTATCTGTCGGCGGCTTCGAAGATCAGCCGGATCGCCGTCGGCGATGCGGTCACCCCGTCGCAGACGACCTATCGTGTTGCGGAGGATACGACCCAGAACTATCACGTCGATGGGTTGCCCTTCGGTACCCGCGGTGGTCTCGAGATCAACCACACATTCCCCGCCGACGGCCACTACACGCTCAAGACGTTCTCCGTGAACCTCGGCAACATGGGCAACTTCCGCCCGTTCGGGGAGATCAGGGGCGAGCAACTTCTCGTATACGTCGACGACAAGCGCGTGGCCAAGATCGATTGGGACAAGGCCCTGGGAGTCGGCAATCGTTTCGATGACGAAGGCTCGGGGCAGCTCAAGACCATCGACGTGACGCTGCCGGTCACCGCGGGCCTGCACAAGATCGCAGTCACCTTCCAGGAGACCAATCTGGCGCCCGGCCTGGACATGAACCATGCCTTCGATCGCAGCACCATCGAGACTGGCGGGCTTCCCGGGTTTACCTTCTACCCCCACATCGGACGCGTCCGCATCGACGGGCCCAGCGACGGGAAGCCGGCAAAGGTGTCGGCGAGCCGTGAACAGATATTCACGTGTTATCCCAAGAGTCCGGCCGAGGAAGACTCCTGCGCTCGGAGCATCGTGACGACGCTTTCAAGGCGCGCCTACCGCGGCTACGCGACGCTGAAGGACACCGAAGGGTTGATGAAGTTCTACGCGCAGGCGCGACAGAAGGGCACCTTCGATCAAGGGATCGAAGCGGTGGTTCAGCGCGTGCTGACGGATCCGAAGTTCCTGTTCCGCGTCGAGGCAACCCCCCCCAATGTGGCGCCGGGGCAGGCATACCCGGTGAGCGACCTGGATCTGGCCTCGCGGTTGTCCTTCTTCCTGTGGAGCAGCGTCCCGGATGACGAGTTGCTGAAGGTCGCGAGCGCCGGCCAACTGGGCAAGCCCGCGGTCCTGAAACAGCAGATCGAGCGGATGCTTGCCGACCCCCGCGCGGAGGCGGTGACGACGAATTTCGCGGGTCAGTGGCTGGCTCTGCGGAGCCTCAGCGCCTTCGATCCCGTCGTCGATCAGTTCCCGGATTTCGACGACAACCTCCGCCAGGCCTTCCGCCGAGAGGTGGAACTGTTGTTCCAGAGCGTCCTGGTCGAGAACCGCAGTGTCATCGACCTGCTGACCGCGGACTATACGTTCCTCAACGAGCGCCTCGCCGAGCACTACGGCATTCCCGGAGTCAAGGGCAGCTATTTCCGCAGGGTACAACTCGATCAAAGTCACAGCGACCGCTGGGGCCTGATCGGCAAAGGTGCGATCCTGAGTGCCGTTTCGTATCCGAACCGTACGTCGCCCACGAAACGCGGCAACTGGATACTGCGCTATCTGATCGGCGTTCCGGCGCCGGACCCGCCGGCGGACGTTCCGGCATTGAAGGCGAAACCGCCCGATGCGGCGGGCAATTCCAAGCCTCCATCGATGCGTGAGCAGATGACGGAGCATCGCGCCGACCCACACTGCGCGGGCTGCCACAAGATGATGGATCCGATCGGCTTCGCGCTCGAACCGTTCGATGCGATCGGTCACTTCCGTCTCAAGGACATGGACAGCCTCATCGATACCAAGAGCACGATGTATGACGGATCCGCGGTGGACGGTCCCGCCGGTGTGCGCGCCTTCCTGCTGCGCCACCAGGATCAGTACCTGCGCAATGTCATGACGAACCTGATGACGTACGCCTTGGGTCGCGGCATGGAGTACGACGACATGCCCACGATGCGCGCGCTGCTGAAAACGGCTTCAAAGGATAATTATCGGTTGCGGGGGATGATTGAGGCAGTCGCGATGAGCGATCTGTTCCGCATGAACGTAGCGGCGGGCGGCGAGCCTGAGAAGACGACTCCGCCGGTGAAGTCAGCGATGACGACGCCGGCGAGTGTGCCGTCCGCCGGAGGAGGCTGAGAGTGTTTTTGACGAGACGACATCTTCCGAGACGAACCTTCCTGCGCGGGCTGGGGACGACCCTGGCGCTGCCGTTCCTGGAGTCGATGGTGCCGGCGATGAGCCGGGCCGCCGATGCCAGGAAGTTCCCGACCCGCTTTGTCGGAGCGTTCGTACCTCATGGCATTGCTCCCGGCTATTGGATTCCGGAGAGCACCAACCCGGGCTTCAAGTATCCGTATTGCTACGAGCCGCTCGAGCCGTACCGCAAGAGTGTCGTGATCACCAGCGGCATGTGGGCGCAGTCCTCCGAGAATCCGCCCGGAGTGACCGGGGCCGACCACTTCGTCGCTGCCGCCTATCTGACGGGGGTCAAGCCGCGCAAGACCACGGGTGCGGACATTTCGGTCGGCACCAGTCTCGACCAGGCGATCGCCCAGAAGATCGGCACGCAGTCGCTGCTACCCTCGATCCAGATCGGTCTCGAGGACCCGGGCGCCAACTCCACCAATTGCGGTGAGGGTTACAGCTGCGTCTACACCAACACGATCTCGTGGGCCGCGCCGGACCGGCCGCTGCCGATGGAGATCAACCCGCAGGTGATCTTCGAGCGCATGTTCGGAGACGGCGGCTCGCCGGAGGTGCGCAAGGAGCGGCGCGAGAGGCAGACAAGCATTCTGGACGCCGTATCGGGCAGCCTGAAGGATCTGATGCCGGAAGTGCCCCATGCCGACCGCGTTCGCCTCGAGCAGTATGCCGACGATGTGCGCGAGATCGAGCGCCGGCTGGCGATCGCCGCCAAGGCCTCGACCAACGCGCCGCCCAACCTGGCGATTCCGTATGGCGTGCCCGAGTCCTTCCACGAGCACATCCAGATTCAGTACGACCTGCTGACCATCGCGTTCCAAGCGGACATCAGCCGCGTTGCCACAGTTTTATATGCCCGAGACCTGACCGGGCGCGTCTACCCGGAGAGCGGCACCGACATCAGCTTCCACGGCGGCTCGCACCACGCGGAAGACCCGGGTCAGATCGCCCGCTACGCGAAATTGAACCGCTATCACGTGCAGATGCTCGGCTATCTGATCAAGAAGCTGTCCGAGACCCAGGAAGGCGACGGAACGCTGCTGGATCATTCGCTGGTTCTGTACGGCTCGAACATGGGCAACTCCAACCAGCACCTGCACTATGATGTGCCGTCGATTCTGGTCGGCGGAGCCTCGGGCCAGCTGAAGGGCGACCGGCACCTGCCGTTCCCCAGCAGGAAGGTACCCACCGGCAATCTGCTGCTGAGCATCCTGAATAAGTTCGATCCGACGGCGCAGAAGTTCGGGGACAGTACCGGCCGGATCGAGAGCATTTGACCGTTTTCAGCAGCTGTTGCCTAATTTCAGAGCACCTTGGGATTCTTTCACGGGACTTTTGGGAATTCTGTCAGCAGACTATTGGATCCGCACGATATGTACGGGAGGATGAACGGTATGAAGTTGCGAGTAGCCACGATGGTCGCGGGCCTCTTGACCCTGGGTTCCACCGGGGCAGCCTTTGCGCATCACTCGTTTGCGATGTTCGACGAGACGAAGGAGACCACCCTGGTCGGCACCATCAAGGAAGTGCAGTGGACCAACCCGCACATCTGGGTGCAGGTGCTGGCCAAGAACGACAAGGGCCAGGACGTCGAGTGGTCGATCGAGGGCGGTAGCCCCAACGGCCTCACGCGTCAGGGCTGGAAGCGCAGTTCGCTCAAGGCCGGTGACAAGATCGAGATGGTCATCCATCCGCTCAAGAACGGCCAGAACGGCGGCAGCCTGATGCGCGTATCCGTCGACGGCAAGCCCGTCGGGGGACAGCGTCCCGCGTAAGCCGGTCGTGCGGGAGTTCCCTGGGCCGATCGCGGCCTGGGGTACCTGCGCCTCAGGCTTCGGCCGCTAGCGCCAGGGCTCCGAGGGGGGCCCGCCAGGCGGCCCAATCCGGGTGCGACGACGTAACGGTCGATCTCGCCGCCGACCTCGGCTGCGCCAACGTAGCCATTCAGGCTCGCTTGCAACTGGCTGCGCAAGCGGACGAGCAGCCCGGGGCGGGCATTCAGCACACCCCCACCGATGAGAATGCGTCTCGGTGCCGTTGCCAGTACGATCGCTTGCAGCAGCTGCCCGAGCGCGTGGGCCACCAAATCCCAGAGCGGATCATCCGACGGCACGTCAGCGGCCGGGATCCCCGCACGTGCAGCAATTGCGGGCCCAGACGCGAGTCCCTCGACACAATCACCGTGAAAGACGCAGCTGCCCGGCCACGAGTCACCGGCCGCACGCACCGGCCGCAGATGCCCTAGCTCGGTATGATTGCAGCCGAAAATCGTCCGGCCGCCAACGATCAGCCCGACCCCGACGCCGGTTCCGACCGTGATGTACGCCAGATCGTCCAGATCGCGCGCGTCGCCCCAGCGCCTTTCGGCTAGAGCGGCTGCGTTGACGTCGGTATTGAAGCCGACCCTGATCCGCCGATTGCGAGTCAGTCGCCCGAGCACGTCGGTGTGGGACCAACCCGGCTTGGTCGTGGAAACGATGTGGCCGTAGCGAGGAGACTTCGGTGCCAGATCGACGGGGCCGAAAGAGGCGATGCCGAGCCCCTCGAGCGGGCCGTACTGCGTCTCCCAGCCGCCGAGAATCCGGTCGATGTGAGCCAGAGTGGCTTCGGGGTCGCTGCCCGTCGGGAGCGTGAGCTGCGCGCGGATATCGTCGGGGCCGGTGCCGATCAGGCAGACGCATTGGGTCCCACCCAGTTCGACACCGGCCAGCATTGAGGATTACTTCTTCGGCTGTTGCAGCATCTCGATGAGATTGCCCGCCGGATCGGTGGCCATGCCGATCATGATGCCTGTCTTGCCGAACTCGAACGGCTCGCGAGTCATCTTGCCGCCTGCGGCGACGACGGCTGCCGCGGTCGCCTTGATGTCGGTGACGTTGAAAATGACGTGCGGGACGGTGTCCTTCAGGTCATTGGAGTCGCGGGGAGTGATGACGACCTGGGCATTCGGATTGGCCTTGGCCGTGGCCACGGAATCACCGAAGTTCAGCATGACCTCAGCGACCTTTCCCATCGGGATCCGCTGCACTTCCTGCATACCGAACGCCGTCTCGTAGAACTTGGCCGTTGCCGGCACGTCGACGGCACCCACTCGAGCACCGTTGAGCGTGACCCCGGCCGCCGTGGTTTGCGTTGCAAAGAGAGCTCCCGTCGCAATCAGCGCAGCACCGGCCAGCAGGGTTCTGTTGAGTCGAAGCATCGCGTTCCCCCTCGCGTTAAGGATTGCGCCGGATCATACCGCGCCATGGCCGCGGAAGGCCGCGCTTGACAGCGGCCCGGCGAGGATTTTGCATGCGTTGCCCGTGAACCTACCCGATGGAGCGACCCCGACGTGAGCGCCAGCAAACCCATCACCCAGAACGCCGACATCCGGTACATGGGCAAGCTTCTAGGCGACGTCATCCGCGCGTACGGGGGCGTCAAGCTGTTCGAGCGTATCGAGAGCATCCGGGCGAGCTCGGTAGACCGGTACCGAGGCGTCGCCGCGTCGCCGGACGCCATGGATCGGGGCCTGGATGCACTCAGTCTGGACGACACTCTCGCGTTCGTTCGGGCCTTCATGTTGTTCTCGATGCTGGCGAACCTCGCCGAGGATCGGCAGGGCGGACTCAACGACTCCGGCGAGGATGTCGCCGCCGCAGTGGAACGCCTCGAAGGGAAGGGGATCGACGTCGAGGAGGCCGCGAACCTTCTGAACAGCGCCCTCATCGTGCCGGTCCTCACCGCGCACCCGACAGAGGTCATGCGTAAAAGCATGATCGACCACCGCAACCGGATCGCGGACCTGATGAGGTATCGCGACCTGGGACGCAGCGAGACCCCGAATGGCGAGTCCCTCGAACAGGCCATCCTCAGGCAGGTTGCGCTGTTGTGGCAGACCCGGCCCTTGCGTCGCGAGCGCCTGTACGTGGCCGATGAAGTCCAGATCGCGCTGACCTATCTGAGGGACGTCTTTCTGCCTGTCCTGCCTGCGCTGTACGCGCGATGGGAGCGCACGCTGCCACATCGCCCGCGCAGCTTCCTGCGATTGGGGAGCTGGATCGGCGGCGACCGCGACGGAAATCCGAACGTCAAAGCCGAATCCCTGCGCTTTGCTTTGTCCCAGGCCGCGCAAGCGGCCCTGGACAGCTACCTCGAGCAGCTCAATTCACTCGGCGCGGAACTGTCGATCTCGACGGAGCTCGCCTCGACGACCGAGGGGCTCCTCGAGTTGGCCGAAGCGAGCGGCGATGACAATCCCGTGCGACGCGATGAGCCCTATCGCCGGGCACTGACCGGCTGCTACTCGCGGTTGGCTGCGACTTATCAGGAGATCACGGGTCACCCGCCTGCCAGGCTCCCTACGGTGGGAGGCAAGGCGTATGGCAGCCCAGAGGAGTTGCGCACGGATCTGGTCGAGATCGCCCATGCGCTGGCCCAAAGTGGTGCGCGATTGTTGGCCACGGGCGGTGCGCTCGGGCGGTTGATTCGGGCCGTCGACTGCTGCGGATTTCACCTGGCTACGGTCGACCTGCGGCAGAACTCCGACGTTCACGCCCGGGTGGTGGCCGACCTGCTGGCTGTCGCGGGAGTCGAAAAGGACTATCTGGCGTTGGATGAGAGCGCGCGGGTTGCGCTTCTGCGCCGGGAGCTCGCGAGCGTGCGGTTGCTGGCGAGTCCGTTTGCCCAGTACGCCGAGGAAACGCAGTCGGAGCTGGCGATCGTCCGGGCCGCTGCACAGGCGCACCAACGCTACGGGGCTGCCTGCATCACGACGTACATCATCTCCAAGTGCGAGAGAGTTTCCGACATGTTGGAGGTCAACGTTCTTCTGAAGGAGGCGGGGTTGTATCGGCCCGCGGCTCCCGCGGATGCCGCCATCATGGTGGTGCCGTTATTCGAGACGATCGGTGATCTCCAACGGGCTCCCGTGATCATGGAAAGCTGGCTGTCACTTCCGGAAATTCATGCCGTAGCCGAGCGCCGCGGATTCCAGGAGGTGATGGTGGGATATTCGGATTCAAACAAGGACGGGGGGTACCTGACATCCGTGTGGAGCCTGAATCAGGCCACGCGTGCACTCGCCAAGGTGTTCGCCGATCACGGCACCGCCATGCAGATATTCCACGGTCGCGGCGGGTCGGTCGGCCGTGGCGGAGGCTCGTCCTTCGCCGCCATTCGCGCCCAACCGCGAGGTACCGTACAAGGCCGTATCCGTATCACCGAGCAAGGCGAGGTCATCGCCGCCAAGTACGGGACCCGGGAGAGCGCGGCGAAGAATCTCGAGGCGATCGTTGCGGCAACCATCCTGGCCTCCCTCGAACCCGCCCGCACGTCCGTGGAGGAGTACGACCGCTTTGCGCAGGCCATGGATGCGATCTCGCGTGAGGCTTTCGCAGCCTATCGCTCGCTGGTCTACGAGACCGATGGATTCAGGACGTTCTTCCGGCAGATGACCCCGCTGCTCGAGATCGCGGAGCTCAAGATCGGCTCGCGTCCCGCGTCCCGCACGAAATCCGATCGGATCGAGGATCTGCGGGCCATCCCCTGGGTGTTCAGCTGGGCCCAGGCGCGAGTCATGTTGCCGGGCTGGTATGGCGTGGGGCAGGCCTTGAGTCGATTCCCCGATCAAGGTCTGTTGCGCGAGATGGCAGCCACCTGGCCGTTCTTTCAGGCGACGCTCGACAACATGGAAATGGTGCTGGCGAAGTCGGATATGGCCATCGCCAAGCGCTACTCGACGCTCGTTCAGGACCGCTCGCTGGCCGAGTCACTGTTCGGCCGCATCCACTCGGCGTGGCAAGCCACGCACGACAGCCTGTTATCGATCACAGGTCAGTCACGGCTGCTCGAGAAGAACCCGACACTGGACGCTTCGATCCGGCTGAGGTTGCCCTATATCGAGCCGTTGAATCTGTTGCAGGTGGAGCTGCTGAAGCGCCATCGCGCGGGTGAGACCGACGGCCGGGTGAGGGAGGGGATCCAACTCTCGATCAATGCGGTAGCGACTGCGCTTAGGAACAGCGGGTAGGGCCAGGTGGCCGCACCGCGGGCACGATGCTTGCGAGCCTCCCAAGGATCCCGAGCGGAGGTCCCGTCATGAAAACCTTCCTGCAGTCCGGCCCGGTGCTGTCTTTGATGGTCGCGCTAGGTGTCATGGCTCCCTCGAGCGAGGCGTTTGCACAGGCCCAGCCGGCACAGCGCATCGCCATGGCCCCGGGAGTGACTCGCTCGGTGCGTCCGTCCGGTGAGGCGCCGCCAGCCAACACCAAGCCCGCTGACTCCCAGGGGAAACCCCAATCCGCGGTCGATGATCCGACCGGCAAGCCCGAATCGGCACGCGACGATCCCAGTGGCAAACCCGAATCGGTGCACGACGACCCGACCGGAAAACCCGAGTCCGCGCGGGACGATCCCGCGGGCAAACCGGAATCCGCCAAGGACGATCCCACGGGCAAACCGGAGTCTGCCAAAGATGGTCCCGCCGGCAAGCCGGAGTCCGCGAAGGACTGATTCGCGGCGTTCTCTCACGGAATGAGCTCACGCGAGAGTTGACTTTCGTCCGTCAACTCGCCGCGAGTTATTGAGCAAAATGCCCAATAACAGACTCTCCCTGTCGAAGCGAGACAGACCTAACATGCCTGCATCGCACAGCATTGGCACGGGCAGTCATGAACGCGGCGAGTTCGGAGAAACCCATGTCGGAAGACGAGCGATTGGCCAGAGTCGAGTCGGATGTCGCGCATCTGCAGGCAACGGTGGAGGATGAGCGCAAGGAGTCGCGAGAATTCAGGAAGAGCATGGAGCACTTCAGGCAGAAGGTGGATGACTTCAGGGTCGAGGCGGCCAAGGAGTTTGCGAGGACGAATCAGGCTCTGCAGGACTTCAAGGTCGAGACGGCCGGCAACTTCGGTCGGTTGCGCGAGGACATGGTAAGGGGGTTCGGGGATCTACGAACCGAAATTCGCGTCGGAGACGCGCGTACACGGCTCTGGATGGTCGTGACGGGCGCATCCGCCGTGCTGCTCATTCTGGGCACAGCGGTCGCTCTCGCGCGGTATCTCAAGCCGTGAGTCTATTGCCCCGGCCTGCGATCCCGGTACTTGTACCAGTGCGACACGATCTCGTTGACCACGGGACTGCCCACCTTGTAGGCCGATTCCAGCGCGGGAATGAAGGCTGACAGGGACGCGTCTTCCGACGCCTCGCTCGCGAGCAACTGTGCGGCGTTCTGGCCCTTGGCGGGGACGGTGAAGTCCGAGCCAGTTCGCAACACCAACACCCTGTCGACCTGTACGCGACGAGTCTTGGACAGCGCAGTCAGCGACCCGAGAATTCCGCAGTCTTCCATGGCAGTGGTAACGGACACACCCTGACCCTGAGTCCAATAGGCCACCCACTGTTGGGCAAGCGTATTCATCCTCTCGCCCAACCACCAATCGGCAGCGGCGGTTTCGTCTCCCTTCAAGACGAACGGAGGCTTTTGCGCATTCGGATATTGCGGATAGCCCGCCCGGATCCGTTTGAGAGTGGGCGTGTCCTCGAGCTGGATATCCCGTGTGAGGTGATACGCCCAATCCACGAGGCCGTGGTTGAGGTGGTAGCCGTTTACGCCGTTGAATGTATCCAGCTTCGGCGCGGGGAGCTCGAAAGGCTTCTTGCGCTGCAGAGGAACGTGACCGGTGCTCCAATCGGCCGGGATCTCCCGGGCATCGACTTCAAAGTTCAGGTCCCGGTCGATCACCCATTCGGCCCAGGCAGCGGACCCGACCGAGCCCACCGCGGGATCGATCCCGGCGATGGCGGGGACGAGCCAGTAGGCGTGCGTGAGGTCGAAACGCTCATCGAGGCCCAGGGCCATGATCGAGGAGGCCGCGCGAATGGGGCCTTCACCGGTGACGATCGCGAGTACCTGCTTGTCGGGGTTGTATCGCAACGGATGGTTGCCGAGGGGAAATGGGAGCGTCTGCGACAGTGGGAAGCGATCGACCCACGCCTGCAATTCTCCGGGGGTGTCCCCGCTGTCCTTGCCTATCTCGAACGTGGTCACTACGACGACCTTGATCAAGAGTTTCTGGGGCTCGGCGGCTGTGGCAGGCGCCATCGACACGAGAGTCAGAAGTACGCACCAAGCGAGGAGGCGGATCATGGCGGCGGTCCCTGCGGGTGGGTGTTGCGGTATTTTGCCTCTAAGCAACCGAGAATCCAGGTCTGCGCGATAGCGCGCTGATCTGCGAGCGCGAGCAATACCAACAGCTTCTCGCTCAATGTATGCGCCTGCCCGAAACGCCGGGCCAGAAGGGGCGTCGCGCCGGGATAGAGGACGATGAAATCAGCCTCTGAGCCCGGGCGAAAGTCGCCGATCGCGTGCTCGAGTCGCAGAACGCGAGCCGCACCTGCGGTCGCGAGATAGAACGCGCGCAGAGCAGGCAGACGCTTGCCGGAAAGCTGCGCGACCTTGTACGCATCTCCCATCGTCTGCAGCAGGCTGAAGTGGTTGCCTCCGCCGACGTCAGTGGCGATGGAGAACCGCAGCCCGGCTGCATCCGCAGCCTCGATGTCGAACAGGCCGCTTCCGAGATAGAGGTTCGAGCTAGGGCAGAAGGCCGCTGCGGCACCGGCGTGAGCCATTCGTTCCCGGTCGGCGCGATCGACGTGAATACAATGTGCGTAGATTGCGCGGTCACGCAGCAGACCGTGCCGGTCGTAGACGTCCATGTAGCTGCGCGCATCGGGAAAGACATCCCGGATCCACTGAACCTCTTCCAGATTTTCGGCGGCATGTGTTTGGATGAACACGTCGGGAAACTCGCGCGCCAGCCGTCCGACGGAGGCAAGCTGCTCGGTCGAGGAGGTACCGGCGAATCGCGGCGTCAGGGCATATAGCAGCCGCTCCTGGCCGTGCCACTGCTCGATCAGCTCCCGCGAGTGTGCTTCGCCGCTTTCGGCCGTGTCGCGCAGGCCGTCGGGACAGTGACGGTCCATGAGGACTTTGCCGGCGATCATTCGCAGTTGCCGCGCTCGCGCGCTCTCGAAGAAGGCCTGTGCGGATTGGGGGTGAACGGTGCAGAAGACGAGGGCCGTGGTGGTGCCGTTGCGGATGAGCTCGTCCAGGAAGAAATCCGCGACCTCACGGGCATGGGCGATGTCCGCGAATCTGCGCTCCGCCGGAAAAGTGTAGTCGCGCAGCCAATCGAGAAGGCCTGTGCCGCCGCAGGCGATGACGTCCGTCTGAGGATAGTGGATGTGAGTATCGATGAAGCCCGGCAGCAGAAGCTTTCCGGTGTGCTCGATCACTCGTGCATCGCGTGGATAGCGAGCCAGCAGCTCGGAGGCAACCCCCGTCTCGACCACCTTCCCGTCAGCGACGGCCAACACGCCGTCCTCGAAGAATTCATAGCTACCCGGAGCCGGCTCGACCCCCGAGCCCGGATCGCCGAGGAAGTGCAGGACGCTGCCTCGGTGGAGCGTCAGGTCGGTGAGAGTCGTCGCCATGGACCTCTAAGTCGCCACCGGCCGCTAGGAGATGTCGAAGAAGCTCGGGTCGACGGGCTTGTGCGCCAGGATCTCCTCGCGGGTCAGCCCCTGGATCTCGTGCGGAAACACCAGCCAGTCGTTGGTGCAGCGAACGTAGTAGTCGGGAACGATGGAGCTGCGGTTGCGTTCGGGCTTGTAGTAGACCGTCGCGACACGGATCTGGGCCGGCAGGTTACGGCGGCAGCGACTGTGCAGCTCTGCCATGACGGCCTCGAGGCTGCGGCCGGAGTCGAACACGTCGTCGATCACCAGAAGCCGGTCTTCGTACGTCAGCCGCGAGACGAGATAATCGATGGCATGGACTCGGACGACTTTCGCCGCAGCGTCGATGCCGGTGTACGCGGAGGTCCGGATCGAGATGTGGTCCGCTTGGACCCCGTGGTACTCGAGGACTTCCTGGACCGTGATTCCGATTGGCGCTCCGCCGCGCCAGATCGCCACCAGATAGGTGGGACGAAAGCCGCTGCGCAGGATATCGACGCCGAGCTGCACAGAGTCGCGCAACAGGGATTCGGCGGAAATGAAGGTCTTGGCAGTCGGCGGCGTCAATAAAGTGTCCCCACCAGGGGCTCGCCGCACCTTATCATTCCGGGAATGCGGATGCTCGTGGCTTTGGCGTGTCTGGCGATCGTTGCGTGCGGAGCGCCGCACACTTCCGCGCCGCAGGGGCAGGGCGCAGGCGAAGCGCCGGTAGTCGACGTTTACAACTGGTTCGACTATCTCGAACCCCGGGTGCTGAACGAGTTTCGGCAGAAGACCGGCATCACGGTGCGCTACAGCGTGTTCGATTCGAACAACACGCTGGAGACCAAACTCCTCGCCGGACATTCCGGGTACGACGTGGTGTTTCCGTCGGGCGCCTACCTGGCCTCGATGATCCCTGCGGGGGTCTTCCTGAAGCTGGACAAGACGCGACTGCCCAATCTGCGCAACCTCGACCCCTCGATCATGTCTCGATTGGCCGTGCAGGATCCGGACAACGCCCATGCGGTCGTTTACACGTGGGGGATCACGGGACTCGCCTACGACATCCGCAAGGTACGCGCGCGGTTGGGGACTGAGGTCCCCGACAGCTGGTCGCTCCTGCTGGATCCTGCGACCGCCGGGAAACTGGCCGATTGCGGGATCGGCCTGTATGAGTCGCCGAACATCCTCGTTCCGAGCGTGCTCGCCTGGCTGGGCCAGGACCCGAATAGCGAGGACCCTGCGGTGCTCGAGAAAGCGCAGGACGCCCTCGTGAAGGTTCGCAAGTCCATCCGCAAGATCAGCACCGGGTCGCTGGTCGATGACCTCGCTTCGGGAGAGTTGTGTCTGATCATCGCGAGCAACGGCGATGCGATGCAGGCACAGGAGCGCACCCGAATTGGGGGAAACGGCGAGGAGGTGGGCTTCATCCTTCCCGCGGAGGGGGCCGTCATGTGGATGGACGTCGCGGCCATCCCCACGGATGCTCCCCATCCGGACAACGCGCACCGGTTCATCAATTTCCTGATGGAAGCCGCGGTCGCCGCCGAGAACACCAATGCGATTCACTTCCCGAATGCGAACGTCGCCTCGCAGTCGGCGGTGCGCCCCGAGCTGCGCAACGCGACGATCTATCCCCGGGGCGAGCGCGCCGCGAAACTGATCCCCGAGCTCCCCAAAAGCGAACAGTACGTGCGGCTGCGGACACGGATGTGGACAAAATTCAGAACGGGAGAATAGCTACGCTAAACTGCCCGGCAGGGGGATCTGCCATGCTCAAACGTTACCGCCTCATCATCGCCACTGCCGTCGTTGCGGCCAGTATGACTTCGGCGCTCATCGCACCCGCTCAGGCAGCATCTGCTAAGGGAGCGTCCACGGGGGCCACGACTACCGGGGATCTGTGGGTCGAACCGCCGACGCTGCGCTCCGCGGGATTCGAATGGCGCATCACCGGCGACGACAATCGCAATGCCTCGGTCGAAGTCACATACCGCAAGAAAGGTGAGTCGGCCTGGCGCAAGGGATTGCCGTTGCTTCGGGAACAGAACGAGGTCGTCAATGGCGGCAACCCGCGTGACGGCACGGAGCACTTCAACCATTACACCGCGCCGAACATGTTTGCGGGGAGTCTCCTCAACCTCGATGCCGACACGGAGTACGAGGCTCGGTTTGTGCTGTCGGACCCCGATGGAGTCCACGGCAAGCGCGAGCGCATCGTCACTGTCCACACGCGGCGCGAGCCGATGCCCGCCGCCGGGGGACGCGTGTATCACGTCTATCCGTTTGACTACAAAGGACCTCGGCAGGAGCCCGGCTTCACCGGGCTCAACGCCGCGTACTTCCTGGGATCCGACCAGTCGGATCACTCGCGCTCATCGGCGCCGCGGGTGCAGGCCGGCGACACCATCCTGGTGCACGCAGGCCTCTACAAGGACAACCGCTTCGTCTACAGCGGCTTCGATAAAACGATTTCCGCCTACGGTACACCGTTTGACGGGACCTATTACCTGACCAGCAGCGGCACGCCCGACAAGCCGATCGTCATCAAGTCCGCAGGCGACGGCGAAGTGATCTTCGACGGTGACGGCTGCGACAACCTGTTCAACCTGATGGGCGGAAACTACAACTATTTCGAAGGCATCACGGTGCGCAACACCAGTGTCGCCTTCAAGCTGGGGATCAAGTCGATCGCAGGCTCGAGCGGCTTCACGTTGAAGCACAGCCGCGTCTACGACGTCGGGCGCGTGGTCGAGGATGGGTGGTCGGGCTCCAAGGACGTGTACATCGCAGACAACGTCCTCATCGGCCGCCACGATCCGCTGAAGCTGCAGAGCTGGTTCACGCCGGAAGTGTGGGCGAAGTTTCCGGGCTATCCGGCGAAGATCACCTCGGAATACGCGGTCAAGGTGTACGGCCAGGGTCACGTGGTGGCGCACAACTATGTCGCCAACTGGCATGACGGCATCGATGTCGACACGTATGGGGATCCCGACGGGACTCCCAACGAGCTACGGGACCGGGTGCCTGTTTCCATCGACATCTACGACAACGACATTTACAACACGGCCGACAACTGCATCGAGGCCGATGGCGGAGCCCACAACATCCGGGTCTTCGAGAATCGCTGTTTCAACGCGACGGGCGGCGCCTTGAGCGCGCAGCCGATGTTCGGTGGGCCGGTCTATTTCTATCGCAACGTGGTCTACGGGATGACCACCGGCGGGTACCTCAAGTTCGTGGACACTCCGGCAGGTGTGCTCGTCTACCAGAACACCTTCGTCGGTCAGGGCCGTTACTACGGTCCCGCCTCGAACGTTCATTTCCGCAATAACCTGGTTCTGGGGGATGGCTGGGCGCCTACGGTCTTTGCGCTGCGCACGTTCACGAACTACTCGACCTCGGACTACAACGGCTTCCGGCCCAACACGGGCGCCGAATACTCGTTCGAGTGGGACTCACCCCCGACGGCGACCCTGACGGACTATTCCGGGAAGCTCGAAACGCGGCGCTACAAGACTCTGGGGGACTTCAGTGCCGCCACGGGACAGGACAAGCACAGCGTACAAGTCGACTTCGACTCCTTCGTCAACGTGAAGATTCCCGACAAGTCCGACCCGCAGCGCTTCTACAATCCCGAGGATCTGGATTTTCATCTCAAGCCGGGCTCGCCGGCCGTCGACGTGGGCGTCGAGCTGCCAACCATTACAGACGGGTTCACCGGCAAAGCGCCGGATCTGGGTGCATTCGAGGGAAATACCGCGACGCCTCACTACGGCCCGAGGGAGTGGCCGGTCGCTACGGCTAGCCTGAGTGCTAGTGATCCGCGGTCCGTACGGGGTCCGCCACACTGAGACTACGGCTTATCCGGCTGCGGTGAGCAGCATTTGTGTCAGCGCATCGGGTTGACTCAGGTAGGGTGAGTGTCCGCTGGCGAGCTCCAAGGTCTGCCTCACCTGTGAGCGTGCGAGCATCCTGTCCTGCAGCGCGGGACTGATCGTTCTGTCGTGGAGCGTCTTGATGTAGACCTTGTCGACTTGGCCGAACCGTTCGGAAGACAGAATCACGGGGGTACGGATGGGGAGCAGGGGTTCGGGGACGAGCATGTCAGGAAGGCGTTCACGATCGGCCGGCGCCAGATCCTCACCCAACAGTGCGATGGCGTCCTCGCCCAATATCGTCGCCGTCCGTGTGTCGGGAGACATCACGAAGTTGCGGTCGTTCCAGAGACTGTCGAGGTCATCCATGGAGAGCTTTCGCGCGCTTTGGCCTGATTTTGGGAGGTAGCCGGCGACGTAGACCAGGGTGTCGATCTGCTGCGGGACGACCTCAGCGACCGCGGAGATGACGACGCCGCCGAAGCTGTGCCCAACGAGGATGATCCGTGAATCTGACTCGCCGCTCACCACCGCGAGGACCTGATCTCTGTGTGCCTGCAGCGTAACCTGATCGATCGGAAGCGGGTTACGCGGTCTGCCGGGGAGATCTACCGCGATTGCGCGGTGACCCGCGAGCTGCACTCGTTCGAGGATACGCGACCACACTGTTGAGTCGTGGAACGCGCCATGAACGAGGACGAAAGACGCGCGTTGGGCCACGGCCGAGGAGCTCCTGCGTTTTGCCCGAGCGGCGCACCAGCGCCGCGAAGTCGGCCGTCAAAGATTTTCAAGAGCTTACTTTAGCCGAGATCGATTGGTATATTGCGCGCCCTTTTTCCCGGGGTGACGGTGCGCAGATGTGGTTCAGGAATCTCATCGTCTATCGCTTGCCCGCGGATTGGACTCTTTCGGCTGCCGAGCTGGAAGAGCAGCTCGGCAAGCGCCCGCTGCAGCCCTGTGGCCCCTTCGACATGGTGAGCAAGGGCTGGGTCGCGCCCTCGAGTACCGGCCGTCTCGTGCACAGTGTGAACCAGCAGCATCTGATTGCGCTGGGCGTCAATCAGAAGCTTCTCCCGGCCTCGATCATCCGTCAGGAAGCGGTCACGCGCGCGCAGGAGATGGCCGAGAGTCAGGGGTTCCCGGTCGGGCGTCGGCAGATGCGCGAGCTCAAGATGCGCATAACCGAAGAGCTTCGCTCGCGTGCCCTCACGAGACGCAGGAGCACCCGGGCGTGGCTTGACCCCGCGGGCGGATGGTTTGTGGTCGACGCGGGCAGTGCCGGAAAAGCGGAAGAGGTCGTGGAGACCTTGCGCGATACGCTCGGCAGTTTCGCAGTTCAGTTTGTCGAGACCGTGCGAACGCCGCACACGTCGATGGCCGCCTGGCTTACCCACGGTGACGCTCCCGGGCGGTTCGCGATTGAGCAGGATCTTGAGCTGCAGAGCGGAGACAAATCGAAGTCGAGCATTCGATATACGCGTCATCCCCTTGATGGAGCAGAGGTTCGTGCGCACCTGTCGACCGGTAAATACCCGACCAGGCTCGGCTTGAGCTGGAGCGGGCGCATTGCCTTCGTGCTCACGGACAAAATGCTGATCAAACGCGTCGAGTTTCTCGAGATGGGCAAGGAGCCCGTTGTGGAAGGAAACGAGAAGGATGCTGAGGAGCAGTTCGACATCGAGTTCACCGTGATGGCCGGTGAGCTTGGAAAGCTGCTCACGGACCTCGTACAGGCGTTTGGTGGGGAGCAAGTGGCCCAGGCCGCCGCAGCCGCGTAACCCTAGCGCACGTAGCCCCCGGAGCAGGCGGCAAAAACCACGCTTTTTGCCGCCGGAAACGGAGCTGATGTCCGCAAAAGCGCCGCAGGCGTCTTTTGCCAATTGAGCCATGGGCGTGCTTCTTGCTCGGGCGCATGCATGGCTGCTTCGCCCGAGTCCATCCGGGGCCTTCGGATTACGACTGACTGCGACCCTGGGATCCGCCGCATACGGCGCGGCCGCGCGTTCGCGTACCTATACCCCAACGGCAAGCGCGTGAACGATCGCGGTGTGCTCGCGCGCATTCGCAGCCTCGCCGTGCCGCCCGCCTATCGCGATGTGTGGCTCTGTCTGGACTCGCGCGGCCATCTGCAGGCCACCGGTCGTGACGCTCGCGGCCGCAAGCAATATCGATATCACACTCGATGGCGAGAGCACCGTGACGCCGCCAAGTTCGACCGTATGCTCGAGTTCGGCGCAGTGCTGAGACGCATTCGTCGTCGTGTGGCACGCGATCTACGCCGGCCCGGATTGCCTCGTGAGCGCGTTCTTGCGACCGTCGTCAAGCTGCTCGAATTTACACTTGTGCGGGTAGGCAACGAGGAATACGCGCGAGCAAACGGCTCATATGGCCTGACGACACTACGCGACCGGCACGTCAACATTCAGGGCAGCACGATCACGTTTGAATTCAAGGGCAAGAGCGGCGTGGCGCAACAGGTTACGGTCGCCGACCCGGAACTAGCCCGTATTGTCCGGCGGTGCGCCGACGTCCCAGGCAAGGAACTGTTTCAATGGATCGACGAAGCGGGCGAGCGCCATCGGATCGGGTCAAACGATGTCAACGAGTATCTGCGCGAGGCGAGCGGAGGACCCTTTACGGCGAAGGACTACAGGACGTGGTTCGCCACGCTCGATGTACTGCGGGCGCTCCGCCGGCGGCCCGTACCAGAGACCAAGCGAGCGACGAATCGCGAGGTGAAGGCAGCTATTGGCGCAGCGGCGGCCAGGCTCGGGAACACACCGGCAATCTGCCGCAAGAGCTACGTGCACCCCGAAGTCCTGCGCGCCTTCGCTGATGGCCGACTCGTGAAACTGAAGTCGGGCGATGCGGTGACGGCCCTGCGCCAGTTACTGCAGTAACCACCGGGCCAACGGGCCGAGCTACGCAGCAGTGACCCAGTAGGCGGCCAGCTACCGCGGCGTCGCCGGCCGGCCGCGCCAAGACCGCTCGGCGCGGTACACTCGCGGTTTTCCGCCCTCGCGAGAATCTGCCTGATGCAATACGTGAAGTTCGGCTCGACCGGTCTGGATGTGTCGCGGCTGTGCCTTGGATGCATGACGTTCGGAATCCCCGAGCGCGGCAATCACCTTTGGACGCTGACCGAGGACAAGAGTCGTCCCCTCATCAAGCAGGCGCTGGAGCTGGGAATCAATTTCTTCGATACCGCCAACGTGTACTCGGATGGGACCTCCGAAGAGATCGTCGGTCGCGCGCTCAAGGATTTTGCCCGACGGGACGAGATCGTCCTGGCGACGAAGCTGCGCGGGCGGATGCGTCCCGGTCCGAACGGGGAGGGCCTCTCGCGCAAGGCGATCTTTGCCGAGCTCGACAACAGCCTGCGGCGTTTGGGCACCGACTATGTCGACCTGTATCAGATCCATCGCCTGGATCACTCAACGCCGATCGAGGAAACCCTCGAGGCGCTGCACGACGTCGTCAAGGCGGGAAAGGTCCGGTACATCGGAGCATCGTCGATGTACGCGTGGCAGTTCGCGAAGGCGATCTACACCTCGCGCGCGCACGGATGGACTCAGTTCGTCAGCATGCAGAACCACATAAATCTCCTGTACCGCGAAGAAGAGCGCGAGATGCTGCCGTTCTGTGCCGATCAGAAGATTGCGGTGATGCCTTGGAGTCCGCTTGCGCGCGGCAGACTCGCACGCGCTGCGAACGAGACGACGGAAAGGAACCAGACGGACAATGTCACCGGCCAGCTCTATGACCACGCTGCCGATGCAGACAGGGCGATCATCGAAGCTGTTGGCGCAGTAGCCTCCAAGCGCGGCGTTCCGCGCGCCCAGGTGGCGCTGGCCTGGTTGCTGCAGAAAGCACCCGTTAGCGCGCCAATCATCGGTGCGTCGAAGTCCAGCCAGCTCACGGACGCTGTCGCATCCTTGACGTTGGTGCTCACGCCCGAAGAGATCACCGCGCTCGAGGCGCCGTATGTGCCTCACAAGATTTCGGCATTTCAATAGGTGGGAGAAAGCAACATGGCTGGCAATTTCGATGTCGTGGCACTGGTGGGAAGCCTGCGCAAAGAGTCCTTTTCGAAGCGCCTCGCGCGCGGTCTGATCTCCGTGGCTCCGGCATCGCTCAAAATCGAGATCGTCTCGATCGGGGAGATGCCCTTCTACAACCAGGACCTCGAAGTGGATCCGCCCCCGGCTCCTTGGCAGACGTTTCGCGATCGGGTCCGTGGGTGCCACGGCGTCTTGTTCGTGACGCCCGAATACAACCGCGGCCTGTCCGGAGTGCTCAAAAACGCCATCGACGTGGGTTCGCGACCCTATGGCAAGAGCGTCTGGAACGGCAAGCCCGCGGCCGTAGTCAGCAACTCACCCGGGGCGATCGGAGGATTCGGGGCCAATCATGCCCTGCGTCAGTGTCTGCCGTTCCTGAACATGCCGGAGCTGCAGATCGAGGCCTACCTCGGCGCCTCGGACAAGCTGTTCGACGCGAACGAGAACTTCGTGGACGCCAACACCAAGACGTTCTGCACGAATTTCATGAATTCGTTCGAGTCGCTGATACAGCACCTGCGGCGCTGAGTCAGGCCTGCGAGATCACGCCGGTCGAGTTGCCAAACTTCTCCACGGTGATACCTGCCTTTTGCAGCAGGGTCAGGTGCAGGTTCGCGATCGGCGTGTGCTCGGGCAGCGTGATGTGCTGGCTACCCCTCAGGGCGCCACTCGCACCGCCGACCAGGATGATCGGCAGCGGGTAGCTGTTATGGCGGTCGCTGTTGCTCATGTTCGACCCGTACATGAACATCGAGTGGTCCAGCAGTGTGCCATCGCCATCGGGCGTGGCGGCCATCTTGGCAACGAAGTCGGCGAAGCGCTCGAGGTGCCAGCGCTGGACCTTGGTCAGCTTGTTGATGCGTTCCATATCGTTCGCGTGGTGCGACAAAGGATGGAACGCATCGGGCACGCCGATGTGGTTGTACGTCCGGTTCGTGCCCTCCGAGACCATGATGTAGGAGGCAACTCGGGTCGCATCCGTCTGAAAGGCGAGCGCCAGCAGGTCGAACATGAGCTTGACCTGCTCGTCGAAGTTGTCCAACTCGCCCACCGGAGCCTTGGGCACCTTCACCTTGCTCAGATCTCGGGAAGCGCTCTTCTGTACCCGGCGCTCGATCTCGCGCACCGACTCGAGATGGTTGTCGAGAATCATCCGGTCACCGGCACCGAGTTCGCCCTGCAGGGCCTTCGTGCGATCCTGGATCAGATCGAGCAGGCTCGAGGTTTCGTGGGTGATAGCGGTGCGCTCCTGCGCAGTGTCGCCTTCGCCGAAGAGCTGGAGAAAAACCTTGCGCGGGTTGTATTCCATCGGCAGCGGCGAGGTGGCATTGCGGAACGACAGCGTCGAGCTGTAGTAGCACCCGCCGCCCGAGCAGGCCGCGACCTGCAGGGTCGTTTCCGAGGCCAACTCCATCGAAGGCAGCGGAGTCTCCTGGCCGATCTTCTGCGCGATCAACTGGTCGATCGTCGTCGCCATGCTCGCACCGCTGGCGTCGGTGTTGGGTCGAACGCCGCTCAGCCAGCAGGCCGGAACGAGGGCGTGCACGGAATTCAGGCTCGCCAGATTCTCGAGGTTGCCGATCGAGGTGATGTACTTCTTGTACTTCTCGAGCGGCTCGAGAATCGGGCTCAACTTGAAGTCGGCGCCGGCGCCGCTGGGGCTCCAGCGGTCCATCTGTGCTCCGTAGCTCGTATTCCCCATGATCGCGCCATGCGGCAGGTAGAAGAAGCCGGCGCGCAGCTTGGGGGCCGCGGCGGTCTGGGCGAGGGCAGTCGCTGCCGGGATCATTGCATCCAGTAACGGGAGGCCAAGAGCCACGCCCAGGCCCTTGAGCGTGGTGCGTCGGGACAGATGCTTCTTCGTCAGAAAGTTCATGGAGCCTCCACCGCCGCCACTTTCGTGGGAACCGGCTTCGATTCAGTGGGCGCTTCCGCCTGCATGCGGAATGACGGACTGTCGACGATGCCCAGCACCAGGGAACTCATGCGATAGCCGTCCTGCTTCGCGGCTCGGACGATCGAACGAACCTGGGGCATGTCCTGGTACTCGAGCCGCCGGCCGAGCGCGTAGAGCATCAGCTTCTCGCTGAGGGCCTCGACGAACTGCTCCGGACGGCTCACGAGAAGCTGCCGCAGCTGCACCGGTCCATTCAACGTGAGCCCGCTGGTGAGGCGGGTGTTGGCGTCGATGCGCTCATGCGCCTGAGGATCGATGTCGCGCCACTGCCCCGTCGTGTCGAAGTTCTCCAACGCCAGGCCGAGCGGATCGATGACACCGTGACACTGATTGCAGGTGATGTTGCTGCGATGAGTCTCGAGGCGCGTGCGGATAGTCTTCGGCTTCTCGCCAGGGTGGTTGGACAGGTCCATCACCGTGTTGGGAGGCGGCGGGGACGGAGGGCTCCCCATCAGTTTATCGAGCACCCAGGCACCGCGGAGGACGGGCGAAGTGCGGTCGCCGTACGAGGTGCGCATCAGGACGGCGCCCTTGCCGAGCAAGCCGAAACGACGCTCATCGGTCAAGGTAACCTGGCGGAACTGGGGGCCGCTGATACCTGCGATGCCGTAGTGCCTCGCGAGCCGCTCGTCGAGGAATGTCTGATTCGAGCTCAGCAGGTCCAGGACACTGTGGTCGCCGAGCAGCACGCTCCGGATGAACAGTTCCGACTCGGTCGCCATGTCCTGGCGCAGCTGCGGTGAATAGCCCGGAAAGAGGCGGGGATCCGGCTCGACCGAATCGAGCTTGTCGAGGTTCAGCCACTTGAACGCGAACCGGGAAATCAGGCTCGAGGCCCGCGGGTCGGCAAGCATGCGGCGCACCTGGGCCGCCATCGTCTCGGGCGTGCTCAGCTTGCCGGACGTGGCGACGCGGATCAGTTCCTCATCCGGCCCCTGAGCCCATAGGAAGAACGACAGGCGGGAGGCCAACTCGATGTCGCTGAGCGGATGTACGCCGCCGGTGCGAGACGGCTCGATGCCGCGATACAGGAAGTCGGGGCTGGCCAGAATGGCCATGACGAGGCCCGTGACCCCGGCGTCGAAGTTGCCGCCGTCCTTGCGCGCACCGACGTAAAAGGGCATCAGACGTCGTACGTCGGTATTGGTCACCGGACGGCGGAAGGCCCTCCGGGCGAGGTCGGCGGCAATCCTCTCCGCGCAATCCGGCTCCTCGGCCGAGGATTGCGGCTGACAGACGAAAATCCTATCGCGGCTCGCCGTGCGAGAGAGGGAGGTCGCTCCGAATGGGCCAACGACCTGCACGCCGTCGAGGATGCGCGGCAAACGCAAAGTTCCCCCGAATCCGCCGCTGCTGCCATCAACGTATTCGTCCGTCTCGGCACGGGCCCGTTCGATGAACGTCACGGTGAGTTCGTGCGTGCCGGCGTTCACCTTCATCGGGATGTTGGCGAAGCGCTTCATCACCTCGGCGCGACCGTCCGCTCCCTTGTGGTCGATGAGGGCGAGGTCGTCGGCACCGCCGATGTTCTGACGGAACACTTCGTTGCTGTCGACTAGCACGACGACAGTGCTTCGCGTTTCCATTGCGCGCGGATACAGGCCGACGTCGAGGTCGAGGATGTTTACGCGGTACTCGCCGTCGGCCGGGAAGTTGTGTTTGAAGGACATGCCCCCGCGGGTGCCCGGCGGCATGCCGTCGACATACTGGTCCTGCAATCCGGCCGGACCCGAGTAAAACGTGCTGGACATCTTCGGCGTTGCACTGCCGACGGCGATGTGCGCCACCGCGCGGGCGGCACTGACGTACTGGTCGAGGAATGCGGGCGAGACACTCAGGGCGGCGGCAATATTGTCGAATCCCTCGACCTCGGTTTCCGGCGGGAGGAGGTCATTCACCTTGACGTCCACGGCCAACAGACCGCGAACCGCATTTCCGTACTCGGTGCGAGTCAGCCGCTGCACCGGAACGTGGCCGGCCCACGGGGTCGTCTCGCTTGCATCGAGATATGCCGACACCCAATGCGAGAAGGCATCGATCTTCGTCTGTTCGGGTTGGGGGTTGCCCGGCGGCGGCATCAGCCTGCCTCGCAGCTTGCGGACCACGGCTTCCCAGGTCTTGGCCTCCTCGGGGACCCCAGCCGCCGTCAGTGCATCGAAGGCCACGCCGCCTGCCCAATCATCGGTGTTGTGGCACTTGGTACAGTAGTCCTTCAGCAGCGGCCACACGGGCTCGGCCTGATGGACATAATCAGCGGGAGTCAGATGCGCAGGGGCGGGTGTCGCTGCGGCGGCCACACCGCCACAGGCCAACGGCACGAGCAGGGTCAGACAGACCGTCAGGGCAGGACGGTACACACTCGTTGACATTCTGGGGTCATACACCAGCGGTTGTGGTACCGCAACAGCGCGGCGGCCCGCTGACCCCTGGGAGGCCGCGGAACCCGAGGGGCCGGCCAGCGCCCCTCAAGCGCCCGCCTCAATCTAGTGCGTGGCGCGCAGCTTGCCGACCTGATCCGGGGTGATCGCCGATCCTTGGGCGCCAAAGCGGGCGACGACGTAGTTCGAGACGGCCGCGATGTCCCGGTCGGAGTAGGCGGACCCGAAGGCCGGCATCGCCACACTGCCGTCGGACGGGAGCTGCTTGGAGCCGTTCAGGATAGCCTGCGCGACGTTGATCGCCGTCGGATCGTTGATGGCGCGAGTCCCTGTCAGCGTGGAGTGCGGGACCAGCGGGTTCACGCCGGTCCAGCCATGACACCCGGAGCAGACACCGTCGAATACCTGCTTACCTTTCGGGTCGAGCGTCGCGACGCCGACGGGCGCCGACGGATCGGAGGAAGCGGGCTGCAGCTTCGGCGCCTGCAAATCAGGTGAGTCGACCGCCGGCACGCTGCGCACGTACTCCGCGATCGCCTTGATGTCCGAGGACGTCATCCGGGCGAAGCTGAGGTGCACGGCCTCGGCCATCGGGCCGAACGCCGAGCCACGATCCAACGAGTGACCCGTCGTGAGGTAGCGGACCAGGTCCTCCTGGCTCCAGGTCCCGATGCCCGACTCCTTGTCGCTGGACAGGTTGTAAGCCCGCCAGCCCTCCGCCATGCCGCCGCCGAACTTGTGGCGGTTATCCAGCGCCTGCAGGGCAGTGCGGGGCGTATGGCAGTCACCGCAGTGTCCCAGCCCTTCGACCAGGTACGCGCCGCGGTTCCATTCGGGGCTGCGATCGGCGACCGGCTCGAAACGATGATTCGGGTTATAGAGACCCGACCAGATGGCCATCAGCCACCGCTGATTGAAGGGCCAGCTCAGCTTGCCTTCCGGAGCGGCGTTCTTCACCGCCGCCTGCGTGAACAGGTAGGCCTTGATGGCGAGCACGTCCTCGTCGGTCAGATACGTGTAGGCGGCGAACGGGAAGGCCGGGTAGAGCCGCGTTCCGTCCTTCGCGATGCCCTCGTGCACGGCCTTGAGGAAGTCCGCATCGGACCAGGTGCCGATGCCGGTGTCCTTGTCGGGCGTGATGTTCGGGGAATACAGAGTGCCGAACGGCGTATCGAAGGGCCGACCGCCGGCAAACGGCTTGCCGCCTTCGACCGTGTGACACGCCTGGCAGTCGGCCGCGTCCGTCAGGTACTTCCCACGGGCGACCGGGTCGCTGCCCTGGAAGTCCGCCGGCACCGATGTTGGGTGGCCCGCCGAGTACTGGTTCAGCGCAACGGTCTTGCCACCGGCGAAGGCCAGGGGACCCGGGCGCAGTCCGAGCCATGCCAGAACCAACACGCCGGCCAGAACGATGATGCCGATAACGATGCCGACACGTTTTTTAGGAGTGGTTGCGTTCATAGGAGTGTCGCGCTGCCCCGTTTCTAATGCTGGCGATCCCGCCAATTCGGTGCGCACTATCCCACCGCATTCCGGTGCTTACAAGAGCGCGTACGTGCCTGATTCTGGTAAGGTATTCGTGCGTTCGCGCAGCGCACGTTATATCTGGATGGCTATCGCGAGGCCGCTTCATCCAACATCGCGTGCATCTGCACGAGGTGCGCGAGCGAGGCGGCTCCCATCTTTTCCATCACTCGTGCACGGTGCACTTCGATCGTGCGCTGACTGACTCCCAGATCGCCCGCCATCACCTTGTTCGCTTTTCCCGTGACCACGAGGCCGAGTACCTCACGCTCGCGGGCGGTCAGGGTTTCCCAGCGCCCTAGTACGACCTCGCGCGCCGCCATTCCCGAGCGAATCGCGCGGTCCTTCTCCAACGCGCGACGGACGGCCGCGAGCAGTTCGGTGTCCCGGAAGGGCTTCTGCAGGAAGTCGCTGGCGCCCTGTTGCATCGCTTCGACGGCCATCGAGACGTCGGCGTGCCCCGTCATGAACAGGACCGGAATCGTGGCCCCGCGCAGGTTCAGTCGCTGCTGCAACTCGAGACCCGTGAGGCCGGGCATGTTGACGTCCAGGACCAGACAGCCGCGCAGATTCGGGTCGTAGGTCTCGAGAAACCGCGCGGCCGAGCCGAGTGCCGTGACACGAAAACCGGCGGCTTCGAGCAACATGCACAGTGAATCGCGCACACCGCTGTTGTCGTCGATGACGAACACCTGCTCCGGCTCGGCGGGCGCCTTGACCCGCGCAGTCTGTCTGGAACTCGCGGCTTGAGGTTCCAGCCTTGCGGAAGCGACGAAGCGTGCGGGCGTCACCACCGCGGGTGATTCGGATCCTCCGTGCGGCGCCGACGCTCCCGGCAGATCCAGCGCAAAGGTTGTACCGCGCCCGACCTCGGAGGCGACCTGAAGCCGAATGCCCAAGAGGTCGACCAGGCGCCTCACGATGCTCAAGCCCAGCCCGTACCCCGCGCTACCGCCCCTGACATGAGCCGGATCCCGATGCGTCTGCGCCTGATAGAACTCGTCGTAGATCAGCGGCAGCTGGTCCGCCGGAATGCCGATACCCGTGTCGGCGACCTCGATCCAGACACCATGGGTCCCGTTGCCCGCGGCCAATCGCACCGTGCCGCGTTCCGTGTACTTGATGGCATTGGACACGAGATTGCGCAGGATCCTGCCGATCATAGCGGGGTCGCTGTGAACCCACGTATCGGTGCGCGTGACTTGCAGCTGCAACTCGTTCGTCGCGGCAAGCGTGGTGAATTCCTGTTCGAGTTCTTCCAACATCGGGCCCAGCGGGAAGTCGATGGGATTGGGCAACACCGCACCGGCCTCGAGCCGACTGACGTCCAGCAACGCGTTCAACAGCCTCGACATCGTGCCGATAGCCTGGCTCTGTGCCTCGAGAGCCTCATCGGTTCCGGAGGAGGGGGCGTTCAGCCGGCGCAACGTCCCATTGAGCAGCGCGAGAGCCTGCAGAGGTTGCCGCAGGTCGTGGCTCGCCATGGCCAGGAATCGGCTCTTGGCGCGGTTGGCACGGTCGGCCTGTTCCCGTGCTTCGATCAGATCCTGTTGCTGACGCCGCCGTTCGCTGATGTCGCGGATGGACGCCGCCACCAGTGAGTCCTCCCGGTCCTGGATCGGACTCAGGCTGATCTCGACCGGAAACTCGCTGCCATCCTTCCTCAATCCGAGCAGTTCCAGGCTGACGCCCATAGGGCGTGCGCGCTGCTCCTTGGCGAAGTTGCTGCGATGTCCGACGTGTTTCTCACGGAAACGGACGGGTACGAGCACCTCGACAGGCCGACCGACGATCTCGACCCGTTCGTAGCCGAAGACCTGGAACAGGCGTTGGTTAGCAAAGATGATGGTGCCAGTCGCGTCGATGATGATCATCGCGTCTGGCGAGGACTCGAGCGCTCTGCGCACGAGCTCGGATGACAGCCCCGCGCTCATATCGCGGAGTATAGCGATAGCCGCTGCGCTGCATTTGGGTGCGCGCAGCGGCTAAAGGCGGGCAGCGGGACGCAAGGGAAGCGCCCCGCGTGAGCCCTCTGCGTGCCTCCCCGGCGCTAGGGCTTCAGGGATGCGCGGATCTCGCCGCCTTTGTGCGCGGCGCTGTGCACGTTGACGTACAGGTCGCCCTTCTTGAACGCCGCATACTGATCGTCCGTCAACTTCGAGCCGGACGGGATCGACCACGTGCCGTCAGCTCCCTTTTCGAGCGTGATGATCGGCGGACCGTTCTTGCCGGGCTCGGCGCTCATGTGAACGTGGGCCATCGTCCCCTGGACGCCGGTAGTGGTGATCTTGCCGCTCACCGACTTGTCGGCCCCGATGGTGATCTTGCCCTTGCCGGTTGCAGCGCTCTGCACGGCTGGGACTTCCTGGTCGCCGCTCAGGCTGACCGCCACGTCCTCGGCACTGGCGAGTCCAACACCCGCAGCGAGCAGGCTCGCTACGGCCACACCCTGAATGATGAGTCTCATTGTGACAGCCTCGTTGAAGTTTGGTGGAATTGCGCGAAAGCGTCGAGGCGCCTCCGATCCAAGCTCTAACGAGCGAGGCAGCGCAAGAGTTCCCGCAGGCGCCCGCCGCGTCGGAGCTTTCCGACAGATCGGGGGGAAGTCCTGACAGCTTATCGTCAGGTTAACCTATACGTGCGGCACGGCGTCGACGTCATCATATCCCGCAACGTCAGCGCCACATGCGCGGTCGCGGGAGAAATAGCAGTGCTTCACTACGCCATCGTATTTTTCATCATAGCCATCGTCGCCGCGGTGTTGGGTTTTGGTGGCATCGCGGCGGGGGCCGCGGGCATCGCCAAGATCCTGTTCTTCGTCTTCCTGGTCCTGGCTGTCATCACGTTCCTGCGTCGCGCATAGCGACCTCGAGCTCTTCGGAGGCCGCCATCCAGGCGGCCTCGACCCGTTCGGTTTCCTTCGCCAGCGCCGTCTGCCTCGCCAGCAGCTCGCGCAGTTTCTCCTTGTTTCCGTCCGAGTAGATATCGGGATCGGCAAGCTGGGCCTGGACGGTCGTCGTGTCCTTCGCCAGGCGCTCCAATTCACGGTCCATCTGCGAGATGCGATTGCGCAGCGGGGATAGACGATTGCGTTGTTCCGCCTCCTCGCGCTTGCGCTGTTTGCGCAGCTCGGCCGAGTCACTGGCAGCGCCAGGCCCACCGGCATCGACCCCAGCGCCGGCGCTGCCCGGTTGCGCAGCCGGGTCTTTCGGTTGTGCCGTTTCGAGCCACTTGGCGTAGTCCTCGAGATCCCCGTCAAACGGGGCGGCCGTGCCGTCGTGAACAATGCGCAACTCGTCTGCGACCGTTCGCAGCAAGTAACGATCGTGCGATACCAGGATCACAGCACCGGTGTAGTCCTGCAGCGCCACCGCCAAGGCCTGTCGCATCTCCAGATCCAGGTGATTGGTCGGCTCGTCCAGCAACAGTAGGTTGGGTCTCTGGAAGGCCACCATGGCGAGCACCAGCCGCGCTTTCTCACCGCCGGAGAACGGCTCGACGGCCTCGAATACCCGATCTCCTCTGAACCCGAAGCCGGCGAGGAAATCCCGCAGTTGCTGTTCCGTCGCCTGGGCGGCCGCCTGACCGCCGACCCTGCGCAGGTTGCCCAATGGAGAGTCGTTGAGCGTCAGCTGCTCGAGCTGATGCTGTGCGAAGTAACCGATGCGCAGATCGCGCGCCTCGGTTCTGTTTCCCGCCAGCGGAGGCAGGGCGCCCGCCAGCAGTTTCATCAAGGTCGATTTACCGGCGCCGTTGCGACCCAACAGCGCCAGGCGATCCCCGGGGGCGATCGTCAGGTTGAGCCGATTGAGGAGCGCCCGACCGTCGTACCCGGCCGATTGGTTTTCAAGCGCGAGCAGGGGCCGCGGCAATTTCTCAGGTTCGGTGAACGAGAACTCGAACGGTGAGTCCACGTGAGCCGGTGCAATCCGCTGCATGCGCTCCAGGGCCTTCAGACGGCTCTGGGCCTGACGGGCCTTGGTCGCCTGGGCCCGAAATCGTTCGACGAACGACTCCATGTGCTTGATCTCGCGTTGCTGACGCACATACAGCGCGGACTGCTCGGCGAGCTCTGCGGCACGCTGATCTTCGAACGCGGAGTAGTTGCCTCGATAGGCCCGAGCCTTGCCGTGCTCGATGTTGACGATGCGGTTGACGACCCGGTCGAGAAACTCGCGGTCGTGGGCGATCAGCAGCAGCGTACCCGGATAGTCGCGCAGCCAGCTTTCGAGCCAGATGATGGCATCGAGGTCCAGGTGGTTCGTCGGCTCATCGAGAAGCAGGAGATCGGATCGGCACATGAGTGCCTGAGCGACGTTCAGGCGTACTCGCCAGCCACCGGAGAACTCCCGGACCTTTCGCGACTCGTCGGCCGTGGAGAATCCCAAGCCGTGCAGCAAACGGCCCGCGCGTGCTCGAGCGTCATATCCGCCTACAGTGGCGTAGCGAGCGTGCAGCTCACCGAGGCGATTGCCGTCGTCGCGAGCCTCCGCATCAGCGATAGCGCGCTCGATAGTGCGCAGTTCTGTATCGCCGTCGAGCACGAACTCCAGGGCGGGCGTGTCGGTCGCCAGGAGTTCCTGAGAGACGTGCGCCGTCGCGAGATTGGAGGGCATCTCGAAATTGCCCACGTCGGGTTGCAGGTCCCCGCGCACGAGCGAGAGCAGGCTCGACTTTCCGCTGCCGTTCTCTCCGGTGATGCCGACCTTTTCGCCTCGGAAGAGGCCGAAGGTGGCGCCGGAGAATAGGACTCGGGGGCCGCGCCGCAGCGCGACGTCAGTGAAGTTCAGCATGGGGAGCGAACCTGGTGCGTCGCCTAAACGAACTGCACCACGGTCCCGTCGGGGTCGTTCACGAAGAACCCGTACTGCCAGTTCTCCCGCGGGTTCAGTCCGCGCTGCTTGAGATTCGTCGTCAGCGCGGCCTTGTTGAAGTTCTCCACCTTCACCCCGAAGTGATCGATCGTCGCGGCCGGCTTGTCCGGGCGGATCGATACGATGACGTGGCGACCGGTGCCCATCCGGACAATCCCGTGGTCCTTGTCGGTACTGAGCACCGAGAGACCCAGCAGATCTTGGTAGAACCTCTGCGACCGTGCGACATCGCTCACGAGGATTGAAATGTGGTCGATGCCGGTCGGGACGATTGGCTCCGGCGCGCCCGCTGCCGCCCCCTGCGCACCACCCGTGCCGGCATCCGCGGCCGACGCGGCATTCGGTGCGACCTGCGCAGCCGCTGCCAGCATCGTCAGGCCCCGGATCAATTCACGGCGGCTCAGCCGGCCGTGCTCGTAACGTTGAACCATGTCAGAAATGATCGGTTCCATAGCAGTTCCTTCATCGAAGTCGAGAGAAGGCCACGCGGGGCCTGAGCCATCGCGCCGCTTTGATCAGTTTGCGGGCGAGTGTTTAATCAGCTGCTCGGTGATATAGCCCGCCACGTCGCGCAAATCGGCTGGCGTGAGGGCACCGCGGAAGGATGGCATGTCTTTGCGTCCGGTGGTCGCAGTCGAGAACACCAACTGCGTAGTGAGCGACGACTTTAGGGGCGCACCCTGGCCGTGACTTCCTTGTCCGTCTTGACCGTGGCATGGCAGGCAGGTGTTGCTGTACACCACCTTGCCGTGCGCCAGGTCGGCGGGACCGCTCGGCATCGCGTCGACGGCGGCGGTTCCCGTGAGCGAAGGGGTCCCTGGCTGGGGTGCGCCGGGGGTTGCCGCCGTTGCGCCGCCTTGCGCGGGTCCGGTGAGTGCTGCCCCAGGTGGTGGCTGCGGCGGCGTCAATGGGGGCCGCGGCCCCAGCGTGCCGTTCAGTGAGAACACCCATAGTCCGTCGCCGCGCATGCTGCCGGAGTACAACGAGCCTGCCGCCATTACGGCAATGTATTCAGTGCCCTTGTACTCGAATATCGTCGGCGGCGCGGTGACTGGCGCGTCCGTCTGAAACTCCCACAGGACTTTGCCGTCGTGGCTGTCGTACGCGAGGAGACGCCCGTCGCTGCGCCCGATGAACACAAGACCGCCGGCCGTGTTCGCTGATCCGCTGGAGCACCCCTCAACCCATTGCCTTCTCCACACGAGGCGATTTGTGGTGACGTCCAGCGCCGCGAAGATTCCTCTGCGGCTGGCCTCCACCCGGCCGAAGGTGCCTGCGATGTAGTGCTCACCTTGCTTGGGAAGCGCCACCGGACCGGTATCAGCCGTCCCAAGGCCCATCCCGTCGTTGGCGCAGACGAAGAGGGTTCCGGAGGCCGGATCGTAGGAGGTCGGCGGCCAGTTCACGCCGGCAAGCGGCTTGTAGAGCGCCGGCTTCTGGTCGAAGGGGGTAAAGGTGCGACCTTCGTTGACGAGATCGTAGCCGTCGGGAGCGATGTCGATGGCGTGCGGCACGATGTCGTCGCCGATGGGAATCGGCTGGGTCGGGGAGGTCTTCTGGAAGGCGTTTTGCATGACCGGCCGCTCTTCGATGCCGACGAGCGGCTTCCCGGTCAGTCGATCGAGGATGTACGCGTAGCCGTCTTTCGAGACCTGCACGAGGCCTTTGCGAGGCTGGCCGTTCACAGTGACGTCGAAGAGAACCACCGGGCTCGGGCCGCCGTAGTCCCAGATGTCGTGGTGAACTTCCTGGAAGTGCCACCGGTACTGCCCCGTCCGGGCATCGAGGGCGAGGATGGAGTCGGTGTAGAGGTTGTCGCCAGCTCGAATCGAGCCGTTCAGATCGGGGGCGGGGTTGTCGGTCGAGAGGAATATCTGGCCGAGCTCCCGATCCAGCGCAGGGGTTTGCCAGATCGATCCGCCGCCCCGCGTCCAGGCATCGTTGTCCGCCGGCCAGGTCTCATGCCCGGGCTCCCCTGGTGCCGGGATCGTGTAGAAAATCCACCGCAGCTTGCCGGTTTTTGCGTCGAACGCCTTCAATCGGCCGCGAATCGCCATCTCGCTGCCGGCGTGGCCGACGATGACCACGCCGTCGTAGTACAGCGGCGCCGCGGTGATCGAGTACCCGCCGCTCTTGAGCGTCTCGCTTTGAACCGACCACAGCACTTTCCCGGTTTTCTGGTCCAGTGCCAGGAGCTTGTTGTCGAGCTGCCCGACGAAGACCTTTCCCTCTCCAATCCCGACACCACGGCTGACCCAGCCGCAGCAGACCGAGACGTTGGCGGCGTCCAGGTTGGCTTTGTATTCCCACAGGACCTCGCCGGTATCGATGCTGATCGCAAAGACATCGTCATTCCCGGTGATCGTATACAACACGCCGTCGGACACGACGGGCTGGGCCTGACCGGAGTTGCGCCGGTCCAGACCGGAGCCGCGCAAGGAGGCGCGCCAGACAGCCTTCATCCCCTTCACGTTGTCGCGGTTGATCTGCGTCAGCGATGAATGGCGCTGGTTGAAGAGGTTTCCGCCGTTGGTCGACCAGGTGGTTTGAGGGCCATGAGGGTCGCCGGAGGATGGGGGAGGGTCTCGTGGCAAGGCGCGCTCACTGGCAATTACGCCGGTGAGTGCCATGACGAGTGCTGTGAGCAGTCGTACGCGCGGTGCGCCCATTGGTGAATGTCGCATGTGCGGCCCCGAACTCTATTTCCCAAAGTCGCCCTACGGCGCTGTTGGCCGTGAAGCCTACCCTCCGCCCGCCTGTATTGACACCTGCCGGCACTGATCGCAGTGGAAGACCTTCAGCCGAGTCTTGCAACGGGCTGTGGTCGCGGCGGGTTCCTATGGCGTATCGTCCTCGTGTGGCCTCATTGTGGGAGCAATAACTATGATTCTGGGGATGTCGACCGCCGCGTTCACCCTGTTGCACGTGATCATCAGCCTGGTGGGCATCGTTTCCGGTGCGATCGTCGTGGGCGGGATGCTGAAATCCAACAAGCTGCCCGGCTGGACGGCGATCTTCCTGACCACGACGGTGCTGACGAGCGCCACCGGCTTCCTGTTTCACTCGAAGGCGTTTGGGCCGCCGCACGTGATCGGGCTGATTTCGCTCGTGCTGATGCTGTTCGCGATCCTGGGCTACTACGTTTTCAAGCTCGAGGGAGCCTGGCGCGGCGTCTACGTGGTGACTTCCCTGTTGTCGCTGTGGTTCAACGCGTTCGTCGGGGTCATCCAGGGGTTCCAGAAGATTCCGGCGTTGAATGCCCTGGCGCCGACGCAGACGAATGAGCCCGCTTTCGTCGCTACGCAGTTGATCGTGCTGGCGCTGTTCGTGTGGGCCGGCTTCGTGGCCCTACGACGGTTCAAGTTTGCGTCAGTGACGATGGCAGTGCGCTGACACACACACACCGGGCGGTCGCCTCGGTCGCCCGGCTGCTCTCTTCAAGGGGATCACCTACGGGGTAGCTGTTCGCGCTCGCCGGGACTCGTACGCACGGACATGCGCGCACGCGACATCGAGTAACGACAACCCGTTCGGTGCGTCGGTCCTACGCCGCAGCATGTCGCCCAGGATGTGCTCCACCTCGGTGCGGCTGCCTTTCTCGATGTCGCGCGCCATGGAGGCGACGAAGTCGGAATCCGGCGCCGTCAGAAAGGCCTGGGCGCGAGCGACGGTGGCTTGGCTCGGCGGATGCCCGGCTCGGCTGGCGATCTGAGCGCATTCGTCGATGAGTCGCAGGGCGAGCTCGCCGCCGCCGGCCGCCATGTAATCCCTGACCGGGGTCCGCATGAGGGAGGTGATTCCCGCACCGGATGCGATGAAGACCCACTTCTCCCACATGTCCTGAATGATGTTGTCGCTGCGCACGACGTCAAAACGGCCGCCCTGGAGCTCCCGCAGGATCGCTTCCGAGCGCTGTGATCGCGAGCGGTCCCGCTCGCCGAACGACAGGGACTGGTGCGCTGCGAAGTGGCCGATGCGCCCCGTCGCATCCAGCGTCACGGAAATGAAGCACAGCCCACCCATGACCGCGCTGGCACCGAACCTGGCGTCCAGTGCATCGAGGTGTCCGAACCCGTTCAGCAGCGGCAGGATCACCGTGTCAGGACCTACAGCCGGTGCAAACGACTGGATGGCACCCTCGAGGTCGTAGGCCTTGCAACTCAACAACACCAGATCGAACTGCGGGCGCAGATTTTCCGCGAGGACAGTCGGCGGGTTGGCGATCGACACGTTGCCGACCGGGCTGTCGATGTTCAGGCCGTAATCGCGCAGCTGCTGCGCGCGACGCGGCCGTACCAGAAACGTCACGTCGCGACCAGCGGCCAGGAGGCGTCCTCCGAAGTAGCCGCCGATTGCACCTGCTCCAACAACGAGAGTGCGCATGTTGCTTCTTTCCGCCGGGGTGTCGGGTTGATCGGGCTTACTTGCCCGAGATCTGAGCCGCCTTGGCGCGCTCGATGGCTTGGACAATGACGCTCTGCGCTTCCGCCGCGTCACCCCAGCCAAGCACCTTCACCCACTTGGTCGTCTCGAGGTCTTTGTAGTGCTGGAAGAAATGCTCGACCTGTTTGATGGTGATGTCCGGCAGGTCCGTGTAGTTGTGTACCGTCTCGTACCGCCGTGACAGGCGCGGCACCGGCACTGCGATGACCTTCTCGTCGCCGCCGCCTTCATCTTCCATCTTCAACACGCCGACCGGGCGCACTGCAATCACCGCTCCGGGCACCACGCCGCGCTGATTGGCAACCAGCACATCACAAGGGTCACCGTCGTCCGAGAGCGTGTGCGGAATGAATCCGTAATTTCCGGGGTAGCGCATCGCGGTGTACAGGAAGCGGTCTACGATCAACGCCCCCGCCGCTTTGTCCATCTCGTACTTGATCGGCTCGCCCCCGACGGGAACTTCGACCACTACGTTCACCTCACGGGGCGGATCTCGGCCCACGGAAATCGCATCCAGACGCATCGACACTCCAGGGATTGGGGCCGCGCCCCGCAGTGGGGCCGGGCGGCCGGATGGTACACAAGGGCCAGATCTTACAGGACCCTGTATTGCATCCAGTAGTGAATCCATTGCAGAGCTGGATGGACGTTCACGGAAGGGTTCTTTTAGGCTTCGGCGGATGAGTGCCCGCGAGAGGGAAACAAAGTACACGATTGCCGTACGAGCGCTGTGCGACTTCACCGCCAAGGCTGGGGATCTCGACCTGCGTTTCACTCCGTCACCGAGTGCCCGCGAGGGCATGGAGGGACATGCGCTGATAGCCCGTCGCCGCGGGCCGGGGTACGAAACCGAGATTGCTCTGAGCGGCGACTTCGCTGACCTCCGGGTGCGGGGACGGGCGGACGGCTACGACCCGGTCACGCGGCGACTCGAAGAGTTCAAGACTCATCGCGGAGATCTGTCCCGCGTTCCGGCCAGTCATCGTGCGGTCCATCGCGCGCAGTTGCTGATCTACGGTGCACTTCTGTGCAGAACCCGGCAATTACCCGCGTTGCGTCTGTCGCTGGTCTATCTCAACGTCGCCAGCGGACACGAGACGGCGATAGAGGAGACGATGACGGCGGCGCAGTTGGAAGAGGTGTTTGCGGGTCATTGCTGCCGTTTCCTGCGCTGGGCGCAGCAGGAGTTGGCACACCGGGTCAGTCGTGATGCAAGTCTGCGCACGGTCGCTTTTCCGTTTCCCACCTTCAACGGCCGCCAGCGTGAGCTGGCGCGCGGCGTGTATCGAAGTGTCCGCGACGGCAGGGCGCTGCTGACCCAGGCTCCGACCGGTTGCGGCAAGACGGTCGGGACGCTGTTTCCGGCGCTGAAGGCCCTGCCCGAGGCGGGAGTCGACAAACTGTTCTACCTCGTCGCCAAGACCTCGGGCAGAACGGTCGCGCTCGATGCGTTGGCGCGGATCGCGCCCGCCGACTTGAGGGTCATCGAGCTCGTGGCCCGCGACAAGGTTTGCGAGAACCCCGGCGCCGAGTGCAACGGTCTTTCTTGTCCGCTGGCGCGCGGGTTTTACGATCGCCTGCCGGCTGCGCGCGAAGAAGCTGTCGGCACCGCCTTGCTCGACCGCGGGGCCGTTCGTGCGATAGGGCTTCGGCACGGGATCTGCCCGTATTATCTCGCACAGGAGTTGGTGCGTTGGGCGGACGTCGTCGTCGGCGACTACAACTACTATTTCGATGTCAACGCGATCCTCTACCTGTTGACCTCGATGAATCAGTGGAGCGTCACGCTCCTCGTCGACGAAGCTCACAACCTGGTTGAGCGGGCACGGTCGATGTTTACGGCGCAGTTGCGGCGCGACTCGATGGAAGCTGCCCGCCGAGTCGCACCTGCCCCCACAAGGGAAGTGTTCTCGCGATTGGCCCGCAGATGGGACGAGATCGAACGGTCGCTCGGCGAGTCAGCCTACACGGTGTTGGAGGAATCGCCGGAGCCGCTGCAACGTGCGATGGAGGATTGTATCGCGGCCATCTCGGACTATTCCGCCGAGCGCTCCGACGGCGTCCCGCCGGAGACATTGAGCTTTTATTTCGAGGCCCTTCACTTCAGCCGCCTGACGACGACCCTGGACCGGGACTCGGTGTGCGATGTAACTCGGGACCCGGGCACTGCGATTGAGCGCGGGGGAAACGGTGACTGTGCGCTGTCACTGCGAAACGTCGTCCCGGCGAAGTTCACGTCGGAGCGTCTGCGCGCCGCAAAATCGTGCGTGCTGTTCTCCGCCACACTGGCTCCGTTTCAGTTTTATCGCGACGTCCTGGGCCTGCCGCAGGACTGCGTCACGCTCGAAGTCGGCTCGCCATTCCGCCCCGACCAACTGGCCGTGAAAATCGTCCGATCCATCTCCACCCGGCTGCGCAACCGCAAACGTTCGGTGAGGCCCATTGCCCGTCTGATTCAGGAACAGTATCGAGCCCAACCCGGAAACTACCTCGCCTTCTTCAGCAGCTACGAATACCTCAACGACGTCGCCGGCGAGCTCACGCGGACCGCGACGGACATCGACATCTGGCACCAGGAGCCGGGCATGTCCGAGTCCCGCAGGGACGAGTTCCTGGCGCGGTTCAGGCCGGAAGGGCGCGGCGTCGGTTTTGCGGTGCTGGGCGGAGCATTCGCCGAGGGGGTGGATTTGCCGGGGGGACGGCTGATCGGCGCCTTTGTGACGACCTTGGGCCTGCCGCAGGTCAATCCCGTCAACCTCGAGATGCAGCGGCGGATCGAGACGCGCTTCGGGGCCGGTTATGCCTATACCTTCCTCATCCCGGGACTGCGCAAAGTCATCCAGGCCGCCGGGCGCGTGATCCGCACTCCGACTGACGCCGGCGTCGTGTACCTGATCGACGATCGGTTCGCCGACCCGACCGTGCGCAGGCTCCTGCCGGCGTGGTGGGTGGTCAAGGACGCTGCCTCGGCACCCGCGACAAAAACGGTCGAGGTCGGCTTGCCCCGATGATTGATAATTGCGCCCATGGCATGGCAGTTCTGGATCGATCGCGGCGGCACGTTCACCGATGTCGTCGCCCTGAGTCCCACCGGTCAGCTCTCGACCGTCAAGCTGTTGAGCGACAACCCGGAGCAGTACTCGGATGCAGCCGTTGCCGGAATCCGCACAGCCCTGGGCCTCGCGCCCGACGCGCCGATTCCGGACGGGACGATCTGCGCAGTCAAGATGGGGACGACGGTCGCCACCAATGCTCTTCTGGAGCGCAAAGGTGCGCGCACGCTGCTGATCACGGATCGAGGGTTTGGGGACCTCCTGACGATCGGAACGCAGGCTCGCCCCCGGCTCTTCGATCTCGACATTCGCAAGCCAGAGCCTCTGTACGCGGCCGTTGAGGAGGTAGGAGGGCGCATCGACGTTGCGGGGTGCCCGCTTGCGACACTGGACGAACAATCGGTGCTCTCGATGTTGCGCCAACGCAAGGCAGAGGGGTTCCACGCCGTTGCGATCTCGCTTCTGCACGCCTGGCAACACCCCGAGACCGAGACGCGGCTGTCCAGACTTGCGCGTGAGGCCGGATTCAAACAGGTCTCGGCTGGCCACGAGGTGAGCCCACTCGTGGGGTTCGTGGCTCGCGGCAAAACGACCGTCGTCGATGCGTATCTCTCGCCGGTCCTGAGGCGCTATGTCGATCAGGTTGTGGGGGAGTTGGGAGACGTGCCGCTGTATTTCATGCAGTCCAATGGCGGGCTGACTCATGCGGGCGGCTTTCAGGGCAAGGACGCAATCCTGTCCGGCCCCGCCGGAGGGGTTGTCGGCGCGGTCCGCACCGCCACGGCGGCCGGCTTCGACCGCGTCATCGCATTCGATATGGGCGGAACCTCGACCGACGTCTCTTTGTACGCTGGAAGCTTCGAACGCACGTTCGACGCTGAAGTCGGCGGCGTTCAATTGCGAGCGCCGATGATGTCGATCAACACGGTGGCCGCGGGTGGCGGGTCGATACTCCACTTCGACGGGGGCCGGTTTCAGGTCGGTCCGCAGAGTGCGGGCGCGAACCCCGGGCCCGCCTGTTATCGACGCGGTGGGCCTCTCACCGTCACCGACGCCAACGTCATGGTGGGTAAGGTGCGGCCTGAATACTTTCCCGCCATATTCGGCCCGCACGGGGATCTGCCGATTGATGTTGCCGTAGTCACGCAGCGTTTCGCGGCGTTGGCGCGCGAGGTCGGGGCGGCAGGGTCTTGCGCTCCACCGGACCCTCGCGATGTGGCTGAGGGCTTCCTCGAGATAGCCGTTGCCAACATGGCGCAGGCGATCAAACAGGTGTCGCTCGAGAAGGGGCACGACGCTCGCGATTTCGTCTTGCAGAGTTTCGGAGGCGCGGCAGGTCAGCACGCCTGTCGGGTCGCCGACGAGCTCGGCATGGAAACCGTGTTCATTCATCCGTATGAGGGGGTTTTGTCGGCTTACGGCATGGGTGTCGCGGATCGCAGCGCCATGAGGCAGCAATCGATCGAGCGCCCGTTGGAAGTTGCAAAGCACGAGGTCGAATCCGTCGCCCGGGCCCTTGCCGAGAAAACCGTCGCCGACGTGGAGGGCACCGGCGACGTGCGAGTGCTGCGCACGGTGTACCTGAGATACACCGGCACGGACACGGCGCTGCCAGTCCCACTGGATGCACGATCTCTGAGCTCGGCTTTCGATGAGGCCCATCGGGCACGATTCGGTTTCTCGACACCCGAAAGAGAAATGACCGTCGAGAGCGTGAGCGTGGAGGCAGTGAGGGCCTCGCCGCCGCCGCGCTGGCCGGCGCTGGTCGCTGCCACGTCTCCCGCGATGTCTCTGGGCACAGTGGTCATTTGGACCGATGGCCGAGAGTGCACAGCCAAAGTCTACGAACGTGTTGGGCTGCGTCCTGGTCACAGGATCGCCGGCCCGGCACTGGTCCGCGCGGATATCGCGACGACAATCGTCGAGCCCGGGTGGACCGCGGAAGTCGATGGCGGCGGCAACCTCATCCTGCGGCGAACGACTCCCCGTAGGGAGGCGAATCGCTCCGCCGATCAGCCCGATCCCGTGCGCCTCGAGCTGTTCAACAACTTATTCATGGCGACGGCCGAGCACATGGGTGTCGTGCTGCGCAACACGTCCACCAGCGTCAACATCAAGGAGCGGTTGGACTTTTCCTGTGCCCTGTTCGATGCGGACGGCAATCTCGTTGCCAACGCCCCCCACGTGCCGGTGCATCTCGGCGCAATGGGCGAAAGTGTGCGGATCGTCCTGAATGCGCGGCGCGGCCGCCTAAAGCCCGGCGACTCGGTCGCCCTGAACGACCCGTTTCACGGCGGAACCCATCTCCCGGACGTGACCGTCGTGACGCCTGTCTTCGATGCAACGGGGACGACGATACGGTTCTTCGTCGCCAACCGCAGCCACCACGCCGACATTGGGGGCGTCACGCCCGGATCGATGCCCCCTGACTCGCGAACCCTCGAGGAGGAGGGCGTGCTGCTGGACGATTTTCTTCTGGTGGACGCAGGACAGTTTCGCGAGACCGCCTTTCGCGAGATCCTGACAACCGCAAAGTGGCCAGCCCGCAGCCCGGCCACCAACATTGCCGACATCAAAGCCCAAGTCGCCGCCAACGCCACGGGCATCCGTGAGCTTACGCACCTCATCGAGCGTTACGGCTGGCCCCAAGTCGCTGCCTACATGCGTCACGTCAGAGATAACGCGGAGGAGAGCATCCGCCGCGTCATCGACCGAATCGGCGACGGCGACTTCGACTATGAGATGGACGACGGCGCCCGGCTCAAGGTGGCCGTGAGAGTCGACCGCTCACGACGCAGCGCCACGATCGACTTTACCGGTACCGGCAGGCAGTCGGCTGGCAACTTCAACGCGCCTCCGGCTGTGACGCGGGCCGTAGTGCTGTATGCATTCCGCTGTCTGGTCGGTGCTGACCTGCCTCTGAATGAAGGCTGTCTGACGCCGCTGAACATCGTGTTACCCGAGGGAAGTTTCCTCGCGCCGACACCCGGGAGTGCCGTCGTTGCCGGGAATACGGAAACCAGTCAGGCAACCGCGTGCGCGCTGCTGGGGGCCCTGGGAGCTGTCGCGAGCGCGCAGGGCACGATGAACAATTTCCTGTTCGGCAACGCGCGCCATCAGTATTACGAGACGATTTGCGGGGGAGCCGGAGCAGGGCGGGATTTCGACGGCGCTTCCGCCGTCCATACGCACATGACGAACACCCGCATCACCGATCCGGAGATCCTGGAGATGCGCTACCCGGTTCGCGTGGAGCAGTTCGCCGTGCGCAGGGGGTCGGGAGGCCCCGGTCGCCACCGCGGAGGGGATGGCGTGGTTCGTGCGATTCGTGCCCTCGAGCCGCTTACCGCAACCATCGTCTCATCGCGCCGCACGGTTGCTCCTTTTGGGTTGTCGGGCGGCGGTAGTGGCGCGCTCGGGGACCAGTGGGTCATTCGCACTGAGGGGACAAGGCAGCCTTTGCGTGGCAGCGACCGCGTGGAATTGAACGCTGGGGATGTCGTGGTGATCGCGACGCCCGGGGGTGGAGGTTACGGAACGCCAACGCGCTGATTGGGTGCCGACGGCTCTAAGCGTCGCTCTCCGGCGCGGGGCGAGGATCCAACGCACCGGAGGGCCGAATCCGCGCATCCGCTGTCAGCTCGAGCAGATCCAGCTCCTCTTCGGCGGCGTGAAATGCGTCGTCGCCGATGATCGAACGTTCGCGCAGATCCATCAATACCCGGCGTTGCGCCCGAACGGCCCGTCGCTGCAGGTCGGTTAGACCGCCCCCTTCGAGCTCGGACTGCCGCGCATCGGGTAGGCCATCGCCCGATCGAACGCGAGCTTCATACTCACGACGCAGGGTCTCGGTGGACGGGATCCGCTCGCCATCCAGGATCTGCAGCGCGGCTCGAGCGGTCGCCGCGCGAGCGACCCGAACCTCCCGCTCGACGGAGCCATCGTCCTTGAGCGCCATGAAGGACATCAGGGGCCGCAACGTCAGGCCCTGCACCACGAGGGTGCTCACCACGACACAGAATGCACACAGAATGATCAGGTCCCGATAGGGAAAGGCCTCGGTCGGGGAGCCATCGGGGAGCGCAAGAGCGGCTGCCAGTGTCACGATCCCGCGCATCCCACACCATGAGATGACGACACCGGTCGCGAAGCTGGGGCGCTTCTGAGGCGAATCGTGTCGGGTCCAGCGCCCGCGCCATTTGGCGAAGACGTTATGTGTCATGACCCAGGCGAAGCGTACCAGGATGACAGTGAGACAGACCGCACCCGCACAGATGGCGTATGAGCGGATATCCCCCGCGTGAAGCCGGGAGAGAATCGTGCGCAGCTGCAGCCCGATGAGCACGAACGCGAGGACGTTCAAAACGAACACCGCGACTTCCCACACGGCGTACGAGGAGATGCGATGTCGGGCATCGACCCGGCCTGGTGCGGTACGGGCGATGGTCATCGCGTAGCTGATGACGGTGATGATCGCAGAGAGCCCCAGTCGGTCGGCGATGATCCAGACCGCGAAGGTCCCGACGAACTGCAGGATCACCGAAATCGGAATCTCCTCGACCCTGCACGTCAGCCACAGGTAGGACCGAGCCAGAACGATACCGACGACGACCCCACCGCCGCACGTCAGCAACAGTGTTGGAATCACACTCCAACCGGAGACCAGCCCGGTCATCGCGGCGCCGACAGCCATGCGGTAGACCAGCAGTGCGCTGGCATCGTTGAACAGACTCTCGCCTTCGAGGATGACGAGCAGGCGATGCGGGAGACGCAGACGCCGCAGCACCGCTGTCGCCGCAGAGGCATCCGGTGGAGCGACGATCGCGCCGAGGGTGATGGCAGCGGCCCAGCCCATTCCGGGGATGAGTCTGTGCGCGACGATCGCCACAGCACAGATGGTGAGCGCGACCATGATCAGCGCCAGGCTGATCAGCGGCACGAGGTTCGCTTTCAGATCGCGCGGCGAGGCGTCGTAGGCAGCGTCGAGCAGCACTGGCGCGACAAACAATGCCAGGGCGAGCTGGGGATCCAGCATGACCTGCGGTGCGCCCGGCAATAGAGCGATGGCTGCGCCCGCCAGGGCGAGCAGGGCGGGATACGGTGCTCCGAGACGGCCGGCCCAGTGCGCCAGCACGGCGCCGATCAGCAGAAGTGCGATCACCAGCTCAAAAAGCAGCATTGCGGCACTCTACACTCATCACAGAAAGCGGTTACCATCAATCGAGTAGTTCCCGTGGGAGTTGGCGTGACAGCGAAGATCATCGACGGCCGAGGCGTTGCGACCCAGATCAGGCACGAGTGCAAACAGCGCGTGGAGGCGCTGAAGGCCCGTGGAGTTCAGCCCGGCCTGGCCGTCATCCTGGTCGAAGGAAACCCGGCCTCGGCCGTGTACGTTGCCAGCAAGATCAAGGCGTGCGCTGAGGTTGGCGCACGCTCGTTCCGACTCGACTATCCGCGGACCGTGAATACGGACGAGTTGGTGGGGGCCATCGAGCGACTGAATGCCGACCCCGACGTCCACGGCATCCTGGTGCAGCTGCCGCTGCCACCGCAGGTCGACATGCGCAGAGTGTTGAGTTCGATCGCCGCCGACAAGGATGTCGACGGGTTCCATCTCTACAACGTCGGCGGCCTGGTCGTGGGCGACACGGTCTTCCCGCCGTGCACCCCGTATGGTGTGGTGCGCCTCCTGGAGTACGAAAATATTCAGGTCGAGGGACGCAACGTCGTGGTCGTCGGAGCGAGCAACATCGTCGGCAAGCCAATGGCGTTGATGCTGATGCAGCGCGAGGCGACGGTTTGTATCTGTCACGCCAAGACGCGTGACCTCGCGCAGTTCACGATCCTGGCGGACATTCTCGTGGTCGCCGCGGGTAAGCCCAATCTGATCGTTCCGCAGATGGTCAAGACCGGAGCGGTGGTGATCGACGTTGGCATCAACCGCTTGCCCACCGGCAAGCTCGTAGGGGATGTGGACTTCGAGGGCGTGCGTCAGAAAGCCTCGTACATCACTCCCGTCCCCGGGGGCGTCGGCCCGATGACGGTGACCATGCTGCTGTTCAACACGATCACCTCAGCGGAGCGCGCCCCGGCCCGCACCTAGAACGGGATGTGCTGCATGTAGCCGCCGTCCACGTGCAGATTCTGGCCGATCGTAAACGATGATCTCGGGCTGGCCAGGAACAGCACCGCCGAGGCGATGTCGTCCGGCGTCCCGAGGCGGCCCACGACGCAGTACTTCATGGCATCGTCGTACACGGCCTTGGCGCGATTCTTGATCTTGTCCCAGGGGCCGCCGTCGAAGTAAATCGGTCCCGGCGAGACCGTATTGACGCGGATGCCTTCCTTCGCGACTTCCTTGCTCAGCATGCTGCCGTAGGCGATGAGTGCGGCCTTGGCCGCACCATAGGCCTGGGTCCCGGGGGCGGGGATGGCCTTCGACATGACGCCCGAGATGCTGCCGATCAGGACGATGGCCCCGCCGCCTGCCTTGCGCAGATGCGGCAGGACAGTCTGGCAGCCACGCACCGCGCCCATGACGTCGATCTGGAAGCCGGCCTCCCAGCCTTCCTCTCCCGGAATCGTCGGCGACCCCGTCGTGTTCGACACGAAGATGTCCAGGCCGCCCAGACGCTGTGCGGCCGAGTTCAACCAGGCGATGTAGGAATCCTTTTGCCGTACGTCGATGGCATCGCCGATCGCATTGACCCCTTTGGCCTTGAGGCCGGCGACCGTCTTCTCCACGTCCGCCGCGGTACGCGAACAGATCGCGACGTCCACGCCTTCGTCGGCCAGCATTTGCGCGATCCGCAGGCCGATGCCCTTGGTGGCGCCGGTGACGATGGCCTTGCGGCCCTTGAGTTCGAGATCCATCGTAGCTCCTTCCGGCCATTGCGCCGCGCAAGGCGGCGTCCGGATCAGTGGGTCGTGAGTGTTCTGATATAGCGGTAGAAGAATTCGTTACCTGCGTAGAATCCTTCGATACTCAAGCGTTCGTCGCGGCCGTGAGCGCGGCTATCGCGTCGGTCCCGCGGAATCGGCGCAATCATGAACGTCGGCATGCCCGCTTCCATTGTAATGATCCCGTCCGAGGCGCCGACCATCATTGTCGGCAGGACCTTCAGGTTCGGCCACGTGGAGGCCACCAGGCGGCGCAGGGGATCGAAGAGCTCGGGGCTCAGCGGCGGGGGCGCGTGGCTGCGGGTGGTGGGAGCCTGTTCGAGGAGCTTGCCGTCGTTGTCGATGAACCGGACCGCAATCCGCGAGTCGGCGACGATGCGCCCCAATTGCTGGCGCACTTCTTCGGGCGAGTGGCCGGGCAGGATGCGGCAGTTGACCACCGCCCGGGCCTCTTGCGGGAGCGCATTGTTCGCGTGTCCGGCCTCGAGCCGCGTGGCGACGCACGTCGTGTGTAGTTGAGCGTTGTCCTCGGCTTCCTGTGAGAGCCTGGCGGCCGCCTTCGGATCCGGTGTGGCCTGCACGATCGAGCGCATGTCCGCGGCTCGCTGCCCCGACTCGATCGTCGACAGTCCCTGATAGTAGGCTCGCGTCACGTCGTTGAGCTCGAGCGGAAATTGATAGCGGCCGATGCGTGAGACGGCATCCGTTAGCGCATAGATCGCGTTGTCAGGAACAGGCAGAGAACTGTGGCCTCCCTTGTTGCTCACCGTCAGCTGATAGTCCGCGTAAGTCTTTTCGGTGACAGCGACCTGGAAGTACAGCGGTTTTCCGTTGGACTCCATCACTGCCGTGTCGTCATGGTTGAGGACGTACTGGGCATCGATCAATGAGCGACGGTTGCGGACCAGCCAGTCGACGCCGTTGTACGCGCCCCCTTCCTCATCCGCCGTCAGCGCCAGGATCAGATCGCGATCGAGATGCGCGTTCTGCCTTTTCAGGCGAATCATCGTCGTCAACATGATCGCATCGCCCGATTTCATGTCCTCGGTGCCACGACCGTAGAAATATCCGTCCTTCTCCACGAACTTGAACGGATCGGTCGTCCAGTCCTCCCGACGCGCCTCCACGACGTCGAGGTGCCCGATGAGCAGCAGCGGTCGATGTTCGCCGGTGCCATGCAGGCGCACGACCACGTTCTGTTTGCGGTCGGCGGGCCCTGCGACGACGACATCACCCTTGGCAAAACCCGCATCCAGGAGGCGCTTTTGCATTGCCAGCGCGGCGGTCGTGACGTTTCCGCGGGGTGTGTCCGTCGTGTTGATCTCGATCAACTCTTTGAAGATGTCGTGCGCAAGCGCTCGATAGATGGCTGCGTCTTCAGCGGCGACGGCAAGTGTGGGGCCGAGCCCGAGGAGGGCAACAACGAGGAATCCAACGGTGGATGCGCGCATGCGTGCCTTCGGGGGGTGTCCGATGGAGAGCCCATTAGGCCAAGGTGATCGACCAGAGCGGATCGCACGGCGAGTGCGATCTGGCGGCGAGCCTGCACGGACTGTCGCAGGTCGTGGGTGAACTCGAGCTGCACGCCGCGGCCGCCGCGCACGCGATTGCAGATGTTCTGCGGATTGCGACCAGGGTAGCGATGACCGTCAATGCTATGCGCGAATCCGGCTTCTTCGAGACGCGATTTCACGAGCGCGCCGAGATCCGTGTCGAGGCCTCCGATGTATACGTGCGACTCGCCCTTGCAACCGTGCACGGCTATGGCGACATCGCGCATTCCGGTCAGCGCCAGGCACTCGGGATGATCGAACTGATGGCTGGTGATGTGCAGGTCCCGGTTGCGCCCGTACGGTTTGAGCCCTTCGAAGGCGAACAGGCTGTGATCGTCTCCTGCGATGAGCGCGGCGATCTCGGAGGTGCCGACTTCGATGCTACCGCCATGGGGAGCCAGAACAATGACCGGGGAATGGGGCCGGTCGAGCATCGTGACCTGATAGTCGCGACCGCGGACCTCATGCTCATTCAGGTGCGCGAAGCAACGGTAGCGGTCCGCCATGGAGGCATTGTAGCGCGAGTACCGGAATCGCTGTGTGAGTGACCGCGTAGGGACGGTCGCGCGGGCGGACGCCTACTTCGCAGCCCCGTCCGCGTAAGTCACTTTCACGTGACTCGCGACGCCCGCGACGTCCGCCTTCCCTTGCGCCAACACGGCGATACTGCCGTGCTGCGCGGGGACGATGACGCCCTCAAACCCACCCTCGTGGAAGCTCGTACTCCCGTTGACGTGCTCATCAGGCATGACGATCACAGTGATGGGCCCGGCTGAGGTCTCGACCAGCAGGTGCGGGACCCAATGCCCGCGGAGCCAGCACGTATGCGCATAGGTCACTTTCCCGGGAAGGGCGTCTGCATTGACGCCGGCTCGCAGGAGGACCTCCGACAAAACCTGGGTGTTCGCCGGCTTGGCGGTATCGACCTCGGCCGTCACATGGGCGACGACAGAACGAGCGAGGCTCTGAGTGGGCCGTATGAGCCATCCGACTGCAACGGTGACAGCAACCACTGTTGCAGCCAGGGACCACTCTCGCCACCTCGTCGATCGACGCCGTATGGGAGTAGGGCTCGTTGCCTGTCGAGGAGTCTGACCCACCGGGTCTTGCGCTGCATTGACCGCGGGGGAGGCCGATGCCGGAGCTGTGTTCACTGCCGTAAGGACGGGCGCCGGCCGGGCGCGCGTGGCCCCCGCCGGAGGTTGCTCCAGAGCGAGGCGGAGGTCGCCTTCAAGAGCCACCATCTCCGTCTGGAATTGCCGGCAGGCCTCGCAGGTCTCGAGGTGTTCGGACAACTCGGCAGAGGTGCCGGTGGGATTCGAACCGATCAGCAGACGTGCATGCTCACAGTTCACAGCACATCTCCCGTCGATGCGACATCCGGTGCAGCCGCCAATCCGTAAATCGTCCGCAACTTGTTGCGAGCCCGAAAAAGGCGAGTGAGCACAGCGGTTGAGGACAAGCTCAATTCCTGCGCAATCTCGTCGGTGGAAAACCCTCCAAGCACCTGCATGACCAACGGCTCCCGGTACTCCAGCGGTAGCTTCATGATGGCCGCCCGCAGCGTTTGAATCTCGCTGTCGTCGGCAGCGGAAAACGCTGCGCTGTTGTGCTCAATCTCCTCGTCCAGGCTAACCATTTCCAATCGCTTGCGTTCGTAGAGTCGCGCGTGCTCGCGTCGCACAATCGTCAGCAGCCAGGCCCGGGCTGAGGCGGCCTCCTTGAGGCTGGATCGGGAGCGCCAGGCTCGCAGCAGCGATTCCTGGACCACGTCCTCGGCCACAGCGCGGTCCCGCGCCAGCCAATGGGCGAAGCGCAGGAGGTCCGGCCGCATCGACTCGAGCAGCGCCGTGATTGCACGCTCGCTGCCGGGGTCGCCGACAGGACTCTCCCCAGATGAGACCGGTTCTCCCGATCCGGAATTGCGCATGAGAAACTCTTTGCGACTCGCGTCACGTGAGAGGATAAGCCAAATCGGCCTTGGGCTGGGCGGCAGGTCGCTGTGGACGGCCCCCCCGGATCCGGATTGGAGCGGCCCCGGAGGGGTAGGGAGCGAGGATTCGGCAGGGCGTATGGCACCCGTGGGTCCGGCGGGTGGGGTTGCGTCCAAGGCGCCGGCTGCGCAATAAACCCCGTTCCCTGCCGGTCACCGTTGCAACCCGAACACAGGAGCCCCTTATGCGCGCCATCGTCCGCTGCCTCATCGACTGGCCCGAGAGTGTTGCCCGTTACCTGCTGTGGCTCGCGCCCTTGTTCGCGCGGATCGTCACGGGGTGGGAGTTTATGTGGAGCGGGTGGGGGAAGTTGACCAACCTCCCCCAGATCGAGGAAAACTTCGTTAGCTGGGGCATTCCCCTGCCGCATATCCTGACGCCCTTCGTCTCGGGGGTGGAGTTCTTCGGCGGCATCTTTCTGCTGGTGGGCTTCCTGACACGGATTTCGGCCGGGGCGCTCGGCATTACCATGATTGTCGCGATCGCCTCGGCCAAATGGTCGGAGGTCGACTCATTTCTAACCCTGATCGGGTTCGACGAGTCGGAGTATCTCGCGCTGTTTCTGTGGTTGGCGATCGCAGGTCCGGGCAAAGTCGCGCTGGACCCGTGGTTGCAGTCGCTGTTCGGCAGGAAGGGTGATGCGCGGCCGTGACGCGGGCGGCGTTGTCAGGTCACCGCCGGCTGGGCTCGCCAGCCGGCGACGGGCGTCCTCAGCGCGCCCAGTGACCTTCTTCGAAGTGCCACCGACTGCCGCGCGCTTCCCAATGCGCCGGAGCCCAGTGGTACCCGCGGCGCTCGCGCATGTAGCGGCCATCCACCCAAACGTGGGTCCGGCCAGTCCAGCGCCAGTAGCCGGGGGCATACACGTAACCCGGTCGGACCGCCGGCGTCACGACTACGCGTGCCTCCGGGGGACGCACGGCGACGTCGGCATAGGCCCCGTACGGAGTCACTATGCAGCCGGACAAGCTGGCCGCTGCGATAGCGCTAAAGAACAGAATTCTCACTTTCATTGGGACACCTCCATCTCGGATGTAACGCCCGAGCCCGAGAAAAGTTACCTCGCCCGAAGGGACATCCCGGGGTGCTCGAGCGTTGGAACTGAATGCCTCGTTCAGCGTCCATTCACCCATGAGGCCTGACCGAACCTTGAAGCACGGGCGGATCGCCTTCTATCGGCATCCGTGGCCGGTTCGCATTGCGCACTGGATCACCGTGCTGTGTCTGCCGGTCCTGTTGATGAGCGGACTGCAGATCCTGAACGCCCACCCCTGGTTGTACTGGGGCCAGGCATCCGACTTCGATGCGCCCTTCATCAGCTTTGCCTCCGGTCCGGGTCCGGCGTTTCCCTCCTGGATCACGGTCCCGAGCTGGCGGGATCTGGCCACCGGCCGCCAGTGGCATTTCTTCTTTGCCTGGATCTTCGTGCTCAACGGACTCGCCTATGGTCTCTATCTGCTGCTCAGCGGGCGGCTGCGGCGCGTTCTGGCCCCGACCTCCGGGCAGCTGCGCAACTTCAGGACCTCGATCGTCGAGCACCTGAAGTTTCACTTCCCGCACGGCGAGGCGGCCCGCCGCTACAACGTCCTGCAAAAGCTCAGCTACCTCATCGTGCTGTTCGGTCTGTTGCCCCTGATGGTTCTGACGGGGCTGACGATGTCGCCCGGCCTGAACTCGCGCCTGCCCTTCCTGCTCGAGGTGTTCGGGGGGCGGCAGTCGGCCCGGACTCTGCATTTCCTGACGGCCTGCGCGCTGATCCTGTTCTTCGTCATTCACATGATTGCCGTGGTTGCGGCCGGACCGCTGAACGAGTTGCGCTCGATCGTCACGGGTTGGTTCGTCATCGATAAAGAGGAGGGCCGTCGTGAACCGCCGTAACTGGATCCAACGTGTCCTGGCCGCCGCGGGGTCCTTGAGCCTCGGCGCCTGTGACCGTCTCGCCGAGTCCCCCAGGGTCAATTCCGCGCTCGACGTGGGCGAAAGCTGGACTCATCGAGTGCAACGAGTCCTGCTGGGACGCAGTGCGCTGGCGCCGGAGTATTCGGAGAAGGACATCACGGGGGCATTCAAACCCAATGGAACGACCAACCCCAATACGACCGAATACAACGCACACGTAGCGAGTCGATTCGCAGATTGGCAGCTGGTTGTCGACGGACTGGTAGCGCGGCCGCTGCAGCTGTCACTCGATGAGCTGCGGCAGATGCCCTCGCGCACCCAGATAACACGCCATGATTGTGTGGAAGGCTGGAGTTGTATCGCCAAATGGAAGGGCGTACGGCTCAGCGCGCTTGCGCAGCGCGCGGGGCTGCTCAAGAGCGCCCGGTTCCTGGCGTTTCATTGTGCCGACACGCTGGAACAGCCTCCCGACGGCAACGGACGCTACTACGAGACGATCGACCTGATCGATGCGATGCACCCCCAGACGATCCTGGCGTACGACATGAACGGTAGCCCGGTCGATGTGCGACACGGCGCGCCCTTGCGGCTGCGGCTCGAAAGGCAGCTTGGGTACAAGATGGCCAAGTACGTGACGCGCATCGAGGCTGTGGACAGCCTCGCGCACCTCGGGCGCGGGAAGGGCGGCTTTTGGGAAGACCGCGGCTACCAGTGGTACGCCGGGATCTAGCTCAACACTCCAATCTTGTTTCTCTCGATTCTCTCGAAATCGATTTTTGCGCCCAGTCCCGGGCCGCTCGGCGCATGCACCAGACCTTGGGCGTCCACGGTGATGTCCTCGACCAGGCCGAACTTGTTGGCAGGATCCGGCAGCAGCACCTCGAAGTACTCGCAATTGCGAATGGCCATCGACAGGTGCAGGTTGGCGACGTTGTTGAGTGAGTTACAGCCGTGGTGGATTTCGTAGTTCATGCCGAACGCTTCGGCCAGGTGCGCGGTCTTGATACAGGTCGTCAGTCCGCCTTTGAAGCAGACATCACCGCGCAGATAGTCGGTGGCCTGAGCCGTCAGCCACGGGCTGTACTGGTCCAGGCCCCCAAACGGCAGTTCGGTCGCCATCAGCGGAACGCGCACCTGCTGCCGGAGCTTCACGTAGCCGTGGATGTTCCACTCCTGGAGCGGATCCTCGTACCAGTAGAAATCCAACTCCTCGAGGACGCGACCGACCCGAACGGCGGTCGGATAGTCATAGCTCCACGTAGCATCGAGCATCAGCGGATAGTCGTCTCCGACGGCCTTGCGGACCGCCTCGCAAACCTTGATGTCTGCACGCCACGGATGGGGCGGATGGATTTTGTATGCCGTCCAGCCGCGGGACTTGTAGTGCAGGGCCTGTTCGCAGTACGCCTCGATCGACGGCAGCACTTCCGAGCTGGCGTACGCAGGGAGCGAGCTTCGATACGATCCCAACAGCTGATGAATCGGTAACCCGGCGATCTTACCGCCGAGATCCCACAGGGCGACGTCCATGGCGCCGATGCAGCGTGTCAGCGTCGATCGACCGCGACCCCAAAGACGCTGATTCAGGAGTTCGCGGTCCAGTGGGTTCTGGCCCATGACCGCGGGCTTGAGGCGATCGATGAGCTGGCGGCCGTCGAAATCGGCGCCGCGGTCGGCGGCGCCGAGAAAGGCATGACCCGTCAGGCCTGCATCGGTGGTGATGGCCAACAGTCCCAGGGTGGAGGTGCCGGCCAGGGTGATGTTGGGGCCATAGGAGACGGGCGGGATACCGTCCCAGGTGAAAAGAGTCAGCGTGACATCAGTAATCTTCAATGGCGCTCCTGTGACGGAGCGACTCGACAGTGCCGCCGGCAGGTCGGCGGCGCATGGCCGCAGCACCTGCCGCCGCCTCGCCACTCACGCCGCGTGCAACGCGTCTCCCGTCGTCAACCGCCCCTTGTCGACGTACAGGCGCCGCGAGGCATGGTCCGCGGCGCGTGAATCGTGCGTCACCATGATAATCGTCTTGTTGTGCTGCTTGTTCAGAATCTGCAGCAGCTCGAGAATCTCCTCGGCCGTTTCGCGATCGAGGTCACCCGTGGGCTCGTCGCAAACCAGCAGAGTAGGGTCAGCCACAATAGCCCGAGCAATGGCCACGCGCTGTTGCTGACCACCGGACAACTCCGCCGGCTTGTGCTTGGCGCGGTCGGACAGACCGACGACTTCGAGCGCGGCGGCTACGTTCTTCTTACGCTGCGAACGCGAGAGATTGGTCAAAAGCAGCGGCACTTCCACGTTGCGCTCGGCGCTGAGCACCGGCAACAGGTTGTAGAACTGGAAGATGAACCCCACGTGCCGGGCGCGCCACTTGGCGAGCTGTCCGCCGGAGAGCCGGTCGAGACGCTGGCCACTGACGTTCACCTCGCCCTGGTCGGGTTTGTCGAGGCCGCCGATCAGGTTGAGCAGCGTCGTCTTGCCCGAGCCCGACGGCCCCATCAGCGCCAGAAACTCGCCTGCTTCGCACTCGAGGTCGATCCCGTGCAGGACCTCCACTTTCTGCTTGCCACGCGTGTAGCGCTTGACCACGTTCTTGAACGAGACGATGGATGCCATGCGGGTTCCCTTGTGCGTCGGTCGGTCTACGATTCTTTGCTGAAACTCAGGTGGCTCGCAATGCCGTCGCAACGGGTAGTCGTGCGGCGCGGATTGCCGGCAGCAATCCGCCCAGCAGTGCGATGGAAATCGCCCAGAATATGCTGGTGGTGACGGAGGCGGCCGTCACCACCAGCGGGAATGAGATCTGCAGGGCCGCGACGACGTGGCCGTTGAACAGGAACCACGCGATGCCCGCTCCTAACAGCGCCGACGGGATCGCCAGGGCCATGCCTTCCGCCAGCACCGAGATGACCACCGGACCGCTGCTGAAGCCGATCGCCCGCAGGGTCGCGATCTCACGTCGCCGGGTGTCGACCGCCGCGTAGAGACTCGCCAACGCGCCGCACACCGCGCCGATTCCCATGATCCCGCCTATGAAATAACTCACGTAGTCGAGGACAGTCTGGATCGCCTTCGTCGCCTGCGCGTTGTTGTCGGATTCCGTCTTCACCTCGACCTGCAACGTCGCATCCGACTCCAGCGTTCGTTTCAGCGCCGGAAAGCTACTAGGCGAGTCCATGACGATGTAGAGGGCGGAGTAGGCCGTCCGCTGCAGGACGGACATCAGTGTGTCGGCGTCGGCAATGGCTGCGCTATCGAGAAAGCCTCCATTAGCCGTGTAGACACCCACGATGGTCCAGTCCGTACCCCGGATCCGGACACGGTCGCCCAGGCCATGGTCCTTGAAGCGAGTCCGGGCGCCGGCACTGATGTTCAGCTCATGCAGGCCCGGCTGAAACCGTCGTCCCTCGATGATCTTCGTCTCGGTCCAGAATTCCAGCCCCGAGCTGCTCATGCCGAGGATGCCCATGCTGGCGCGCTGGTTCTTGATGGTTTTGGCGTCGGTCTGAAAAATCAGTCCGCCCGCGACGATCGGCTGGCCGCGCGCGTCCTTCTTGATCCCGGGAGCGCTGCTGGCGATGCCCAACCAGTCCCTGGGAATCGAGCTCTGCAGGCTCGAAGTCGCTCCCCGTGAGATCACGACTGCGTGATCGGCACGCGCGCCGGTCTGCCCCAGGTATCCGACGCCTTGGCCGAGGGACAGCATCGAAACGAGCACAGCCATGACGGTCGTGATCCCAATGACGGTAACCAGCGAGGCCCCGAGGCGCTGCGGTACGCTTCGGATTGCGGTCGAAGTCAGGGAGGCAGTCTGTCTGAAGAAGTGGCTTGCCATGTGTCACCGATCCGCAAGGGCGTCCACGACCCGCAGACGCAGTCCGCGCCACGATGGAATGGCGCCCCCTGCGAGTGCGAGGCCCACGGCGATCGAGAACCCCACGGCAATCACGATCGAGGGAATGGGGCCCAGGGCGGGCAGTTGAGATCTGGCCACCCGCATCACGCCCGAAGCGATCCACAGTCCAATGGCGGCACCCGTGACGCACAGTACGAGCGTTTCGAGCAGGATGAGAGACATGACGAGGACGTCGGAGAAACCGAACGTCTTGAGGACAGCGAGCTCCGGCGTGCGCTCCCGAATCGACTGCATCATCAGGGCACCCGTCGCAAACAGCAGAACGAAGAACGCGGCTCCGGTAACACGATGAACCACGGCATCCAGGTCTCCGAGTTGACTGACCTGGGATTCCGCGAGCTCGTGTTCCGACTGAGTGAGAGTCTCGTTCGGCGAGTTGGCGAAAGCTTTGTCGATGGTGTCGCCGATAGCGCTGGCGTTGCGCGGGTCATCGACCCGCACGGTCGCAAGCAGTATCGTGTCGCGACCCGAGGCTCGTGATTCGTTTACGTAGCGATAGTTCACGATGCAAGCGAGGGAGGAGTCCGGTTGGTCGGTGTTCACGAAAGTACCCACCACGCGGAAGGTCCAGTTGCGATCGCCGTTCTTCTTCTGCATGGGCGTCTGCAGCGTGAACCGGTCGCCGACCTTCCAACCGTACTTGCGCATGGTTTCCGCGCCGACGATGGCTCCATCCAGTGAATCGTGCAGGCCCTGTATTGCACCGGGACCTGCCTGGTTTTCCGGGTAGACCTTGAAGAACCCATCGGGCTCGGTGGCGAGGACGGGCACGTTCTGGCCCGGGCGCTGATATTGGCCACCGAACTGCACGCGCAGGGTGGTGGCGATGACGCCCGGTATGGTTTCGAGCCGAGCCAGGGTCGAGTAGGGCAGTGGCTCGCCGAGCGCGGTCCGGCTGCCTACGTAGAGTCGGTCGGCGCGTGTGGCGGCGACAACTCCCTTGATCCCGCTGGTGAGGCCCTGAAGGCTGCCGAACAGGATGAAGGCGATGATCACCTGGAGCAGAATCAGGATGGAGCGGCTGAGCTTGCGCCGGATTCCAGCCCACACGAGCGGAATGAACTTCACGCCTGACTGCCCCCTCTATCTATGCGTCTAGTCTACGTTGCACGGCGACCCTTGTCTGCCGCGTGGCCGAGTCGTCGGTGCCCGCAATCCTCTCGCTTCGCCGCACCCGTGTGGGTGAGCTGAGAAACCGTGGTTGATCCCGAAAAAGTGCGCAGGGGCGCTCGCCGGGCGCCGCGGCCTGCGGAGCGGCCGCTACGCGGTTTGGATCGGCCGAGCCTGTTGAGTCGCTTCGAAGACGCGTTGCGATCGAGTGACGGTGAGTCCGGCGCGCACTGCATCCACGAGCTGTGGATGCGCGGTGAGTTTCCCACCAACATCGAAGCCGCCATGGCGCGGTTGTGGCAGCGGGCAGCGAGCTCGATCCCGGAGTGGCTGCCGATGCGCTACATCCATTGGCTGCCGGCCGCCTACGAGGTGGCGGCGAAGTTTCAGGCCGCCGGCCGCGGCCGATACAACATCTATCTCGTGCTGCTCGACTACCAGGATCGAACCAACGGTCCGCACGGTATTTATGTTGGAATGAGCCACTACAGTGCGGCGCAGAGGTTCGATCAGCACAAGGCCGGAATTCGTGCCGCCGGCAGCGTGCTCAAGCGGGGGATCGAGGTGCTGACGGGGCCCGTCCTGCACCTGCAGCGGATCTCACGCGAGGATGCGATCCGGATCGAAGTCAGCGTGGCGGAAGCACTGGCAGATGCGGGGCTGATCGTGACCGGTGGTCACTGATTCATGGGCCGAAAGTCGGCTGCGCCGCTTTCGGCAGAATCAGCTCTGCAGGTCTCCCATGCGGCGCCCAAAAAGCGTGGTTTTTGGGCGCGTGCCGCCGGTGGCGGTGTGTCCCTGTCAGTCAGTCCTGGATGTGATACATCCCGACGCCCAGGCGCACGGTCGCCGTGGACGGATCCTTATCATCCGTGTGCCCGTCCTTGTGGCCTTCTTTCTGGCCTTCCTTGGGCCGGGCCTCGTGCTTGGAGAGCCAGTCGTCCATGCGCTCGAGAAGTGCCTGACCCTCGCGAGCCAGGAACTGGCGGAATTCCGGAACGGCGCTGGCACGGACATGGAAGTTGATGGCGCTGCGCTCGAAGCGCGCAGGCGTGCTCGGTGTTCGTGTCAGGTTATGAACATAGGTGGTCGAGATGTCCGACACACCCGTTCCCCACAACCGGATCATTTCCTCGTCCATGGTGTGCGGAATGTAGTGGCGTTGCAGCACTTCGTACCGGCCATCGTCGGTGGCGCGAATGGCGCCGGCCGATTTGAGCTCCTTCAGCAGTGTCGAAGGCCGGACATCACTCGCACCGCATCGCCGCACCAGCGTCGTGAAGGTCGTCCCTTCTCCTTGCAGGGACAGCAGCAGCGGCTTGCCATCGCCATCCTGAAACAGCGGGTCGTGGTGCCACGCGTCCAGCACCAGGGAGGCCTTTGTGACATAACCGGTCCAGGCTTCAGGGCCCGAGGCCAGGCGCTCACGTTGTTTGCGCACCTCGCGCCGCGCGAGCCCCGTCAGGACCGCAGTTCGGGACACATTCGTCGGTCGCCCGCGCTTGCCGAACTGGCGCGTCGCAACCTCGACGTACGTGGTCTTTGAGAGCGCTGCAAAGTCCTTCCAGGTCACCCCACAGCGGATCAACACGTGGATCAGCGGTTTGAGCCACTGACGTGTCGCAGCAAGAACCTGCGCGGAGGAGGCGGATGTCATGTAAGACAACTATCGCACAGCGGGCGCAGTGATACTGCGAAAGCGCCCGCGATCCGGCCGGACTTCGCGGCGGGCTGTATCAGCGTTCGACGAATGCGCGCTCGATGACGTAGTCGCCCGGTTCGCCGATGTGCGGTGAGATCCGGAAGCCGCGCTCGTCCAGCAATTTTTGTGTATCGGCGAGCATCGCCGGGCTTCCGCAGACCATGACACGGTCCTGCGCGGGATCGAAGGTCGGCAATCCCAGGTCGCCGAACAACCGCCCCGAGTCGATCAACTCGGTCAGGCGGCCACGGTTACGGTAAGGCTCACGCGTGACGGTTGGATAATAGTGCAGTTTCTCGCGTGCATATTCGCCCAGGAATTCATGCTCTTTGACGCGATCAACGAGGCTTTGGACGACGGCCGTCTCGCGTGCCCAGCGCACGCCGTGCACCAGGACGATGTGCTCGAACCGCTCGTATGCCTCGGGATCCTTGATCACGCTCATGAAGGGGGCGGCGCCGGTGCCGGTGCTCAGCAGATACAGGCGCTTGCCGGGCTTCAGATCATGCAACACGAGGGTACCGGTCGGCTTGCGGCTGACCAGGATGTCGTCGCCTTCGCGAATGTGTTGCAGGCGTGAAGTCAGCGGCCCGTCGGGGACCTTGATGCTCAGGAACTCGAGGTGCTCTTCGTGGTTCGCACTGGCGATACTATAGGCGCGCAGCAGCGGCCGGCTGTCGACGTGCAGCCCGACCATCACGAACTGACCGTTCTCGAACCGCAGCCCCGAATCCCGGGTGGTCGTGAACGTAAATTGCGTATCCGTCCAGTGCTGGACTTTCAGAACGCGCTCGGTGCCAATCGCCGCCACAGTGACCCTTCCGGTTCGAAAAACGGATGTGAAATGTTACCGAAGAGCCGGCAGAAGCAGCGGTTTTTCGGGGCATGGGCTCATAATCCAGGGTTATGAATCCCCGGGGGGGCTATGAACTCGAGCTCAGAAGGGCCATTGAAGGGTCGCACGCTGTTCATTACCGGCGCCAGCCGGGGAATCGGTCTGGCGATCGCGCTGCGGGCCGCCCGTGACGGGGCCAATATCGCCATTGCTGCGAAGTCCACCGAGCCCCATCCCAGGCTCCCCGGAACGATTTTCACCGCCGCCAGGGAGATCGAGGCCGCGGGAGGCAGGGGGCTGCCGCTGGCCGTCGACGTGCGCGAGGAGGATCAGGTTGCGGCCGCCGTGGCAAAGACCGTTGCGACCTTCGGCGGCATTGACATTCTGGTGAACAACGCCAGCGCCATCAGCCTGACCCCAACGCCCGAAACGCCCATGAAGCGCTTCGATCTGATGCATCAGATCAACACGCGAGGCACGTTCCTGTGCTCGAGGCTGTGCATCGAGCCCCTGTCGCGCTCCCCCAATCCGCACATTTTGATGTTGTCTCCTCCGCTGAATCTCGAGGAGCGCTGGTTTGCTCCGCACGTCGCCTATACGATCTCCAAGTACGGCATGAGCCTGTGTGTTCTGGGGCTGGCGGGCGAGTTGCGCGGGCGCGGAATCGCTGTCAACGCTCTGTGGCCGCGCACCGTTATCGCAACCGCAGCATTGCAGATTGCGATGGCGGGGCTCCCGGAACGCGAGCGGCGACGGGCGCGGCAGCCCGCGATCGTCGCGGACGCCGCCCATACCATTCTGTCCAGGCCGAGCCGCGAGTTCACAGGACAGTTCTGTATCGACGAACAGGTGTTGCGGGAGGCAGGGGTAGCGGACTTTTCACCGTATCGCGCCGCGGACGTCGGCGAGGCGGAACTGCTGCCTGACTTTTTCCTTTAACTGATTTACGTCACTTTAGAGGACCATTCCGGCTCACCTGTGGCCTCATCGTGAGCGACAACCGTGGCGGAACATCAACAGGAAGGTTAGATTGACTGAGGCCCCCGAAGACATCGCGCACGAGCTGAGGCAGCCCCTGGCGGCCATCCTGAGCAATGCGCAGGCGGCCTGCCAGATGCTGCTGGCGAGCCGCCCCGATCTGGCGGAGATTCGGGAGATCCTCGAGGACATCATCGAGAGCGAGCGACGGGCCGCCGGCATCCTGCAACGCCTGGAGAATCTTCTCCGGCAGCGGGTCGCGGGCGGTTCATCCTGAGCAGGGAGACGAGGCATGAGGCAATTGGCAGGCACACTCTTCATCGTCGACGACGAAGCCGAGATGCGGCGTTCTCTGACGCGACTGTTGCGCTCCGCGGGATACACGACGCGCGCCTACGCGACCGCCACCGATTTTCTGTCGGCGCACGATCCGGCCGCGCCCGGTTGCCTGATTCTGGACCTGGCGTTGCCGGGCATGAACGGCCTCGAGCTGCAGCAGACCCTTACCTCGACCGGTTGCCGCCGTCCGATCATCTTTCTCAGTGGCCGCAGCGACATTCCAAAGAGTGTGCGCGCCATGAAGAGCGGCGCTGTGAACTTTCTGACCAAGCCCGTCGAGATGCACGACCTGATCGCAGCCGTCGATGAGGCGTTGACGATTGACGAAGCGGAACGCGTAGCGTCATCAGAACGTCATGGTGTTACGGAACGGCTTGCGACGTTGACGCCTCGCGAGCGTCAGGTGCTCGGACACGTGGTTTCCGGACGCATCAACAAGCAAATTGCAGCGGATCTGGGAACGGCAGAAAAGACCATCAAGGTCCATCGCTCGCGTGTGATGCGCAAAATGCACGCAGGCTCGCTTGTTGAGCTGGTCAAACTGGCGTCGCTCGTTGGGATCCAACCGGCAGCCAACTCGCACGAGGTCGGGCAGAGACACTAGGAGGGTGTTGGCCCTAAGGCCCATTGCTTGTAGTCATGGTCAGGGCATCATTGCCCGTGGCTGTGTGCCAGCCGCTCCCGCGCAGGAGTACGGGAGAGGAAGAATGGAATCTTCCTCTCCCAGTCCTTCCCCTTCTAACGCGCCACCACGGTCGTCGCCGTTCCGATCGCTTCCAACAGCTCCTGCTCGTCGAACGGCTTGGGCAGGTGGTCGACGAAACCCGCTTCCAGACAACGATCCACGTCATCCGCATAGACGCGCCCGCTGATTGCGATCGCCGGCGCAGCTGATTCGCCCCGAGTCTGTGCGATCTCGCGAGCACGGGCGGGAAGTTCGATTCCACTGCCGTCGGGAAGGTTGAGATCGCAGATGAGAACGTCGAACGTGTTCGTGCGCAGCGCCTCGATAGCCGATCGCAGGTCGGCGGTTCGGGTAACCGTATGGCCGCGAGCGCCGAGCAGGCGTTGACAGGCTCTCGCGATGGCGTCGTTGTCCTCGACGAGCAGCAGCCGAAGAGGGCGGGAGGTGGAGAGAGCGGAACGGGTCGCCTCGGTTGGGGACTGCGTATCGCTGGGCAACGGCGCGTCGGTCAACGGCAGGCGCACGGTAAATGTCGCTCCTCGGCCTTCGCCTTCGCTGGAAGCCGTGATCGTACCCGAATGCAAAGCCACGATGGACTGTGCGATGGTCAGACCCAGCCCCAATCCTTTGGCCGCGTGATTGTCGGCGCCTCCCTGCCAATAGCGGTCGAACAGGTGCGGAATGGCCGCTGCGGGGATTCCGCATCCTGTGTCGGTGAGCGTCACTGTGACGCCATCGCCCTCGCGTTGGCATCGGACAGCGATGCGACCTCCCGCCGGAGTCAGGCGTAGAGAATTGGACAGCAGGTTCCAGATCACCTGTTGCAGTCGTTCGGGGTCGCCGCGCACCGGTCCAGCATCACTGGCCAGACTGGTCTCGAGGCGGATGCCTTTCTCGCTCGCCATCGGCAGGAGCGAGTCGGTGACCGCCCTGACGATGGCCGAGACGGACGGCAACGTACGTGCGTCGATGCGCAGCTGTCCATTGACGATCCGAGCCATGTCCAGCAATTCGGCCACGAGGCGCTTCTGAATGCGGGCGTTGCTGTCGATGATCTCGATAGCCGCCGCCGTGTCAGCGTCGAGGCTCTTGGCCTTGAGTCGCTGCGTCCAGGCAAGCAGCGCCGCCAGGGGAGTGCGCAACTCGTGCGAGAGCATCGCGAAAAACTCATCGCGATTCTTGTTTGCCTGCTCAGCGGCCTCACGGGCCCGTCGCTCCGCGGATCGCAGTCGTGCCTGAGTGAGACGGGATTCCACGCGCGCCAACAGTTCACGGGTGGAGAAGGGCTTGATGACATAGTCGTCGGCTCCCGCGCCGAGCGCCTCCGTCGAAGCCTCCTCGCCAGCCCGGGCGGACAACAGCATCACAGGAATCTCCGCGTGACGTGCTTGCGCCCGCAGGGTTCGCAGCAGCTCAAACCCATCCATATCCGGCATCATGACGTCGGCGATCACGAGATCCGGAGCGCTTCTATCGATTGACGCGAGTGCGGTAACGCCGTTGCTGGCCGTTTCCACCTGCCAGCGTTGACCCAACAGCCGCGACAGGTAGTTGCGCATGTCGGCGTTATCGTCGACCACCAGGACGTGGCTCGGAGCCGGTTGCGCCGTAACTTCACCCGCTGAAGCCGCCGCGCCCGCGGGGACAGTCGGGCCCGGCATGAGGGCCGCCGCCTCCGCAGAGGCTTCCGTCGTCTCTGGCAGCCAACCCAACGCCTCTTCGACGAACGGCAGCGCGCCCGTGTCGGCGCGACTCAGATTCCGGGTTGCCCCGACTCTGTCAGGAGGCAAGTGGGCGCGACCGCGAGGGATCCGCACGATCATCGAGGTGCCTTCGCCGGACACGCTGCGCGCTTCGACACTGCCTCCGTGGAGTTTGACCAACTCCTGGACGAGCGACAGGCCGATGCCGGAGCCCTCGTGGGTACGGGAACGCGCGGTGCGACCGCGGAAGAATCGATCGAACAGCCGCGAGAGATCCTCGGCCGCCACGCCGCAACCGGTGTCGGCGACGAGTAGTTCCGCATGATCCTCCCGCAGGCGCAGTTGGACACACACCTCGCCCAGGAACGTGAACTTGAAGGCGTTGGAGATGAGGTTGAGGACGATCTTCTCCCACATGTCCGTGTCGACATAGATCGGCTCGGAAAGGGGCTGGCAGTCGATCGTCAGCGCCACGCCGGCGCGCTCGAAGGCGGAACGGAACACGCTGGCCAGGTCGACGGTCAGCGCGGCAAGGTCCGCCGCCTCGTAGGAGGCTTCGACGCGACCTGCCTCGATCCGCGAGAACTCGAGCAGCGAGTTGACCAGCTTCAGGAGTCTGCGACCGCCGCGGTTGGCGATTTCGAGGATCTCCCGATCCGCCTCCGGCAGCATGCCCCGGGACAGCACCTCACCGAGCGGGCCGAGCAACAGCGTCAGAGGAGTGCGCAGCTCGTGGCTGATGTTGCTGAAAAACGTGGTCTTGGCCCGATCCAGCTCCGCCAGTGCCCGGGCCCGCTCCCGCACGTCCTGTTTTGCCCTGGCGTTGGCGATGGCTGTCTCGAGTTGCGCGCAGATCAGCTCGAAGAATTTCTTGGACTCCTCCAGCGGTCGCATCGGGTTGACGCGCGCGACCAGCAGGCCCGCCGGTTCACCGGCACCCAGAGCCGCAATCGGGAGGGTGAGCGTTTCGCCGCTGCCGGGTTGCCCGCAGGAGCCTGCCGCACGCGCCGTCCGGCCATCCGGCTCGAACAGATGAACCTCCGCGAACGGCACGTCGCGGGGGTAATCGCTCAGGGTTCCCATCGCCGACTGGCAGGCCTCCTCGGCCGTCTCGGCCCCGGCGAGTCGCGTCGCCAGGGCCCGCAGGCAGTTGAGTTGGCGATCCGCCAACACGCGGGCCGTGGTCTCGTAAGCCGTGCAGAAGATGCCGTTGGGGCGATCGTCGTCGCCCCGCAGGGCGGCGAACGAGAAGGTGATGTAGGTTTCCTCGAGGTACCCGCTGCGCTCGAGGGGCATCAGCAGGTCCTGTTCGCCGGTGGGCTCGCCGGTGCTCAGGGTGTGTTGGAACCGGGGTAGCAGAATCGGCTCCCAGATCTCCTTCCAGACCACGGGCACCCGGGTCCCCAGCGCGCTCGGATGACGTGCCGGTCCGCCGACCGGGATGAAGGCATCGTTGTAGAAATAGATGAGATCGTCGCCGATGGCGAGAGCTGTCGGAACGCTCGAGTCCAGGATGATCCGGACCGCATGGCGCCAGCTTTCGGGCCAGGCGCTGACCGGTCCCAGGGGCGTTGCGCCCCAGTCGAACTCCCGGAACCGGCGTGCCATTTCGCCGCGGGTCCACACGGGACGGACTCTATCACCGGCGACCCCGAGTGGCCCGCCGCAGGGGCACAATGTTGTCATCTCGTGCACGGGGTCACTCTTGGTGCTATCAAACCATGCTGCGGCCGCGTTAAGATTTCCGACGGAGGGGTTATTGCATGAAAAAAGCTACTGCGGCGGGGTGGACACTGCTGCCCGTTCTCGTGCTGATGCTCGGTGGGCCGGCGAGCGGCAAGGATGTGGCAGCCGTCACGTTGCCTCGAGGCGCACGCATCGGGGTCGTGAACCTGCTGGATTCGGAAGTGACGCACTTCCACGGCAGCAACGACATCAAGGCCAGCTTTCTGAAGACCCAGCACGTCGACTGGCCGGTGGAGTCGATGTTGAACGAGGCCGTCAAGCAGCGCCTCGTCCAGATGGGTCTCGAACAGGTACCCGTGGTACCCAGCGAGGGGCTGGTCCGCGGCCGCCAGGAGTGGTTCATCGACAATGCGGCTACGAAGAGCCTGCCGAAGCAGTGCGCGACCGAACTCACTCAGATGGCTGCGAAGGAGCACCTGGACGCCTTGCTGATCCTGGCTCCCGGCTTGAACGATAGCCCCCACGCGACCTACACCCGACGCAAGGATCTGCCGGATTATCTGCGGGGATGGGGGTTCGTAACCAAGGCGAACGACGCGGCCGGGGCCAAGCCCGAAGTGTTCAACATGACCGAGATGTTCCTGATCAGCGCGCGTGGCGGTACCGCTCTGCTGCGCGACGTCTCCTGGGGTGGCGCGGTCACGGCCCTGACCTGGTCCAACTTCTCTGCGGACCCGGCGACCAAGGAGATGCCAGCCGAGGAGCTCGAGAAGCTCAAGCCCATCTACATCGATGTCCTGTCTCGCCAGGCTGGGCGACTTCTCGACCACGTCGAGGTGATCGGCACGCCCTAGGACCCCCCGGGCCGGCTCGACCGCAATCTGGGCCGCAGCGGCCCGAAATCCGCGACCTCGTCCCAGGCCCAGCTGCACTGCGGCGCTGCTGCGGTACTATGCAATCCGCACACACCGCTGGGGGAACTGCAATGGCGGATGTCGATGCGCTCGCTGCGCTGGCGGAGAAGGTCGAACAACTGACGCGGAAAGTCTCGGCTCTCGAGGACGCTCACGCCGTCAAATGTCTGCATTACAAGTACGGTTATTACGTCGACAAGTGCCTCTACGACGAGGCGGTAGAACTGTTTTCGGACGAGGGGTCGGTCCGGTTCCTCAACGGACTGTACAGGGGGCGCGCGGGGGCCCGGCGCCTGTACTGCGATTGGTTCCGCAAGTTCTTCACCAAGGGCCACAACGGCCCGGTGAGAGGGTTCCTGCTCGATCACCTGCTCATGCAGGACGTGGTCGACGTGGCGCCGGACGGTTTGACGGCGCAAGGCCGCTTCCGCTGCGTGCTGCAGGGCGGGTGCCATGAGAGCCTGCGAGAGCCCATCCCCAACCTGCCGAAGCAGTTCTGGGAAGCGGGGATCTATGAAAACGAATACATCAAAGAACACGGCGTGTGGAAGATCAAACTGCTCCACTACAACCTGCTCTGGCAAGCTGACTACGACGAGGGGTGGGCGCGCAGCGGGGTGCACCTGTCGGCATTCGCGAAAACCTATCCCCAAGACCCACACGGTCCCGACGAGTTGGTGGCGTCGATGCCAAAAGCGTGGCCCGAGACGGACGTCGTCCCGTTCCACTACCCGCATCCAGTGACGGGCAAGTACTGGCAGCAGGGCTAGCGAGCGATTCTACGCCCGGCCCAACGGAGCGATATAAGCGTTACCCCCGTTCAACCCGGGGGTCGGCAGGCCCAGCTCCAGAGCGTCATCCCATGGCGCGATGGGGTGCATGTGCGTTTTGAGAAAAGTGACCAGCTCCCGGACCGCCGGTTTGTCGATCTTCATGCGTGGCACCATCGCCTTCAGCCACACGTTCGCAATTGGAAACTCATTCAGCAGTATCACGATGCGTCCTGCGCGCACGTGTTCATCGACCAGAAATCGCGGCAGCACGGCAATCCCGGAGCCGCGCAGGACTCCCTGGAGGATGACGCGTCCGTCGTTGGCATGAAATTTCGATTGCACATCGACACTGACAGGTGCACGGCGGCTCTGGAACTGCCACGTGTTGCCGAGCAGCACGGTGGTCAGGCACTCGTGATCCACGAGTTCCTGGGGATGGGCGGGCTCCTGCCGGCCCTGGAGATAAGCAGGCGAGCAACACGCAACCTGGTGATACAGACACAAGGGCACGTCCACGACGTTGGGATATGACGTGGTCTGCGCGCCGACCACCAGGTCATAGCCTTCTTCGAGCGGATTGACCGAGCGGTCCAGCAGCAACAGTTCGAGCGACACGCGTGGATTGGCAAGCTGGAACTCGGTGAACAGTCCGCCGAGGTACAGGGATGTCACCGTCGTCGGGCCCTGCAACCGCAGATTTCCCTCTATACCCTCCTGGTCCGACTCCACGTCGACCAGCAGCTCCTCGAGCTCCGCCACGACGCGCGTGAAGCGAGGCAAGTACTTTTCGCCAGCCGCCGTTAGAGCAAGCCCACGCGTTGAACGCACGAGGAGTCGCGTCCGCATCTGTTCCTCGAGGCGCGTGATTCGCTTCGTCACAACGGAAGCCGCGATATCCAGATCCCGTGCTGCGGCAGAAAAGCTACCGAGGCGCGCGACTACCAGGAATGCGTTGATGTTGAGCAGAGTGTTGATGCGGTCCCCCTTCATTTGCTCGCGCGGATCGAGAGAGCTGATCGCGCTTTTTGGAGCGTTCTAACCCAGTGAACGCAATGCTACCGTTTTTTCTTTCGATTTCAGACCCCGCTTGCGTCGGGGCGTGGGGGAGTTGAGATGGTAGCTAAAATAACAGGCCGGGCTGTTGCGCGTTCACGACGTATGCGTTGCGCTCGCGCCCGGACTCGCGTTGCATATTCCACACCGGTCGCAATGGCCGTCGTTTCCCTTCTCTCCCTGGCGGGCACCTCGGTTGCGCTGGCTCAGGCTCAGCCGTCCGCCGCGGCGTCGGCGCCCTCGACCGAGGGACAGCTGGAAGAGGTGACGGTCACCGCCCGGTTCCGTTCCGAGAAGCTGCAGGAGACCCCGCTCGCGATCACCGCGGTCTCGGGTGACACCCTGGCGGCGCGCGGCCAGACGGACGTCACGCAGCTAGCGCAGTTCGTCCCGAACGCGGTCATCAATCCGCTGGGCGCAGGCTGGGGCGCCACCATCGCCGCCAACATCCGCGGCGTCGGGCTTTCGGATAATTCCCTTTCTTTCGAGCCCGGCGTACCGATTTACGTCGACGGCGTGTATCTGGGCCGCCCCCAGGGCGCGATTCTGGATCTGCTGGACCTCGACCACATCGAGGTGCTGCGCGGCCCTCAGGGAACGCTCTTCGGCAAGAATGCCGTGGGCGGCACCGTCAGCCTGATCTCGAAGGCTCCGACGGGAGACGGCAAGGGGTATCTGAGCGCGGAGTTCGGTGACTTCAACCGGCGCTACTTCCGCGGCTCCTGGGATGTTTCCGTCGTTCCCGACTCACTGTTTGCGCGGGTCTCGTTCTCCAGCAAGCGCAGGGATGGCTACGTGGACGTTCTGGACTACGAATGTGTCAACGGTCGGGGAACGCTGGGCGCCGGAGGGCCGGGAATTCCCGGCCAGGCCGGGATCCGGCTCGGTAGCCAGGTTACGCCCACGGACACGCGCGGTTGCGTCGTGGATCACCAGGGCAACGAGAACATGACCTCCGGTCGCGTGGCATTGCGCTGGTTGGCCACCGAAAATCTCGACATCACGACCACCGGCGACTACACGACACAGAACCAAGAGGGGCCGCCCGACCAGTACACGACGATGGACCCGACGAACCCCCTCGTCGCCGCCTGGAATGGGATCGTGGGTCTTCCGGTGTTCGGCATCCCGTGGGATCAGCGCTTTCTTCCGCCGAAGAACTACACGACCTACGACGGGTACACCGACCCGATCACCGGTCATGTCTTTCCGAACGTCAATGACATGACGGAATACGGCATCGCCAACACGATCAACTGGACGCTGGCGCCGAACCTGACACTCAAGGCGATCACGTCGGGCCGCCGCTTCAGCAACTCGTTCGGCCGCAACTCTTCGGGCTCGCCTCTGCCCATCAACTACACCTGGGATACCAGCAACCACCATCAGTTCAGCGAGGAAGTCACGCTGACGGGCACGCTCGACAAGCTCGACTGGACAGTCGGGGCGTTCTATTACGACGGCACCGACTCCAACCAGGGATTCTCGTCGCTGTTCAACCTGGTGCCGTTCCTCGCTGCGGCGAGCTTCGATGACTACGACATCCAGACAACGAAGAACTACGCCGGATTCGTGCACGGTGTGTATCACTTCTCGGACAAGTTTGGCATGGAGGTCGGCGTTCGCTACACGCACGATAAGAAGCACGCGGTGATCTTCCGCCAGGACTACGCGGGGGACGTCACCATCCCCCACACACCCGTGGATGTGGCAGCGAGCAAGGTTTCCCCGAAGATCGGCTTCAACTACCAATTCACCCCGGACGTACTCGGATATCTGCAGTACTCCACCGGCTTCCGCGGCGGCGGCTTCGGGCCGCGGCCCGGCGACGCCTTTCAGGTCCGCAGCTTCAAGGCGGAAGACCTGAAGACCTGGGAGATGGGTATCAAGAGCGAGTGGCTGAACCATCGCTTACGTTGGAATTCGGCGTTGTTCTACAGCAAGTACACCAACCTGCAGCAGGGCTACAACACCACCGATCCGTTCGGACAACCCTGGTTCAGCACGGTCAACGTGGGCGCGGCGCGGATGTACGGCTTCGAAGCCGAGCTCCAGGCCGATCCGGTGGACGGTCTACAGCTGCAGGCGTCCTTCGGTTACGACAACTACAAGGTCACCGATGCCGGCGGACCGATCGACACGAACCCCGCAGACGCCAACTTCGGTATGTCGCAGTTCGGCGTGTGTATCACCCATGCCAACGGCGACAACTGCACGCCGTCGCGCGTTCCGAAGTACACCGCCAGCGGAAGTGCCCAGTACACGTGGTCGGCCGGCTCTTCGGGGGCCACCGTGACCCTGCGAGGCGACACGAACTACCAGTCGGCGGTCTACTTCACCGACCTCACGTATACGGCGGTCCCGGGGCAGGGGGGCTATGCCCTCTACAACGCCCGGCTCACGTGGGATTCCCCAAACAAGGACTGGTCGGTCGCGCTGTTCGGCACCAACCTGGGAGACAAGTTCTACTGGAACGGCAAGCTGACTCTGCAGGTGCTGGGATTCGAGGAGGGCAACCCCGGCGCGCCTCGCATGTGGGGGCTGAACCTGCGGCGCAACTTCTAGCGGTACGACACCCGCGGCGAGGCACCGCCGCCCTCGCGCGGCCGCGCCGATCCGGTTGAATGGGAACGGCCGCTCACCTAGTGAGCGGCTGTTCCGTTTTCGGGCACCCGCAGCGCAACGGGAGCGGTATGCTTCGGGGATCGGCTGGGGCTTTGGGGGACGGTGGGTGCACGCTGGGGGGCCGGCTATTGCAGCCGGGCGTGCGATCTCGACCAGATCGTACGCTTACTTCGTATTGGGTGTTCTGACGCTCGGCTACGCCGTAAACGTCATGGACCGCGCCGTTCTGGCGGTCCTGAACGAATCCATCAAGCAGGAGTTCGGGGCGAGCGACAAGCTCCTGGGCGTCCTGGGCGGCCTGCCGTTTGCACTTTTCTATTCGACCCTCGGCCTGCCGATTGCCGCGCTGGCAGACCGGACCAGCCGCCGGAGCGTCCTTGCGGCCTGCGTAGCCGTCTGGAGCGGAGCGACCGCGCTATGCGGTTTCGCGTCCACCTTCTGGTGGTTGCTGGTCGCTCGAACCGGCACGGCAATTGGCGAGGCAGGCGGGACTCCACCCTCGCATGCCCTGATTTCCGACTATTTCCCCGCACGCGAGCGAGGCACCGCGCTTTCGCTGTACGCCCTCGGTGTGCCGATCGGAGCCATGATCGGCAGCGGTCTTGGCGGATGGGCCAACGACGCTCTGGGCTGGCGGACGACGTTCATGCTGATCGGCCTTCCCGGTGTGCTCGTGGCATTGCTCCTTCGATTCGTCATTCGTGAGCCGCCGCGGGGTTACTCCGATGTCGTGCCGCTCGCCGTAGCCAAATCCGACACGCCGCCGCTGCGCGAAGCTCTTCGATACCTTTGGGGCCGCCCATCCTTTCGGCACATGGCTTTCGCGTGTGGATTGCACTCGCTCGTGTGGTATGCGGGCAGTGCACTGAATTCCTCATTCCTGCAGCGTTCACACGCCATGACGGCGGGGCAGGCCGGGTTCTGGCTTGCCGTGTTTGCGGCGACCAGCGCGGCCGGTACGCTGTTGGGAGGCGTGCTCGCAGACAAGCTCAGCGTGCGATACGGCGACCGCAGGTGGTACATGTGGGTGCCGGGCGGCGCCATCGTTGCCATGGTGCCGTTTCAGTTCTCCTCTTACCTCGGGATGAGTCTCGGTGTGGTCGTGCCGTCCTTCATTCTGATGCAGACCTTCGGCTCGATGTTCTTCGGCCCCTCGTTCGCCATGTCACAGGGGCTCGCGCCCTTGCGGACTCGTGCGGTAGGGACCTCCCTGACGCTCTTCATCCAGACTCTGATCGGCTCGGGTCTGGGGCCTTTCCTGACGGGAGCGATCAGCGACTACCTGTATCCGGCGTACGGCGTCGATTCGATGCGCTACGGCCTGGCCATCGTCGGTGTCATCAACGTGTGGGCCGCGGTTCACTACTTCGTCGCGGCCCGGACCGTTCGCGACGACCTCAAGCTCGCGGAAATGTCGCCCTAGCGAAATGGAAAAAACCCGAGGTGAAGGGGGACTTCACCCCGGGTCTTCGTAGCGCCGCGACGGTGTGAGGGGGATCAACCGTCGCGGCGAACGATGCTCCTGACTTACGCGACGCCGGAGTCGTGTTGTAAGCAAGAGCGCACCGCCGACAGAGATAAAGCAAGACGTATGCCAACCCACGCGAGGACGTACGGCGCCTGAACTGAGGGTTGTAGCGGCTCGGGGCGCTCCGATTCGAACCAGGGTGGTGCAGATTCACCAGCGTCTGCACGCGCAGTGAGCAAATCGGGACAGGCTCTACGCAATTCGCAGCGACGGATCGATCCGCGCAAGCTCGTAGCCCTTGCGGAAATCGCGGATGTGCTTGGTCATCCAGTTGCGCGCTTCCTGACCGTCGCGAGCCTTGATGGCTTCGCAGATCCGGTGCTGTGCAACGGCGATGCGCGCACGGGCCTGCTGCACCTGATCGATCATGACCTGAAGCGAAGGCACCAGCAGCTGCAGCAGCGGCTCCTGCGCCAGCATCAGAACCTGATTGTGAGTCGCTCGCCCGACGCTGCGGAAGAAATCGGCCGCGTGAAGGACGGCTCGTTCGGTCGCTTCATTGTCGGACGAGAATCGCTCGGCGGCTTCCAGGCATTGGGCCAGATCCGCCGCGGTGCGTGCCCGGGCTGCCGCTTCGGCGATCGGGGGCTCGAGCATCGTCAGCGCTTCCCAGACCTCCAGAAACGTCACATCGTGCATCACCAGCGCGCGGCTGACCCCTTCGGCCACAGCGCCAGGCTGAGGTCGGCTGACCGACATCAGCTTGGAGCCCGGGCGCCGCGAGACCAGGCCATTACTCTCCAACTCGCGTAGCGCCTCGCGCACCGTCGAGCGATTGACTCCGAATTGGCGAGCCAACTCCATCTCCGGCGGAAGCCGTTCGCCCTCGCGCAGGCGCCGGTCCAGTATCCGCTCGGCGATGGCCGTCGCGACCTTGCGATAGGCGGGCTCGAGCAGCAGCTGGTCGAACTCGACACTCACGCGGAGGCCTCGAAAAGCTCTCGCCCGATGAGCATGCGCCGGATCTCCTGGGTGCCTGCTCCGATTTCGTACAGCTTCGCATCACGCAACAGGCGGCCGGCTGCGTAGTCATTGATGTAACCGTTGCCGCCGAGCGCCTGGATGGCCTCCAGCGCCGTGATGGTCGCGCGCTCGGCCGAGAACAGGATGCAGCTCGCAGCATCTCGCCGCCGCACATGACCGGCATCACAGGCGCGAGCTACCGAATAGACGTAGGCACGAGACGCGTTCAGCGAGGAATACATGTCGGCGATCTTCGCCTGCATCAGCTCGAACGTGCCGATCGGCTGTCCGAACTGCTTTCGCTCGCGAATGTAGGGCAGGACCAGGTCCATAGCCGCGGCCATTAAACCAAGCGGGCCGCCGGCCAGAACGACGCGCTCGTAGTCGAGGCCGCTCATCAACACCCGCGTGCCACCGTTCTCCTCACCGATGACGTTCTCTGCTGGGACGCGGCAGTTCTCGAATACCAACTCGCAGGTGCCGGAGCCCCGCATCCCCAGCTTGTCGAGCTTCTGGGCGGTACTGAACCCCTGGCTCTTGCGTTCGACGATGAAGGCGGTGATGCCCTTCGGGCCGGCGGTCGCGTCGGTCTTCGCATAGATGACGAAGATGTCCGCGTCAGGTCCGTTGGTGATCCACATCTTCCTGCCGTTGAGGAAGTACGCGCCGTCGCGCTTCTCCGCCCGCAACTGCATCGAGATCACATCGGACCCCGACCCGGGTTCGGACATTGCAAGCGCGCCGACATGTTCGCCGGACAGCAGCTTCGGCAGGTAGCGCTGCCGCTGCCCGTCGGTTCCGTTGAGGCTGATCTGATTCACGCACAGGTTGGAGTGCGCGCCGTAGGAGAGGCCGATGGCGCCGGAAGCGCGCGAGATTTCCTCCATCGCCAGCGTGTGGGCGAGGTAGCCCATTCCCACTCCGCCCCAGCGCTCCGGGACGGTGATCCCGAGCAGACCTTGCGCACCGAGCTCGGGCCACAGATCCCTGGGAAACTCGTTGGTCCGATCGATCTCGGCCGCGCGGGGTGCAATCTTCTCGGCCGCGAAGCGGCGGACCTGACCGCGCACCTCGAGGAGGGTCTCCCCCAGGTCGAAGTCGCAGTCGCAGATATTGGCTGGGTTTCTGGCTGCGGTGCTCATAGGCTTGCTCGCCATTCGGTTGGATCGTATGATTGTCCGACAATTGATCCACGGCGGCAAGCGGCACTTGGCGCGGCCGCCGTCACGGAAGGGGTAACGGCTGCCCATGACAGTTCTCGCCTCGCAAATCGACCCGCACTCCCGGGAATTCCGCGACAACGCCGAGGCGCTTCGGGCGCTGACACGGGCTTTGCGGGAGCAGGTGGCGAAGGTTGCCCTGGGCGGCTCGGCCGCAGCGCTCGAAAAGCACAAAGCGGCCGGGAAGCTCACCGCTCGTGAACGCATCTCGGTACTACTGGATACCGGTAGCCCGTTCCTCGAACTGTCACAGCTCGCGGCGCACGGGATGTATGGCGGCGAAATCGCTTGCGCCGGCATCATCACCGGGATTGGTCGCGTCAGCGGCCGCGAGTGCGTCGTCGTTGCAAACGACCCCACGGTGAAAGGGGGCACTTACTATCCGATCACCGTGAAGAAGCATCTTCGTGCGCAGGAGATCGCGGCCGAGAATCACCTGCCGTGTGTCTATCTCGTGGAGAGCGGGGGAGCGTTCCTTCCGGCGCAGGACGAAGTCTTTCCGGATCGGGAGCATTTCGGGCGGATTTTTTATAACCAGGCGCGTCTGTCGGCGGCCGGAATCGCGCAGATAGCCGTCGTCCACGGCTCCTGTACTGCCGGTGGCGCATACGTCCCCGCCATGTCCGATGAGAATGTCATCGTCAAGAATCAGGGCCGCGTGTTTCTCGGCGGCCCGCCGTTGGTGAAAGCCGCCACCGGAGAGGACATCGACGCCGAGTCCCTCGGCGGCGCAGACGTTCACTGTCGAGAGTCAGGTGTGTGCGATCACTACGCCGAGGACGATACCCATGCGCTGAGTATCGCCAGGAGGATCGTCGCCCGACTACGACCTCCACCGCAGGGGACGAGCGCGGTTCCAGCGCGCGAGCCCAAGTACGACAGCAGCGAAATCTATGGAGCCGTGCCGGCAAGTCTGCGCAAACCGTACGACGTGCGCGAGGTCATCGCACGGATCGTGGATGGCTCGGAGCTGGAGGAGTTCAAACAACTCTACGGCACCACACTCGTGTGCGGGTATGCTCATATTCATGGATATCCGGTCGGCATCCTGGCCAACAATGGGATCTTGTTCTCCGAGAGCGCGCTGAAGGGGACCCACTTCATCGAGATGTGCTCACGGGAGGGCATTCCGCTGCTGTTTCTGCAGAACATCACCGGGTTCATGGTGGGCCGCAAGGCCGAAGCGGGCGGCATTGCCAAAGACGGCGCCAAGTTGGTGACGGCGGTTGCGTGCGCGGAGGTTCCGAAACTCAGCGTCATTATCGGGGGCAGCTACGGCGCCGGGAACTATGCCATGTGCGGACGCGCCTACTCGCCGCGGCTGCTGTTTCAGTGGCCCAACGCTCGCATCTCCGTCATGGGCGGAGAGCAGGCGGCAAGCGTGCTCGCCACGATCAAGCGGGACCAACTTCAGGCCGGCGGGAAGAGTTGGCCGGCCGCCGACGAAGAGGCGTTCAAGCAGCCGATCCGCGAGCAGTACGAGCGCCAGGGTCATCCCTACTATTCCTCCGCCCGGCTGTGGGATGACGGGGTCATCGATCCGGCGGATACCCGCAGAATCCTGGGCCTGAGTCTCGCGGCTGTGTCACGGCGACCGGTCGAGAGCACGCGGTACGGCATTTTCCGGATGTGATGGTCAACTCTATCGACACTCTGCTGGTCGCCAACCGTGGCGAAATTGCCTGCCGGATCTTCCGCACGGCCCGGCGCCTGGGTATTCGCACGATCGCTGTTTACTCCGAAGCCGATGCCGGCGCGAAACACGTGCGCGAAGCCGATGCCGCCGTCTGTATCGGCCCGGCGCCCGCGCGCGAGAGCTATCTGGACATCGAGAAGCTGTTGCGAGCCGCGCAAGCGACGCGCGCCCGGGCCATTCATCCCGGTTACGGCTTCCTGTCGGAAAACTCGGGGTTCGCTCAGGCCTGTGTCGATGCGGGACTGATTTTCGTGGGGCCACCGGCGGCCGCGATGGCTGCCATGGGGTCCAAGAGCGTCGCCAAGACCCGGATGCGCAAAGCCGGGGTTCCCGTCCTGCCGGGCTACGAAGGAGCGCGCCAGGAGCTCGACCATCTCGAGAGCATCGCCAGGACCCTCGAGTTGCCGCTGATGATCAAGCCGGCGGCGGGCGGTGGGGGCAAGGGGATGCGCGTCGTGACCGAGACCAGCCAGATCTGTCCGGCACTTTCAGGCGCCCGGCGACTCGCCGAAAGCGCATTCGCGGATGGCGCACTCCTGTTGGAACGCTATCTCGCGGCTCCACGCCATGTGGAGGTTCAAGTGTTTGCCGACACGCTCGGCAACGCGATCCACCTCGGAGATCGTGATTGTTCGCTGCAGCGACGTCATCAGAAGGTGGTGGAAGAGGCTCCCGCTCCGGATTTGCCGGCTGACGTTCGCGAACGAATGCGGGCCGCTGCGTTGGTGGTCGCACGCGAAATCGGGTACGTCGGCGCGGGCACGGTGGAGTTCTTGTTCGATGCCGGGCAGTTCTATTTCATGGAGATGAATACCCGGTTGCAGGTTGAGCACACCGTGACGGAAGCCGTAACGGGGTTGGATCTCGTCGAGTGGCAATTGCGGGTCGCCAGCGGTGAGCCGCTGCCTTTGCGGCAGGATGAAATCCAACTTCACGGGCACGCGATCGAAGCGCGCGTCTGTGCGGAAGATCCCGAGCGAGAGTTTCTTCCAAGCGCCGGCCGGTTACGCGATTGTGAATGGCCTGCAGCGCAATCGATTCGGGTCGACGCGGGCTTCGAGTCGGGTGATGAAGTCCCCGCGAGTTACGATTCGCTCCTCGGAAAAGTCATCGCGACCGGTAACACGCGCGAGGAAGCGGCAGCACGTCTCGCCGCTGCGCTCGATCGCACGTATATCGCCGGGGTCCGTACCAACGAGAGATGGCTGGCGCGAGTGGTTCGTAGCGAGGAGTTCCTGGCTGTTCGGCACAGCGTTGCGTTCCTGCAAACACGGGCGAAACAGTTTCAGGTTCCCCGGGAACCGGATCCCGAAGTGCTCACGACCGCCGCAATCGCCGCGGTCGCGGGTCCGAACCCAGCGTCTGGCATGCCGGCGGCCGACCTCGCACCGGCGGCATCTCCGTGGGATGCGCGCGATGGGTTCGTGCCCAATCTTCCGTCGAGTGCAGGAGTGACCCTGCGCTTGGGCGACCGTTCCTTTCCGGTCATCATCGATCCCCGATCCCACCTGCATCGGCGCCGGGCCGATCGGCTGCGAGTGTACGATTCTCACATCCACCTCTGGTGGGATCGGGAGCACTACGAGTTCCTCATCGACGACCCGCGAAAACGGGAATACTCGGCGTCCGCTGCATCAGGCGGACTGAGTACGCCGCTCCCCGGCGTGGTCGTGTCGATCCCCGTGACCGTCGGCCAGAAAGTCGCGGCGGGCGAGGCACTTATGGTCGTCGAGGCGATGAAGATGGAGCACACGATCACGGCCCCTCATGCGGGAATCGTGCGCGCCATCCATAGCGCCCCCGGCGAGAGGGTGCCGGAAGGCAAGGCGCTCCTGGATCTCGCTCCGGAGTAGCGCAAAAATATTTGCGCCGCAGGTGAGATAAATTGCCGCGTCGCCCCAGAGTAACCGTGGCAGTTACTGTCCCCCGCGTGAGCGTTGTCGAGCGGGTGGTGTCGAGGGATTACGTGCAGACCGCTTATCCCGCACGATAGGGACATAGCGCCTCGCGGTGCCTGGGCGAAACAGGATCGTTCGTCCGGGGGCCCTGGGCGGGTGACAGTAGCTGCTTGAGGATCCCATCGGGCGCGCGTCGAGGCGCACTGATCGAAAAGCGGGCAACGCTGCGCCAGGAACGACCTGGTCAAAAAACAACCAGTGGTACCGCACCAAACGAAGCCACAGGTTGGTGGTACCGTCCCGGGTGGGACCCGAACACGACCAGCGCCCAACTGGTCGGCATTTCCTCGTGTCAGGTGCGGGATTGCGCCGTGACAGTCTCGTGTCGGACCTTGCCTGCGAGCCGGCGTTGTTGCAGGATCCGTGTTGTCATAAGTCGACGGCTCGGAACCACCGCAGCCGACATGGAAGTCAGTCCAACACACGCTTAGGGAACACCGGGAGGCAAGGATGTCACGCCGATCCAGACTTCATGTGCCGGAGGGCGTTTACTACGTCGTCCAGCGCAGCAACGCACGTCAACCCATCTTCACCGAGCCAGCGGACTACGCAACGTTCGAACGGTTGCTGTCCACGATGCTCGTCCGCTGCCGCGTACGCGTCCACGCGTACTGTTGGGAACTCGACGCGATTCGCATGATCGTGCAAATTTCCGACATGCCGGTCGGCCGGCTGATGCAGCGCTTGAGCAGTCAATACGCACGCCGTGTTCATCGGCGGCAGGGTGAGTCGGGCCACCTGTTCCAACAGCGCTACCAGGCGCTGCTGATCGATCCGGATGCCTACCTGCTCAAGCTCATCCGCTATCTGCACCTGCTGCCGGTTCGCTCCGGCAAGGCGCCGAGCCCGGACGACTACGAGCTGAGCAGCCATCGCGCCTATCTGGGCACGGGCAATGTGCCCTGGCTGACGACCAACGTGGCGCTACGGATGCTCGCTCAACGCCCCGACCAGGCGCGCTACGCGTATCGCAGGCTCATGTTCGACAGCATCCCGCCGGAAGAGGAGCTCAACTTCGACCGCGGCGGGCCCGAGGATCCGCGCGTGCTCGGCGACCGGCAATTCATGACCAACATCCCGCGAAACCAGCGTGTTCACAAAAGCACGTACTCGCTCGAGCAGGTCATCGATACGGTGTCGTGTACGCTCGGGTTGGAAAGGAGCGAGGTGTTGTCGCGTTCGCGGCAACGACGCCTTGCGCTCGCGAGAGCCTTGATCACGTGGTATGCGACGGAGCGTGGGGTCGCGACGCTGGCGGAGGTTTCGCGACGCCTGCAGCGGGATCCGTCGACTCTGTTCGTGGCAGTCGAGCGCTATCGCACCTTGCGCCCGGAATTGTTCAACCTGACCGCGTTGCACGATTCGGGGCCGCTGGTGCGGCAGGTCAGTCCTTCGTAGGCACTTTCTTCGGCCGCGACTTCGTCTTGGAGACATGCGCGCAGTCGCGGTCGAAGAACCTCCATTGCCGGTGCGCCCACTCGCCGGCGTAGTCGACACCGATCCGGGGGCTACGGCCGATGCGGAGCTTGCGAGCCGCGGGTACAGGGCTCTCGATCCAGAGAGCGTCCCCACAAAGATCCGCACCGTTGAGTCGCTTGTCGATGCCCATGGCACGACACAACAAGCCGGGGCCCGAGGTCTTGTCATCCAGACCGCTGACCGGCTCGAGCGCTCGAATCAACACGGCTTGCGGAATGCCTTCCTCGCGTGTCACCGCGTTCAGGCAGTACCAGAAGCCGTAGATGAAGTAGACGTAGGCGAATCCCGGTGGGCCGAACATGACTTCGGTGCGGGCCGTGCGTCCCCGGGAAGAGTGCGCGGCAAGATCCTTCGGGCCCTGATAGGCCTCGGTCTCGACGATGCGTCCGACTCGCCGTCGTGTGCCATCGTCGTGCACAAGATGTTTGCCGATGAGCTCGCGCGCGACTCGCAACGTGCTGCGGGCGTAGAACGCGCGCGCCAACTTTTTTCCCAATCATCCCCCGCAATGCCCGACAAAGAGGGCACCATCGGGGAACGATACGCGAAACGCGTGGCCCAGTGCCGGGCGGACTCTTACTCGTTCGTGCTGGAGCTCGCTGACGCCACGCGCGTCGCGTTCTTGACGCTCTTCACTCCCTTGACTCCACGAATGTCTTCTTCCGCGCGACGGGCTTCCTCGCGAGTCTTGGCGACGCCCGTCAAGGTGACATTCCCCTGATATACGTCGATGTTGAAGTCCGTGGCGGAGACCGTCTTGTCTTGCACCAGGGCGGCCTTTGCACGCGCGGTGATCGTCGTGTCGTCGACGTATTGACCCGTGGTCTCTTTGCCCTTGACGAGGTTGCATCCGGCAACCAACAGGGCCACCGCGGTGATGGCGGCGAAATTCAACGTGGAGCGCATGGGAGTGTCCTCCTGCGGAAAACTCGTGGCTGTTACGAACCTGACAAGGGTGAAGCAAGCGCGATACCCGCGGTGGCGGACGAGGACGGCCGCTAAGGGGCGTGGGCCCAGTTCGTGTTGCGAGTGTCTGTACTCAGGTCCGCCCCGGCGGGCCCTGTTTTGACTACAATAGCGCCGCAACGGAGACTCCGCGACGGGCGGTCTGGGATGCACAATTGATTACAATTCAAATGTTTGGCAGGATTTCCTCATGAAAAATATGAGGAAGGTTCTCGCGCTGACCACGGTTCTGGGCGGACTGTTCTGCGGTACCTCCTGGGCCACAGTGTTCGTGATGCCCGACGACGGCAGTGCGGTCGTGGGCGAAGACCTGCACATCAAGTCGGTCTACAAGGACACGCTGCTCGACATCGCGCGCCGCTACAGCCTCGGGTACGAGGAGATCATCCGGGCCAATCCCGGTACCGACATGTGGATCCCCGGAGACGGCAAGGACATCATGCTGCCGGGTCGGCGGATCCTGCCTCCCGGCCCGCGCGAGGGCATCGTCGTCAATCTCCCCGAGCACCGGCTTTATTACTACCCGAAGCCGAAAAAGAACGAGAAGCCGGTCGTCATCACTTTTCCGGTGAGCATCGGCAAGATGGACTGGCACACCCCGCTCGGGCCGACGCGGGTGATCGCCAAGATCAAGCATCCTGCGTGGTATCCCCCCGAGTCGATTCGCAAGGAACACGAGGCGAACGGCGATCCGATTCCGAGGATCGTCAAGGCGGGCCCCGACAATCCCCTGGGCGACTACGCGATGCGTCTCGCGGTCGGCGACGGCTCCTACATGATCCACGGAACCAACAATCCGATGGCGGTGGGCATGGCCATCACCCACGGCTGCATCAGAATGTATCCGGAGGATGTCGCGGCCCTGTTTCCGCAGATTCCGGTGGGCACCAAGGTCTGGCTGGTCAACGAGCCGGTGAAGACCGCGTATGTCGACGGCCAGCTCTATCTCGAAGTGCATCCGCCCGTGGATGCCCAGGGACAGACCACCACCGAGCCCAACATGGAGCTGTTGTCGCAGCTACTGGACAAGGCTTTGGGTGACAGCACCGCGGCAATCCATTGGGACTACGCTCGTCAGGAGCTGCAGGCCGCGAACGGAATTCCGGCGATCGTAGGGTTGGAAGCCACGCCCGATGGGGCGCCGGGCGCACCTGGCAGCGCCGACCCTGCAGCGCCGGCACAATCACCCGCGGCGACCGTGCCGGTAACATCGCCTCCTACGGCGGCGGTCGGCGGAAACCCTCCCGGATCGCCCGTAGCTCGCTGATCAAACGCAGCACCCGGCTCAGCCGGGACACCACCGACAGGCCCCCGGCGAGCCAGGGAATCCACTTCAGGAGCCTCCGGGGCCTGAAGAGCATCAGCACGCTGGCGAGGCCCGTCAGCCACGCCAGGGGATGCTGCCCGGGCGAGAACGACATCCCGGCCCAATGGGCCACCTGAGCTTTCGGGCGAAGCTGCTCTGCATGCCAGGCCAGTTCCTCCCGCTGCACCTCGATCCGCTCGAGCAACACCCGGCGCCGGGCTTCCAGTTCAGAGATTCGACGCTTCACTCGGCGCCTCCATTGACCCGGTCACGGTCGTGCTCGAGCTGTTGCAGCGTCTTGTCCAGCACCATCGGCCGGAAACGGAAAGTGCGGGCCGCCACATAACCGAAGACCGCGGCGAGCAGGACGAACAGTCCCGCGGCACCGAGCACTCCCGCCATTCGATGGGTGTCCCACAGCGCGGCGATGACTGCGACGATCACAAACACGAATCCCAATAGCGCACAGGCGAGCGCTGCCAGCGCCCACAGGAGGGTCTGCATCGTTCGCAGGAGATAGATTTCGGCCTCGACGGCGACGAGATCGAGGCGCGTCTTGAGGACATCCAGAACGGCGGACGCGAGGCCGCGAAAGGCCCCCGGAGCAGGTCCCGGCGCTTCTTCGTCGAGCTCGTGATCCGTCCCGTCCGCACCATCTGCCATCACTTACGGCCCATTCCCATGATGATGCCGACGATCAGCGCAATTCCGCCCACGGCCGCCACCGCCGTCCACGGATTGTCCTGTACATAACTGTCGACGGCCTTCGCCCGGCCCTTCATGTCTTTCTCGAAGGACGCAAGTTTGCCGCGCAGCGCCGTGAGTGACTCTTCCGCTCGCTCACGGGCGTCCGATGCCGTCTCGCCCGCGCTGCTTGCCGTAGCGCGGAGCAGTTCCTCAGCGTGGTGCACTAGATTCTGCAGGTCATCAGCCAGCTGCTCGGGATCAAACTGCTTCATGGGAACTCCTCGAAACGAACGTGGGACCAAGCCATTGAATTCAAGGGCAAGCGCCATGCCCGGCGGCCTGGCTCGCGGCCGCCACCAGCCTCCGCTCCTCATCGACCCGAAGGACGAACACGCCGACGCGGCTGGCAGGCGCTGAGATCCGCGCCTCGCTCCCCACCGCAGCCGCGTTGGCTGCGGCAGAAACATCGATACCCGCCCAACCCAGGCCGTCCAGGATCCGGGCGCGCACCTCGGGGGAATGCTCCCCGACGCCGCCCCCGAAGACGATGCCGTCGCAGCCTCCGAGCACTGCCAAGTACGCGCCAATGTACTTGCGCGCCCGGTAGCAGTACAAATCGACGGCAAATCGGGCATCCGGCCCTCCATCGGCGAGCAGCACCCGAAAGTCCGATCCCCGCTGTTCGCCCAGCCCTGAGAGGCCGGCGAGGCCGGATTGGTGGTTGAGTCGGCTGACGATCTCGTCTCCCGACTTACCGAGGCGGTGCTCGAGATACGGCACGACGGCCGGGTCCAGATCGCCCGACCGGGTTGCCATGACGAGACCTTCCAGCGGCGAGAACCCCATGGATGTGTCGTGCGGCAGGCCGCCGACGATGGCCGCAATCGACGCACCTCCACCGAGCTGTAGCGAAATCAACCTTCCCGAGGCCGACAGCTGCGGGTTCAGCTCGCTCCAGCGCAACCACATCGCTTCGTGCGCGAGCCCATGGAATCCGTAGCGGCGCACGCCAATGTCCGTTCCGAGGTGCGGGGGTACGGCGTACTCGGCAGCAACCCGAGGCAGCCGGCGGAAGAAAGAAGTATCGAACGCAGCAACCTGCACCACGTTCGGGCCGAAAACCGCGCGTGCGGTTTCGATCCAACGCACCGCCTGGGGATTGTGCAGCGGAGCGAGCTCGGACAGTGCCCGTATTTCGGACAAGACCGATTCGTCGATACAAGCAGGGCGCGAGAACTTCGTGCCACCATGAACTACGCGATGGGCGACGACCTGCGGCTGCGCGGTCCTCGCAACGAATCGCTCGAGAATGCCGCGTTCGGCGTTGGCGCCTGTCGAGTGCGATTCGATCGAGATGTGATCCTGTGCGAGGAGCGTGGCCTGTGCAGGGGATGCACCCACATCGTAGGCCGCAAGCTTGACTGACGTACTTCCAGTGTTGAGCGTGAGCACGTGCATGGGTTCGGTACGAGACTTGCCACAAAAATGGAGTATGGTCCGAATCGGGCCGCTCATCAGGCCAATAGACCGATCCAAGGGCCGACAAGCGCAGCCGACTTCGGTTGGTTCTCTTTCACGAGGCTGTCATGTCCGCAGAATCTCGCTCCGCCCTCACTCCGGATGAGCAACGCCGCATTCACGCCTGGTGGCGGGCGGCGAACTACCTCTCGGTGGGTCAGATCTACCTGCTCGACAATCCGCTCCTGCGCGAGCCGTTGTCGCTGGAACACATCAAGCCACGCTTGTTGGGCCATTGGGGCACGACCCCGGGCCTGAATTTCATTTACGCGCATCTCAACCGGGTCATTCGCGCACGCGACCTCGACATGTTGTTCGTCGTGGGCCCCGGACACGGGGGACCTGCGCTCGTCGCCAATACCTGGCTCGAGGGCAGCTACAGCGAGTTGTATCCCGATGTCGCACGAGACGTCGTCGGGATGCAGAGACTGTTCAAACAGTTTTCGTTTCCGGGCGGCATTCCCAGCCATTGCGCCGCTAACGTCCCCGGTTCGATCAACGAGGGCGGCGAGTTGGGTTACTCCCTCGCTCATGCCTTCGGCGCCGCTTTCGACAATCCGAACCTGATCGTGACCTGCGTCGTGGGCGACGGCGAAGCGGAAACGGGACCGCTGGCCACGGCCTGGCACTCGAACAAGTTTCTGAACGCTGCCAACGACGGGGCGGTGCTGCCGATCCTGCACCTCAACGGCTACAAGATCGCGAGCCCAACGATACTGGCACGCATTCCACGCGCCGAGCTGCAGAGTCTGTTGGAAGGCTACGGATGGCAGCCGCACTTCGTCGCGGGGGATGATCCGCAGGAGATGCATCCTTTGATGGCGGGGACGCTGGACAAGGCGCTGGATGAGATCGCCGCGATTCAAAGTGCCGCCCGTCGCGCGGGCCGGGGCGCTCGCGAGCGACCCCGTTGGCCGATGATCGTGCTGCAGAGTCCGAAGGGCTGGACCGGTCCCAAGAAGGTGGACGGTGTGCAGATCGAAGGCACGTGGCGCGCCCACCAGGTGCCGCTGTCCGAGTTGGCCACAAAGCCCGCGCACGTGCGACTGCTCGAAGAATGGCTGCGCAGTTATGACCCTGAGGAACTTTTCGAGGCGGACGGCTCGCCGAGGGCTTTCTTACGCGAACTCAGTCCAGCCGGCCCGCGCCGCATCGGTTCCAACCCCAACGCGAACGGCGGCCTGCTGCTGCGGCATCTGGATCTGCCGGACATCACGGAGTTTGCGTTCGATGTTCAGCAACCGGGTCGCGCCTTCGGCGAGAGCACGCGCATCCTGGGGAAGTACCTGCGCGAACTCTTCCGGCGCAACGAATCGGCGCGCAACTTCCGGCTGTTCGGTCCCGACGAGACTGCTTCCAACCGCCTGGATGCCGTGTTCGAAGTCACCGGCCGGACCTGGGATGCGCAGACGCTGCCGGGAGATCCAGACCTGCGCCCCGACGGCCGCGTCATGGAAGTGCTGTCCGAGCATCAGTGTCAGGGCTGGCTCGAGGGTTATCTGGTTACGGGGCGCCACGGACTGTTCTCGTGCTACGAGGCCTTCATCCACATCGTCGACTCGATGTTCAACCAGCACGCGAAATGGCTCGAAGAGGCCGGTCACATTCCCTGGCGCCGCTCCATTGCGTCACTGAACATCCTGCTCACTTCCCATGTGTGGAGACAGGATCACAACGGCTTCTCGCACCAGGATCCCGGGTTCATCGATGTGGTCTGCAACAAGAAGGCGAGCATCGTGCGGGTCTACCTGCCTCCCGATGCCAACACGCTGCTGTGTGTTGCGCGCCAGTGTCTGGCCAGCCGTGACCTGATCAACGTGATCGTGGCGGGGAAGCAACCGGAGCTGCAGTGGCTCGATCTGGATGCGGCGGTGAAGCATTGCGCAGCCGGAATCGGGATTTTCGAGTGGGCCAGTAACGATGCGGGTGGGGAACCTGACGTGGTGATGGCATGCGCCGGCGACGTTCCAACCATGGAGATCCTGGCCGCGGTCAGTATCCTGCGCAAGCGGATCCCAGACCTCAGGATCAGGGTCGTCAACGTCGTCGATCTGATGACGCTGCAGCCGCACGAGGAGCATCCGCACGGATATACGAGCAGTGAGTTTGATGCGTTGTTCACGACCGACAAGCCGGTGATCTTCGCGTATCACGGCTATCCCTGGCTGATTCATCGGCTGACTTACCGGCGGACCAACCACGAGAACCTGCACGTGCGCGGTTACAAGGAGGAGGGGACGACGACGACTCCCTTCGACATGGCCGTACGCAACGATCTGGATCGATTCCATCTGGTCATGGACGTCATCGATCGGGTGCCGTCATTGGGGTATCGCGCCGCCCACCTGCGCCAGGAAATGCGCAACAAGTTGACCGAACACGCCGAATACATCACCCGCCGCGGCGAGGACCTCCCGGGCGTCCGCGACTGGGTATGGCGGACGCCTGCGGATACCGACGGCGCCGCTTGAGTTTGTTGCCGACACGGAGCCAGAATCCATCATGAACAGCAATCCTACAGCCCCCGCTGCGGCGCCGATGCCTGCCGCAGGCCCTGTGCCGGCGGCAGGCCCCAATCCGCTCCTGGGCCTGCGCAAGTTGGGACAGAGCGTGTGGCTCGACGACATGGGCCGCGCGATTCTCGCGGACGGGAGCCTTGCCCGATTGATCCAGCAGGACGGACTGGGAGGGGTGACTTCCAACCCCTCGATCTTCGCGGCCTCCATGACGAAGGACCCGCAGTATCTGCAGGCCATCCAGGAGCGGCTGCGGACGGTGACCTCGAGCCTGGCGCTGTACGAATCGCTCGCGATCGAGGACCTGCGCGCGGCGGCCGACCTGTTCGCTCCGTTGTACCAATCAACCTCGCGGGGCGATGGCTTCGTCAGCCTCGAGGTGTCGCCGCACATTGCCTACGACAGCGCGGCGAGCATCGCCGAAGGCAAGCGACTGTGGGGTCAGCTGCAGCGACCCAACGCCATGATCAAGATACCGGGCACTGAGCCCGGCCTCACGGCGATCCGGGAGCTCATTGCCGAGGGCATCAACGTCAACATCACGTTGTTGTTCTCGCCTGAGCGCTACCACGAAGTGGCCAACGCCTTCATGGAAGGCCTCGAGAGCCGGGTCGCAGCGGGCAAGCCCATCGACCACGTCTCCTCGGTTGCGAGTTTCTTCCTGAGCCGGATCGATACTCTGGTCGACCAGAAACTCGATACCCTCGCGGCGAAAGGCCAACCGGCGGCGAAAACGCTGCGCGGCAAGGCAGCTCTGGCCAACGCCGCGCGTGCGTACGAGATCTACACGAACATCATCGCTTCCGAACGTTGGGAGAAGCTGGCGGCGCGTGGCGTGCGGCCGCAGCGGTTGCTGTGGGCTTCCACTTCGGCGAAGGATCCCGCCTACAGTCCCATCAAATATGTCGAGGATCTGGTGGCGGCGGATACCGTCAACACCATGCCCCATCAGACCATCGATGCTTACCGGCGTTTGGGCCAGCCGGAGCCGCGACTGGAGCGGCACATGGCCGACGCCGCCGATGCCCGGGAAGGGCTCGGCCGGCTCGGCGTAGACCTGGATGAAGTGGCGGAGACGCTGGAACGCGAGGGCGTGCGCAAGTTCGTCGAGCCGTTCGACAAGTTGCAAGCCTGGCTCGAAGAAAAGCGCACGCAGCGCTGACTGAAGCGGCTCCCGGGGTGGCAGGTTCCAGGAGCGACAAGTGGATACAGAAACCGTACGGCGACGCCTCTTGAGGCGCCGCGATGAACTGCGCGTCCGTGCCAGCAGAGCGAGCTCGGATCTCAGGCATGAGTCGGACCCCCTGAGCGCCGACTCGGCGGAGCAGGTCACGCAGCGTGAAACGGACGATGTCTTGGGGGCAATCTCTCAATCTGCGCGAGAGGAGCTTGCGCAGTTGGACGCCGCGCTGCGGCGCTTGTCCGAGGGCCACTACGACATCTGCGCAGGCTGCGGGGAGCTCATCGAAGAAGAGCGGCTGACAGCCGTACCTTGTACAGACCGATGTCGCGCCTGTGCAGAGAGCGAAGCCAGAGCCGGCCGGCGCGGGTTACGCCACTGATCGGAAGTCGGTTGCCACTTCGACGTCCGCTGTGGCGGCTTCCGGCACGGCAGGTGACAACAAGGTGACCTGAGTGGGGCGCCCGGCGACGGTTCCGTCCGGGATCTGAGCGCCGCTGTCGACGATCACGCCCCGAAGGTCGCAGTTCGCACCGATCCGCGCCCCCGGAAGGACGACGGCTTCATCGAGCACCGTGCCATCGCTGACGTGAACGTTGCAGGACAGCACACTGTTGGTGACAGTGGCCCCCCGAATCACGACGCCACCGGCCAGCAGCGAGTTGGCAACGCTTCCCTGACGACCCGAGTCGAACAGCAGCCGCGCCGGGGGCAGGGACTCCATACGGGTCAGGATCGGCCAGGCGGTATCGTAAAGTTCGATCGGAGGGTGCGGAGTGAGCAGCTCCATGTGCGCGTGCCAGTAGGCATCCAGCGTACCTACGTCCCGCCAGTATTGGGCCCGGCCCGAGTCGTCCTTGAACAGGAAGGCGCTGACCTCACCCCGACGAACGGCCTCGGGAAGGATGTCGCGCCCGAAGTCGTGCGCCGAGCCCGCCACTCCCGAGTCGGCGATCAGCGCCTCGAGCAGATAGTCGGTGTCGAAGACATAGATGCCCATCGAGGCGAGCACGCTCGATCGCGGCGCTGCACCCAGCGTCCCGGGATGGGGCTTCTCGATGAAGCTGTGCACTCGTGAGCGCGCATCGATCCCCAGGACTCCGAAGCCACTGGATTCCTCCGCTGGCACCGGTACGCAGCCGACGGTGACACGAGCTCCGCTTGCAGCGTGATGAGCAACGAGCTCCCGGTAATCCATTTTGTAAATATGGTCCCCGGCAAGTACCAACGTGTAACGGGCGTGCTGCGCTTGCACGAGATCGAAATTTTGATAGACCGCGTCGGCCGTCCCTGCATACCAGGACTTGTGAATACGCTGCTGCGCCGGCCAGACGTCGACGAACTCGCCCAGCGCACGCGGCAGGAAATTCCATCCGGCGGCCAAATGAGTGATGAGCGACTGCGCCTTGTATTGCGTCAGCACCCCGATGCGTCGCATTCCCGAGTTCACGCAGTTCGACAGCGTGAAATCGATGTTCTTGAAGTGCCCGGCGAACGCAATGGCCGGCTTGCACTGCCAGCGTGTCAACTCGCCCAGTCGGGTTCCATTGCCGCCGGCGAGGACCAGGGCAAGCGTGTCGCGCGAGAGATCGGGTCCCGACAGCTTTTTCGGTGTCATAGACCGCGCTGGGCCGCAAGAATCGTTCCCAGCGGAGGAGCGAAGCTCCGCGCCTGATTCTTGAGCCACTCGCGCAGTTCGACGACCTTTGGCAGCGTCGCGTATGCGTCGGGGCACACGAAGTAATACGCGTAGCGATACGGAATGATCCGCTCGCTGGCCAACACGATGTTCCCGCAACGCAGCTCATCGCAGGCCAGCGTCCATCGCAGGATCCCGAACCCCAGGCCTTTGGCGACCGCGGTCAGCAGGGATGCGGAGTCATCCATGAAAGCGCCGCGTTGCGGCCGGGTGGGCGAACCCTCAGCCGAGTGCCAACCGGACCAGTCGAATTCGGTGCCGTGAACCAGAGGGTACTGCGCGAGGTCGCCGTGATCGGGTAACGGGCCGTGGCGGCGGAGTAACTCCGGGGAGGCCACTGCCACCAGCCATTCATCCAGCAGCTTCTCGGTGAACAGGCCCTCGTATCGGCCTGCCCCCAGCCGCAGCCCCACGTGAAAGTCGGTGCGCGCGAAGTCGACCATCTCCGCCGAGGTGTGGAAGCGAAGCGTCGTATCCGGATAGCGGGCGTGGAAGTCGCCCAGCCGGGGCATCAGCCACTTCTGCAGGAAAGAGCTGATGGTGGAGACGTTGACCGTCCCGGCCTGACGGTCCTGTCGCAGCGCCTGCAAGGCCGACTCGAGCTCATCCAGTCCGCGTCGCACGCCGGGCAGGAGGCGCTCGCCCTCGGGGGTGATCTGGACGTTGCGGCCGTTGCGCCGGAACAGCGGGGTCTGAAGATAGTCCTCGAGGGACTTGATCTGCTGACTGACGGCCGCGGGTGTTACGTGCAGCGCCTCGGCGGCTGCCCCGAAGTTCAGCCGGGTCGCGACGGCTTCGAAAACGCGCAGGGCGTTCAGGGGCAATCGATCGTAGGCGCTGGAGTCCACAGTTGTTGACAGTTCGTGGGCGGGCCGACATTGTCACCCGGCGATGACCCTCAAGCATCCCTCCGGCGTCATTACGATCACCACCGACTTCGGGCACCAAGGGCCCTTCGTAGGTGTCATGAAAGGCGTGATCCTGACCCGCTTCCCGGAGGCGCGGATCATCGACCTGACACACGAGATCGTCGTCCACTGGCCGGCCGAAGCGGGGTTCTGGCTGACCCGCTCGTTCGAGTACTTCCCGCCCGGAACCGTGCACATCGCGGTGGTCGATCCCGGAGTGGGGACCTCCCGCGACATCGTGGCCGTTGCGGCCCGAGGCCATGTCTTCCTGGCCCCGGATAACGGGCTGCTGGCGCCCATCGTGACCCGCTTTCCCGAGGCCTCAGTCACCCGGCTGGATATTCCTCAGCTCGCCCGGCTGGGCGTGACCAGGCCCAGCGCCACCTTCCATGGCCGCGACATCTTCGCGCCCGTGGCCGCCGAGATCGCCGCCGGCCGCACGGCGCCCACCGACCTGGGGGAGCCGGTGCCGAGCCTGATTCCGGCGTGGGTCGATGAGCCCACCGTCGACGCCGCTGGCGTGGCCGGCGTGGTCATCACCATCGACCATTTCGGCAACCTCATCACCAATATCGACGGCTCGCTCATCGAGCGCTTCGCGAATCCCCAGGTCAGGGCCGGCAACCACCTGTTCCCCGTACGCAGAACCTACGGGGACGTGCAGCCGGGCGCGTACCTGGCTCTGGTGAACTCGTTCGGGGTGGTCGAGATCGCCCGCGCCGAACAGAGCGCCGCCGAGGGATTGGGCCTGAGTCGGGGAGCCCCCGTCACCATCCGGGAAGGCAAATAAGCGCCCCGTCCGCTACCCCGTGGCAGGGCCTCGCGCAGGCCCCGATAACACAAAGTTGATCGGCGGCGCGAATCGGATATAGTTCGCAGCCTTGCTGACGTGCGTGTTTGCACGGAAGCTATTGAAAACTTTACGGATTTACTCCCCTGGCAATGTCGGAACGAGACAACGAGAGCTTCGATCTCGACGATGAATTCCTGAGCGGGCCCACCGAAGACGGCACCGACTATGACCGGCTGTTGGACCGGGTGGACAAACGCGTCCGCAACCAGGGCAAGCGTGGCAAAGCCGCGTGGAGCAAGCTGGAAGAAGTGCTGGCGGACAAAAAACTCGCCAAAGATCTTCAGGACTTCGACGAAGAAGACGTCTGACCGCGTCCGGACGGTTAGAGCCCCGGATTCCCTCCACTCAAAAGCGACAGCGGTGCCGGACCCGAGCCGGACTGCTTGCAGGATACTTACGTGACTCGCACGCCCTCTGACTGGATCGTCCTCAAGTTCGGCGGTACGAGCGTCTCCTGCCTCGCCAACTGGAAGAACATCGCCAAGGTCGCCGCGGCCCGGCGTGCCGCGGGCGCAAGGGTTCTGATCGTTCACTCGGCCGTCAGCGGCATCACCGACAAGCTCGAGAGGCTGTTGGATGCAGGTGTTGGCGACGCACAGGACAAGGAGATGCGTGCGATCGAGGAACGCCACCGCGGGCTCGCCGACGAGTTGGGCATTCCTCTCGGCGCGGATGTCGAGCGGCACCTCGCCGAACTACGGCAGATTGCAGCGGGTGTGGCACTCGTGGGCGAGGTCAGCGACCGCACTCGCGCCCGGGTCATGTCGAGCGGGGAGTTGATGGCTACGGAGTTGGGCGCCCGCTTCCTGAAAGCACAGGGGCTGGACGTCGTGTGGGCGGACGCGCGGACGATGTTGAAAGCCGAGGAGCGCCGCAGCGCATCGGCCAAGGCGTCGGTGTTGTCGGCCACTTGCAACTTCGCACCCGATGGCGCGCTCGAAGAGCGTCTGTCGAGCATGTCGCCGATCGTGATTACGCAGGGGTTCATCGCCAGCGACGATGACGGCAACACGGTGCTGCTAGGAAGAGGGGGCTCCGATACCTCGGGTGCGTACTTCGCAGCGAAGCTGCGCGCCCAGCGGCTGGAGATCTGGACGGACGTGCCCGGCATGTTCAGCGCCAATCCTCGCTCCACTCCGACGGCGCGCCTGCTACGCGCGTTGCACTACGACGAAGCCCAGGAGATCGCCACCAGCGGCGCGAAGGTGTTGCACCCGCGTTGCATTCTGCCGGCGCGGCAGTACGGCATCCCGCTGCACGTCTATGCAACCCAGGTGCCCGACATGGAGGGGACCGTGTTGTCGGCGGAAGGCCTCGACGGGGCCGCGCAGGTCAAGGCGGTCTGCACCAAGAAGGGCATTACCCTGGTCTCCCTGGAAAGCCCGGGCATGTGGCACCAGGTGGGCTTCCTCGCCGACGTGTTCCAGATCTTCAAGGAGCACGGGATGTCGGTGGATCTGGTCTCCACCTCCGAAACCAACGTCACCGTCTCGCTGGACCCGGCCGCCAACACGCTCGACGCCAATCTGCTGGGGGACCTGGTGTCGGATCTGGCGCGACTGTGCAGGGTCCAGGTGATCGGCCCTTGCGCCTCGGTCAGCCTGGTCGGGCGCAACATCCGCGCGATCCTGCACCAGCTCGGCGATGCCTTCGAGTTCTTCTCGGAGCAGAAGATCTACCTGGTGAGCCAGGCCGCCAACGATCTCAACTTCACTTTCGTGGTGGACGAGAATCAGGGCGACCGGCTGGTCGATCAACTCCACGAATTGTTGATCCGCCCCGTACCCGGCGACCGTGTTCTCGGGCCGACCTGGGAGCAGTTGTTCACGAAAGAGAAGTCCGCAGGCGCTTCCGCTCAGCCGTGGTGGCGCCGGAAGGTCCCGGCGGTTCTCGCAGCCCTCGGGGATCGCCCGTCGGCTTATGTCTACGACATCGAGTCGATTCGCGCTTCCGCCCGCTCGCTCAAGGGCCTGAAGGCGCTAGGCCGCGTTCACTATGCGATGAAGGCCAACTCCAACCCCGATGTGCTGCGGGCGATCCGTGCCGAAGGGGTCGATTTCGAGTGCGTCTCGCGTGGCGAAGTGGAACGGCTGATCCAGCTGTTCCCGGACATCGACCGCAGCCGCATCCTGTTCACCCCCAACTTCGCTTCCCGAGAGGAGTACGCGTGGGCACTGGCTCAAGGCGTCCGGGTGACGGTCGACAACACCTACGCGCTGATGCACTGGCCGGATCTGTTCAAGGGGCACGAAATCTTCGTGCGAGTCGATCCGGGATACGGCCGGGGCCACCATCAGCACGTGCGCACCGCGGGGGCTCACGCGAAGTTTGGTATTCCGACCGGGGAGCTCGAGGCATTCGCCCGTCACGCCGAGTCGATATCGGTACGAATCGTCGGCCTGCAGGCGCACACCGGTAGCGGCATTTTCGACGTCACCAACTGGGAGCACACCGCGCGCACGCTCGCCGATCTGGCCCACCGGTTCGAGCACGTTCGCGTGCTGGACATCGGCGGGGGCCTGGGAGTGCCCGAGAGAAGCGATCAGCCCGGCGTGGACCTGGCAAAGCTGGATACCCTGCTCATTGCGGTCCGCGCGGAGCATCCGCAGCTGGAATTCTGGATGGAGCCCGGGCGGTACCTCGTCGCTTCAGCTGGCGTTTTGCTTACGCGTGTTACACAGCTGAAGAGGAAGGGCGATGTGCGCTACGTTGGCGTGACCACCGGAATGAACTCTCTGATTCGTCCCGCACTCTATGGTGCATACCACGACATCGTAAATCTGAGCCGCGTGGATGAGGCGGGAACCGAATTGGTGAATATCGTGGGGCCGATCTGTGAGAGCGCGGATGTGCTGGGGCACGACCGGCTGTTGCCGTCGACGCGTGAGGGAGATGTCCTCCTGATCGCCACCGCTGGGGCCTATGGGTTTGCGATGAGCTCGCACTACAACCTCCGCGATCCCGCCCCCGAGGTATGTATCTGAGTAAGAAGGGGCGGTTCCGGAAGATCTTCTGGCGCAGTGCCCTCGGTATCGTTCTCGTCGGCCTGATCGCTCTAGGCGCTTACGCCTGGTATCTCGACGGCATCGTCACCCGTCAGTTCGAGGGCCGCCGCTGGACGCTCCCGGCCCACGTGTATGCGGCGCCCCTCGAGTTGTACGCCGGGTTACCCCTCACCGAATTTGACATCAAACACGAGCTCGCCCGCCTGCAATACCGGCAGGTCGACAAGCTCGAACGCCCGGGCACCTATCGCGAGCAGGGGGCGCGGATCGACGTGGCGCTGCGCCCCGCTACATTTGCAGACGAGTCGCGGCCCGCTTCGATCCTGACCATCCAGACGGGACCGAAGGCCGTCGCGGGGTTGCGCGATAGCGCCGGCAAGGAAGTGCCGCTCGCGCGGTTCGAACCGCTGATGATCGGCAGCATTTTTCCGATTCACGGCGAAGACCGCATCGTCGTCACTCCGAACGACGTGCCGCCAATGCTCCCTGCGGCGTTGAAGGCCGTCGAGGACCGCAAGTTCGACACGCACCATGGCATCGATCCCGAAGCCATGTTTCGGGCCCTGTGGGTGGACCTGAGATCCGGGCAGATCGAGCAGGGGGGCAGCACGCTCACCCAACAGCTGGTCAAGAGCTACTTCCTGGACTCGCGCCAGACGATGTCACGCAAGCTGCGCGAAGCCATCATGGCGCTCGAGCTCGAGGCGCACTTCAGCAAGTCCGATCTCATGAATGCCTACATCAATGAGATCTTCCTGGGCCAGGACGGCGACCGGGCGGTGCATGGGTTCGGGCTCGCGAGTCAGTTCTATTTCGGCAAGCCCTTGTCCGAGCTGGATCTGTCCGAGGTCGCGACACTCGTGGCCATCGTTCGCGGGCCCTCGTACTACGATCCGCGGCGGCATGCCCAACGCGCGCTTGCTCGACGCGACCTGGTGCTGAAGTTGATGGCTGAGCGCGGCGTCGTCTCGCAGAGGGACGCAAAGGCCGCTCAAGCCCGGCCACTAGGGGTATCGGCACGCGCATCTGGATCGTACTTCCCCGGTTATCTCGACTTCGTGCGTCGCGTGCTCCGCCGCGACTATCACGAAGAAGATCTGACCAGAGCGGGGCTGCGGATCTACACCAACCTCGAGCCCCGGGCCCAGGAGCAGGCCGAGCTGTCACTGGACCGCGAGCTCGCGCGACTCGACAAGAATAAGAAGTACCCCGACGCGGCACTGGAAGGCGCCGTGGTCATCACGACGCCTCAGAGCGGCGATGTCATCGCCATCGTCGGTGGCCGCAACGTGGCCTACGATGGATTCAATCGGGCGCTGGACGCTCGGCGGCAGTTCGGGTCGCTGGTCAAGCCGTTCATCTACCTCACGGCGCTGGAGACCGGGCGATATACCGCCGCGACGATCGTTCAGGACCAACCCGTGCAGATCAAACTGCAGGACGGCACTGTCTGGAAGCCGGAGAACTTCACCAAGCAGACGTACGGGCCCGTGCCGCTGGTACGCGCGCTAGCGGAGTCATTGAATCTCGCCACCATCGGCGTCGGGATGGACATCGGAATTCCGAAGGTCGCCCAGACGTTGCAGCGCTTCGGACTCGAGCGCCCCGTGCCTCAGGTGCCTTCCATGCTGCTCGGGACGCTCGAAGTCGCACCTATCGAAGCGGCTCAGCTCTACAACGGTCTGGCCAACGGCGGTTTCCGGAGCCCGCTGCGAGCGGTGCGCGCCGTCATCAGTGAAGATGGGAAGAAGATCAAGGCGTTCCCCCTCGAGGTCACGCCCGTTGCCGCCCCAGAGGCCGTCTACGCGCTCGATCGGATGATGGAGCAGGTGATGGAGCACGGCACCGGCCGCTCCGCGCACCTGGTGCTTCCCAACAACCTGGTGGTCGCCGGCAAGTCCGGTACTTCGTCGGATCTACGCGATAGCTGGTTCGCGGGATTCTCGGGTAGCCATGTCGTCGTGGTGTGGGTCGGGTACGACGATGACTTGCCTACGGGGTTGACCGGTTCGGCTGGCGCCCTGCCTGTGTGGACGCGGATCATGGCCGGGCTCGAAGAGACCTCGTGGGACGCTCCGATGCCCGAGTCCCTGGCCGAGGCGTGGATCGACTATCCCACGGGCCAGAAGGTTGAGAAGGGGTGCTCCGAGGACGCTGTGCCGATCGCGGTTCCTGTCGGCACCGAGCTTCCAGTCAAGCCGGGGTGCACTCAGCAGCCCAACTCGCTGCAGTCAATCGTTGAGCGTGCAGGTGAGTGGCTCCGGGATATGATGCACCGATGAGTATCAAAATCGACGCAGTGATCGCGGGTCAACCGATTCGGGTGACGCGCACGCGGGCCGAGGCCGAGCCACTCTGCGTGGCCGCGCGCGTGAGCGCCTGCCTTGCAATCGCCGCAACGCTCGCAGCGTGCGGCCCCATTCCCCCATCTCCCGCGTCGGCCCCGCGTCCGACTACGGGCCCTGGTTCCGCACAGACTCAACCTGAGCCTCCGGATACACAGCGGCCTTTGCCGCCTGTTGAGCGCGAGCAGCCCTCGCGACCGCCTCCGAAGACATTCGCACTGGGTCCGGCCAGCCTGGCTCTAGTTTCCCAAGCTCACAAGCAGGCTCAGGGTGGTGACTACGGTGAGGCCGCCACCACCATCGAACGCGCGTTGCGTATCGAGCCCAACAATCCGTTGCTGTGGATTGAAATGGGTGACGTTCGCATGGGCGAACACAATCCCGCTCAGGCCGATGCCATGGGTCGCAAGGCTCTGTCGCTGGCGACCGGCGATCCTCAGACGCAAGCCGCCGCCTGGCATCTCGTGTCGAACGCGCTTCGCGCCCAGGGTCGCAATCAGGAAGCCGCCGAGGCGGACAAGAAAGCCCTCGGGTCGACCCCGCGCTGACCGAGAATCGGCGGCAATGCGGACCTGACGGGTCGCGTCCCTCGAGCCAGCTACTTGCGATCCGCGTGGCGCGATTGCAATTCGGCGACGACCTTCTTCAGCGGCAGCCCACGACTCTTCAGAAGAACCAACAGGTGGAACAGCAGGTCGGCTGACTCCGAGACGACCTTGTCGTCCGTCTCGACAACCGACGCCAGGGCGACTTCCAGCCCTTCCTCGCCGACCTTCTGCGCAATGCGCTTGGGTCCCTGGGAAAACAGACGGGCGGTGTAGCTGCCCTCGGGGCGGTCGGCAACACGACGCTCGATGATGCCTTCGAGGTCGGCGAGAAAAGCCAGCCGCTCGGATGACGTCAATGGGTCATCACCGAAGCAGGTCGCCGTGCCGGTGTGGCAAACAGGGCCCTTCGGGAGCGCGGTGACCAGGAGGGCATCCGAATCGCAGTCGGTGCGGATCTCGACCAACTCGAGGAAGTGTCCGGACGTTTCGCCTTTCTCCCACAGGCGCTGTTTGCTGCGGCTGTAAAACACGACATGGCGGCGGGAGAAGGTTTCCCGCAGGGCGTCGGGGTTCATGTAGCCGACCATCAATACCGCGCCGGTCAGAGCGTGCTGTACGACAGCAGGGACAAGACCTTCGCCTTTGGTGAAATCCAACTGTGCAATGTCGGAAAGTTGCAGGGGTGCGCTCATGGCCGTACCTCGACACCCGCCCCGCGCAATTCCTTCTTCAATTCTTTGATCACGATGGAGCCTGAGTGAAAGACGCTGGCCGCCAGAGCGGCGTCGACACCGGCGTCCTTGAACACGGAAGTGAAGTGGTCCACCACGCCCGCACCTCCGGAGGCGACCAGCGGTACGCGACAGATCTCCCGCACCTTGCTCAACTGCTCGATGTCATAGCCGCGACGGACGCCATCGCTGCCCATGCAATTGAGGACGATCTCGCCGGCGCCGCGGTCCTGGACCTCGCGGACCCACTGAAGGACATCGCGGCCAGACTCGCGGGTTCGGCTCGGGTCCCCCGTGAATTGATAAGCGCGGTATCCCTCGTCGGTGAGCCGGCTGTCGATACCGACCACAACGCACTGAGCCCCGAACCGAGCGCTGAGTGCATCGATCAGTCCAGGATTCCCCAACGCAGGAGAGTTGATCGATACCTTCTCGGCCCCAGCGTTGAGAATCTCCTCCGCATCCGCCACCGACCGGATGCCACCGGCAACGCAGAAGGGGATGTCCAGAACCCGTGCGACCCGAGTCACCCAGTCGCGATCGACGGAGCGACCCTCGGGGCTCGCAGTGATGTCGTAAAACACGAGCTCGTCCGCGCGCTCGTCACGATAGCGCGAAGCGAGGTCCATGATGTCGCCCACGACCACGTGGTCGCGAAAGCGAACACCCTTTACGACTTGGCCGTCGCGGACGTCGAGGCAGGGGATGATGCGTCGGGCAAGAATGGCCGTAACTCCTCGGGAGTGATGCGCTCTTCGAGCAGCGCTTTGCCGCTCACCGCCGCGGCGACACCGATGGCGGCGAGGGCTTGCAGATCGCGGGCGTCGCGGACGCCGCCGGAAGCCTGCCACGCAAGCCTCGGGAATCTCTGGAGAGCGGTTTTGTACAACTCGATATTCGGGCCGGTGAGTGCACCGTCGCGCTCGATGTCCGTGCACAGCACGTGTTTGACGCTGCCAGCAGGGAAGCGCTCGATCGCGTCCCACAAGGTAACATTGCTGCCCTCGGTCCAACCCCGTGTCCGAGGTACAGGCCGGCCATCAGCATCGATCCGAACGTCGAACGCGAGGCAAATCCGGTCGGAGCCGAAACGACTGATCCAGTCAGCAACCTCCTCAGGTCGCTCCACTGCGGCGCTACCGACGACGACGCGTTCAACGCCGTTGCGGAGCAGGTCGTCGATTACGGAAGCCGAGCGAACTCCGCCACCGACCTGAAGGCGGACAGCTCGTTGGGAGGCGAGAGCGACGATGACTGACCGGTTCGCCAACACGCCATCCTTCGCTCCATCGAGGTCGACGACGTGCAGCCAGCTCGCGCCCAACCCCCGGTAGCGCATCAGCAGTTCGTGGGGCTCATGCTCGTAGCGCGTTTCCGCGCCGAAGTCGCCCTGAAAAAGGCGGACGCAGCGTCCATGGCGGAGATCGATCGCGGGCATCAAAAGCATCATTCGAGCCTCAAGAAGTTCTGCAGGATCCGCGCACCCGCTTCCGCCGAACGCTCGGGATGGAATTGCGTACCCCAGAAGTTGTTTTTCCGGACGACAGCCGACACGGGGGTGCCGTAGTCCGTCGTCGCAAGCGTCACCGTCGACAGCGATGCCGCGTAACTGTGAACGAAGTAAACGTAGTCGGCGCGGCCGATTCCCTCGAGAAGCGGGTCGTCACGCGTCAGTGTCAGCGTGTTCCATCCCATGTGCGGCACGGGCCGACCCGGAGCCGCCTCGAGGCGTCGCACGCTGTCCGGAAGAATTCCGAGGCACTGCTGTGGGCCTTCCTCGGAGTCGTTGAACAACAGCTGCATACCCAGGCAGATCCCCAGCACCGGTTGGGTCAGGGTCGGCAGCAACTGAGCGATCCCCGACTTCTGCAGGCGTTGCATCGCATCCTTGGCGGAGCCCACGCCCGGGAGTAGTACCCGCGTGGCGGACCGGATGGCCGCGGCGTCGTTGGTGACCCGGGTGGTTGCGCCCAGACGCTCGAACGCAAATTGCAGCGAGGCGAGATTGGCGCCGCCGCTGTCGATGATGACAGTGTCAGCGACACCGGCGTGCCGCGTCACTCCGGACCCGGAAGTCGCGCTCACAAAACACCTTTCGTGCTCGGCAACTCCGTGCCTTCCCGGCGGAAGGCCTGGCGCAGTGTTCGTCCCATGCTCTTGAAGCACCCTTCGATCATGTGATGCGAGTTCTCACCCGTCACCGTCACATGAATGGCAGCGCCCATCGAATCGGCCAAAGACCTGAAGAAATGTGGCACCAACTCAGTCGGCAACCCACCGACCGCCTCGCGATTGAACTTACCGGTGAACTGCGCGAACGCGCGTCCGGACAGATCGACCGTGGCCGCGGCCAGTGTTTCGTCCATGGGAACCACGAATCCGTAGCGTGCAATGCCGACCTTGTCACCCAAAGCCCGGCGCAAGGTTTCCCCGAGCGCGAGAGCACAGTCCTCGACGGTGTGATGCTCATCGATCTGCAGATCGCCTTTGCAGACCAGGCGCATGGAAAAGCCGCCGTGCTTGGCAAGCTGTTCGAGCATGTGATCAAAGAAACCGATTCCGGTCTCGACGTGTATCGGTCCGGTGGTGTCCAGGTTCACGCTCACGTGGATCTCGGTTTCTTTCGTACGCCGGTGGTTGTGCGCCGTACGCTCGGTCAGAGCTTTGACCACGCCGGCCCAGGTCTCCTCCGGACTGCCATTGAGCTTCACGCGAAAGCCACGGACGCCCAGATTGCGCGCGAACTCGAGATCGGTGTCCCGGTCGCCGATCATGGCGCTCCGGGAGAGATCTACTTCACCGTCGCGCAGGTAGTCCTGAACCAGCCCCGTCTTGGGCTTGCGGCAGGCACACCCGTCGGCGCTGAAGTGCGGGCAGACGAAGATGGCTTGGAACTCGATCCCCTGCGAGGCGAAGGCATCGAGAACGAACTGCTGCGGTCCTTCGAAATCCGCCGTCGGGAACGACTTCGTGCCCAGGCCGTCCTGGTTGGTGACCATCGCGAAGCGGTAGCCGCGCGTCTTGAGATCGTTCAACGCGGCAAACACGCCGGGCAGGAAGCGGATCTTGGCGAGCGAGTCGACCTGGTGGTCGGGCGGCTCCTCGATGAGCGTCCCGTCGCGGTCGATGAAGAGAACCGGAGACAGGGCGCTCATTGCAGTGCCTCGAGCAGGCGATCGTTCTGTTCGACCGATCCGATGGTGATACGCAGGCACTCGCTCAGACCGGGATAGCCTCTGGCATCCCGCACGAGCAGGTGCGACCCGCGCACCGCCTCGAGAGCCTTCCCGGCATCCTTGAACCGCGCGAGCACGAAATTCGAATCGCTCGGCCAGACCTTGACGACACACGAGCGCTTGGCGAGCTCCCAGATCATCCGGGTGCGCTCCGCGCGAAGCAACTCGATGTGCGCCTTCGAGGCGGCAATCTGCCCAGGCTCGAGCAGCTTCAACACGGCTTCCAGAGTCAACTGCGTGATCGCATACGGCGGAATTACCTTGCGCAGCAGGGCGACGACTTCCGGGTCCGCGATGAGCGTCCCGCAACGTGCGCCGGCGAGACCGTGGGCCTTGGAAAGCGTGCGCAGGATGGCCAGGTGCGGCAGCTTGTCCAGATACCGGGCGAGACTCTTCGCAGTCGAGAACTCGATGTAGGCCTCATCCACGACGACAACCGCACGGCCCGCGAGTCTCGTGGCGATCCGCAGGATCGCTTCCTCATCGATCAGGTTGCCCGTGGGATTGTTGGGCGAGCACAGGAACAGCACTTTGACATCGGCCGTGCAGCGCCCGAGCACGGCCTGCTCGTCGAGCGCGAAGTCGCGATCGTTTCGCAGCGGCACGGTGACAACTTCCGCACCCTGAATGCGCGCCGCGACCGAATACATCCCGAAAGTAGGGGGGCAAACGACCACTGAATCGCGGCCGGCGCGACAGAACGCCCGCACGATCAGGTCGATGCCCTCATCGCTGCCGCGTCCGACCAGGATCTTGTCCGCACTGACCTCGTAGAGATCGGCCAGACGCTGCACCATGGTGTGCGGTTGCGGTTCCGGATAGCGATTGAGGCCGGCGTCGGAGTCGTCTCCCAGGACCCTCCAGGGCAACTCGTTGGCGTGCATGCGCTCGAGAGAGGGTTCCCAGGAGGCGTGCTCGTAGGCTTTGAGTGCCACGATCTCCGGACGGGCGATGTCGCGAACCCAACTCATTAGCGTGCCCCCCCGGGTGCGGCCGTGCCCCGAGCGACTGTCTCCTCGCCCATTGCATTCAGGCGGCGGGTGACGGCGTTCGCATGGGCGTCCAAGCCTTCGAGTCCCGCAAGCGTCACGGCGACGGGGCCAAGCAACTTCAGGCCCGCTGGCGTCAGCTCCTGCACCGTGATCCGCTTGATGAAGTCCTGGACCGACAGTCCGCTGTATGCCCGGGCGTAACCGTACGTCGGCAGCACATGGTTGGTTCCCGAACAGTAGTCGCCCATCGATTCGGGTGACCAGGCCCCGAGAAAGATCGATCCGGCATTGTGGATGTCGGGAATCCAGCGCCGCGGCTCCTCGACCTGCACGATCAAGTGCTCCGCGGCATACTCATTCGCAACCGACACTGCTTCGCGAAGATCGCCGACGACGATGCAACGACACGTCTGCAGCGACTTCGCGAGAATGCTCTGGCGCGAGAGCAGGCCGAGCTGGGCCTCGACCGCCTGTACCGTCCGCTCGGCGAGCTGCCGCGACGGAGTGACCAGGATCGCCTGCGCCTGAGTGTCGTGCTCGGCCTGCGCCAACAGGTCAGCCGCTACGAACTCGGGCCGGGCGGAACCGTCGGCGATGACCATGACTTCCGACGGTCCGGCCGGCAGGTCGAACGCGGCGCCGGCCGGATCCGCGGCAGCCAGTTGTTTCGCCGCGGTCACCCAGGCATTGCCGGGTCCGAAGATCTTGTCGACCTTGGGAATCGTGACGGTGCCGTACGCCATGGCAGCGATCGCTTGGGCGCCGCCGACTTTGAAGACCGTCTCGATGCCACACAACTCCGCAGCCACCAGGACTGCCGCATTGGCGCGGCCTTCTCGATTTGGCGGCGTGCACAGAACGCGTTGCGGGCATTTCGCGATCCGGGCCGGTACGGCCAACATTACGACCGCCGAGGGGAGGGGGGCTGAGCCGGCCGGCACGTACAGACCCACCGAAGGGATCGGGCGGATGACCCGCTCGCAGTTCACCCCCGGCATGGTCTCCATCTGCATCGGCTGCGGCATCTGCGCAGCGTGGAACCGCTGCACATTATCGATGGCGCACTCGATCGCTGCGACCTGTTCGCGAGTCAGCGTGTCGCGGGCTGCGGCAAACTCAGGCTTGCCTACCGCCAGATCATCGACTGTGATGCCATCCAACTTCTTCGTATAGAACTTGACTGCCGCTTCGCCGTCGCGCCGAACGGCGGCGATGACCTCGGCCGCGAACGCGGTGATATCGGCTCGTGCCTCCTGAGCGGGACGGGCCAGGGCCTGGCGGCGTTCTGCCGCGCCGAGTTGTTTCCAATCCAGAATGCGCATGAAGTCAGGCCAACATCTTTTCGACCGGCAACACGAGGATCGAGCTGGCGCCGGCCTTCTTCAGGTCCTCGAGCGTTTCCCAGAACACGTTCTCGCGACAGACCGCGTGCACGGCCACTTTGTCCGCAGTGTCATCGAGCTCGAGGATCGTCGGCGACTCACTCCCCGGCAGCAGCTTGCGGATCGCGGGCAGGGCGGCCCGAGGGGCGTGGAGCATGATGTATTTGCTCTCCTTGACCTGCTGAACCCCTTCGATTCGCATCAGCAGCCGTTCCACCCATTCGGCTTTCTCGGGTGGCAATTCCAGCGGGGTCCGGATCAGTACCGCGCGGCTTTCGAGCACTGTCTCGACTTCGCGCAGGTGATTGGCCTGGAGCGTCGAGCCGGTCGAGACCAGATCACAGATCAGGTCCGCACGACCGAGTCGGGGCGCAATCTCGACGGCACCCGACAGGGTGACGATCTCGGCCTTGATGTCCCGCTCGCGCAGATATCGCTCGAGCATGAAGGGGTATGTGGTGGCGATTCGCCGCCCCCGCAACGTGCTTGCGCCTTCGTACGTAAAGCCGTCCGGCACGGCCAGTGAGAGCCGGCAGCGCCCGAAATCCAACTCGCGAATCTGCTGGAAGCGCGCGCGCTGATTGCGGGACTCGAGCTCCAGGCGCTTCTCCTCGAGCACGTTGAGGCCGACCAGTCCCAGGTCACAGACGTCTTCCTGCACGAGGTCGGGAATGTCGTCGTCACGGACGAAGAGCACATCCAGCGGCATGTTCTCGCCGAAGCCCATCAACTGGTCCTTCCCGCGAGACAACTTGAGGCCGCAGCGGGAGAGCATGTCCAGCGAGGGATCGGTCAGGCGGCCCGATTTCTGGACCGCCAGTTTCAGTCGTAACTCATCCATGCCGCGCCACCTCCGTCAGCTCGGATCGCTTGGTTTCGTGGCCGTCGCGCTTGCCCGCGTCCAGCCTGGACACGGCTAGCGCATAACCGCCGTTGCCGTTACTCAGGTAACGGGCGACGCGTCCTATCGTCGTCACACTCACTCCGGTGATGCTGTGTATTTCGCGATAGGGCGTCCCACGTCGCAGCCACTCGACGACCGCCCAGCGATCGGACATGGCCTGCAGCTCGGCAGGGGTACACAGGTCGCGGAAGAACGAACGGCACTCCTCCGGCGACTGCAGGGTCGCGACGGCGGCGCACAGATTTCGCTCCGCGAGGACTTCCTGGCGGTGCGTGACGTTGCGGTGGGTTTTCATGCTGTCTCAGTGTAATAGCACGTTAGTACATTAGCAGGTTGTGGCGGACGACGCCAGTGGGGTGTGCCGTCGGGCGCGCGCCGGTGGGCGGGCAAACCTTTGGCCGGCGGCGCGGGCGCAGTTGCGGTCGGTTTTGGCGCCGCGCGGGCCGCTCCGCGGGCGCGCAGCTCATTCACCCCCGGGTCAGTTCATTTCGGCTAGGATCGCGGCTGCAAATTCACGCACCTGGGGGTTCTATGCGAGCGGTTTTCGTGGCGTTCTGCGGTTTCCTGGCGCTTGCACTGTCGAGCATCGCGGGCGCGGCTGATCCGTTCGTCGTGGGAACCCATTACGCCGTCTTGGACAAACCAGCGCGCACGACCGTGCCGGCCGGCAAGGTCGAGGTCCTCGAGGTGTTCTCGTATGGGTGCCCCGCCTGCAATCGCTTCCAGCCGATCGTCGAGCAATTGAAGGCGCACCTGCCGCCTCAGGCCCAGATGGCTTTCCTGCCCGCGTCGTTCATTCCGACCGAGGACTGGCCGATGTTTCAGCAGGCCTACATCACCGCGCAGTTTCTGAAGGTCGCGGAAAAGACCCATCAAGGGATCTACGATGCGATCTGGAAGACCGGCGAGCTCGCGACATTCATGCCGGGCACCAACCGTCTGAAGAATCCGCTGCCGACCATCGAAGACGCTGCGAAGGTCTACGAGAAATTGGCCGGTGTGAAGCCGCAGGAGTTCATCGCCACGGCCAAGTCGTTCGCGGTCCAGGCGAAAATGAAGGCCGCGGATGCGCAGATCGAGCAGATGCAGGTCAGCAGCACCCCGACCCTGGTGGTGGCCGGGAAGTACAAAGTGATTCTGGATTCCATCTCGAGCCTGGACCAGCTGGCTGCGCTGGTGAACTTCCTGGTGACCAAGGAAGTCCCCGCGGCCGCCAAGAAGCCCTGAGTCCATGGGCGCGGAGTCGGCCGGACGGCGCTCCGCGCGGACGTTACTCCGGTGGACGCTGGCCCTGCTTCGATTATCGATCCACCCTGAGGGCTCAAAACTTAGCGGGGGGGGGTGGAGCCCCTGTCACTCGTGGGCGGGTCGACCCAGGGCGTGGTTTTTGCCAGCTCGGCAGCGCTGGCTTGACCCCTCCGGCGCCCCAGCTCTACACTTCGCGACACTCATCGAGACCGGCTGAGGGATAAGGCCCTTAGACGCCGGGGCAACCGCCAGGATTAACCACCCTGGGAAGGTGCCAACTCCTGCACCTGAGGGCGCTCGCAAGGGCACCCGACGGGACAGATGAGCGGTCCGCGTGGCCTCAAGGCATGCCCTTCGTGCATGCCCAAGGATGGACGCGACAAACCCGGCCCTGAGGCCGGGTGCTCCGCAGGAACTCGGCGAGACCGTGTCCGGTATTGCGGAGCTGCAGAATGAACGCCAAAGTCGAACCGATCACCGGGCGCAGTGCCTCGGCCGCATCCCATGCGGGCGGTGCTGGCGCCTCCGAGTCGTCACAAGACGCGGTGATCCGTGAGGGCCTGCTCGAGGTCCCCGGAGAAATCTCTCTCCATCACGGCGGTAAGCTCAGCGGAATGCGTATCGCCTGGCGGCTCGCAGGTCCGGCCAACGCGCCGGTCGTCTGTGCGCTCGGGGGGATCTCGGCGAATCGGCGGGTGTGCCTGACGGAGGACCCGAAGCTCGGGTGGTGGAGTCAGATCGCCGGCCCCGAGCGGCCGCTGGACTCCAATCGCCTGCGCATCCTCAGCTTCGACTTCCTCGGCGGCAGCGCGGAATCCAGCGGACCGCAGGAGGGCGAGTCGTTTCCCAGCATCTCGAGTTACGACCAGGCCGAAGTCCTGCTGCGGCTGTTGAATCACCTGAATCTCAAGTCGCTGCGCGCGATCGCCGGCGGCTCCTACGGCGGCATGGTGGCGCTCGCTTTCGGTCAGCGCTACCCGGAGCGCGTCGGACACCTCATCGTCATTGGCGCCTCCGACCGGGCCAATCCGATGGCCACCGCATGGCGAAGCGTTCAGCGGCGACTGGTTCGCTTCGCAACAGACTGCGGCCGCGCGAAAGACGGCCTGCAACTCGCGCGTGCGCTGGCGATGGCGACCTACCGCAGCCAGGAGGAGTTCGCGGCTCGCTTCAACGGCCTGCCGACGCGCGGGGGTGACGAGGAGCCCTTCGAGTTTCCGGTCGAGCAGTACCTGTTTTCCCGCGGCAGCGACTACGCCGCGCGCTACCGGCCGGAGTCATTCCTCTGTCTGTCCGAGTCCATCGATCTTCATCGCGTGGAGGCGAGCAGCATTTTCGTGCCGACCACCGCCGTGGCCATCCGCGAAGACCAACTCGTCCCGCTCGGGGACGTGCGCGCCATGGTTGCGCGCTTGCCTGTCGGTCGGTTGCACGAGATTTCATCCGTATACGGGCACGATGCCTTCCTGAAGGAGACTGAACAGTTGCGTAGCATCTTTTCCGCCGCGCTCGGGAGCGTGGCATGAGCGATCGCCCCAGTCAGATTACGCAGACGGTCCGGGCAGGCCTCGAGTGCGACGAGGTCACCGGGTCGGTGGTGCCGCCGATTCATCTGTCGTCGACGTTCGCGTTTCATTGCTTCGGCCAGAAGCGCAACTACGACTACACGCGCTCCGGTAATCCGACCCGCGATCTGCTGGCGAATGCACTGGCAGAGCTCGAGCTTGGCGTGGGCGCCGTCGTCACCGCCACCGGCATGGCCGCGATCACCCTGGTCGGCTATCTGATTCCCAATGGCGGACGCATCGTGGCTCCGCACGACTGTTATGGCGGGACGTACCGGCTGTTCGATGCGTGGCGCAAGCGCGGCGAACGAATCGTCGACTTCGTCAATTTCAACGACGAAGCGGCCGTGCAGGCGGCGCTGTCCAAGCCGACCGCGCTGCTGTGGATCGAGACTCCGAGCAACCCCTTGCTCCGGATTACCGACGTCGAGTCGGTTGCGGCGCTCGGTCGTGCCGCGGGCGCTCTCGTCGTCGTCGACAACACCTTCCTGTCGCCTGCCTGGCAACAGCCAATCACCCTGGGCGCCGATCTGGTAGTCCATTCGACCACCAAGTACCTGAACGGTCACAGCGATGTGGTTGGCGGGGCGGTGGTCGCGCGCGACAAGGGCCTGCACGAGCAACTGATCTGGTGGGCCAACTGTCTGGGCATCACCGGTGCCCCGTTCGACAGCTTCATGACGCTGCGGGGTCTGCGGACATTGCATGCGAGGCTGGATCATCACGGGCGCAATGCCATGGGTCTGGCGCAATGGCTGAAGGATCAGCCCAACGTGAAGCGCGTGTATTACCCCGGGCTGCCCAGCCATCCCGGCTATGAGATCGCCCGACGTCAGCAAAGAGGCTTCGGCGCCATCGTCAGCCTCGAGCTCGATGGGGGCCACGATGCCGTGCGCGAGTTCGTCGCCGGCCTCGAGTGTTTTTCGTTGGCCGAGTCCCTCGGTGGGGTGGAAAGCCTCGTGGCCCACCCGGCCACCATGACGCACGCCGCGATGGATCCTGCGGCCCGCCTGAAGGCCGGCCTGGTCGACGGACTGTTACGCCTGTCGGTGGGTATCGAAGGCTTCGAAGACCTCAAATCCGATCTCGATGCCGGTCTGAAGCGCGCGGCGGCGGTGTTGCGCAGCGTCGCGTAACGACCCGTGGTACCGCAGCAAACGAAGCCTTAGAGCGGTGGTGCGGGTCCGCGTGGGACTCGAACTCGACCCGTGGTACCGCAGCAAACGAAGCCTTAGAGCGGTGGTGCGGGTCCGGGGGGGACTCGAACTCGACCGCCACGCAAACATCCAACTGGAAACAAGGCGGGCTGCCTCGGGCTGCCCGCCGCGATCCGCTCCAGTCCGGCACCCCCGTCATTCGCGTTCGCCGATGCGCGCACCTACCTGACCGCCTGGTGCCCAGCTCCTTGCTTCGCTGCGCGACCAACACCCTCTAAAAGTGGGACCCCCCGATTTGATCTAACAGCCAACAGGCGGTTGGTTCGACCCCGTTGTTCAATTCTTGAAACGAAATGTGTCCTAAGTTGAATACAACTTGGCACACATCGACGTTGTCGGCGCCGAGCGCGTTGACGGCGCTGCACATCGCGGCGCACGTTCCGCGGGAACGGAATTCAAATCAGTACCGACAGTACCGCAGGCTCCTGACGGGAGTGCCGGCTGTTGGGTTAGAGGGGGCGCAGTGACTGCATCTGCGACGGCCCACTGTGGCCTGTCATTGGAGATTGCACGCTCGCAGCAGTGCGACCAGGCCGGGCGGCACGGCGAAGCTGTAGATTGGTTGGTGGCGGGCGTACGCAAAAACGACGTCGAAGCCATCACCCGCCTCGGAAAACGACTGCTGATCGGCGACCACGCCCCCTACCTGCCGCGTGAAGCCGTCAGATTCCTTACTGACGCCCGTGATCGCGGGGGCGGCGAGGCCGCAGCCATTTTAGCGGTTTGCGCCGCAACGGGCGCGGACGGGGCTCAACCCAACATGCCCCTGGCCTGGCGCAACCTGGTGTTGTCCGCCGAACGGGGTTGGAAACCGGCCCAGGATCAACTGCGGGTACTCGGGGGAGTCGATCCCGCGACGTGGTGGTCGAGTCCGAGTCCCAACCGGACCTGCACCACCACTCCAGGGCTTCGTTTGATGCCGTACCACGGGTCGAATCCGCCGGCGGCAGCGGACGTTCACACCAATCCCCTGATCCGCTCGCATTTGCGGTTCATCGAGCCGCAGATGGCTCAGTGGGTCATCGAGAAGGCGCGCAGTCGGCTCACGCGTGCAATGGTTTACGACGCAGCCTCGCGGGAGACGACCACTCATGCCACACGAACAAACACCTCGACCAGCTTCGACCTGCTGGAAACCGATCTCGTCTGCGTGCTGCTGCAGTGGCGCATGGCAGCCTGCCTGGGGCTGCCTTTCCGGCACTTCGAGGCACTGACCGTCCTGCACTACGACGTTGGCGAGGAAGTCAGCGAACACTTCGATTTCGTCGATCCCAAGGTTCCGAATTACGAACAGCACCTGCGGGCGCGGGGGCAGCGTGTCGTCACCTTTCTGGTCTACCTGAACGACGACTACGACGGCGGCGCGACCGAGTTTCCGCGGCTTGGCGTCAGCCACAAGGGTCAGGCCGGAGAAGGGTTCTTCTTCGTAAACGCCTTCGCCGACGGCCGACCGGACGTGCGGACGCTGCACGCCGGCCGTGCACCGACCCGAGGCGAGAAGTGGATCGTCTCGCAGTTCGTCAAGAACCAACCCGCTTTCTGAACAACCCGCCGGCTTGCTTCAACGGCCGGTGTCTTTCGTAGAGGGGAGTAGAATGAAGTCTGTTCGTCGAACCAAGCCCGTTACCCGACCCGCACGCCGCAATCGTTCGGTCCCGATTGCCGTCGCACTGACTCTGCAGGCGAGTCTGCTGCAGCTGGCGCATGCGCAAACGGCGGCGGCGCCCGGGGACAAGCCCGCGGGGGAAACTCTGGAGCAGGTCACCGTCACCGGGTCGCGTATCGTCCGGCGTGACTACGAAGCCAACAGTCCGATCCAGACCGTGGATTCCGCCTCGCTGGAGGCCAAGGCTGCTGTCGGTATCGAGGACACGCTGAACAAGATGCCGCAGTTCGTGCCGGCGGCCACGGGATACACGCAGGTCTCCAACGGCGAGCTCATCAACACGGGATCGACCACCACGGCAGGTGCCGCGACGATCAGCCTCAGAGGGCTCGGCCCCAACCGTAACTTGGTTCTCATCGATGGTTACCGGGCCGTCCCCGTCAACGCCACGATGGCCGTCGACATCAACACGATCCCGGCGGCTGCCATCGATCGTGTCGAAGTGATCACGGGTGGTGCATCGTCCGTGTACGGCGCCGACGCCGTGTCGGGTGTCGTGAACTTCATCCTGAAGAAGAACTTCCAGGGCGTCCAGATCGACGGGCAGTACGGCGCGATGCAGAACGGCCATGCGGGCGAGACTCAGTTCTCGGCCCTCATGGGAACCAACGCCATGGACGGCAAGGGCAACGTGATGCTGGGTGTCGAGTACGACAGGCGAGTGGGGGTGGAGTGGAAGGACGTCGACTTCTATCGCAAGTCGATGACGGATCCGACCACCGTCGGGACGATCTCGATCGTTACCGATCCGTACGTGACGTTTCCCGCCGGCGGCGCGCCCAGCGGCGCGGCGATCGACTCGGTTTTCGGTAAGGCGCCGCCCAACACCGTGTTGCGCAACTCGGTCGGGGCCATCGGCGGCAACGTCTACCTGAACCAGGACGGTACCGTGTATACGGGCGCGTCGATCTTCGACTCGGTCAATCCACCGGGTGTCGGCTCGACCGCGGGCCTGTATAAATACAACGGGCCGCTGCAGGAAGGCGACTTCACCTTCCGCAAGATCGACAGCCAGGGCTTCCTGCAGGAGTACATTCCCGGTCACAAGGCCAACGTACCCCTGACCCGCTATTCGCTGTTCGGGAAAGCCGACTACGAGCTCACCGACAAGGTGAGCGCGTACATCCAGGCCAGCGACGTCGAGTCGGAAACCGTCCAGCTGTGGCAGGTGTCGCCGGCCACCGGTGGATGGAGCTCGACGATTCCGCACGGCAGCGGTGTCTACGCTCCCTCTTTGGCCGCCGACGGCAAGACGACGCTAGCGCAGTACATGGCGGGCGGTCAGTTCGGCCTCAACTGTCCCGCGACGGGCGGCTGCACCAATTCTCAGGCCTATCCGGTCAGTCCGGAGCTGGGCGCACTGTTGAATTCGCGGCCGGATCCGAACCAGCCTTACAACCTCAGTTACAGCCTCGATTTTCCGTACTACGGACTCGGTCAGCCGCGTAGCGTCTATACGACGCAGCGCAGCGATCAATTCCAGATCGGACTGAAGGGCAAGGTCGATGCGCTCGACGGCACCTGGGACGTCATGGCATCGCACGGCACCACCGACCTGAGCCTGTTGCTCGAAGGGTATGCCGCGCTGTCGCAGGTCAGAGCCGTCATCCAATCGCCCAACTACGGCCATGGGTTCTTCGCCCAGGCCAATGCCGGCCCTCCGGGCAACGGCTTCGCCGGCGGTGTCGCCACCTGTACGTCGGGCGTTCCGGTGTTCTCCCCGCACAGTGCGATTTCCCAGGACTGCATCAACGCGATGATCGTCGAGTTGCAGCACCAGGCGAAGATGACGCAGGATGATTTCGAGGCCAACTTCCAGGGACACCTGATCGATCTGCCCGCCGGCGAGGCACGCTTCTCGGTCGGTAGCGAGTATCGCAAGAACCAGTACTACTACATCTTTGACACGCTCAACACGCAGGACTCGTTCCTCGATCTAGGCCTGGGCACCTTCCCCGCCAACAGCACGCGGGGCGAGACCAACGTGAAGGAGTTCTACGGCGAGCTCGCGATCCCGGTGCTCAAAGACGTCCCGGCCTTCAAACATCTGAATCTCGAGCTCGGTTATCGCTGGTCCGACTACCGGTACCAGGGCGGCATCTCGACCTGGAAGGCGCTGGCGGACTGGGCCATCACGCCGGCATTCCGCTTCCGGGGCGGCTACCAGAAGGCAACGCGCGCTCCCAACATCGCCGAAATGTTCCAGGCGCAATCGCAGACGTGGAGTTCGACCACGCCCGGCGATCCTTGCGGCGTGAACACCATAGCGCCTTACGGCGTCAATCCGGTCTCCAACCCGGCGAACTACCAGAAGGTCAAGGCACTGTGCCAGCAGCTCATGGGGACGGGCGGTGCGGCGGCGTTCTACGCGCCCGGTGCAGTTCAACCCAGTGGCGTCAGCGCACTGTGGTTCGTCAACGCCGTCGGCAATCCGAACGTGAACCCGGAAGACGCCACGACGGTGACCGCGGGGTTCGTCTTCCAGCCGCGGTGGGAGCGTCCGCTGCTGGCGGGGTTCTCGGCGACCGTCGACTACTATCGGATCCAGATCAACCACATGATCTCGCCCGAACCCGGGAACGCCGTCTATCAGGACTGCATGAGCCCCAACACGAACCCGAACTTCGACGTCAACAACGAGGCGTGCCAGCGGATCCTCCGCAACCCCTCTACCGGCGGCATGACGGCGACCAACGTGTCGTATATCAACGCCGGCACCTCCAAGCTGAGCGGCTTGGATACGACCTTTGACTGGAAGGCGCCCCTCGCCGACATGGGTCTGAGGGCAATTCCGGGCACGTTCGGTGTCAACCTCGTAGTCAGCACGCTGCTGCAACTCGAGACGCAGGCGACCGCGGACGCTCCGATGATCGACTGGGTTGGCAGCCTCGGTCCGGCGGACGGAACGTCACTTAACCGCGGCGCGTTCCGCTACCGGACGTTCACCACCTTCAACTGGGCGAACGGCGACTTCAGCGCCAACATGCGCTGGCGGCATCTGCCGACGGCGAAGTCGGAACTGCAGGCCACCACAAACCTTCCGGTTACCGTGATGGGTGCGGAACGCCATTACAACATCTGGGACTTCTCGGGGTCCTGGAATGTGAATGACATTCTGCAGCTGCGCTGTGGTATCGACAACGTGTTCAACGTGCCGCCGGTCATAACGGGTCGCAAATCTGCGGGGGATCCGCAGCCGACCGACGGTGCGGGTGTCACGGAGGTGGGTTTCTACGACGTGCTGGGTCGGCAGTTCTACTTGGGTTTCAAAGCGAAGTTCTGACCGCCCCCTCGGTCAGAGTTTCCCCCCTCGCGGCGGGGCGGTAACGTCCCGCCGCACCTTTTTACCTCTTTGCGAGGTTCGCGACGACCGCGTCGCCGAACTCACGAGTCGACACAGTCTTTGCGCCAGGGGTGGCGATGTCAGGTGTGCGGGCGCCGGCTTCGAGTGTGCGAGTCACGGCGGCTTCGAGGACCTCGGCTTCGGTGGTCAACCCCAGCGAGTGCCGAAGCAGCATGGCGACGCTCAGGATCGTGCCACACGGATTGGCGATCCCCTTACCGGCAATGTCAGGCGCCGAGCCGTGAATCGGCTCATACAGCCCCCGAGTCCCGTCGCCCAACGAAGCCGAAGGCAACAACCCGAGCGACCCCGACAGCATGGACGCCTCGTCCGTGAGAATGTCACCAAACATGTTCTCGGTGACGAGGACGTCAAAATCCTTGGGCCGGCGAATCAGGTGCATCGCAGCCGCATCGACCAGCATGTGCTCGAGCGCAACGTCGGGAAACTCGGCCTTCATCACGCGTTCGGTCACTTCGCGCCACAGCCGTGAGGTCTCGAGCACATTCGACTTGTCGATCGAGGTGAGCTTCTTGCGCCGGCTGCGCGCCAACCTGGCGGCAACCTGGGTGATGCGTTCGACTTCCTGAACGGAGTAAGTGCAAACGTCCGTGGCGCTGGTGGCATCGCGACGCTTCTCACCGAAGTAGATGCCTCCGGTCAGTTCGCGGATGAAAATCAGGTCCACGCCCCGCAGCACTTCGGGCTTCAAGGTCGACGAATCGACCAGGCTGGGCAGCACCTTCACAGGCCGCAGGTTCGCGTACACGCCCAGATCCTTGCGGAGCTTTAGCAGTCCCTGTTCCGGACGCACCTTGGCGTTCGGTGCGGACCATTTCGGACCGCCGATCGCCCCCAGGAGCACGGCATCGGCGCTGAGACAGGTCTGCAGGGTGTGGGCGGGCAGGGGATCGCCGTGGGAATCGATGGCGGCGCCGCCGAATGGCAACTCCGTCAGTTGGATCTCGTGCCCGAATGACTCAGCCAGGGCCCTGAGGCATACCACGCCTGCGGCGACGACCTCGGGGCCGATACCGTCCCCGCCCAGAACCGCGATATGAGCCTTCATCGACCCGTTGTCCGGGCGAGGGCTGCCGCCGGCACTTGGCCCATCTTGCGCTCGTAGGCCTCGATCTGCGGGACGCGGTCGAGCAGAAAGCCCAGCTCATCGACACCGTTCATGAGGCAATAGCGCGCGAAGCTCTCGATCGGAAAGCTCACCTGACTGCCGTCGGGCAAGGTCAGCGTCGCGTTCTCGAGGTCGATCGTGATCTCGGCGCCCGGGTTGGCGATGAGCCACTGCGAAGTCGCCTCATCGACGACAATCGGCAACAGGCCATTCTTCAAGGAGTTATTCCGGAAGATATCCGCAACCTCGGTGCTGACCACGGCGCGGAAGCCATAGTCGAGTAGCGCCCACGGGGCGTGCTCCCGCGAGGAGCCACAGCCGATGTTGCGACCGGCAACCAGAATTGCGCAGCCAGCGGCTTCTGGACGATTCAACGCGAACTCGGGAAGAGGTGCGCCCGAGGCGTCGTAGCGCCACTCGTTGAACAGGTGTTGACCCAGCCCCTCACGGGTGGTGGTCGTCAGGAAGCGAGCGGGAATGATCTGGTCGGTATCGATGTTGGTGTTCGGCAGGACGACGGTGCGCGAACGAATAGTCTTGATCGGTTCCATAGCAGCTGAAGTCAGTTTTTGGGTTGAGCGCGGCGGGGTCAGCCCAGCAAATCGCGCGGATCGGTGACGCGACCGCGCACAGCGCTGGCCGCAGCGGTCAACGGACTTGCGAGCAGCGTGCGCGCGCCGACGCCCTGGCGCCCTTCGAAGTTGCGGTTGCTGGTGCTGACGGAGTACTGGCCCTTGCCGACGAGGTCACCGTTCATCCCCAGACACATGGAGCAGCCGGACTCACGCCACTCCGCGCCAGCCTCCTTGAATATCCGGTCGAGGCCTTCGGCTTCGGCAGCCTTCTTGATCTGCTGCGACCCAGGGACCACGAGCATCTGCACGCCCTTGGCGACTTTGTGGCCCTTGAGGATCTTGGCCGCGCCGCGCAGGTCCGACAAGCGCGAGTTGGTGCAACTGCCGACGAACACGACGTTCACCGGCTGATCCTTGATGGGCTGACCCGCCTGCAATCCCATGTACGCGAGCGACTTCGCGAACACCGGGTCGCCCTTGCGGTCGGGCACCGACGCGGAGATCGGGATCACCATTCCCGGATGCGTGCCATAGGTGATCATCGGTTCGAGCACCGAGCCGTCGACGGTCACTTCTTTATCGAATTTCGCGCCGCCATCGGTCGGCAACGAGCGCCAGAGCTCCAGGGCGCGGTCCCAATCGGCGCCCTTCGGGGCGCGGGGGCGATCCTTTAGATAGGCATAGGTCGTGTCGTCCGGCGCGACCATACCTGCGCGAGCGCCGGCTTCGATCGACATGTTGCACACGGTCATCCGCTCATCCATGTCGAGCGCCCGGATGGTCTCCCCCCGAAACTCGACGACGTGTCCCGTGCCGCCCGAAACGCCGATCTTGCCGATGATGGCCAGAATCAGGTCCTTCGCAGTGACCCCTGGACGCAGGTTCCCACTGATATCGATCGAGAAGGTCTTCGGCTTCCACTGCAACAGGCACTGCGTCGCCATGACATGGCCGACTTCGGTGGTGCCGATGCCGAAGGCAAGAGCGCCGAGCGCCCCGTGGGTACTGGTGTGGCTGTCGCCGCAGACGATCGTTTTGCCGGGCTGGGTGGCGCCCAACTCCGGACCGATGACGTGCACGATGCCGCGCTGGTCGTTCCTGAGCCCGAGCAACTCGACGCCGAAGGCCGCGCAGTTCACTTCGAGCTCGCGAACCTGCTTTGCGGCAGAGTCGACGGCGATCGGAGCGCCGCCGAACACCTGTTCGGTCCGTGTTGGAGTCGAGTGATCCATCGTCGCGAGCATCAGGTCAGTGCGACGAACCGGAAGTCCCCGGCTCCGCAGGACGGCGAAGGCCTGCGGCGTGGTGACTTCGTGGATCAGGTGCAGATCGATATAAAGGACGGCGGGGGTATCAGCGGTCTGCGGGACGACTTCGTGTCGTTTCCACACTTTCTCGAACAGGGTCTGTGGGGCAGCGGTCATGGGTCTCTTTGAAAAATAATGTGAACGGTCAGCCGGCGACGGCGGCGCGCGGGGCGGACATGTCCACCGCGTCCAGCCATCCCCATTTGTCCGCCGTCTTACCGGAGAACAGGCCGAAGAACGCGCTCTGCAGGGATTCGGTGATCGGGCCCCGGCGACCGGCGCCGACCGGAAGGCGATCGACGGAGCGGATCGGGGTGATCTCGACAGCCGTACCGGTGAAGAACGCTTCGTCGGCGAGATACAGCATCTCGCGCGGAATGGCGCACTCGCGAATTTCCAGACCGCGCTCGCGCGCCAGCCGCATGACGGTGTCCCGCGTGATGCCGCCGAGCACGGAGTGAACCAGCGCCGGCGTCATGAGTACGCCGTCTTTAATGACAAACAGATTCTCGCCCGAGCCTTCGCTGACCGTGCCGTCCGGCGCAAGGCCAATTCCTTCGGCGAACCCCAGGCGGCGCGCTTCGGCGCCGATGAGCTGGCTGGACAGGTAGTTGCCACCGGCCTTCGCGAGGGCAGGGATGGTGTTGGGAGCAACGCGGTTCCAGGACGAGACGCAGGCGTCAACGCCCAACTCTTCACTCTCGTGACCGAGGTACTTGCCCCATTCCCAGGCGGCGATCGCCACTTCCACCGGCGGATCGTTCTTCGGCGAGACGCCGATCTCGCCGTAGCCGCGAAAGACGATCGGCCGGATATAGGCGCCGCGAGCCAGCGAGTTCGCCGAGATCACCTGGCGGCACGCGTCGTTGATCACTTCGGCCGAAAACGGAATGTTGATCCGATAGATCTTGGCGGAGTCGAACAGTCGCCGCGTATGGTCCTGCAGCCTGAAAATCGAGACGCCGCCCGGTGTCTCGTAGGCCCGTACCCCCTCGAAGACCGAAGAGCCGTAGTGCAGGGCGTGCGACAGCACGTGGACCGTCGCCTTTTCCCAAGCAACGAGCTTGCCGTTGAACCAGATGTAGGGGGTAGCTGGAATGGGCATTTTGCAAATCTCCTCGGAAGGCCGTTCGTCAGACCGCGGTCTGCGCGACCCGCGCAGCTCCGGTTCTCTCGTCACGCGCGCGTGACCCCGCCTGTGCGAGCTCGATGCGGTTGACGACTTCGAGGAATGCCTTGGTGCTGGACTCCACGATGTTCGTGCTGACACTCGAGCCGCGATAGGTGCGTTGATTGTACTCCACGTACACCACCGCCTCGCCTTGCGCGTCTTCGCCTTCCGAAACGCTATGGACTTCGAACTTTCGCAGCATCACGTTGACGCCGGTCGCGGCCTCGATGGCCTTGAACGCGGCATCTACCGGGCCGTCGCCCGACGCGGTGCGCTCTTCAACACGGCCAGTGGAATGTTGCAGCCGCACGGTTGCCTGGGCCGGACCCGACATATCGGCAACCGTCTTCAACTCGATCAAGCTCCACGGGCCTGTCGCGGAACCCTCCGCGCGCAGCACGAGTGCTTCGATGTCGCCGTCGAACAGTTCCTTCTTCTTGTCGGCGAGCGCCTTGAATTCCTCGAACACCCGGTTGAACTCCGCATCGTCGAGCTCGAACCCCAAGGCTTTCACCCGTTCGCGGAACGCATGCCGCCCGCTGTGCTTGCCGAGAACCAGATGGCTGCGCGAGAGCCCGACATCCTCCGGTCGCAGGATCTCGTAGGTCGAGTGGTGCTTGAGCATGCCGTGCTGGTGGATGCCTGCCTCGTGCGCGAAGGCGTTCTCGCCCACGACGGCCTTGTTGCGCGGAATCGGCATGCCCGTGATGCTCGAAACCAACCGCGACGTCGGGTAAAGACGGTTGGTCTGGATCTGGGTGCAGGCATCGAAGAAGGCGGCCCGTGTCTTCAGCGCCATCACGACTTCCTCGAGGGAGCAGTTGCCGGCCCGCTCGCCGATGCCATTGATCGTGCACTCGATCTGCCGCGCTCCCGCTACGACAGCGGTGAGGCTGTTGGCGACGGCCATTCCGAGGTCGTCGTGGCAGTGAACCGACAAGCGCACCTTGTCGATGCCACGGACGTTCTTGCGCAGATACCGGAACAGCTCGGCAAACTCATCGGGAACGGTATAGCCGACCGTGTCAGGAATGTTGACCGTGCTGGCTCCGGCCTCGATCACGGCCTCGACCACCTGAGCCAGGAATTCCAGCTCGGTGCGCGAGGCATCTTCGGGCGAGAACTCGACGTCCTCGCTCAGGTCCCGGGCGATTTTCACGCCCTCGACGGCAGCGCGCAGGATTTCCTCCTGCGCCATGTTCAGTTTGTACTGGCGATGAATGGCGCTGGTCGCCAGAAAGACGTGGATGCGATGCTGGGGAGCCTCTCGCAGCGCCTTGGCGGCCAGCTCGATGTCGTCGCGATTGCAACGCGCGAGGCCACAGATGATGGTTCCGTGTACCTCGCGCGCTACGGCATTGACGCTCTCCCAGTCACCCCGGGAAGCGGCCGGAAATCCTGCCTCGATGACGTCGACTCCAAGCTCGGCTAGCGCTCGCGCAACCCGAAGCTTTTCGGGTTGGGTCATGCTGCAGCCGGGCGATTGCTCGCCGTCGCGCAGCGTGGTGTCGAATATCAGGACTCGGTCAGGATGAGCGGCCATGGTTCACTTCCTTTGCTGACTGGGAGAGTTCCGTCGCAGCGCTCGGTCAGCCTTACGCGCGGCGGTCGTTCAGCCACGGCATCCGTGCGCGCAGCTGTTCGCCAACTTTCTCGATCTGATGGTCGACATCATCGGCCAGCATCTTTCGGTACTGCTTCTGGCCGGTGGCGTTCTCTTCGATCCACTGGCGGGCGAACTTGCCCGTCTGGATTTCCTTGAGGATCTTGCCCATTTCCTTCTTCGTGCGGTCGTTGATCACGCGAGGTCCACGGGTGAGATCGCCGTACTTTGCGGTGTCGCTGATGAACTGGTGCATCTTCTTCAGACCGCCCTCGTGGAGCAGATCCACGATGAGCTTCAGCTCGTGCATGCACTCGTAGTAGGCGACTTCAGGCTGATAACCGGCTTCCACCAGCGTCTCGAAGCCCTTGACCACCAACTCGGTGGCACCACCGCACAGCACGGCCTGTTCGCCGAACAGGTCGGTCTCCGTCTCCTCGGCGAACGTCGTCTCGAGCACGCCGCCGCGGGTTCCACCGATCCCGTGTGCGTAGGCGAGAGCCTTCGCATGCGCCTTTTTGGTCGCATCCTGGGCAACGGCGATGAGGCAGGGGACTCCCCGGCCTTCCTGATACTGGCGACGCACGAGTCCACCCGGACCCTTCGGCGCGATCAACACCACATCCAGATCCTTGCGGGGCTTGACCTGCTTGAAATGGATGTTGAAGCCGTGCGCGAACAGCAGCGTGGCATTCTTCTTGAGGCTCTTCTCTACCTCTTCATAGAGCGACTTCTGCGCCAGGTCGGGCACCAGCATGGCCACGAGGTCGGCGCCATCGGCGGCGTCGGAGGGCGTGGCGACCGCCAGGCCATCCTTCTTCGCCTTCTTCCAGCTCGCTCCGCCCTTGCGTACGCCCACGACGACGTCGAAGCCGCTGTCCTTCAGGTTCAACGCGTGCGCGCGGCCCTGGCTGCCATAGCCCAGGATCGCGATGCGCGCGCCCTTGAGGGCCTTCTTGTCGACGTCTTTCTGCGAATACAACCTCATCGAAATACTCCCAACGGCCGCACGGCCGAACAAATATGAAAAACCCCGCATCGGCCACTGGTGCCGGTGCGGGGTTTTCGGTGATTCCTCTCGCTCTGCCGTTTCTAGAAAGCGAGTGCCCCGCACCTCGAGCTCCTAAGAAGGAGCAGCGCATTTACTACGAGACCTACGCCAAAACGTACGCGGGTGGCCAGGTGCATGTGCGGGTGCGAAACGCGCATTATAAGACGGAGAATGCACTGGATGTGATCACAACCCTCGCGCGATTGTCAAACCACCAGCCGTGGCGATTCGCGATGTCTGCATCGTCGGCCGCGATGCCGCCAGGCGCTACCGCTTCGGGCGTGCCGGAACTCGGGGCCGACCCTCTGTTGCGATACCATTCGGGCGTGACTTCGAATCCTCCCGAGCCTGCCACCGCCGCCGGCACACTATCGACTGCGTCCGGGGCGACCCCCGCGCACCCGCTCTGGCTGCTGACCGAGTCGGACTTGCAACCTTGGCTTGCCGCACAGCCGCAAGCCGTCGCCGAGTGGGTCCGGGCCAATGCGTTTCAGGCCGAAAGGCACAAGGTTCTGGCGCTCCCGGGGCCCGAGGGCACCGTGGTGGGGGCGGTAGCCGGGCTGGGTTCCCTGCGCGGTCTCGAGGAGCTGCGTCTGTGGCACGTCGCAGGCCTGCCTGAACGACTGCCTCCACAGACCTTCGAGTTGCGGACGGTTTTGCCCGCACCTGCAGCCACTCAGTTCGTGTTGGGCTGGCTGCTCGGCGGCTACCGGTTTGCGAGGTATCGGACGGCCGGTGCACCGGGGCACAACGTCCGTAGGGCAACAGTTCTGCCGCCTCCTGGAGCAGACGTCGCCTATGCCGAAGCAGCGGCGCAGAGTACGGCGTTGGCCCGCGACCTCATCAATACACCGGCGAACGACCTCGGGCCCGCCGAACTTGCCGACGCAGCGCTGCAACTCGCGCGGGAGATGTCAGCGAACGCCTACACGATCGTGGGCGACGAGCTGTTGAGCGAGAACTATCCTTTGGTACATGCGGTCGGCGCCGGCAGCCCACGACAACCGCGAGTAATCGACATCCGGTGGGGTGATCCCACGGCGCCGAAGGTCACCCTCGTCGGCAAAGGAGTTTGTTTCGACAGCGGGGGACTGGATCTGAAGCCTTCGGCCGGCATGTTGCTCATGAAGAAGGACATGGGTGGCGCGGCGTGTGTGCTCGGGCTCGCGCGCATGCTCATGGCTACAGCCACTCCCATCCGACTGCGGGTTCTCATACCGGCCGTCGAGAACAGTATCGACGGCGGCGCCTACCGCCCGAGCGATGTGCTTCGTTCCCGCAAGGGACTCACCGTCGAGATCGGCAATACCGATGCCGAAGGGCGGCTGGTGCTCGCAGATGCGCTGACCGAAGCGGACAGCGAGCGACCGGATCTGCTGATCGATCTCGCGACGCTGACGGGTGCTGCGCGAGTGGCGTTGGGTCCAGAGCTGCCCGCAGCGTTCTCCAACGATGAGTCGTTGCTCACGCAGCTGCGCACGATCGCTGAAGAGGAGGGCGATCCCGTGTGGCCGCTGCCGCTGTGGCCCGGATATGACGATGAGCTCAGCAGCAAGGTCGCCGATCTGTCGAACGTTTCCGCGGCACCGTTCGCAGGATCGATCATAGGTGCGCTGTTTCTGAAACGGTTCGTGACGGCCTCGCCACGTTGGCTGCATGTTGATCTCTACGCCTGGAATGCGAAGGAACGGCCGGGTCGTCCGGTCGGCGCCGAAGCACAGTGCGTACGCGCGCTGTACAGACTGATCCGCAGCCTCTACAGCTAATCTGCGCAGCCTGCAAAAACCACGCTTTTTGCAGGCGGCCGACGAAGTAATGTCCGCGCAAACCGCGCAGCGAGTTTGCGCCAAGCGAAAAAGACCATCACAAAGTGTGGTGCTCTCCCATCACCAGCGTTGTCATAACGCCGCGCCGGATCAGGGGGGGGTACTCGGGACGGTTTCCCGATACGGGATGTCCGGATGATGCTATACCGACAACCCTCAGTCTCGCAGTCCGATAAGGCAGTGCTAGTCCCTGCTCAGCAAAGAGAGATCGGGGTTGATGAAGAGGATGGGGAAGAAGACACACAACGATCCACGTGAGTACTCACGGTTGGTCGTCGACGGCATCAAACAAGCGCCGTCGCGCGCGATGCTGCGCGCCGTGGGTTTTCAAGATGCCGACTTCGCGAAGTCACAGATCGGCATCGCCTCGACGTGGGCGAACGTAACCCCTTGCAATATGCACATTGCAGAACTGGCTCGCGAAGCGGCCGCCGGTGCGGACGCGGCCGGCGGCAAGAGCGTGCTGTTCAACACCATCACCGTTTCAGATGGAATCTCGATGGGCTCTCCCGGGATGCGCTACTCGCTCGTCTCGCGCGAAGTCATCGCCGATTCGATCGAGACGGTGGTCGGCGCTGAAGGCTTCGACGGATTCGTCGCCGTCGGGGGTTGTGACAAGAATATGCCTGGCTGCGCGATGGCCATGGCGCGCATGAATCGGCCGTCGGTGTTCGTGTACGGCGGAACGATCCGTCCGGGCGCGCAGCGCCGCGACATCGTCGCAGTATTCGAAGCGGTCGGTGCGCGAGCCGCAGGCAAGATTTCCGATGCCGAGCTCGGCGAAGTGGAGCGCACGGCGATCCCCGGGCCCGGCAGCTGTGGCGGAATGTATACGGCCAACACCATGGCCTCGGCGATCGAGGCGCTGGGACTCTCGCTCCCCGGCAGCTCCGCCCAGGAGGCGGTGAGTCAGGACAAGCGGGCCGACTCCCGCAGGGCAGGCGAGGCGGCCGTGAAGTTGGTCCGCGAGGGGATCCGCCCCCGTGACATCCTCACGCGCAAAGCCTTCGAGAACGCGATCACCGTCACCATCGCTCTGGGCGGCTCGACCAATGCCGTGCTGCACCTGCTAGCGATTGCGCACGAGGCGCGCGTCAAACTGTCCCTCGATGATTTCACTCGCCTGGGCAAGCGGACCCCCGTGCTGGCCGATCTGAAACCGAGCGGTCGCTATCTGATGTCCGAGCTGGTGGCCATCGGCGGCATTGCGCCTTTGATGAAAATGCTCCTCGAGGACGGCCGCCTGCACGGCGACTGCCTGACCGTGACGGGCGCGACCCTCGAGGAAAATCTTGCAAATACAGGAATGTATCTTGCTGGACAGGACATAGTGCGGCCGCTGTCGGATCCGGTGAAGAAAGACAGCCATCTGGTCGTGCTGTACGGGAACGTGGCCCCCGAGGGGGCCGTTGCAAAAATCACAGGCAAGGAAGGGCTGCAGTTCTCCGGACGTGCACGAGTGTACGACGGCGAGGAAAAGGCCACCCAGGCAATCCTCGAGGGCGCGGTTCGACCCGGCGATGTGGTGGTGATCAGACAAGAAGGCCCCAAAGGGGGACCTGGCATGCGCGAAATGCTGAGTCCCACGGGGGCCATCATGGGGCGCGGTCTGGGCGACAAAGTCGCGCTCATTACAGACGGACGCTTTTCGGGGGGAAGCCACGGTTTCGTGGTTGGTCACGTGTCCCCCGAAGCGGCGGTCGGAGGTCCTATCGGTTTGCTGCGGAACGGTGACAAGATCACGATTGACGCGGTGAAACGCGAGATCAGCGCGGATCTGTCGGCTGCTGAGCTGCGCAAGCGACGAGCTGCGTGGAAACCACGAAAGTCATATGCCACGGGGGGCGTCCTCGCGAAGTACGCCCATCTCGTTGGCAGCGCTTCCGTCGGTGCGGTCACCGAACCAATTCAGTCATCTCCGACGAACTCTTGAGCTGGAGCGGAGTTGTCAGTACGCAGAGCACCATATAGAGTTCGGCACGCATCGGACGATGCGCGCGGCGTTCCGTATCAGTGCTCGGCGGATGCGCGTCAGACACGAATTAGTAAGGGGGATTTGAAGCACGCGCGCGCGCCAGCCACTGCGCACCGGCACGTGCGCTCATCTGAAGTTGGCAGGCATGGAGGTGGGGGCCTCGCGAGGTTCTCGATCACCGCCAGTCTGCTACGAGGGCCCAACTGCCGCAGGGCAGCAGGGCGATGCCAGTCCGGATCCGACAGCTTGCGGGCGGAGCTAAAGACAGCTAGCTTGCCGCGCTTGTGTTTCGATCCGGTGTAATCCGGACACGTAACAGCGACACCGCATTTCACACAATGAGCTCCACCGCCAACGAGTCGTCCTTCTTGTCCCGTCGTGCAGCCGTTTTCGTCGCAATCGTCGGCTTGCATGTTTTTCTGATCTGGGCTCTCGCCACCGGCTTAGCCCGCCGGCTGGTCGAGACGATTGCGCCGCCTCTGCAAACCGACATCGTGGAGGAAGTGCAGAAGCACGATGAGCCGCCGCCGCCGCCGCCGCCGCAGATGGAGCGGCCGCCTGTGGAAGTGCCTCCTCCCGAAGTGACGATCGACTTGCCCGTCGAAACGACCTCGACGGCGATCGTGGACGTCACCGACCGGCCGCAGCCGAAGGCGCCGCCGCCGCCCCCGCCGCCGCCGAAGCCCAAGAACATCGTGGCCGCGCGCCCCGGCAAGAACTTCCCGGCAACCGAGGACTACTATCCGCCCGCCGCCAAGCGTCTCGGAGAAGAGGGTTCGGTAACCGTACATGTCTGCGTCGATGGAAAGGGGAAGCTCACGGATGAACCGACGGTTCAGCAGACATCGGGGAATGCACGACTTGACGAAGGAGCAGTGAGACTCGCGAAAGCCGGCTCCGGGCACTATCAGCCCGGCACCGAAGATGGCGCGCCGATCAACTCCTGCGTCGGGTTCCGGATCAAATTCGAGCTCAGAAACTAACAGCCGCTTCAGCAGCCGGACCGCGAGGCCCGGCTTTTTCGTGATTCGAGGAAACTATGGAAAACGCACCCACCCAAACAGTCGAAAATCCGTACGGCCTTGGCGCCCTCTGGGCCTCCAACGATCTGGTTGCCCATGCCGTGCTCCTGCTGCTCATTCTCATGTCCCTGTCGTCCTGGTACGTGATGCTCACGAAGTTGTGGGACCAGCGCAAGCTGAAGCAATCGAGCCGCGTCGTCGAGAAGCAGTTCTGGACTGCTCCTTCGATCAAGGACGGCGTCGAGCGCTTGAAGAAGGGTGATGAGTACCGGCTGATCGCCGAAGACGGCCTGCGTGCCGCTTCGCACCATGACGGCCGCCTCACGGACCGCATCGACCTGCACGAGTGGATCACCATGTCGCTGCAGCGCTCGGTCGACCAGGTCAACAGCCGCCTGCAGGGTGGTCTGGGCCTGCTCGCCACCGTCGGTTCGGTCAGCCCGTTCGTCGGTCTGTTCGGCACGGTCTGGGGCATTCTGGGCGCCCTTCAGGGTATCGGTATCGCCGGCCAGGCGAGCATCGACAAGGTGGCCGGCCCCGTCGGCGAGGCCTTGATCATGACCGCCTTCGGTCTGTTGGTCGCCGTTCCGGCGGTCATGGGCTACAACTGGGTGCTGGGCCGCAACAAGGGCGTCCAGGAATCGCTGCGCAACTTCGCCAGCGACCTGCATGCTTACCTGGTCAGCGGCGCCCGCATCGGCAGCAGCGAGATGGGCGGTGCCCGTCCCGTCGCCGCTCCCGCCCAGCCGGTTCGTAAGTAAGTAGAGAGTCTTCGGGTGCAGGGCCGATCCGTGCCAAGCGGATCGGCCCGTCCCGAGAGTGGACTACCGAGAGCGGCGTGGCCGGCTTTCGGCGGATGCAAGAACTGCGCTCCCGGACCCCGGTGCCGACGGCTGCGGCCGCCGGGTGAGCCGACGAGCCGGACGAGGTACGAAGTATGTCGATGAGTGTCGGTGGCTCTGACGAAGAACAGAGCGTCATGGCAAACATCAACACGACGCCGCTGGTCGACGTCATGTTGGTGCTTCTGATCATCTTCCTGATCACCATTCCGGTCATCAACAAGACCGTGAAGGTGGAGCTGCCCAAGGCGGTGAACATTCCGACGCAGACGAAGCCGGAAAACATCACGGTGGCCATAGACAAGGAAGGCAACATCTACTGGAACGACGGCAGGGTCGCGAACCGGCAGGCGTTGGTCGATCTGGTCAAGGCCGAAGCCGTGAAGAAGCCGCAGCCCGAGATTCACATCCGTGCCGATCGTGACACGCGTTACGAGGCGGTTGGGCGGGTAATTTTCGCCATTCAGCGTGGTGGCGTCATCAAGGTCGGTTTCATCACCGAGCCTGACCACGGCCTCGCCGTGTCCTCGGCGCAGTAGACGCACCGGTAGAGTAGGAGAGATAGAACATGTCAATGAGTGTCGGCACGAGCTCCGGCGCCCCGATGTGCGACATCAACACGACGCCGTTGATCGACGTCATGCTGGTGCTGCTGGTGACGCTGATCGTTTCCCTTCCGGTCATGACCCACGCGGTCAAGCTGGACATGCCCAATCCCAACGCCAAGCCGCCGCCGGATCAGGCGAAGCCCGAGGTCATAGACCTCGAAATCGATTTCGATGGCACGGTCGTATGGAACACAACCCCGGTCGCGAACATTGCTCAGCTGGAGGGCTACTTCCACACGGAAGCCGAGAAGTCCCCGCAGCCGGAAATCCATCTGCGCCCGGATCGCCGGGTCAAGTACGACACGGTCGCCAAGGTGCTCGCGGCAGCGCAGCGCAACCGCATGAAGCGCATTGGTTTCGTCAACACGGCGGAATTCTCCGAGTAAGGTACGACGATGAAAAGCAGCAAGCAGCGTGTTCAGAAGTGGGTGGCGGCAGCCGTCATCGGTGCCTCCCTCGCCGGCACGATCGCCGTAGTTCCGTTCACTGCGGCCTACGCGGCGGACAAGAAGGAAGAAAAGAACGAGAAGAACTCCGTCAGCGCCAAGTCGGCGAAGACGTTGAAGGCGGCGAAGGATGCGATCGACGCGAAGAAGTACCAGGACGGACTGGTGAAGCTCAAGGAAGCCGAGGGCATCGCCGGTAAGACGCCGTACGACCAGTACGTCATCGACCAGCTGTACGCCTATGCGTATTCGCGCACCAACAACCTCGGCGACGCCGAAAAGTCGCTCGAAGCGGTGTTGAATTCGCAGTTCGTGCCGCAGTCGGAAGTCGCGGACCGCACCCGTACGCTGATGCTGATCAACTATCAGCTGAAGAACTACGACAAGGCGATCGACTTCGGCAACCGTGCCGTCAAGGGCGGCTTCGCCAACGACGACATGTACAAGTTCACCTCGCAGGCGTACTTCCTGAAGAACGACTTCAAGAACGTAAAGTCCTTCACCGAACCGTACGTGGAGGCGGAGATCAAGAACGGGCGCACGCCGAGCGAAGAGATCCTGCAGATCCTGCTGAACTCGTGCTCGAAGCTCAACGACGATGAGTGCGTCACCAAGCAGCTCGAGCGCCTGGTCACGTATCACCCGAAGAACGAATACTGGCAGAACCTGCTGTACTCGATGTTCCAGGCGCCGTCGATGAACGACAAGACGCTCCTGAACACATTCCGCCTGGCCAACGAGGTCGACATCCTCAAGCGTCCTGACGACTACACCGAGATGGCGCAGCTCGCCATCGAAGCGGGTTCGCCGGGCGAGGCGCAGAAGGTCCTCGAGAAGGGCTTCCAGAAGAACGTCTTCCCGGATGCCCGTGCCCAGGACAAGAACAAGCGCCTGCTGGCTTCCGCGCAGAAAGCGGCGGACGCCGACAAGGCCAGCCTGGCGAAGTCCGCCACCGACGCCGATGCCGCCCCGACGGGCGACAAAGACGTCGCGGTGGGATTGGCGTACCTGGGCTATCAGCAATACGACAAAGCCGCCGAGCTCATCTCCAAGGGCATTGCCAAGGGCGGCGTGAAGAACGACGCCGAGGCCCATCTGCTGCTGGGGATCGCCCAGCTGAAGTCGGGCAAGAAGGACGACGCCATGAAGACCTTCAAGGCCGTCAAGGGCGATCCGAACATGGAGCGCCTGGCGAACCTGTGGTCGCTACACGCCAAGCAGGCATAAGCCGAGCAAGGCACTGAGGAAGAGCGCGAATGACGATCAAAGCCGGCGATCGCATGCCCTCGGGCACGCTGAAGACGATGACCAAGGACGGCCCGAAGGACGTGAAGACCGACGAGCTCTTCCAGGGCAAGAAGGTGGTTCTGTTCTCGGTGCCGGGAGCTTTCACGCCGACCTGTGACGCCAAGCACCTCCCGGGCTTCGTCCAGCTCGCCGATCAGTTGAAGGCGAAGGGCGTAGACACGATTGCCTGCATGGCCGTCAACGACGTGTTCGTGATGAACGCCTGGGGCAAGTCCTCCAATGTCGGCGAGAAGATCCTGATGCTCGCCGACGGCAACGGCGCGTATGCCAAGGCCTTGGGATTGGAGATGGATGCGACCGGCTTCGGCATGGGCATTCGCGGCAAGCGTTTCGCCCTCCTCGTGGACAACGGGGTGGCGAAGAACGTCGACGTGGAAGAGCCGGGGCAGTTCAAGGTCAGCGCCGCCGAGCACGTCCTCGGGCAACTCTGACGCACTCCGGTCCGGTTTCGTACCCCGGCCACTGACGGGGCTGAGCATACCGTCGTCGTGCCGGGGCACTCCGGGTGCCCAGCTGCGCCCAAGCGCGCCCCTGTTTGTCGGCAAGTCCTGCGGGTCGGCCCATTGCCACCGCATTCATGGGCCGACGCGCAGGACTTGACGGCAAGCGGGGGGCGCTTCAGCTACCGCGGGTTTCCCTTCCCTCTTAACCCAGCAATTTCTCCAGCTCCGGGATGATCTGAAACAGATCTCCCACCAGCCCGATATCCGCCACTTCGAAGATCGGCGCTTCCCCGTCCTTGTTGATCGCGACGATCGTCCGGGCGTCCTTGATGCCGGTGAGGTGTTGGATCGCGCCGGAGATGCCGATCGCGATGTACAGCTCGGGCGCAATGATCTTGCCCGTCTGTCCCACCTGAAGCTCGTTGGGCGCATAGCCGGCATCCACGGCAGCGCGGGAAGCGCCGACCGCGGCGCCGAGCTTGTCCGCCAGCTTGTACAGAATCTGGAAGCCCTCGGCGCTCCCCAGGGCCCGCCCGCCGGAGACCACCCGGGCCGCGGTCTGAAGGTCAGGGCGGTCGCTACGGGCGGCGGAGACCGACACAAAGCGAGTGTGCGTGGGAAGCTCGACGTTCACGGAAGCCGCCTCGACGGCAGCGCTGCCGCCAGTGGGCGCAGCCTCGAATGAAGCGATGCGGACCGTAGCAACGACCTTGCTGTTGCCTTCGGTGTCGACCGTGACGATGGCGTTGCCGGCATAGATCGGCCGGCGAAAGCGGGTGGGGCCCTCTACCGCCATGACGTCGCTGATCTGAGGTGCATCCAGCAGCGCTGCAACTCGAGGCATGAGGTCCTTGCCGAACGTAGTGGAAGGACCGAATACGTGCGAATACGGGCCCGCCAGCGCCACGATCTGCGGAGCCAGTACCGCGGCAAGCTGATGCGCGTTCGCGGCGTTGTCGACCTTGAGAACGCGGCTGACGCCATCCAGCTGCGCAGCCTGCGAAGCGACGGCACTCGAGTCCGCCGCGAACACGGCGACGACGATTTCAGCACCCGCCATCGCCTTGGCGCAGGTAACGCACTTCGCCGTGCTCGGGTTGAGCTTCGAGCCGTCGTGCTCGGCGACAATCAGGATCTTGGCGCTCATCGGACCAGCCCCTTCTTCTTGAGCGCGTCGACCAGCTCGCCGGCATCCTTGACGCGGATGCCTTTCTGGCGCTGCGCGGGCGGCTCGAACTTCACCAGCTTCAATCGTTGACGGGCCTCGATCCCCAGAGAGCTCAAGGCCAGCGTCTCCAGGGGTTTCTTCTTGGCCTTCATGATCTCGGGCAGCTTGACGTAGCGCGGCTCGTTCAAGCGCAGATCGGTGGTCACCACCGCCGGCAGATCGACTTCCAACGTCTCGAGTCCCGCATCGACCTCGCGAGTCACCTTGGCCTGACCGCCCGTGAGCTCGACCTTCGAAGCGAAAGTGGCCTGCGGACGGTTCCAGAGCGCCGCCAGCATCTGGCCGGTCTGACTGTTGTCGTCATCGATCGCCTGCTTGCCGAGAATCACCAGCAGCGGCTGCTCGCGCTCGCAGAGCTTGTGAAGTACGCGGGCGGCAACGCCCGGCTCGACGCCGCCAGGCCCGTCCGTCTGGACCAGAATTGCGCGATCGGCGCCCATCGCGAGCGCGGTGCGCAGCTGCTGTTGGGTGTCGGCGGGTCCGATCGTCGCGACGACGACTTCTTCCGCGGCGCCTCGCTCTTTCAGTCGCAGCGCCTCTTCGATGGCGATTTCATCGAAGGGGTTGATGCTCATCTTGACGCCGTCGGTAACGACGCCGCTGCCATCGGGTTTGACGCGGATACGGACGTTGTAGTCGACCACGCGCTTGATGCCGACGAGTATGCGGTTCATTCAGCCTCCGAAACGATCAGGAATGCGCTGGACGCCGCGCGGAAGTCCATTCCACGCAGCGCCGATCAAGCGCATCAGTATAACGGTAGAGGGGGGCGGACGCCCCCCACAGAAGGGAGAGTCCTAGCGGACTGCGGCAACCTGGGGTTGCCGGTAAGGCGGGTTGCGCTGCTGTTCCGAGAAGCCCTGGCGGATACGGTGCGCGGTCTCGCGAAGCTTCGGCACGAAGCGCTCGACGGCGACCTTGAACGGAACGGCCGTTTCCGCGAATCGCACCACGACAGAGGCGAGAACGCGGTCTTCGAGCAGCACCGGAACCGCCATGGTGATCTCGTCGGATACACGACGCGGATGCACAGCGCTCGAGAACCCACGCGCACGCGTGTCTTCGAGGATCTTGTCCAACTCGGGCCTGTTATGTGCGAGCTTGTCGGCTTCGGCGGTCGAGCGCCGCAGAATTTCCAACAGCGACTCGCGCTGGGCGGCCGGACAGAAGGCCAGGTGCGCGCGACCGGCTGCGGTGCTCAACAGCGGCAGGCGTACACCGGCCGACAGCCTCTCGATGGCGAGCGGGCTGCGATGATCGGTGGTTTCACGCACGAGCATTTGCGTCCCGGAGAGGGACACGACCGCAACAGGCCACAGTATTTCCTTGCCCAGCTCATCGATGCACGGTCGGGCGACCTGAGTCACCCACGCGTCATCGTCGAAGCCGTCGGCAAGACGGTGGACCATGATGGTGAGACGATAACGATCGTCCGCGGGGTCACGGTATACGTAACCTGCGTGGGTCAGCGTCTCGAGAATGCGGTAAGTCGTGGTGCGCGGCAGCCGAATCTGTTGGGCGATTTCGGAGACCGTTGCGCCGTTGCGCAGATTGAGCATGGTGAGGGCGTCGAGGCCCCGCACCAGTGCACGAATAGGGCGGGTCGATTCCATGGATCGTTGATGCTCTTGAATGAAATCCGACGTCACTGTTGACAGTTTAGAAACTGTTCCGGGCCATGCGCAATGGCATTTCCGCGCCCGCAGGCCAGAAAACGGCCCTAACTGCGTTGACTTGACTAATCTTTAGTTTCTAATGGGATCGGCGCACGCCGCGGAGGGCTCGGCGCGCCTGTTTGCCGGGCTGGATAAGGTTCGACCGAAAGACATTGTCAATGATCGCTTACACGGCTCGTCGTCTTGTCGGAATCGTCCCGACCCTCTTCATCATCATCACCGCTGCCTTCTTCGTCGTCCGGCTGGCGCCGGGAGGTCCCTTCGACCAGGAGCGGCCACTGCCCCCGGCGGTGAGAGCCAATCTAGACCGAGCCTACGGTCTGGATCGCCCCATCGCGGAGCAGTACGGACGTTATGTCTGGCGCCTCGTGCAGGGGGATTTCGGTCCTTCGCTGAAACAGCGCGACTACTCGGTCGGCGAGCTGATCGCCGGCGGACTGCCGGTGAGCGCCGCCCTGGGCACCGGTGCGGTGCTGCTGGGCATTCTCCTGGGCGTCCCGCTCGGCATGGCCGCCGCGTTGTGGCGCGGGCGCCTCACCGACTACGGAATTTCAGGTTTCGCAGCATTGAGCATCGCATTGCCAAGCTTCGTAACCGGTCCGGTGCTGGCGCTGGTGTTCGGACTGCTGCTGCACTGGCTGCCCGTGGCCGGTTGGGAGGAGGGGAAAGTCCGTTACCTGGTGCTGCCAGTCGTAACGCTTGCGCTACCGGTCATCGCTTATGTCGCACGGCTCACCCGAGGGAGCCTGCTCGAGATTCTGCGAGCCAATTTCGTCAGGACCGCCCGCGCGCGCGGCTTGGGATCGACGCGGGTGCTGCTGCGCCACGTGCTGCGGCCGGCGTTGTTACCTGTCGTCAGCTACCTGGGTCCGGCGACAGCCTTCGTCATCACAGGCTCGCTCGTAGTGGAAACCGTTTTCGCCCTTCCCGGGACCGGGCGGTTTCTGGTGCAGGGCGCTCTCAACAGGGACTACACGCTGGTCATGGGAATGATCGTCGTGTACGGCGTTCTGACAGTCCTTACCAACCTGGCCGCGGATTTGATCTACGGCTTGCTCGATCCCCGCGTCCGGCATGCGTGAGCCTGGGGCAGTCATCGCCGTCGGCGTCGTGTTGTTCGTCGCCGTCGCCTCTCTCCTGGGACCCGCTCTGAGTCCTTACGCGCTCGATGCGCTCGACTGGAAGCACCTTGCTGCGCCCCCGGCGTTCATCAACCTCGACTGGCAGTCGGGCCATTGGCTCGGCACGGACCGCCTCGGCCGCGATCTACTGGTCAGGACATTCTACGGAGTTCGCATCTCTCTCCTGGTGGGACTGCTGGCAACAGCGGTCAGTCTCCTCATCGGCATCGCCTGGGGCGCCATTGCGGGTTATGTCGGTGGACGGACCGATGAGCTGATGATGCGCTTCGTCGACGTGTTGTACTCCTTGCCATACCTCTTCATCGTGATCATCTTCTCCGCCATCTTCGGCCGGGGCAGTCTCGCGGGTCTGTTCATCGCCATCGGTGCCGTCGGATGGCTGACGACGGCTCGCATCGTGCGCGGCCAAACCCTGACCTTGAAGAATCGAGAGTTCATCGAGGCGGCCCGCGCCACGGGTGCGAGCACGACGGGCATTCTTCTGCGGCACGTGATTCCCAACCTGATCGGGCCGGTCGCCGTCTATGCGACGCTCACCATCCCGCAGATGATTCTGTTCGAGAGTTTTCTGAGCTTCCTCGGCGTGGGGGTGCAGGAGCCGCTGGCGAGTCTGGGCAGCCTGATCAACGGCGGCGCCCAGGAGATGCAGTCGGCGCCCTGGATGTTGCTGGTGCCGGCGAGCGTGTTGGTCATTCTCCTGCTGGCATTCAACCTGATCGGCGACGGGTTGCGCGACGCACTGGATCCGCATGAACGGTTCTGAGCCGATCCTCAGCCTCCACGACGTCCATGTCGACTTTGCGACCCCCTCCGGCACGGTCGAGGCCGTGCGCGGCCTGTCCCTCGAAGTGAATCCCGGCGAATGTCTCGGCGTGGTCGGCGAGTCCGGAGCCGGCAAGAGTCAGGCATTCCTTGCCGCGATGGGCTTGCTCGCCGCCAACGGCTCCGTCCGTGGGCGAGCGACGTTCGGGTCGATGTCGCTTCTCGATCAACCCCCCGAGGCGTTGGACAAGATCCGCGGCCTCAAGATCGGCATGGTGTTTCAAGACCCGATGACCTCGCTGACGCCGCACGTGGTCGTCGGTGACCAGATCGCCGAGCCGATGGTCGTTCACATCGGCATGCCCTGGCGCGAGGCGCGTTTGCGGGCCCTCGCTCTGTTGCGCCTGGTCCGCGTCAACGATCCCGAACGGCGGCTGAATCAATATCCGCACGAGCTGTCGGGCGGGATGCGTCAGCGGGTCATGATCGCCATCGCGCTGGCTTGCCAACCTCTGTTGCTGATTGCCGATGAGCCCACTACTGCCCTCGACGTGACGGTTCAGGCGCAGATTCTGGCGCTGTTGGCCGACTTGAAGCGCGAGCGGGCGATGTCGATGGTGCTCATCACCCACGACCTGGGCGTCATCGCGGGACTTGCTGACCGTGTGGTCGTGATGCGAGGAGGCCGGATAGTCGAGGAGAACACTGTCGGTGGACTCTTCAGTGCGCCTCGTGAGGCGTACACCCAGGAGTTGCTGGCAGCGATGCCGAGGCTGGACGAGCCGCCGCTGCCGCCGGTTGACGGTCCGAACGCCGCCTCGATGGCCGCGGTAGCCCGACCCGACCACCCGGGTGAACGGCGTCCGCAGCAGGGTCCACCCCCTCTGGAGGTTGCATCAGTCAGCGTCAGCTTCCCGGTGCGCGAGGGTGTGTTCGGTTCTCGTACCAACCTCGTTGCCGTCGACGACGTCTCGCTGCGACTTCTGCCAGGGGAAGCCGTCGGACTGGTGGGCGAGTCCGGTTCGGGTAAGTCGACGCTGGCTCGTGTCGCCCTGCAGTTGATCCGGCCCTCCACGGGGCGCGTCGTGTGGATGGGGCGTCCCGTGGAAGGGGTGTCCGAGCACCGGCTCAAATCCCTGCGCCGTGACATCCAGATCGTCTTTCAGGATCCGCTGGCCAGTCTCGACCCTCGCATGCGGATCTCCCGGATCATCGTTGAGCCTCTCCGGGCGCATCGCCGCGAGCTCGACAGAGCCGGCCGCGAGCAGGCGGTGTTCGAGGCGCTGGCGCATGTCGGACTCGAGCCCGAAATCGCGAATCGCTACCCCCACGAGCTCAGCGGAGGCCAGTGTCAGCGCGTCGGGATTGCGAGGGCCATGGTCCTGAAGCCGCGAGTGCTCGTGTGCGACGAGCCCGTCAGTGCTCTGGATGTGTCCGTGCAAGCGCAGGTGGTCAATCTGCTCGGCAGTCTCAAGCGAGAGCACGGAATCTCGATGCTGTTCGTCAGCCACAACCTCGCAGTCGTCAAACGACTGTGCGAGCGCGTCATGGTGATGTACTTGGGGCGGATGATGGAGCTGGCGACTGCCGAGAGCCTGTATGGGAAGCCCCGCCACCCTTACACGCGCTCGCTACTGGATGCCGTCCCCGTGGCCGATCCTGAGGTCCAGCCGGGGCGATTTGCACGGTCGGTCCTTGGGGAGCCGCCGTCCCCGCTATCACCCCCCAGCGGCTGCGTGTACCGCACGCGATGCCCCTATGCGGCCGAGATCTGCAGGGACCGACGGCCAGCCTGGGAGGCAACTGCGGAGGGGGGCTTCGTGGCCTGTCACCGATGGCGGGAAATCTGAGAATCAGAGGCGCGGCCGCCGGCGCCCGGGGCTGCTATCCTTAGGGTGCTATGAAAAACGAGCCTGCCGTTCGCCCCAGCGAAAGTCTTCGCCATGTCCGCTATGAGATCCGCGGTCGCCTTGCCCGGCGTGCCCACGAGCTCGAGCGGCAAGGCTACGAGATCGTCCTGCTGAATATCGGCAATCCGAAGGCTTTCGGCTTCCGGACCCCGGAAACCATGCGGCTGGCCATGATCGAGAATCTGGCCGAGGCGGAAGGGTACTGCCATCAGAAGGGCATCTTCCCGGCTCGTGAAGCCATCGTGATGCAGCAGCAGAGCCGCGGGGTCACGGGCGTCACCGCGGACGAAGTCTTCCTGGGCAACGGTGTCAGCGAGCTCATTGACCTCTCGCTGCGTGCCCTCCTGAACGACGGCGACGAAGTCCTGGTCCCGAGCCCTGACTATCCGCTCTGGACCGCGGCGGTGACCCTGAACCGCGGGCGGCCGGTTCACTACCCGTGCCGTCCCGAGAACGGATTCATTCCGGACCCGGAAGAAATCGAGCGGCTGGTGACCTCGCGCACGCGTGCCATCGTAATCATCAACCCGAACAATCCGACTGGCGCTGTTTACCCGCGGCCCGTCCTCGAAGGTTTGGTGCGAGTCGCCGAGAAGCACGGATTGATCGTGCTCGCTGACGAAATCTACGACGGGATGACTTACGACGGCGTTGAGCATGTTCCGATGGCCACGCTGGTCCACGACACCCTTTGCGCGACGTTGTCGGGCCTGTCGAAGGTCTATCGGGCTTGCGGTTACCGGGTTGGCTGGGCGGTGTTCTCAGGTCGCACACACGGGGCAGGCGACTACTTCAACGCATTGGAGCTCCTCAGCTCGTTGCGCCTCTGCAGCAACGCCGTAGGGCAATGGGCGGTGCAAACGGCTCTCGGCGGCTATCAGAGCATCAAGGACCTGATTTCCCCGGGCGGGCGACTCTATGAGTCGCGGCGCGCGATCCTGAACGCAGTTCAGTCCAGTCGCTATCTGAAACTGAAGCCGCCGGCGGGCTCCATGTACGCCTTCATCGGCGTCGACAAGACGGAACTGCCGACCTTCGACGACCAGCAATTCGCCCTCGACCTGCTCGAACAGAAGCACGTCCTGATCGTCCCGGGTGTCAGCTTCAACGTGCCGTATCACGATCACTTCCGCGTGACGACGTTGCCTGACTCCGTCACGCTTCGTGACGTGTTCGGGCGAATCGAGGATCTTCTAAGCGAGTATGCCAACGCTCCGCGCAAGCAGACCGAAACCGCCACGGCACCGGCCAACGTGGTCGAGGCCCGCGGGCGCTTCAAGTAGCACTCGCGTGGCGCTGACCTCTCGCCGGAACCTCGAGTGGTACACGAACGAGAGCGCTCAATAGCTTGTTTTGATTAGGCTTCCATCTGAGCTAGAAGAGACGATCCGCAAGGGTGGGACGGTCATCGTCCCCTCGCGCCAGCGCGCGCACGCCGCTCGGCTCGCCCACGCCGCCGCTGAGTTGAAACGGGGCCAGCGCGTCTGGAAGTCCCCCGACATTCTCACCACCGAAGCCTGGCTCATTCGAGAGATCGAGGAGCTTGCCGCTGCCGCAGGGGAGAAGGCAGGCGCCGCGTCGCGCGGCGAGCACCTCCCACGGCTTTTGGGGCCCGCCGAGGAATGGTTTCTGTGGCATCGCTGTACCGATGAGGCGACCCGGGACCTGAGTCTGGTCAACCACGGTGCTCTTTCAGAGAACCTGCGCCGCGCCAGCGGGCTCGCAGCCGACTACAACATCGATGTCCGCAAACTGGTCGACAGCGGCTGTGCCGAACCGGGGCTGCTTCGCGATGTCCAGCAGACGTTCCAGGATCGCTGCCGATCGTTGGGCGTAGCGAGCGTTGCCGAGCTCAGCCGCACGCTGAAGAGCTCCTCGCGCTCGACGAGTGCGCCTCTGCGTTTTGCCGGCTTCACCTCGATCCCGCCGCGACTGGCCCGTCTGGCCAACAGCATGGGCGCGACACCGCCGGCTGCCCGGCCCGCTTGGGATGGCCCCGGACGTCCCGGCACCCAAACGCGGGTTCATATCGCCTCTGATGAGTGGGAGGAGATGGAGGCGATCGCCGATTGGTGTCGGAGGCAGGTGGAGCGCGTCCCGGATGCGCGAGTGCTGGTGATCCTTCCCGGGTCGCCGGGCTCCCGGGAGCGCCTCGCGGCGCTGATTCGTCAGGCGATCCATCCACGCTCCTGGCTCGAGCCGCAGGAGCCCGAGTCGCTGGTTGTCGTCGAAGGGGGCAGGCCGCTCACCCAGGTCCCGGCGATCAAACAGGCTCTCTCCACGCTGTCCTGGCTCAGTGGCCGCTCCGCTGAGTTCAACGACTTCAGTGAGTGGCTGCGCGCGCCGTACTGGACCCTGGAATCTGGGTCGGGCCGCGCTCGACTGGACGCATGGCTTCGTGAACGCGGGCACATGCAGATTCGTCTCCGTGATCTCGCATCATCGCTTCGCGATGTCCCGGGATCAGCGCAGAAGGTCTCCCTGGATCTCGTCACTCGAGTTGTGACCGGGACGAAGGTGCTAAGCGAGGGGGGAGCCTCCCCACGCGACTGGTCGCAGCGCTTTGGCGAAGCTCTGAAGTTGTTCGGGTGGCCAGGAGATCGAACGCGGACCAGCCAGGACCAGCAGAACGTCAAGCGCTTCCACGAGCTGCTCGATGAGTTCGGCCAACTTGCCTCCTCGTTCGGCTCCCTGTCGCGCAACGACGCGATCCAATACCTCACGGAGCTGGCTGGGCGCACTTCATTCCAACCGGCGGACGAGGATCCAACGGTGACGATCTCGGCAACCCCAGCCGACCCGGTCGTGCAATACGACGCCCTATGGATCGCGGCACAACACGCAGAAGCCCTTCCACAACCGGTCCAGCCCGACCCGTTCCTGCCGCTCGGTGTTCAGGTCGCAGCGGGTATTCCCGCATCCAGCGCCGAGGGACGCCTGCAGGAGGCGCATTCGCTCATTCAGGCATGGCGCGCGAGCGCCAACGAGGTCGTCCTGAGCACGGCATCGCGTTCGGAGGACTTGGAGCTGTTGCCCAGTCCACTCCTCACACCGTGGCTGAGACGCGAGCGCCCTAAACCGGCCAAGGGGCAACTGGCGCTCTTCGATACGCCCGCCGCTGAGGAGACGCTACCTGTCCCGTTGTTGGCCCACGGCCCCAGCGCGAGTGGCGCTGCCGAACCTCTGTGGCTGCCCGCCCGAATCCACCGCGACGGCCAACTCGAGGCGGTCGAGGATTGCGTCGGACCCGCCTGGCCCGTATCGCTGCAGATGCCCGGCGGTACGCGCAGCCTCGAGCTGCAGAACGAGTGTCCGTTCAGAGCCTTCGCCGAGCTCAGACTGGGAAGCTCGCCGCTGGAGACTCCCGAGCCGGGAATCGATGCGAAGGAGCGTGGCAATCTGCTCCACGCTTCGCTGAGCAGACTCTGGCAGCGCCTGGTCGACTCCAGCGCGTTGACGGCGCGGTCTGCAGAATCGCTCGAGCGGGAGATCACGGAGTGTGTCGAGACGGCGGCCGCCGAAACCTTCGGGTCCTCTTCACCACCGGGGTTCAATCGCGAGATTCGCCGCACGGTCCAACTCATCGCTCAACTGTGTGAGCTCGAGCGAACACGCAGACCCTTCCGAGTCCAAGGCACCGAGTTCGATTCGGTGCTCGCTCTCGCAGGCGGCGAGCTGCGCATCCGGATCGATCGCGTGGATGAGTTGGCTGGGGGCGGACGGGCCGTCATCGACTACAAGACCGGTCGTCGCAAGAGCGCCGACTGGTACGGCGAACGCCCGACACACATCCAGCTGATGGCGTACCTGGCTGCGCTGGGGCCGGATGTCATCGCGCTGGCCACGGCGAACGTGACCGCTCGCGAAGTGCGATTCGACGGGATCGCCAACGAGCCCAACCTGTTGCCCAAGGTGAGAGGCGTTCAGGGAGACTGGGACGTTCGACGCCGGGAGTGGGTCGGTCGGCTGGAAGCCCTCGCGCAGGGCTTTCTGGAGGGCCAGGCCGCCGTCGATCCCAAGCCGGGTGCCTGTGAGTACTGTCCCGTGAGCGGCGTGTGTCGGATCTCCAAGAACGAGCAGCGAGAGTCCGATGAATTCTGATCCGCGGCAGGACGAGCTGGCTCGCGAGCTCGCGACCGACCCGCAAAGGTCGGTGCTCCTGCAGGCGCCTGCGGGCTCGGGTAAGACGACCGTTCTGACGCAACGGCTGCTTCGCCTGCTTGCCGGCGTCAACGAGCCCGAAGAGATTCTGGCGATCACGTTCACGCGCAAGGCCGCGGCGGAAATGCGCGCGCGTGTGCTGAAAGCACTTCGCGGCGAGATCGATACGAGTACGCCACAGGGCTTGCGTCTCAAGACCGTCGCCAACGCGGCACTGGCACGATCCACGTCGCGAGGCTGGAAGCTTGCCGAGGATCCCAACCGCCTGCGCATTCAGACCATCGATTCCTTCAACTTCCGCCTGGCCAGTCAGCTTCCGATCACGGCGCGTGCCGGGGGCTCGTTGACCATCGCGGAGCGACCGCACGAGCTCTATGTGCGGGCAGCAAGACAGACGTTGATCGATGCCGAAGCGGACGAAGAGCAACAGCGCGACGCCGAGCTACTCTTCGACCGCCTCGACAACCGCTGGCGCAACGTCGAAACGCTGCTAGCCAACATGCTGCACAAACGCGGTCACTGGCTGCGGTTCGTGCTCGATCACGAGCCCGGAGCACTGTGCGATCGAGTCAGCGAGAGCCTTGCTCACATCGTTCGGGAGCATCTCGAGCGGGCCTGCGAACGGCTCTCTGCGGCCGTCCTGCAGGAGGCCGGCACGTTGCCCGGCGTGGGTCGGCTCGGGCCGCAAGTTCACTGTCACGATGCCTGGAAGTCGCTGGCGAGCTTGTCGTTGACGCTCGAGGACAGTTGGCGTCAGAGCATCACCAAGCGCCTCGGAACCGCTTTCGAGCAGGGCGCCAACAAAGACGCCCTGAAATCCTGCATCGAATCGCTCAGTCGAGTCACCGGCGCACGCGAGATACTCGTTGAGCTGCGCTCGCTGCCGGCGGCGGTCCTTACCTACAGCGATGCGGCGGCGATAGAGGCCCTATCGCGTCTGTTGCGCAGCGCGGCTGCTCATCTGCACGCCGAGTTTTCCACAGACGGGCGTGTCGACCACACCTACATCGCCGGAGCCGCACGCGCGGCGCTTGCGGAGGCTGGCCTGCCGACCGACCTTGCACTGCAGACGGGACTGTCCCTGCGTCACATCCTGGTGGATGAATTTCAGGATACCTCACTGGCGCAGTTCGACCTGATGCAAGCCCTGACGGCGGCCTGGGAGCCCGGGGACGGGCGGACCCTGTTCGTGGTCGGCGACCCGATGCAGTCGATCTACCAGTTCCGCGAAGCCGAGGTCGGCCTGTTCTTCAAGGCACGCGAGGAGGGAATCGGCCCGGTGCGCCTCGAGCCTCTGCGGTTGCTGCGCAACTTCAGGTCGGTCCCGCCGCTGATCGCCTGGACCAACAAGATCTTCGCCGCAACGTTTCCGCCACAGGACGACTTGCGCGGCAGCGCGGTCGCGTTCACGGACAGTCTGGCTGCAAAGGAGGCGGGGACAGATGCGACCGCAGTCACCCTGCAGTTGTTCTCTGATGGGGAACCGGCCACCGAAGCAACAGCCATCGTCGATCGAATCGCGGCGCTCACGCAGGCAGACCCTGACGACACCGTTGCGATCCTCGTGGCTTCGCGCGCGCACGCGGGACCCATCATGGCCAGGCTCGAAGAGAGCCGGATCGCCGCCATCGGGGTCGATGTCGTTCCGCTGGGGGATGTGCCGGTAGTGCGCGATCTCGTCGCTCTTGTCCAGGCTCTGCATCATCTCGCGGATCGCACTGCCTGGCTCGCCGTGCTACGCGCGCCCTGGTGCGGCGTATCGCTTGCGACACTCGCGACGTTATCGCGACGGAAGGATCCGTTGCTCGTCTGGGAGGCCCTTTACGACCCGGCTCGACTGGAGAGCTGTGCCGAGTCCGATCGGGTTCGCCTTACGCGGGTACGGGAGATCCTTGCGTCCGCGATCGAGGAGCGTGATCGTGCGCCTCTGGCCGATTGGCTCGAGTCGGTCTGGCTCCGCTTGGGCGCCGCCGACTGTTATCCCGCGGATGATCTACGACACGCGCGTGCGTTCTTCGCTGCACTGAGTGATCGCGCGACGTCTGGCGAGTGGAACGGCCCACAGGACCTGCAATCGCTGGTGTCCGATCTGTTCGCAGAGCCGCAGGCGGCCCACTCCAATCCCGTGCAGATCATGACGATCCATCGCGCCAAGGGACTCGAGTTCGATCACGTGTTCGTGCCCGCACTGGATCGCAATCCCGGTCGCGAGGCCGAGCCGTTGTTGCGCTGGCTGGATCTGCCGCGACGCCAAGGCGGCAGTGACCTGATCATCGCTCCGGTGCCCACCATCGGTGAGCAGTCCGGAGGTGAGGTCGGGGCCTACCTCAAACAACTCATTGCGGCGCGGATGAAGAACGAGCGGGCGCGGTTGCTCTACGTCGCAGCCACGCGAGCCAAACAGACGTTATGGCTGTCGGGCGCACCCAAGCCCCGGGAGGATGGAAAGATCATTCCCAGGGCCGGCACGTTGCTGTCGGTATTGTGGCCCACGCTTGGAGGCGATTTCGGGGTGGAAGGCGCTCCCGCCGCGGACGAGCCAGCGTCGGGAGAGCCGCGTGCGCTGGCTGACACGCGCAAGGAAGCCATCGCGGTCAGGCCGCTGCGTCGCCTTCGTCCCGACTGGGCTCCCGCGGCTCTCGACGGCCCGGGCGAACTGCCCCACCTGCCACTGGGCCATCAGACACTCGACGAGCTCGAATTCAGCTGGGTGCAGGAGACTTCCCGAAGCATCGGCACCGTGGTGCACGCCGCCTTCGAGCAGTTCGGCCGGCTGCAGCAGCTCCCGGCGCGCGCCGAGTTGGAATCACGACGCGACACCTACGAGCAACAGCTCCGGCGTCATGGTGTCCCTGACAAGCTCCTCGGATGGGCTACCGGGACCGTGCTGGATGCTCTCGTACGCACCGTGGGCGACGAACGCGGCCGCTGGATCTTCTCTGCCGAGCATCGCGAGCCCAGCAGCGAGTGGGCGTTGACCGGCGTGGCCTCCGGACGGTTGACCAACGTCATCATCGATCGGTCCTTCATCGACAGGGACGGTACCCGCTGGGTCATCGACTTCAAGACCAGCCGTCACGAAGGCGGCGGGCTCGAGGAATTCCTCGATTCCGAGGTCGAGCGTTACCGGGGACAGCTGGAAACCTACGTGGCGTTGGCGTCGGGGATGGGGGAGCAGCCCGTGAGGGCGGGGCTCTATTTCCCGCTATTGGGGAGATTCAGGGAGCTGACGGCGAGCGGGTGATCTACCCCGGTCCGACTTGCCGGCTCAGCATGGCGCTAGAACGTCGTCTCGAACGAGAACATCCGCCGCCCCTGAGCGTCCGGCGAGCCCAACACACGCAGATCGTCTTGCAGGCTCTGGGGTGCCTGGGGCCCGGCGGCGACCAATCCCTGCACGACGATCCCCGGGGGGTTGGTGATCTTCACCGTTCCCTGCACAGAGAGCGCTCCACCACCCAGATCGTGAAGCTGACCTACCTGCTCGCCCGAGCCGCCCGGGAAGGTCAATGAGTAACCGCCGAAGTTCGCGCCGCGCGGTTCGCGTAGATCGTGAGCCTCGATGACGCCCTGGATTTCCTGCAACGTAGTGTCAGTCGCGCGCACCGATTTGAGGTCCGCGTGAATGGTTCCCAGGTAGTTGATGTTGAGCGCAGAGCGCAGCTCATCGTCGAGCGGCACGTCGGCCTTTACATCGCGTGCCGTGATGTTCTTGCCGCTGAATCCGACTTCCACGTCGCCTTGCACGCTGGTCGGCTGCGTGGTGCCGGAGCCACGGTTCAACACTACATGGGCGGCTACGCGACCGCTCAGCAGCTTCAGGGGATGCAAAACCCAGCGGGCGTCGCCGAGAGTCTTCCCCTGGTAGACCAGGCCGATACAGACGCCGTTCCACAGGGATCCGTCAACACTCGTGCAGGCGATCCGGGAGGGCGGGGAGGGGACGATCCAACTCGCCGGCAGGCGGGCCACCAGGATGACGCCGAACGCCAGTACGGCGAGCGCGCCAATCACAAAGCCGCGCTTCATTGGGAGGGTTACTGCGCCTGGTGAAGGGCAATCGCCGCGTTGACCACCCCGGGCTTGCCGGCACTGTCGATCGACGCCGAGTCGATCTTCACGCCGCTCTGCTCCTGCAGTCGCGACATCCACAGAACCAACACATCGAAGGGAGCCTTCTCGAAGCGGACGCGCAGGCCCGCACCAGACCCGCTGGGCTCGGTGCCGGCGAGCGCCGTGCCGAGGTTCGCCTCCCGCGCCGAGCGGTCGATGATGACCAGCAGGGACTGACCGTTATTGGCCTGGCGAACGGGGGCGGCCGCCAGCTCGGGGGTGATCTGGTGCATCCAGGCCAGGTCGGTGGTCTTTTGTGTGATGCGCTTGTGAGCCTGGTTGACGGTGCGGTCGAGAGGCACGATCACCGCGAACACCAGCAGCACGGCGGCGAGAACCCCGCCGATGAACACCATCCGGCGCTCCCGGTCACTCATCGTGGCAAATGAAATGGAAGCCATCGTGCCTGCAGCCCCTCAGGTGCGGTTGGAACGGATCTGGATGTGGCCCTCATAACCGGAGCCCACGACGTTGCCGGAGGTCAGGTCCGCCTGCAAGCCACTGTTCTTCAGTGTCTGGGTCACGCGGTCCAGGGCCGAGGCATCCGGCGCCGAGATCTTCATCTCGAGCGAGCCATCGTGAAAATTCATGGCCTGCACGACGATACCGGGTGCGGCGTTGCGCGCTTGCGCCACGGCTTCCAGAACTGACAGCAGGCCACCGGCGTTGGTGTTGTTGCGAGAGGCATTGAGCCGGGCCTCCATCCGCATCCGCGCGTTGTTGGTCGTCTGCTCCCCGGGCATGGCGGCATGGAAAGCGTCGGTGATCGAGGAGTCCAGCTTGTGCTCGTTGCGCTTCAACAGGCTCAGTTCGGCCGCCTTGCCGGCGACGTGCAGGCCCACGAAGCAGGCCAGCAGAATGGCCGCGACGCGCCAGGCCGGCCAGCCCACCGCGCGGGAAGTCGTAGGCGTGTACGCGCCCTGCAGCAGATTGATCGGACCCGGCTGCGACAGTTGCTGCCCGAACAGGGTGAGCGGCCCGGAGGTCAGCAGCTGGATCTTGATGCCGTCGAAGCGCTCGCGCAGCGCCTCGACTTCCGCCGAGTGTTGGTGCCACTCGGGAGCACCCGTGTAGAGGATCAGGCCACGACCCGCCGCGGTGCCTTCTTCAGGTGCCGACTGCGCGATCTCGAGCGCTTCGGCCAGCGCGCCACCGGGCAACGTGACCGGCGAGGCGGCCGGGGGCCGAACGATGACCGTGTCCTCTTCCAACAGAGCGACGGACTGGCCGGGATTGTGCGGCAACATGTCGCTGTCGGCATACATGGCTTCCGGCTCGAGGCCGTTGGACCGCAACAGCGTGAGCCAGTCGTCCATGAGCGCCTTGGCGACGACGGCAACCGGAGTCCGCATGGAGTCGGGGGCCCGCTTGCCGATGGCGAAGTGCAGCTCGTCGATGTCTTCGGCGAGCTGCTCCTCGAGGGCGTAGGGAACGATCTGCTGCAGCTTGGCGCCGGTCTTCATCGGCACTTCCGGCTCGGCCAACAGGACATCGCTGCCGGGCACCAGCACGCAAATGCGCCGGCCCGCGGCACGCGCCGTAGCCTGCGACAGCGGACCGGCCTGCGGCGGGCCCGCGGCAGTGCCACGGGCGTCGACGATTACCCAGGTCGCGGATTGTTCCGGCGACCGGGGCAGCCTGAGCAGGAGCCAGTCAGCCATGGGGTGTGTCTGCCATCGTAAGTCGCTTGCGGAAGCCTCGGTTGCGGCAATTCAGTCCGGTGAATAGCTGCGCTGGATGGCGCGGACCGTGCCGTTCGAGTCCTCGCGGTACAGGAGACTGTACAAGTTGAATTCGGTAGTGCCAATAGTGATGTGGCTGGTGAGCCGGAAGTACTTCGAAGTTTGCGCGAATTCCTGGCTGGCCTTGGCGAAGTTGGCGCCATCGAAGGTCGGCTGATAGTCCTTGGTGATCTGCGGGAAGCAGCCGCTGGCCCCCTGGCGGTTCTTCAGGAGTTGATCGGCATTCTGGCCTCCCCAGTCCTGACGGCCGGGAGCGAGGAACATGTCCAGAACCTCCCCGGGGGCGGTGCACACGTTGACCTTGGCGTCGGGCGGCAATGCGGTGATGTAGGGGGCGATCTTGTTGTAACGGTCGCGGCCGAAACCCGGGAGCGCCAGCAACTCGGTAGTGCTGGTGATGTATTGGTTCGCAGTCAGGTAGGGGGGCGTCTGCCCCATGTACACCGTGTCTTCGGCGCCGTCGGGTGTCTGCGGGGCAATGTCCGGGTCGATCCAGTCGATGATGTAGCCCGCCCACTTCGACTCGATGCCGGCTTTCTCGAGCAGGTTGACCAGCGCCGCCTGGGCCACCGGGTCGACCACGAGGGTGCCGGTCGTATCCTCCTTCAGGAGAGAGTTGAGGTTGAATCGGCCGGAGAGGTCCTCGATCGAGGCATCGAGCATCACGCCCGGCACGATCTCGAGGGGCCCCACGGGCATCGCCCAGGGCTGGCTCGCGAAGACGTTGTTCTTGTCCTGCTGCCAGCTCGCCTGGATCCCGTAGGCGGCGAGCGCCTCCGCGCCTTGCCCTATGAGAATCGCCTCATCGAATGACAGCGTCGCAGCACCTCTGCGTGCCGTCATCGCGTTGTCGTAGGCAACCGCCACGGCAATGATGGTCCCCAGGGCAACCAGCAGGATGGCGACCAGCAATGCGATGCCGCGTTGGCGGGCGGGCGGTGCCCCGAGCCGCCGATGCGCCGCATGTGCGCGCGGGACTATCGCGCTCCCGCAGGATCGGAGCAGGCCACTGGCGGGCGTCCTGTCGCTCACCCTGCCACCTCCAGGATGCGCACGATCTTGCCCCAGTCATCCAGTTCGAGTGTGATCTCGACGGCGATGGGTCGAGAACGAAGTGCCTGCTGTTGCGCGAACCCACCGGCCGCCGTTTGCGGTGGCCACTGTGGCTGCCAGGCGTGCGACTGATCCATGTAACGAAACGACAGGGATTTCACGTGAGTCAGCAGATCACGTTTGGTCGTCTGGCTGGACTGCGTGGGATCGAGCACGGTCCAGTACTCGCGACGTACTGTGCCGTTGTCGAAGAAATAGGCGACGCGCTGCAATCCGGGGCGTTGCAGGCCTGTCGGGTTGGTCCACCCGGCACGGGTCAATTGCACGACGGGTTGTGAGGTCGCGCTGGCCAACAGGGCAGGCATGAAGCTGTACCCCACTGGCGCGCGCACGGGGCGCGGGGCCAGCTGCAGGAAGTCCTGCTCGAGGACTCGAACCGCCGTCTGCACTTCCATCAGGCGCGTCTGCTGATCCTTCAACGTATCGCGACTGTTCAGAGCCTGATGTAGCGCGCCGTAGCCCATCGCAAACATCAGCGCGGCAATGAAGAGCGCAACGAGCAGCTCCAGCAGCGTAAAGCCCCTTGTGCGAGGAGTGCTCATTTCGTCGGGTTGGGTGTCGGCGTTGGAGCCGGCGTGGTGCCGTTGTTAGGCTGGGCGGGAGTATTCGGCGTACCGGTGTTGGGCTGCCCGGGTGTGTTCGGGGTGCCCGTGCCGCCTTCGCCCGGGCCGTTGCCGCCCACCCCGTTGCCCCACACGGGCGTCGTGCCGGTGGGCGAGGCCACCGCGTTGCCCGCGATGCCGCTGACAGTAACGAACCAACCGTTATCGTCGTCGCCTTTGATCTCTGCGGGGCGCACCTTGACGTCGATACGCTCGATGCCCTGAACCTGACTCTGAGTCACTTCCTGGCGCCAGTGCCATGAGCGGCCGGCGAGATCGATCTCCCCCGTGGTGTTGCCGACCTGCGGGAGCTGCTGCTGTTGGATCTGCAGCCGTGTGTTCGCAACCTGGTTCAGGGCGACCCATTCGGCCAGCGTCCGGTCCTTCATGTAGGAAACGGTGTTGGCGGAGGAGCTCAGGGCGCCGAGCACGGCGGACATGCCGAGGGCGACGATTGCGATCGCGACCAGGACCTCGACGAGCGTAAAGCCCCGCGCGCGCCTCACGTCTTGTTCTCCACCAGCTCGCCCTCGACGACCTGACCCTTCTCGTCCTGCTTCAAGGTCACGCTTCTCACGCCGTTCTCGCGCTCGACGGTAATCTCGAAGGACGTGAGATCTCCGTTCGAATAAATCATGACCTGCGGCGTCTTGTCCTTGGCGTCCTTCGGCTTGGTCAGCACGACGGGCCGGCCTTCGACCGAGAGCCGGACATCCAGACCGGCCGGAAGATTGCGATCGCGCAACGCGTCGTCCTCATAGACGTCGCGCCAGCCCCTGCGCACATCGAAAGTCAGGAACTCGTAACCGTCATCCCGGAACAGCAGCCCGTACTCTCGGGTCTGCAGCTCCGCCTGCTCGCGTGCGTAGTTGACCAGCGCCAGGAGACGATTGCTTTCCTTCTCCAGATCGCTGTCGCGGCCCGTCAGGTTGACCGACAGGATGACCCCCGCCGAGACGATGGCGATGATCACGACGACCACCAGGATCTCGACCAGCGTAAAGCCATGGATATGCACGCGGCGAAAACCACGCCCTGATCCGCGCAGTCGGCAAAAGCCACGCCTCGGTGAGCCAGCCGGCAAAAACCACGTTTTTTGCCGGCGGCCTGCGCAGTGATGTCCGCGACAAGCGCCGCAGGCCGACTTGTCGCCCATGTGCTAGTCCGTCAGGTTCCAGTTGCCGACGTCGGCGTTCGTGCCGTCGCCACCGGGTTGGTTGTCCGCGCCGAGCGTGAACAGGTCGTAGTCTTTGCTGTGCTGCCCCGGATTGATGTACTGGTAGTCGTTCCCCCAGGGATCCTTGCTCAGCCGCGGCAGATAGCCGCCCGGGCGCCAGTGACGGATCGTCGGGTCGGTTGGCTGGTTGACCAGCGCCTGGATTCCCTGTTCCGTGGTCGGGTACTTCGAGTTGTCCAGGCGGAACATGGTCAGTGCGGTATCGATGGCCTGGATGTCCTGTTTGGCCTTGGAGACGCGCGCCTGGTCCACCTTGTCGATGACATTGGGCACGATCACCGCGGCCAGCAGGCCGATGATGATCACGACGACCATGATCTCGATCAGGGTGAAGCCGCTCTGGCGGCGCCGCGCTCTGCTAAGGTTGCGAACGTCCGACGGATTGTTCTCGGGCCTGTTCATAGGCTTACATCTCTCTGGTGACCCGCGGAAGGGGTCGGTTTATGAAGCGCGCGGATCATAACAAAAGCACTCGCCGGAGCTTGTGAAAGGGCCTGTGAAACGCGCCGGAAAGCTGCTTCGGTCTCTCAATTGCGACGGTCGCTACGGCCTGGCGCTCCTGGCCGCCTGCGCGCTGCTCATCCTGCCGGAGTTCACCGGCGAGGCCGGACGACTGGCCCTGCGTTACGAGCGGGCGGGGCTGGCTGGCGGACAGCTGTGGCGGCTGGTGACGGGCCACTTCATTCACCTGGACTTCGAGCATGCGACACTCAATAGCCTGGGGCTGATCCTGATGTGGGCCCTGTTCGTCCGGGACTACACGCCACGGCAGTGGATCGCCATTGTCGCCGGCTCCATCGCGGTCATTGATGCAGGGCTGTGGCTGCGCGATTCGACAATCGCCTGGTACGTCGGTTCCTCTGGTGCGATGCACGGGGTCATGACGGCCGGGACGCTCGCCCACGTAAAGCGACGCGATCTGGATGGCTGGGTGCTCGCCGTCTTTATCATCGTAAAGCTTATATACGAGCAAACGGCCGGAGCATTACCGTTCTCCGATACAGGGCCTGGCGTCGTCGTCGATGCCCACCTTTACGGGGCCATCGGCGGGCTGCTGGTAGCATCGTTCCTGAAGGGCCGATAGCCAATTCCCGATACCTATGTAGAATCCCGCGCCTTCGCCGGGGCCGATGGGTCTCCCAGCGGCCTGGGCACACCCTTTCGATGGAGATGGCATGTCGCTCGCGTTCGTATTCCCGGGTCAGGGATCGCAGAAAGTCGGGATGCTGGCGGCCTTTGCCGCGCAGGACAGCATCGTCCGTGAAACCTTCGAGGAAGCTTCGGGCGTGCTCGGCTATGACCTCTGGAAGCTGGTCCAGGAAGGCCCCGAGGAGCAACTCAACGCGACCGAGAAGACCCAGCCTGCGATGCTCGCCGCGGGCGTTGCGACGCTGAGGCTCTGGCGCAAACGCGGGGGTCGCGAACCGGCTTTCGTGTCCGGCCACAGCCTGGGTGAGTTCACGGCGCTCGTGTGTGCCGGCTCTCTGGACTTCACGACGGCGGTGGATCTGGTCCGCTTCCGCGGGAGGGTGATGCAGGAAGCCGTACCCGCGGGCGAGGGCGCAATGGCCGCGATCGTCGGCCTTGCCGACGAAGATGTGCAGGCGGCGTGTACCGACGCGGCCCAGGGGCAGGTCGTCGTGCCGGTCAACTTCAACTGTCCGGGACAGATCGTGATTGCAGGCCAGGCGGCCGCGGTTCAGCGCGCGATCGAAGCCGCGAAGGACCGCGGGGCAAAGATGGCGAAGCTGCTGCCGTTGAGCGTCCCCTCCCACTGCAGTTTGATGGAGCCCGCCGCCAAGCGCCTGGAGGAGAAGCTCGCCGGCATCGAGGTGCGTGATCCGACACTGAAATACATCAGCGCCGTCGACAGCGTGGCGCATGGAAACCCCGCCGACATTCGCTCGCTGCTGGTCAGGCAGGTGGTGAGCCCGGTGCGCTGGACGCAGACGGTGCGCGCCCTGATCGCCGATGGCGTCGACCGCATCATCGAGTGCGGCCCGAACAAGGCGCTCACCGGAATGAACAAGCGCATCGAGAAGCGCGACGGGCTGGAATACGGGGCGCTGGAAGACCCGGCGTCTCTGGCGGCGGCTTTGGAGTCCCAGTAATGCTCAAAAACGACGTCGCGCTCGTAACGGGCGCCTCGCGCAACATCGGCAACGCCATTGCCCTTGCCCTGGCCGCAGAGGGAGCACGGGTCATTGGCACGTCCACCTCGGCCGAAGGGGCCGCGGCGCTGACGGCGAAGTTCGCGTCGCACGGATACAACGGACGCGGTGCGGTCGTGGACGTAGGGAACGCCGCCTCGATCGAAGCACTGCTCGCCGATCTGGACGCCGCCGGCGACATGCCGACCATCCTGGTGAACAATGCCGGGATTACCCGCGACATGCTCCTCCTGCGAATGAAGCAGGACGACTGGGACCAGGTCATCACGACCAACCTGACGTCCGTGTTTCGGCTCTCCAAGGCTTGCCTGCGGCGGATGATGAAGGAGCGGCGCGGCCGGATCATCAACCTCACTTCGGTGGTGGGCCTGACAGGAAATCCGGGGCAGGCCAATTACGCGGCTGCCAAAGCGGGAATCCTGGGGTTCACCAAGTCCCTGGCCAAAGAAGTGGCCTCGCGCGGAATCACCGTCAACGCGGTTGCGCCGGGGTTCATCGATACGGACATGACTCGCGCGCTCAACGAAGAGCAGCGCACTGCGCTCCTCGGTCAGATCCCGGTGGGACGGATGGGTTCGGTTGCTGACATCGCCTCGGCGGTACTCTTTCTCGCCTCTCCCTCTGCTGCCTACATCACGGGCGAGACTCTCCACGTCAACGGCGGGATGTACATGCCTTGAGGCCAAAGGTCGCGCGTTTCATCGCGCACACCTCTCAGCAAGGACGTTGGGCCAACGCCACAGCGAACCGGCGTGAGGGCCCGCTGCGGGGAACGCCTGGGGTGAGATTCGCCTGCAAAAACAATCACTCCCGGGGCGGCCGAGTGGCACCCCAGGGGGTGTTCCCCTACAATACCGCGCCCTCGCCGCTGGCGGGGGTATGGGTTTGACTTCACCCCCGGTGGAGGCAGACTTTCCCGCGCTCCCGGCGGGGCTGTTTTTTCCCCTCGCCGCTGGCGGGGCCATCGCTTTCAATGTCTACAAAAGGACAATCCGCTAATGAGCACAGTTGAGCAGCAGGTCAAAGCCATCGTTGCCGAGCAGCTGGGCGTCAAACAGGAACAAGTGACGAACGATGCTTCGTTCGTCGACGACCTGGGAGCCGACTCCCTCGACACCGTCGAGCTCGTCATGGCGCTCGAGGAGGAATTCGAGATCGAGATTCCCGATGAGGACGCCGAAAAGATCACGACCGTTCATCAGGCCATTGATTACATCAACGAGCGTCGCACCAAGGCCTGACGCTGCAGACCTGGGGCATCCGGCCACGCGCGTGGCCGGTTCGCACGCCCCAGCGTTTTTCCATTCCCTCGTCTCTTCATACAGGTAGCGTGTGAGCAAGCGTCGTGTCGTCGTCACGGGCCTCGGGATCATTTCTCCCGTTGGCAGCACCATCGTCTCCGCCTGGGATGCGATCCTGAAAGGTGAGAGTGGAATCGGTCCGATCACCCGGTTCGATGTGTCCAACTTTCCGGTGCGTTTCGGCGGGTCCGTCCGCGGGTTCGAGCTGGAACAGTACATGACGTCGAAAGATGCGCGGCGCATGGACGAGTTCATGCACTACGGCGTCGCCGCCGGTATCCAGGCGGTGACGGACTCGGGAATCGATTTCAGCAAGGTCAACGCCGCGCGCTGCGGCGCTGTCTGTGGCTCCGGCATCGGCGGGCTGGACACGATCGAAGCCGAACACGATGCCTTTCTGAAGGGCGGCCCCCGCAAGATCTCGCCGTTCTTCGTACCGGCATCGATCATCAACATGATCTCGGGCCACCTGTCGATCAAGTACGGGCTCAAGGGACCGAACCTCGGCGTGGTCACCGCGTGCACGACCTCGACCCACGCGATCGGCCTCGGCATGAGGACAATTCAGTACGGCGACGCGGACATGATCGTCGCCGGCGGCGGTGAGATGGCGACGACGCCCTGCGGTCTCGGGGGCTTCGGCCAGGCGAAGGCGCTCTCGACCCGCAACGAGTCCCCGACGGAGGCCAGCCGGCCTTGGGACAAGGACCGCGACGGCTTTGTCCTCAGTGACGGCGGCGGTGCGGTGGTTCTCGAAGAGCTCGAGCACGCCAAGAAGCGCGGCGCTCGCATCTACGCAGAGATCACCGGATTTGGAATGAGTGGCGACGCCTACCACATGACATCGCCGCCGGAAGACGGGGAGGGGGCTCGCCAAGCGATGGCTAACGCTATCGCTGACGCCTCGCTCAACCCGAGCGACATTCAATACTTGAACGCGCACGCGACATCGACACCGGCCGGAGACGTTGCCGAGACGATCGCGATGAAGCGTGCGTTCGGCGATCACGCCAAGAAGTTGGCCATCAGCTCGACGAAGTCGATGACGGGCCATCTGCTCGGGGCCGCAGGCGTGATCGAAGCGATATTTTCGATCCTGGCGATTCGCGACAACGTGGCTCCGCCGACGATCAACCTGCAGAACCCGGACCCGGCGTGCGATCTGGATTTCGTTCCGAACGTGGCACGGCAGATGAAGATCGACACGGCCCTGTCGAACTCCTTTGGGTTCGGTGGGACCAACGGGTCGCTGATTTTCCGACGCTTCACCGGTTGAGAGAGGAGCGCGCGGCCGGCTTGCGGCCATGCCCCTCGGGTCCACGGCCTCATGGCAGCCAGTCCGATCATCCGCGAGCTCCGCGTGCCTGGCGTCGTGCTACGGCGCCTGGCTGCGCGGTTTCCCGAGCGATACCCCGTTTTGTTCGACAGCGCCGCAGATGGCCCGTTGAGCAAAACGAGTGTGCTCGTGGCCGAGCCTCGCGCTTCGCTTTGGCTGGATGCGCGGGGCCAGATCGGGGGCGACGGGGTCCAGATTCACGGCGACTCGTTTCTCGATGCGTTGGAGCATTGGTGGCAGGCGGAGCGAACCGACCTGGTCCCGGCCGGGCTGCCTTTCGCCGGCGGTTGGGCGATCTTTCTGAGCTATGAAGTCGCTCAGGAGGTCGAGCCTCGCCTGACACTGCCTCGCGCACCGCTCCCGTGGCGTGCTTTTGCCCTGCGTACACCCTGCGCCCTGATACACGAGCGCGGTTCCGATCGCGTTCTTGCCGTCGCGGAACCTGATGAAGCAGATCATCTCGAAAGGATCGAGGCTGACGCTCAACTCGCGGCTCGCCAAGCAGAGCCCGCACCCGACAGCATTCGCGTGGAGAGCATCGTCGAGGAAGCGCCCGAGGCCTACCTCGAGCGCGTGCGTAGGGCGAAGGAGTACATCCGCGCTGGTGATATTTATCAGGCGAACCTGTCGCGGCCCTGGCGCGTGGATCTGGCTCGCGATCCCGATATCGCGACTCTCTACAGTCGCCTTTGCACAGTGAATCCGGCGCCGTTCGCCGCACTCGCTCAATGGCGGGGTGTAACGATTCTGAGTTCGTCACCCGAACGCCTGGCCCGGGTGGCTGGCCGCAGAATCGATACACGGCCGATCGCCGGCACGCGTCCGCGCAGCCGCAACCCCGGCGGTGATCTCGCCGAGATGACGGAGCTTGCCGCGCATCCGAAGGAGCGCGCCGAGCACGTGATGCTGATCGATCTGGAGCGCAACGATCTAGGGCGCGTTTGCGAACCTGGCACCGTTCGTGTCGATGAGCTCATGACCATCGAGTCGTACGCACACGTCCATCACATCGTCTCCAACGTGAGCGGCCAGCTCAGACGGGACGTGACGCCCATCGGAGCCCTGCGCGCGGTGTTTCCGGGCGGAACCATCACCGGCGTCCCCAAGTTCAGATGTATGCAGATCATCGCTGAGCTGGAAGGAGTGGGGCGTGGGGCGTATACGGGTTCATTGGGGTTCCTTGGGCACGATGGCACGATGGACACGAACATCCTGATTCGGACCATGACCGTGATGGGGCGTCAGGTGGAGCTGCGCGCGGGCGGAGGTATCGTTGCGGATTCGGATCCGCTGCGAGAGATCGAGGAAACGCGAGCGAAAGCCCGAGGTCTGCTGGCGACATTTGACGTCGCGCCCGCGCCGCCTGGCACCCCGCAGGGAGAGCGTGCGTGAACGGTGTGTCGCCGGCCAGCCAGGCCAGCGCCCCCGAGATCGTGCTGATCAACGGCGTTGCGTGGAGCGCCGGCGCCGTGGGCATTTCTCCGTATGACAGGGGACTGCAATTCGGCGATGGGCTCTTCGAGACCATTGCGTGCCGCGATCATCGCCCCCGTCTCCTCGATTTTCATCTCGAACGCCTGGCGCACGGATGTGCACGTCTGCTCTTCGCAACAACTGACTTGTCCGTGGTGAGCGACGAAGTGCAAATGCTCGCACGTAGTGCGCAGAATTCACTCATCAAGGTTATGTTGACGCGCGGTGTCGCAACTGCGCGCGGTTATTCACCCTCCGGTCGTGAGAAACCGACTCGCGTCACATTTCGATATCCGTGGCCTCACGAGAATCCCGCTTGGTCGCAGGATGGAGTCCGGGTCCGCACTGCCGCTCTCAGGGTGGGAGAGAACCCGGCGCTTGCGGGAGTGAAACATCTGAATCGACTGGAGGAGATTCTGGCTAAAGCGGAATCCAACGACGCGGATGTCGCCGAGGCGTTGCTTTACAGCAGCTCCGGCTTGCTCGTCTCCGGCACGATGAGCAACGTCTTTCTCGTGCGCAATTCGCGCGTACAAACACCGTCGCTGGATCGGTTTGGGATCGCCGGCGTCATGCGACGCCAGGTGCTAACCGAAGCCGAAAAAGCCGGGGTCTCCGTTGAGATCCGCGATCTGCGGGCCGAGGACGTGGCGGCAGCGGACGAGATGTTCTTTACCAACGCTCGTATTGGCATCTGGCCCGCGCGCGAGCTGGACGGCCGACCATTTCGTGTGGGACCGGTGACACGTGGACTCCAACAAGCGCTGGCGCCAACACTGGCGGGGAGCGCGCGGTGATTAAGCCTATCCCCTTGCGCAAGTCACGAGGGCGCGGCAAAGCCGCGTTCGTCACGGTCGTACTGGTCCTCGCCGCAGTAGCGGGGGCGGGCTGGGCCGGCTACAACTGGGCCGTGCGCGAGTATCAATCCCCCGGGCCGCTGCAGGCGGCAGAGCGCATTCAGATCGAGCAGGGCGCGAGCGTGAAAAGCACGTTGGCGAAGCTGGCCTCCCAAGGGGCAGTTCGTAACCTGCGCGCCGTCCAGATCTACCTGCACGTCAAGGGCCTGCACCCGCGCATTCAGATCGGCACGTACGAAATACCGGCGCACGCGAGCCCCGCCGATATCGTGTCGATGTTCGACCAGGGGCGCGTCGTCCTGCAGCAACTGACGATCGTCGAAGGCACGACCTTCAACGACCTGCGCCGCGCGCTCGACACCGATCCGGCCGTTACCCACCGGACGAAGGACAAATCCGACGCAGAAGTCATGATGGCGATCGGCCATCCGGGCGAGTTTCCGGAAGGGCGTTTCTTTCCCGATACCTATCGTTTCGCGGAGAAGACCAGCGACGTCGAGATCCTGACCATGGCCTACAACGCGATGGACAGGGCGCTGCAGGCCGCATGGCAGGCTCGTAGCCAGAATCTGCCGATAGCGGATCCGTATCAGGTGCTGGTCCTGGCGTCCGTGGTGGAGAAGGAAACCGGTTTGCCGGCCGAGCGGCCACGCATCGCGGGCGTCTTCGTCAGTCGCCTGCGCAAAGGGATGCGATTGCAGTCAGATCCCACGGTCATCTACGGCCTGGGCGCGAAGTACGACGGTGACATTCGGACTCGCGATCTGACCACCGACACTCCCTACAACACGTACACGCGCGGTGGCCTCCCACCGACGCCGATCGCGCTGCCAGGACGCGAAGCCCTTCTTGCGGCCGTGCGGCCGCAGGAGTCCGATGAGCTGTACTTCGTGGCGACGGGCGAGGGTGGACATCACTTCTCGCGGACGCTGGAAGAGCACAACGCCGCGGTGAAGAGCTATCTCGATCACCTGCGCAGCCAGCAGGCCTCTGCGCATACCGCTTCGACGGGCAGGTAGGCCCGCCGACGGTCCCGCCCGCGGGCCGTCTAAATGAACGATAATGCGGCGATGAGCGAACGCCGTGGGCGATTCATCACGCTGGAAGGCATCGAGGGCGCCGGTAAGTCTACCGTCGCTCGCATGGTTTCCGAGCACCTCGCTGCTCGTGGCATTGCCTCACGGTTGACCCGTGAGCCTGGCGGCACGCCGCTGGCCGAACGGGTTCGTGAGATCGTCCTCAAGCGCGGCACCGAGCACATCAGCTCCGCTGGCGAGACACTCCTGATGTTCGCCGCGCGCAGCATTCACATCGAAAATCTAATCCGACCCGCACTCGCCCGAGGCGAATGGGTTGTGTGCGATCGCTTCACTGATGCCACTCGGGCGTACCAAGGTAGCGGTAGGGGCGTCGATTCACGGACCATCGAGGAGCTCGCCCGCGTCGCTACCGGCGGACTCGAGGCGGACTGCACGCTGTTGCTCGATCTTCCCGTCCAACTTGGACTGGCCCGCGCGCGGGCTCGCTCCGGCGCAGCGGCTGATCGCTTTGAAGCCGAGGCCGAAACATTCTTCGAGCGGGTTCGGGCGGGCTACCTCGAACTCGCGCGGCGCGAACCGCAAAGAGTTCGTATCATCGACGCAGCGGCTGCGCTGCCCGACGTGCAGCGGCAGGTGATCACTGTCCTCGACGAACTGATCGCGAAGAGCCGCAGTTGAACGCTCCGCCGCCCTGGATCCGACCCGAGATGGACGCCCTCCGCGCCGCCCTGGCGGCGGACCGGTTTCCGCACGCGCTCATGATTCACGAGGCGCCGGGAGCGGGAGGGGATTGGCTGGCGAGTTGGGTAGCCGAACTCGTGATGGGCGAGAAGGGGCGTCGAGTCGCTGCCAACCAGCATCCCGACTTTTTCTCGATCCGTCCGGTCGAGGACTCGAAGCAGATCAAGATCGAGCAGGTTCGCGAGTTGGCGCAGGAGTTGGCGCTGACCAGCCACCAGGGCGGCTACAAGGTGGGCGTGCTGTCGCCGGCGGACTCGATGAACCGCTTCGCCGCCAACGCGCTACTGAAGACTCTTGAAGAGCCTCCACCCCGCACCCTGCTGATGCTGGTGGCGACCGAGCCGTCCCGCTTGCCAGCCACGATTCTCAGCCGGTGCCACAAGATCCGAATTCGCGCTCCGAAACGGGCGGAGGCCATCGCGTGGCTCGAGGCCGCCCGAGGCCCTGGCGACTGGGATGCGGTCCTGAACGTCCTGGGCGACGCCCCCATGCTGGCTGCTGAAGCTGACGCTCAGGCCGTGTCGGAGGTCGCACGAGAGACCCGTGGAGCGCTCGAGGATGCCACCGCCGGTAGGCTGGACCCAGTGGCGACCGCCGAACGCTGGGCACGAGGGGCGCTCCCACTGCACGTGAAGTGCTTTGAGAACTGGCTCACGAATCGAATTCGGGGAACGGTCGGGGGGCAGGGCTTTTTAACAGAAGTGCGGCCTGCAACCCACTTGCCAGGGCGGTCCCCAGTCTTGAATATACGGCGGTTATTTGAAGTACTCGATGGGCTTCGCGACCTAAAGTCCACCCTCGACGCGCCGATCAACCGGGGACTGATTCTCGAGAGCCTGCTGCGGCGGCTGGAACCTGATACGAAACGTACGACATGAAAGCTGGCGGGAACAAGCCGGGTCTGTTGACCCTCACCATCAAGGACAAGAGCGCTCTATACCTGGCCTACATGCCCTTCGTACGCAACGGGGGCCTGTTCATCCCGACGAACAGCAATTACCGCCTGGGCGACGAAGTGTTCATGCTCCTGAACCTGATGGGCGAGGACGAGAAGCTCCCCGTCGCGGGCCGGGTGATCTGGGTGACCCCGAAAGGGGCTCAGGGCAAGCGCACCGCCGGTATCGGCGTGCAGTTCAGCGATCAGGATCGCGGCCAGACCCAGAAGAAGATCGAGACCTACCTGGCGGGCGCCCTGTCGGGCGACAAAGCCACCCACACGATGTAAGTCACCGCAAAGCGTTCGCGCGAGCGCTCTTCGGGCGGGAAGTCACGCCGAGCGGCGTAGCGGGACGTTGCTGTTGGTGAGGCCGCCGGTCAGCACGTACGCATCGAAACCGCGTTCGACCAGGATGTAGGCAGCGGCCGAGCTGCGACGCCCGGTGTCGCAATACACGACATACGGGACGCCCTTGTCGAGAGTCGAGAGCTTCAGCCGGATGAAGTACAGCGGAATGTTGATCGAGCCTTCGATCGCCATGTTCTGGTATTCGCTCGGCAGACGCACGTCGAGCCAGCGACCGCCGCTCGAGACGATCTCGCGAGCCCGGTCATAGCCGACCCATTGCAGCAGCGGCTCGTTCATCAGGGCGCGGAAGTCCTCCTTGTTGAGACGCATCAGCACGCCGTCGGTCGACATCGTGACCGTGGCATTGCGCTTGGCCTCTGCGATCAGGGCTTCCTCTCCGAAGGTATCGCCGACGCTCAGCTCGGCAAGCTTGATACCGTCGCGATTGAGTGGCGTCTCGCGCGTGACGATGCACTTACCGCTCACGATCACGTAGAAGAAATCGCCGTCGTCGCCCTGCTTGATGACGACTTCACCGGCCCGGAAGGGCGTGCGCTGCAGGCGCAGGAAAATCGCCTGGATGTTGGCAGGCGGGATCCGATGGAAAGCGTTGGTCTGCAGCAGCGTGGTCATCCAGTCGTCGCCGCCCTGAGCATCACCGTGTTGCTGCAGCTCGGCCACCTCGTAGGTGCCGGTCTGATCCCAGGTGATCATCACATCGAGCAGCTCACTGTCGATCGACAGATAGCTGATCTGCTCAGTGGCGCGCACAGTGACGCGGCGCGGTAGCTCGGGATACAGCGGAGTGCGGGCCTCGCGGGTCCCGCCGTGGATCATGGCAATGGTGCGGCCGGCTTCCTGGACCTCCACCATGCCCTCGACGATCCAGATCGTCCGCTTGTCAGTGTCGCCTTCCTTGAAGAGCACCCGACCCGCAGGCATCGTCCGCACAGAGACCTTTTTGGCCAGTGCGGCCAAGTTGTCGCGCTTGAGGCCGTCCAAGGGCGCGAGGGTCTTGAGCAAATGAACGCTGGCTTCGCGTTCTTCGGACATTTCGTCGGGCCTGACGCGATTTTTCCGGAAGCTGGTGCGTCGAAAATGATGGTAGCACAGGACCTTAGGCCGACCGGCTACCGGTTCACGGTTTCGGGACTGCTGGTCCCGGGCGACTTCAGCCCAGGAGACTCCACCCCGGGTCGGGTGTGAAGCGCGTCCCATAGCGCTCCGCGAGCTCCTTCAAGCGCGCTACAACGGTGCTGACACCGCGACTGCGTGCATAGGCGAGCGGCCCCCCTCGGAAGGGCGCGAATCCGGTGCCCAGGATCACCGCGGCGTCGATCAGATCGGCATCCTCAACGACTTGCTCCCGAAGGCAGGCGGCGCATTCGTTCGCCATCGCAAGAATCAGGCGGTCAATCAGATCCTGCGGCGCGGTGGCGTGTCCCTGCGGCTTGACCGCCTTGCCGTCCTGCCACACGTAGAAGCCTTCGCCCGTCTTGCGGCCGAGCTTTCGTGCCTCCTTCTTCTCCTTCAGCCGCGCCAGCTCCGGAGGTGGCCGCCCCAGCTCGGCGGCAATGATCTCCCCAACATCGAGCGCCACATCGAGTCCGACGACATCGGCCAGCTCGATAGGACCCATCGGCATGCCGAACCGCACGGCCGCCTCGTCGATGACGGGCAGAGGCACGCCCTCCTGGGCGGCAAACATTGCCTCGTGGAGGTACGGCATCAGTACACGGTTGACCAGGAATCCCGGGGCGCTGCGACACGGAACCGGCAGTTTGTCGAGCCGGCGCGCGAACGACAGAGCTCCCTGCATCACCTGCGGCTCCGTGCTGGTCGAGCGCACAATCTCGATCAGCGGCATCTGGGGCACGGGGTTGAAGAAGTGCAGGCCCACCAGACGACCGGGTCGCGCCAGATTCTGCGCCAGCGGCTCCAACATGAGGCTGGAGGTGTTGGTGGCCAGCAGGGCCTCGGGTTTCATCCGCGGCTCGAGACTGGCGTAGAGCGAGCGCTTCGCCTCGAGGCTCTCGAAGATCGCCTCGATGATGACGTCCGCTCGGGCCACTCCGTCGCCCGCGACATCGGCCTGCAAGCGTGCTGCAGCCTCGGCGCTCTTTTGCGGATCGCGAAGCCTCTTGTCGAACAGCTCCCGCGAGCGCCTCAACGCCGGCTCGATATACTCGAGAGCGCGATCCTGCAACGTGACGGTGAAGCCACGTAGAGCGGACCACGCCGCAATGTCTCCACCCATTACACCTGCGCCGACGACGTGGACGTGTTTGACTTCGGCGGACGACTTGCCCCCAAGGGCTTTCAACCGGTCGGTCAATAGGAAGATGCGCACGAGATTGCGCGACGTCTCCGTCGTGAACAGATGCGCGATTGAACGCGCTTCCGCTTCGTAAGCGGCAGAGCCGCTCGCTCCGTATTTCGCCCAAAGGTCGATGATCGCGTAGGGGGCGGGGTAGTGCTCGCGGCGCGCCTTCTTCGCCACTTGCGCGGTGATAGTGCCCTTTATGAAGGGGCGCACGATCGACCAGCTCAACGCACGCTCGCCGAAGGGAGGCCGGTGCGGAGAGGGTGGCTTGCGGAGGATCTCTGCGGCGGCGGACTTGAGTTGGTCGGCCGACACGAGACGGTCGACCAGGCCGAGGCGCTGCGCCTTGTCGGCACGGATGGACTTGCCCGTGAGCATCATGTCCATCGCGGGGCGCACGCCGATGAGGTTGACGGACCGGACGGTGCCGCCGAACCCGGGGTGAATGCCAAGCTGAACTTCGGGGAGACCCAAGGTCAGCTTGTCATCGCCAACGGCTACGCGATAGCGGCACGCCAGTGCCAGCTCGAATCCCCCGCCGAGTGCGAAGCCATGAATGGCGGCGACCGTGGGACAACGCAGAGCGGCGAGGCGGTCGAGGACGTGTTGGCCGCTACGGATCAGCTTGTACCCGTCGTCCGAGTTGGCAATGCCCGTGAATTCCTTGATGTCGGCACCGGCAATGAAGCCGCTCTTCTTCGCGGACGAGATGACGACACCGCGAGGCAGGTTGCGCTCGAGGTCGGCGAGAACTCCATCGAGCTCCTGCAACACCTGAGCCGAGAGGACGTTGGCCGAGGTCCCGGGCTTGTCGAGAGTGAGCCAGACGATGCCGTCGGCATCGCGCTCGGTCGTCCATGAAGTCGAGGAGGAGGGCGCGGGGCGGGCGGCGGAGGACTCGTTCATCGGCGGACCCTCAACACAGGTGGTTCGTCACGCGGCGGAACGTCGCGCGGCCTCGCCAACGTGGAAATCACACACCAGCGGGCGGTGATCGGAGAACCGAACGTCCGGGATGCGGAAGTCCGTCACTTCGATGCCTTCGCTCACGAGGATGAAGTCGAGCTCGATGCGCGGCACCCGCGCCGGAAACGACGGCAGTCCGGCGGAGTTGGCGCTGCGCAGTCCCGCAGCGCGCATGAACAGGTAGATCTCGTGCGTACCCCAGAAAGTATTGAAGTCACCAGCGACGATCACCGGCTTGTGTGACTGCACGATGAGGTCGTGCAGTGACCGCAGCTGCAGTTGACGGTGCCGGAACTTTAACGAGAGGTGGACCAGGAACACGCACACATTCTCGAGTTCGAGCTCGATGATCAGACGCTTGATCCCTGTATCGAAGTAGTGGAATCGCTCACCGTGCACGTGGGGTGCGGACAGGAAGGCGTTGCCTTGCTTGCGCACGATCGGCATCAGGTTGTTGAGCGAGCTCGCACCATACTTGCTCTGGAAGGTCGTGTAGTGGCCGAGGTGGCTGGCGATGTGCTCGGCCTGGTTGACCATGCCTGTGCGGATGGACCCGGTGTCGACTTCGATCAGTCCGACGACCTCCGGCTGCTCGGAGCGGATGAACTCCGTGATGCCGTCGAGGACCTTGCGGTTGCTTCGCAGATATCCCGCGCCCGGGACGGGGAAGTGGAAGGCCGGCCCGGTGCCGGTGGCGTAACGGATGTTATAGACAAGTAAGCGCAACGGGACGTGGACCTTGCCGAAAAGGAGCCATTCTAGCCGAGTGACCCTCGCACGGGGTGAGTCGCGATGCGAACGGGGACACCGACGGCACGCCTGTAACGGCCACGCGTCGCGGTGACCACGGTCCGGCGACCCGCAGCCAAGTGCACGCGCGGTGGGCGGGGGGCGTCCGCGCCAAGCCACCGCGCAGTGGGCTGCCTGTCGCTGGCTGCCGTCAATCGGGTCGAGCCGCCCCGAAACGGCACAGGCTCCACCCCACGCACATTTTTTGAAGCCCTCAGGTTGGCACGTTTCGTTACAGTCAACCTTATGCGAGACTTCCGCAGCGCTTCCTAAATATTGCATCGCAGGCGCCTCACGCATGTCCCAGGCCAATCCAGTCAGACTGTTCGTGACCCACTTCTGGGAGAACACGGAAGACTACCTGCGGGTGTTCGAATACCTCGAAAGCTCGCGGAATTTCTTCTACCGCAACTACAGCGTCACGGATCGCGTGCCCGCAGGGGACAAAGAGGCTCTCCGCGAGGATCTGCGAAAGCAGATCGCCCCGGTGGAGGCGGTGATCGCCCTCTCGAGCCTGTACGACCAGAACAAGGAGCTGTTCGTCTTTCAGCTGACTTTCGCACAGGCCGCCAACAAGCCGGTGATCCTGATGAAGCCCTTCGGGTCACAGAAGCCCATTCCCAAGGAGATCGGGGACCTCTCGAACGAGATCATCGATTGGGATGAGCGCGCGCTGGTGGATGCCCTGAAAAGACAGGCGCGGCACGAGGACACAGCACGCTTCGATACCATCGAGTTCAAGCTCGACGGTGTGGATTGGCCGAAAACCGAGTAAGGCAAGCGGTCCGCTTACCGCGAGGCACCAGCGCGTCTCAGGCCTCCGCCGGCTAGGCTTCCGCCGCTTCCGACATGTATAGCGGAACCACGTTTTGGGCGGCGTTCTGCACGGCCTTCGCCATCTTTGCCCGCGGCACGAGCACCGTTTGAATGGCCTCTGTACGTGCGAGCGACGCGAAGATTTTAATAACGCGGTGAGCGACGTCGTCCGCGTCGTGCGCAGACATCTTGCGTACCGTCGCGCGGAACGCATCGTCTCCGCGAACCATCGGACGTTCGCGAGTCAGCACACCGCGTAACTCACGAAACTCTTCGCGCAACTCCAGAGGAAGCTCGTCCTCGGCAATTAGTGCGAGATGATTGCGGTACGCGTCAGTGATCCGCTCCTTCACGAGAGCAGACTTTGCCAACGACAGGGTCGCCCCCTCGAATCGTTCCAGCGTAGTGGACATCACTACCTCGGCGTGGCGCCTTCTCCGACGGAGCTCTTAGGGGAGAGCCCGGGTCGTGACGACGTCGATTGTTGTTTAACCTAATACACTCAAGCGACTACGTTTGGAATATAGCCGAGAATCTAGAAGCTGCCTACCGCCCGGGCAGATTCTTCATCCAACTGTCTTGGAGCCGGCAAGATCGCGGCAGGATCCGGGCCGATCGCGTGTCTTTTTTACACGACATTCTAAACAATCTATCGTAGCTATTTGATAATTCAGGTAATTCGACCCTGTCTCAGGGCGAGACCGCAAACGCAGCGGTTCCGGCGGTCAGGCCTAATCATTGCTGCAATGCACTCTGAGGCCAAAGTCGCAGCTCTTGCACGGAAGAGCGAACCCCGTCCTCTTTGGTGCGCTGCCCTACGTGCGCACAGTCCAGCCTGGCGTGCAAAGCACAGGGATACGCTCCGACCTCATGAACCGCAGACGGAGTTGCCTCGCGCTTCTGGCGTCGTGCATCGCGCTCGGCTCCGCTGTCGCGACGGCCACGCCGCGCACGGTGACGGCGGAGGGCATCGGTGACACAGGCAACTCGCACCCGATGCGCTTCGAGCGGTTCGGCCTCGACCAGGGCCTCTCGCAACAAAACATCACGTTCATCGCCCAAGACCCTGCAGGCTTTCTGTGGTTCGCAACAGAAGACGGCCTGAATCGCTACGACGGATACGGATTCGAACATGTGCGCCATGACCGCGCGCGGGCCGACAGTCTGCCGAGTAGTTGGGTTGGATCTGTGGCCTTCGACAATGGAGGACGGCTGTGGGTCGCCACGGACGGAGGAGGGGTGGCTTGGCAAGACCCCAACACCGGTCGCTTCACCGCAATCGCAAGTGAATACATCTCTCGCGCTCGTGCACTGTACTTCGATAGCGCCGGCATCCTGTGGATCGGCACTCGCGAGAGCGGCGTCGTCTCCTACGATCCCATCCACCACACGCTCAAGCGATTCCGGACTACACCGAACCCTGAGATCGATTCGATCTATGCCTTTGCGGAGGACGGCCCGAGTGGCCTGTGGATCGGGACCGGAAGTGGGCTCAGATATCTGAACCGAACCACGGGGCTCGTCGAGGACCATCAGCTTCATCTGGAATCGGCGGGCACACGGGCCCAGGTGCATGCGTTGCTGCTTGAGCCGGACGGCAGCGTTTGGGTCGGCACGAATCAGGGCCTCGAGCGGTTCAATCCCAACACCGGCGCCGGCCAGACCTTTCGGCACGTTCAAAGGATGCCCCACAGTCTGCCGTCGATGGCCGTGAGCTCGCTCCTTCACGACAGCGGCGGTCGACTCTGGGTCGGCACGGATAGCGGCCTCGCGCTGCTCGATCGCGAGCACGGCGACTTCGAGACCTACCGCTTCGACGCAACAGATCCTGACAGCCTCCCGGACGACCACATTGGTGCGCTGTTCGAAGATCGCGGGGGTCTGCTCTGGGTCGGCACCAAGGCCGGAGTGGGCAAATGGAGTCCCCGTACCTGGTCGTTCGGGCATCGTGCGGCGGCCGCCAATGAGCCGGCGGGCAGCCGGTATGTCAACGCCTTCGCGGAAGACGACACCGGGCGGCTGTGGATCGCAACGTTCGGCGCGGGTATCGCAGTCGTCGATCCGATCTCCGGCGCTACGCGCAGGCTTCGCCACATTGAAGGGAAGGCCGACGGATTGCCTGATGATCGGGTCATGGCGTTGCTGGCGGACCCTGAGGGGATCGTGTGGGCCGGAACGATGAGCGGCGGTCTCTGCCGCATCGACACGCGGACATTGCAGGTGGAGTCCTATCGCCACGTCGACGGCGATCCTCGCTCTCTTCCAGCGGCGGGAGTGATGTCGTTGTTCGAGGACTCCCAACGACGCCTTTGGATCGGCACCTACGGAGGCGGGTTGGCGCGCTTCGATCGCGCCAGCGGTTCGTTCGCGAGTTACCCCGGAGTCGGGGACCGCGTAACGGCGCTGGCCGAGGACTCCTTTGGACGAATCTGGGCAGGGACCGACGGAATGGGGGTCTCCGTTCTGGACGTTACGTCGGGCGTGCTCACTCAACTAAGGCACGGTCCCGACTCGCGAGCGCTAAGCGGCGATACGGTCTATGCCATTCATGTCGATGGGACCGGTGGGATCTGGATCGGCACACGCGATGGCGGCGTCGACCGCGCCGGCGCGACCCACGACTTGTCTGCTATCCACTTCAGCACGGTGTCCGAGTCGAACGGCCTGCCCAACAACACGGTTTACGGGATTGAGGAGGATTCCAATGGTCATGTCTGGGTGAGCACCAACCATGGCCTCGGCCGCATCGACATCCGCACGAACGCGGTGCGCTCGTTTCATCGGATGCAAGGACTGCAGGCAGAGGAGTTCAACTTCGGCGCCCACCTGCGCACCCGCTCCGGGCAACTGCTGTTTGGCGGATCCCATGGATTCAACCTTTTCGATCCGATGAGACTGCGGTTCAACGAGGTGCCACCGAGGGTAGTCCTCACGAAGCTGCTCAAGTTGAATTCTCCTGCGCCCCCCGCATCGCTTTACGACCCCATGCGGTCGTTGCACCTGGGCTACCGGGACGATGTCGTCACCTTTGAGTTCGCAGCCCTCGACTTCGAATCCCCGGCTGCCAACCGCTTCCAATATCAGCTCGAAGGCTTCGATCCCGAATGGCAGTTGGCCGGTACCCGCCGCACCCTGACCTACACGGGACTGGCGTCCGGGACTTACACACTTCGAGTCCGGGCCGCCAACGCGGATGGAACCTGGAACCCGCGCGCCTGGAGTCTGCCGATCTCCGTCGATCCCCCTCCCTGGAAGTCCTGGTGGGCCCGGTGCATCTACGCCGTGCTGCTGCTGCTGGCGGTTTACGCCGCCTGGCTTGCGCACCGCCGCTCGTTACAGCGGGCCAGCGCGTACCGACAGCAGCTCGAGCAGGAAGTGCGCGACCGTACACAAGAGCTGGCCCAACGCAACACGCAGCTCGAGGAGAGCTACAACAAGCTCGAGGAGGTCAACTCCCGACTCGAGGAAGTCAGCCTGACCGACGCGCTGACCGGGCTGGGGAATCGTCGCTCGCTGCATCAAGCCATGCCGCGCCTGCTGGCTGCGGCGGAGGCCTCGAACAGCTCTGGGGCCCGCGGCCCGTACCGCCTGATCCTGATGGTCGTCGACCTCGATCGCCTCAAGCCCATCAACGACGGGCACGGACACGAGGCCGGCGATCATGTGCTCTCGCAACTCAGTGAAGTGTTGGCGGATTGCGTCCGCGAAACCGACAAAGTCGTCCGCTGGGGCGGCGACGAGTTCGTGATCGCCTGTCAGGCCCGGAGCCTGCAGGATGCGGCCGTTCTCGCCGAACGCATCCGCTCCACGGTGGCTCGCAAGCGTTTCCAAATCAACGGGCGACAGGTCGAGCGCACGAGCGTGTCGATCGGATTTGCATGCTACCCCTTCGTAGCCGAGGCGCCGCAGCTCATCCCGTGGGAAGGGGTTCTGAATCTAGCCGACGCCGCGTTGTATCGTGCCAAGAGCAGCCGCAACGCCTGGGTGGGATGGAGCGGTCGCCCTGCGGCCGCCGACCTCACCGACCTGTTGGGCCGGGTTGAGAGTGATCCGCGGGCCGCGGAGCTGGACGACTACATTGAGTCCTGTACGTCGCAGCCGGTCTCGGACGAAACCGTGGAGCTGCTGCTGCGGCAGTCGGGCCGCAGAGGGTGATCCAATGTGTGCGCTGTGTTGGATTGTGCGCCATGTTGGATCTGACCGGCGCACCGCACCACGCACGAATCGAGACTAATGTCATGTTTGAGTGCAGCGCAGGCACCCTATGATCGACCCGCCAGCCGTCAAACGGTTGCAACGGAGCCTCGTGACATGCACTGTGCAAAACCAACCCCGCGCCGCGCAAGAGCACTGCGATTGGGCCTCTGCGCCGTCGCCTCAGGATTGACGGCCGCCGCCGGTGCCGCAGGAACCAACTCGACGACCTTCAACGTCCAGGCGACGATCGACTCGGCCTGCAATCTTTCGGCCGCGGACCTGAATTTCGGCACGTACAACCCGGGTTCCGGCGCGCCCCTGGATATGACATCCACGGTCAACGTGTTCTGTACCGTCGGGACGACTTACACGCTGGCTCTCGACATTGGGACGGGTGGCGGCGCCTACACGGCACGCAACATCGCGAGCGGCGGGAACACTCTCAGCTACAACCTCTACACGAGCACCTCCCGTACGACCGTATGGGGAGATGGCACCGGTTCGACGGTGACGGTTTCGGGAGCCGGCCTTGGGCTGCTGACTGCCGACACTAAAACCGTGTATGGGCGGATAGCCGCTTCGCAAGATAAGCCGCCCGGCACTTATACGAGCACCGTCACCGTGACGGTGAACTTCTCCTGATGGGCAGGAGGATGACATTGGCGTCGGTGGCAAGTGGGTGTCGTCCGATCCTGTTCGCCTGCCTGACCCTGTTTGCGTCTAGCGCCGATGCGGGCCAGTTGCGCGTCGGTCCTACGAGGATCGAGCTGACACGGCAACGGCCAGTGGGTGTGATCGAGGTTCGCAACGAGAACCCCGGTCCAGTCCTGGTCCAGATGGAGCGGATGGTCTGGGTCCAGCAGAACGGCGAAGACGCCTACGAACCCACCCAGCAGCTCATCGTGACGCCGCCGGTCGTACGACTCGCCAGCGGCGCAATGCAGATTGTGCGCGTCGGCCTTCGCGCTCGGCCTGAAGACGGTCGCGAGCGGGCCTTTCGGGTCTATGTCAGAGAAGTTCCGATCCCATCACAGGGAGGCACTGATGGCATACAGGTCGCGCTACGCGTGGGCGTGCCGGTGTTTTTCAATGTCGGGGGAGCGGACTCGCGCCTGCACTGGCTCGTACAGGCGCCGCAGTCCGGAGGGGTGCGGGTCCTGGCACGGAACGACGGCTCGCATTGGGAGCACGTCGCAAAGCTCGAGGCTCGCGACAGGAAGAGCGGGGCGATTGTGTGGAAGTCCTCACAATCCGGTTACCTGTTGGCCGGGGGACAACGAGTTTGGTCGGGCTCCTCGCTCACGGCGGTCCGCGTGGGCGACCCCGTGGACTTGATCGTCACCACCGAGACCGGCGAGCGGCGTCAGCCGCTCGACATCTCTCCCTGATCGACCCGAGGCCTGCGCCGGCACAGGGTCAGGGATGTCCGAATGCGCCGCCCGCTACGTCCAGTGCCGCTCCTCATCCTGCTGTGGAGTCCGCCGGCGTTTGCGGATGGCGCAGCGTTGGCGGGCGATGCGCAGGGCGAGGCGCTCCTGGAGGTGTCGATCAATGGCACGACCCTGGGTGACTGGTCTGTGATCCACACCGACGGCGAGGGAGCACCCCGAATCCGCAGGGATGAGTTGGATCGCTGGGGCATCCGGCTGCCGAACGAGTTATTGGACGCACGCACTGATAGGAGCGGATACGTGAGTGTCGCCGGGTTGCCGGGAGTGCAGGCACATATCGACAACGCGGCATCACGGCTGGATGTCGTGGTGCAGCCGAGCTTTCTGCAGGCTCACGACGTGGACGCGCTCGGCGGTGGACACTCTCCCCCTGAGCAATCGCCGCCGGGCACGTTCGCTCGCTATGACATCACCGCCTTGCACGGAGCAGCCGGCAATGGATTGGGTGGCCTGCTCGAGACCGGAGCCTTTCGCGGCCCGTTCTTCGTCAGCTCGACATGGCTCGCGACACCATTGTCTGTCGGCGAGAGCGGAGTACGGCTCGACACCGCAGCAGTGATGGATTTTCCCGCAACCCAGACCTCCCTGAGGCTCGGCGACGGACTGTCGAGTGCTGACACCGACGGCACTCAGGTTCGCCTGGCCGGCGTCTCCTGGGGAACCGATTTCTCGACCACGCCGGCGTTCATCCCGTTTCCTCTGCCGTCCGTACGCGGCGAGTCCGTCGTGCCGGGTGTCGTCGACCTGCTGCTCAACGGAGCCACGGTGCAGCAGATTCCCGTGCCGGCCGGCCCCTTCTCGCTGAATCACATTCCGGTCCCCACCGGCAATGGGGATCTCACCGTGATCGTTCGAGACGCGTTGGGTCGCGAACAGGTGGTGACTCAACACTACTACGCGGCCACCGAGCTCCTGAATGCCGGGCTGACTGCTTGGAACGTGGAAGCCGGGGCGAAGCGCGACGACTACGGCTTGGTCAGCAATGCCTATGCAGGCTGGATTGCGGACGGATCGTGGCGACACGGCTTCACGAACCAGCTCACTGGGCAGATCCGGGTGTCTGCCGATGAGAGTATCGGTACGGGTGCGTTCTCCTTGGTGGGGCTCGCTCCGCTGGCAGTCGTCTGGAACAGCTCGCTTGCCTGCAGTGCTGCAACCGCCTCGACAGGCTGCCGCATCGGCGTCGGTGTCCAGAAGGAACTCTCGTATGCCGGTTTCGGCGTGGACGCGACCCATGCGACATCAGGCTTTGCCTCGATAGGCGACTCCGTTCTGACACCAGCCGTGCGCACGCGCGCGACGGCTCATCTGGGAGTGACGCTACCGAATCTCGTGTCGCTCGTGGCGTTCGCCACCGTCCAGGAGAATATGGCGGGTGGACGCTCACGGTTTCTGTCGCTTGACGCGAGCCGCACGCTCGGCCAGTTCGGTCACCTCGACCTGCTCTGCAGTCGTCAGACCGGAATCGTGGAGTCCAGGTACATTTCCCTGCAGTTCACCCACCGCCTGGGGCGGCAGAGCTCGTCCAGCTCACGCATGTCCAACGACAACGGTGTGGCGGCGCTGGCAGCGACGATATCCCGTAGCGTTCCGGTGGGCCCGGGCTACGGCTACGAAGTCTCGGCGCAACGCGGCGGCGTGGATACCGCGGACGCCCGACTGGTCGTCAACGGTGAGGCGGAGACTGCATCGCTGTGGCTACAGCAGGTTGCGGGCCACAACCTGGCGGAGGCGGAGTTGTCCGGCTCCGTGCTTTGGTTGGGAGAGGAGCCGTTTGCCACTCGCAGCCTCGAACAGGGATTTGCGTTGGTGCGGGTGCCAGGGGTCGACAAGATGCCGGTGTACCGCGATGGTCAGCTCGCCGGTCACACTGACGCGAATGGGGTGGCGCTCATTACGGGACTGCGTCCGTTCGAGCGCAACGAAATCACCATCGACCCTTCCGCGCTGCCCTTGTCGCTCGATGTGTCCAGCACCTCGTTCTCCGCAGTGCCGTTTCGCAGGGGCGGGGTAGTGGTGGAGGCAAAGGTACATGGCGGCGCTACGATCCGCCTGCAGCGCACCGACGCAGGAGTCATTCCCGCAGGCGCCGTAGTGGAGACTGCGGGCGGCAGTACTCCCGTTGGCTTGGATGGCGTCGCATTCGTCTACGGCCAGAGCGGTGAGAATGCGTTGCTGATCCGCTGGGAGGGCGGTCGGTGTGTCGCCAACGTGAAGTTCCCATTGCCCGCCGGGGAAGATGAGCCGGAGGTTCCGTGTCGGCCGCTGTTATGAGAGCGGTTCTCGCCTGCGGGTTGGTGCTGATCTCCAAACCAGCGCTGGCCGTGCTCCAGGGCTGCACTGTTTCCGCTACGAGCGTGACGTTTGCATCCGCGTACGATCCGAGCAACGTAAACGGTCTCGATGGCACCGGCACCATCACTGTCTCCTGCTCGGTGTTAGCGCTTGGGCTGTTCGAAAACTGGGACATTCTCCTGGATCCCGGGATCAACAGCGCCGGCTCGTACACGCCGCGCAAGCTCAACGACGGCTTCAACCACAAGATGACTTACAACCTCTATACCAACCTCGGCCACTCGAGCGTCTGGGGAGACGGAGCCACCAGCGGTACCCTGAAGGTATCCGATCAGCGCACCCTGCAAATCGGAAACAGCCAGTACCCCTACACGGTGTACGCCCACCTCGACGCCCTCCAGGACCTGCCCCCCGGCACCTATGGCGACACCATTACGGTGACGCTGAATTACAATTGACACGTCCCGGTCACCACAATATCTTGTGTTCGCCAGCGGTGCTCACCCCTACAGGTGGGCCTAAGAGGGAATCCGGTGCGGCCGTCGAGGCCAATTCCGGAGCTGCCCCGCAGCGGTAATCGGGAACGACCGGCGACACAGCACTGAATGACCCCTTGAGGGCCGTTCGGGAAGCCGCCCAGTAGATTTGGCGTCCAAGCGTGCGAACGCGTAGGACGACCCGCCCGAAAGTCCGAAGACCTGCCGCGGCCGTCGCGTGAACAAGACGCGGCGAACCACAATCGGGACTCGAGGGGAGTTCGCGATGATTCTGGAAACCGCTATCGGTGCGGCCACGGCGCCGCCGTTGGCCCCGCAACAACCATCCTTCCGTTTGACCGCCCCGGCCGCCGGGCGAACGCAGATGCGTGTCACCAAGCGTAACGGCGCGCATGAACCCGTCGACGTCAACAAGATCGTCCGCGCGGTCGCCAGGTTCTGCGACGGGCTGACGGACGTCGACCCCATGCGCGTGGCGCTGAAGACGATCGCCGGCCTGTATGACGGCGCCACGACACGGGAGCTCGATGAGTTATCGATCCGGACCGCTGCCTCGTTCGTTTTCGAGGAGCCGGAATACTCCCGCCTCGCGGCCCGGCTGCTCGCGGGTTTCATCGACAAGGAAGTGCAGGGGCTGAGCGTTCATTCGTTCTCCCAGTCCATCCGCCTGGGATACGACGTCGGGCTCATCAATGAGCGCGTGCTGGGGTTCGTCGAGTCCCATGCCCGCAAGCTGAACGATGCGATCGATGCGACCCGGGCCCAGCAGTTCGAATACTTCGGCCTGCGGACCCTCTATGACCGGTATCTGCTGAAACACCCGACACGCCGCCAGGTGTTCGAGACGCCGCAGTACTTCTGGATGCGAATCGCCGTCGCCCTCAGTCCCAGCGTCTCCGAGGCGATCGAGCTGTATCACCTGTTCTCGAGCCTCGACTATGTCGCAAGCTCGCCGACGCTCTTCAACGCCGGGACACGGCATGAGCAGCTCTCGAGTTGTTTTCTGCTGGACTCGCCCCAGGATTCGCTGGATTCGATTTACGAGCGTTACAAGGACGTCGCCCTCCTGTCGAAATTTGCAGGCGGCATCGGAATCGCCTGGCACCGCGTCCGCTCGGAGGGCTCGCTGATCAGGGCCACCAACGGACTGTCCAACGGCATCGTGCCCTGGCTGAAGACCCTCGACTCCTCCGTGGCGGCCGTCAATCAGGGAGGCAAACGAAAGGGCGCGGCGTGTGTGTATCTCGAGCCCTGGCATGCGGACGTCGAATCCTTTCTCGAGCTGCGTGACAACACGGGCGATGAAGGCAGGCGGACCCATCACCTGAATCTGGCCAACTGGATCCCCGATCTGTTCATGCGCCGGGTGGAGGAGGACGGGTCCTGGTCGTTGTTCGATCCCAAGGACGTCCCCGAGCTGCCGGATCTGTTCGGGGAGGCGTTCGAAGGCGCGTATATCCAGGCCGAGGCGCGTGGACTTGCCAAGAAGAGCCTGCGTGCGCGGGATCTGTATGCCCGGATGATGCGGACGCTTGCCCAGACCGGAAACGGCTGGATGACCTTCAAGGACAAGGCCAATCGCGCGTGCAACCAGACAGCGAAGCCCGGGCGGACCGTGCATCTGTCGAATCTGTGCACCGAGATTCTCGAAGTGACCAGCACTGGCGAGACGGCCGTCTGCAATTTGGGCTCGATCAACCTCGCGCGCCATCTGGGTACCCGCCTCGATTCCCCAGCATTCGACTTCGAGAAGCTCGCGCACACTGTCGAAGTCGCGGTTCGCCAGCTCGATCGCGTCATCGACCTGACGTACTACCCGATTGCTACGGCTCAAGCCTCCAACGTTCGCTGGCGGCCGGTCGGGCTCGGAGTGATGGGCTTGCAGGACGTGTTCTTCCGCCTGCGGCTGCCGTTCGACAGCGCGGGGGCTCGCGAGCTGTCCGCGCAGATCGCGGAAGCAATTTACTTTCATGCTCTGCGGGCCTCGACGGAGATTGCACGCCAGCACGGTGCGCACGATGCGTTTCCCGAGACTCGGGCCGCCCAGGGTGAGCTGCAATTCGACTCCTGGGGTGTCACGCCGTCCGCGCGCTTCCCCTGGGATGACCTCCGCGCCGACATCCGTGCGCACGGCCTTCGAAACAGTCTGCTGATCGCAATCGCTCCCACCGCAACCATCGCCTCGATCGCAGGCTGTTGTGAGTGTATCGAGCCGCAGGTCTCCAACCTGTTCAAGCGGGAGACTTTGTCGGGGGATTTTCTGCAGCTCAATCGCTACCTGGTGGATGAGCTGAAGCAGCTCGGCCTGTGGACGGATGAGATGCGCAACGCGATCAAGATCGCCGACGGCTCCGTTCAGGGGATGGCGGAGCTGCCGCAGGAGCTGCGAGCGATCTATCGCACGGCGTGGGAGTTACCGATGCGCTCGCTGATCGACCTGGCCGCCGAGCGGGGGCCCTTCATCGATCAGAGCCAGTCGCTGAACCTGTTCATGGCCAATCCGAACATCGGCCAGCTGTCCAGCATGTACATGTATGCCTGGAAGCGGGGTATCAAGACGACGTACTACCTGCGATCGCGGCCGGCCACCCACATCGCGAAGACGACCGTGCGCAGTGACACCGCAGGGCAGGGGAGCGATACCGCGCGATCTGCCGCAGAGGCTGCGGTCGTGTGCTCGCTCGAGAACCCGGAAACCTGCGAGGCGTGTCAATGAGTCTTCTGAACCCCGGATTTGACTTGACCCTGCGGCCGATGCGTTACCCCCGGTTCTACGACATGTACCGGGCGGCGATCAAGAACACCTGGACGGTCGAGGAGATCGACTTCCAGATCGACCTGGGCCATCTGCAGCAGCGCATGACGCCGGCCGAGCGACATCTGATCGAGCGCCTGGTCGCCTTCTTCGCGACCGGCGATTCCATCGTTTCCAACAACCTGGTGATCAGCCTGTACCGGCACATCAACGCCCCCGAAGCGCGGATGTATCTGTCCCGGCAACTGTTCGAGGAAGCGCTGCACATCCAGTTCTATCTGACGCTGCTCGACAACTACGTGCCCGACCCGGCGCGCCGGGCGCAGGCCTTCGCGGCAATCGACAACATCCCCTCGATCCGGCGCAAGGCCCGCTTCTGCCAGCGCTGGATCGACCAGGTGTTCAACCTGGAGCGGATCGACTGCGCGGATGACAAGCGCCGTTTCCTGTTGAACCTCACCTGTTTCGCGAGCTGTATCGAGGGCCTGTTCTTCTTCGGAGCCTTCGCTTACGTCTATTTCCTGCGCTCGCGCGGACTGCTGCCGGGGCTTGCCGCGGGCACGGCCTGGGTCTTCCGGGACGAAAGCGCCCATATGGCCTTCGCATTCTCGGTGCTGGAGGCGGTCCGCCGAGAGGAGCCGCACCTGTTCGACGCCGAATGGGCGCAGCAGGTCAGGGCCATGATCGAGGAGGCGGTGGAGTGCGAATGTGAGTTCGCGGAGGACGTCCTCTCAGGCGGGGTCGTGGGCCTGACCCGGGCTGAGATGCGGCAATACCTCGAATACGTGGCCGACCAGCGCCTGACGATGCTCGGCCTGGAACCGACGTTCAACGCCCGCAACCCTTTCCCATTCATGAATCTGCAGGACGTGCAGGAGCTCACCAACTTCTTCGAGAGGCGGGTCTCGGCATACCAGGTGGCCGTGCAGGGAGAGATCTGCTTCGACGCGGCGTTCTAAAAAAGGCCACGGGCCGGTGGTACGCTTGGATGCATGCGTGCCCCGACCTGCTCCACCCACGCCAGCACGACCACCGTCGCCGCCTGGGCTGCGATGGCGTGCGGACTCTTCACCGCCCCACCGGCGTTTGCCTGGGGTGACTTGGGCCACGAGATCGTCGCACTGATCGCCGATCACTACCTGGAGCCCGGTGTTCGCACGAAGGTCCAGAGCCTGCTTTCCAGTGATCGCACCCGCCTGACGCCCGACAAGGGCTTCGCAGCCGAAGCCACCTGGGCGGACAAGTTCCGCGATTCCGATCGCGGCACCAGGAAGCCCGTCCACTACAACGCCACGCGTAACTGGCACTACGTCGACCTCGAGATCGGCGCGCCGCCCGATCTGGTCTCGGCCTGTTTCGGCGAGCCCGCGTTGCCGGACGGAACGCTGGCCTCCAATGGGCCTGCCAGCGATTGCATCGTCGACAAGATCAACGAGTTCAGCGCCGAGCTGCGCAAGCCGCGCCTCAGCAAGAAGGAACGGCGGCTTGCGCTGCAGTTTCTGCTGCACTTCATCGGCGACGTGCACCAGCCGCTGCACGCCAGCGACGCGCGCGACGAGGGCGGCAACGAGAAGACCGTCGCGGGTCCGGGGCTGACGTCGTCTTCGTTGCACGCGGTCTGGGATACCGATTTCGTGGGGCGACTGGGTCCCGATGCGACTGCCGTTGCGGCTCAACTGATCTCCCGCGTCACCCCGGCCGACCAGGTCCATTGGTCGACCGGAACGCCGGCCGCCTGGGCACAGGAGTCCTACGAGACCGCACGGGCCCATGCTTACGGCAAGCTTCCACCGCCAACGTCCCCCAACCACTACACGCTGACCAGTGCATACGAGGACGACGCCACCGCGGTGTGTGCGACGCAGCTCAGCAAGGCGGGTGTACGCTTGGCACACGTTCTCAACGAGGGGCTGAAATGACGGGCCTGGTAAGCCGCATCGTGCAGGCGAACGAGGGGCGGCTGCCGTTGCTGCTGAGGCGCAAGTACGACGAGATGGCTCAAGATGCCTTCGCCTTCTACCGCGGCACAGCGCATCTGTTCTTTGGCGACCTCGAACCCAGCCGCCTTCCGAAATCCCCCGTGACCTGGTGCTCAGGGGACCTGCACCTCGAGAACTTCGGCACCTTCAAGGGCGACAACGGGCTGGCCTATTTCGACGTGAACGATTTCGATGAGGCCTGTCTACTGCCGATTTCGTGGGATCTCGCGCGGTTCGCGACGAGTGTCTGGGTGGCGGGGCCCGCCCTGAAGTTGAATGCAATCGCGCGGCGAACGGCCGTCAGGACGTTTTTGACCGAGTATCAACACCAACTCGCGGAGGGCAAGGCCCGGTGGCTCGAGCGCGCCACGGCCGAGGGACCTGTGCGCGAGCTGCTGCGGCAGCTTCGAAACCGGACCTCGGCGATGTTGCTCGAGAAGCGCACCATCCGGAAGCGCACTGGCCTGCGGATCCGCGACGACGGCCGCTACGCGCTGCCGATCAGCAAGGCGCAGCGCAAGGCCGCTTTCCAGCTGGTCAGCGAGTGCCGGCATCCGCAGCCTGCGTTCGAGCCTGTGGATGCGGCCCGGCGAATCGCCGGCCTCGGCAGCCTGGGGTTGGACCGGTACGTGGTGCTGGTTCGTCACAAGGACGACACCCGGCGTTACGAAGTGCTCGATGTGAAGGAGTCCCGTCCCTCAGCGGCGGCGGTGCACCGGGCCCGCACGCAGCCCCGCTGGCCCTCGGAGGCTGCCAGAGTCATCGAAGTCCAACGGCGTAGTCAGGCCGCGGCTCCCGCGTTTCTGTCGGTGGGCGTGTTGGACGGAAAGTCCTACGTGATCCGACAACTTCAGCCGCTCGAGGATCGCCTCGACTTGCAGGACATCGTCGGACGTCAGAAGGCGTTTCGGTGCGTGCTCGAATCCATGGCCCGGGTCGTAGCCTGGGATCATCTGCGCAGCGCGGGCCGTCAGGGCGCCTCACCCGTCGACGATCTGATCGAGTTCGGCCAGTCGGAGCCATGGATCTCGGGGCTTGCGAGCTATGCGGAGCGCTACGGCAAGCAGGTCGAGAAGGACCACAAGAAGTTCGCCCGCGCCTTGAAGGCGAGGAAGGTCCCGATCCCTGCAGACAAGCCGGAGCGCGCAGCGGCCGCGCCCGCCGACTGATTCAGCGATAGGCAGCCAGTTTGCTGTGAGTCCGCGTGGCTTCGGCCGCGCTCGCTCCATCTTCCGTCCGTTGCCAGTTCTGCACGAGGGCCGCGAACTCGGCCGCCGGCAACGGCGGACTGAAGTGATATCCCTGATACTGATCGCAACCCAACGACCTGAGCAATTGCAATTGCTCGGGTGTCTCCACGCCTTCGGCCACGGTCTTCAGCCGCAGGCTGTGTGCAAGCGAGATGATGGCACGTACGATCGAGGCGTCATCCGAGTGAGACATCAGGTCCTTGACGAAGCTGTGATCGATCTTCAGCTTGTCGATCGGGAAGCGCCGTAGATAGCTCATGCTCGAGTAGCCGGTGCCGAAGTCATCGACCGACACGACGACGCCCAGGCGACTGAGCTCCTCGAGAATCGCCGCGGATTCCTCCGGATCGGTCATGACCGTACTCTCGGTCAATTCGATTTCGAGATATCGGGCTTCCAGTTGCGCTTGCGCGAGCGCATCCCGGACCACGCCGAGGAGTCTGCCACGGCGAAATTGCGGAGCGGCGACGTTGACCCCCACTCGCAGAGGCGGCAAGCCGGCGCGGTGCCACTGTGCACACTGACGGCAGGCCTCGCGCACGACCCAAGTCCCGATCTCATCGATCAAGCCACACTCTTCGGACAATGGAATGAATTCACCGGGGAGTACCAGGCCACGTCGCGGGTGGCGCCATCGGATCAGAGCCTCGGCACTGTGAACGTCGCCGGTGTCAGTGTCCGCCTTGGGCTGGTAGAAAAGTTCGAACTGCCCTCTGGCGAGCGCCTCGTGCAGCTCCCCCTTCAGAGTGACACGTTCCAGTGTCTGCTCGTCCATGCTACTCGAATAAGATTGCACATTGTTGCGCCCCCGTTGTTTGGCGCAATACATGGCGGCGTCGGCGTGGGCGAGCAGGCTCTGCGCCGTTGTTCCGTCGGCGGGGTAGAGGGCGACGCCGATGCTCGAAGTGACGTGCAGGTCCACACCAGCACATTGAATGGATGCGCACAGAGCCACGTTGGCTCTGTGGCCGATTTCCTCGAGTTCTTCGCGACTGACCGCGGGAGTGATCACCAATGCGAACTCATCGCCACCTACGCGTGCGACGGTGTCGAAACTACGCACCAGGCCATTGAGGCGGCGCGCCACCTCCTTCAACACGACGTCTCCGCCGTGATGGCCCAGAGAGTCGTTGATCATCTTGAAACGATCCAGGTCCACCATCATGACGCCGAAAGGCTGTGCGTCACGCTTGGTATGTGCGATCGCCTGCTCGATGCGATCGTCCAACAGCACGCGGTTCGGCAAGTCGGTCAACGCATCGTGGGTGGCCAGATGGTGCAGCTGCCTGTTAGCGCTCTCCAGCTTCTCGGTACGGGCGACGATGACCTGCTCGAGGGTCTCGACGTGGGCGCGCAGCATTCGCTCGTGCTGCCACTTCCGCGACAGGGCGCTGGCACATTGCAGCACTTCGATGGGCTCGAAGGGCTTCTTCAGTATGAGCAGTCTATCGGAGTGCCCTAGCCGCCGGACCACATCGGTCCAGTCGTAGTCCGAATGCGCCGAACAGATCACGACCTGAACGTGGGGGTCCTGTTGCCACAGCCGCTCTATGGTCTCCAGACCGTCCCATCCCGGCGGCATGCGCATGTCGACGAATGCGACGGCATACGGACGCTGGGCCGCGACCGCACGCTCGACCATTTTCACGGCCTGTTGGCCCTGTAAAGCGAAGTCGAGTTGGTACGCCGGTGACTGCGGAGTCGGACGCGGGTCACCACCGCCGAACAGGATGCTCTCGGCACGCAGCAACTGCGCGCTGGCATTGGCTTCGGGCGCCAGCACTTTGCGAAAATCCTCGTGAATCGCGCTGTTGTCGTCGACGATGAGGATCGATTGTCCGTCGAGGCGGCTGAGTTCGATTTTCATGCTCGTTTTCTCTCTGTCGAGGACTCCTGCGGCGGCAGGGGCAGGCGCAGCGTAAAGCGCGCGCCGTGCCCGGAGCCCTCGCTGAACACGTTGATCTCGCCGCCCAACTCCTTGGCGAGATTGGCGCTGGCGTGCAGGCCGAAGCCGTGGCCGTCCTTCTTGGTCGTGAAGCCGAATTCGAACAGCCGCGCCAGCACCTCGGGAGCAATGCCGGTACCGGAGTCCTCCACCTCGAGGGCAATCGACTCCTCGAGCGGGCGGGCCCGAACGGTCAAGGTTCGCGACCCCTGTGTCTGGTCGCGCAAGGCGTGGCGGGCGTTGCCCAACAGGTTGCCCAGTATTTGCAGCAATTTGTGGCGATCGAGCCGCAGAGGCGGAACCGTCCCGTAGTCCCTGTTGACGACGACATCCGTGGTCCCGGCGAAGTGCAACGCGATCGCGTTGTCGATGAGATCGGCGAGATCTACGTCTTCCGTCACGCCACCGCGACGCGCATGCGCCTGCTGAGCGGCGACGATCCTGCCGATGTGCTCGACATGAGTGGCGATGCTGCGCATCTCGGAATGCAGCGTCCGGTGTTCGGCGCCGAGATGCTCCCCGAGCTGCGTCAGGTAGTTGGGAACTTCGCGACCGCGTGGATCGTTGCTGAAAAAGTCGCTGAGCCGGTCCGACTGCTCAGTCAACAGTTTGGCAATCAGGGGGACGTTACCCACGCGTGAGTCACGCAAGGCTGAGAGCGCCAGCGTAGTCGACACCCCGAGACTGTTGAGAAGATTGCCAACGTTGTGCAGCACGCCGGTGGCCACCTCGGCCATACCAGCATTGCGCGAGACCTCACGCAGCTGCATCTGCAGTTCCAACCGGCGCTCCTCCTGATGAACCTGCACGCTGACGTCCCAAGCGACGCCCAGCACGCGCGCAAGTTGTCCGTGCTGATCACAAAACAAGCGGGCGTGAGCCTGGATGTGGATCGTGCTTCCGGTCGGTATAGTGAGACGTACGCGCAGGGCGCACACACCGCGACCCTCCGCGATGGCGGTGCGAATGGCCGTCATTGCCGCCCCAACGTCGTCCGGCCGAATCATCGAGATGAGCCTGTCCGTGTCCCTCTGCGGATCAACGCCCGCGGCGCGCAGGGCCTCGATGTCGTTCTCGGTCCACAACACGGCCCGGGTTGAGACCTGGTATTCCCAACACGCAATTCCCGCAGCCTGTGTTGCCAGAGTCAACAGGTTCTTCCCGTGCTGCAGGTCCGCGTTCAGGCTGGCGAGCCGCAATGCATCCTGCCGGGTCCGCGACTGCAGGTGTGCATCGTAGACAGCGGTGATCAAGGTGATGGCAAGGACCGCCAGCGCGATCAGACCGATGGTGAGGGCAAGCCAGGAGTTGTCGAACGCGGCGCCGCCCAGACAATACGAGCCCGGCGCAAGCATCGTGGCCGCCATGCCCGTGTAATGCATTCCGGTAATCGCGATCCCCATCACGACGGCAGCACCGCCGCGTGCGAGCAACATCAAACGCGATTGTCCGCTGCGCAGGCGGAAGGCGAGCCACAGCGCGGCAAAGGATGCCGTGACGGCGATGGCCATCGAGGTCGCCACGAGGAGCGGGTCGTAGGTGATCCCCGGCATGATCTGGATCGCCGCCATGCCGGAGTAGTGCATGCCACAGATGCCCGCACCCATGATCACCGAGCCGACGGCGAGGCGGGGGAGGCTGAGATCGCGGCGGCTGGCAATGGCAAGCGCGAACCCGGACGTCAGGATCCCAATCACCAGCGAGGCCAGGGTGGTCAGAACGTTGTAGCGCAGCGGGATGGGCGCGGAGAACGCCAACATGCCGATGAAATGCATCGACCAGATGCCGATGCCCATGGCAACAGCCCCACCGAGCAGCCACGGCCCGCCAGAGCGCTCCTGGGCAGCGACCCGGCCGGCCAGGGTCAACGCCGTAAACGACACGAGGATCGCGACTACGATCGACAATCCGACGAGCCAAAAGTCGTAAGTCGCCTGCATAAGATCCGGGCGTCCCTGATGCGGTGAGCGGGTGTTGTGGAGCCTCGACCGAGGCCCTGTGCCCGCAACCGGAATCGTCCTTAGTGGGCCTGAAGAATAGAAGGTCGGCGCTGCGGGCCGTACGCCGGCGCTCTCAATCCGGATCCTGCGTTGTGTGATGCCGTCGACAGTGATTCGGTGCAAATCGCGGCACGCGATCCAGGCGTTTTGGTCGCGTTATTAGGTCAAATGAAGAGCACTGTCGCCTCGCTCAGCGTGCCGGCGCCACCAATGAGACGAACTCGGCTTCCGGGATCGGACGGCTGTGCAGATAGCCTTGCGATTCGTCGCACCCGGCGCGCAGCAGCCACTCGAATTGATCCTGAGTCTCGACTCCCTCCGCGATCGTCGTCATCCCGAACGCGTGCGCCAGCTCGATGATGGTGGACACCAGCGTGCCGCTGCGCTTCTCCCCTGGAAGAGGGCTCACGAACAGACGATCGATCTTCAGGCTGTCGATGGGCAACTCCGATAGCCGCGCCAGCGAGGAATAACCGGTGCCGAAGTCATCGATGGCGATGCGGATCCCGGAAGTGCGCAGCAGCCGCAGCGCGTGCACGCAGGCGGAGGAGTCTCCATACAGGGCGCCTTCCGTCACTTCGATATCGATGCCCCAATACTCGTCGTTGCGAAGCTCCCCGATCGCATCGAGAACGTCCTGAACGAACCCACGGCGGCGCAGATCCGAAGGGGAGACGTTCACGGCAACCCGCAGGGGAGCGAGGCCGCCTTGCCGCCACTTTTGCGTGTCGGTAGCGGCCCTTCTCAGGGCCCAGGCCGTCACCTCGGGCATCAGCCCGGCGGACTCGAGAATCGGCAGAAACTCCCCGGGGGCGATGATCCCCCGGTCAGGATCGCGCCAGCGCAGCAGCGCCTCCGCGCCGACGATCGCCCGCGTGCCCATGTGGATCTTGGGTTGATAGAAGAGCGCGAACTCATCGTTCTGCAGGGCCGAGCGCAGCCGGAACTCGAGCCGGACCCGCTCGGCGAGGGCCGAATTCATTTCCAGCCGATGGTGGAGATACTTCTCGCCGGAGGTCTTGGCCTGCTTCAGGGCCGCTTCGGCGTTCTGCACCAACTCGTCCGCCCCCTGACCGTTTTCCGGAAAGCATGCCGATCCGCATTTCAGGGTGATCGCGACTTCCCGGCCGTCAATGAGAAACGGCGCATCGGCCAGCCGCAATACACTCTGGTGGACGGCGTGCAACTCCGCGTCGGCGTTGTTGCCCAGCGCGGTGACGAAAACGAACGTGCCGCCCGCCAGATGGGCCAGTCGTTCCGTGTCGGAACAGTAGCTCTTGAGCCGGTCCGCGACGCATTGCAGGAGACGGTCGCCCGTGTGGCGGCCGTGCGCATCGTTGATGACACTCAGATGATCGATGTCGAACACGCTGACTGCGAGTCGGGGCAGTTGCTCGCGGCCGCGGGAAAAGAGCCGTCCCAGGCGCTCGCAGAACAGTGCACGCTTGGCCAGGCCCGTGAGCGGATCGAAGTAGGCGAGGAAGTGCGCGGCGTCCTTCCTGGCCAGGTACTGCAGGGCGAATGAGAGGTTGGCGGCCACTTCCCGCAGGAGTTTGATCTCCTCCTCCGCAAACGAGGTGTTCTCCACGGAGCCGAAGAAGAAAGCCCCGATTGGCGTGTCGTCGACCGTCAGGGGCAGACACGCCACGGCCTGTATGCCGGCTGAAACCAGTTGCGCGCGGCCCGCGACCGGGATGCTGGTGCTCGAAACGTTCTCGCAAAAGACGGCCTCTCCCGAGCGAATGACTCGCCCGACGACGCTGGTGTCGTTCTCGGCACTGTCTGCGATGGGCAGAGAAGGCGGACCATTGCCTGTTGGGTTGATCCCTGCACTGGCCGTCGCTCGCGCTGTACGGGTGGCTACATCGACCATCGAGATCGATGCCAGCGGGTACCCGCCCACGCTGTGCGCGAGACGGCAGGCTTCGGTCAGCAGATCGGTCTTGTCCTGAATCCGCACGACTGCGGAATTGATACCCGACAACATCTGCAGCACGTTGCTGAGGCGGGCAGCGCGCTGTTCTGCCGCACGGGAGTGCCGTCGCAACTGCGCTTCGGTCAATGCCCGGTGGACGGCCGGCACGAGCCTCATGGGGTTCGACTTCAACACATAGTCGACGGCGCCGCGGCGCAGCGCTTCGATCGCGCGTTCTTCACCGATGGTGCCCGACAGGAAGATGAACGGAATCTCGGGGCATTCCGCGGTGGCGATCTCCAGGGCCTCGAGGCCCCCGAAGCCCGGCAGACTGAAGTCCGACAGGATGAACGAAGGCAGGCGCTCTTTGAGGGCGGCCCGCAACGCGGCCTCAGTGGTCGCTACCCGGTAGGTGCAGTAGAAGCCACCGTGACTGAGGCGTCGCATGGCCAGCTCGACATCGGTCGGTGAGTCCTCGACCAACAGCACATCGAGGGGCTCGGTCTCACTGGGGGCAATGGAAGTATTCGGATTCATGTCAGGGCACCGGAAACGAGAACCGGAACCCGTTCCTCCAGGACTTCCGCCCCGAAGTTGGCGATCCGATCGAGGAAGCGGGGCGTCACCTCGAAGCCTCGCGGCACCAGCAACGTCCCCAGATGAGTCCGCACGTCCGCCATGATGGTCATGCCGGGGAGCACGGACTTCAGGGCCATCTCACGCACTTCGGCCTGGCCGCCACGGACACCGACGTGCGTCGCGAACTGCTCGATGAGCTCGGCACCGAACCGATCCCGGCGGGCGCGCAGCATTTGCATGGCACTCTCGGCAGTGCTGCCGCGGATGCTCAGGGTGTCGTATTCCAGAACGAGACCGAGGATGCGGGTGGCCGTTCCGATCGTGCCGTCGCCGAACTTCGCCAGCTGCTCGTCGGTCGCGCTCAGCGCCAGAAGGACTTCCATGACCGGTTCCAGACGCGGTACACGATCCAACAGCTGGCGGCTCACCTTATCCACGGCGCCGGCCAATACCTTCTCATCGACCGTGAGGGCTTCGCCGTAGTAGATTTTTTCCGACAACTCCACCGGAATTGAGATGTAGCCGATCTGGGAGAGCATCGCGGCGGCCTCGAGCTGCCAGAATTCGTTGTAACCCTGGCTGCGCGCGAATTCCATCGCCTGCTTCTGCAACCGGCGGGCGCGGCCGAAGGCGACCGGGTTGGTCAGGGCCAGCATGTCCACCAGCGCGGCAATCAGCCCCAGCAGCGTCTCCTGCAGAATGGCCTTCTCGGCCTGCAGCAGCCGATGCTGATCCACGCCGGCCTCGAGAGCCTGCCGCAGAAGGTCCGGCGCACAGGGTTTGGTCAGATAGCGGAAGATCTGGCCGCGGTTGACTGCCTGGACGGCAACCTCCCGACCGGATTCGCCCGTCAGCAGAATTCGGGTGATCCGCGGATAGAGCTGGCGGATTCGTTCCAACAGTGCCGCGCCGTCCATGCCAGGCATGCGCATGTCGCACAGCACGACCGCCACCCCATTCACTTCACGCAACCTCAGGAGCGCCTCGTTGCCGTTGAAGGCCTTGTGGACCTCGTATTCCTTGCGCAGCTGCAGGGCAAGTCCTTCCACGATGTGCGGCTCATCGTCGACGCATAGGATCCGCGGCAGCGATTTCGGGGTCTGCGTCGTGCTCATCAACTAGTCTCCATCCCTAAGGCACTCGGCGGCGCGACGCTCGGCTTCAACCCACCCGAACGGAGCGCCCACGGCCGTCAAATAGTCGGAATCGACACGGGTGTCGGGCGGCAGTGCGGCCCCGGAAGCGCCTGCATCATCTTCGGGTGCCAGCGCTCCGGCGACGGCCAGCGCCGTCAACACGTCGAAACCCGACTGAGTGACCTGCTGCGGTCCGTGGTGGTAGGCCACCGCCTCCACGACCGTGTAGGGGAGGCCCCAGATGCCGAGCAGGTAAGCCCCGATCTCGGCGTGCGTGGATCCGATGACTTCCCGCTCGGCCGCGTGCAGAGGTATGCCTCCCTCCCGGGCCATCGAGATCGCGTTCTCGAGTTCCTTCGGGCACTCCTGTAGCAGGATCCAGTAGCCGATGTCGTGCAGGAGCGCAGCGAGCAGCGTGTCGTCCGACAGAGGAGTCTTGGCGGTGAACGACTGGGCAATGGTCGCCACCACGCGGGCGTGGTTCTGCAGCCGCTCCAGATCCAGGAGCGGATGCGCCCCCCTGGACGGCCATCGTCCGAATACCTCGGCGGACATGACGAGATTGCGGACGCAGGTGAACCCAAGATAGTTCACGGCCTCCTCGATGCTGGTGATACGACGACTCAGACGGAAGAAGGCCGAGTTGACCATCTGCAGGACCTTGGCCGCGATCGCGCTGTCTTGCGCGACAATCGCGGCAACCTCCCGCGCTCCCGAGTTCTCGTTGGCCATCGTCGCCTGCAACCTGGCGAAAGTTCCAGGCAGCGCAGGTAGTTTGCGGATGCGCCCGACCAGCGCCCGCAACTTGACGTCGCGCAGCAGTTCCTGCAGCGCGATACAGCGCTCGACGGTGTTTTCCAGGCGCTTGGGCTCGCACGGCTTGTTCAGGTACTGATGTGCCAGCGGCGCCAGACGGATCGTCTGTTGCAGGTCCGAATAACCCGATAGGACGATACGAACGATCTCCGGCCGGCGCTCGCTCACCAGCCGCAGCAGCTCGGCACCGTCCATGCCCGGCATCCGCATGTCACTCACGATGACGTCGTAGCCCAGGCGATCCAGCGCTGCCAACGCCCGCTCGCCGCTGTCGACGAAGGTCATCTCCCATTTCTGTTGCAGGGAACGCAGCCGCAGCTGCAGTCCCTCGAGAATCGGGAGCTCGTCGTCGACGAACAGGACGCGCCTCATGATGGGCGCACCGACTCGCGCCCACTCACCGGGAGTCGCAGGATAAACCGGGTTCCGACACCGACCGTGCTGTCGACCTCGATCCGGCCGGAGTGCTTGTCCACGACGATGGAGCGGGCAATGGCCAGGCCCTGGCCGGTGCCGCGGCCGACATCCTTGGTCGTGAAGAAGGGGTCGAAGATCTTCTCGAGGTTCTCCGGCGGAATTCCGCAGCCGTTGTCGCCGAATTCGATCCGGACCCAATCGCCCTCGAGCGCCGTCGAGATGTCGATGCGGCCGGTTCCGGAGTCCTTTCCCGACTGCTCGATCGCGTGCGCGGCGTTGACGATCAGGTTGAGAAAGACCTGATTCAACTCCCCGATGATGCAGAGAATCTCGGGCAGCTCGGCCCAATGGGTCGCGAGGGTGGCGCAGTATCGATACTCGCTGCGACAGACGGTCAGCGTCGTGTCGATGGCGTGATTGACGTCGGCGAGGGCCTGGTCGCCCATGTCCGGGCGGGCGAATTCCTTCATCGCGTGTACGATGCCGGCGATGCGCGTCACCCCGTCGAGGGTGCGCTCGAAGGCTTTTGGTGTCTCGGCAGCGAGGAATTCGAGGTCGGCGGCTGCTTCGGCTTCACGCAACCGCTCCCGGTCAGTGCCTGACAGCACATCCTGCGGCAGGCCGGCGAGGAGTTGCCGTTGAAAGTCGAGAAGGGTGCGCACGTTACCGAACATCTCCTCGAGGAAGCGCACGCTGTCGCCTACATACTGCACAGGAGTATTGATCTCGTGGGCAATGCCGGCTGCCAGCCGCCCCACGGATTCGAGTTTCTGAGCGAAGCGCAGCTGGATTGCCATCTGCTCGCGCTCCTGCATCTCGGCATAGAGCTGCTCCTGGAGCCGATTGCGGTTCTCGGTGTCTTCCAACCGTGCAGTGATGTCTGCACCGATCGAGACATAGTGGGTGGTGATTCCGGCCGCATTGCGCATGGGCGAGAACGTCACGCCCACCCAAAAGCTCGTCCCATCCTTCCGATAGGAACGCATCTGCACCCGCGCCGTCGTGCCCCTGCGCATGGCGCTCTCGACTTCCGCTAGAGCCTCGGTATTTTCGGTATGCGCGCACAGTATGCCGGCGCTCTTTCCCAACAGCTCGTTTGGCTCGTAACCGTGATCGCGGGCGAGCGCTCGATTTACGAACACGATCGGCCAACCCGGTCGTGTCACGTCCGTGATCATGAAGTGTGTCGGAGCTGTATCGAGGGCCCAGGTCCGGATCTCGAGCTCGCGAGACAGAGCGACGCAGTCGTCCGCCGCGACAACGGGCAGATCTTCGAAGCACTCGCTATACCAGGCCCCTGTCATGGGTTCCCCTGGGGTAGCGTGAAGTACACGGTCGCTCCCTCATCCAGGCGGCCTTCGGCCCAGGTCCGGCCTCCATGCCGTTTCACGATCCGCTGCACGATGGACAGCCCGATGCCGGTGCCGGGAAACTGCGCCTGCGTGTGCAGCCGCTGAAACACACCGAACAGCCGGTCGACGTACTTCATGTCGAAGCCGACCCCGTTGTCCTTGACGAAGTAGGCTTGCTCGGTGCCGAACTTGAGGGCCCCCACCTCGATGCGTGCCGGACTGCGTTTGGCCGTGAATTTCAGTGCATTCGAGAGAAGGTTGGTGAAGACGTGCTCGAGGAGCGAGGCGTCTGCGTGGCACACCGGCAGTTGCCCGATCGCGAACTCGACAGCACGCCCCTGGTACTGCGGCTCGAGATTTTTGGCAACCCTTTGCGCCAGCTCCGTCAGCGACAGCGGCTGCGTCTCGAGAGGCTGGCGGCCGAAGCGCGCCAGATGCAGCAGATCATCGATCAGGCGATTCATGCGCTCGGAGCCCAGCATGACCTTGTCCAGCATGCTGCGTCCCGCAGGCGCCAGGCCCGCTCCGTAGTCGGTGAGGAAGGCTTCGCAGAAACCCGAGATCGCGTGCAGCGGCGAACGCAAATCGTGAGATACGGAGTAGGAGAAGGCCTCGAGGTCCGCGTTGCTCGCCTCCAGGTCGCGGGTCCGCTCCTTTACGCGTTGCTCGAGCTCTTGGTTGATACCTCGCAGTTGACTCAGTAGCGAAGCCGTCGCAAGCGCCGAGGCGGCGGTGCTTGCCAGGATGTCCAGGGACTTGATCTGGCCGGGACTGATGAGCCGCTGGGGGGTCTGCGAGACAAATCGCAGAATGCCGAAGAGGCGGCCGTCGGACACGATTGGAAGTGCAATCCCCGCGTTGTGATCTCGCAATGGATGTTCCAGCACGAGCGGGACGGAGCCGGATCCGTCCCATGCAGACAGACATTCGCGAACGTCGGCCACCCACTTCGCGACCGGGCCGTTCACCTCGATTCCGCTTTCACGTGCGGCGCTGGCACATTCGCCAACCAGACCCTGAAGCTGCAGGCGAGCGGGCTCGCCACTGGGCTCGAGGATCCATGCCGCGGCGGCGTGACTCTGTCGCAGTGCTGCCGCCAGCGTGCGCTCCATCACCTGCTCGTGAGACAGCCCCTGAGTAATGGCTCGCGAGAGCTCGTAGATGGAGACCGCTTCGCGCAGCCGGATGTTCTCCAACTGCAAACGGCGGTTTGACAGTGCGCGCGCCAGGGCCGGGAGGAGGTTGTCGAGTCGGAACGGCTTGAGAACGTAATCCGTGGCACCGGCCTGAAGGGCCTTCACAGCGGTGTCGATGGTGCCGTGGCCGGTCATCAGAATGCCGGCGAGATCGCCGTCGAGCTTCTGGGCCGCCCGCAGGAACTCGATGCCATCCATCTCCGGCATCATCATGTCCGTGAGCAGCAGATCGAACTGACGCGTCCGCAACTCTTCCAGCGCCCGCCGGGCAGAGGTGAACCCGGTCGTGCGATAGCCTTCCAACTCGAGTGTATTGCACAGCGCCTTCATCAAGGCTGCCTCATCGTCGACGATGAGCAAGCGGGCGGAAGCCGTCGGCGAATCCGCGGAAGGGTCAGCTACGGCGACCGCGGGTGCGGATGTCGTCATGATGCCCCCGTGCTTCTACGCTGCGCGTCCGGTTTGGGTTGGGTCAGCTCGCCGAGTGTCGCCCGCAGTTCAACGAGTTTCGGAGGCTTGCTCAGCACCCTGTCGACATGGGGCGGAATCTCGTTCTCCGCAACCATCCGCCGACCCCAGCCGGTCAACATGATCACGGGCGTCTCCGGTGATGCTGCCTTGATCGCCGCGGCGACGCGGCGACCGTCGACATAGGGCATCCCTAAGTCCGTGATCACAGCATCGAAATGCATACCCCGCACGCGAGCGGCCAGGAAGGCATTGATTCCGTTCTCGCCGCCATCCGCCGCCGTGACGCGGTGACCATCTCGCTCCAGCACATCCTGGACGGTCTTGATGATCAGCGGATCATCGTCCACGAGCAGCAGGTGGAGACTCTTGAGCAGGCCCGTGTTCTCAGGCCGGTGCGAGTCGACTGGCAGGGCTGTCTGCATGGGCACGAATGCAAGGCGCACAGTCGTTCCGGTTCCTACGGCACTGTCGATCTCCAATTCCGCGCTGTGTCGTTGCACCATCCCATACACCATCGCAAGACCCAGTCCCGTGCCGCGCTCACCCTTGGTGGTATAGAAGGGCTCGAGACACCGGCGACGGGTCTCCTCGTTCATCCCGATTCCGGTGTCCGTAACCTCCACGCACACTTGAGCGTCTATATCCTCGGCCGGGCTTGCCGCCACGTGGAAGGTCCGCGCCTTGATAGTGCCTCCCTCAGGCATAGCGTCCACGGCGTTGAAGATCAGGTTGGTCAGCGCGTCCCGGATCTCGGCTTCGGAGCCCATGATGGCCGGCAGGTCCTCCGCCAGATCCGACTCCAGGCGAATCATGATGCCCTTTTGGAGTGGCACATCGCTCCAGCGGGCCCGCGTGAGCTCTATGACCTGCTCCACGAGTCGGTTGAGCTCCACCTTGGAGAGGGTGATTTCCGGTTCGCGGGGGCGGTAGAACTCCCTCATCCTCGCGACAGTCTCGGCGACGTCGTCGATGGCTGTCTGGATCGTCGTCAGGCAGCTGCGCGTCCGCTCGCTCAACCCGGGCTCGCGTTCCAGGAGGGACTCGGTGTAGAGGCTGATGGGCGAGATCGCATTATTGATGTCGTGGGCGATACCGCTCGCCATCTGTCCCAGCGCCCGAAGCCTCTCCTGCTGCATGACGGTCTGCTGCGATTGACGAAGGTCGTCGTAGGCACGCTGCAAAGCGCTGACGAGCTGCGATTGGTGCGCGGCAAGGGCAACGTGCTCGCTGAGATGCCTGAGGAACTCGCACTCGGCACTGCTGAACGCTTCCGCACCCTCGCGAGCCACTACAACAACGCCAAATACGCGCGACTCCACCAGAAGAGGTGCCAACACCAGGGAGCGCAAACCCGCCTTGGCAAATCGCTGTGGGAATGGAAATCGAATCTCCGTGACGTTGGGCTCGTAAACGAGTTGTCCACTGACACAGCGGGCGAGTCCGTTCTGGTCGATCGGCACCCGCGCCCGTTCTTCGAGGCCCAGGGCGGCAGCCCGCTCGTGGCTGCGGGCCCCGAGGGTCGCCAGCGACAGGGAGTCGCTGTCTGCGGTGCCGTCGTACAGGCACACGCAGCCGAAGTCGATCGGCAGCTCATCTTCAAGGTTTCGCAGCACGACCAGGAAGATGCTGGCGAGGTCCTGGCGCTCGCCGATGGCTCTCGTGATCCGGTGCAACAGGTCCAGCCGGTTCAACTGACTCTGCAGCCGCGTCTGAGCCGACTCGATCCGGCCGACCATGCGGTTGAACGCCTGGGTGAGCATCCCGAGCTCGTGTCCGCCCGAGGGCGAAGGAGGGGCCCTCAGGGCGTAGTCGCGACTTTCCGAAATGGAGGTGGCCGTCTCCATCAGATCGAGGATGGGGCGCGAGATCTGCCGTTGAAGTCGCATCGAGACCAGATAGGCCACGCCGCAGGAGAGAACCAACACGAGTCCGGAGATCAGCGCGAAGTTGCCGAGGCGCTCGAGCACGGCACCGATGTCCGACTTGACGTAGAGGGTGCCCAGCCGGCGCCCGTTCTGTACGACCGGCTGCACTCCGACCAGAAAGCCCTGCTCGAATCGATAGCCGTCCTTGAGAGAGACCCCGGCGGTGTCCGCCGAGCTCGCAGGGTAGGAGGCAAACAAAGACCCTTTGACGTTGTAGAGCAGAGCGGCTCTGACATGCGGCTCCGTCTTGAAGGCCGTCAGAATCTCCCGGGCGTCATCGGGGTTCTCGAACGCGAGGGCAGCCGTGACGTTGGCGGCCAGTGCACCGTTCAACGTCGCCAGATTGCGCAAGGTTTGCTGGCGATACGCCAGATAGTCATAGACGCAATAGGCCACCGAGGCGGTGAGCATGACGGCGCCGCAGGTCAACAGGATGACCGTCATCAGGGTGCGTCGGATCGGAGTTCCAGCGGTGGGCGCCATGGGTTAGCCTCCCGGATCCCGGCCGACGATCTCTGCCGGCCTGAGCAACTTGGAACTGATCGTCAGGTTGTCCCCTTTTGCTGCATCCACATCGATTCGCATTCGCACGCGACTGTTACGCGTCACCAGCCTGATCATGACGCCGCCGAGCTGGGTTTCGTCGGCGTCGGTCACGGTCAATACACCGCGTCCCTTGAGTGCCGCCGGAACCGTCTGCACGCTGCTGTCGCGTGCAATGAACAGAATATTGCACCGCTGAATCTGCGCTGCGTTGGTATACCGCTCGACGACCAGTTTGTGCTTGTCCACGTGCTCGCCCCGCACGACGTCGTCCAGTCGGGGGCCGAACGGGTCCTTTCCCAGCACCCCGATGACGAAAGGCGCTTCGGGATCGGGGAATGCGCTGGATGGCCACTCCACGAACTGCGTGAAGTTGAAGAGGAAGACTGCCTTGACCTGATATTCCGCTGCGGCGGGCTCGGCCGCTGCCGCCAGTTTCGCGGCAGCAGGAACCAGGAGCACAGTGGTGAAGACCAGTGCTCGTCTCAGGGGGTCCATGCAACCTTCCCGAAGACGCTGCGCTCGATCTCGACTCGAGTGGGGCCGGGGAAACCATACTCGGGGTGGTGGGCGTGCAGGAGATTCTGACCGACGACCGAAAGCTCCCAGTGGGGATTCAGATGCCAAGCGAACCGGGCGTCGAGGTCCACGTAGCTCGGCACGGTGCCTGCGGTGGGTCCGTTGTTGATCGTGAATTCGTCCACCCAGCGCAATGTTGCATCGAAATCGACTCGCCCCAACGTGGCGGTGGACCGCAGGCTGAGCTGGTTTTCCGGATCGGCGGTCTCGTTGATGCCGTTGGAGAGATCGAATTGCCCGGGCTTGACGCGCAGGGACTCCTTGAGCAGGTTGTAGCCGAGATGCAGGGACCATGATTCGATCACCTGGACCGTCGCGCTGAGCTCTGCCCCGTAGGTGTGCCCTTCGAGATTGTTTGCGAAGTAGAATGGGATCAATGTCGCCGCAGTGATGCTGGTCGAGCGGACGTCGTTGTAGTCGTTGTAGAACGTAGAGATGGAGCCTGTGAGCCGCGCGTTGAGTTGCCCCCGGTAACCCACTTCATACGCCGTGACATACTCCGAGCCGTAGTCGCGGCTGCCCTCCAGGATTACGATCGGCTTTGGAGGCTCGGCAAGGTCGCGATCCACGCGCGAGGGGGTCCGTGCCGCCCGCGATATCGCAGACCACAAAGTGTGGTTGGATGTCACCTTCCACTGCAGCCGGACGTTCGGCTCGAGTTCGTAACCCGTATAGTCGTTGTGCTCGACTTTGGAGCCCACGATGAGAGACCAGTCCGGAGCCAGACGCAGTTCGTCCTGGATGAAGGCGCTGAACAGATTCTGGTCGAGCGTCGGGGGTAGAAATGCAAGGCCCGGGGCGTTCTGAACCACGTCGTGCGTCTGACGGTAGCCGAGCCCCCATACAACCTGGTTGCGATCTCCCACTGCAAACCGGTGCTGGAAATCGACGTCGTAGGTGTCCAGGTCATCGCGCAGAGTGCCCGCTAGCGTAAATGGCAGAGTCCCCAGCATGGCAGGCGGGACCGGCAGCGTCAGATGAGTGTGGTCGTAGTACGTCTGCAAACTCAGATCCGAGTCCGGGGAGAACGTGTGCGCCCAGCGTCCAACCAGATTGCCACCCGACACCGTACTGATATTGCCGGGTGCAATCGGAGCGGTTTGCACCACTTCTTCCCGGCCCTCGTAATAGTCTCCGTGGACGCTCAGGTTATCGCGGTCGGACGCGACTGCGTCGAGGCGAAACCCACCGCGAGCCTGGTGCCAGGCGTCTTCGGCATCCATGCCGCTCGGCAGCATTTCGTCACCCATGTCGAGGTACTTGCCGTAGACCCTGAAATCGACCCCGGGGGCCAGCGAGCCGCCAAAGCGGGCGCCGCCGAACGCCTCTGACTGCTGTCCACCGCCAGCCTCGACGTAAGCTCCATGCGTGTCGGCTGCGCTTCGCGTGATGATGTTGATGATGCCGTTGACGGCATTTGAACCCCAGAGGGTGCCGCCCGGGCCGCTGATGACCTCGATACGCTCGACGTCCTCGAGAAGATAATCCTGGATGTCCCAGAACACGCCCGAGTAAAGCGGCGTGTACACCGTGCGTCCGTCGATCATCACCAGGAGCTTGTTGGCGAGCGCGGTATTGAAGCCGCGTGCCGAGATTCCCCAGTCGTGAGAGTTCTTCTGGGCGACCTCCAGGTTGTCCGCCAGACGCAGAGCTTCCGGCAAGGTTGTCGCACCGGATCGCCGGATCTGCTCGCGCGTAATGACCTGGATCGCTGCAGCGGCCTGCAACAGACTCTCGGGGTGACGCGCAACCGAGGTGACCTGGACATCCATGAGCTGTTCGAGCGAAAGGTGCTTGAGATCCTCGGTAGATGCGTCATCCGTCGCGGAGGCGGCCCGCACGGTTCCTGCGGAAACGACGCATGATAGAGCAGTCAGCGTCGCGATGGCCCATGCGCGACCGCGTGAGTTCGAGGGTAAGCGGTGGTTTTGCCGCTCAGGACAGGAGCGGGAAGGGATGCACATCAGCGGATTTTCCTTGAGCGGCGTGCAGTTCGACGGTTCATCTCCCAGATCCGTTAAGTTAGATAGATTCGTTGCGAGGCGTCTGTGAGTGGGGTCTCATAAGACTGTGGTAATCCGCAGTATCTCGTGGGATCTTGAAGTGCAGCCTGCGTTAAAGAATATTGCGACACGGCATCGTTGGACCGGGCGGTCTATAGAGTGGTCACCGCCGCCGCAGGTTGGTCGCGAAGCTATAGCGACGCCGTTGGCGGGGCCGTCACGCGATGCCGCCGTCGTCAACGCTGTGTCTGCGGGCCGCAGTCTGGCCCTTCGCACTCACCTTCGTCCTCGACCTGGACGGTGGTGTGCTCGCACCTCAGCGTCAGCGCTAGCCGGGTGTGAATCGCGGATATGACTTCCTGATGCGCGGTCCCTGGCGCCAGGTTTGCGTGAAGCGTCACTGTCGGGCGCTCGCCTGTCATCGTCCACACATGCACATGGTGGATTCCCACCAGCCCCGGCACATGACCCATCAGCTCCGCTTCGACGCGCTGAACATCGAAACCCGACGGCGCGCCCTCCAGCAGAACATCGGCCGACTCTCGTGTGAGGGCCCAGGCGGACCGAAAGATAAGCGCCGAGACGAAGAGGGACAGGACGGGGTCAGCGATGTTCCAGCCCATCGCCAGGATCAACAGCGCCGCGACAGTGGCAGCCGCCGAGCCCAGTAGGTCGCTCAAAACGTGCGCTCTCGCGCCGCGCTCGTTCAACGACTGTGCTCCCGACAGGGCGAAGAACGCTGCCAGGTTGGCCACGGCACCGATGACGGCGATGCCGAGCATCAAACCCCCATTGACCTCTGGACGATTCATCAACCGAAAGCCGGCCTCGTACACGACCCAGAGTGTGAGCAGCAACAAGAGTTGGCCGTTGACAAACGCCGCGAGTGGCTGATACCGGCGATGGCCGTACGTGCGCCTGCCGTCCGCCGGGCGTCGGCCAACACGCAGCGCCACGATCGCGAGCACGAGTGACGCCGAATCGGCCAGCATGTGTGCGGCTTCGGCGACCAGGGCAATGGAGTTGGCGAGGTATCCGCCGATCCCTTCGACGAGCGTAAACGCGGCGAGAATGCTGAGGGCGATGACTAGCCGCCGCTCGCTGGCGTCGTGCGCGTGGGAGTGGGAGTGACCATGACTATGACTGTGGCCCTGGCCGTGGCGGCTGCGGCCTTGACCGGACCCGTGATCGTGGCCATCCGGATCATGACCGGAGTCGTGGCCGTGCGCGTGCTCATGCATGGCATCGGATATTACTATTCCCGGGCGACGGCCCGCGTACACCCGGCGCACAGTGCGAGCCCCCGGTATCAGAGACTGCGGTGCGCGAGCGCCGTCTGCACCATCCCCAGCAGTGCTTCCGCCTCGAAAGGTTTGCTCAGGATTGCCTGAATTCCCGCTTCGGAGGCGGCCGTCCGCACACTTCCATCCGTGTCCGCATCGGCCGTGACCAGGATGGCGGGGGGCTCAGTGCCCCGGGCCTGAAGCTCCGCATAAAGCTCGAGTCCGTTCATACCCGGCAGACGCAGGTCGAGAATCAGGCAATCCGCCGCCTGAGACTCCGCGGCACGCAGAAATGATTCGGCGCTCGCATAGGGCGCCGCCCTGAAGCCCGCGGCCCGCAGCAGCCTGCAGGTCGCAGCACACACACTCGGGTCATCGTCCACGATCGCGACGAACGCTTGTTCTTCTTCCATCGCCTGTGCACCCAAACCAGACCTGCGCTGCCCGCGAGGTGGCAACGCCCCGTTGAAATCTGATCCTGGGCTGGGTGCAGAGGGCTTGCAAATCATTCATTCTGAAAGGGAAATGCACTCAGAATGACCGTTACCGGACTCACCGCCGCGCATCGCTTGGGCGGGCGTAGGGCAGGCTGTGCCGAGAGCCCATGATGCCGTCCGTCACGCGGCGCCGCACACTGCTTTCATCGACTCAGGGCGCCGTACTAAGGTAGTAGTGAGGCTAATCCATAGCATCGGCCGTTGGTCGATGCTGATGCGTCGGGCGCGAGAGGGTAGTGTCCATGACGAACAGACTGATGATCGGGGTCGGCGCCGGGGATGGACTGACGAGGGTGCAGGCGTTCCTGCGCTCCGTTTGGAGTTTCCTCCTGCCACTCGAGCACGGCCATCCCGCCGGGCTTCCGGGAGCCGCGCTCGCCAGCCTGCAGAACATGGCGCACTCGGTGGCCTGGTTCCTCCTCATCGGTCTCGTGATCTACGCCCTGTCGCTTCGCCGACGCGGCCAGCCAGGCGCAGACCGATTCTCGTATGCGCACCCTGTCGAGGAGCCGGGTGAACGGTTCTCGCTGTGGAGCGGAATGAAATTTCTGTTGCCGGGGTCGTTCTACCGGCATCCCTCATTCCGGTTCGACATGCTGTGGCTACCGTTCTCGGTGGTCCTGAACTTCTTCGGCCTGTTGGGCGTGACCCTCGGCCCCGGCATCGTGCAGAACTGGCTGCAACAGCGGTTCGGTCACTCGCCGATCCAGTTTCCCGACGGCGGATGGGCGATCGCCCTGCAGCTCACCCTCGTCCTGCTGGCGCGGGATTTCGGCCGCTTCCTGTGGCACTACCAGGGACATGTCATCCCGTTCTTCTGGGAGTTCCACAAAGGACACCATTCCGCAGAGGTCCTGCACCCGTTCGGCGTCCGCACTCATCCCGTGGACATGTTCATCCGCAACACCTACACGGGCGTGGGCAGCGGACTCATCGCCGGCACACTGATCTACGCGCTCGGAATGAATTACACCGTCGTCACGGCTTCCTACGTCACGTTGGCGCTGGCGATCTTCCTGGTCGGTGAAATTTTCGAGCACACACACGTCCGCGTGTCGTTCGGCAAATCGCTGAACCGGATCTTCTACGCACCGTACATGCACCACTTTCACCATGGTGCCCGTCGCGAGCACATGAATGTGAACCTTGGGATCACCGGCGGGCTGACGCTATGGGATTACCTGTTCGGCACGTTGTACTGGCCGAAGCCCGCAGAGCAGATCGTGTGGGGGGCGTCCATGGAGGAATTGGGCCAACACAACCCGCACCGCACCCTGAAGGGATTCCTGGTCGGGCCGTTCGTTGCCGCGTTTCAGACCTTGCGGCGCAAGAGCGGGGGTCTCGCGCCATCGGTCTCCGCACCTAACACCGTCGTAGGCTGAAAGTAGCGGGCCAGGCGCGGGGGTCTGGCGGAACACGCGGCTGACAGCGATCATGCACGGGTTCTGGGGAGCCCCTGCATGGCGAAAGCTGTCCTGTTCGATCTCGGGAATACACTTGTCTCGTACTACGCGGCACCCGATTTTGCCCCCATCTTGCGCAGGGGCCTTCGCGCCTGCATCCAGGCTCTCGACCCGGCTCCGGACTTCGACGAGGACGATCTTCTTCAGCGCGCCCTGGCATGCGCACCGCCGGCTTTCGCACCGCGATCGTGTCCAACACGCCGTGGGTAGCCCGGCAGCGCCGTGGCGCACCGAGCTTGCGAGACACAACCTGCTTGCGGCCGTCGATGCTGCCGTGTTCTGTGTGGATGTGGGATATCGAAAGCCCCATCGCGCGCCGTTCGAGCGAGCCCTGGCCGTGCTTGGCGTGCGGGCAGCAGAATCCTTCTTCGTGGGAGATGATCCGCGCTGGGATGTCATCGGTGCCGAGCAAGCGGGCATACAACCGATACTCCTGGCGCCGAAGAGACCCGTTGCACAGGGGAGCGCGTCCGCGCACCATCGCGCCCATGCGCAACCAGGTGTACCCGACACGGTCCCCGTCGTGACCAGCCTCGCTGAAGTGCTGCGAGCTGTACGCTAATCAGCTCTTCTCGATCAGGTCGGGCCGGATGGTGACCCCGAGCCCCGGTCCCTCCGGCACCGTGATGTAACCCTGCTTCATCAGCGGCGGATCGGTGAAAATGTCCATGAAGGCGCTGTAGGGCGCGTGCGGTGGCTCGTGAATGAGCTCCATCATCGGTGCATTGGGCATCGAGGCGATCAAGTGCATGATGCCTATCCAGCAAACGCCGCCGGATCCGCCATGCGGTGCGACCTGTACGTCGTATGCGGCTGCCAGCGTGCCCACTGTTCGTAGCATCGTCGGGCCGATCCCCAGCACTTCGGGCTGCAGGTAGTTGAAGCTGCCCTTCTGCAGCATCGTCAGAAACGAGTTGACCCCGACATCGTTCTCGCCACCGGCAAGCGGGACGAGCCGCGTCTTGTTCAGCTCGGCGAGCTGGTCATAGTCAAACCGCGGTAGCGGTTCTTCGAGCCAGGTGAGATTGAGCGGCGACAGGCCCCGCGCTGTCTCGAGCGCGCGCCCGAACGTCCAGGGATAGCGAGGCCAGGCAAAGCCATAGGGACCGGCCTTGTTTCCGTCGCACATCAGCAGGAAATCGTTGCCGGCAGCCTTGCGCGCCGCCTCCATCAGCGCAACGTCCTCTCGGACTGTCTCCAGACCGAGTTTCAACTTCATCGCCTTCCAACCTTCGGCCTTGATGAGCTGAACCTCATGGGCGCGGTCTTCGGGCGTGCCGACGGTCCATTGGCTGGCATAGGGCATCACCCGGTTGAGGCCGGGCTGAGTCTGGACGCCGGCGGTGGCGCCGCCCCAGATCTTGTATAGCGGTTGGCCCATCGCTTTGCCGATCAGGTCCCACAGAGCCATCTCGACGCTGCCCCCGCCGCGGCGGCCGGGGTTGTAGAGCCGGAAGGCGTGGTCGTTCATGTCGAACGGATCCTTGCCAATGAGCAGCGTCTTGGCGAAGGCGAGGGTGGCGTCGTCGACGCCGGGCCCGATGCCGATCAATCCCTGATCGGTGTGAACCTCGGTGAACGTGCCACCTCCGGTGGTGGTGCGATAGCGCAGCGGCGGGTTCGCGGAGACCTGATCCAGGGTGCCCAGGTCCTTGATCATTCTGAGCTTCACCGTGCGGATATCGGTGATCTTCAGGCGCGCCGGCGCAATGCCTGTCTGCGCAGCTGCCTGGAACGCAGAGGCGAACAGAAGGCCGGCAGATCCGAGCGATGCGGCCTTGATAAACTCTCTTCTGCGCATGATTGCGTGCCTCTTTTTGTAGCGAGTGACCGCGTGCGAAGTGAATCGGCTCCACCGCTGACTCATTGCTGTGGGATCGGCGCTCAGGATACAGGGCTCCCCTCGGTCGTCCAGTTGGCACATCGCGCCGCGACTGCTACGAGGTCTCGCTGCCATGAGAGACCACGGAGGTGGGCGGAGATGCCCGGAGCCACGACTGCTGCTAAGGAGGTTGTGATGTCATCACGATTGCGACTTGCGCTGCTGTGTGCATTGGCCACTCAGACGGCAATGGCTGCGGAGCCATTCGAGGGAACCTGGAAGCTCGTTCCGGAGAAATCCAAGCTGGGCCTGAAGATCCAGACCCTCGTAATGACGATCACCAAGACCGGTCCGAACACGTTTCGCACGGTTCAGGACGCCACACTCAAGTCGGGCGAGAAGCGCCATCAGGAAAGTGAGCGTGTCATGGACGGCAAAGAACACGCGGTAACCATTGGTGCAACCGGCGATCATCAGCGTTCCATCATTGCCAGAAGGATCGACGCGAACACGCGCGAGATCACGGACAAGAGTGATGGCAAGGTCACCGAAACGGTTGTTTCCGTAGTGGCTCCGGATGGCCGTACCATGAAGAACGTCGAGCACGAAGCGAACGGCAACGAGTGGATATCGATCTATGCGCGCCCATGAGGTGGGCATTTCGGCGTAGCCCCGGCGAACTTTTCTGTCGGTCAAGGAATACCGGGTAGTACGTTGTCCTTGAGTGCAAGGTACGGAGCGAGATCCTGACGCGCCCTCTCGTGAAGGAGACCGATCGATACTTCGATTCCAGCGCGCTTGAGTATCTCCACACCCGCACCATTGTTTCGGGGATCGGGGTCCAGAATTGAGACGTACACTCGTGCGACCTTGCGCAACACGAGTTCCTGCGCGCAGGAAGGCGTGCGTCCGTGGAAAGAACACGGCTCAAGGGTCACAAACGCTGTCACATCGGTGAGCGCGCCGGACAATTGCGAGAGAGCCATGGCCTCTGCGTGTTTTTGGCCAGGGACGTTCGTGTGCCCCGTGGCGATAACACGCCCGTCGCGTACCAACACGCAGCCGACCGGCGGATTGGGAACGCAACCTGGCAAGGCCTTACGGCCCTCGATCAGGGCCAGCTGCATGAACTGTCGCAGGCTTTGCTCGTCCATCACGTCGTCCCTTTGGGTATAGGCTCGCCAATGAGCCGCCCAGGAAGCTGAACGGGTAAATGAGCCCCACCACGCCCAGGTTGTACCAGGGCGGAAGCATAATAGCCCCGGAATTGCCCGTTGAGAGGGTGACGCACAGGAGGAACGGTGAAAGTACCTTACGCGAAAAAGTGGCAGAAGGAGGCTGACAAGCTGCGGGAGATTGCGCTCGAGTGCGACCTGAGCGAGGAGACGAAGTGGGGCAAGGCCTGCTTCACCTACCAGAAGAAGAACGTGGCAATCGTCATCCCGCTGAAGGACACGTGCGCGTTCTCCTTTTTCAAAGGCGCGCTGCTCAAAGATCCGAAGCACATCCTCCAAAGGGTCGGTGAACACACGCAGGCAGGCCGCTGGGTCAAGTTCACCTCCGTCAAAGAAATCACGGCCCTGCAGTCGGCTCTGCGGAGCTACGTCGGCGAAGCCATCGAGCTGGAAAAGTCGGGGAAGAAGGTCACCCTCAAGAAGGCTTCAGAGTATGTGGTTCCCGAGGAGTTGCAGGCGACGTTGGATGCAGCTCCGAAGCTGCGGGCGGCATTCGAAGCGCTGACGCCCGGGCGGCGTCGGTCCTATATCTTTCATATTGCGGGTGCGAAGCAGGTCAAGACGCGACTGGCGCGCGCGCAGCGGTGTGTCCCCATGATCTTCAGCGGCCGAGGCTTCAACGAGCCCACGGATTGAACCGATGCTCGGCAGGTACAGTCGAGTCCCCCGGCGGTCTGCGGGCATTTGCCGCTCAATGCGTCGACTGACTTGGTGTCGGGCCGTGCCAACGAATTTCTAACGAGCGTCTAACGGGAATCTAACGGACCAATCCAACGAGATTGCGAATCCGTAGCAGTAGCGTCCAACCCCCTGCGAAGCGTGCTTTTCGGAGAGCCGCATCCGCGTCGCTGCAGACTACGGAGAATGATGTTGATGAAGGACCCTCGCGGGGCTCGATACGCCTGCGTCCATTGCGCTTTCTGGTTTCTGATGTGCGGTAGCGCTGCAGCCGTGGCGGGAGGTGGACCGCTGGGAATCGATCATCAACTGACCTACGACGACAGCGGAATCTGGGCGCGCAAGAATCAGAACGCGCTGATCAACCTGCTGCTCGTCGGCGAAGTGGGAGGAGCGTTCTGGGAAGGCGGCGAGGACCGATTCGGGCGCACCCTGTGGCAATCGATCGACTCGACGGTGATCGGGGGCGTGACCTCGCAGGTATTGAAGCTCACGTTCTCACGAGAACGACCGTCGACAACCTCTGACCCCAATCAGTGGTTCAAAGGGCACGGAAATCAAAGCTTCCCCAGCGGAGAGGTGACGGTCGTCAGCTCGATCGTCACGCCCCTGATTCTAGAGTATCGCCACGATTCGCCGGCCATCTACGCGTTGGAGTTGCTGCCGGCCTACGATGCTATCGCACGCCTGAAGACCCGAGGACATTGGCAGACGGACGTCATCGCGGGCTTTGCCATCGGCACGGCCGCAGGCTACATAGCTCACTCCCATCAGGGCACGCCTTGGATCCTCAGCGTCATGCCCGATGGAGTGTATGTGGGACTGAAAATGCGGTTCTGACGATTCCGTGGGCGCGAACGCGGAGCAGCGTTCAGCCGGTGGGATCCAGGAACAGCAACTTCAGCGAGCCCGGCACCAACTTCGGCCTGCGGCGGCCTTGGGCTGGCGGGGCTGGGGGGGTGCTAGCGGCGGCGTCGGTTGCGACGTCCGCTGCGGCCAGATAGAGGCGCCCCGTCATAGGATCAATACCCATGGTGCGCGCCGTGAGTGCTGTCTTCATGTCGCCCACAGGCGTGAACGTGTGCGCGTTCTCCTCCCGGATGATGGACAGCGTGCCATCGACTCCGTTGGAGCTGAAGATCAGCTTTCGCTTCGGATCGAAGGCGACTGCATCGGAGCCGGCCCCAATCGGAATCTGCGCAACCACCTTGCCAGTGTCAGCGTCGACGACCATCAGCAGCTTGTTCAGGCAACTGACGAACAGCCGCCGCGTCTGGGGATCCACGGCCAATCCGTGAGGGCTGGTGCAGGACGTGACGGGAAACCTGCCGCTGACCTGATTGGTCGCGGTGTCGATCGCGAGCACTTCCTGCTTGCCGGCACCGTTGACATACAGCTTGCCCTTACCGTCTGGTACGGCGTATTCGAGCTTGCCACCACCCTGGATGGTCCCGATTCCAGCGTTGGTCTTCGGATCAATGACCGTGATCGTTCCGCCGTCGCCGTTGATGACGAAGACGTGCCCACTGACGGGATCGAACGCGACCGCGTCAGCGTCCTCCGCCGCCTTGATACGGCTCTGCACGGCGAACGTAGTCAGGTCGAACGAGGCAGCGATACCAGCCTCACCGTCGTCGGTGTATCCGCGCTTTGCGCCCGGGACCACTGCTATTCCGTGGGTCCCGCCAGCGAGACCCTTCACGTGACCCAGGATTGCTCCCTTATCGCCGTCGACGACGGTTACCTCGTCACCGTGCGCCACGTAAACCCGCTTTGAGGGCGGGTCAAATACGACGTAGTCCCAGCGATCGGGAGCACCCAGTGTGACAGTCTGTGTCACCCGATAGAGCGGCGTGGAGTCGGCCATCGCGGTGGAAGTCGCGTTGAGCGCAAGGCCGAGTAGGGATGCTGACACGGCGAGCTGTCTGCCTGACATGCGAGGGAACTCCTGAACAGCGTGGCGTTGCTCGGACGAGTACAACATAGCAGCCGTTAGATTAGCGTTATCCAGTGTTAGCGGCCACCGATGGGGGCCTGCGGAGGTCACAATTCCGGGTCGAGCGGCAACAGCTTGAGGAGATTCACCTTGAACCTCTGCCAAGCGCTCCGGGCGGGCTCCTTGCGGAGTTCCACGTCCGCACCGTCTTGCCGGGTTCGCCAGATGATGGAGGGATTTCGTGTGGAAGGGGACTTTGGCGTCAGGGCCAAAGAGTAGGCGCTCTCGGGGCGTGTCATCTCGGCAAAGCGTGCCGCGACCTGTTGCGAGAGCTCTTCGTTGTCCAGGATCACTCCGATCTCGGTATTGAGATGCGCAGAGCGGTGGTCGAAGTTCATGGAACCGACGTAGACGCGGCGCCGATCGAAAACGAGCAACTTCCCATGCAGTGCGTAGTTGCCGAACTTCGAGATCCGACGCGACTGGCCGCTGCCACGCGTGCTGTCGATCTGGGCGCGAACCTCGAAGAGTTCGACTCCAGCGGCGAGCAGCTCGGTTCGATAGTGCATGTATCCCGAGTGCGCCGCCGTGTCTGGGGCGGACTCGAGGGAATTGGTCAGCACTGCGACCCGTGCCCCCCGACGCTTCAGATCTTTCAGGAGCTGGAGCTCACCGGCACTCGGCACGAAGTACGGGGTGACGAGAAGCAGTTCCTGCTGGACGGAACGGATTGCTTCGGCCACGGGTTTGTACATCAAACTGCCGGCGCGATCCCCGTCGAGAACCTTCTTCTTGTCGGGACTGTCGCAGGCCAATATCGGATGCGCCCACAGGAGGGGGGTGCGTCCGGAGATGAGGTCGGCGAACGGTTCGCCGGCGCTGAGCTTGTCCGCGTAGTCGAATCCAGCCTTCTTGGCCTTTTCGCCACGCGAGGGTGGGGGCGGCGGAGGCAGATGTCGCGTCAGGGCAGCTACGGGGATGGCCAGCGTGCTGTTCCAGAACTCATCGAACTCTCCCGATAGCTGGCCCACGACCGGTCCGACCGAAAAGAGGTCGTCGTCAGCGAATTGCGAGCCGGGATCGATCTGAAAATACTGGTCGCCGATGTTGCGGCCACCCAAGAGCGCCATGGCGTTGTCGGCAACGAAGAGCTTGTTGTGCATCCGATAGTCGAGCCGGGCACGATTGAAAACGAACTCGGCGTCCCGCCAGACCTTCCCGTGACCGCGATAGGCCCAGGGGTTGAACACGCGAACCTCGATGTTTGCGTGGGCATCCAGTGAGAACAGCTGCTCATCGCCCGGAAGCGTTTCACCATCGTCCACCAGCACGCGTATGCGCACTCCGCGGTCGGCGGCCTTGATCAGCGCCTGAGTCATCAGGCGACCGGACTCGTCGGCGTGAAAGATGTAGTACTGAAGATCGAGAGTGCGTTCGGCGGCGTTGACCAGCTCGAGGCGCGTCAACAGCCCGTCGACGCCGACTGGGATGACCCGAAACCCGGAGCGTCCCTGATGCGCGTCCGCAGCTGCTGCGAATTGCTTGCCCAGGCGAGTTGCCGTCGGCGACAGGGTCGTGACCGACGTGGCGCGGGGGTATCGTGATCCTGGCGGCAGCGTTGAGCACGCCGCAAGGAGCAGGCAGCCGACGACCGACGCGAGGAGATTGCGGACGAGCGGACTCACTGAGCAGGTAACGAACGCTCGTGCGGGCTTGTTCCGCCAATGCCAGAGCTGAATCGCTCCCGTTATGGAGTTGTTATGGAAACGTTAAGATCCGTTAGCCGGGCGGCCGTCGTGGACAGCTCGGTCCTTCGCGTTACTATGCTTCCGGCTCTGCACTCCCATCGAGGCGTCCGTGGCCGTACAAGCGAAATCGTCCACCATCGACGAATACCTCCACGGCGTCCCCACGGAGCACCGGCGATTGCTGCAAGCGCTGCGCCGGACCATTTTGTCGATCGTTCCTGATGCCGACGAGTGCATCAGCTATGGGATACCGGCATTCCGCTTGAATGGGGTGGTCGTCGCAGGGTTCTGCGCGCGAGCCAAGGGCTGTTCCTATTTTCCGTTCAGCGGCACCACGCTGAAAACGCTCGCGCGCTCACTGACTCGATACGAGCAAACCAAGAGTTCGCTGCATTTCTCTGCGGACGAACCTCTACCCACGGAGCTGATACGCAAACTGATTAGCGCTCGCATGAAGGAAGCGTAGGCAGCGATCCACCGCCGATCCCCGGCTGGGCCGTCACCCTGGACCGCCCGGCGCGCCATGTCACTGCCGCACCGCAACCAGGAACCGGCGATCCGACTGTACGCGCAGCGCGCGGGGATTCTGTAAGATCCGATCAACCTGAGTCGCGGGAATCGACCTCAGGAGGAGGGACGTTCATGGCAGTGGCTATGAGCCAGGAAAGGAGCCCCAGCGGCGAGGCGGTCATCGCATCCGCTACGCTTCCCGACCCCAACCGTTTCATTCTCGTATGGCTTGGGTTTGCCGCGGCCTACTTCCTCGCGGAGTTTCTTGCGAGGGATCTCACGCGAACCCAAGGCCTCGCGCTGGTGCGGCCCGGAACGGGACTGCTCGTGGCGGCGCTTTGGTTCTCACGACCCAAACGTTGGGGTGCGTGGCTTGCGGCGCAGATTACGATCGATCTACTGCTGGCGAGTGTGTACGAAGCTCGCCTGAACCCTTCAGTTTGGCTGCTGTTGGCTTTGGGTCCCGCCGTCGGGGCATCGACTAGCGCCATCATCGGCCGTCGTGCAGTAGCTGCCCCGGCGCTGCCCCGTATTCGGCAGGTCCTTGCGGGTTTCGGCGCCGTCGCAGTAGGTGCGGTGGCGAGCTCCGCCGCTGCGGCATTTTGTGTACAGGAAACGGGCTCGCATTCGACCTTCCTGGCGAACTGGCAGTCGGCCTGGGCGGCAGATGTACTCGGATGCTTCGCAGTGATACCGGTGATCCTGACCTGGGCCGTACGTCTGCAGACCCCGGACCTTTCCGTCGTCAACACTCGGCGCAGCGAGGCGTGGATTGTCACGGCAGCCCTGATCGCTGTCACGGCATGGGTCTTCTCCGCCCCTGGCGGCGATGCCGCATTTTTTCGACAGCCTTACCTGCTCATCGTCCTATTGGTCGTGTGCGCCTTTCGACTCCCACCACGGTGGTCCACATTGGGAGCCGCGGTCAGCGCACTGTTGGCCGCCTACCTGACAGCGCATGGAACGAGCCTGTTCGCAACAAGCGGGGACGCGCTGGGTAGTACGGTGAACGCGCAATGCTTCCTTGCGACCGCCGTGGCATTCACTTTCATGCTTTCGACCGTGCTGCTCCAAATGAAGCGCACTGTGGACAGGCTAACGCTCAGTGAAGGGCGCTACCGCGCGTTCGTTGCACATAGCTCCGAAGCGGTGTGGAGGGTTGAGCTGCGCGAACCACTGCCGCTCTCACTATCTGTCGACCAACAAATCGAATGGCTGAAGAAGCATGCATACATAGCCGAATGCAACCTCGCTTACCGAGCGCTAGGAGGAGAGGAGGGCGGTCTATCCGATGATATCCGGGGTATGCGGCACGAAGTGCCCTGGTTCGCGATCTATCTCGGGCATCTGCGGCAGGCGGCGAAGCAGACGTACTCGATGGAGCAGTTGCGATTTTCCCTGAAATCCGCAACCGGGGACCGGGTGCTTTGGGCCTCGTTCGCAGGCGTGATCGAGAAGCAGCATCTCCTGCGCATCTGGGGTGTGGCCGCGGACGTCACATCCCTGATCAATACCACCGAACGGCTGCGCAGGGAGCAGGACAGACTCAGGAGATATGCGCTCGAACTCACCAGCGCCGAGGAGCGAGCACGACGTGCAGTAGCTGTCGATCTGCATGACGGTGTCGGCCAGATGCTGAGCGGCTTGGCCATGAATCTCGATCTCATGATCGCCGGAAAAGCGACCGACGCCGACGCGTTGCTGCGCGAGTCCAGAAGCCTCACCCAGCAGATCGAGGCCAGCACGCGCGGACTGATCGTAGACCTGAGTCCTCCCGGGCTCTACGACTTCGGGCTCGCCGCCGCCCTGAACTGGCTGGCTGCCCAATATCAATCGTCCGGCAAGATGCGCGTCACCCTCGAGCATCCCGAGCTCGACCTCGACTCCGACACGAATGTCTTCCTCTTCCGAATCATCCGGGAGTGTCTGCAGAACGTAGCCAAACACGCTCCCGGTTCACACGTCCGCGTGTCTTTGGTGACGCAGGGTTCGCGCCTCGCACTGCGTGTCAGCGACGATGGCGAGGGCGCACGATCGGAAATGAACTCAGGCGGTCCCGCTTTCGGGCTGTGGAGCATCCGTGAGCGGGTTCACGCCGTTGGCGGGGCGATGGTCGTCAAGTCTCCGCCCGGCGGTGGCTTTCACGTTCGGGTTCTAATTCCTCGAAGCGTCGCATCCGCGCCCCTTATCCACAGAACCGGTGCATAACCGCTTCGCGTGAGTACCGTCATCGAACGCGACCCGCGCTGCGTGACGGACGCGGCGCACGCAGCGCCTGACTCAACCTCTGATCTCGATGCGACGCCCTGCTCGCACGCGAGCCAAACGAAAAACCAACGAACATGCCCGCGCCAGCTTAAGCTAGCTCGTGATGACGCGGCATCATGCTTGTCAGGCCCTTCGGGTGAGCGCTTTGATTGTAGCGATGGCGCTCGTTCATACGCCCACCGTCGCAGCGGAATTGCCTTGTGCGCACGCCACTAGCCGCCCCGACTACCCGGCTTTGGATGCGCCCCCAAAAGTTGAGGCTACTCACGACGCTAACCGCGCGGTTGCACTAAGCGGCGCCGCCTGCTTCGCAGAGCCACAAACCAAATCCATGTGGGTCACAGTCGCCGCAGTGGTGCGGACCTCATTTGACGAGAAGGCCTTGATCGAGCGATTCGGGGCCATTTCTCAGTTGCGTTCCGCGTGGTATTGGTCGACGACGGATCAAGCTTGGCGGGCCTTGGTGTCCTCGGCGTACGCGACGGAGTCGGCGAACGCAGTGACACCGCGCGCGGACTACTCGGATGTGGATCTCACCGCCGGGACTTCGCTTTATTACCGAGTTGCCGACTCACGATCCGATCTTGCCATCAACTACAGTATGCAGTTGGCCGTCGGACCTGCCGGTCACATTGTCGTAGACACAACCAACATCGATCCGGTTAAGAAGTGGGGCCTTACGCTCTACGGACCCAAAAGTCTCCGCACATTGTACTTCCTGAACGAACTCTCGCCGGGCGTCTGGTCCTACTACTCGATCACTCGTGTGGTTCCCGCGACTTTCCTCGCGAACGGCCACGACAAGTCCTTCATCAACCGCGCTGTTGCTCTTTTTCGCCACTACCTGGGACTACCGGCTACCAGCGCTCCTCCTCCCGCGCGATAGCCAACATCATGCACGCGGGCCGCCGGCCGGGGCCTGCCAATTCCTGCCGCGCTCGCCGGCCGGCTAACACGCCGGTTCGCCATCGCGCTGACGTTCAGCCGTCGGCGGCTGGGTGGCGGGAATGACCGAATGTGTGCGGCAGCGCTCAAACATCCGGGGGGTAGGGTGCGAGACTTGGAGTTCGCTCGACAAGGAGGATCGTTCGATGAGTTCTTCCGTGCTCCTACCCATCGTCGTCGCAGCTGCCGTCCTGGCAATTGCGGCGATCGCCAGTGCCCGTCGAAAGACGAGTGCCGGCGGTGCGACCTGGCCCGTCCACGCCCGGCCGGTCATGTCGAAGCCGGAATTCATCGCGTACGGCCGGCTCATCGAAGCATTGCCGGAGTGGCTGGTATTTCCACAGGTGCAGGTTGGTAGCCTCGTTGAGGTCAACAACGTCCCAGGTCGTCAGGGGATTCGAAACCGATTCGACCGGCTGAGCGCCGACTTCGTGGTATGCGGTAGAGATGGATCCGTACGCGCAGTCGTGGAGTTAGATGACGCATCGCACGAGAGGGTCGATGCGCGGCGACGCGATGTGAAGAAGGACTCTGTATTGAAGGCGGCCGGAATCCGCGTTGTCCGCATTCACGTCCGGCGCATTCCGCAAAACAGTGAACTTAGGGGGCTGGTTCTAGAAGAAAGTACCGCGCCACCGAACGCGGTAGTCGCAGGCAGGCGGGAACCCTTTATATCAACCTGATCGAGTGTTCTGTATGCGATCCGGGTCGCGAGGCAGGAGGCTTGGCGCGTACCCGCGCAAACCTCTTGCACCGTACCTATGGTCACACCGTAGAGTGGCTTCAACAATGAACGAAGCGACTACGACCTGGCTGACCGCGGCGGAGTGCGCGTTGCGCACCGGACTCACGGTACGTGCACTGCGTGTCTATGAGAACTACGGGATAATCACGCCGGGGCGTTCGGCGGCCGGGTGGCGCCGCTACGGCGACGAGGAATTGCTCAAGCTCAACGAAGTCGGCCTGCTCAAGGTCCTGGGTTTGACCCTGAGTCAGATTCGCGACCTGACGCGCCGGCGATCGTCTCCTACTTTGCGTCAGCTTTTGGAACTGCAACTCACCACTTGGAAACAGCGCCGCACCGAAGCGGAACGTGGCCACGCCGTTGCCGAGGCGGCGCTACATCAATTGCAGACAGGCCGCTCATTGTCGGTCGAGGAGCTGTGCTCTCTCATCAGGAGTTTTGAAATGATCGCATCTACCGCTGATGCCGCGACTTCCATTGACGATGAACAAGTCGCACCCGACGCGTCAACGCTGGATCGCTACGTCGGCCACTATCTCCGCAATCGCGCACTGGGGGTGTCTACGTTCACACGTCAGAACACCAAGGTGGTCCTGGAGCCCATCGGTCAGCCGGCGCTGGAGCTCGAGCAGACCGGTGATGCGGATTTCGCCCTCCCAAAGTTCGACCTTGTGCTGTGTTTCGCCCAGATCGAAGAGGGAGCCGCCAAGCGGCTGGTGATCTGGCAGCGTGGCATCGCGCTTCGATTGGAAAGGACCGACGCGGAAACCGCGAAGGTCATCAAGCAGGCTATCGCGAACCGAATCAAGGACGGCATTCCAACGCCGGGCAGCGAAGAGGCGCTACGCCAAATGCTTGATAGGGGCAGGGCGGGTCAGCCCGACTTTGACCGGATGAGCCCGGAGTTTGCACAGGTCGCCCGTGGGCAGCTGCCGTATTGGCAGATTGTTGGTCAGCACTTCGGTGCGATCGTGTCGATCGAGTTTGTGCGCGTCAGCAATCAGGGATGGGACATCTACCAGGTTCAGCACGAGAACGACGTTCATCAGTATCGCATCGCCCTGGGCGATGACGGCAAGGTCTATGGCTTTACTGAGGCTAGCGCTACAGCGGACAAACGCACGTTGGTATGAGCCGATGCAGGCCTGATCGATTGATCCGATGGTAGAACAAGCGATGACTTGGATCGCTCGCCCACCTTTCCACACGTCTTGTAAAGAATGTACGCGGCGATTCGCATATCAGAATCAAACTTGGCGTAGTTCTTCGGCGGGAAGCCTTGAATGGCCGTACTGATCCGGTCCACGAAGGCCTTCTGGTCCTTCCATTTCCCCAAAAACTTCTGGCCCACCAGCGGGGGAGTCACACCGCCATTGTCGTCGAGCGTCTTGGTGTAGTGGGCGTCCAGGATGCGGACATCAGGCGTTTCACTCTGAGATTCGCCCGGGACTCTGCCTTTCAAATTGTAGAGATGACAGAGTCCGCAACTGGAGTTGTATTCCAGTTTTCCCTGCGTGGCTTGGGACTTCGTGAATGAATTCGCTTCGCAGAGGTCGCCCGCGTAGACCGGGCTGGCTGCGAGCAATACAACAAGCGCGCTGACTATGTACTTCACTGGCCCGCTCCCTGATCTGCGTCTGAGTGTTCCATTGATCGCTCCCCACGCCCCTGAGTCGACTTTTAGTCCTTTACCAATCAAAGGGCAATGCATCCAGGGGCGTCTTGACACTATTTCAGATGTTGAAGGGAAATGCGCGCGAATCGCTCCGTAACTGCCTCGGCAGCGCGGCAACCTGTTCCACGAGAACCTCAACGTGATCGGCCCGACCCGATCGAGTAATACAAGATGTCGCGCTTTCCGCATTTGAATGTTGGAATCTCAAACCGCCAGGAACAACGGATCAAATCGCCGTTATGAATATCGCCTGGCTTCGAACCGATGAGCGGGAAGACTTGCTCGCGTCGCTGCGGATGTTGAGTCTCGCCTGCGATCAGGTGCCGACGGACCCTGCGGCGCGGAAGTGGGTGGTGAACATCACGCACAGCGCTATGCAGAGTGCGATGGCGCTTCACTTAAGCCTCGGAAACGATTTGCTGCGGGATGCGTATGCCAAAGCCTGATGAATACGGCAATCTCACGCAGATGGAGAGCGCTCGAGATGGTGCAGAGGCGCGGCATCTCGTTGTGCAAGCGCTCGGCCGCCTGGGTCGATCGCAGTTCACCATCCACGACCGCCTGGATGATCTTCAACCGATCCAGCTCTCGCATGCTGACTGTCACCGTGGCCAGTTGCTGTCGCATGGGACGCCCCCAATTGCCCGCGAAGGCTTGTGAGCGTCCTCCAATCCACGACCCGGACGGACATCTGTATCTAGCTAGAAGCGGACATCTCTATCTAGCCACTATATGCACACTTCGCATAATGTATATTATGGTAAATTACGTATTTTGTACCGGCCTTGAGGCGTGCTCCAGTTCTTGGGCGCAAAGTTGAGTACCAAGCGGCACTAAAGTTGATGCCCGGGAGGTGTCAGCTTGGCCCTCCCCGCCAACTCAGTGTGACGCGGCGCTCCCCCCGTGATGGCAGCTGGATTATCTCGGTCGGTCGGCTCGGGCTACTCGCGCCGCGGCAGATGAGATCGCCTCCACGAAACTGCTCTCGTCGCCCGAGCGTAGTCGACTCAGCGGTATCCCCAGCGCGCTAGCGAAGGCCGAGCACACGCGAACGGAGCGGTTCTGATATTCGATTAGCTGCTCTGCCGTTCGTCGTGGCCGCGGGCGACTCGCGTCAGCCTCACGGCGGCTGGCTACCCGATGGACCTCATCCTCCACATGTACCAACCCACTCGGTGCGAGGCGGGAAACGACATCTACCGGGATATCGTAGAGGCCTGCGTCAGTGTCGAGAACCGCGTGAGCGTCGAGAATCACTAGCCGCCCTGACCCGGAGGCCGCGCGACGCCCATATCCTTCGACCAGGAGCTCCTGACTCCGAGCGATTTCGTCCGATGGCAAGCTCCGCAAGCGTTCTGCGTCAGAGGTCCTCCGTGCTTCACCAATGATCTCACTCGCACGCCACGTGACCGCATCCGGAAACCGATTCAGCACCTTCGCTATGAGGTGAGTCTTTCCGACACCGGAAATCCCACAGACCATGACTGTTACTGAACGGCTCATTCGTTGTTTCTATGCGTAATTAATTTGGACTCTGCGTCGCAACGCATCGTATTGAGTCTCCGATAAACGTTTAATGGACATTGGGAGACGACCGCAGAAGATCTCGTTTTTCATAAGCTCAGCAAGTGTGACATACGGATCGAACTGACCGCAGAGCACGAAGTCGATGACCAACACCGGCGACAGATCGGTGGGTTGCCACGCCTGCAAACTCTCCTGAGAATACACTGACCGTCGTCCAACCATCCGCGTCAGATCGTTGCTGCTTGCGGCGAGCTGCATCTGTTCGATGACACATACGGTGGTCAGACTCTGAGACCGCAGTAGCTCAGGCGTCTTGGACAGGTAGAACAACAGCAGGTCCCCTGCCCCAGCCGTACGGGTGGGGGAGCGACACACATAGACCTTACGAATCGTGTTGCCTGGCGTGCGATCGCGCGACCCGTTAGAGCCCGATCAGAAATCGCTCATCCCCAAACAGCGGTAGCGGAGCAGCTTCGGCAATCTCCGGGAACAGTGTCGTATGAAATTCCCCCCCGGATGGGAATAACGTACTTCCCTACCTCGGGGCCGTCATAGAACCGCGGGTAGACCTGCATGTCGCGCGAGTGGCTGCAACCCGCCGTTCAGTGCGACCGGTGTCTCAACCGACACAATCGCCTTCTCGATAAGGAGTTCGCCGTTCTCCCGTTCACGCGTGATCGTGAAGCCGAAGGCCTTCAGCAAATTGATGAGGAATTCCTGCTTCGGACCACCCGGTTACCGATTACCCTGAGCGAACCAGAGGATCTTCTTCAGCAACTGCTCGCCGAACTTCTCACCCTGATATTCCCGCTTCATCTTGAAAGTGCACACTTTCAAGATCCTCTCGGGCGGAGCGAACACGCCGGTCTTCACGGCCTCCAGCCCCCACACGGAATGGTGCCACGCCGCTTCGATCTGGAAATGGAAGGGTGCCATATCGTCGAAAAGCCTGGCGTGCACGAAGTCGTCCGGATCTGCGCCGGTCTCGCCGCAGTGCTTGGTTGTGCGATCGAGGAAGCCCCGACGGCCCTCACGGTCTGCAGGACGGTCGGCACGCTGAGGTCGTAGAGTGATGTCGCCATACGTTTCCCTTGCTTGAACCGGTTCTGCAAAAAAAGCAGTTTTTCGCCCCACCACGGGAAAGTTGCAACTCTGTGCCCCATCGTTGTTGGCAGCCACTCACCCTTTCGCAGCCGTCTGGAGCAGACGCTTACCGTGAACGTGGCCTAAGCCCCAAGGCCTTCATCGAACCAGGCGCTGCCTCCGCTTTTCGAACCACGTCGTCAGCGCATCGATGAAGACGCGCGTCTTCGGCACAAGTGCGCCTCCGTTCGGAAACACGGCGTAGACCTCCACGGGCGGCGGCGTCCACTCGGCAAGAACCGGGACGAGGGTCTTCGCAACGACAGACGACTCGACGAAGTGTTCGGGCGAACGAAGGACGCCGAGCCCCGCAACCGCGGCGCGCACGCCAAGGTCGAAGGTACTGACGATGAGCCGAGGACGAATCGGGACGGCGCGCGTGCGCCCGTTCACGACGAACGGCCACTCATGCGGGCCGTCCTTGTCGATGACGATAGTCGGGTGATGGGTCAGGTCCTCAGGGCGCCTCAGTCGGCCCTGGGTCGCGACCCACCGCGGGCTCGCGGTGTATGCGCTGGACGTCATACCGATCTTTCGGGCGATAAACGATGATTCCGCGAGAGGCCCGATGCCGGTGCGTACTGCGAGGTCGAAGCCTTCGCGTGCGAGATCGATCCGGCGCATCGACGTATCGATGTGGACGGAGACGTCCGGGTTGTTCGCCATGTACCGCCGGACAACCGGCTCGAAGATCATGCTGGCCAGCGCCGCGTGCATCGTGACGCGCAAAACTCCGACCGGCTTGCGTTTGGCGGCAGCGATGACCTGCTCTGCCTGGGCGGCGGCCTCGAGCGCGCGCCGCGCCTGCTCTACGTAAGCGCGGCCCTCGTCGGTGAGGCGAAGAGAGCGGGTGGTTCTG
>DASYDM010000045.1:0-71788 GCA_036499585.1 Steroidobacteraceae bacterium
GATCACGCTCCGGGGTGAGGTACTGCCGATCGGGGGCCTGAAGGAGAAGTTGCTGGCGGCGCATCGCGGTGGGATCAAGACGGTGTTGATCCCGGATGAGAATCAGAAGGATCTGGTGGAGATCCCGGACAACATCAAGGGGAATCTGGAGATCAAGCCGGTGAAGTGGATCGATGAGGTGTTGGCGGTGGCGCTGACTCAACAGCCGGTCCCCATGGCTCAGGCCGACAGCGCCGCAGCTCCGGTGGCCGAGGCCACGACCGAGGATAAGCGCACCCGCGGACGGCGGAGCAAGACGGTGGCGCCGGCGCATTGAGCGCCGGCCGGCCCCGCGGTCCGGCCGTGGGGCGCGTCAGATCCAGTGGAAGCTGCGCGCGATCACGGTCAGCAGGCCCACGCCCAGAGTGATGAAGAGGCCGAGCCCCCACATCGTAATCTTGCGTATAGCCCGTTCCAGCGTCATCGCCAGACTTGTCACCGAGTCCTTCACGCCATCGATCTTGCCGGTCAGCGCCTGATTGAGCGCGTCGATCTTGCCGGTCAGCGCTTGATTGACCGCGTCGATCTTGGCGTCCAGCCGTCGAACGTCGACTCTCAGCTCCGAAACGTCCATCAGGATGTGCTCTGTATGAGTTTCCAACCTGGCGATTCGACCCTCCATCGGGTGGTCCTCCGGATAATCCTGTTTGGTCGCGGGAAGTGCCATGGTGAGTCCTCCTGACTCGTGTGCCTTCTATGGCCGGCATCCTACTCCGTCCCAACGCGAATCGCACCAGAAATATCAAACAAAATCAGTAAGTTCCGTGATAATCCTCCACGCAGACTCCGCGTGGTGCGCGGACCTTGTGTGGGCCGTGGTCAGCGACCTCACTGGAAGACTCGTCCGTCGCACCGAAACCATCCAGCAGGATGCCGGTTAGAAGGGTCCCGGTGAGTCCAGTGGACCACGCCCCCGCGTTCGTTCCATTCGTACTCGCCGAGGAAATCGACTCTGGCGCCGCTCTGGGCGCAGTCGATCCTGGGGGCGAGGTCGATGTTGTGGGCAATCAGGAGCGTGTGTCCCGACCCGATGCTCACGATCAACCTCTGATGCCGTGAGCCTTCGGTGTCGTCGGGAAGGACGCGACTGACGACACCGGAGCCGCAGACTTCAACCCGGCTCTGGTGCTGTTGGAAGGCGCGGGAGATCTGCTGATTGTCGCAGGTTGGGCGGGCGCCCCCGTCGGAAGTCTGGCCCGCGAGAGGACCGCCGGAGCTGGGCGCCGCGGCGGGGCCCCAATCGCCGGATGCGTCGCCCTTCGGAAGTGAAGTCGGGCCGCCCAACCGCAGCCAGAAGTAGGCTGCGGCTGCGACCGCAACTGCCAGGAGACGCCAGCGCAATGCGGCTCCCTAGGCGGCGTTCACCGGGAGTCGCGCATCTTGCCGAGCAGGCGCAGGATTTCCAGGTACAGCCACACCAGCGTGACCAGCAACCCGAACGCCGAATACCACTCCATATAGCGCGGGGCCCCTTGTGCGACGCCCGTCTGAATCATGTCGAAGTCCAGCACGAGGTTCAGTGCCGCGATGCCCACGACGAACAGCGAAATGCCGATGCTCAGGGGCGAGGAGTCGTACAGGAATGGGGTATTGACGTGAAAGAAGCCGAGCACCATCGAGACCAGGTACACCAACGCGATCGCACCCGTTGCGCCTACGACAATTGAACGGAACGTCTGGGTGACGCGGATTACTCCGGCGCGGAAGGCAATCAACAGTACCGCCAACACTCCGAACGTCAGTGCGACGGCCTGGATGGCGATGCCCGGGAAGCGACGCTCGAACATTGCCGAGATCCCGCCGATGGCCAGTCCCTCCAATGCCGCGTACGGCAGCGCGAGATAGGGCGCAGCGGTCATCTTGAAGATGATGATCAGGGAGGTGACCAGCCCACCGACCAGACCGACCAGCATCCACGTCGACACGCTGGCAGGGTCCCCGTTGCTCTCGAGGAACTGCGACCAGGTGAACAGCGCGGTTGCCAGCAGGACGACCAGCATCAGGAACGACTTGTTGATCGTTCCGTTCAGCGTCATCCGTCCTTCCGCGACGCTGGCGCGGGGGAGGTTGGAGAAGGTCTTGTCGTTCAGGCCGGGATTGCCGGAGCGCACGGGCAGGGGCATCGAACTCTCCTCGAAAACGAAAAACAGTCAGGTCGAGATTGACCCTGACCCAGGGTAATACCTTAGGCTTCGTACACCATGATCCACGCCGAAGCCCTGACCCGCAAGTTTGACAAAATCACTGCGGTCGATAACGTTTCCTTCACCGTCGGGGCCGGCGAGATCTTCGCCTTTCTCGGTCCCAATGGTGCGGGCAAAACCACCACTATCAAGATGCTGACCACGCTGCTGGTGCCAACCAGCGGCAAGCTCGAGATCGACGGCCTCGATCCCGTGAAGCATCCCTACGAGGTGCGGCGCCGGTTCGGCATCGTGTTCCAGGACCCGAGCCTGGATTCGCAGCTCTCGGCCTGGGAGAACATGGAACTCCACGGTGCTCTCTACCGGGTACCGCGCAAGATCCGACGCGAGCGTGCCGAACTTCTGCTCAAGGCCTTCGGCCTGTGGGACCGGAAGGACGGCATCGTGATGCAGTTCTCCGGGGGGATGCGGCGGCGCCTGGAGATCGCCCGCGGGCTTTTGCACACGCCGCGAATCCTGTTTCTGGATGAGCCCACGTTGGGTCTGGATCCGCAGACCCGCAATCAATTGTGGAGCTACGTGAAGGAGCTCAGCCAGAAAGAGGGCGTGACGGTCTTTTTGACGACGCACTATATGGATGAGGCCGATCGCGTAGCCGGACGCATCGGCATCATCGACCACGGCAAGCTCGTTGCCATGGGCACGTCCCAGGAGCTCAAGCACCAGACGCAGAAGGAGACCCTCGAGGAGGTTTTCCTCGCCCTCACCGGGACGGCGATTCGCGAAGAGACCGCCGGTGCGGCCGACATGATGCGCGCTGCGGCGCGGATGTGGAGACGCTAGCCAATGTCAGCCATCTACATCATGTGGCTTCGCGAGCTGCGAAGGTACCTGCGCTCGAAGGTCCAGATCATTGCCTCGCTGGGGCAGCCGGTGTTGTATCTGGTGGCGATGGGGTTCGGCATGAGCGCAGTGTTCCGCCAGGCCGGCCGCGGCAGCTATATCCAGTTCGTCGCTCCGGGCATCATCGCCATGACGGTGTTGTTCTCGTCGGTGTTCTCGGGGATGGGCCTGCTCTGGGATCGACAGTTCGGATTCCTCAAAGAGACCCTCGTCGCCCCTGTGCCGCGACTCTACGTGGCGCTCGGCCGCACCTGCGGAGCCGCGACAGTGTCCCTGATTCAGGGGTTGTTGGTCACGATCGTCTGTCTGATCGCCGGCTTTCGCGTAGCCAATCCGGCGCTGTTGCCCGCGGCCATCGGCTTTCTGTTCCTGATCGCGCTGGTGTTTTCCGCGCTGGGAACGGCTGTCGGCTCGATGCTGAAAGACATGCAGGGCTTCCAGATGGTGATGAACTTTCTGGTCATGCCATTGTTCTTCCTGTCCGGCGCGATGTATCCGCTCGACGGCCTGCCCGCCGCGTTGTCGGTCGTCACCAAGGTCGACCCGCTGGCCTACGGAGTCGACGGACTGCGCAGCTCACTGATCGCACAGTCGCACTTCGGGGCGCCCCTGGATGCGGCGGTGCTGATCTGCCTGGCCGTTGTCCTGGTGGGCGTGGGGACCTGGCGGTTCTCGAAAATCGAGGTCTGAAGTGGCGGGGCCACAGGCGCCGCGCACCCGGCACGATCAGTATTCCTTGAAGCCGTCCTTCTGCGCGGCAGGGCTCGGCAGATGCACGCCCGTGCCGAACGCGGGCCGCATCCCGTACGGCACACTCAGCAGTACCGCCTCGACCTGACTGATCTTGCCCTCCGCATCGATCTGGAACAGCTCCTGCGCTGCCCAGGTCCAGGCGGCCGTGTTCTTGTTCGTGTTCGTGCGGCCGTCCTTGAGCTTGTAGGAATGAAGGGTCGCGTCGTGATCGATGAACATGCCCGTGTAGACCAGGCCATGCTCTTCGTCGATGGCGAGCACACGCCGGTTCCTCAGCCGTGTGTCCTCGCGATAGTAACCAAGACGGAAGGCCTCAATGCAGCCGAAGTTCGCGGAGCCCGGGGTCGCACCTTCCTTCGTGGGCAGTCCGCTGGTCTGGGAGCCGTTCTCGAGCCGCAGACAGTCTTTGGCAAATTCGGGCGGCTTGTCGCCGGTGTTGGTTTCGATGCCCGTGAAGTAGGTGTTCGCGATCTTGATCATCTGTTCGCGCGAGCGCCGCTTGTCCGCCGGTAGCGGGGTCGTAAACTGCTTCCGGGGAGCATCGCCCAGTTGATCGACTCGCGGCGTCGAACTCGGGCCGCCGCCAACCGTCGCTCCCAACCGCGGAACGATGCTCTCGATCTCGGTGATCTGGCCGTTCACGACCTTGAGGCGTGTCGCCACCAATACGGGCGCGCCTTGCTCGGTCGCCTTGGCGAAAAAGCCGATCGAGCCTTCCTTCGGGTCGGGAACATACAGCCGGTACTTGCCGAGACTGTCGACCGTCCGCCACAGGCCGTCTGGCAACGGCAGATCGACGTTGTTCTCGGAATAGCGCGTCCCTTTGGCGATCGGCGCTTTCGAAGCATCGTGAGCCAGCAGGCCGGCCAGATACTTTTCAGCGATTCCCGTCAGGCAAGCACCGTCACAGGCTGCGGCATTCGCGGCAACCGCAGGTGCGTGGATGACGGAGGCGGTGCTGATGAGCGCGGCAACGCCGGCCCCGAGTGCCAATGACCGAATGCGCATGGAAGTCGCCCTTGTTGCCGGCCGATTGTACGGCCGGGCCGCAGAGTGGGAAGACCCGCTGGCCCGACCGTCCAAGAGCCGGCTTATTTCCGGGTGATTACCACCTCGAGGTACTCGCTCGGCACCACCAACGACCGGTTCCCGTCGCGGTTGAGGCTGTTGAGAAGCGCCAGGAGATCGCGCTCGAGCGCCTGAGACTTTTCGGCCGGAAGCGCCCCGAACGCCTTGTGGATGGGGCCATACCAGCTCTTGAACACTTCGATGAAGTGTTCCGCCGATCGATAGCGGAAGTTGAATTCGCGCGGCGTCACGACGATCGAGGCGAGTTGCTGGCCGAACAGTGAGCGCAGGTGTGACGCGTCGCCCCAGAGTGAGGGGGATTGCACGCCTGCGGGCGGCGGTATGTAGCGCCCCAATGTCTTGAAGACTTGTCCGATGAACCCAGCCGCTGTCCAGTTGGCCAGTCCAATTCGTCCACCTGGACGACATACGCGCGCCATCTCGGCGGCGGCGGTCGCGTGATCGGGCGCGAACATGACGCCAAACGTGGATACCACAGCGTCGAAGCTCTCGTTCTCGAACGGTAGCGCCTCGACGTCCGCGACCTTGAAGTCGATGCGCAGCCCTTCGGCTCTCGCCCGGTCCGCTCCACGATCGAGCAGAGCGGAGACGTAGTCCGTCGATGTGACCTGACATCCGCGCCGCGCTGCGGCGAGCGTGGCATTGCCGTTGCCGGCCGCGACGTCGAGGACCTTCTCATCCCAGCGCAGATCGCAGGATTCGGCTAGTTGTTCGCCGACGAGTTGCAGTGTCGTGCCGATGACGGCGTAGTCGCCGCTGGCCCAGGCACCCTGCTGGCGAGCCTTGACGGCATTGAAGTCGATGAGGACGTTTGCGTTCATGTCGATTTGCTCCCGGAGCACCATGCCCCGCGTGGCCCGCATTGAGCCGCAGCGCCGCCCCGGGCGTCCTGACTGCCCGTCGGCGCCTTTTGACCCGCCGTCCGTGATTTCCTCGACGATCCCCGTCGGGTTAGCGGGCCGTCCGGAGTTCTTGTCCCGGCGTCCAGGCCTGCCGGGACCGTCCAAGCGGCTCTTGGCCAGACTCGGCCGCCGGGTCCACAATCGCTTGCAACCGCTTCCCAAAGAGGCCGGCCTTACCGCCGGAGTGTCATGACCCTGGACAAGATCGCGGCAGCCATCGAGCGCGTCCAAACAGTGCTGCGCAGACGTCCCGACGTCGGGTTGCACGAGGACACGCTGGCCAGCGCGAGTTGGAAAGAAGGCACGCGTGTGGTGTCGACTCATCCGAACGGCATGCAGGTGACGACCGACATGCCGCAGGAGTTGGGAGGAGAGGGTCGGGAAGTGACACCGGGGTGGCTGTTCCGGGCCGGGATCGCCTCGTGTGCCACGACCAGTATTGCGTTGGCGGCGGCGGAGCGGGGGATCGAGTTGAGTCGACTCGACATTCGGTTGGTCAGCCGTTCGGACACGCGCGGACTGTTCGGCATGCCCGATTCCGACGGCACGGTTGTCTCGGCTTGTCCTACGGACATGCGCATGGAGGTGCAGATTGCCGCTCGCGGCGCGAGCGCTGAAGCACTGCGGGCACTGGTGGAGAAGGCGGTGAACTGCTCGCCGATTCCCAATGCCGTGCGAGCTGCCGTGCCCCTCACGGTGCAGATAGAAGTGGAGCCGAAGTAATGGACGCCCTATCGGAAACTCTGCGAGTCGTGAAGCTCGTCGGCGCGATCTTCATTCACGCACGATTCACAGCACCCTGGTGTTACAGGTCACCCAGCGCGGATCGCGCAGCGCCGTTGCTCGAGCCGGGCGCAGAGCGGTTGGTGATCTTTCATCTCATCACGCAGGGGGAGTGCTATGTACAGCTCGATGGTCAGCCGCCCCTGTTGTTGAACGCGGGTGACGTGGTTCTGTTTCCGCACGGTGATGCTCACTTGATGACCTCGCAACCCGGAATACAGCCCGCGACGGGCGGCGCGAGACTCGAGAAGGTTCTCGCACGGCGGCCCAGGTACTTGACCTACGGCGGTGGCGGTACGGCGACCCGGCTGGTGTGCGGCTATCTGGCCTGCGATGGTCGTCTGGCCAGGATGCTATTGGGCGGTCTTGCGCCGATCGTGCGTGTGAACGTCCGCGGATCCAACGCAGGCCTTTGGCTGGAAGCCTCGCTGCGCTACGCACTCGCCGAGGCTCGCTCTCCGCGGCCAGGGGGCGAAGGGGTATTGGCCAAGTTGGCCGAAGTCCTGTTCATCGAGGTGCTGCGTTTGTACATGAACGAGCAGGGGGCGGCGCGGACGGGTTGGCTTGCCGGGGTTGGCGACCGGATCGTCGGGGGAGCGTTGGGTGCTCTGCACAAGCGTCCCGCACATCCTTGGACGTTGGAGGAACTGGCGCGCGCTGCCGGGAGCTCGCGCTCGGTTCTCGCCGAGCGCTTTCAGCACCTCGTGGGCAGCTCACCCATGCAGTATCTCACTCAGTGGCGAATGTTGTTGGCCGCCAATCTCCTGAGCCACAGCAGTGCGCCGCTGACGCGTATTGCCGAAGACGTCGGGTACAAGACCGACACGGCGTTCAGCCGGGCGTTTCGCCGCGAGTTCGGCGCTCCGCCAGCGGCGTGGCGCCGGAGTCGGGGCACGGTCAGTCTGCCGCGGGGTTAGGGTACAGTCCCTGTTGTGCTGGAAGCCGAGGATCGATGATGCGAAAGATAGCACTCTGGGCCGTATCAGTGTTGGTGGCGCTCTTATTGCTGGTAGTCCTGTGGGTCTGGACACGGCCCGAGAGGGGAGCGACGGGGGAGGTCAGTACCCGATTCCGCTGGCTGGGCCCCAACGACCGCATCGCCGTTGACGGATTCGACGACCCCAAGGTCCACGGCGTCGCCTGCCACATCAGCCGAGCCATTACCGGAGGCGTCAAGGGCGGGCTGCGGATCGCTGAGGACACCAGTGATGCCAGTATCGCCTGCCGTCAGGTCGGACCGATCCGCATCGACGGTGAGTTGAAGGACGGCGAGTCGGTGTTCGACGAGCGCCGCAGCCTGCTGTTCAAGCAACTGCACGTCGTCAGGTTCTTCGACAAACAGCGCAACGTGCTCGTGTACGTTTCCTACAGCGACCGCGTGATCGAGGGAAGTCCTAAGAATTCGATCAGCACGGTTCCGATCATGGGTTGGATGGCGCCGTGATTCGCAGGGTGGCGCAGTGAACGATAGTCTCAACCCGCGCTTACCGCGGCACCGCGTCTTCTCTCGCTACGGGTCCAGCGTCAGCTTCGCCAGCAGGTCTTCGTCCACGAGGCCGTCGGTTGGGCGCAGTAGTCTGAGTTTGTCGATCCTGTTCCAGGCACAGCGCAGTCTGATGAATGCAGCTGCGTGCCTCGGGTCCGCGGCGAGCCATTTCCGCAAGCCCTCCCGTAGCTGCGCGGAGGGCGCGGCTTCCAATCGCAACAGCCAGTTGGCGGCCGTCTCATCGATTGCGGTTGCGGTTGCCGTGCTCCATCGGTCAGTCACTGATGAGTCCCTCCTGGGTGCGTGATCGCCGGGGGCGCCGGGTCAGTCTTGAGCCGCGGGATCCGGAGCGGGTTTGACCTTCTGCCGCTTCTTCATGGGCAATGTCTGCATGCGTAGCAGCGCGGCGTATTGCAATGAGAACTCAGTGAACTTCAATCCCAGAGCTTTCGCGTAGGCTGGCGCCTCGGCGTACGCGAGAGCGCGCTCGCCGTTCTCGAGCTTCCAAACGTAGCTCTGCGGCTTGTTCAATCTGCGGGCTAGCTGCTCCTGGCTCAGCCCCACCGCTTCCCGCGCCTCGGTGAGGAGGGCGCGCAGTGCGATGTCCCCACTTGAACGTAAGATCTTTCCCAAGTGGCACTCCTAGCCATTGAAGGAGCGCCGATAGATAAAGGACGTCGCTACAAAACCCATTTCAGGATGCATTGCGTTGCACAAAACTAAGAAAAAAGGGCGAAAACCGCTGCGCGTCGAAACCAGAATGGGATGGCCGGTGGAAAAGAGCCGAAAACATCGCAGGAAAGTCGAGTGCTCGCACGACTCGAGCGTAGAAGCCTCGCGAGTTGGCGTCCACTCAGTCCGGCGCGTGATTCAGGGCTGGATGAAGCTCGAAAACGCGTGAGGAAATGAGTGCCTCATGGCCGTGTTTCTTGCGGAAAATCCAGGGAGGCTGATCTAACAGCAAGCCGTTGCGTACGCAAGACCGCCGCAGAAATTTCTGCGGCGGATTGAGGAGAACCCCGGCGATAGGTGCGCAGCGGGCAGGCCTTGCCCGCGAAGCTCAGGCGGAAGTCTCTACCAACACGGTAGCGGCTGGGCCTGACCGGTGCGAATGATGTGGCACTCGCCCTGCATGTCGAGGTACGTATAGGGAAGGTCGTCTGCCGACACCGGTGCGAGAATCTTCCATGCTTCGGACGGATGGCGCGCCGCCCAGTACAGTGAGCCAACACCGGTTGGCGCTACGCGAAGACGCGGAACCTCGACGGGTTGGTCACGAGCGCCCGCCACCGAAATCGCTGCGATGTCAGTTTCGGACTCGGCCTGGATCGCACTGATCCGGGCATCTTTGCGCATGCTCGCCACGACCTCCTGACATTTGGCCTCGGTGCCGGGACCGCTCAACTCCAGCGCCACCGTGGAGGGGTCCACTCGCTTCAGATAGTCCAGACGGTAGGCCGGGTTGTTGCTGAGGAGAGAGCTCAGGAAGCCATCATCGTGAGCGTCGGGCACTGCGGCCGACACTTGTACGGTCAGTTTCAATGAGCACTTCGGTGGCTCGGCAGCGTGAACCGCCGTCGATCCGAACCATGCGAGAGCCACCATCGGGGCCAGCAGGCCAGAGCGTGAGATATGGTGTTTCATGACGGACCACCTCCTGCACTTAGAACGTCTCGCGACGAGGAAGGTTCGCACGACGAATCGTAAGCCCTTGTGCAGGCCGTGTACGTGAATTCCTACGCATTGACCGGTTCGGGGACTACGGAACGTGTCCGCAACGCTGGTTGTTTCGAGACTGCCCGGACCAGGATTCGAGTGCATCGATAAGCATCTGATATTGCACGGCTTCTGCTGGAGAGTAACGGCTTGACGAGCGGCTAGCTGGTAACTCTGATGTTCGAACGACGAACACTCGATCCGGAGTCAGTCCGCCGGCAGGGAAGTAGTTTGGTCGAACGTTGACGCGTCACGTAGCGATTCGAGGAGCGTCGCGGGTGATTGCATCACGTTCCCAACCGAGGAATTGCCGTGGCAACTCCACGGCAATTCTCTATCCGGATCTGCCTGGGGCCGGACTCGAACCGGCATGGGGTCGCCCCCGAGGGATTTTCGTACCACTACAGCTTTCGCTGCTGCGGTGCTTTCGCCCCGCATTTGTGGTCTGGACTTTACCTTTGCCATGCCGTAAACCTGCGCGCGTTTACGGTTAAGGCAGGGGCCGTCAAGTCTCTACACTTTCCCGAGTCGGCTCATGAAACGGTCCCAATTCATACGCGAACGACTCGCCGCTGTCGTGGGCGAATCGACCTCGATGCGTCAGGTCCTGACCCGTCTCAATCTCGCGCCATACGGCGGCAACTACGATGTGCTGCGTCGTGCGCTGAAGCGCTTCGACATCAGTGGACAACCAGGATAACAGGCTCATCAACCTGCGACTCCTGTGTCCCAATTGCCACGCGCTCACTCCGACATATCGGAGCAGGCGCCGACCGGGGCTTAGCTCGGTATTGAAGCCACCCTGACGTGCTGCTGTTCCACCGACTTTGACCCCATTCACACCGGCCGTTTCCGAGCCGGGTGCTCAAATTGCCTTAAGTCCCTTGCGTCTACCGATTTCGCCACCCAGGCATGGGTCGCACGAACCAATTCTATTCTACAGAAACCGGCCCGGTGACGCTGCCTGTAGACACATTTCCGGATGGCGCTAAACCACTGAATTTGCGAGACTCTCGCGCCATCGCCGCCCCCGCGGCTCAGCACGGTCAACAGCCCCGAACCCCTATGCCTGGCGCCACGCTCCAAGCGGAAAACCTGCATCTCTGGCGGGGAGACCGGCACGTCCTTCGGGGGGTGAGCCTGGCGGTCACGGCCGGCGAATGCCTGCAGGTCACGGGACCCAATGGCACCGGGAAGACCAGTCTGCTGCGCACTCTGTCCGGGATGATGTATCCGGAGGAAGGGCGGGTCACGTGGGGCGGGAATGATATCCGCGACGATATGTATGCATACCACGCCGATCTTGCGTACATCGGTCACGAACCACCGCTAAAGCAGGATCTCACGCCGCGCGAGAACCTGCGGTTCTGGGTCGGTGTTCGTCGACCGGTCGCCGTGGCAGAGATCGACGCCGCGCTCGAGAGGGCAGGAGCAGACCATTGGCGTGACCGCCCGGTCAGGACGCTATCGGCGGGGCAGAAGCGACGTGCGGCCCTGGCAGGCCTGGTGCTGATGTCCACCCCCTTGTGGCTTCTTGACGAGCCGACGACGAACCTTGACACACAAGGCCAGGCCCTTGTCGGTAACCTTATACAAGAGCATCTGGGCCGAGGAGGCCTGGTCGTGGCAGCCATCCATCATGAGCTGACAGTCTCGGGGCCCGGCCTGATGCGGTTAGAGCTGCCCTCTTGAATGAGTACGCACTATCCCATGGTCCAGCCGTCGCGGCGCCGGCCCGGCGCACACCGATGACGCCACCTCTACAGGCGGCGCGACTGGTTTTGTCGCGTGACCTGAAACTTGCCTTCCGCAAAAGCGGTCAAGTAATACAGCCGCTGGTGTTTTTTGCGATCGTGACGACGCTGTTCCCGCTTGGCATCAGCCCGCAGCTGTCGCAGCTGCGAGACGTGGCGCCGGGAGCGCTGTGGGTGGCAGCATTGCTGTCGTCCCTGCTGGCGCTGGAATTCCTGTTCCGCGACGACGCGCACGACGGGACGCTGGAGCAGTATGCGTTGTCGGGCCAGTCGCTGATGTGGTTGCTGCTGGCGAAAACGGCCGCACATTGGCTTCTGACGGGACTGCCGCTGGCCGTGATGGGGCCGCTCGCCGCACTCGCGCTCGGTGCGCCGGTAGCGGCGGTTCCCGCGGTCGTCGAGTCGGTCACGATCGGCAGCATTGCGTTGAGCCTGATCGGATCGATCGGTGCGGCGCTGACGCTTGGTGTCAGGCGTAGTGGGGCGTTGCAGTCGATGCTGACGCTGCCGTTCTCGATGCCCGTGCTGATCTTCGGTGCGCGGGCGACGGAGCTGGCCATCAAGGGCGAGAATTATTCCGCGCCGCTATATCTGCTCGGCGCGATGGCGGTGCTTGGCATAACGCTGGCGCCGCTGGCCGCGGCTGCGGCGGTTCGTGTGAGCCTGGAGTAAGTGTTGATGGATTGGACGTGGTTTCATCGTCTTGCCTCGCCCCCGTACATCTACGGGCTGGCGCGCCGTCTCGTGCCCTGGTTTGCCTGGCCGTCGGCACTGCTCATCGTCGCTGCCAGCGTATGGGGGCTTGGGATCGCGCCCGCCGATTACCAGCAAGGCGATGGATTCCGGATCATCTATGTACACGCGCCGACTGCGTGGCTGTCGTTGCTGGTTTACGTGACGATGGGTGTTGCGGCAGGTGTTGGTCTGATCTGGCGAATGAAGGTCGCGCACGCGCTCGCAGCCAGTGCGGCCCCGATTGGAGCGTCCTTCACGCTTTGTGCGCTCATCACCGGCTCCATCTGGGGCGGTCCGATGTGGGGAACGTATTGGGAGTGGGATCCGCGCATTACCTTCGAGCTGCTGCAGCTGTTTCTGTATCTCGGCTACATGGCGCTGCGCGCTTCGATCGACGACACGCAGCGAGCGGACCGGACCAGCGCGGTGTTGGCCGTCGTCGGCGTCGTCAACGTCCCCATCGTCCACTTTTCGGTCATCTGGTGGAATTCGCTGCACCAGGCCCCGTCGGTCATGAAGCTCGGCCAGTGGGCAATGCCGGTGTCGATGTACGGGCCGATGTTCGTGATGCTGGGCGGGTTTACCCTCCTGTTCCTCGCGTTGACCCTGACGCGGCTGCAGGCCGAAGTACTGGCGCGTGAGCGGGCCGCGAGTTGGATTCGCGACGCCGTCGGCACCAATCTCAAGGCGGTCAACACGTGAAAGACCTCAAGGACTTCTTCGACATGGGCGGCTATGCCGTCTTCGTATGGTCCGCCTACGGACTGACGTTTTTGGTCATCGGGCTGAACATCTATTGGGCCCGGCGCCTGTTGGCGCGTTCGCGTGAAGACGCAAAGAAGCGTCTGATCATGCGAGGAGGAGAGCAGTGACACCTCGCAGACGTCGCCTGACACTGGTGCTCGGCATTCTGGCGGGCGTAGGAATCGCCGGAGCACTCGCGCTCACGGCCTTCAAACAGAACGTGACGTTCTTCTTCGACCCGACGCAGGTGGCCGACGGACAGGCTCCGCCGAAGGACCGATTCCGCCTCGGTGGAATGGTCACTGAAGGCAGTGTCCACCGTCAGGCGGGTAGCCTCGAAGTACACTTCGTAGTCACGGATTTCAAAAGCAGCGTTCCGGTGAGTTACACGGGTGTGCTGCCTGATCTGTTCCGTGAGGGAACCGGAGTGGTTGCCCATGGCCACCTGCAGAACGGCACCTTCGTCGCGGACGAAGTGCTTGCCAAGCACGACGAGAAGTACATGCCGCCCGATGTCGCCAAGTCTCTGAAGCGCCGCCACGGCGAGTCGCGGATGGAGACGGAAGGCGGGCCGTCCGCGTCGCAGGCTCAACCCCAGACGAACGTTGCCCGGCAAAACGCCAACCCCGCAGGTGCCTGATGCTTCCTGAACTCGGCCACTTTGCTCTGATTCTGGCGCTGCTGCTCGCAGCTCTGCAGGCGTTCTTCGGCATCGCCGGTCCGGCGTTTGCGCGCGATCGCTGGACGTCCGCGGTCATCCCGGCGGTCGCCGGGCAGTTCGTGATGATCGGCACGGCAATGGCCTGTCTCATCGCCTCCTTCGTATCGAACGACTTCTCGGTTCTTTACATCGCGGAGAACTCCAACTCGGCCTTGCCGCTGTTCTACCGCGTCACTGCCCTTTGGGGGGCGCACGAGGGATCGCTGCTCCTGTGGATTTTCCTGCTTGCCGCGTGGACGGTGGCGGTGGCATTCGGATCCGGGCGACTGCCGCGCCGCTTCTCGGCGCGTGTCCTGGGCGTGTTGGGTGTCGTCAGCCTGGGCTTCCTGTTGTTCATTCTCGCGACCTCCAATCCCTTCCTGCGGCTCGATCCTGCCGCTCCGGACGGCCGGGACCTGAACCCGCTGCTGCAGGATGTGGGCTTGGCGATCCATCCGCCCATTCTGTACACCGGTTACGTGGGATTCGCGGTGGCATTCGCGTTCGCGTGTGCGGCGATGCTCGAGGGCAAGATGGATCAGTACTGGGCCCGCTGGACGCGGCCCTGGACGACATCCGCCTGGGCTTTCCTGACAGTCGGCATCTCGCTCGGCAGCTGGTGGTCGTATTACGAGCTCGGCTGGGGCGGCTACTGGTTCTGGGATCCGGTGGAGAATGCATCCTTCATGCCGTGGCTGGTGGGGACCGCACTCATTCACTCCCTCGCGGTGACGGACAAGCGGGGGCTCTTCAAGAGCTGGACGCTGCTGCTGGCGATTCTCGCGTTCTCGCTCAGTCTGCTGGGCACCTTCCTCGTGCGCTCCGGGCTGCTGCAGTCAGTGCACTCGTTCGCTGCGGACCCGACGCGCGGCATCTTCATCCTGGCGTTCCTGATCATCATGGTCGGGGGCTCACTGAGCCTGTATGCCTGGCGTGCGCCACTGTTGAAATCGCAGGCAGGGTTCGAGTTCGGTGCCCGGGAGTCGTTTCTCCTCTTCAACAACATTTTGCTGGTGATCGCCGCGGCCACGGTGTTCGGCGGCGAGATGGCGCCGCTGATCTCGGATGCGCTGGGTTTGGGTGGCGTGTCCGTGGGACCGCAGTACTTCAATCCGACCTTCGCCCTGTCGATGATCCCGCTGCTGGCGCTATTGGCGATCGGCGTGCACGCCGGCTGGAAGCGCGGCAGGGTGGGCGATAGCAAGCAGATGCTGCTCGTGACGTTGGGCGTGTCCGTCGTCATCGGCCTCGCCGTCGTGTACGTCATTTATTCGAACGGCAAACTGCTCACGCCGGTGGGGGCGATCCTGGCGGTCTGGATCATCGTGACCTCTTTCGTCGATCCCATCGATCGCTTGCGCCGCAAACTGTCACTGTCCCGTAGCGTGTTGGGGATGACCGTTGCACACATCGGCCTGGGAGTGTTCGTTCTGTCAGTGACGGCTGTTGAGTCGTTTACCGTCGAACGCGACGTGGCGATGGGCGTGAACGACAAGGCGGCGCTCGGCGGCTTCGAGTTCCGATTCCAGGGAGTCCGGGGCGAGGAGGGACCCAACTACGACGGCGTCGTTGGCTCCGTCGTCGTGACTCGCGGCGGCGCTCCCGTGACCGTCATGTCTCCCGCGAAGCGTAATTATTGGGTTACGCGGAGCGACACCACCGAGGCGGCCATCGAGATGCACGGTGGCAGCAATGTCCTCGTCGCTCTCGGGGAGAGCCTCGGGGCCGGCAAATGGAGCATTCGCTTCCAGGTGCGGCCGCTCGTGAATTTCATCTGGCTTGGCGCCGGAATCATGGCGCTCGGCGCCGGATTGGCGGCGTCCGATCGTCGCTACCGTGTGGCGCGCGCGCAGGAGGCAGCGGTTCCAGCCTCGGCCCCCGGCGCAAACCCGGCAGCGCAGCCGACTCGATGAGGAAGAGTTAAGTGAAGATCGGCAAGTTCCTGATCCCCCTCGGCGCCTTCGTGCTGCTGGCAATCGTGCTGGCGATCGGGATCAAACACTCGCCCGAGAAGGGCGTCATTGCTTCCCCGTTCATAGGCAAGGCCGCCCCGCAGTTCTCGCTCCCGGATCTGAGTCAGCCGACCAAGAGCATCACGACCGCGGATCTGAAGGGACGCTGGTACGCCGTCAACTTCTTCGGCAGCTGGTGCTACGCCTGTCGCCAGGAGCACCCGACGCTGATGGAAGTGAGCCGGAGCCGGGTCCTGCCGATCATCGGTTTCGACTGGAAAGAGCAGGCCGACTCGGCCAACGAGCAGGACGACCTCGGGCGCGCGTTTCTCAACCAGCTCGGCAACCCCTACACGCTGGTGCTGGCGGACCGCGACGGGCGCACGGCGATCAACTATGGAGTCACGGGCGCGCCGGAGACGTATCTGGTCAACCCCGAGGGCGTCATCGTCTACAAGCTCACCGGCCAGATCACCAAGGAGATCTGGGAGAAGGAATTCGTGGCGCGGGTCCAGGGCAAGCCGGACAAGTCCTGATGGTTGGGCAAGCGGTGAACAGAGCGAGGGTGGTGTTGCTGGTCCTGCTGCTGGCGACTTCTCCCTGCGCGCTCGCAGTGGATTCCGTGACGCTAGCGGACCCGGCCCAACAGGCGCGGTATCTTGCATTGACTCACGAGATCCGTTGCGTCGTGTGTCAGGGCGAATCGATCGCCGACTCGAACGCAGATCTCGCGGCCGACTTTCGCCGGCAGGTCCGTGAGATGCTCATCGCCGGCAAATCCGATCAGGAAGTGCGCGACTACATGGTCGCGCGCTACGGTGAGTCCATTCTCTACAAGCCCCCCTTCAATGTGCGCACCGCCTGGTTGTGGCTCGCGCCCGGCATTCTCCTCATTGTCGGAGCCATAGTTGCCGTCCGCATTCAACGGCAACGCGCTGCGCTGGTCGATCAAGACAACGAGCCCTTGGAAGAGGACGTCCGCTCCTGATGTTTACTTTTGTCATTCTCGCCGCCGTGCTGACTCTCGCCGGCGTGGCGGTGGTGGTTGTCCCGCTCGTGTGGCGCCGCGCTTCCGATCAGGCACAGGGGCCGGCTCCGTGGGCCGCCGTTGGCGCTACCGTCGTACTGGTCGTGGGCTCTGCCGGGTTGTATCTGGAGTGGAGCAACTGGAAGTGGCACGGCGAGCCGGCCGCTGACAGCCCGCAGACAATGGTGGCACGGTTGGCACGCCGCCTCGAGAAGAACCCGAACGACATGGATGGCTGGCTCAAGTTGGGTCGTTCTTACACGGTCCTCGAGCAATATCCACTCGCGGTGCGCTCGTTCGAACGCGCAGATCGACTGGCTGGCGGCAAGAACGCCGAGGCGCTGGTCGGGGAGGCCCAGGCCCTCATCCTGAGCGATGAGACCCAACTCGACAGCCGCGCGGGCAAGCTGATCGAGCAGGCTCTGAAGATCGACCCGAACGATGGTAAGGCTCTCTTCTTCGGTGGTGCGGCGGCCATTCGTCGCGGCGAATTCGCGCAGGCGAAAGAGCGTTTCACCCGTCTGCTCGCGCTCAACCCGCCCGACAACGTCCGCAATCTGCTGAACCAGCAGATCGCGGCCATCGACCAGCAAGTGGCAGCCAGCGGCGCTGGCGGCGCCGGCGCCAGTGCGCCTCACGCGGGCAGTACGCCTGCTGCACCCGGCCAGGGCTCTCCCGCCGTGCGCGTCAAAGTCACTCTTTCCCCCTCCGTGTCGAGTTCTGCAGCTGCAGAGGCTCCTTTGTTCGTGTTCGTGCGCGACCCTACACAACCGGGCCCGCCTCTGGCCGTGAAGCGGCTCGAGAGTCATTTCCCGCAGACCGTGGAGCTCACCACCTCCGACTCGATGGTGCCGGGACGCGTCATCGCAGCAGGTCAGAAGGTTCAAGTGGTCGCACGCATTGCGCGCTCCGGCAATCCGCTCGCCGGTAAAGGCGATCCGGTTGGCGAGGTGCCTTATCAGATCGGCCAGGATGGCCTCGTGAACGTCGTCATCGATCACCTGACGCCGTAATCGATGTGCGGCGGGGAGGTCGCACATCACGTGGGTGGAGACCACTCGGTCTGACACCACCGATTCCATCGTTTGCCCCGCGTGTGCCCCTCCGGCATGGGTCTTGCTGTGCTTAGGTAGCTCGCGGGCCATCGTCCGCATTCGCGGTTACGAGGTCGCACATCGCTTGCTGCCAGCTTCAGTCGCTCGCGAGCCTGATTAGAGACAAATCGGAGGAGATCGGTAATGGCTCAAGCACCTACTCAGGACGGACGGACTTCGAATCGCGGCTTCGCGTCAATGAATGCGGAACGGCAGCGGCAGATAGCGAGCATGGGCGGCAAGGCGGTTCCTGATGAGAAACGCAGCTTCTCGCAGAACCGGCGACTGGCCGCCGAGGCGGGCCGCAAAGGCGGTCAGAGCGTCCCTGGATCCAAGCGCAGTTTTTCCCAGAATCGTGAGCTCGCGGCCGTAGCAGGCCGTAAAGGCGGCCAAAGCGTGCCCGATGAGAAGCGCAGCTTCTCGCAGAACCCCGAACTCGCGGCCGAAGCCGGTCGCAAGGGCGGGCAGGCCAGTCACGGCGGCAGCGGTCATCCTGCCGAGCGCGCCCCTTCACAGGACGACACCAGCAACGAGTGACCCCTTAAAGTCGCATCGGCGGTCTGCACACCGGATGAGCGGGCTGTAAGGATCACACCCGCCCCCCGGAACGGCACACCGGAGCAACACGGTCGGCATCGTCCGCCGCAGTTGCCTCCGGGCGTGCAATTTTTTCCATCGACTTTGAAGATATTGCCAAGTCGGAGGTCGGCGGACCGTGGCCGGCGTTGCCCGAGCGGGCCGCGTTTGACAAGTCTTGTGGCCCATGCGGGCCGTACCTCATAGTTCGCCCCCTTTTACGGCGGACCCGAAGTCACCAAGATGCAGTCGATCGAATCGCGCCTCGCTACGGAGCTCGGGGTTCGACCCCAGCAGGTCAACGCCGCTGTCGCACTCCTGGATGCGGGTAGCACCGTGCCGTTCGTTGCCCGCTATCGTAAGGAGGCTACCGGAGGGCTGGACGACACACAGTTGCGCACCCTCGCCGAGCGGCTGGGCTACCTGCGCGAACTCGAGGAGCGCCGGGCTGCAATTCTCGCGAGCATCGAGGAGCAGAAAAAGCTCACTCCGGAGCTCAAAGCCAGCATCGAGGCGGCGGACACGAAACAGCGCCTCGAGGATCTGTACTTACCCTACAAGCCCAAGCGCCGCACCAAGGCGCAGATCGCGCGCGAAGCCGGTCTGGACACTTTGGCCGTAGCGCTGCTCGCCGATCCGGGTCTGACACCGGAGGTCGAGGCGGCCAAATACCTGCGCGAGCCTTTCAAAACCGCCGATGGGGAGAATCCCGGTGTGGCGGATACGAAGGCGGCGCTCGAGGGCGCCCGACAGATTTTGATGGAGCAGTTCGCCGAGGATGCCGAGCTGCTCGGCTCGTTGCGTGAACACCTGCAGACGCACGCGCAGATGACCTCCAAGGTGGCCGAGGGCAAGGAAGAGGCCGGGGCGAAGTTTCGCGACTACTTCGATTACAGCGAGCCGATCGCCTCCGTGCCCTCGCATCGCGCGCTCGCGCTCTTCCGGGGTCGCAAGGAAGAGATTCTGCAATTGGCGCTGAAACTACCGGAGGATCTCGCCGCCGAGGCGGCCCAGAAGGCCGCGGCCGAGGGCGCCCTGGCCAGCACCGGCAGCAAGTCCGCCACGGCCAACCCCTGCGAGATCAAGATCGCGGCGCGATTCAACATCGCCGATCGCGGTCGACCCGCCGATGCCTGGCTCGTGCAGAGCGCCAAATGGACCTGGCAGGTGAAGCTCGCATGGCACCTGGAAGGCGAGCTGTTCGGGGCGCTGCGCGAGCACGCTGAGGAGGAAGCGATTCGCGTGTTCGCGAGCAACCTCCACGATCTGTTGCTTGCTGCGCCTGCTGGTCCGCGGGCGACGATGGGACTTGATCCGGGCCTGCGAACCGGCGTGAAGGTCGCCGTCGTCGACCGCACCGGCAAGCTCCTCGACACTGCGACCGTTTACCCGCATGTCCCTCGCAACGACTGGGAGGGCTCCCTGCGTGAGCTTGCGGGCCTGGTGCTCAAACACGGTGTCGATCTGATCAGTATCGGTAACGGTACGGCCTCACGCGAGACCGACAAACTCGCCTCCGAGCTCATCAAGAAGCTGCCCGACTCGAGACTGACGAAGGTCGTGGTATCGGAGGCCGGGGCTTCCGTTTATTCCGCTTCGGAGCTGGCCGCGCGGGAGTTTCCAAAACTGGACGTCACCCTTCGAGGGGCCGTATCGATCGCGCGGCGCATTCAGGACCCGCTCGCGGAGCTGGTCAAGATCGATCCAAAGTCGATCGGCGTCGGCCAGTACCAGCACGATGTGAGTCAGACGCGGCTGGCGAAGTCTTTGGATGCCGTGGTCGAGGACTGCGTCAACGCCGTCGGCGTGGATGTCAATACCGCCTCGCCGGCGTTGTTGTCGCGGATCTCGGGTCTCTCGAGCTCCCTTGCCGAAGGCATCGTCCGCCATCGCGACGAGAACGGGCCCTTTGCCACTCGTGAAACGTTGAAGAAGGTCCCACGGTTGGGCGCGAAGACGTTTGAACAGGCCGCGGGCTTTCTGCGAATCGTGGGAGGCGAAAACGCGCTCGACAGCTCTTCCGTCCATCCCGAGGCCTATCCGGTCGTCGAGCGCATCCTCGCCGACGTCGGCAAGCCATTGCCTCAGGTGATGGGTGAAACCCAGGTATTGCAGCGTCTGGACGCCAACCGGTACACCGACGAGCACTTTGGGTTGCCTACGGTGCGGGACATCCTGCGCGAGCTCGAGAAGCCGGGCCGCGATCCGCGCCCCGAATTCAAGACCGCGACCTTTCAGGACGGCGTCGAGGATCTGAAGGACCTGAAGTCGGGGATGGTTCTCGAGGGCGTCGTCACCAACGTCACCAACTTCGGGGCGTTCATCGACATCGGAGTTCACCAGGATGGGCTCGTTCACGTGTCGATGATGTCGCACCGGTTCGTGAAAGACCCGCGGGAGTTGGTCAAGGCCGGGGATGTCGTCAAGGTCAAAGTGTTGGAAGTCGACCTGCAGCGGCGTCGCGTGGCTTTGACGATGAAACTGGATGAGGCACCCGCGCGTGATCGGCCTCGATCGCCGACTCAGTCGACGGGGCGAGGGCCTGGCGCGTCCGCACACCGCTCGGGCGGGGCGCCCCCCTCGAGGGGTTCGGCTCCGAGTGGCGCCCGCGGCCGTCCTCAGTCCGGTGGCGGTGCCGCCAGACCAGAGCCGGCCAGCAATGGGGTGATGGCCGAAGCCCTCGCACGCGCGCTGAAGCGATCGTGAGACCTACAGGCGCAGCGTCACCAGCCATGCTCCGCCACCGATCAACGCGATGCCCAGCCAGTTCACCAGCGACAGGCGTTCGCCAAGGAAGGCGACTCCGAACACGGCAACCAACACCACGCTGAGCTTGTCCAGCGGGGCGACCCGGGCCGCATCGCCAACGCTGAGGGCTCGGAAGTAGCACAGCCACGAGGCGCCCGTGGCCAGCCCTGACAAGATCAGGAAGGCGTATGCGCGTGCCGAGATGTCAGCGGCAGTACGAGCCTCACCGGTGAACGCCACGATCGTGCCGAGCACGATCAGGATGACCACCGTCCGAATCAATGTCGCCACATCAGGGCTGACGTGCTCCACGCCGACCTTGGCGAAGACGGCCGTCATCGCAGCGAAGCAGGCGGAAGCCAGTGCCCATGAGATCCAGGCTGGCATAGCGACCTCAGCGGGTGACGGAGTAGGTGAGCATCATTCCGCGATCCAGCGGAATCACCGAGAAGGTCCCTGCACCGGGCCGCCGATCGCGGCGATTCATCACAAAGCGCGCGCTGGAGACGCCGATCGCGGCGCCCGCAACCGTGTCCGAAAGCCAGTGGTCGTTGTGCTTCAGCCGCTGAAACGCGGAGAAGGCGCCCAGTCCGTAACCCAGCACTCGCCGGAAGGCGCGGTACTCGTCGTTGCCGGATTCGGCGAGCACGGTCCCGATGGCGAAGGCGCCGGTGGCGTGCAGAGAGGGAAATGAGTTGCTGCCGGCGAACCATTTGTTGGAATCATCCGTTTCCGCAGGTCGTTCACGGCCGATTGCGAAACGCAGGACGAACGCGGTGCTGCAGCTCAGGACTGCGGACTCCACCATCTCGCCGGCTTCCTGGTGACCGCGGATATCCCCGACCAGGCTGCCGTACGCCCACGTGGCAGCGATGGCTGCGATCCCGGGCAGTGCATCCTTGAGCTCGTTGGAGCTCGGGTTGGTGAGATTGCTCGCGTAGGAGCCCGTGGTGAAGTGCGTTCGAACCTGGTCGTCGTAGTGATGTGCTACGGCCGTCGCAACGACGGCGCCACCGAAGAACAGCCAATCCGGGCGGTCCCAATGTAGCGGAGCGGCGACATAGGCTTTCACGTCCGAAAGAAAGGGGTGAGAGCGGAGGTCGTTGTCGGTGCCATCCGCAACCGGCCCCGGGCCCGGATCGAGTGGCGGATCGGCGGCCAGCGCCGCGGTCGAGTCCAACCAGAGCAGGAGGGGGATTGCCGCCAGCAGGGCGGTCTTCAGGGTGCGCAAACGACGTCCAACGCGCCTGCCGTGCGTAGGTTGACTGGAAGAAGCGGAAATCGCACACCTCCCTCGAGGCTGAGGAAATTCTGTGAAGTCAGACGAGTGACTCGTAACAAATCATTCGCGGTCGTCGTCAACCGAAATCGTTCCCGTCCGCTTTGGCCACCAGGGTGAGACGCAGCGGCACGCTGACCGCCGCGCCTCGAGGGTAACGATTTCAACCGAGGTATTCGACATGCAAGCTAAGTCAGTCGCACAGACCGTGTGCACCATACTGCTTCTGGGGTTGGCGGGCTGCGGTGGTGGCGGCTCGGACACCCCGGCGGCCTCTTCCGGCAGCGGAACGACGACTCCCATTGCCCAGAATGGCACCGTCTCGATGTTGGTGAGCGATGACTCCTCCGACGACTGGGCCACGATTGGCGTCAAGGTGCTTTCGATTGCGCTGACTCCCCAGGGAGGCGGTGCGCCGGTAACGGTTTATACCGCTCCGTCGCCGGCGCCGATGGTCAACCTCGAGGAGCTCGACCAACTCGCGGAAATCCTCGGCAACGTGAGTGTACCTGCAGGTACGTACACGAGTGCAACGCTGACGCTCGGCGGCAATCCCAATGATGTGTCCTTGACCGTCTCTCCCGACCCGGAGTCGGGATTCGCGGGCGCCGCCGGCAGCACCATTGCCTCCAACCAGATCCAGATTCAGGGCGGGCAGGGCTCCGCACCGAGCCGGACCGTATCCGTCAACGTCTCGTTCGTATCCCCCCTGGTCGTGACTGCGGGGCAGAACAACGCGCTGGATCTCGAGTTCAACCTGGATCATCCGGCCTTCATCGTCGGCCACACTCCGCCCTCGGCTGCCGGCGCGACGCTCTGGGCCGTGAATTTCCGTGGCCCGATCCGTCATCGACCGATCCATGAAATCAGGCGACTGGTGCTGCGTCACACCTACGGCACCGTGAACTCGGTGGCGACCGACAACTCGTCGATCACCATCACGAAAAACTTCCCGACAGTGCCGGTCGTCAGCCCCGAGACGGCGGTCAGCTCCGGCTTGACGCTGCAGATTCTGGCCGACTCGACCAACGGCACGCTGTTCTACGACCTGGACGCGAAGACCCGCACGACACTTAAGGACTTCTCTTCGGTGGCCGCTTCGCTGGCGAACAAGTACGTCCGTGTGGCCGCGCGCTATCAGGAGAACGGCACGCTGGTCGGCGTGCGCATCTGGGCGAGCAGCAATTTCAACAGCGTGTGGATCAGCCCGGAAGGACACGTCACGCATGTGAATGCTGCCAACACCAAGATGTGGGTCACGAACGAGCAGGGTGCATCCGTCCCGATCGCGGTAGATGCCAACACGCAGTTCTTCTTCCGTACGCCGGAAAACGCTCAGGCAGATGCGACGCCGATCGGCACGGGCACAGGGTTCCTTGCTGCGAACAATCTCGTCCGCGGATTCAAGGTTCACGTGAGTGTGGTCGATCCGCTCGCCACGCCGATGGTCGCCCAGAGTGTCGACATCGAGAACGCGGCCTATAGCGGTCGTATCTCGGCGGCCAACACCACAGGTTTCACGTACACGCACAACTTTGCAACGGTGGCCGACAACTACACGGTCGGTCTGGACTACATCTCGAGCTCGACCGCCAATGGCACGGACTCGACCGGGAATGCGATTACGGGCTTCAAGTGGTGGGACTTTGCCTTCCCGACTCTGGTGACCAGCGGAACCAATGCCGTCGCGAACTACATATCGGCGACGAACGGTGGCGTCAACTTCGGCGGCCCGGCAGGGGCAGTGGTGCCCTGGGGCGTGTCGAGCGCGGTTTGGAACGACCCCGCCAACCCCACCGGCTGGTCGGCCAAGTGGACGATTCTGATGCCCGCGCCGGTGCCCCTCGGCAACGTCGCGACCGGCTTGAGCAACAACGCATTCACGATGACGGTCGTGGGCGGAGCGCAGGCGGCAACAGTCGATGTGACCACCACATCGGGCTCGGCCACACTGGTCTACCAGGTCGATCGCTCCAATGGCGTCGTCACGGTCAGTCCGATCGACATCACGACTTCCGCGGGGCTGACGTCCTTGACTAACGGGCTCGCTGTTGGCGCAGCCGTGAAGGTCTATGGAACGCCGCAGGCAGATGGGACGCTCAAGGCATATGTGCTGACGTACTTCACGGGTGATCAGCCGGCGAGCTGACCCCGACCGGAAGGCATGCGTCGGGGTCCCGCGAGGGGCCCCGCTTTTTTCAGGGAGTCGCCGGAGCGTTGGCCGGGGCCTCGGTCGAGGCCGTCGCCGGCGGCACGGCCGGGGGGGTGACGCTCTGGGCCTGGCGGATGGCTTCCGGGCACACGGCGGTCGCCATCCCGACGGCATTCTCGACCGACAGACCGTCGCGACAATCCACGGCGAGCGGGTGATCCATCATTGCAACCGTGACGACCGGCAGCACATTGCCCGGCTGGCGCTTGATCTTGATCGGCATGCCGTCCGTGCTCGGATAGAACGGCAGGGAGTTGCTCATGGCAGAGAGGAATTCGTCCAGGGAATCGGCCTTCTCGTACACCTTGAGATACCGCTCGTAGTCTTCCTGCGCCAGCCGCACCCACAGATTCCAGACGAAATAGCTGTCGGAGCCGCGGATCTTGATCGGCAGGAAGGCGCGGGTGAAATGGAACGAGCCCACGACATTGCGGTAGTTGCAGAAGTCGCGGCTCAGCTGACCCCCGGCGCGGATTTCCTCCGATTGCGCGGTAAAGGCATCGGGCGCGGTGAGGACCGCGTGGGGGGAACCTTCGTGCCGCTTACCGCAAGCACAGTCGTATGCGAACTCTGCCACTTCGATCTCTCTCGACTGAAGTACTCGTTGGGGCGCAACGGTACCTCAGTCGGCCGCCACCGGGTAGGGGCAGTCCGCCAAGACCTCCTCGTGGTAGCCGGGGCTGCCGGGTGCGCGCCAGTGTAGAGTGTGAAGAGTCTCGAGTGGTTGGGGGCGCCATGGCGCAAGTCAAAATCTACGGGCTCGCGTCGCGCCTGAATCCGGTCAAGGCGGCCCTTTCGCAGGCCATTCATGCCTGTGTGGTGGAGGCGCTGAAGTTTCCGCCGGACAAGCGGGCGCACCGCTTCTTTCCGATGGAGCCTGAGGATTTTTACATTCCCGGGGGACAGGGTCGCTCCGATCGATACACGATTGTCGAGATCAGCCTCTTTGAAGGCCGAACCGTCGAGGCGAAGAAGCACCTCATCCACCTGATGTTCGAACGAATCGCGGTGGCAACCGGCATCACGCCCGCGGACCTCGAGATCACGTTGACGGAAACACCCCGTCACAACTGGGGCTTCCGCGGGCAGACAGGGGACGAGGTGGGCTTGGATTACAAGGTCAATGTCTGAGAGCCGCCGATCCGTTCAAGTCACGGTGGTGATGCTGTGCCTGCTCGCCAACGTGGCGGCGGGTTTCGACACGCAGGCGCTCGTGCTGACTTCCACCCGTATTCTGGCGGAGTGGAACGTGGGCGCGCTCCTCGTGGGTCGGATTTTCGATGCAGGCCTTCTGGGAGTGGCCATCGGCTCGTTCGCGCTGTCGCCGCTTGGGGATCGCTTTGGCCGGCGGGCCGCTGTGCTGGGCGGCCTGATCATGGCGACATTGGGCGTGTTACCGGTCGGGCTCGTACACACCCCGGCGCAACTGACCGCCATGACCTTCCTGACCGGACTGGGCACGGGCCTGTTGCTTCCCGGACTCAACACAATCGTCTGCGAGTATGTTCCAGGCCGCTGGCGGGGTCCGGCGGTGAGTCTGTACGCCACCGGCTATCCGGTCGGGGCAATACTGTCCGGGGTTCTGGGGCCGTACCTGATCGCCCGCTACGGATGGCGCTCCGTGTACGTGGCGGGCGGGCTGCTCTCCCTTGTCCTGACAGGGCTCGTGGCCGCCTGGATGCGCGAGTCAGCGGCGTTCCTCGCCTTGCCCGCCGACCGACCCAAGCGAACCCACCCCCTGACTCCTTTCGAGGGCTCGCTCCGGCGCCCCACGATCTTGGTCGGTTCGGCCTTCGTGGCGTTATGGATCACGCTGTTCTTCATGAACAATTGGATTCCGGCGATCCTCGCCAGGGAAGGGCTGACGACTTCTCAGGCGAGCCGGGCGGGGGTGATGTTGAGTTTCGGGGGGCTGTTCGGCTCCGCGCTCGTGGGTTTCGTTGCCCTGCGACTCGACCTCGTCAGGGTCTGCACCATCTTTCTCGTGGCGTGTTTCGTCCTGACCGTGTTTTTCGGGCTCTCCGGTGTCGACTCGGCGGTGATGTGGGTCTGCGCCGTGTTGGGATTTCTGATGTTTGCCGCCTCGGTGGGGCTGTACGTCGTCGTCGCCGACATCTATCCGCCGCAAGCGCGCGCAGCGGGCACTGGCTTGGCATTCGCTCTCGGCCGGTTGGGGGAAGCCGTTGGGATTTTCGGTGGGGGTTATCTCTTTACCCTGGGCTGGCCCCGGAGCAGCTACGTCGGCGTGATGGCCATGCCGCTGCTGGCGGCTGCCGTAGCCACCTACGCGCTCGTTGGTCGCGCTCGTGTAGAGTAATTGGGGTATGAGCCACGACGTTACCGGGCCGAGTGCCGGCTGCAAGCCCAGCGCTGGCGGCAAGCCTCGGCGCAAGACCGGTCGTCCCCTGTCCTTCGATCGGGACGCGGCGCTCGAGCAGGCGATGCTCGTGTTCTGGAAACACGGATACGAAGCGTCCTCCCTGAGCCAGCTCACCTCGGCGATGGGAATTACACCGCCAAGTCTCTACACCGCGTTTGGAGACAAGAAACGTCTGTTTCTGGCAGCCGTGGAGCGCTACGTCGCGCGTTCGGAAATGTCAGTCGACAGCATTCGCAATGCCCCCACTGCCCGGGGAGCCGTTGCCGAGCTGCTGCGGACGGCTGCGATCGCCCAGACTCAACGCGGTAAGCCGGCGGGTTGCCTGCTGGTACACGGTGCCTCCAACTGCTCCAGACTGTCTGAAGACGTTCAGCGCGCTCTCGCAAAGCTGCGGGGAATGTTGGAACGCGCGGTCAAGGAGAGGATCGAGGAAGGCCTGAAGCGAAGCGAACTGCCGGCGCAGACGGATGCGGTGTCGCTCGCTGCGTTCTACGTCAGCGTCACTCACGGCATGTCGACTCAGGCACAGGATGGCGCCGGCCGCGAGAAGCTGCTGGCCATCGCTGCCGCGGCGATGAAGGCCTGGCCTCAGACCGCGAGCGCTGGGTAATCCGTATACCCTTCGGCTCCCTGTGAGTAAAACGTATCGGCGTTCCAGGCATTCGCCTCGCGCTTCTCGCTGAAGCGACGGGGGAGGTCGGGATTGGCGATGAACAGCTTGCCGAACGCCACCGCGTCGGCCTCACCCACCGCCAGTGCCTGCTCCGCGCTCTCCTGCGTGAAGCCTTCGTTTGCGATGTAAGCGCCTCCGAAGGCCGCTTTCAGTTGCGGGCCCGATCGTGGGCTCTTCACCGACTCGCGCACGCAGATAAAGGCCAACTTCCGTTTGCCGAGTTCGCGAGCGACGTAGCCGAATGTCTCAGCGAGGTTGCTATCGCCCATGTCGTGAGCGTCCGCTCGCGGAGCGAGGTGCATGCCGACGCGGCCTGCTCCCCAAACAGAGGAAACTGCGTCAGCGACCTCGAGCATCAGCCGCGCCCGGTTCTCGAGGGAGCCGCCGTATCGGTCGGTGCGATGGTTGGTGCTGTCCTGGAGGAACTGGTCGAGCAGGTAGCCGTTCGCGCCGTGGATTTCGACTCCGTCGAAGCCTGCGGTCTTCGCATTCAATGCGCCTTGGCGGAAGGCCTCCACGACGCCAGGAATTTCCTCGAGAGCCAGCGCACGGGGCACGACGTAGGGGCGACTCGGCCGCAGCAGGCTGACGGTCCCTTTGGGAGCCCGTGCGCTCGGGGCCACCGGAAGGCCGCCATTGTGATAGATCGGATCGGAGATTCGTCCCACATGCCACAGCTGTAACAGGATTCTGCCGCCCGCGTGGTGCACGCCATCCACGATCGAGCGCCAGCCCCCTGTCTGTTCCTGCGACCAGATCCCGGGCGTATGCGGATAGCCGACGCCTGCCGGCGTCACTGAGGTCGCCTCCGTGAGGATCGCGCCAGCGGATGCGCGCTGGATGTAGTACTGGCGCATGAGCTCGTTCGGGACCCGGCCGTCGCCGCTCGAGCGATTGCGAGTCAGCGGCGCCATCAGGATGCGGTTCGGGAAGTGCAATTCACCGGCGATGAGGGGATCGAACAGGCTGGTCACGGACGCCTTTCTTGCGGGAGGGGGAGGTTCTGGGGACGTGTCCCGGGACTATACGACAGCGGCTCACGGTCGTATCGATCACTATGGACTGTGCAGATAAACGAACCGTTGTCGCCATTCTGCGCCGGGTGGCGTCGGTGCACTGCGACTGTGTACGGTGGGATCTAAGGATCAGGGACACGTTTCGAGGACACCTTCGAGGCGGCCACACGGTAGTGGTGGATTGATACAGAGATTGCCTTGTTTTTGTCGACCGGGGAGATGCTCACTCATGCTCACGAAGCCTTCGGCCAAGCCGACGGAGGCCTGGGATCAGGCCGGTTCGCGTTCCGAGACGGGGAAATATGTAATAAGCCTCTGTTCGGTTCCGGTGCCGATCACGGTTCCGCAACCCCGCTCGCCGGATCTCGCGCGCTACAAGTTTTTCCTGCACACGTATTGGGAAGAGGGCTCGAGGAGGCACCGTCTGTACATGGGGTACTTCGCGTCCCGTGACGACGCTGCCCGCTGGCTGACTACGTTGCGTAAGGTCTATCCCAGTGCATTCGTGAGTGAGACTCCTGAGAGCCAATCGCTGAGCAACTCCCAGATCGTCTCGTTGCTGGATCCGGACCTGCCTTCAGGCGCATCGCAGAGGATTCCGGCTCGTGTCGCTGCCGCGGCTCCCAGCGCATCTGCGCCGGCGGCCCCGAAGGTCGCACCTTCTCGGCCCCAAGCCGAAACCAGCGCCACCGGTCGGTGGAGGCTGCCCACGATGGCCGACGCCGTTGCGGATCTCAAGGCAAGCGCCATCGACGCCCGCCTCGAAAGCAGCGATCAGGACATGGGTAACACCACCGGCGTCAGGCACCTCAAGATCGAGGTCGTACGCGAAGTCTCGCGGCGCAGAGGCGAGAAGGTCGTCAAGCCGCGGAAGCGCTAACACGGGGGGCCGGTAGACACCGTGTTCGGGTGCTCTATCGGCTGCCGCTGTTAGTCGATGACGATGTGTGGCACGAAGCGGGCGGTATCGCGCGTGATCAGCGAGTCGTCTTCGCGGATTCCGATCCCCGCGGGCTGATCGCCAACGACCCAACTGCCGATCAACGTGTAGCTGTCCGCGAATCGCGGAAGCGCATGGTATTCCTGGCGGACGTAGGGGAAGTCCGTGTATGGGCCGGGAGCTTCCAGGTGCTCGCCTCGATCGGTCATCACTTCGACATTGGCGCCCTCACGGGAGAACAGAGGCTTGCGGACCCACCCGCTCGCAAGCGCCTCGGTCGGTGCGGCGTCGAAAAATGTCGGGAGCAGATTGGGGTGTCCCGGATGCAACTCCCACAGTAGGGCCAGCGCTCCCTTGTTGGACAGGATCAGCTTCCAGGAAGGCTCGATCCAGGTCGCCCCGCAGGTCGGCAGATGCGGCGCGAACTCCTCGGCCAGCAGGAATTCCCACGGGTAGAGCTTGAAAATCGTTTCGATTACGCGGTCTTCGCTGTCGGTGAAACGCCCGTCGGTACTGACACCGATATCCTCGATGGGGAGGTACTGAGTCTGAATCCCCGCCTGCGTAGCGAGGTCCTGCAGATACGCGACGGTCGCGCGGTCTTCCTCCGACTCGCGGACCGAAGCGAAATGCATGAGCCCGGGTATCCGGGGCGCGAAGTACTGCAAGGCCTCCAGCAGTCTTTCCTGCAACGAGTTGTACTGGTCGGCGGCTGCCGGAAGGGCGTTGCTCTGGATGGATTCTTGCAGCCAGATCCATTGAAACACGGCCGCCTCGTACAGTGAGGTGGGCGTGTCGTAGTTCAGTTCGTAGAGTTTCGCGGGACCTCGGCCGTCGCCACGTCCGCTGTAGGCAAAGTCCATGCGCCCGTAGAGATGGGGATCGCCGCGCGACCAGGAGTTGCGCAGGTAATCCCAGTACATTGGCGGAATGGCCAGTCGCCGCAGGTATTGCTCATCGCCCAGTGCTCGTGCGACCAGGTCCATGCACAACTCGTGCAGCTCCTGGGTCGGGGCCTCGATGTCCTGCTCGATCTCTGCGAGAGTGAATCGGTAGTGAGCGGACTCGTCCCAGTAGGGTGCGCCGCCGATCGAGTGAAACCGAAACCCCAGCGACTCGGCCTGTTGCCGCCACCCGGGACGCTCGGCCATGACGATCCGTTCCACGATTGCCTCCGAAGACAGTCAGTGCTCGCAGGCAGCACCGTAACGATCAACCGCCCCAGCCACCCCAACTGCCTCGTGCGGCGGAGCTCGATCCGAAGCCGCCACGCGACAGAGTCTGTCCGACCGAGGGAGCCGAGGGCCCACGAGCACCCACTCCGAATCTCTCGCCGCTGGCGGTTCGCCATTCGGCGCGGTCGCCGCGCGAGCGATACAGGGGAGCCCCGAACCCGCCACCATATCCGTATCCCGCGGCGTATCCCGGGTAGTAGTAGTTGTTGGCGTGCGGAGTCAGCGCGCGGCCGATCATGAATCCCGCCAGGGCAGGCATGAACCACGACCCCGAGGACGTCTGTACGGAGTGGCACTGATCCCAGCCGTACTGTGCCTGGCATTCGTTCAGGGAATTGAATCTCGGGCCGTCACGATATTGAGCATCGACTGCCGCCGCATAGGCCTTCTCGCAGACGTCCGCGCTGACCTTGCCCTCGCCGATGCACTGCTGCAGGTTCTGGTAAGCGAGCGGATTCTGTTGCGGCTGTCCGGGCCCCTGGCCGCAAGCCGACAACAGCAGCGGCATCGTCCCCATCAACACAAGTTGGATCGATTGTGAGCGTTTCATAGTGCCTCCCGATATCGGTTCACCGGGCGCCCTGCAGGCTGCGAAGCGCGCCATGCGGGGGGTGGCCCGGGTACCTTCATGGCGTCATGCACGCTGCGTTGATCGCACCGACCGCGACCGACGTCAGCGCTACGAACGTCCCAGCCGCCATCTCATCGTTGGAGATTCGCTGGGACAGGTTCGGCAGAAACAGTCGGACGACGAAGAAGGTGACGATCTGGATGATCAGCGCGATGAGCGCCCAGATCACGAAGTCGACCAGCGAGACCGAATGCACGATGGCGCTGCACAGCGGCAGCACGAACCCGATGAGGGAGCCGCCAAGCGCCACGGATGCTGCCGGCTTCCCCTGACGGATCAAGGCAAACTCGTCGTGCGCTGTCAGTCGCGTGTAGATGACCGCGAACAGCAGCAGGAGCACGATGGCTACGCCGAAGTAAGCCAGGAAGGCGGGCAGCCCTACGAATGACAGAGTCAGCGGATGTGACATGACGGAAGCATTCCCCCTGTTGTGAGTAAGGTCCCTGGCTCAGGTGACTGTCAGGTCGGCCGGGTTGAGATCCACGCCGATCGAGGTCACCACCTGCAGGTTGTCGGCCATTTCTTCGACGGAGATCAGTACGTATTCCTGTCGGTCGCTGTTGTCGATCCGCCGCCGGTACAGCATCGCGTAGTGATGACAGCTGCGGCTGGCGACGGTCGGGCTCGTATCGAACACCTGCTCGATGAACGGCACAAGCTCCGTTTGGCCGCGCGACACACCCCAGACGCGCTGGTACAGGAACGCCCCGACCTCGTACGTCGGCAGGCCGATCTCGCTATCCGGGCCCGCGATCAGTTTCAGCTCGGTGTGATTGGCAGGCGTCTTCACATCCCAGTACTGCCACAGGATGCACTCCGCGACGTTCGCATCGCCGGTGCCGCCGTCGGTTTTCACCTGCAGCCAGTTTTCGTCGTCATCGAAGTAGTAGCGGTGCAACCAACTTCCGTTCAGATCGACCAGCCCCCGAGCGGCGATCGGCTGAGCCAGCTCCTCGAGCTCGAAGTTGGCGCGCTCGGCCAGCATGCGGTAGGGCAGGGTGTCGATCTCGACGAAGCCGCCCAAACGCAGTTTCAAGGGCTCGGGGGGTAGCGCCTCGCGAGGCCGCGAGGCGCTGAGCCGTTCCTTGGCATCACGAGCCAGCGTCGAGAAGAGATTCCCGAGGCTCATTGCCCTTCGCTCTTGAAGCGGGCCAACACGTCGCTCGCAGCGCTGGCACCCGGAATGACGCCGGCAATGCGCAGGCGCTCTTCGAGGGCCTCGCCCGTGGACTCGGCGTCCAGTGCGTTGGCGGCATCCATCTGTGCCAGGGCTTCCTCCTGCCGCTTCTCGATGCGCTCGAGGCTGTCCAGGGCGCTACGGGCACGCGAGTCGGTGCTGGAACTGGCGGCGGCAACCGCCGCTGAAGCCTTGATCACGTGCTGCTTGGCTTTGACCGTGTCTGCGCGCTGTTTGAGAGTGCGAATGGCGGTCTCACCGGCGGTGATCTTCTGCTTCAGCACATCGACGTTCTTGCCGTATTCCGCAATCACGTTCTCGCTCGCTTTGATCATCGCTTCCTGCTCGGCGTACTTGGTAGCGACCTCCTGTGCCAGGCCGGCGTGCTTGGAAACCTCCGCGGCCTGGTTGGCAGCCTCGGCCGCCTTCTGCTTCGCCAGGGTCTGGCGAATGTAGCCCGCATATTCCTCGAGCTTCGCCTGCTTCTCGGCGAGGTGACTGCGTTCGACGGTCTGTTTGCCCATCATGTTGGCCAGCGCGATCCGCGCCTCGCGCAGCTCGTTGTCCGCGTCGCGAATTTCCTGGTCCAGAATGCGAGTGGCGTTGACATCCACGGCGGCTTCACCGGCTTCGTTGGCGGCGCCGCGCAGGGCGGTCCACAGCTTGCTCAATACACCTGGCATGGTGCGATCTCCTGTTATGGCAGGCAGTGCCTGCTCACGGTCTGAACGCTGGCACGCAGTGCCAGCTCACGTTGATTAGGACTTGACGAACTCGCGGTACGCGGCCGCCGCGTCCACCGCATTGCGCGCCAGCGTGTCGATCTCGAACTCGATGTCTTCCAGCGCGGAGGTGGCACGCAGCGCCCCGTAGATGACGTAGAACTCCTGGCCGTCCGGGTGCGCGTCGATCGAGATGTTCGCGAGATCGAACAGCTTCTCGGTGCGCAGGATGCGGTCGTTCAATCGAGCCGTGTCCCGGACGCGTGCGACCGGAAACAAGGTGGCCTGGGCAATTGCGATCTCGCCGGTGACTGCGATGAAGACGTGCACGTCGCCGTACTCGTGCGCAACAGCCTGGATGACCGGCTCGAGTCCTTCCACCAGCGAGAACGAGTAGCGGGCGGAGGAGGCCAACTGGCCCGACTGCAGGTCGGGGAGTAGGGTTTGGATGGTGACTGGTCCGTTCGTCATGGCGGTACTGACCCCTTTCAAAGCGTGTATGAGCGGGTGGGCATTCGATTTCCGCAGCAGCTTCTCGACCTTGAGCAGAACCGGGGCGTGCTGCTGGAGGATCCACACCTCTCGCATCACGAGTCCCTCTGCGCGTAATTTCTGTCGACGGGCTTGCTGTCGGCGCCGGTTGCTGTCTTTAGTCACTTCGCGATTGAGTCCTGACGGAGTCCGTTACAAGTAACGCTGATGGGTTGTACTTTATGCGTTACCAGTCACGCCTGCAACCGTTACGTGTAACGGCTCGGCGTGATTTCAGGGCGTTCGGACGGGTTATCCACGAGGTGGGCGTGCCGGCTGCCCTGGCACTGCGCCCGAGGCGGGAGCTAGCGATTCAATCGGTTTGAGCTAAGTCACGCAGGCGGCGATGCTGAATAGGGGGTCCCGACGCGGCGCTCAGAAGGCGAACTCGAGCCCGGCGGTGACCACATTGACGTTGAACGTGCGCTCGAAGAGGTTGTCCTTGAGGCGCTGAATACGCAGATAGTCGACCCGTATCAGCAGGAAGTTGGTGACCGCGACCGTCGCGCCCACCCCGCCCATCACGCTCGTGCTGCTATCGGACTCCTTGCCATTCGTGCTGTCCGTATCAACCGTGGAGACAAAACCTGTTTTCGTCTTGCCTTCGTACGCCCCCAGCCTTGCGTTGACCGACCAGATGTTGGACATCGGCAGCACCCCCACGACAGCCAGCGCGGGGCCGCTCGATTTGAGAGTCACGTCGACGTTCACCGCGGAAGCGGGATTCGCCGGATTCGCTGAGGCCACGGTACCCGCGGCGGAGTAGTCCAGCGATCCCAGACTGAGATAAGAGGCCTCGATGCCGAGGTTCGGGGAGACCATGTAGCCAACATTTCCCGACCACGCGAGGTGGTTCTTCCGATAGAGCGTCGAGTTCAGGGTGAATCCGCTCTCGGTTCCGCCGAAGGCGGCATCGATCTGCGCGTTCAGGTCGTCGCGGCTGTAGGTGCTGATCAGTCGCCCGAAGGTACCGCCGACGTAGAAGCCACCGTCATCGGCAAAGGCTGCCGGGGAGACCAGGCCGCTGGCCACGATCGCCGGGCAGAGAGCCCACCTGAAACTCACCCGCGCCTTCGACACTTAAGGATCTCCCGAGGATTGTCAGCCGGGCACAGTGTCACGGTCACATGACGATCTCGGGAAAGCGCCTTTGAAATACAACTGTCATTCTCCGCCCTCATGCTCCCCCGTTTTACGCGGACGGCTGGCTTCTTATGCGAACGATGTGGGTTTGGAGTGTGCGTGTAGTCGGCGTGCTGGCTTCGGTAGCGCTCGTGTCCTGTACGGGAGTGCGGACCACGTATCTGTCCAGCGGTGTGAAGGGCTATTCGATCTCCTGCCGAGGATTCGTCAACACTTGGGACTCTTGCCTGGTCAAGGCCGGCCAGCTCTGCGGTCCGCGGGGCTACGACACCGTGCAGGGCGATCGCTATGACCGGACGCTGTTGGTCGGCTGCAAGCAGCCCGGGACGGCTACTGCGGCCAAATAGGCCGGCGTCGATCCGACCACGCATCGGCTATTGGGCAAGCCTCGTCGCGTAAGAGGACCTCTGTAGCGCTCCCATGACCTGCATCCTCTGCGGCCGTGGTGTTGACACGCAAGTAATGACTTGCCTATTATACAGGCAAGTCATCACTTGCCTGTCACGCATGGCCGAGCGTCCCAACACCGATCTGCTGTTCAAGGCCCTGGCCGATCCCAGCCGGCGCAAGCTCCTGGATCTGCTGCACACCCACGACGGCAGAACGCTCAACGACCTGTGCGAGCATCTGGACATCACGCGCCAGGGCGTGACCCAACACCTCGACGTACTCGAGGCGGCCAACCTGGTCGCCACCGTGCGGCGTGGCCGCGAGAAACTGCACTTCCTCAATCCAGTGCCTCTGCAGGAAATCTACGAGCGCTGGATCGCCAAGTTCGAAAAGCCGCGCCTGCAGGCGCTCCACTCACTCAAACACCGCCTCGAAGGAGGCAAAGATGGCTAGATCACAGTTCGTGTACGTCACCTACATCCGCACCACGCCCGAGAAACTGTGGTCAGCGCTGACCGATGCGCAGTTCATGAAGCAGTATTGGTTCGGCACACATTGCGAGAGCCAGTGGACCGCCGGTGCGGCGTGGAAGTTGATCTCCCGCGAGGGCCAGATCCTCGATGCGGGCGAGATCGTCGAGGCCGTGCCGCCCCGGCGGCTCGTGATCCGCTGGCAGCATCAGAGCAAGCCGGAGCTCAAGGCCGAAGGAGCCTCGCTCTGCACGATGGAACTGGAACCGATCGAGTCGATCGTCAAGCTTTCGATCACACACACCATCGAGTGCGATCCGTCGAAACTCATTGCGGCGGTGTCGGGCGGGTGGCCGAAGGTGCTCTCCAACCTCAAGTCTCTGTTGGAGACGGGCTCCATCGCGCTGATTGAACCTTATGCGCGGAGCTGATCCATGCAGGCGAGCCCGGTCCCCAGGAATCTAGAGCGGGCGCGCCAGCGAGGCGCAAGGGTCGTCACGGGCCGCAGGGTCCACAGTCACGACTGTGTCAAAGGCGGAAGTGGGCGGATCGTCAGTGTCCCGTTCTACAAACCCAACGGCGAACGCGCGCGCGCGGGTCGCGGGGTCGAACCACCGTGCGACACCGATATCACGTCGTACATGTCCGTCGCCGGCGAGTAGCACGACGCCCTCACTGGAGTGATCGCGGAGCACTTCCGACATCACGGCATCGCGGGCGAGTTGGGCACGAGCCATCGCTGGCCACTGATCTTCTGGCAATTTGTGGCAATGTCCGATGTCGATCTCGTGCTCCTGGGACTTCATCAACCCCTCGGGTTCGCCGCCCAGCCCGAGGGATTTCAGTTGTGGATTCTGGAAGACCGACGTGTATCCCTGCTCGACGATCTTTGCGGCGTCGCTGCGGGAGAGGTTCGCAGCTAGCAACGGCAGGTGGTATTCCAGCGCCAGGGCGACATAGGGCCGGTAGTACTGCCAGTTCCAACCACTCCCGGGTTTGCCCTTGACCGAGGGTGAGGCCTGCGCGATCAGATAGTCGGCATCGGCCGGACGTTGCAGGCGAGCGCGCTCGATGTCAGGTTGGTGCTCGCGATCGAATTGCTCCATCGCAATAGCCGGTCGCCAGCCGCGGGCGACCGCCCGGGTAAGCACACCAAGTCGCAGGCGGTGTACGGTTGCGTTGTCGTGAACTTCGCCGAGTAGCACGATCGCGTTCCCCTGCAACCTCTCTTCCCACGGGTAAGGGGCTCCCGCGGCGCTGTTGGCCGCCTGCTCGTGAACGGTCCAGCCGAGACTTGCCAGCTCCCGCCGGGCCCGCGTGGAGGCAGTACCCAGCAGCCACACGTCTACCCCAGGTACTCTGTCTGCTGCCAAGGCACTTCTGAGTTCGCTGCAATAGCGGGCTACGTCTTGAGTCCAGTACACGGCGTCGAAGGCGCCGAACACCGCGACTCGTCCATCGGACAATTGCGCCGTGGGCAGCCGCACTCCCGAAAGGATGCGCGACACCGGCTGCCTGGCGTGAAACGCCATGAGCAGACGTGTGCTTTCGAGGAACACCTCGATCTCATCTTCCGAGGTCACCGTGCTCGCATGCCGAAGCAACTCCGCACGTCCCTTTACGCCCGCGAGCGCCGTCACGTCATCCACTAGGACGGTCTGTATCGTCGGGGTCAACAGGAGCGAGTTCTCGAACTTCTCGATTTCGGCTTCGTTCAACCCGTCGGCCGCCAAGGTCTGGTGACGCCGTTTGCGCAACACGGCCGGGTCTTCGTTGTAGAGGGTGTCGAGGGCGCGACGCGCCTCGCCGGCAAAAGGCACCCCGATCGGCGCGAATCGCATCCCGAAGCTCGCCGCTCCATCGACCTTTGCCAGTCGTTGTATCGCCTTGCGAAGCACTTCGTTGTGGGTGTAGGGATCGACTTGCAGCTTCGCGTACCACAGCCGCTCGGCCGCGGTGATCCCCAGATAACGCCGCGCGTAGTCCGCAGCATAGTGCGTCGCCTGCGAGCCGAGATGGCTTGCATCGGTTTGCGAGCCCGAGCTCCCGTCCGCCTTGCCGCCGTGCAGTGCTTCCTTTGCCTTGTGTGTGGCCTCCTGGGCTTGTGCTCCGTAGCCGCCCAGCAGATGTGTGATGCCCTTGGGTATCCCGAGGACGACTCCAACGGGATGGGTGGCGAGTTGCTTGACGGTCTTTGCGTCGTCCTGGATTCCGCGCGCCACGGACTCGAGCACCACGTGGGAATCGGATGTATTCGCGATCGTGGTCAGCGCAGCGACCTCCCGCAGTCGGACCTCGAGGGCGGCTTGTCCATACGCCTGGAAGTTCCCGAAGCGACTCTCCACGACGTAGTGGTGCATTAGCCCGTCGCTGCTCACCGGGTCCTGGATGTGGAAATCGGGCCCCGATATTTGCGAGGCCGACAGACTTGTGCTGGGGGTCTGCGGGGGAGGGGCGTCGAACGGGTCGGCTGCACGGGCGGGGCCGACGCAAGCCCAGGCGAGCGCACTGATTGTGGCCGCGATGAATCTCATTCCGATCCCTTCATTTTCGGCGCCAGCCCGTCACACTCCCAAGCTTAGCAGTGGGCTCGCCCGGGAGCATGGGGAGCCGTGACGGTGTAGCATCGCTCTTCTTGTGTGCTTGCGGTGATCGGCCCTCCGTCCTGCGTTCGCGCGGAATGGCTGACTGTCGCCGAGAAACGACGGCTAAGGAGTCGACTCATCGATCTGGGATTTCGTTCGAAGCTCGTTGGCGCGCTGCGGGCGTTTGGGGAGAGGGGTTGGAACAAGCTCGCGCGGCAGCCGCGCTGGCGCGCCTTCGTGGACTGGCAGACTTACTACGGCGCGTATCTGGGCGCAGACCCGGGACAGGCCGTTCTTCGGCACACCGGTCCTCTGGTGGGCGAGGACAGCCGGCAGGTCGAGCTCATCGAGGGCATGACGGCGGGCCGCCTTGCCTCGCTCGTGTATGCGCCGCCGGGTTGTGGCAAGAGTCGCTTTGCGCTCGAGTTGGCACGACGCCTCGAGAAGGGGGGCGGCGGCTGGGAGGTGGTGTTCTTCCAGCACGACGAGCCCCTCGTACGCGAGGAAGTGAACGAGCTCACTCAGTTGAAGTCTGTCGTTCTGATCATCGACGACGCGCACGAGTGTCCGCACCTGGTGAAGGCTCTGGCAGGCCTTGCGGCGGCTTCCTCGGCGACGAACTCGGTGCATCTGATCTGCCTGACCCGCACCACTGTTCGCGCAACGGTCAGCCGGTCGCTGGATAGTGTGCTGCCGCCCGGGGCGGTTCAGGAGTTCGACCTCGGTCGTCCTCCCGTCAAGGCGGTGCGAAAGCTGGTCGACCAGCTGCTTCCCGACTCCTCGCCGATGCACCGGGACACCATCGAGCGTTTCGCACGGCAGTCGTACTTCGGTGCGGTGTTGGTCTGCAGCACGCTCAGCGGTGAGCGCAAGCTGCCCCAGAGTTTTCAACGGCAGCAGCTTCGGGACCGAGTGTGTCATCGGCTTCTGGCGACGGTAGCGGAGGGCGTCGGGCCGATCGATGCGATCATGCGGGTGCTCGCGCCTTATGCGGCGCTTGCGCCTGTCGCGCAGAACGATCCGTCGGTTGCAGAGCTGGCATCGCAGTTGAGCGGGCTGCCCGAAGACCGCGTTCGACTCGTGCTGGATCGCGTTGTGGAGGCGGGGCTGTTTCAGGGGTCTGCGGACAAGGGGCTGAGGCCAGTCCCGGATTTGCTCGGCGACTTGTTTCTCGAGGAGACGTGCCTGGATGCGCAGGGCAAGGCCACGGCACACGCTCCGCTGCTGCTGGATACGGTCTTCCAGCTCGACCCGCTGGCAGCCGGCAGACACTGCGCCGACGTCGGCCAACTGTTCGGGACCGCGCAAGACGTGGATCTCGTCAGCAAGCTCATGCTCGAACGTGCGGAAGGGCTGTTCCGGAACAAGGTGGATGTCATGGCATTCTTGCGATTGTGCCAGCCGCTCACCGCGTGTCGCCCCCGAACGGTGCTGGATGTCGCCAACACTTTGGAGCAAGCCGGAATTCTGCGTCGCAATCCGACGGCTGACGTGTCGTACGGACTCGATAGCGTCGAGATGGCGGCGTGCGAGCTTCTCTTGGGAGCGAGCGACTCGGATCCGACGGTGCTTCCCGCTGCCCTCAGGCTCAGTCGCGACGTGCATGCCGCAGCCGAGGACAGGCGGACTCGCCAGCACGTTGGCGAGTTGCTCGATCGCTACTGTCGCTTCGAGGTCGGACGGAGCATTCCCCATGCTCGAGCAGTCGTCGAGATGTTGCGCGCGTGGGTGACCGAGTCTGATGCCGAGGCAGCCACCCTTGCCACTTCCCTCAGTGCGCAATTTCTGGCGCTCGATGTTCGAGGCGAGGAGCGGGACGCAGATACGGTCAGTCAGATTCGAGTGCCCCTGAGTGCCGTTGCTGAGGTTCGGGAGGTGCGCGATGTGGCCGTGGAGGCCCTGATTCGGGGGATATCTCACACGGATGCGACGGTTCAGTGCCGCAGTATCGCCGGGTTAGAGAGCTATGCATGCCACGAGCTTTCCCCGGAGCAGGTGAGCCTGGATGCGTGGGTGCCGCAACTGGAGCGCGAAACAGGTCTTCTGACCACTGCACTCCTGAAGGTGTTGCAGACTACATCCAGCCTGCCTGTCTGGGCTTGCGTGGAGCTGCAGGGATGGTCGTGGTGGGCGCACCCGCTACCCGTTCTTCACCGAGCCGGCGTAAAGGTCCTCGAGGCGATTCCTCGGAGTGATGCGTATCGTCTCTGGAAGTCGTTGCACTCCCAGCGGCTTCCGATCCGCCTCGCCATCCCGGCCGAACACGATCCCGCGGCGAGAGCGGATCACCTTCAAGGCCTGGCGAGGGCGCGCGAGGAGCAGGCGGCTGATCAGGCTCGCGAGTTGTTCGAGGAGCTGGATCCCGGATACTCCGATATCGGCGCATGGCGAGCACTGTGCCTGAGCGTGCTCGAACAGCGCCCCCGAAGTCCGATTCACTTCCAGGCGGGTTTCGTCTTGAGCGAATTCGCCCGCCGTCATTCGGACGCAGCCTGGTCCTTTCTCAGCGAGGCCGATGCGAACGGACCGTTGGCGCCCGTCCTCTCGATCTTTCTCGCAGAGTTGCGCAAGCACGATCGCGAGCGAGCCAGTGAGGCGGCGCGTATCGTCCCCCCCGCCTCGCGGCTGGAAGACGTGTGGATGCAGGTGTTGTGGGGAGCCTCCAATCCCGACGAGGCCGAACGGGCGCTGCTGGCTCGAGGTCTGGATTCTGACGATCCGCAAGTCCGGGGGCGGGCAGCGGGCGCGCTGCTGCATGGGGCCAGCACCGATCCGGTCGATGCATTTGGCAGGGTATCGCGTACGGTCGCGCGCCATCCGACGGATGAGCTGCTGTGGGAGTTTGTGATCGACGAATTCGTCGGTTGGGCAGAGCCGGTGCTCGCGCAGCCGGACCAGTCGACGGACGCGATGCGGCACGTGGCGGAGGAACTGACCAAGCTCTTCCAGACGGCTGGGCCACACCTGCGTTGGGGATATCAACGGCGGACGCGGCAGCTCTCGAAAGCTCTCGCGCTTCTGGCGGTCCTGTCTCCGCAACCGCTACAGGACTGGATGCAGCGTACTTGGGGACCGTCGCAAGGCGGGGGCGCGCAGTGGAATGATGCCTCCCCGCTGGGCATCCGGCGGCTGCCGGAGGTCGTGCGCCTGATCAAGAAATCCCCGTCGGCGAACGGGTGGGTGAATGTGTTCTCGACCTGGATGCTCCGCGAGGCTCAATTGGGTCCGGTCGGAGCGTCGGCCCTCGCAGAGCTGTGCTCACTGGATGATCCCAGGGTCGCAGAGCTCGCAGGGCAGATTGCCAGGCGCCCTGCGGATGCGGCGGTGAAGTGCTTTGCCGACTTCGTTCATCGGCAGCGATTCGACCGTCAGTTCGCGGAGCGCGCCCTGGAAATCCTCGAAGTCTGGGCGCCCTTTCCGGAGGGCTACGGACCGATCGAGGACATGGTGATTTCAGTTGTAGTACACGGCGCGAGCAGCCGCACTCCTGGTGAGCTATCCCCGAGCGATGTGCGCAGCCTGCAGGCCATCGAGGAGCGACGCAGCCGAGGGTCGATTCCGCCGCGACTCCTGACTACGTTTGATCGCGTCGAGCACGAGATCCATGCGGCTGCAGGCGACAGCGCGGCAGAGGGCGAGGAACTCGCAGGTTAGAGGACCGAGCACGGGGCGAGCTGCGAGAGGGCTTTGGGTGTTGCCACCGTTGCGGCAATTCAGCCTGCGCTGCCCCGGGCGCCCTCAGTAGATCTGGCGGTTCAGGACCTTCTCGATGAGCGACAGATCAGGCCCGCGGTCGCCGATGTCTCCCACAATCCTGCCACCGAGCAGGTGCATCCAGTGGTGAGTCCCATCCTTACGCAACACGGACACGATGGCGCCGGTGTCACCCGGGTTGTCGTGCATGGGATCGAACTCGTGCACTTCCCCCGTGCACTCGTCCAGAATGAACGTCGGCACGTGGTAGAAGAAGGCCGACACCAGATCCTGGGGTGAGAAGTACTGAGAGAAGTACTGCTCCGACTTGCACGGGTGAGTGTGATAGAGCCCCACCAGCACGTCGCCCGGTTCCCGTCCGTTATCGACCTTCATTTCCACGGCGTCGACTTGTTTCAGGGTGATGGGGACGACGGAGTGTTTGAGAGTCCCGTCGCGAGTGACCACCAGGATGCCGCTGTACTCCCAGCGATAGCCGTTCGGGTAGTAGAAGGCCCAGCGCAGGGCCTGGACGGCTGTGGTCTGCAACTGCGACTGATCGAGCGGGTCATTCTGCGCGAACGACGGCGTCGTCAGAACTGACGTCATCAGCAGGGCGACCAGAATTCTCGCAATCACGAGAGCACCACCCGAAGTGTGCGGCTGACGAGAGCCGCTTTACGGTGCCGGTGTCGAAGATACACCGGCATGCCAGGATTGTTGCCGGCCGGTGACACGGTAGCAGTGACGTCCATCCCTGTTTTCCCTGTGCTTCCCGCGGACCAGCTCACAATCCGCCGCGGGTGGATACCTGAACAGTCTCACATGAGCGGTTTAGCGCGCGCCGATATCCGCTCCCATACGTAAAGACCGCAGTCGGAGCGCAGAAGATCACCGCAGCGTGGTGGGAGTGCGGACTGCGGTTTGCCGCATTCAGTACGCGTCGTGACTGACGAAGTTGCGACAGTTTCGTGAACGTTGTCTTGCCGTGCGCCATCGTGTTGTCTGCTGGAGCGGACATTTTGCAAAGCCTGCGAGCAGACTGTTTACTCCGCCCCGCACACATTACAGACCGCTCGGCTACGTGCCGGTCGGTCACGCTTACGGGGTGGTTACAAGATGTCGATTTCGCACTGTGTCGTGCGGGCTGATGCGCGCTCGCGCGCGTCCGCCATAAGGGCCGCAACACGAATCCTAACACTCGCTACCTGTATTGCGGCCTTCGCATCGGGGGCACAAGCTGCAACTCCTACGCTGACTATCAGCGGCTCGCCGGTTACCAGCGTGCTGGCGGCGAAGTACTACAACTTTCAGGCGTCCGCCAAGGACACATTGAAGAAGCCGGTGACGTTCTCCATCGCGAACAAGCCCGGGTGGGCCGGTTTCGATCCGACGTATGGTCGGCTCTATGGATCTCCGGTCCCCGCGAATGTCGGGACGTACTCGAATATCGTCATCACGGCCAGCGATGGCACGTCGAAGGCCACCTTGCCTGCGTTCTCGATCACGGTGCAGCCCCTGGCCGATCCCGGGCCGGTGATCAGCGGCTCGCCTGCATCGAGGGCTGTAGTCGGCACGACATACGCGTTCCAGCCCACGGCCGCAGATTCGTACGGTCTGCGTATGGTGTTCATGGTAACCAACAAGCCGGCCTGGATGACCTTGGACACGGCGACCGGCAAGCTTTCCGGAACACCGACTGCCCGCAATGTCGGAACCTACGGAAACATCATCGAGACCGTCAGCGACGGCTACAAGAGCACGGCTCTGAGAGCGTTTGCGGTGACCGTCGCGGGCTCGTCAGGCCAGGCAACGACCAGCGTTCCGCCTCCGGCCGCCGTCATGTCCGTGAGCCTGCAGTGGCAGCCACCGACTGTGAACACGGACGCGTCCGCTTTGACCGACTTGGCCGGTTATCACGTCTACTACGGGAATAGCCCTGACGCCATGACGTCACGCATCACGGTCGCTAATCCCGGTATCGCGACTTATGTGGTGGACAACCTTCCCCCCGGGGTTTGGTACTTCGGCATCGCCGCCTACAACACCAGGGGCTCCGAGAGTGACCTCTCGAACGTAGCCACAAGGACAGTTCAATAGCCTCCCGCCGAAACCTCACGCGGGGATTCACCGAATCCCGCACGGCTCGTCTCCCGTTCGAATCCCGCGCATGCCCGTCACGTATGAACCCCGAGAGGCGCGTTCGCGTTCACCGACTTTTCGCCGTTGTTGCCGAATCCGTTGAGACCTAACATCATCGTGCTGCGCAGTAAGCGTCCCGTACTTGGGATCATTGTAGAGGTGCAGCTGAGCGAGAGATCCGACAAGAAATACACGTGACCGATGTACGTGGTGAGCTTGCGGAAGCGAATCCGCTGCCCGGTCCTGCTATTGGTGGTCTGCACCAAAGCGAAGGTCGCACGGTGGGCTCGCAAGGCAATCTACTTGGGCGGTCAGAGCCGAGTAGTGCCTTGGGTCGTGGCTCCAGATGATGTACCGGAGATCACCGACCATGAACGTGCGAAGTGCGACCCAGAGCTTGCAGTGCTGTCGGCGATGAGCCATGGGCATGACCGAAACGTCGAATTGGCCACTAAGATCGCCAGCGCCGCGCGAGCAGCCTGTGACCATCTCGATATCGACAAATCGACTTTCTACTTTGATTTGATCGCCAGTTCATTGTCGGAGGAGGCCCAGAGGGCTTGTCCAACCATGCTAATTCCAGGCTATGAATATCAGACAGCGTTCGCGCGCCGGTTTTTCGACGAGGGTGAAAGTAAAGGAAAGGCCGAAGGAAAAGCGGAGGGGCAGAGCCTGTTGCTTCTGAAGCTGCTCGAGATGCGGTTTGGTGCGCTGCCACCCGCCATGCGAGCGCGAATTTCGGGATCGTCGGCCGTCGAGATCGACCGCATGGCCGAGAGCCTATTGACCGCGACCAGCCTGAACGACATCGTGTGTGGGGTCGAGTAGGATTCGGCGATCTCGCCACCGAGGTCGGGCGATCGCAAGTTCGGGTGACCGGGCTGGTTTGCAGCGGCGTGAAGGCCGAAGGCCGCGCTGCGGCACTTACCATAAGTTTATGAATTAAAAGAGTATCTCGGCGCGGGAGGCGGGATAACGGGCACGCCCGTTGCGGATGATCCGCGCCAACGGTACCGTCATTACTAGAAGAATTCGGCAAGGGGCGCGCCTTCCGCAACGCGCTGGGGCTTAGCGTCTTGGATTCCGCCGTCCACATTCCGGAAGAGATCTACCAGGCTGGCGATCTGCGCATCGATGTGGGCAGACACCAGGTGATGCGCGATGGCGCGCAGATCCCTCTGCCGAACCTCTCTTTCGAGTTGCTGCTGGCGCTCACCAGAGCTCATCCCCGCATGCTGACGACGGAAGAGCTGCTGGACACGGTGTGGGCTCCTGTCGTGGTAAACCCTGAAACCGTCGGCCAGCGGGTCAAGCTGTTGCGACAGGCCCTGGGGGACGAAGCGCGGGCACCTCGGTACATCGTGGGTGTGCGAGGGCGGGGATACCGCTTGGAAGTGCCTGTCACTCGGCTCGAACAGGGCTCGATGCATTTACCCAGCGCGCTGGGCGCAGCCAGTACGGGTGCCGGCACGTCCCCTCCCATGGACTCCCTCCGGCCTAACAGCTCGTCCGGCTCCACGGGCTCGGCCGGCTCACCAGCCTTGCCCCCTCCGTCCGGCTCAGCCCTACGCAGAGTCGTCCGACCCATGGTGTTCCTCGCCGTCGCGCTGGCACTTGTCGCCAGCGGTGTCCTGTGGCGCGTCGCGGTCAAGGCTCCCGTCGCTGACTCCCAACAGGAAACAAACCAGGCCGCGGGCGCCCCGACGCAGCCACCGCCTGGCCAGGACAGCGTCTCGCTTGCGGTGTTGCCGTTCGTCGACCTGTCGCCCCAGCGAGACCAACAGTATTTCTCAGATGGTCTCGCGGAAGAGCTACTCAACCAGTTGGCGCAGTTGCCGACACTGCGCGTGATCGGCCGCACCTCCTCGTTTGCATTCCGGGGACGGAGTGACGATCTGCGCAAGATCGGAAGGGCGCTGAACGTCAATCATGTGCTCGAGGGCAGTGTCCGCAAGGACGGCGATCGGATCCGTGTCGCCGTGCAGTTGATCGATGCAATGGACGGATCCAACGTGTGGTCGCATACCTATGAGCGCACGCTCGACGACATCTTCGCGATTCAGGAAGACATCGGACGCGCGGTCGCAGCCGAGTTGCGCGTGCGAATCGATGATCGATCGGCGGGGCGAGGGGAGACCCGAAACTATGCAGCGTTCGATGAGTTCCTGACCGCCAGGGCCCTGTTAAATTCCAACGTCGTGTCGACGGCACGGGCCGCGGTCTCGCACCTTGAACAAGCGGTCGCGTTCGATCCAGGCTATTTGAATGCATGGCTCTGGTTGATCGACAGCTATACGCGTCAGGCAGTCGGTGACGCTGAGCGGCGCGCCGACATGAAAGCCGCTCAGCAACGGGCCATAGAGAAAGTCTCCGCGCTGGCGCCGCAGAGTGTCTACGCTGCGATCGCCGACTCATACGGCGCGCTTTCCAACGGGCAACTGGAAATAGCAGGCAAACTGTTGGAGTCCACCCTCGATGCGCCACCGGGAATCCGGGCGCGAGTCGGTTTGCGATACGGGCAATTCCTGGTGAGCGTTGGCCGCACTACCGCGGCGGTCGATCAATTGATGCGTACGCGAGCGGCGGATCCTTTCGATGTCTTTACTCGAATGCAGACGATTCTGGCTTTGGAGGTAAGCGGGCAACACGATCGTGCCGACGCCGAAGCGGCCGAACTGCTGCAACTGCCTGGCGGCGACGCCGAAGTCTTGCGCGGTGATCGTATCGCACGGGCGATGGACCGAGGGGACGCGAAGGCGCTCAAGGCCCTGCTCGCCGCCGGGAATACCGGGGTGGGTCAGGGGGGAGGCGTATCTGTCGTCGTCCTCGGCGACCCGCAGTCGGCGCGCCGCGAATTGGAGCGGACCCTGAACGATCCTCACTCGAGGTTGGATGTCTTCGCGGTGACGGGCGCCATGGATTGGGCAGCCTTCCTGGGCGACTCGGATCTCGCGCTGCGGGCTGCGCATCAGGCGGTGAAGCTTGGGGTGAGCGTGGAGACCTGGTCCTGGTCGCTCTGGCGTCCAGTGATGAAAGGCGTCCGCGGGCAACCCGGATTCAAGGCGGTGGTGCAGGAGATGGGTCTGGTCGACTACTGGCGCGCCACGGGAAATTGGGGAGACTTCTGCCGGCCCCTCGCCAACAACGACTTCGAGTGCACCTGAGCGCCCGCGCGGCCGAGGCGATTCGCAGTCCGCCGCTATGCCACCTCCGCACGCGGCGCAGCAATTCGCAGTGCCCGCAACTGCCTGATCCAACAAGGCTTACCCGCTCCTTCACGAACTCTTACCCGATTCTTCCGGGTGTGATGGCCTGGAAGTGTTTACCAATCACTTCCGCGCGAAAGACCGCTCTACCAACCCCGATCAGCGCAACCAGCGCGCTAGCGGCGCGCGCTGAGCAACCAACCATCAGAAGTAGGAGACTGACCATGACTGGATCCCGCCTCATCCGGAAAGTGCCCGTAGCCCTTTCGATCGCGTTCACCGGCCTTGCCTGTACCGGCATGGCGCACGCCGCCTGCACCATTCCGGACTTAATCCGTGACGCCGCGGGCCACCTGACCCCGGCGACCTACCGATACAACGATGACGATGATCGTCAGACGGCGATCGTCGGCCTCTGGAAGTTCGAGATGCTCGCCAAGAGCACTTCGAGCAACAAGAATCCCATGCCCGATGGCACCCTGGTGGACTTCGGCACCCAGGCCTGGCACTCCGACGGCACCGAGCTGCTGAATTCCGGCATCCGCAACCCGGCAGACGGGGATTTTTGTCAGGGGGTCTGGGAGCAGACGGGTCCGTCGACTTTCAAGCTCAATCATCTGCCTTTGGCCTGGATGGGTGGGGTGTACCTCGGGCCCGTTCACCTGACCATGGTGGTCACGGTGGATCGCAGCCGGAATCGATTCTCGGGTTGGTTCAGTGAGACGGTCTTTCAGGCGACCACGACTCCCGGCCACGAGTTCGATGACAACAGTCCGATTGTGACGATCACCGGCAATATTACTGCCAGTCGTATGACTCCCTGAGGTGACCTGCTGAGCTAGCCGAAAACACGGCTGCCCGAGTCTCGAGCGGAAAGCTGGCCTTCTGCGCACGGTCACGCGTGCGCAGAAGGCTCGGGGCGGCTGCGTATCCCATGCCACCGCGCTGCGGCTGCCGATTGCCAATACAATTGGGCGCGCCGCACAGGCCGCGTTCAATGAGAACGCGCGCCGAAGTTCAACGCGGGGCAGGGGACATCCATCGTGCGATCGAAATGGCTGGCGTTGATGGCTTTGTTGGCGTTGCCGGCTCTACAGGTCAGTGCACCACGCAGTGCAGTCAGCGCACCTGCTGCCGCTGCTGCGTCTCCCGGCGCCGATAGGCCAACGGCCGTCAGTGCGACCACCGCCAGCGGCAAATCTCATCGCGAGGTCGGGCGTTGCAAGGACCAGGCAACCGGAAAGCCAGTCGATTGTGTGCCTGTGACGTTCACGACGTTTGATATTCCGTGGGACAAGCTGCCGGGCGGCAGAATGAACGCGCGCGGCGAGCTTGATCCAACCTCATCGCCCGAAGAGGCTCATGCCGGCGCATTTGTCGCGGCTCGCAGGCTGGGGCTGTTCCGCAATTTCGAGTGGGTTCACTGGATTCCGACCGCGCCGTCGAAGAAGGACCCTGCCACCGGGCGGTGGAGCGGGGGCGACCTGGACGGATTTCCCACCGGCTGGGGCGCAACGGGGCTGGGAATTGCCGGTGACTGTCTCTTTTGGGGCCGCGCGAACAGTACCAACACCACCGGCCCGGGTGTAACGCTGGACATCCAGATCTTCCGCATCCAGCCCAACCCGCGGAAGGATCCGCCGGTGCGGGTCGGAACGATGAAGCAATTCACCGTCGATAACGGCAAAACCGCCGTGCGTGATCGGGAGCTGCGTCCATACCAGTACACGTCCACTGACGGCGTGAAGCGGATGCTCATGGTCCGCAGTTCTGCGACCGGAACCGGCGGTGATGTGATCACCTATACGATCGATCCGCAGACCTGCCTGCCGACCGATGGCGGCGCAAAGATCAAGGATGTGCTCGCGCACGAGTTCTTTGTCTGGCACGACCCGGCGAATCCCAACAGACTGCTGGTGCTCTCGCAGACCTACGCATCGCAACCGGAAGATCTCGTCATCACGGCGATCACTGACGAGAAGACCGGCGAGGTGCTCAAGGAGCCGCTGTTCCTCGCCGCCTTCACCCTGGAGGACATTGGCGGCCCGGTGCGCAACGAACGGCCGGATCCCACGGGTTTGTTCGCATCCGGAAGATCCGCCAACTACAGCGATCTGACGGACCAGTGGGGGCGGCCGGGGGGATCGCAGGTTTCGCTGGTCAACAACATGCACTCCGGGACGATGTCGGATGACGGCGAGCGCTTCTATGCCGCGGGCACTACGGCGGGCATGTTCATCCTCGACACTACGAAGATCGCTCACAGCAGCAACGCCGACCTCGGTTCCGGGAAGACCTGCAATCAGCGCTCCACCAACGCCTGGGTCGACGGCAAGGTCGGCGGCCTCGTTGACGTCAGGAAGCTTCCCGCCATCGCCGGTGATTGCGTACATCCCGTGCTGAACGGCGATTCGGGCGTGCTCGAGATGCTCCGTTCCGACCGGTCGGACCTCGACAAGCTGGCGCGCTACGTGCGTTTGGAAACGCGCTCCCGTTTCAGTTTCTCGCCGCCATTCCTGACCATGACCGGCACTCACAGCGCCGTCCCGGTTCCCGATCGTCCCTCGCTGACCAAGGGCAATGCCAAGAAGCGCCCCGCGTGGGTCGTCGTGAGTGACGAGTGGCCGTTCGGCCCTTGTCCCGAGCGCGGCCTGCGCATTCTCAACGTGGAGTCCGAAACCAATCCGATCATGATCAGCGCGCTTGCGCAGTCGGACAGCCTGATCGAAAACTGCCTTGCGCAGCCCAAACCGCCTGGTGCGCTGGTCCGCGCCATGCAACATGCTCACAACCCGACCGTGTTTCCGCACCTGATCCTGGTCGGTTGGCTGGGCCACGGGGTGCGCGCGATCGACATCTCCAATCCCTTCAACCCACGCGAAGTCGGTCACGCGCGGCCGGTGCCATGGGGAGAGATCGCAACGTATCCGATCGTCCACAACGGCCTGATCTACGTTGGCGACAATCAAACGGGTCTGCACGTCCTGCGATACACCGGCCCTCATGCGGATGAGATTCCCGGCAATGCCGTGTACGCCTCGTACGAAACCAGCCCCGCGCCTTCCGGAGCATCCGAGCCCACCAAGGATCGACGCTGATGGCTCCTCAGTGCGCCAGGGGATCCGGCCGAACCTGCAGGTGCACGATGAGGGGCTTGGTCCCTTTGCCGCCTTCTTTCATCCACGGCGTGCGATCGCCGCTCGTGACCCATAGACCTCGCCCCTTCCAGCCCGCGCGCGCATCATCGATGCGGCCTTCCATTCCCTTCATGTAAAAGCCGAGGGGATAGGGAATCCGCAGTGTGAGGAACTCGCCCCGGACCAGGGCGTGCACGCCGTCGAAGAGGTTGCCGGTGGCGATGGGAACGTTCATCCCGAGACCCAGGGTATTGTGCTGATCGACCCACGAGTAGTAACTCGATTCGACGCTGAGCTGCGGAGCGTCAGCGAATCCCGGGCCTGGGAGCTTGTGGAACGTCCAGCCTTCCGGGCAGTGATCACCTGTCGCCTTGGGCCCATTCAGCGGGCCTTTGCACTTGCGGCGATCGAATTCGCCGAGATGCCCGCTGCCGAGTGACACCCACACGACGCCGTTGGAGTCGATATCCGCACCGCGCACCCCAAAGCCGGGCGGCGGCACGTTGTATATCTCGCTGAGCTGAGTGCGCGGATCGAAACGAATCAACGCGCCGGGAAACTGGAAGGCTACCGAGCCCCACACGGACCCGTCGGCGGGATTGGGCATCACGGCGTAGAAAGAGCCGGCAATGCGCTGGTCGAGTTTCGGATCGGGCGGTCGACCGGGCTCCACCCACTCGTCCCGGCGTCCGTTGCCGTTGGTATCCAGAACGAATGGCGACCAGCCTTGCGCAGCAGCGGCATCTCCCGTCGCATCGAACTTCTTGCTGTCCAACCAACCCACGACGGGCCCACCTCCGCTGGTCCAGATGGTGTCGTTCGCATCGGTTGCGAACTGCAGGTGATGCGTGCCGAAACAAGTGTCGACGAAGGTGTACTTCCCGGTCTTGGGATCGTATACGGCAAGCTGACGTCCTGAGCGTTCCAGGGGAAACGCTTTTGCCGACGGGTGATCCGAACCTCGCTTGCAGAACGCCGGATTGTCGGCTGCCCGAATGCGCGCCGTGTACCAGACGCGGCCAGTGGCATCCAGCATCGGATTGTGCGCGTTCGCCTTGCTGTTCCAGATACGTTCGTCGCCCCAATAAGGGGAGGGCGCCGTTATGGGATCGTCGTGTGTGCTGGGTGTGTTCGCGTCTCGCACCGGCGCATGAAACGTCGTCGCCACGTTGCGCATGGGATCGAGGATCGGGAACTCGTCCGTGCTCAACTCCGGGGAGCCGTAGAGCGGGCCATAGCCGTTGACAGTGGGATGACGGCGGTCGGTCCCGGAAAGATCATGGAGGTAGGATTTCGGATCCGCCCAATCCCGGACCGTCGCCACTACATTGCGTTCAGCGCCCGTGGGGCGCTTGGGAGCGGAAGCCGGAAGCTCGCCGCGGGCGATGCGATCCGTCCACTCCGCCAGATATTTCAAAGGAACGGCGCCCAACTGGCCCATCCCGAGCGCGACCATGTCCCTGCCGGCTTGGCCGGACTGGATGCGTCGGATCCACGCATCGTGTGAGGAGTTGAATTTCCCCAGACTGGGAGGGATCGTTCGTGTCGCGAGGTTGCCGAGCTGGTGACAGCCGACGCAGCCCATGTTCTTTATCCACATCATGTATTCGTTGCGCCCGCCGTGCAGCTGCGTGATTTCGGCGTCCTGCGGCAACTTCACCATCGCGTACCAGTAGGCTGCGGGATAAACCCGGGCGGCCGTCGCTGCATCGGGGGCAACCACCGCGGTCAGGTTCACGTGCTTGCCTGGCGTCCCCTCTACAGGGACGGAGTCGGCAAGTCCGTAGCCACGCACCCAGATCTTGTACGTTGCCGCGGGCAGGTCGGGGACGAGGTAGCGGCCCTGATCGTCGGTGACGACGATCTTGGCATACCGTGTTGGGAGCGCAGTCGTCTCGGCGATAACCCAAACGCCAGCCTCGCGTCCTTTCGCGCTCATCACAACACCGGCGATGTCGTCCTTGTCGAGCGGGGGCTGTTGCGCGGGCGAAGGCTGGGCGGAAGCGGCCCGTGTGCCCGCGCAGGCGGCAGTCAGAAGGGTTGCGCAGAGCGTGAGCAGGCGCTTGCCGTCGCTTCGAGTGAGGGAGTGGGAGCGCACGGTGACCTCGCAGCAGTGGCGGTTTGACCAGGAATTCTAGACCTGTCGTCGCTCGCAATCATTCCCTGTGGGCGGATTGCCCGTAAGCCGAGCCCGATCAGGCGCCCGGTGACTTGCCGGTGTTGAGCGCCAGTTGAGCTGCAAAAGCCCGCTGGTACGCAGGCCGGGCTTCGCCGCGGGCGACATAGGCGGCCAGAGCCGGGAATTCGTTCAGCATCCCCGAGGGTCTGAGCCTGAGGAGCACCGACACCATCATCAGGTCGCCGGCGCCGAACCCGCCATCGAGCCAGTCTGCATCACCCAGACGGGCGGAAAGTCTGCGCAGCGGGTTGCGGACGCGTTCCTGGACTATCGGCAAACGCCCCGCGGCCCAGGGCTTGTCGCTCTCAAAGAACTTGGCGTTCGTGAGCTCGAGGATCGGCGGCTCCACTGTGTTCACCGCAGCGAACATCCATGTGATTGCTCGCGCTCGCGCATTTGCGTCACTTGGCAGCAGGCCCGCATGACGCTGGGCAATATGGAACACGATCGCCCCCGTCTCGAACAAGGAGAGATCTCCTTCCTCGTAGGTGGGAATCTGGCCGAAAGGATGGAGCGCCAGATGCGCCGGTTCCTTCATCGCGCGGAACGACACGAGCCGAACCTCGTAGGGTTGACCCGCTTCCTCGAGCGCCCAGCGAACGCGCGTGTCACGCGCCAGTCCCTTGCCGCCGTCGGGTGAGCGTTCGAAAGCCGTAATGGTGATGGTCATTGATCCTCCCCTGCTGTGAAAATCATCTCGCAACGGGGGAGGGGTGGCTATCAGTTCCTTCCGCAGCCACAGAAGCTACCTGGTGGCGTAGGCGGCCAGAAAGACGCGCACGCCCTCTTCAGCGTGTCGGCGAAGCGCAGCAGGCGGGGGGGACTGAGCCGTCGCCCGCAGTTTTTCGGAAAGCTCCTTCTCGCTCGGATCGCGATGCTCTTTTCTTAGCCGGACCGCCCCCCGTTGGCTACCTGCGATCGCCGGAGGCATCTGCCAGATAAGGCCGAAGCAGGGCGTCGAGGTCAGCGCGCAGCCAGTCGGCAGCCGCACCTTCTCGATAGAGAGCCCAACACAGGATGGATCCACGAAGGGTGGTTTCTACCAACCGGCCGAGCGCCTGGACGTCCGTCACCCCGCGTAACTCGCCCGCGGCTACCGCTTCCGTGAGCAGTTGTTCGTACCATGCGCGTGCGGTTCGCGACAGTCGTAACAAGTGGCGACGAAGCACCGCATCTCCCAGATCGTTGAGCAGGTAGGCGAGATTTCTGACGGCAGCGCGCGGCGAGTCGGCTAGTTCGGCATACATCGCAGCGACCGAGCGCAAGGCGTCTAGGGGCGATGAGGACGGCTCCGGCACCGCCACACCCGTGTCGCCCGTGGCGGCTACATGACGGGCATGCGCGAGCAGCATGGCGCGCTTGGACCCGAACCGCTGCACCAGGGCGCCCGCGGTAAGACCGGCTTCGGCGGCAACTTCGCGGAGCGTCAGTTCCTCGGGACCGCGGCGCTGCATGACGCGAACCAATGCCGCGAACACATCGAGGTCTTCTACCTTTCGCTGTCGTGGGCTCATGGCTCTTGACTATATCTAAACACGCGTTTAGGTTCGGTGCAACCAGGGGAGACCGCACAATGCAAAACCAACACTCGCGAGTCACGATCCACATGGCGGCGAGTCTGGATGGCTTCATTGCCAGACGCGACGGGCGAGTCGACTGGATCGAAACCTCGGACACGTTCGAGAGCGGGGCGACCATGACCCCTGAGTTCGTCGCAGCGTTCCTCGAGACGATCGACTGCTACGTCATGGGCTCGCGAACCTACGAGACAGCGCTCGATTTCGAGGCGAAGGGGTTGGGCTGGTCGTACGGCGACAAGCCAACCTTCGTGCTCACCCATCGCACATTGCGCAGGACCCGAAACACCGTGGAGTTCTACTCGGGCGATCTCGGGCGCTTCGTGGATGAAACACTGAAGCCGCGCTTCCGCAGCATCTGGTTTGTCGGCGGCGGTGAGGTGTCCGCCTCTTGTGCGCGCCTCGGACTGGCCGACGAGGTCCGTTATTCAATCCTGCCGATCGTCATTGGAGACGGTCTCTCGTTTTTTCAGGGCCTTGAACGGGACCTCGCTCTACACCTGCTGGAGGTCACGGCGTACAAGAGCGGGATGGTGGCGCTTCACTACGAAGTGCGGAAGACCGCCCCAGAAATGTCGGCGTAGACCTACGCCTCTGTCGCCTATTGCAGACACTGCGGGATCGCGCGGCTTCAGTACAGGCTTTAAGTGACTTCGGCCCTGTGCGCAGGACTGAAGCTCGAGCGGACACGCCGTCGTTGTCTCCGATCAGAGACAATCAAATTGTCTTGTAGAATCAGTTACTTAGTTCTACCTGAGCAACGCCTGCGCAGTATGTTGTCGGTAAATACAGACACACGATGCCCCGCGAAGCTTCCCGACCGCGTTTCCGGCCAAGCTGTAACAATCAACAGTATCAATATCTTAGTGAGGCTGGCACGGCAACTGCATAGTGCCCCCGGTGCCGCTGCATCGCCCTGCGCCACAAGTGCAACCCCGCGGTAAAGCGGGGTGCAAAACAACCGGCTCAGCGGCACGAACGTCCACGACCGGGGGAGTTTGCGGGGCAATCACGTTGTCCCGTGAGAGCAGACAGCGACGTCAGGTGCGCTGAGGTCTTCTGCAACCCCTGAAAGACTGACTTCGTCCCGTGCGTCGGCACTGGGGTCATTCTTTTGGAGTTCGTATGAACGTAACCAGACTCGGAGTTGTGCGTCGTAGCATCCGTATTGCATGGCTCGGCAGCATCGGGCTCGCCGTAGCCGGTACCTGTGCAGCGCAGACTGACAACTTCCCGCACATCGGATTGCTCTCACTCGGGGGTGCACAGAAGTACGCCGCTCCCTTTCAGACGTACGCCGCGAAATTTCAGATGGTCGTGATCGGTGGAGACTGGGAGGGCTGGCAACAGGGTGCTGGCTACAGCAAGGAGAAGGTCATCTCGACGATCAAGACCGAATCCTTCGTCCACACTCGCGTGTTTCAATACGTGAGCCTGCACGCCCTCTACAGCAACGCCAGCCAGAACCGGTTCCCAACCTGGTACAAACAGGTGACCGCCCGGAACTGGTGGCTGCACCCCAGCACGACCATCGGTAATCCGGTTGCCGACCCGAGCAACTCGTCGCAATGGCTCGTGGACATGGGGCCGAACGTCCCCGTCGATCCGGCGACGGCGCTTCAGCCGTATCAGTGGGCGGCGAAATTCGTGGATGACCTGTTTCGCCTCGGCAAATACTCGGGCACGTCGTCTTCCCCGTCGCTGGACGGCTTCTTCCTGGACAACGTACTGATCGATCCAGCGGGCGCCAACGGCGACTGGATGCGGGTCGGTAGCTCGCAAGCTCACAATGCAGCCACGACGTATAACACCCTGATGACAGGTCAGAAGTCCTTCTATACCTACCTCAGCACGGCCTGGCCGGGAAGCATCAATCTCGGTAACGCCGGCGGAACCTTCGGTAGCGCCGTTTCCAACACCTACAAAGCTACGGACCCCACTCTCAACTCGCAGCTTCTGGCGGGCACTTCCCTGCTCAGCGGAGCCATGCAGGGGGGCGATTTCGAGCACACCATCGGCAAGAGCTACTCCGTGGAAACCTGGGGCGGCTCGGCGGGTATGCAGGCGCAGTATCGCACCGCGATGCTCAATTTCGGTGGCGCCAAGCTGATGCTGTTCCACCACGACAATGTCCAGGCTAATGGTAGTGACCCGGTGACTTATAGTGGGTCAACACCCGCGACGTGGTCCGCTGCCTGGCAGGGCGCGCGGTACGGCATTACAGCGGCACTGATGAACAACGGGTATTACTTCGCGACCGGTGCCGACTACGACCAGGAGACAACGGCCAACCACCGCTGGTTCGACGAGTACGACAACGCCGGTGCCGGCGTCGGTTACCTGGGTCAGCCGGTGAGCGGCGCGTTGGGCAACCCACAGACGGGCGCGTGGAGCAACGGCGTGTGGATGCGGGAATTCAAGAACGGCGTAGTTCTCTGGAACCCGAAAGGCAACGGCACGAGAACCGTGACGGTGTCCGGACTCGTCAGTACTTCAGGTCACGCCGGTCTCAAACACATCGCCGGCAAGCAGGACACGGTCACCAACAACGGCAAGGCCGTAACCACGGTGACGCTGAAGGATCGCGATGGCGTGATTCTTCTGTGGACTTCGCCGTAACGTTGGGCAGGACTTGAAGGGCAGGGCGGCTGATCGGATCAGCCGCTCGTGCCTTGCCAGCGAGCCCCCACGGCCCCGTAGACTCTATGGAACGGCTCCAAATTCGGGTGGCGCTTTCCGATGCCGGGTCGCCCCTTCGTAAGCCGAGGCGATCCGAAACAACAGGGGCTCGTCGAACGGACGCCCGATGAAATCCACGCCGACAGGCAGCGCTGCTGCGACAGGACCCACGAGACGCGTGCTCTGACCATCGACGACGCGGTCCCAGACGTTCTTAGTGAAACCGGCTGGCACCGTGATGACCGGAAAGCCCTGTTGGCCGATGAGCGACCACCCGGCGGGCGTCCGTCCGTTCGAGGTAGGTTCGCGAGGTGCAGTCAGCTTCCGCGGCGGCACTGTCGACATCGGCGACACGAGCGCGTCGAGCCGCTGTTCCTGCATGCACTGGAACAGAATTGTCCGTACCGCGAACCGCCCCTGAAGGCGAGCCGCTGAATCCAGTGTCGTGTCACGCTCGGCGTCCTCCCGCGCGCGTTTGCGATCTGGGAAGTGCGGGTCCTGATAGAAGCGCGCCTTGGCGATGAGATCGGCATTACTCTTGATGTTTGCATCGCCGCGCTCTTCGAGGTATCGATTGAGGAGATACTTCCCCTCCCCCTGAGATGAGAACCCACCCGCATCGAGGGTCCTCAGCGAGAGCTGCGAGGGGACGCGCGATGGATCTTCGTGCAGGCTGAGAAGTGTCGAAATCTCAGCGCCACCCGTGCCGCTCGCGGTAGCGGCGCCACCCGTAGCGGCCGGCTTTGCGGGAAACAGCTGCGGATACTTACGGGCGAATGCCGAGTTCAGGAGCTCCGGCGCGTAGTGGGAAATACACGACGTGAACAGTTCACCCTCGGCGCCTGGATCGATGAGGATTGCTCCGAGCGACCGTAGATCGACCAGCGCGCGCTCGACGAGGGCGATGCTTTCTTCGTCCGCCTTCGTCAGGAGGGATGGCCGCATATACTCCCGCAGGACACCGATGCGAACAGCGTCGAGACGTCCTGCACGGGCAAAGGTTGCGTAGGGCTGCGTGGGCTTGCGACCGACGCTGGATGCCGTTAGCTCGTCCTTAGGGTCGTATCCAGCATAAGCATCCAAGATCCTGGCGACGTCTTCGACCGTCCGGCAGATCGGGCCCACCCGCATCACAAGACCTGCCCCCATCATTCCGTCCCGACTGACCAACTCCTGAGTTGGGGCGAGCCCAACCGCGCTGTTCACCGAAGAAGGCCAACGCACCGAAACCACTGTCTCCTCACCGATCCCGCAGGTAACAAGGTTCGCTGCGACGGCCGATGCCGATCCCGCGCTCGACTGTCCGGGCTCGCGCTCGGTGTCGTACGGGTTGCAGAAGGTGCCCCCGAATGAGCTGCGTGCTCCGTCGACCGCGTACTCGGCCAGGTTGGATTTCGCAAGGATGATTGCACCGGCATTCCGCAATCGCTTCACAAACGTCGCGTCATCAGGCGGACGGTCGTTGGCGTAGTCAGCGTCCGCACCAGCGGTCGTTCGCATGTCGAACGTGTCGTACTGATCCTTGATCGCCAGGACCACTCCTTGAAGAGGACCCACCAGTCGACCGGTTTTCGCAAATTGTTGATCCTGCACAGTTGCAGTCTCGAGCGCATCGGGCATGTTCGCAGCGTTGTCCACCGCATCGGTTTGGCTGCGCGCCTTGCGCGCGTCGAACTTCCATGCCGCCCGTGCAGCCGGGCGAAGGTTCAGTGTCGACAGAGCGTTGATCTGCCGGGCGTGTGCGATAGCTGTGATGGGACCGAGAATGCCCTGGGGCTGGTTGACACATGTGCCGTTGTACGCCTGGATGCGCTTCAAATAGGCTTCAACGACGCCTCGTGTCGTGATCTGCTTGCTGAGGATCGCCTGCTGAATCTGCGCGATCGTTTTTTCTTGGACGTCAAACCCCGGCGCCGCTGCCCGCGAGATCGCAACCTTCCCGCTCAAGACCGTCGTAAGCGCCACGGCAACCGCCAGAACGAAACCACGCTTCATTGTTAGCCGCTCCCCAATCGATGCCCGGAAGGTTATACGTGCGCAGCGGTTCCAGAGCCAGCCATCAGCGTGCCAAGCGCCGCGGTCGCGTTGCCCAAGCCATCCTCAGACCTCATTTGAGTACCGAGCGCCGTCGCGCGGGCGCGGACGTCCGGCCGTTGCGCGAACGCAAGCCTTTCCGCGAGCTCCGAGGCTCGCAAACCCCTCACTTTCAGGGGGGCGGGCGCCACGCCCAGGCGGTGCAGCCGGTCGGCCCAGAAGAGCTGGTCGCCAGCGAACGGCACTACAACGGAGGGAACTCCGGCTCGCGCTGCCGAGTGTGTCGTGCCGGCTCCGCCGTGATGGATTACCGTCGATGTCCGTGGGAATAGCCAACTATGCGGCGTATCGCGAACCACCAGGAAGTTTGAAGGGAGCTGTTGTGCCCGAACGACGCCCCAGCCGGGGTAGAGCAGGGCCCGGCGCCCGCCAATCCCCGCAATCAGCTCATCCAGCATCCGGGGCGGCAGGAGACCGGCCATGCTGCCGAATCCCACATAGACGGGCGGCTCGCCGGCTGCAAGAAATTCCTGCAGGTCCGGCGGCGGCGACCACTGGGGTGCAGGTTCGAGCCACTGACCGCAGATCCAGGTGTTTGCGGGGTAATCGTCGGGTCTTGGCACGAGGCTGGGGGAAACGCCCCAAAGTATCGGATGATCGGTGAATACGCCGCGCCGTGCGGGCAGACCACAGACGCTTGCTCTCGCCGCGTTGGTACTCTCGCGCAGCAACCGCCAGACTGCACTGTTGATCAGTCTGTGGCTCACCTTATTGAGCCATCCAGGTACCATCGCTGGTGGCAGGAATGGAGAGGCAAACGCCGCCGTTGGCGTGATCGGAATGAATCCCGCCCCGATCCCTTTGACGCCGAGGCACTCGGCCGCGGACAGTCCAACGAACGAAGCCAGGGCCGAGACGATGATGGCATCGCAGCCCGCCGCGGCCGCAGTGATCTCGCGTAACCAGCTTTCTGCGTTGGTGTTGGTGATCTCTGCCAGGTCGCGGGTGGTTTGAGCGGGTGTGGTGGGCTTCCCGGGCTGCAGCGCTTTCCGGATGTCGCCCGCAAGAGCCGTCGCGGGAACACCCAGAGCGGTGGCGCTGCCGAGTGTCGCCGCATCCGCAAGCAGGTGGACGTCATTTCCCGCATCGATGAGTGCCCGGCAAAGAGCGGCCAGGGGTCGTGTATCGCCCTCTGTTCCGTAAGTCGCTACGACGAATTTCATGTCTGCGAGGGTGGCGCGATCCTGCTGTCGAAACGGTAGCATTGTGCCTGGACGCGTTGCGACCTCAAAGAGTCCCCATGGTATCCAGGAAGGACCTGACAACGGCCGCAAGGCGTTCAGGTTGGTCATACGGAAGACCATGGCCGGCGTTTTGAACCTGCTCCACCCGAAGGTGCGAGTTCAGAGCCTGAAGCTCGTGCGCCACTTGGAGCGAAACAACGGGTGCATCTCCGATGACGAGGAGACTGGGCACGTTTATTTCCCGTACGAGCTGCCGAAATTCGGGGTTGAGTGGCGTCAGAACGTCGAATGCAGCCAGTCTTGTTTGCAATCTCGCCTCGGCCATGAGGACCGCGATCTCAGGTGAGCGGTGAGGGTGGCGACGCCGAATATCGGCGACCACGTCGTCCTTCGTTTGAGCGAGAATTCGGCGGTGTTGTTCGGCCACATCACTGTCGCGAACTTCGCGCTGACGCTGCGCGCTCAGGAATGTCGGGTCAACCAGGATGACCGCGCGAATGAGCTCGCCGACTTGACCGGCAACCACGGCGGCAGTCATGCCTCCCATTGAGTGCCCCAGAATCACGGGGGCAGAAAGCCCGAGCTCTCGGACGAGGCCCACGACATCGCTGGCGTGATCCTCGTATCGATATCCATGGAGCGGTGAACTCGACGTCCCGTGCCCGCGAGCATCCGGCATCACGACATCGAATTTATCTTGAAGACAGCGGGCCACGGGCGCCCAACAGGCTCCGCTTCCCATCAATCCATGGAGAAGAACCAAGGGCGATCCGTCTCCGCCCGTTCTCTGGTAGTGAATAGCGGCGGCGCCCGCTTCGCAGACGCCTGAGATCCAATCCGGCATTTCGGTCGCTCGAGATGAGAGGTCTGGCGGCATTGTGAGGGACAATTCGTGCCAGCGACGAATGACCGGCAGGTGATCGGTGCCGGGAACGGTTTCAGCGCAACGAAATATTTCTCCCGCACAGTCGGCGCAGTCACGATTCGTGCGTCCTTAGATCCTGATGAGCGTGTAGTCCGTTGCTTTAAGGAGAAAGTGTCAGTGCCAAAGCAAGTCTTTATCAGTCTGCCCGTGCGCGATCTGAAGAAGGCCATCACCTTCTATACAGCGATCGGCGCGACTCAGAACCTGCAGTTCAGCGATGACACCGCTGCGTGCATGGTCATGTCCGAGGCCTTCTTTGTCATGCTTCTCACGCATGCCAAATGGGCAACCTTCACGAACAAGCCGATCGTCGAGGCGCATCGAGAGAGTGAAGTGATGATAGGACTGTCGGCCGACGACAAGAGCGCGGTCGACCGGATCACAAGCGCCGCCGCAACCCAGGGTGGCAAGGCGGACGTCAATCCGAAGCAGGATCTGGGCTTCATGTACGCCCGCAGTTTCGAGGATCTGGACGGGCACCTCTGGGAATGCACATTCATGGACATGTCCCAAGTCCCCAAGGGCTAGAAATGCCGGCGGGCGCCGACTTCGGTGCACCCGCGAAGTCCAACGGCACGGCGGTTGAGCAGCCGCCTTTGCCTTGTCAGGCCGGCCAGTGGTTTGCGGTGGAAGGCCGATTGACGGCCTTCAAACCTCGCTCCTATTGTGCGAGGCTCAGAACCGGCGGCAGATCGGACCAGGGGTAGGATCACATGAAGACAGGGCTCATCGTCGCCGCGTGCGGCTTTGTGGTGCTCGCCGGAGCGAGCAGGGCGCAGGTTCCTGCGAACATCGCCGAGAAAGTCCGCGCCGCAGGGCAGGCTATGGACCCCACGATCGGCCAGCTCTACGCGCCGCTGTTCCCGAAGGAGGCGTGGGCCGGAGTCAGCATTCAGCGGGACATCGCCTATGGGTCCGACAGTCTGCAGAAGCTCGATGTGTTCACGCCGGACGGGGCCAAGGGCAAGAAGCTGCCGGTGCTGCTGTTTGTTCACGGTGGGGGCTTTACGCGTGGCGACAAGCACGGGGACTTCTATCCCGACAACATCACCTTATGGGCGGCCAAGAACGGCTTGGTGGGGGTGAATATCGACTATCGCCTGGCCCCGAAGGACCCTTGGCCAGCCGGCGCGAAGGACCTGGCCTCGGCCATCGCCTGGACCAAGGCCAATATCGCGCGCTACGGCGGCGATCCCAACCGCATCGTGGTGTTTGGCCATTCGGCTGGCGCCAATCACGTCGCCGACTACGCCGCCCATCCCGAAGTGCGGGGCGCAGAGGCGTCCTCGGTGAAGGGCATAGTCCTGCTCTCGCCCGCTTATTCGACCACTCCGAGTGCCCGGCCCAACTCCTACTATGGCAAGGACGCTGATCTCGGCTCGGCGTCGGGGCAGGTCACACGCCTGACCGCCAGTCCGTATCCGCTGTTCTATGGCTATGCGGAGTTTGATCCTCCCCCGATGAAGGCCACAGCGACCGCCTTGATCGAGGGTGTGTGCAAGACCAAGAGCCGTTGCCCCAAGTCTGTCGAGTTGAAGGACTCCAACCACTTCTCCGAGGGTATGGCGCTTGGCACGTCTGATCAGCAGCTATCCGGGCCTCTGCTGCAGTGGATCAAGGCGTTGCCGGCGAAGGGTTAGGCGGCGACCCTCGGGCCGGGAAGAGTGAGGGCTGACGTGCGTCAGTTTCAACCCAGATCGCACAGGCTGTGACCTAGCGGCTTAGCCGTACCTGCCACGGACCGAGTCTACCTCCAAGGTGAGAGGACGCCGTGCTCCTCCCTGCCTCGCCTGATCTCCTCGGGAGAGAGGCGCCATCTACCCGTCTCGCTCGTATCGTATGCCCCGTAGCATCAGATAGGAGTGAGGTAGCAGCGATGTTCTTGCAGGGGCATCTGGGCATCAGGCATCTGTGGCCCGCTTTACTGTTTCTGCCGTGGGTTCTCATCGGCCTGGCGTACCTCGTCGAGTCAACGCTGCACAGGTTCTCGTACGGCCGCAAGGGGAACTCTCGTGCTCTATAGACTGCGGGCATTGTTGCTGGCTGCAGTGGGTCTGTTCGCTTCCAACGCGCTGCATGCCGATGAATCTCCGGTCACGACTTCCGAGGCATCCATCAACTGCGAAGTGCAGCACCCGAATGAGGCGCGCTCTGCTGCGGATCTTTTGATGAAGCAGGGGGAATACCAGCGGGCTGGACAGTGTTACCTCGCGGCCGGTGACTACGACTCGGCAAACCGTGCCTTCTTGAAATCGGCCCGCCCGGCGGCCGTAGAGACGGGGCGTGTAGTCGTCCAGCAGCGAGACGCTGCACGACACCTACTCAATCAAGTGAAGGGGGCTTTTCGCAGCAGTCGTTGAGCCTGTGGGTTGGACACCGCGGCTACTGCGCCGAGTATGCGCTCGGCGATTCCTCGATTGAAGTCGGACGCACGGCTCAACCCTGGGTTGTTATGCCGTTCGATTCGCTTGCGAACACACCGTAGAGCAGTAGCAACCCGAAAGCGAACAGGCCGAGCGCGAATAGCTTCATGTACCGAATGAGCTTCGGACGCACCACAGCACCGAATCGCTGGTGCCATTGCCATGGAGCCAGGATCAATGCCACTGAGGGAATGACGATGGCCCATGCTATGAGGCGAAACACGTTGGGATGCGACATGGCGGGTGCAAGCACGATGAGTGCTGCCCCAATGACCAAGCGAAAGCCTTGCTCGGTGTAGTGCGCTCTCGCCGAACTCGCGAACGGTGCTAAGAACCTCTCGGCAAGCGTCGGCCTGACGAATACGACAACAGTAAACCCGATAAGAAATAAACCGAACGCGACGACGATGATGGCGGCTGCCAGATGCACGTGCTTATCGACTCAGAGGAGGAGACTCTGGGAGGGCGCCGCGGGCCTGACCTCACGTCCCCATCATCACTCCGCTGCTACATGACCCGGTGCCGGGCCCGCGAAGATCCGTGTGCCGTCGGCGGTAGTGATTTTCGCTTGCCCGACACGAAACGAAGCTTCGTTCTTTGAGCGAAGTCCCGAGACGGTGACCATGGTACCTATCTTCAGCGAGTCCATTCGCCAGCCCTGGCGAAAGAGCGAGTTGGGCGCGCTGCCCTCGACGCTGTAGACAACGATGACACCGTCCGCATTCTTTGCCTCCACGAGGGTGTAGATGTGCGGGTTCATCCACTGGACCTTCTTGATCGTGCCCGTGAAGGTTATCGGTTTCTTCGTATCAAATTCCGCGGCTGTAGAGTGATGAGCAGACACCCCGCGGGGAAGGACCATGCAGACAACCGCGGCGCAGAGGAGGGCGAGCGAGAGGTTGCGGGTCATTTTGTATCCCTCTTCAGTTGTCATCATCATCATCCTGCGGTGGCTTCCAGGGCTTGATGGCGCCACTCATCAGGTTGTCGAGGTTATTTTCCTCACAGGAGTATTCCATGATCACGTCCGGGGCCGACCGGAGTCGCCACGTGCGAACGTTCATCCAGTCTTGCGTGTACGCCTTCGGGTCGTGAACCGTGACCGTGTGCACTATCGTGCGCGCGTCGGTTCGAGTGAATGTGTTGATGAGCTTCAATTGCTTGCTATGAGGATGACCGGCGGTGTCGAGCCGCGTATAGCCATTGAAGCCGGTGGTCTCGATGATGAGGGTATTGCCTTCCCAGTGGCCCGTGGACACGCCATTCCATGACAGCGGCAGGTCTGCCGGCCATTTCATGTCATTCGTCGGCACCCAGTGGAACCAGGTGTTCTGCTCGAACAACAGCGCGATTGCGCTGTCGTTCTGAACGATCTGCAGCCCGTGCGGTGAATTGATGTTGCGGGACATGCCGAAGGGCAGGCAGCTGCCTGCGTAGTCCCCATTGTGGACCGGGTCGTAGGCCTTCCAGCGCTTGAGACCCCATTCCGTGTAGGGCAGATCGAATGTTCGTGGGCCCTTGCCGACTACGGCGGGTTTGGAGTCAGGCAGCGTGGCGTGGGAAAGCTTCAGCGGTTTGCGAGTGTTGGGGTCGAGAACCGTATCGGTCGCGGCCATGTCCGGGGTATACGGGTTCGCCCACAGGCCGCTCAAATCGGGCTTTCCGCTGCTCAGGTGAGGCGCGGGGCCAGCGGGTGTTCCGGCAGTGGCCGCGTGTGGGGGAGGGGACGAGGACTGTGCAAGTAGCGCGGTCGGTGTGCCCGCAGCGATGGCCACTGCAGCCGTGACGATGAGGCCGGCCGCTTTCTTCATTGCTGGATGGCACCTGAGATCCGCGAAGGAGTCTAGGAGTGTCGACGGTCGGGACCGGCAGATGAACATCATGCCGTCGACCTTGTAGAATCGGTCCATGTCCGCCATCACCAGCGAAAGTCTGGGCCTGGACGCGTGGGAAAACTTCTACGTGATCGTTGGCTCGTCCGCGGCCGCTCTAACCGGCTTGACGTTCATCGTCATCACGATTGCCGCCGACCACCGCCGCGGCAACTCTCCCGAGGTACGTTTGACCGGGTTGCGCGCGTTCATTACGCCCACCGTGGTCTATTTCGTCACGGTCCTTTGGCTGTCGGCGCTCATGACCGTGCCCGGGCAGACCCCCTTGAGCCTGTCTGCGTGCGTAGCTCTCAGCGGTGTGCTCGGAATCGCCTACTGTGGGCGAGTGATCTATTGGATGTTCGCGGTGTTCTCCGACTACAAACCGTTTCTTTCCGACTGGATCTGGAACGCTATCCTGCCCCCGGCTGCCTTTGCGCTGCTGACGGGGGCAGGGCTTCTCGGGACCTCCCACACTGCCTTCTTGCTGTACGCAGTGGGTGGAGTGACCTTATTGCTGCTGTTGATCGGAATACACAACGCGTGGGACGTCGTCGCGTGGACTACGACTGAGCGACACGCCCGAAAGGGTCACGAGTCCGAAGCGTTGTCCGGCGTCAATCCGGACGGGGAGAATAATCGGTCGCCATGACGTGTAGTTCCCTAGGGATACGCTCATCACTCCGGTCGTCGCTTTGGGCGAGTAGGGTGCGGTAGGGGCGCAAGTCGCCTTCGTCCATGACATCGGTGGCGCGTCGATCCTGTGCGGTGCGGGGGTTCGCGCCGAGCTCGAGCGTCGTCCCCAGGCCGGCGTAGAGATAGTGGTCGCCAAACGTCCTTTGAAGTGCAGCGAAAGTGGGTTCGCCGGTGCAGTGACCCGGAGCGATGTAGTCCACTCTATAAGTGTCATGCAGTGTTGTGGCTATCTTTTCGATAGCGGGATCCTGGGCCGCCACCAGATGAAACCCGCCCGCGATGAAATGGATGTGTGGGTTGATCTTCGCGGCTTCGGCAACGATGTTCTCGATGCCCGGATGTGAACAGCCCACTACCAACACGATGCCGTCCGCCGTATTGACCGCCAACGACAACTCCTTCAATTCCTTCGTTCCAGGCGCATCCGACACCAGCGCAATCAGCGTAATGCCCGGTACCAGCTCCGTGGTCTTGTCGATCAACTGAATGTTGGCGCCGGAAAAGACCGTGCCCAGTTTCATGATCTCGGGCGGTGAGCCCCCGTAGTAGCGTCTCTCGGCGGGTAGTGCCTCGTCCTTGCGGTAGAACGTACTGGCTATGTCGGAGCCAAAGATGCCGCCCAGGCCATCCTTCGGAGCGAAAATCTTGACCTTCGGATTCACGCTGAGTAAGTAGGAAACCCCGCTGACGTGATCGCCGTGGCGGTGCGACAGCACCACGAAGTCGAGCTTGGTTAGATCAATGTCCTTGGCCTTCACGTTCCTCGCGAAAATCCCCGGATCATCTCCGGTATCGAACAGAATCCGCTTGCCGTTGATCTCCACGAGGGCGGCGTAGCCCCAATCCTTGGTCATCGCTGCATCCTTGCCGAAGGCGTCGTAGAGCACCGTGATGCGCGGTGTGTTGGATGCCGTCGATGTCAGGGAAGTTGTTGCGCAGCCCGACAGCAGCCAGGCCGAGCCCACTAGAGACATGAGGACAAAGAGCGGAGTTCTTCGCATGACTGTCTCTCGCAGATTGCTTGTGGGTCTGGCGGCAATGTTCGCGCCTGGAGCGCGTGCTTGCGCGAAAGGGCAACGCGCGCCGTCAACTTTAGTGTTTGGTAGGCAACTTTGCGTCCAAGTGTGGAAACTGGTCATTAATGTCACCAGGGCGGGATTCGGTGTAAGTGCGTGATTCTACAATATAAATAGGTAACAGAAATCGGCGATCTGCACAGGCCAGTTCAAGCGTGAACCGCCATTTCGGCCCCTGGAAACGCGAAAGTGACTGCAATTGGCAATCCAGCGCCGGCGGGGCGAATACCTTCTCAGGCGGCTTTTCTCTTCCGTGGTCGCCCGCCTTTGCGGCCGTTCTCTTGTGCGCTTTGGCGTTTCGCTGCCGAGGTCGATTGACCGCCGCGGCTCGCGAATACGGCCGCCATCACTCCCGAAGGCAACATCGCCGGCAGCAGCGCAACAATCAGTCCGTGCACACTGATGTGGATGTCGCGCTGCTCAATCTCGATCGCCGATCCGTCCGGCCAGACTTCGAGCTTCTTGAGGTCCTTGGCGGAGGACTCCTGAAGAGCGCCGATCCACTGGCGTGGAATGAGGAAGCCCGTATTGCGAGTAGTCACGATCTCAATCGCATCCCACTCGGGTACATAGCGCACAGCCTGAGCTCGAAATTCGGCTTCAGCCTCCGCCCGACCGGCTGCGACTGCATGTGCGTACTGGGCATCGGTTACCTGGTGTTTGTTCATGCTTGCAACCTCACGTCTGTCGCCGTTCCGTCGCGAAAACTTACCCGTGTCCTGTCAGATGCCGGGTCGTACTGGGAGTCGGCCACTTGTTTTGCGCTTGCCTTGCGTTCACCGAGCAGCTCGATCTTTCCGGCCGCCGACACCTTGACCCCTCGATTCATCAGGCACGTCGTCTGCCGCGTCGCCCACAACTGCCTTCGGCATGCTGTGATTCGATTTCCAACATCATTCAGCAGTACGTTCACGACTCTCCGGAGCGGGGCACGCTTACGTGGCGCAATGCTCAGCAGTTCGACGTCATTGTTCACGAAAGAGAATTGCACTCTTGCAATCCACCCATCGCTTGGATGACGGGCAGTGGTCGTCGGCGAAAAGGTAGACGGCTGCGCCAATGGAGTCGGACATGAATATTCGGCTCATTGAGTATATTAACCCATCGGGTTGGGTTATTCAAGATCTGGGCATCGAGCGCATGGCAGCGCTAAGCAGAAGTTGGCTGAGAATCAGGGGGAACGGACTCAACCCCGCTCTGAGCGCCGCCGCATCGGGTCACAACTTCTCGCACCCGAACAAGCGCGCGCGGGCACGATCTCGTGCGGATGGCCACGCGTCACTTACCCACCTCACGCATCACGTCGGTGCCGCAATGTTCAGTCCGGTGACACGAAAGAACGGTTTCGACATTTGCGCCCAAGAGCTCAGGAGCAGCTCTTGGGCGCGAAGTTGACACACCAGATCAGCGATAACCGATTGATTCCTACGGGGCGTCAGCGATGAAGTCGCAACTTTATCCCCGATTTCAGGGCGCAAAGTTGCGACTTTCCTACGGTGGGGCGCAAACCTGCGCTCTGGCGTAGCGGGGCTGAGGGTCTCAGGGGGTCGGGACTCATAAGCGGACCGTCCGGAAGCGACGCACAGCTGACGGGTCGCGCTGCTCTAGAGCAGACGCAAGCGATGAGGCCCGAGGCCAGTGGTTTTCAGGAAGGACGCGCCTTCATCTCTCAGGTCAAGGCCTGCGATGAAGCGCTGCCGTTCGGCGACGATCTCGCGGGAGGTTGTTCGGAAGGTCGGGGAACAGGCCGACGTCGCCGCTCAGTCCGCGGCCACCTGAGGGGGCGGTAGCGCACGCGCTTTGTTCAACGCCAACGTCCACCATAAGAGATCGTCGATCATCGCGTTTGCGGGGGCCTCGAGTTCCGCAAGACCTGCCACTACATCGCCGCCCTTGAAATGGGCCCAGAGCGTGGCGGCGGGAATATGCACGGACGAACGGATCGGCGCGAGCTGAAGCTCGATTGCCGTTTCGCGCAACTGCTGCACGCTGCGCACACCCATCGCACTTCCATAGCTGACGAATGCGGCGGCCTTCCGGTGCCACTCGGGATAGACCCAGTCGATCGCATTCTTGAGAACCGCGGATGGGCCGTAGTTGTATTCCGGCGTGACGAAGACGAAGCCGTCCGCCTGCGCAATTTCCGCCGTCCACTTCTTCACGACCTCGAGCTGATAAGGGGGGCGGCTGGGCGCGGCGGGGGGTGCCGGCTGGTCGAAGAAGGGCATGGGATAGTCACGGAGATCCAGCAAGCGCGCGTCGACGCCATCGCGCTTTCCGAGATGCTGAAAAATCCACCGCGCCGGCTTCTCTGAAAATCGACCTTGACGTGTACTGCCGACGATCACGGAAATGGTGGTCATGCTTCCTCCAACCCTCTGAACGATGGACTGGACGCAAGCCTACGAGGCTGCGCTGCGGTCAGAAGCCTGTTTGGTCCGAGGTTGTCGAGCACCTTGAAGCTCATTTCTTCTCTGCCGGGCGGGCACCCTTGGGCGGAATGAAGTCGGCCTTGCCGAGTTGGTGGATGTAGACAATGCAGTCTTCCGTACCCAGGAATTTTTCGTTGTGGAACTGCCAGGCCGGCTGAAATACGTACGACCCCGGTGTCAGTTCCTTTGGGGCGCTGCTGTCGCCTTCGACTGTGTGGATCCAGGTCCCCTGCACCAATACCGCGTGGTAGTCCGTCGCGTGAGTGTGCATGCCCGCCTCGAATCCGCCGCCTGGCTGCTTCAGCAGCATGCCGAACGGACCTTTCTCTTGGTCGCCCCACAAGACTGAAAACTTAACGGGTGAGCCGGGATGCATATCCTCCCACTTGAGGTCGGCGGCCGGCACGGTGATCTCTGGCTTGCCTTTTGCGACGCCTGCTGACAGAGCTGCGACGCCTGCAACGTTCTCTATCTCTTTTTTGGCGACCATTGTCTCATCTCCTCAACAGTTGGATTCGTGAAGGGCGTGCGTTGTGCGTGAAGGGAAGATACGCCGCCGATCCGTGATGGACAATATAGCGATATTGGATACACTGGTACGGTATGGCGTACCAATCTGGCATTGCGCTCGAACAGCTCGCCACGCTGGTAGCGGTAGTCGATGCGAACGGCTTCACCGCCGCCGCGCGCGCGACGAACCTCCGCAAAGCGACCGTCAGTCAGCGCATCCAACAGCTCGAGAAGCGACTGGGAGTGTCGCTGCTGGTCCGCACGACCCGCTCTCTTCGCCTCACCGACGAGGGCCGCGCTTACGTAGAGCAAGCGCGACGCGCGCTCGAGGCCGCCGCCCAGGCAGAGCAGGTCATCGCTGCTGCCAAACGCAAGCCGGTCGGAGTCTTGCGGGTCACGATGCATGCGGCGCTGGCCGGCACGCTCTTCGAGTCGATTGTCCTGCCGTACATGGCGAACAACCCGGACGTCTCCGTCCACATCGATACGTCGATGCGCCGGATCGACCTTGCACGCGAAGGCTTCGACCTCGCAGTCCGCACCGGCATCGGGCCTCTCGCCGAATCATCGTTTATCGCCCGAAGGGTCGGCATGATGCCTCGCGTATACACCGCGAGCCCGCGCTGGGTCGCGACCCATGGCGGTCTGAGGCGCCCTGAGGACCTGATCCATCACCCGACTATCGTCATCGAGAAGGAAGGTCCCCACGAGTGGGCGTTCATCGTGAACGAGCGCACGCGCGTCGTTCCGATTCGTCCTCGGCTCATCGTCAGTACCTTCGACCTTGGCGTGCGCGCCGCGGTTGCGGGGCTCGGCGTCCTTCGCTCGCCCGAACACTTCGTCGAGTCGTCTGTCGTTGCGAAGACCCTCGTCCCGGTCCTTGCCGAGTGGACGCCGCCGCCCGTGGAAGTCTACGCCGTGTTTCCGAACGGAGGCGCACTCGTGCCGAAGACGCGCGTCTTCATCGATGCGCTGACGACGTGGTTCGAAAAGCGGAAGCAGCGCCTGGTTCGATGAAGGCCCTGGGGCTTGGCCACGTTCACACTCGTCGCGCGGCCGACGACCTAGAGATGATACCCATCTATCGATGAGCGATCAGCCCGAGGCGGTGAGGCCCCAGGGCCGCGCGGTCGGTGATGAACGTAATGACGCTCGTCGCACCATCGGGCACAGACCAAGACGTCAATCCTGAAGACGCGCTTGAGCAGCGCTGCCCAATCGAGCCGAGAAGGCCGGCGGCACCAAGGAGTCTGGGTGTGACGCAGCACCGAAGTGGGGGTCAGGCGCAAATTTGATGCAAACCTGCAGCATGGTTAGATCTATGGGTCTGCCATCTCCACACCGCGCCATTTCAGCCTTCTAGCGAGCGGAAATTGTGGCAGCATCGCCATCACAACATCGTCGATTGGGGCCAAAAGACCTCGGAGACATGCGT
>DASYDM010000046.1:0-25423 GCA_036499585.1 Steroidobacteraceae bacterium
CTGCAGATTTCTGGAGCTCACCTGCCATTACTTCGATCGCCGGTGGATGCCTCGCTGTTGGAGAATCTATTCGCGATGGCGCTGCAACGCACCCGCACGCAGGCCCTGGCATTCTGCTGGCTGCCGCGCTCGATGCACTTGGCGGTGCGCAGCCACGACACCGCCGTCAGTCGCTTCATGCAGCGCTTCACGAGCCAGATCGCCCGAGAGTTCCTGCGGGGGACGCCCGACGTGGGCCATGTGTTTCCGCGGCGCTTCACCTCGATGTTGATCGATGCGCAAGCATGGCTGCCCGAGCTCGTGCGATTCATTCATCACGTGCCGGTACGCGCTAGCGCCGTTGTCTCACCCTCACGCTATCCGCACAGCAGCTGGGCGTTCTATGCGGGTGATCGGTCCGTCGCCTGGTTTGACACGCGCAGTGTCCGGCGAATCCTGGACGCCCGAGAGGAGTCGCGCTCGGTCATCGAGTTCCTCGAATGCCCACCCAGTGCGCACGAGCTTGCGCTCTTCGCCAGTACCGGCCGCGGCGAATCGCGCATCATCGGCAGCGACGCCTTCCGCGCATCGTTGCCGCGGCGCCTGCATCCCCCGCACGGCACGCTGACGCTGGAGACCTTGATCGCGAAGGTCTCGATCACGCAGAACGTGTCGCGCTCGGAGCTACTCTCGCGATCACGCCGCCGTGAGGCCGTGCTCGCCCGCGCGCTCATTGCCTGGCACGCGATCGAGCGTCGCCTGGCAACCCTGGGAGAGATCTCTCGTCGCTTGGGGCGCGATCCCTCGACGCTCTCTAAGACCATCGCCCGTGCTCGGCGTACGCATCCCCAGTGGTTCCGTCTTGATTCACTTCGGCATCTGACGCCGCTTGGCCCGCCTGAGCGCGGATAGCAGGCTGCGACTCCACAACACCGTCTCTGACCCCACGAGAGGGCGCCGTTCGAGTGCTGCGAAATCCGATTCGACAACGCCGGAACGAATGCCGGGAGCCAACGATGACCGCGATCAAGCCTCTGATTTGCAATGAGTCACACGGCAGCAGTGGCAGTCCGACCTCAATGCCATCGACCGCGCGCACGCGGCCGCCAGTCAACGTCGTTACCCCAAGTCGATCGGGCGCTTGATTCGTCTTGCGATGCGCCGCACTTTCGTTCCGCCACCGCGGATGGCCTGCATGTTCCTTCATTTCAAGGAGACCCATCATGACGAGCGAACTGATGCTGATCGATCTGGGAGATGCCGCCGTGGAAACACGGCAGGTCGAGGGCAAGGATGTCTACGACGAAATCTTCGGCCTCGGGCCCAAGCCCCTCGGCTGACTCGGGCGGTCCCGAGCGACTAAGAGGTGCGCCGCCTCGGCGGCGCACCTCGCGAGCGCACCGTCATGCACTCATTTCGGTCCAACTCAGCAAGACATACACCGGAGACGCCAATGACAACCCATCCTCTCATCGATCTTGGCGATGCGCGCGAGATCACGCATCAAGAGCCCGGTCACGAAGTATTCGAGAACATCTTCGAGCTCGGGCCCAGACCGCTGCCTTGATCACCCACGCCTCTGGCGACCGGAGATCTACCCATGGCCATTCGCGCGCACAGGGCGTCGGCAGTCGACGCGTTACCGCCGCCGTCCACGAGCTTTGTTGATCCGTCCCTGCGCTATCACTGGCCGGCACATGTCTATGCTCGCCACGTTGACGCGGGAGCCGTACTGCTCGATCTGAAAGCCAACCGCTATTTCGCGCTGGGAGAAGCGGCGGCTCGCGCGTTGTCGGACCTCGTCGCAGAGGACCCGTGGGCGGCGACTGAGGAGAACTCAAGCGCAGGCGCCGCATCGGCGCAGGCGCGGAGCGCGGTCGCCCGAGGTCTCATGGAGGCACAGCTGTTCCAGGAGCACTCCGCTGGCACCCGTGACTTCTCGCCGGCGCACCTGCACGTGCGCGGTCCGCTGTACGGCATTGACGATCGCATCACCGCGCCCGCTCGCGTGCGCGCTCACCACATCAGGCACTTCGCCTGGCATCTGTGGCGCGCTCGTCGGTCGCTCCGACATTCGAGCTTGCAGGCGATCGCGTACGAAGTTCATCGCGCAAGACACGGCACGACGGTGCTCGATGCGGCAGCGCTGGATGCCTTGACGACCCTGGTCACGGTCTTCCGGTGCATTCGACCGTATAGCTTCACCGCGCAGGATCAATGCCTGTTGCACGCGTTGACGCTGGTACGGTTTCTCGGGAGTTACGGATTCTTCCCGTCGTGGGTCATTGGGGTGCGGCTGCGACCGTGGGCGGCGCACAGCTGGGTGCAGCAGGGCGAACTGCTGCTGGATGCGACGCCCGACATGGTCCGCGCCTATTCGCCCATCGTGGCCATCTGATCGCCCGCATGTTCCGCTACCTGGCATGGCTGTGGCCTTCGGAGGATGCCGCCGCAGCACGAATGGCGAGCCGTCTTAGAACACGACTGCTAGCACGTTCCGCGCAATGGCGCTGCGCTCTGGACACGGACGAGCTCTGCATCTGCAGCGCCGATGAGCGCGCAGCGCTCACTGCGCATCCACTCTTCGGCAATGCCGGCGTCGTGCTCGGATCACTGTTCGAGCAGGGCCGCGACCTGCTGGAGGAGTCTCCCATGCCGCCCGCTTGCCTGGGCGAGTCTGCCACCCGGGTCGTCGTGGCATCGCGGGGCGAGGCGTTGGTGTACGGCTATTGGGGCAGCTATGTGGCCTTCATCAAGGGCGAGCAGACGACATCCATCGTCATGGCACCCACAGGAGCCCTGCCCTGCATGCTCGTAAGGTCCGAGGGTCTGTGGTGGAGTTTCTCGTGTATCGCCGATGCGCTGGCGCTCGGCTTGCCGCGCCCGAGACCGTCACCCACCTACCTGCGAGATCGGCTGCGCGGTCGGCCCATCGGCTCGGACGATCCGCTGAACCAGGTGACCCGGCTGCATCGTGGTGAAGCGCTGGCACTGGATGCTCGCCTTGGCTGTATCGACCGGCGCGTCTACTGGCGACCAAAGATGTTTGTCGACAGCGCCGATCCGCTCGAGGACGCCGGCCTTGCGGCCCGCGCCATCCGCAGCACGCTGCGCGCGTGCACGCACACGCTCTGCGCGGACCATGCCCGCGTCGGACTGCGCCTGTCCGGCGGCCTCGACTCATCGATCATCGCCGCGTGTCTGGGTGGCGCGCCGCACTCGCCAGCCATTCGGTGTCACACCTACTTCAATCCGATGCTGCCGGCAGACATCCGGCCCTGGGCGCGTTTGTCTGCCGAACACCATGGATATGCGCACGATGAGTACGCCTACGATGCGACGCGGATGGACCTGCCGGCACTGGCGCTGCTGCAGCCCTCGGTGGATGTCGTGCCCTGCATGGAGTATCTGGGCCGCAGCGCGCTCGAGCGATCGCTTGCCGACACACACGGGATCACAGCGATCTTCACCGGCGATGGCGGCGACTCAGGGTTCTGCAGCGACTCGGTGGCGTTGGCGTTGGTGGAATACCTGAAGCGTCACGGGCCGACCTGGCAGGCACTACAACTGGCCACCCAGGTCTCCCTCGCCACCCATCGCACGGTCTGGCATGTGCTCGCGACGTCGTGGCGGCGCTGGCGCCGCGGTGGCCGGCTGCACGATCAGCACTCGGCGCGCCAAGCGGTCACTCAGCTCATTCCCGCCGAGGTGCTCACGACGGATGAGCCGGATGCCCTCTACGATCATCCGTGGTTCGAGGATGACGGCGAGGTGGCGTGGGCGACCATTCGACGCGTGGGCGGGCTGTCGCTGCCACCGCGCTGCTACGACCTGTCGATCGAGCCGTACGCGTTCGCCCCCGAGATTCTTCAACCGCTTTACGCGCAGCCCATGATCGAGCTGTTGCTGCGCATTCCGCTCTACACCCACTTCGAGGCGGGACGCGATCGTGGCCTGGCACGGCGCGCATTTGACCAGGACGTCCCCCAAGCGATTCTGCGGCGACTGTGGAAGGATCGCGCTGCTGGCATTCACGATCAGCTGATCGAGCGGCATCGTGAGTGGTTGCGCGAGATCTACCTGGACGGAGAGCTGGTGCGCTTGGGTCTGCTGGACCGCCGCGCCGTCGAGGCCGCGCTGTCGGTTGCGCCGTCGCGATCGACCGTCCTGTCGATGGAGCTGCTCGGTCATCTCGACACCGAACTGTGGGCACGACAGTGGTATCGATAGTCCCTCCGTGAGCGCCCCATTGTTGACTGGCGACGCGGACGGAATTATTCGTGGCCTGGCGCCGCGCTTCCTGAAGACGCGTCATGCCACTCGCGCAGCAGGCGCCATCGCTCGTACTGCGCCCGATCCTGGCTCGCATCGCTCTCCTCATTCTTCAGCCAGTAGGTAAGCCAGTCGGCGCTGCGCGTCTGAACCGCGAGGATCTGTGTCGGATTCTGAGTGTTGTGGACGCCGAGGCCTGCCCGAGGCATCACGTAGAACTCGACCGGACGCTTGAGATAGCGCAGACGCCCAAACAGCTCCCAGCGCACCAGCACGCCCAACAGGGCATGCGACTGCTCGATCTGCAGCAGCGGCGTGTGGACGCGATCAGCGCCAAAACCCGGCGCGTTCTCGCGCCACAGCGCCAGTCCTTCGCCAAACGGTGCCGCGCCATTGACGCCGGCGGCGTTGTAGCCGAGAAAGGTTTGCGCCACGTAGCCGGCGTCCCAATTGTCGGCGGTCACCGCCGCCGCGAAGGGAAAGCTCGAGTGGGTCAGCGTGTACTCGACATAGAACCCATTGCGACTGAATCCCACCAATCCCACACGCTGTTGATCCACGAGCCCGCGTGCGACGAGCTGCTGCGCCGCCTGCTCAAACGCGCGCCGACGCAGGTCGGCCTCCTGCGGGGTATCGAACGCAACAGGCCCTTCGACATTCAGGTGCAGGACCAGCAGGCCGCGTGCCGCCAGCACCCGTCCGGGATAGGAGGCCACCATGGTTGGCCCGAGGCCGTAGCCGTCCTGGTAACCGTAGAGCGTGAACTCGTTCGTGACCGGCGGCCCGTAGACACTCTGGATCACCAGCGGATAGCGTTGACCCGGGCGATAGTCCGGGGGGTAGAAGAGCAGGCCCCGCCAATGCGCGCCACCCTCGATCGCACCTTCCGCGGACTCCACGCGGCCCAGCGCAACGCGAGTGGTGAGATCCGGATTCGGATCCAGGATGCGCCGTGAATGACCGGTTCGTGATTCGACTGCCACCAGCACCGGCGGCGTGTTGAGATCCTGCTGGAGCTCGATGCGAACACCACCGTGGGAAGGCGCAGCGGCAACCCGGCGCCACGACGACGCGTGCTTCTCGAAGATCGCGGTCTCGAATACGCCATCCCTGCGCAGCAGCAGCTCGAGGTGACGATCATCGCGCCAACGCAGGAAGAGCACCGAGGCCTGCGACAGATCGATCGGAAGGCGCTCGTACCGCCCGGTATCGCGCTCGATGACTGCGGCGGCGGTGCCGCGGCGCCCCGCCGCGTCCGCATCCTGCGGTGGCAGGAAGGTCGGTGCCAGGGCGATGGCGCGTGCATCCGCACGCCAGGCAATGCGCGTCGCGTCGACATCCACCACGGCGGGCCACAGCGGGCGCGAGGTCCTCTCTGTCAGATTGACCAGCCACAGCTGATGCACCACGCGCCCAGGCAGGCCGGTCGGATCGGCGCGCGCTCGGCGAATGTACCGAGCCATGTCCGGACTGTCGTACTGGTTCCAGGCGGCGGGGATGACCGGCGCGTTGGTATTCACGAGGGCCCAGTTCCCATCGGGCGACAACCTCGCTCGCTGCAGGGGATCCAGCGCCTGCGCCCGCCCTGCGATCGACAGCCTGCGCGGCGCGACCTCCCCCGGCGCGAGCACAAACCATTCCGTGCTCCAGAGTCGATCCGCCATGGCGCCTTCGTTGATGTGGCCGAGCAGCAGCGACGGCGCATCGGTCTGTGGCTCGATGACAAATCCGTCGTTAAGGCGTGCGGCCGAGGGATCTGGCTCACGATCCGCATGCGCGCAATACAGCACGACGCCGTTGGGGCTGACATCGAAATTGATGAGGGAGGTTGGATGTCGCGTCATCACCTCGCTGTCACCGGTGCGTACATTGGTGCGCACCACCTGGCGTCGGCCGGCCGCATCGCTCCACAAGTACGCGACGTGCTCATCATCGACCCACCGGATCGGGCTTGCTTGCGCGGAGGCGTCCTGATTCGCGCCCGCCTGACCGTCGCCCGCACCCAGGCCTGAGCTGAATTGCTGAGCGATGGTGCGAAAGCGCGCCGCGGTGGTCAACGACTGCAGCCGACCGGCGATCATCTGCAGTCGCACCCCGTCTCGGCTGGCATCGCCGCGCACCAGGCGTGCCACGTAGCGCTCGCCATCCGGGGACATCGAGACCGCGCCCTGCGGATTGGCCGGTGACGCGGCCGTCGTGTCGACCATGAAGCGCACGGTCTCCAGGGCCGCCACCGCGGACAGTGGCGGCGCGGACGCCGCCACTGCGCAAGTGCTGGTCGCACACAAGGCTCCGAGCTGCATCGCAGCCGTCCACTGTCGCCAACGGCCTCCTGCGGAAGACAGTGCGCGCATCTTCAGAATCGCTTCGACACATTGACGTAGGCGAAGCGCTGGCGCAGATCGCCCTGCGACAGATCGTATCCATTGCTGCTACCGCCCATCAGAGCGAACGGCGGTTCCTCGTCGAACACATTCGATACGCCGAGTGCCAGCTTGAATCCGCTGAGCCAGAACGTCTGTGTGACTGCGAGGTCGGCATCCCACGCGGCCTGCAGGTCGAGCAGCGACTGTGCATCGACGCGGGCGCCGCTCAGTGCAGGGTTGCCACCCGCATCATCTCGATAGGAGGGGACAAAACGGCCCGTCGCAGACAGGCTGAAGCCTTGGCGCTGCCAACCAAGGCTCGCCGTACCTCGCCATTGCGGAATCGTGCCGAGCGCACTCGCAATGCCGACACGATCCTTCGGGCGCGCATTCGGCACATCGGCTGTCTCGTAGCGCTCAATCCAGGTTGCCGCCGCACTTAAGTTCCACTCACCCACCGCGGTGTGCAGCGCATAGGACGCCGACGCATCGATGCCGCCGGTCTCGAGCCGTCCGAAATTGACCCGAGAGATATCCATCTGCAGCAAGGGTCCGGGACGTCCCGCCGCCACATCGGCCGGCGACGGGTCGCCTCGTTCCACGCGGCTTGGAAACTGTGCCTCATTCGCGAGCAGCAGGGAGGGACTGAACAGCGAGACCCGCTCATCGAGGCTGACCCGCCAATAGGAAGCAGCGATCCGCAGTTGCTTCAGGCGCTGCGGCGTGAGCACGAACCCGGCGGTGAAAGAGTCGCCCTCCACCGGCTGCAGCGACGGATTGCCACCGGCAATCGCGGTGGCCGAGACCACCTGGTTGCCGTGTCTTGGATCGGCGATGCTCAGCGGGACCACGGTCGGCGGGGCATACAGCTCGAACAACGACGGCGGCCGGAAACTCGTCCCGTAGGAGGCGCGCAGCAGTAAGCCTTCAACAGGCGTCCAGACAACGCCGTACTGCGGATTGAACGTGCCCCCGAAGTCACTGTAGTTGTCATAGCGGCCGGCCAGCTTGAGCGACAGGCCATGCACGGCCGGCCACTGCATCGCGGCGTTGACCAGCGGAACGTTGAGCTCCGCAAACGCGGCCGAGGCATGCCGCGTATCCGTGAAGGACAGGAAATCACGATAGCGCGCCCCATCGCTGCGCCATTCCCCGCCGATTGCGAGCTGCGCCTCGCCTGCTGGCCACTCGAACAGCGCGCCGCGCAGGAACGCGGCCGCCTGCGTGCCCGTCGTCTTGAATGCGCTCTCTTTCGGTGTCGCTATCAGCGAGGTGAGCAGCGCCGCACTGCCGCCCGGTCCATCCTGGAAAACGTTGAGCGCCAGCGTGGGGTCCGAGGACGCAAGCGCCTGCGCCACGCGAGTGGCATCGGTCGCCCGCTCGGTCCACGCGGTGGCCTGCTCTTGTGAGGCCATCATGGAGACTTCCCAGTCCCAGGTCCCCAGACCTCCGCGCAGGCCCGCCACGCCACGCGACAACTGCGCATCGGTTTTCAGGTGCCGCGGGCCGATGCCATCGAAGAGGTAGTTCGCGCTGACGGCGACGCCAAAGGGATTGAACGCATTGGTGGCTGGCACCGCCGTTCCGGACAAGGTCGGCGCGTTGGCCTGGGTGTCGGTGCTGCGCTTGGTGTACAGCAGCTCGGCAAACGCGGTGAGGCGCGCGCCCAAATCCCATTCGCCGAATGTCGCGGCGCTCACGCGCTCGCCTTGCGGCACGATCGATGAGTAGCGCGCAAGACTGTCGAGGTTGCGCACACCCGCGTGCAGATCTTCCGGCGTGAGACCGATCCCGCTGCTGCCGTCAGGCACAGCAGCAACCGGCGAGGACAGTCCCGGCAGATTCGCGGTGGTGCGTGAGCTGATATTTCCAGGATTGGCATTCAGCGAGCGCTGGTCGGTGCCACCGAAGCGCGTGTAATCCTGATTGCGCCAGCGATCGCGCGCCTCCCCCAGCAGGAAGTCGCGATGGAGATAGTCGAGGACGACGGAGCCGCGTGCCCGCTCGCCGGAGAGCCCGGCGCTGAGCGAGGCGCGTTGCTCTTCACCGCCACCATCGGCCGCGCCGTAGTGCAGATCCAGCACCGGCGCGGGGATCTCCTGCTTCAGGATGATGTTCACGACTCCGCCAACCGCATCCGCACCATACACGGCGGAGGCCGCATCCGAGAGCACCTCCACGCGCTCAACCGCCGCCAGCGGAATCGTGTTCAGATCGAACCCGTTGACGGCGATGCCGGAGGCCGAAGGCATGATGCGTCGGCCATTGATGAGCACCAGCGTCATGTCAGTGCCCAATCCGCGCAACTCGACAAACTGCGCTCCGTCCGGGCGGAAGTTCTCCGATCGCACGTAGGGTTGTTGCGGCAGATACTTGAGCACCTCCGTGACCGTGGTGGCTCCCAGTGCATCGATGTCTGTGCGCGAGAAGCTCGTGACTGGCGAAGGTCCCTCGGGATCCTTCAGACGCAATCGAGAGCCCGTGACCACGACTTCATCCAGCGAATAGCGACTCTCCTCGTCGCTCGTTTCTGACGCACGCGCACTCGTCAACACCGCAGTGCTGATCGTGCCCAAGAGGAGCCAAGACCGCACGGTTGTTCGTTCCTGCATCGCGTTCCCCATTTCGGTTGTTATGTTCAAGACTGGAAGCTGTCATGACAGTCTTCGCGTCTCTGAAGACGCCGCCGTGGGGAAAAGTCGGTAGTAAATGTTGTATTCCGACTTTTGCGCGTGAATCAGTCCTGTCTGAGTGTGGCCGCAGATCACGGGCAGAGCCATGGACGCAGAGAATGAGAAGATTGATGCTCGTCATGCTCACCGAGCAGGTTGTCCTGTCGCCGTCGTGTTATCGGCGTTTGCAGGATCCGACTGCCGTGGCTGCATTCGTTGAGACGGTCACTGTCCGGCCAGAGCGCCGCCGGATGATGGTTTGGTGGCGTCGGGTGCGCTGAGTGCTCGTGGCTCGCCGAGCGCGAAGTGACCTGCCACGGTTACCAACGGCAGATGCCACTCAGCGACTTGAGCTCGCTATGGGCCCATGACCTATCTTTGCTGTTGATCTCACAACGACGAACCCGTGAACCGGCCTGCGCGGGCATTGACTTGCTCATCGGACCTTGTAAGGTGATGTCTGATAACAAGAACCGAAGCCAAGACCGCCAAGACGGTCTACGCTACCTCAGCGGAGCAACAAGGACATGCCTGCCTGGAACGAGCGACGGATCGGAATCTGTGTGTTCGTCTCCGCGCTGCTAGTGGGGTGCGCCTCCCAGCCCGTCGAGAATCAAGACCCGGAACAGCTATTGCCCCGGCCCGCGGCAGCCATTCGCGCGACATCCCGAGCTGTTGGCCAACCACTACCCCACAAGTCCTCTGCGGTCGTGGGGATACCCGACTCATCGCTACCTGGGACGAGTGCTGTCCCTTTCGCCAAGAAAATTGCGGATGATCCGCTGCGAGTGCACATCCTCAACATTGGCGCCGGCAGCTGCCAGCTGGTTGAGTGCTTCGGCAGCGATGAGGCCCTGATTGTCGACTGCGGGCAGATGAGCCCGGGGGACACGGACCTGTCGAGCGACGCAATTGCTGAGTACTTCGACCTCGTCATCGGCAAGGGCGACACCAAGGTGGCGCTCAGCCACGCCGATGCCGACCACATCAATCGTATCGCTTCTTCTATGAAGGAACGTATCCCCAAGTCGATTTGGATGGGTGACGAGATCGACACCTACGGGGAACCCGCCGCCACGTGGCTGAACACCATGGCGGATTCCGGCGTGGATATCGTGGCGCCGCCGAAGGGCTTTACCAACCATGGCCGCCCGGTACCCGAGCTCAGCTGTGGGAAGGCAGAAACCTATGTGCTTGCGGTCAATGAGGGCGCTTCAAAGAACTCGAAAAGCCTGGTGCTGCTCATCGAGTACGGTAACTTCCGGGCGATCTTTCCCGGGGATGCGGAGAAGGTCACAGAGGCCGCGGCCCTGTCCGCGTACGGCGCGCTAATTGGTGAAACGACGCTTCTGCTTGGCTCTCACCATGGCGCTCCTCCTCCGGCAAGCAATCATGCCGCATGGGCGGCCGCGATCGCCCCTCAGATCGTTGTCTTCAGCGCAGGCAGTAGCCACGGTCATCCGAACAATGAGGCCGCGGCGGGTTACCGCGAACATCTGTTCGGCGTGAAGCCTCATCCCATGCACACGGCGAAGGACAAATTGACTGCCTGTGTGAAGAAGTCATCGACGAAGGCCGAATACGTCACGGCGCTCAACGGAACGATCGTGGTGGAGACCGACGGCGAGGACGTGTCGCTCACCTGCAGCCTGTCACCTGACTGCTTCTGACCGCCGCTTCTGACCGCCGCTTCCGATCCCCTCATTCACCGCATGGAGGCTGCTCATGATGATCAAGGCGACCGTATCGATCACGACGCTGCAGGTTCATGAAGTCGCGATCGACCTGAAGAAGGTCTCCCTGCAAGACGGGAAAGGGTCTTTCTCCGTCGAAGAAGGTGCGCAGACCGCCATTTCCTGGCGAGTCCGGGATAGCCCGCAACAGAAGTACAAAATCGAGATCAAGGCCGAGGGCGCGAAGGTTGTGATGCGGGGAGGTTCACCTCATCCGATCGAACTCAAGATTCCCAAGGCATATACCCTCGGCGCGGGCCATCGCGTTTTGAGTCTCGTCAGGGAGAAGCAAGATGCGTAACGCGCCACGCATCTCGCATCTAGGGCTGATCATCGCGTCGGCAGGGTGCTCGTTGCCTGCTCTCGCCGCCGAGATGAGCCTGCAAGAAATCAAAGCGGCGTCCGACGACAGCTCCCTGCGGGAGTCCTCGCTCGCCGCGCTCAGCGGGGTCGCATTCGAAGCGGGTGAGGAGAACAAGCAGGCACGTCTGCGGTGGTCCAGGCCGATGGGGTCTAGCGCATTCAGCGTGGCTCTCTCCGTTCCCGTGGATGAGAAGGAAAGCCGCAGCTCGCTCGCTGATCTTGATGGACTTGCGAAGGCACTCTCGCTTGCGGTGAGTTACACCAAATACTTCACCGGTCCGTTCCCTGTACTCGATGGCCAGCAACTGATCTGTGCACGCGTCGGCATCCCCGACACTTGCGATAACGACACCCTCCAAACCAAAGGCACCCCGGCGGATGAACGCGACTACTACTATGCCTCGATCTCCGGCGGATGGACGCCGTTCGTAACAGTCGAAGGCAAAGCAGGACGCCAGAAGGTCGACTATTTCGATTCCACCACGCTCGCGAAGTCCGATGATTCGGAGATACCGTATTCACTGTCCGTCGGCTATGGCGGGCTCGGCATCAGCGCGGTGTGGCTCGTCAAGGCCAAAATACAGCGAGCCGTCAAGGAGAATGACAAGGTGACGTATTGCCAGCCGGCCGAGGCCGATGCGCGCGTCGAGGACTGCGCGACGCTCGCATTCGGCGCACCGAAACTTGAAACCTCGACCGTTCTGTCTGTCGAGTATCGGCGGTTCTACAAATACGTCGCGATCAGCCCGGCACTCTCACACGACACGCAGTCAGGCGAGAGTGGCATCGATGTGCCCATCGTTTTCATGAAGGATGCGGCCGACCAGTTCACCGGCGGCATTCGTCTGGGCTACACAACCAAGGACGACGATCTCACCGCATCGATCTTCATTACCAAAGGGCTGACACTGAAGTAGTCCTATTGGACACATCCCAAAGTGAGCATCCCACTGTGCAAGATCTAGCGTTTCTGCTCCAAGCCGTCGCCGACACTCCGGTCATGACCCCGGAGGCTTGGCGCGAAGGCATCCAGTCCGTCGCTGCCGGCTCCGCCACCATGGTCAGCTGGGCGCTTGCCGTTGCGGGCGGGTCCATTGTCACCATCGTGAGCACCTCCTACCTGCGACCGCCCTTGCGGATGCGTTCGGTCTATCTGCTATTTCTGCCGGGGTGGTTGCTGCTTGGCATGTCCACCTATTTTGGCGATGCGATTTCTCGCGGCTATCTTGCCGCGCAGTTCGTACCCGTCGATTTGCTACCCACGATCGCTCGTTCCATTAATCACGAATACGTCCGCCAGCAAGATTTTCTGAGCTACGGATTGATTGTCTTTGGTCTGTGGCTGGTGGTCTTCTTGCTGTGGTGGGTGTTTGATGAAGCACAACCGACCCCAGGAGCGCCTACTCATGCGCACGCCCTCTCTGATCCAACTCCCTGTCGTACTGACACTGCTGTTGCAGACCCCACTGGCACTGGCTGACTGCGATTGCACGAAGTTTCCATTCAAGCCGGATCCGCCCTGCCAAAACCAGTGCTTCGCCAGACTGTTGAACGAATCCTCTCCGGGTTCGCTCAAGGCCACGCTCGGCTTTCCAGAGACGCTTTCCAATAAAATCGAGTCGATCCGCCTGAAATCAGGGGATAAGCCCACTTGGCACGCCTATGAACGTAGTCTGACACCCGAGGAGTTCAAGACGGTGCAAGGGAGCCTCGCAGGACTCAACGAGGGCAAGATCGCGACCCTTAAAGATCAATCCCAACTGGACAAATTTCTCCGCGACTTCAAACTGATCGATCCATCGCAAACGAAACCCAAGGCGGATGGCGCAATGGAAGCGACAGACGCGACGCCCAAGGACGCGGAGCTAAAAAAACCACGAAGTTGAAGCAATCACGGGCTCAGACCCAACGCGTGAGCTCCGCATCAACGCATTCACGCAATCGTGGGATCAAGGCCTTGAGATGACGTGCGACGGCCACGGCTGTTTCGTTCACGCGTGCTATGCACGCACCCGCTTCCGCACACGTCTCGCTTGTGCAACCGTGGCGGCGTTATCAGGCTCCGGCCGATCCTCGATTCGTGATACGAGCGCGATCACAATCGCCGCCAGAACAATTCCGAGTACGAGTCGTCCGCCTCCTTCGAGCAGCTTGTCCCAGACAATTCGAGGCCAGAACCCGCCGGGGTCCAGATCGTGCACAAATGGCATCCACAGATTCGCCAGGAGGGCCATCGCCGTATCGACCACTGTGAATACGGCGAGCATTGGCAACGACATGAGCGTTCGCAGCCCGAGGGTTTTGATCGATTCAGCAGGCCATGCCAGCACGAAAATGAGTGCCATCAGCGCGGTTTGGAGCACCCCGCCAATGGTAATGATCACCTGATACCACCCACTCAACTGCTTCGTCGACGTGTTGATCGGCTTGATCTGATAGCCGTTCAGGTGAACCACATGGGCCAGATCGGCCCGCAGACGGAGCCCTTCCCTTCTTTCCTCTTGTGCGACAGCCAGATCCAGAACGACGAAATCATCCTCCATCCATCCAATCGTTTGCCGGATGGCAGGCACCAGCGTGCGCACGACTGAACCGCCGCCGACGTTCGCGAGCGATAGCACCACTGCGCTCGCAGCAGCCACCCTCAGCAGCAGGCTAAGCGGCGACGGCAGTGCCACGCGATGAATGAATGATCCAGGCATAGAAATACATCGCAATGATCAGCATGACTGCAATGGGCATCACCACCGCATGGAGCACATCAAAGAGCGAGGGGTCTGAGCGATACGCGTAAAACAATGTCAGCACGCGGGCTTGATTGACGATGTAAACGAGCCCAATGCCCCACAGCAGACCGACCCCTCGAGCGCGCCAACGGATCGGCGCGATCACCAGCCCCGCCACGAGGAGGAACAATGCCTCCATCCCTTCGCAGCCGTTTCGCACATTGAGACCGCCTCCGACCGCGCGAATGCTTACACCCGACGCTGCCGCCCTGACCTCTGGCGTCAGCCAGTTCACGAGATGAACGGCTGGACGAATCGTACCGTCAGCTATAATCCACGTCTCAAGTGTTGTGTCTCTGAGCGATTCCCATCCGAGTTGAAGCAAAAAGAACACGACCAAAAACCCGATGGCTGAGCGCGCGAACGACATCGTCGGACGGAGTAGCGCTTCCTGGGAAGCCCGCTTCGATCTATTTCTGGCCGTCTTGCGACTCAAGTGCGAACCCCATTCACAGCTTCATGCTTCGCACCGGGTTAGCGAAGTTCAAGCGCGTAACTGCTGCCATTCTCTAGCTGCAGCATGAATTGGTCGTTCCCGCGAAACCCCACCGCGTGACCCCATACGTATCCGCTGGTTGATCTCGACGGCGACTTTCCCTTCAAGATGTCCTTCAACAACCAGTTTCGAGCCGGGTGGCCTGCGATCCACAGGCGTGCAACCGGTTGATCCGACTCGTGACCTGCTGCGATGATCGACTCGATCGCGACGAATTTCTGACCATCATCGGACAGATATGATTGCGGGAACCATCCCGCAATGGAGTAGGAAGGCTCGCCACTTCTTCCACTGGTCACTTCAAACACCTTGACGCCCTCCACCACTGACACATAGGCACAGTGGCGAATCGAATCTGCGCAAATGATGTGATCGAACGGTGGTCGTGTCGGTGTATCCGCATTTGCCAACCCGATGCATCCCAGCACCAGCAGCATCATTCGAGCAATGTCACTATTTCTCATAGGCATTCACCAATGAATTGTTATTGGCTTTGTTCGGATAGAGCAGAAATCCACCGGCTGCACCCGAACTCACAGGAGACGGACCAAACGCACTGGTGATTGCGTTCCATGCGTCGACATACCAAGGGGTATTCGCATCAATGATGTCCGCAATGTCCTGCTCGCGGACGCCCGTTTGACCGTAGTCGCCCATGATATTTCTCGCAAAGCCTGGCTTGGGTGTCGTCACCGTTCGACCATTCACAACGGACTGCGTGTACTGATCCGGCAACCGCATCAGATGACCCGATTCATGGCTGGCTTCCCATGCAGGGTTACCCTGGCCCGGCTGATACCACACACCCGAATCTCTATTGGTGACGTATGACCTTCCTTGTCCATTTATAAGTTGTACGTCATTAGAGGACATCTCGTACCAATGTCCCTCGGTGACCGTAGTCGTCACTTGATACTTCCCGATCACCCCGCTCCATTGGCTCGCAATGCTTGAATTTAAGGTATTAACCGTTGCGGAATTCACCGCATTCCCGGAATAGGTGATAGGTATCTCAATATTGACGACCGTCCCGTTTACCGAGACGTGTGCGTCATGCCCACTCGGATCATTCGCATTGACCGGGTTGTTGCCTACGTACGCATAGAAGTTCGTATCTCCTGATGCAAACCCAATGGGGTCTTCGGAGATGAACCGCCCAATGGCCGGATCGTAGTAGCGCGCGCGGTAGTAGTAGAGCTGCGATTCTGGATCAAGCTCACGCCCTGTGTACTGCAAGCGGTTATTGCTGGCGCCGACCGTCGATTGGGTCGTGCCGAACGGACCGAATTTCATCGTCTGCACCGCAGGGCCATGATGCGCGCTGATGCCAGTCACGCTCACCAGCTGATCATGATGGAAAATGCTGGGCACAAGCGTGCCACCGCTGAGCGTGAAGCCGGCTACCAGCTCATCCGTGTTGATGCCCCGGAAGTACTTCGCCTGCAACGTGCCGCTCGTGTACTCCGCTTCTAGATGCTCACCCTCCAGGTAGTAGTCACGGGCACCCAACGTTCCGCCGAGGCGGCCGATGCGGTAGTCCAGCGGATCATAGAGCATCGTTACGGCTTGACCCGCGACAGAGACCGTCCGAACACGGTTTTTCTGATCCCAGGTCATCGTCCTTGCGCCTGTACCGTTCTGAGTCGTCATGCGACCTTCATCGTCGTACAGGAAGCTCTTCTCGATCGCCCCGCTTAACGAGCCAGTTCGCACCGCCTGCAGCCGATCGCTGTTCGCCGGGTATTGATAGGCGTGCACCTGCCCACCGAGCGTGTGCGTCTGCCGGTTGCCCACGCCGTCGTACGTGAAGAACTCATCGTTGGCGCTGCCCGGATAGTCCGCACTGGTGAGCCGATAGAGTGCGTCATAGACGAAACTCGTGGTGCCCGCAGAATCGACCTGCGTGAGGATGTTGCCCACTCGGTCGCGGAGGTAGGTCGTATTGCTCAACACGGTGCCATTCGCAGTAACCATCTTCAGGCCGGAAAGCCAGCCATTGGGGTCCCAGCTGTATTCGGTGCGTGCATCGTTCGAGAGATTTCGCGACAGGAGTCGGCCCGCCGGATCGTACTGATAGCTCGCCTTGAGATACGCGTTGTTGCTCATCCCCACCAGCCGATTGGTGGAATCGTACTGGAACTCCGTCAAGTCGCCCTGGTAGTCCTGCTTGGTCAGGAGGTTATTGGCGGCATCGTAGGTGAACACCAGCGACTTGTTGCTGCGTGAATCCGTCTTCCCCGTGAGCCGATGCATGCTGTCGTACGTGAACGAGTAGGTTACCGTCGAATTCGCCACGACACGCCGATCGCCAAAACTGTCGAAGGTGATCGTCTCGTTGGTGCCATCGGTCAGGTAGTCGTAGCGCGTGGCGCGATTGAGCACATCAACGGTAACGCGGGTGACCTGGCCCATCCTGTTCGTCACCTGGTAAGCATTGCCAGCTTCATCGCGCAGGTACTGGGTCGCATGGCTGTAGGGATCGATCGTGGCGATGAGCCGGCCCAACCCGTCATATTCTCTAAGCGTGGTCTTGTTGGCGGCGTCCGTGATGCTCACGACATTCCCTTGCAAATCGTAGCCGGTGCGCGTCGATCCGTTGAGCGCATCCACCACGCGCGTGACACGATTCAACTCATCGTACTCGCGATACTCCGTGCAGCCAAAGCTGTTGATCGGCTTCAGGCTCGCCTGAGCGTTGGCATCGACGCGGCATGTGAGGTTTCCATTGGCGTCGTAGCTGAACTGCGTGATGAATCCGCGCGCGTCCGTCACCCGCGTGAGGCGTCCAATCGCGTCGTATTGAGTACGGATGGTGTCACCATTTCCGTTGGCGACCGAAGTCACCTGCCCGGCCAGATCATAGACCGTCGCCGTACGTGTCCCGTTGCCATCCTGAGTCGATATGCGCCGCTTCATGGCGTCGTAGTCATGCCCCATCTCGTTGTTGTTGGCGTCCAACTCGTCCACGACATTGTTATTGGCGTCGTATTGATAGTACCTGACATGCTCCAGGGCATCCGCCTCCGCGATCATGCGGTCGGCCGCATCGTAGAATCGGGAGACTATCGTCCGTACGATGAACGTCCCGTCGGGCTGTTTGTATCGTCCAATCATGCGCTCGACCTGGCCGTTGGCGTCGTACACCGTTTCCAGGATGTTGCCAACCGCATCGGTCACTCGAATGACGCGGTCCAAGGCGTCGTAGTCATAGACGGTCGTGATGTCCAGGAGCGCCGCATTGGTCGGAGACGTCCGTCGCTTCGAAGTTTCGGTCTTCTTTCGGCCGAGCGTGTCGTACGTATACGTGCGCTCGACGCTGAGCGTGCCCGAGGTCAGCGCGATGCGCTCGACATTGAGACCAATGCTGCCGGCCTGATAGAAATAGCTCGAGCGCCGGCTCGGAAGCGTGCTGCCGGAGGCTGTAGCGTTGAGTTCATCGGTGTACTGCAGCGTGCCATCGGCGTTCCAACACCAGGTCTGCAACGCCACGTTGGTGCGCCCAGACAGCGCTGAGAGCGTGCGCTGCGAGGGGCGCCCGAGGAACCCGCATCCGCCTGTGCTCGTGAAGTAGCTGGTGCTCTCGACCGTCCCGCGCTTGTTCTTGACGGAGGCCACCTGGTCGTAGATCCCATAGGTGGTGTCGATCGTCTGATTGAGAGCGTCCTGCTCGCGGGTCAGATTGCCTCCGGTGTCAGTCGCGCCGCTGAAGGACTTGTCGTTGCGATACGAGTAGCGCGTCTGGTAACCCAGGCCGTCGGCCTTCTGGTTGCGCAATCCGTCCACCGCGTTGCTGAACTGGAGGATGGCACCGTCAGGCTCGGTCAACTTGACGAGTCGACCTGCGTCATCGTACTGGTACTCGCGCGTGTTGAATCGCGGATCGCTGACCCGAGTGGTCTTGCGGTACAAATCGTAGTCGAGCGTCTCAGTCTGATTGAGAGCGCTCGCGTAAAAGAACGTCCGGCCGTTCTCGTAGTATTTGAATTCTGTCTTGACGTCGAGTCCATCGCGCTGCAATGGCTTGATGATCTCATTCAGCCGGTGCGTGCCCGCATGATAGGTATAGCGCATCTGCTGGGTGAGCGGGTTTGTATACGACGCCAGGTGCGAGCTCGCGTTGACGCTATAGTTCCACTGCCGTCCAGACCAGTCGGTGATGCGGCTGAGAAACCCCGCGCTGCTATACGTGAAGACGAGACCGGTACGACCAGCGATACCGAGATTGTCGGTGACGGTGCTGAGACGGGCGCTGCCGTCGTAGGCGAAGTTAAGCTGATTGCCGACAGGATCGACGATCTGCTTGAGCCGTGCGGTGCGCCCTGGCACGGTCTTGATGTCGCTAGGCCCTTCGAAGATGTATTTGACGCCATTGCGGAATGTGATCGTGTGCTGGCCTGCGGCTGGCGAATCGAAGGTGAGAGAGTCGAACTCGCCTTGTGGTGCGGTCACCGCCAGACTGGCCTCGTTCACCAAATAGTTGTGCTCACCGCCACGCTCATCGGTGTAGCTGATCGAGGCGGTCTTGGAATTGCCGTTCTCAGGTCGCTGCCCGGCCCCACTGCCAGGACCGCAGTTCGCACAACTACCATAGTCGTTCGACTTGAGCCGCATCGCGTAGGAATGAGTCCAGCCGTACCCAAGCGGGCCACTGACTTGGCTGGACGATGCGGTCGAGTTGTAGGTTCGCGTAAAAACGTAGTTGAGGCCACGACCCTTGATGAGCAGATCAGTCTCATCGTGATAGTTATTGCCCGTGACGGTGGAGACGGGATCGACCGTCGAGGCGGTCTTGATCGGATCGTTGTTGGTCTCCGAGATCGTGTGTCGATCGGTGAGCGTCGCATTGTTGAAGGTTGGCGTGGCGGTAGCGGTTCCCGCGATCGCCTGGGCCGGGTTCAGCACGGTGTCGCCGCTGACATAGCCGCCGCCTGCCGTGATGCTTGCGTTCAAAATCTCAAATCCGGCGGCGATGAGCTTGCCCGTGGGCGTGTCATAGTCCTTGTGGATGGCCACCGAGAAACGATAGTTGGGGCCCACCGAGAGCCGCGAGGGAACGAGGTACTCACCCCAGCTGACATTCAGGTCTCGCAGGTACAGATTGTCTCGGATAGAGGACACCACCGTCCCGAGCGGCGCATCCACCGCCAACGAGGTCGTGGATCGATACGCCATCTGCACTGGGGAAAATCCCTTGACCTCATCCAGGTAGTCGAAGAACTCCGGAGTAATGAAGGCGGTCTGATAGGTCGCGTAATCGGATTGATGCAGTGTGATCGCCTGCTGGACCGTAGTGCCTTCTGGATACGAGCTGAGGCACAGACCGCCTGCCAATAGCTGCGCGCTTCCGCCGTATTGGCTCAGAAGCGACTGCAATGTATTGGCCACGTCATAGAAGCAACCGATGTTCTCGTGGTGAAAGCTGTTGTCGTAATTCAGGTTGGCCAACCGCGTATCGCCGGTGCCGCTCGGCGCACGCTTCATCGCCACGAACGACTGGGTGAAGTCGGCCGTCGGATGCGACCATGTCGCCGGCCGCGTGCCGTAAATGGTCCGTTCGGCCAGAGTGAACGGTGCTGGGGCAATCGAGCCGTATCCGAAGCTCGCATACATGGCCGGAACGGTGTCGACGCTCAGATTCTTCTTCGGATTGACAAGAGTCGCACCCGACGCCATCGCCATCTGAATACCGCGCACGGTGGAGATTGCGTCATAGCCCGTCAACTCCTGCCAAATCTCGTGCTCGAGAGAGGAGCTGATGTGCCCAACCAGCTCGAATTGCTTGTTGGAGGCTTCGGCCGCTTGCGCAATTCGCCAGCTGCCGCTCAGGGCGATTCCTTTCATGTCGATCAACAGACCGCCCGGTAGAACCGAGTACGCCGTGCCGTCAATGTATTCGGCGTCGTAGGTCGTGCTGACCACGCCCAGAAATCCGGCAATCGGTGTTTTCACTTTATTGAGCGAATCCAGGCGGGCAAACTGCTCGCGCAACTTCGCGTAATACTGCGTACCGGCAACCTCCAGTAATCCACCCGTCAAGGCATCTAGCGCTGGCTTGTAGTCGAGCAGCTTCGGGTCGGTGGAGTTCCAACCATTGCCGGAGATATCGACATAGGGTGTGCAGTTGATGCCGCCGGGCTGACATCCCACTTCGCCTGGATTGAAAACAATCTGGTACTGGGTATTGGCATCGAGCAAGGCATCGGCAGCCCGGTGCACCTGCGTCCAGGTAGAGGTCTCTCCTCCAGTCGCAATCAGGTAGTAGCCACCGACGATCGCTGGATACGTCGCCTCGATCAGCTGATCGGTGCCGGCCGCAGCGGCCGGTGAGCCGTCCAGGGAAAGCTCGAGCGTGAAAGAATCGCCGATCTGCGGTGTGTAGCCGCTGATCGTGCCGATGGTCAGCATCCGCACTATCTCGACGCCACCCAGCCTGAGCACCATATTCGGAACGCCACCGACGAGGTCGGTTGCGAGGGTCAGTCGTTGCGTTGTCAGATCGGTGAGTAGCTGCGAACCCGCGTTGATTGTGTACTCAGTGGTGCTCCCCGCGTTGGTGACGCCCACGCGCATCTTCAAGGTCAGGGCCTTGCCCCACTTCTTGAGCTCGGTCGCGGGAACGGCGGCATCATGATGTGCTACTGAGTTATAGCGGCGCACGTTGCCAATCACCGAGTACGGCAAGGAGGCGGGAAGCAGGCCGCGCTCCTCCCGGATCAGGTCCGTAAAGTCAGCAATGTCCTCCAGTGTCTTGCCTGGCGCGTTGGTGCGCAGCCAGCCCAGCATCTGCTCCTCGTAGATCTCCAGCGGACTCTTGTCGCGACGGGCACTATCGTTGTTGCGAATGGCGTTGTAATAGGCGGTGTAGTCGAAGGTCAGGCTCGTATACGGGTCGAGGCCCGAATTTCGAAAGCCGCGCTGCTTGAACGAGGGGTCAAGTGCGACCCAGTTGCACAGCGTCGGAGAGCTGACGCAGCTCACCCCGTTACCCGCGCCACGGTAGTTGGTGTAGGCCACGAGTGCTTCTACCCACACATGCTCAAAGTCCAAGGTCGATTTGTCAGCGCTCAGCACCACGCCCTGAATTCCCTGATCACGCAGAATTCCGTAGGCCAGATCAACGTTCTCGACACCCAGCCAGTTCGTGACTTGGCTCGAGGCGATGCGAACGGTCCCCACCGCATAGCGCGCTGGCGTACCACGCGCCCGCAGCATCGCGATCAAGGTCGCCGCGAGATCCACGTCGTTGCCACGACCACCAAGGAATGTGTTGACCGAACCGCTGCGCGCACCGTGGTAGAGCGCGTACTCATAATTGTTGCGCACGTATTCATAGATGAGTACGGGATGCACCAGAGTCAGCGCAGCACTTCTTAAACTCGAGGCGGCTGGCGAGTTGAACTGGATGTCAGAGCTCTCACCCGTTGTAGTGCCCTGGGCCTGCACGCTGACACTTGTCGTCAACAGGCAGGCAAGCAATGAGAGCGCGTACAGCACGCGCGCGATTGGGTAGCGTATCGACACAATCCTCTCCCTATTATTTTCCGAGCATCCGCAACAACGCGATGTCGATGACGTCCGAATGGGCACTAACGGTGTCGAACGATGGTTTGCAATGTGGGGGAGCCGCGATGGACGGCAGACGCCACACCCGCCCGCGCTGGCTGTGCCGAGTCAGCGGTCTCTGATTGCAACTGCTCACCCAGACTCTTGGGCTGTAACCGCAATCGCAGACTCGCCAGGCGTTCGAATCGCTGCCGTGGCGGCGCGCCGAGCGCCGCTTGGACTTCAGTCTCAATGGCCTGCGCCCGAGCGGCCAGCGCCTGGTCTCGCGACTCATCGCCACGTTCGGCAGCGTTCGCTCGGCGCGTCTGCAATCGCACGCGCCGTGCTCGCAAGCCCGTGATACGAGCTTCCACCGCGGCAGTGGCTGTGCGGTCGAGTTCCGCAGGATTGCTCAGTCGACGCCCCGGACCGCCGCCACGCCGGCGCTGCAGCTCGATGCGCGGGTGCTTGAGGACCAACGCGCCATCGATCGTATGAGCCAGATCCTTGAGCTCCCTACCCAGGGCAAGTCGGTCGACGTCCTCGGTCACCCCTCGTTTCGAGCCGAGCACGACGCGCCCGGCGGCCTGAATCGCCCGACGTTGGTTGGCCGAGAGCGGTGTCGGCTGATGGTTGAACCTGGCGTTGTTCACCGGCGCCTCAGGCTTCGCACGCGTCTGCTGGGCCTGCGCTGTGCCAAAGCCCAGAAAACCCAGTGCGAATCCCATCCACAGCCATGTCACGATTCTCATCGCCGATCTCTCCAGAGCTGCCCCAATCGTTGCCGAACGTGCACCATCCGAATCGGCCGTCCCTGTGCCAGATACAGCAGCCAGCAACCCAGCAGGATCGCGGCCCATTCCGGCAATGTGGGCGCATCGCCATATTCGTCGGCGCCGGGAATGCCCGGATTGCCGTCACGAAGGATATTCAGTCCCGTCAACCCCTCCACGGGCGCAAAGGAAGCGATGTTGTTGTTGCGCGCATCGAGCTGCGTGAGGTTGGTGGCAAATTCGAGCCCGGTGAGATCCGAAATGCCCTGTCCGGCGATGTTGAGGCTGGTGAGCTGCGCGATCTCGCCGCGGTTTAGCGCATCCAAGGCGTTGCGATTCAGCGCTTGATTGATCGCCGCGCGCAGTTTGCTGTCGAGCATCACGACTGCCTGCAGGTCCGCGGAGCGGTCCCGGCCCATGGCGGCGGCAAATGCGCGCGCGGCCAGAGCGGTGGCGTGCACATCGCCGCCCCAACTGCCGTCGATTCCCTGCGTCGTGATGAGGTTGCTGAGCAGTGTGACTGCCTGGCTCGAGGCCGGATTGTCACGCAGGTAGGTCAACGCGGCCAACGCTTTCCAATGAACGGGCGAGCCCGTGGTCACCTTGCTGGCCAGCGCCGCCATCCCGTTTGCGATGGGCGTGGCGAGCGTCGCATCGCCACTGCGGTAGGCGATCAGCGCAAGCAGCACTTGCGCGGTGGTGACCGGATCAGAGGTTGCCTCTTGGGCAATCGGCCAGCCTTTGTCGGCGCCGGTAAGCTGGCATGACTTCAAATAGGCGAGAGCGCTGGCGACGTTGGTGTTGACGCCCACCAACTTGTAGGCCTGCAGCGTGAGCGCGGTGTCGATGGGCGAGCCCTGATAGGCCTTGCTCAATCCCCAGCCACTATTGCCCGGGGCGGTCACATTCTGGGCCGTCAGGAGTGCGGCGATGTCGGCGGAGACATTGTTTCCGTTGGCTTGCAGAGCGAGCACGCGTCGCGCGTTGTAGTCGACATTCGCGGGTGGATGGTTCTCGAGCCACGTGATGCCGGCGTTATATTCAAATGAGCGGCGATTCAGTGCGCCGAGCGCGAGGACCGCTTCGCTCGTCTGCAGATAGATCAGCTCATCGCCGGCCCCGCCCCAGCTGCCATCGGAGGACGCCATGTTCGCGATGAGCCAGTCGGAGGCTCGCTTTGCCGGCAGATCATAAGGACCGGCCTGAGCTGCGTTGACAAATACGCTCGCAAAAATCAGCACCAGCCGCGGGACATACCCACTCGACGTCATCCTGAACATTCTTGTTGTCTCCCTTTGGAGACCGAACCGTAACGTGGATATATGAACGCGCCGTGACGTTCGATGAGAAAAACCGCCACTACGCGCAGCGCTTGACGCATTGCGTGAGTGCGGAATGGGTGGCGTTTGTCGCTGCGGCTCGTGTGCGCTCGATCGCCGCCACGAGGGACCCGCGTGCCCGGTCGCTTCGCTTCACGTGTCGAACCGGAACTTCAGAGGTGTGCCGGCGGGATCGCTACGCTCATCCAGACTCTATCTGGTACGAGGCCGACCGAGGATTGTCGGCCGTTGCTCTCCGGGTCGCGTTGTCGTAACTGCCATTCGTACGGCAGGTAGCGGCTCCCCTTGATGGATGGATCTCGCGATAGCGCCCTTGACGAGATCAACGAACCGTTCGCGATCACTCGGGTTGCTGATCCGTTGTGCCGCGAACTCCTTCGCAGCTCGGATCGTCAAAAACGTGGATTTCAACTCCGGATATTCGTTCACTGCTGCCCGTGCATCGAGCTGCTCATCGCGCACGCGCCGTGCCATGCGTGCTCGCTCGGCGAAGAACAACAACTTCTCCACCATCCAGCGATTGCGATGGGCCAGCTGTTCGGACTGCCTCACGACTTGGCCCTGTGCATCGCGTTGCCGCTCGGTGACGGTCACCGTCTCGCGCCCAAGTTGTCGAATCCCGACGCGATCATCGATTCTCACGCCGCTCTGCGAATTCCTGATCGCACGCTCCAGGTCCTTGCCCCACAACACGCGTTCGCCGCGATCCGTGAGCAGGCGTGCAAAGTAGGATGCCGCCTGATCACTCCGGAACTGATAGTTCGCGGCACCATGCTCAACGAGGCGACCGGTTAGAAGTGTGTCACTGCGCCGACGTGGACCTCGCGAGGCGCGGCTGTGCGTGTTGTCGCTCATCGCGTCACCGCGTGCGATCGGCGGACCACCGAGCCGTCTTGCCCGTCGGGTGTCCGCGAGACGCGTGTCGACTCTCCACGCGCGGCCTCGCGGCTTGTCGATTGCACGCGCACGACGGGCAGCGGTTCGCCGCGACCCACGTCCTCTGCGAGCGCGCGACGCACCAGCGCCACGAAGTGTTCTCGATCCTGCGGGTCGCGCAATTGTTTCGCGGCAAGCTCCGCGGCGTGGACCTGAAGGTAGGCG
>DASYDM010000047.1:0-1704 GCA_036499585.1 Steroidobacteraceae bacterium
CTGCTGCGGAAGGAGGGCGGGCTGCGACCTTCGCCCTGCGGGAGCCGCCCCGCACCAGCAGGGTCGCGCCTATCTGGGAGGTGTAGCGATGAGCAAGGCGAAGGAGATCATGCATCGAGGCGCCGAGTGTGTCGCGGCGAGTGAGACATTGGAGACGGCTGCGCGCATGATGCGGGACAACCACGTCGGTTCTCTGCCGATCTGCGGGCTGGACAACCGGTTGCAGGGCATCATCACCGACCGTGACATCGTCGTAAAGTGCCTGGCCGAGGGCCGTGATCCCAAGAAGACCACGGCTGGTGATCTGGCCCAGGGGAAGCCGGTCTGGGTCGACGCCAACGCCGACGATGGCGACGTGCTCCGGCTCATGGAGGAGCACCACATCAGGCGACTGCCGGTCATCGAGGAACAGCAGATAATTGGCATGATCAGCGAAGCGGACCTGGCAACGCATCTGTCGGCGGCGAAGGTCGCCGAGTTCGCAGGCCGGATCTACTCGGCGCCGCCGAGCCTGTAGCACGGCCGGCGGTACGGGCCGTAACCCCACGAATCCGCGGGAATCCACCAGGCACCAACCCGGTGGGATTTCGCGTCCGACAGGCGAATGCGCTGGCGGGCAGATCAGTGCCGGCGGGCCGGATCGGGTGAGCATCGGCTGGAGCTCATGTAGCCGCCAAGGGTGCTGCGGCGTGCCCGGTGTACAGATCGTGCCCTCCCGGGCCTGCCGCGTGCCACCCGCGCCTGGCTCGAACACGGTGCCATCGTCGCCGAGCTCCGTCGGATGACCTGGCGATGTTCGAGCCGCACATCGGTGACGTGGTCGAGAAGATGACCACCCTCGCCGGGTCCGCCGCCAAGCCCGCCGAGTACCGCAAGCGCGTGCTCAACCGGCTGATCCCGACCATCCTGCCCTACGAACTGGATACCTGGGCGGCGTTCAGCTACGCGAACTTCAACGGCCGGACTTTCACCGACAACGTGATGGGCGTGCAACTGAGCCTCATGACTAACACGGCGCTGGGCGACGATGTGCCGATCCCGGCGAGGCCTCGGAAGCGCGCCGATTTCCCGTACTACAGCGAGCCCAACACGGGCATCTAACCAGGTATGGCGTGCCGACGACGTGGCTGGCGGGGCTGGCCCGGCTGCCGAGCGGGCCGACCTGAGCTTGCTACGGAACTGATGCAAGCCGTGGCCGCCAATGACGAAGCTGCCGTGCGCCGTCGCGCTCACATGACCCGACGATGAGGGAGACGAGAATGTCAAGGGAAGAGAACATCGCCGCACACGCCCACTGCCACGATCTGTTGGCCGCACGTGAGTTCGACCGCCTCGGGGAGATATTTGCCGCAAATGTCGTCGACCACGATCCGTCCTCTGACCAAGCTCCTGGCGTCGAGGGCGTCAAGCAGTTCTGGCGAGAATTCGTAGCGTCATTTCCGGACTTTCGCATGGAGGTAGACGCTCTGTCCGCCGACGAGGATTACGGCACGATGGTCTACCGTCTTTCCGGAACCCATCAAGGGGAGTACATGGGCAACCCCCCGACCGGGAAACACTTCGAGGTCCGAGGTCTTCAGATGGGCAGGTTCGAAAATTCCTTGATCGCCGAGCGCTGGGGAAGCAGCGACAGCCTGGGTATTCTGTCGCAGCTCGGGATCTCGGTGCGGACTGTCTAGCACTGACTCCAGCTCCATACCCCGT
>DASYDM010000048.1:0-6896 GCA_036499585.1 Steroidobacteraceae bacterium
AAGGACCGAATCGGCGAGGGCAATCGCTCCTGCGGCAAGGGAGGCCCCCACTGGCATCAGGTAGCCGCCGGCGGTCTGGCGACCTTTCACGAAGCCGTCTGCCCGAAGGCACGACAGTTCGACCGCGATCCGGTCCCAGTCAGCGACCTTGGGGCGCCGGCTCAGCTGCACCGAGGCCTGACCGTCCGCCTGCGACTGGTTGTTGTCGATGCGCAGCTGGCCCTGGCAGGCGACGCCAATCCGCTTGCCGATCTGGGCGACGGCATCCAGCGGGCGGAAGATGACGCGACTGTCCGCCTTGATCGGGTAGTTCGGGACTTGCAGTAATGCAGCCGCGACGAGGAGTGCGATCATGGGGCGGTCATCATGCCACGTACGCCGCGTGGCACCGAGCCGTGCGCAGGCGGATCATCACGCGGGAGGGCGCCGGTGCACCTTGGTGCAGGACGCCTCTGCCGTGAACTTGAGCGAATCGCCAACCGTCGCGTGCAGTTTCATCCGGACCGATGTCGTGTCGTCACGGATGGTCAGCGTTCCCGACCCGACCGTGGTGGGACGCATCCACGAGTAGCGGACCGCCGGCGGGGGCGGCAGCGGACTTCCGCCAAAGCCGATCATGAATCGAAGCAGCGTCGATCCATTGCGACCAGATTTCGCATCGGGAACGGAGACGATGAGTGACTGCAGGTGTTGCGGGTCGGCGCCGGGGCTCTCAGCCATCGACAGGGTCACCATGCCGGTCGGGTCGGTCGCGATGGTACAGGACGGGCTCGCGAAATCGAACACGCCCGCGTGCGGCCCTCCTTCAATGACGACGTGTGCGGAGTTGCCCGCGCTGCTTTGCGCCGACGCGTGCGTCGCGAGCACGCCGATCAGTCCAACTGTGAGCATGGCTCTCTGCATGATGCCCTCCAGGGTGATTTTCGGTCCGCTGGCGGAATGGATTTCGTCTGAGAGTGTGGGTCGGGAATCTCGTTTTGGCAAGAGGCCCTCACCGGCCGAGTCGCGGATCTGCGCCCCCGATCCGGCGCTCCTGCCCCCGCCGCTCTGGGGCTCGGCTTGCTTAGAGGGCGAGACAGACGCCGGCAGCCATTGCAACGCCGAGAATGGGCCCAACAAACGGCGAGGCCAGATTGAGCGCGTGCGGGCGTAATGGAAGCGCCGGCATCAGAAAGCAAAGCAGCGCAATTGCCAGCACAGCCGTATGTCCGCCGCCGATCCACGCAGCGACTTTGCCGCCTGCCATTCCACAAGGGACGCTGGCGATGACCAGATAGATCCAAAAGGTTCGGTTCAGCCGCCTGGTCACGCCCAGAAGCGCATCCTTGTGCACAGTCGCGAGCAGTAATGCCACCACGAGGAGCAAGGCGATTTGCGCGGTGGCGACGGCGGCGAGTACCGCAAGAATCAGTGTTACCACGCGGACGAGGCGCAGGGGCTGATGGGCCGGACAGGGCGTTGGTGAAGTTGAGGATCTTGCATCAGCAATCTCCCCGGGCTTTCAGAATCAATTGCCTGGAGACTACCGCCCAACGCGATGGCCCGCCGACCAGTGCGTATCGAACGACCGAGGCGGAGGAGTGCGGTGCGGCGCACGTCGCAAATACCAGTTGGACGAATGCGGAATCACGGACGCGACCAATGGAATGAATCTCGAGCGTCTGGGCGTCGCGGCTGCTGTCATATTGCACTACCGATGGCACGGACCGATCATGAAGGGCCCGGTCCAATGCCGCCGCGTTGGCACTTGCAGACGCGCTCGCTCCTGGAATAACGCGAAGCTGGCCAGGTCGGGACAGTGAGTCCACTGAGCGTGCGAGCGCATCGAGGATCATCGCGACATCGGCGGGACTGGTCACCGGGTCACCAACGGGCAAGCGTGCATCTGTCTGGGTGATATCGGCCAGCGTAACGGGCCGCAGCGCCACGATCACGGTGTCGCCTTGAACACGCACACTGGCCTGAGCAGCGTGGGTGTGATATCCATCGCGTTCCACCAGGACAGAAAAGCGTTGCGGGGACGCCAGGACGATTGCCTCGCCGAGCGAGTCAGTCATTTGGCCGTGTCCGTTGCCGTCAGGGGCCGTGACTCGCGCGCCGGCAATGGGCGCCCCTGTTTGCGAATCCACCACTCTCACAATCAAGGTATGCGTCGTCGCGACGGGCGTTGCCTGGCCGATAACGGCCTGGGGCGCGACAGCTCCGAGGCCGAGGGCCATTGCCCACCGGAACGACGCAACGGGCGTGGCGCGACAGACTCGCATCATGCTGAGGCGTCGCGGAGCATCCGGCAAACGCCGGTTGGCGCGGAGTCCGGTCGCACGGTGGGGGTGGGGTTCACCAGGTGCCTCGGGGATCAAGGGGTGTGGTCCCGGAGTATACGTCGATTTCCGCGAGATCGCAGCCGGGGACTGCAGCGGGATGCGCCACGCCGCCGCCACACCCCGCGGATGAATCGCCCGGAGTACTGCCTCACTGTAGAAGCGCAGCTCACTTAGTGGATCAGCCAGAGCGTCGTTGAATCGTATGTATATCCTTGGCCAGCACGAGTAAAGTCAACATTGAACACCCGCATGGATGACGACGCCGGGTTCGACCATACGGCTACGACCACAATCCGCAGGTGACCCGCGGACTGGATGAGCGATGCCGCATGAATCAAGGCCTCGCCCACTGGAAGTCCCGCACAAGCGGGCTTACCCGTCGTTGAAGCACAACGCTCGACATCGTGAGTCCTGCGAACGTCACCCTTCCCGCCCGCCAGGCTTGCGATGGATTGCCAGTCATCTGGGACGTCGTCGGGAAGTCCTGCAGCCTTGCGAAACGATGCGAGGTCGACGTGAACCGCCACCGCATTCGCAAACCGAACGCTGCTCTGAGCCACATCCTCAAAAACATGAACTACACTCGCTTTTACGACACCGCGGACATCCAGGGTATCGGTTCCCATCACTGCGTACAGGAAAGCGAAGAACATCGCGCACCTCCTTCAATCAGTTCCTGGCGTGAGCACACGGTGTGCACGCGGCGAGAGCAAGCGCGGGTGCCAATCGTTCCCGTTGACATTTGAAATCTCGTTTTCGTCCTCATGAAACCCAGAGAGGGCGAATGTGACGGGGTCATTCTTAGTTGCGCCCGGGTCAAACCACATCTCGAACATTGCCTGGCTCGGCGGGGGCATGACGCCAGAGGTCGCGGTCGAGTCAATGGTGGCAAGGTCCTGCCAGCCTATCTCCCCTTGGTCGGTCGCGCATTGGAGACCTTGAATGCTATGGCCGCAAGCTCCTTGCGACATGTAAGCTCCCTCGACCAATCCAACATGACGGCGAAGCCGATCACAATCTGCACTCGAAAATGGTGCGGTTCCGCCATCAGCCTCGACGATCTCGGCCTCCCCCTCGATGACAAGGCGGAGGGCCCGGCGGGTCGGGACCATGGTCAGCGGTTCGAACGAAGCATTGAGGGCCAGACAGCGCACTCGATGCTCACGCTGGTGCGGCCCTCGGAGCCTGATTTCCAGACCAGGCTAGGAAATCAGCCCGGGCACGACGCTATCCAGGCGGAACTTGTCGCCAATCGCCGTGACGTTGACCTTGAACTCCATGAACTGGGCGCGAGGTCGAAGCCCCTGTGCGCCGGGTGTGTTGTAGTCGACCATGATCGTAATCTGGTAGCCATTCCTGTTCCGGATCATGGCGGTCGCCCAGATGTGCGGACAGACGTGATCACGAGGAGCACTGCAGTAGCCTTCATCGGCTCGGCCGCGGGTGCCAAGGCTGTCCATGATGACCCGCCAGCCCGCGGTATCAGACGTGTCAGCGCCGACCAGGCGTTGAAAGGTCGGAACGTTCACGACAAAATACTCGGTCGAGCGGGCCCACTCGTTGGATCGGGCGACCATCTGGACGACCGAGGCGATCGACTCGCGCAGCAGCTCGCGGATTCCGACGGTATCACTGACCGCGTGCAGGTTCGCGACAAGCAGGATTGCTGGCAGCATATGACTCAGTCCTCCACTCGGACGAGGTACGGCATCCTGGCGCCGGACGCGTGGGCGTCGAACGCTCCTGCCAACCCGAAGGCCGTGGCTGTTGTCCGACGTAGGTGGTGTTCAAACAGAGTCACAGTCAGGGAAGAACGCCAACGGCGGCTACACGCTGATTGTTCTGGATGTGGCCGCGCGAAAGTTGACGATCAGGAACGCCCTGATGTGAGGGCTGGGGTGACGTTGGCCCAATACCGCGATCAAAGTGCGTCAGCGCAGGTACACGGGATTGTTGGTCTGCGTTGCCACCGGCGGGATTGGACCGCGGAAGGCAACGATCAGGAAAAAGCTCCAGAAGACGACATAGAAGCCCAGGATCAGGCTGTTGATGAATAGCAACCCGGGCTTCGAGACCGGTTTCCACGAGTACCAGGTTGCCAGGCAGGCGACGATCGGTGCACAGGTGAAGCCGATCGAGAGTACGATGCTCGTTCTAGCTGCCCAGGTAAGGGCGACGCCGAGGAACGCTGCGATATGGAGAACCAGGAAGGAGATGTTGGCGACGGTGAGGGCCTGAGCTCTGCGTGGCGGCATCGTGACCTTGATTTCCCCGGATTCTGGATTGGCCCCGCAAAGCGCGCCGGGGACCGTAACGGGCGACCGTTGCAGGGCGTCGGAGCAGCACGCCGCAGCCGGGAACTCCCCCGCCCCTACCTCGCCCGCGCCACTTTCGACCCCTCTTCGATGAATCGCCCGGAGTGCCGCCTCGCCGTAGAATATATTGATCTACTTGAGCTGTGCCGCCGTCAGCCGACGGGTCTGCATGCCAACCTCCGAACTGACGCGCAACCGCTGGACGAGGTGTCCTCCAGACCCGGTGCAGCTCGCAGCGCCGTGCTAGCCATGCGGAGAGAGCGTCGTTTCGTTCCGCCGTACTTCCACCCACCGCCCGTTCGCTCTCGCCAGGATGTAGGTGCGCCGCTGGTCGACCATCCCGTGCATCTCGGTGAAATAGAAATAACGAATGGTCACCGCTCCGGTGTCGGCCGCGATTCGGGCTGCTTCGATCGTAAAAATGGCGTCTGCCTGGTTCAGAAACCCACAGCGTATCTGCTTGTACGGTTTCATGAGTGCCAGATATGGCGACGCAGAGTCAACCCGAGGCTGCACGATGGTCGTGTCACACCGCACATGGGCCTGGACCTCGCCCACTCCGGCGACTTCCACCGGATGCGTGAAATTCCGATCCGCAGCAAAGAGATCATGGCCCGCCGCCCGGACTCCCTCAACGGTTGGCGGTTGCTGAGCGCACAAGACCTTTGGCGTGGCACAGATGGCAATGGCTGCCAATACGACTCTTGCACATTTCATGATCGGCTCCGGCGAAGCGAGCGGGTGGGGAGCGCCAATGGGGCGCACAGGCAGTCCTTCTTCGGACCACGCGCTCTTCTTGGCCGGCATCGAAGCGGGGCAAACAAGACCGCTCCGAGCACCGAGCGTCACCAGCACTATCTCCCAGCCTGGGCAAGAATGACCGTCATCTCCGCATTGAGCACAAAGTCGCGGTATCGCTCTGCTGTGCGGTTCCGGGAGTCCTCGGCGATGTAGACCGATCCCACCTTCGCCAAGAAAATCGGCCGAGCGGTCGTGTCGCGCACGCCCCCGGCTCGATTGATCAGCGACGTCGCGCGCTCACAAAGGGCTTGGAGCGCCGAGGTCACGGTGTATCGCACCCATGCCATGAAATCGACGAACAGTGGTGCGGTCAGGGCCGCACAGGCAGCAGCAAGACTCGGTTGTGTCGGGGCGGCAGAGGTCGGACCTGCCAACACCAACATCGCGCCGACGGCTGTCCGAAGCGTGGGATGCATGGAATTGACGTTAGCCCCCTTCGGGGGCCGATGGTAGGGAGCGCGATGTGGTTCTTGAACTGGTAATCCGAGCCAGGATACCGTGGCCCTACCCCGCCCTTACCCCCGCCTCCACGCCTCGTGGATGAATCGCCCGCAGGGCATCCTCGCCATAGAAGATATGGATGTACTTGAGCGGCGCCGCAGTGAGCCGGCGGATCGCCCAGGACAGATGCACGAAGTGCGGCTCGACCGGGGCCCGGAGCGGGTGCATGCCGATCTCATCGGGCAGGTGGCTCCCCTTGCGGGTGTTGCACGACGAGCAGGCGGTGACGACGTTGGTCCACTCGTTGCTCCCGCCGCGCGACTGCGGCACCACATGGTCGCGTCCGACTCAGCGCACCTCGAGCAGGGTGGTTCGCGTGACGTGAGTCTGCGCGTCGGCAACTTCCACCTGCAGTTGAAAGACCCCGCTCCCCAGCCGGTTGACGTCGAGTTCCCGATGGATCGGCGTGAGGCCACTCCGCGCGGCACCGGTGGTGGCGAGTTGAATCACCGCCTTGCCGCCGGGCTTGCCGTCGCGGAGGCGAAAGACGCGTACCGTGGTGCGCAGCTGCGGCTCCGCACTCGCCGAGCGGAGCTGGACGAACAACTCCAGCGTGGAGTGACGATCCACCGCCCCGAGCGGCGCCAGCACAATGGACTCCTGGCCGAGCAGCCAGGTCAGGTGCTGAGTCGGGTCGCCAATCACGACGTCCGACAGTTCCAGCGGGCCGCGCCCGAGGGGCGCGGGGCTTTCGTCGAGAATGCCCCGTCGGGTGATGTCCTGGTTGACGCCGAGGGTCCAGTCACTCGCCGCCTCGGCGCGAGGCAAGGCAATGATCCCCTGCACGAAACCCTGGTGGCCCGCGCTGGCCGGAAGGCGCATCTGGGCTGCGCTGTCCACCCAGTGGTTGGTGGCGGCATCGCGCTCCCGGAAGTCGAGCGAATAGTGGATCGCCAATCCGCTGCTGTCGTCGCTTGGCACCATGGAGGATAACGCCACCGCATAGGCGACCAGC
>DASYDM010000049.1:0-2759 GCA_036499585.1 Steroidobacteraceae bacterium
CACGGCTGTCGCCGCGCCGCCGACCCCTGCGGCGAACTTCGACGCCGCGAGGTTGGGATAGGCCGCGAGCTTGTCGTCGAGCGGAAGCAGCGCCCCGGAGTCGGCGAAGGTCCGCAACTTGCTCAGACCGATCTCGACGACATCCGGCCCACCGCCCGAAGCGACGGAGGTTGTGAGCTTCTGGTCGATGCTGTCCCATGGGATGGCGACGACATCCACTTTCTGGCCACTGGATTTCACGAACGGTGCGATCAGCTTCTCGAAGTTCTTGCTCGAGTCGCCCATCACCCAGACCGTGAGCGGACCGCTTGCGTCCTTCGTCGAGCTGGGGGCAGCGTTGCCACTGCAGGCCACCAGCGCGACAGCCAAACCGATCGCCGCGACAGGCGCGAGGACCTTCTTGGATATTCTCATCTTTGAGTTTCCTTTTCTCGATGCTAGGGATACGGAGGCTTGGGGATCCTCCGTTGTGGCGGAGGATCCCCGTATTACCGGGTACTCGTGCTCTCTGTGCTTCGCACGAGGTCTGTGTGGTCGACGATCAGCTGTCGATACCAGTGCGCGCTGCGCTTAGGGATACGCCGTTGCGTTGCGTAGTCGACGTACACAATGCCGAAACGCTTGCTGTAGCCCTCTGCCCACTCGAAGTTGTCAAGGAACGACCAGGCGAAGTAGCCGACGAGGTTCACGCCCCGGTCGATCGCATCGCCGGCAGCCGACAGGTAGCCATCCAAGTAGGAAACCCGTTCGACGTCGTCGACCGCACCGCTCGCGTCCACGATGTCGTCGAAGCTAGCGCCGTTCTCGGTGATCAGAACCGGGAGGTCGCCGAAGTCGCGCTGCACCCTGAGCAGCACCGCTGTCAAGGACTGCGGGATCACGGACCATCCGAATGAGGTTGTCGCGGGTTTCGCGGCGCGCTGGGCGACGCCGAACGGCGTTTCGTGTGGGTCATCACGCGCGATGACGCGTTGATAGTGGTTGACGCCGATGAAGTCGATTGGTGCGCCGATCAGCTCGAGATCACCGTCCAGAATCACTTGCTCGAAACCGAGCGGCGAGAGGGCTGCGAGAACTTCGCGGGAGTAGCGTCGGTGCGCCAGCGGCTCCAGGAAGACACCGTTGCTCACGGCGTCCAAGCGGCGAGCGGCTGCGGTATCAGCAGCCGAGTCGGAGGCGGGAAGGATGTCGGTGACGATGTTGGCGATTCCAACCCGGGCAGTCGAACTCAGCCGACGGATGCCGGCGAGCGCGAGCCCGTGCGCAAGGTTCAGGTGATGCGCCGCGGCAACCGCATCCCGATCGTTCTTCCTGCCGGGCGCGTGGGCGCCACTCCCGTACCCCAGGAATGAGCTGCACCACGGCTCGTTGAGGGTGACCCAGTCCTCTGCCAGGTGCCCCAAAGCCTCAACTACGGCGACCGCGTAGTCCGCGAACCGCTCGGCAGTGGCGCGAATCGGCCATCCACCGGCATCCTCGAGCGGTTGCGGCAGGTCCCAGTGATACAGCGTTACCAGAGGACGGATGCCGCGGTCGCGCAGGCCGGACAAGAGCGCGGCATAGAAGGCCACCGCTACCGGGTTGAGCGGTCCGTGCCCGGTCGGCTGCAATCGTGACCAGGAGACCGACAGCCGGTAGTCCGTCACGCCGAGTTCGCTCATGAGGTCGAGGTCCGATTCCCACCGGTGGTAGTGATCGCAGGCGACGTCACCGGTGTCCCCGGCGCGGGTCAGCCCAGGAGTGCGACAGAAGGTGTCCCAGATGCTGGGACCGCGCCCACCCTCTTGAGCGGCGCCCTCGATCTGGTAGGCGGCCGTGGCGACGCCCCAACGGAACCCGGGCGGAAAGGCTGAAGGGTCAACAGGTGAGTCGGTCATCATCGATCGTTCTCTCGGGTAAGCGGTCGGAGTTATTTCAATAGTTATCACAACTCTCTGGTGAAATCCAGTCAGGCGCGCCTGATTTAATTCATGACTTATCGAAAGCTCTAGACAAAGTAGTCGCCGCGGGACACAATACTGCCGTGGACAGGTCAGTCCACCCCGCAGACCCCGGCGGCGGTTCTCAACGAAGAGAAGGCATCCCCATGAAAAAGAGATGGTCCGTCGCAGCGATCGCGGTCGCTGCGTGTGTTGCTGCATTGCTCAGTGCGCCCGCGGCGACTGCAACTGCCCTGGGAAGTTCCGACTTCCTCAAAGCCAACGGGGCAGTACTCAAGAACAACTCAGGAACTGGCTCGACGGTGAACCTCCGTGGAACGAACCTCGGAGGATGGCTGACCCAAGAGGACTGGATGTCGCCGCTCGGCGAGTTCGCGGTCGACCGGACGGGCTGGAGCGCTAGCGCTTCATCCGGCGCGTCCACCGCGGATGCCATTGACGGCAGCGATTCCACGAGATGGACTACTGGGGCCGCCCAGGCGGGTACCGAGTGGCTGCAGGTGGACCTTGGCGCGCCGACCCTCTTCAATCGGCTGTCGGTGAACAACACGAATTTCGCCGGCGACTACCCGCGGCAGTACGAGGTCAGCGTCTCGACCAATGGAACATCGTGGGTCAGTGTGGCGAAGGCCGCCGGTACCGACGTCCTGATGGCGCGGTTCCCGGCCCAGGTCGATCGCTACGTCAGAATCGCGCAGTTGGGGTCCGCGGCGAACTGGTGGTCCGTCGGCGAGTTCAACCTGTACAACGATCCGGTGCTTTACAACGGAACGAGCTCCGCGAGCGCCTCATCGACAGGATCGGGGACCACCGCCGGCG
>DASYDM010000050.1:0-12188 GCA_036499585.1 Steroidobacteraceae bacterium
TCTCCGACGAAGAGCAAGCCTGTGCAGATATCGCGCTGGCGGAATTAAGGACAGGGATGCTGTCCGACACGACAAAGGAGAAATCATGGGAAAACTTGAGGCTAAGGTTGCAGTCATCACGGGTGGATCGAGCGGTTTGGCACTGGCGAGCGCCAAGCGGTTCGTTGAAGAGGGTGCATACGTTTTCGTCACGGGTCGTAGGCAGGAGCAGCTCGATGAGGCCGTCAAGCTGATTGGCCGGGCCGTGACCGGCGTGCGCGGCGACGCGGCCAATCTCGACGATCTCGACCGCCTGTTCGAGACGGTCAAGCGTGAAAAGGGCAAGATCGACGTCCTGTACGCCAGCGCCGGCATGGGCGTCGCTCTCCCGCTGGGCGAGATTACCGAGGAGCATTTCGATGCAACCTTCGGCCTGAATACGCGCGGCACGCTGTTCACGGTGCAAAAGGCATTGCCGCTGTTCAACGATGGCGGATCGATCTTCATGACCGGGTCCGTTGCCTCGATCAAAGGCTTTCCCGGTTACAGCGTGTATGCGGCGAGCAAGGCGGCGCTGCACGCATTCGCACGCGGGTGGCTCAACGAGCTGAAGGGCAGGAATATCCGGGTGAACGTGCTGCACCCAGGGCCGATCGCCACACCGATGCAGGACCAAGTTCTCAACGAGGAGGCGAAGCAGATGTTCGAATCCCTGATCCCGCGAGGAAAGATGGGTCGTCCTGAGGAAATTGCGGCGGCCGCGCTGTTTCTGGCTTCAGACGATTCGAGCTTCGTGAATGGAGTCGAGTTGTCTGTCGACGGCGGCTTCTCGGCCATCTGATGCAGGGGGTTCCGATGTACGACTCCTCTAAGCTTGTTGAGTTAACTCAATTCGCACGACTTCATGCGGGCGCGACGGTGATGGATGTGTGGCCAGGCAGTGGAGACTGGACCCGCCTGTTTTCCGACATAGTCGGACCCGAGGGGCGCGTCTACAGTTTCGTGCCGGCCGAGCTCGCCCATTTCAAGAGCGATCCGGTCGGCCAGATACGGGCGCTGGCAAAGGAGCCGGGGCGAGAGAATGTGGCGGTCGTCTCAACGAGCCTCGCGGCTCTGCCGGAGACCTCGCAATCCCTGGATGTCGTGTGGTTGCACCTGTTCTACCACGATCTCCATACCGCCCTGCTCCAAATGAAAGGTGCAACTCCGGCTGGATTCAATCGAGCGGTCTATGAACGGCTCAAACCAGGCGGGTTCTACGTCATCGTTGACCACGTTGCCGCCACTGGGACGGGTGCAAGTCGTGCCGAGTCGCTGCACCGGATCGATCCTGCAGTTGTTCGCGAGGAGGTGGAAACGGCAGGATTTGTGCTGGACGCGGAAAGCACTGTGCTGGCGAACAAGGACGACCCGCACTCCAACAAGGTGTTCGACCCTTCTATCAAGGGCGAGACCGATCGCCTCGCCTATCGGTTTGTGAAGCGCTGACAGCGGGCCCTTCGTCCACGGAGAAATGATATGAGCTATGCGATTGTAGGATTCGGTGCAATAGGCCAGGCTTTGGCCCGTGCCTTCGCCCGTAAAAACATCGACGTGACCATCGCGAGCCGCCGGCAGCCCGAGGAGTTGGCGCCACAGGCTCGGGCGATTGGACCGAGGGTCCTCGCAAAGTCGCTGCGGGATGCACTCGAGGCCGACACGATCATCCTGGCAGTCCCGTTCGGGGAGCATCGTGAGGTCGCGAAGGCGCGGCCGAGCTGGGAAGGCAAGACAGTCATCGACGCCACAAACGCGTTTGGAGTTCCCTCTGAAGAGCTGGACGGCCTCCCGTCCTCGGCCTTCGTCGCGAAGGCGTTCACCGGCGCCAAGCTCGTGAAAAGTTTCAATCACCTGATAGCGGCCACCCTGGCTGCCGATCCGCTCGTCGAGGGCGGGCACCGGGTCGTCTTTCTGTCGAGCGATGACGAGGACGCGATCGCTCCGGTGGCAGCCTTGGCCAAACAACTCGGGTTCGCACCCGTCAACCTGGGAAAGCTCAACGAGGGTGGCGCGCTGGTCCACGCACGCGGCCGCACTTGGGGCCAGCTCATCTTCCAGGATTTGTTCAAGAAGGAGCAGTAATCGATCTACAACCGGGTGATCGACGCCGAGAAGGGGTCGCGCGCTAACTTCTTCGAGCAGCGCGCCGAATCTGCCCGCTCCCAGTCAAGTGTCAGCGACGATCCTACGCGAGTGACTGCTTCTGGCCCGCCAGCCACTTCCGAGCTTCACCTGGCCAGACAGAGAAACGACGTACACATCGTCAGGCACTTGGCCGTGTCGCGGGCGTTGATCGTGCCATTGCGATCGGAATCGCGTGGATCGTAGGCGCCGTTCGCCCGCTTGTTCCGTGCGAGCAGGATCACCGCGAGGTCACGCAGATCCACGCGCTTGTCGTTGTTCGCGTCGCATACCATCGGATTGATCGCCACGACCAGATTGACCGACGAATGAATCGTGACGGTTTGACCCGCGGAAGGATTCTCCGCAGTGACGTTGCCGGCCGCGACAGTCGTGCTGCTCTGACTTGTTGTCGTCCCGAGCGCAAGGCCCGCATTGCTGATTGACGCTGCGGCAGCTGCCTGACTCAGACCAATGACGTTCGGCACCTGCACTTGCGTGACCGGCTTGAGCGTCATAGTGGCAGTGCAGCTCTTGTCAGCCGTCATCAGGACCATGCCGGTCGCGCATTCGGCCGCGTTCGATCCGGTCCAGCCGACGAAGTTCGAATCGCTGCGGGGAACCGCCGAGACTTCTGCGATCTGTCCTTCGATGTAGCTGCCCGCGCCGACCACCGAGCCGCTGCCCGTGCCCGTGACATCGAGCGTCAGCGTGTGTCGTGGCGCGCCGCCGGCAACGGGCACATGCAGTGTGAAGCTCAGCGCACCCTGACTCATCGCGGCTGCCACGGCATGCATCCACGTGCAGTTGTCGATCACTGGCGACTCATTCGATATCGTGCCATTGAACTCCGCAGTGAGCGTCACGTCGGCGCGCAGGTCGGTCGCCGGATTGCAATCAGGAAGCGGCGCGCCTTCCGGCAGTAGATAGTCGAAGTATGGCGGCAACTGCACGTAGGCGAGTGTCTCGCCTGTTGCGAGCCGCAGATCGATGGTGGACTGCTCCCCATTTGGATCGCGAAAGTTGAGATGCAGCACCGCGTGCGGAAGCGACGCGCCCGACGCATCGAGCACGGAGACCGCCATCCACGAATGCGGGTCGAGCGGTGCATTCGCTCGCGGGATCCATTCATTGACGAGTCCGTGCGAAGCATTGAACACTCGATGCGATGAATCGCCCACCGCACCGTCGCGCAGGGCCAATACGTTGTGGCTCTGTGCATAGCTGACGTCGTAAGCGAAGCGATTCAGACCGTACTGCATCGGGCTCGGATTTGGCGTATCGACTGGAAAGAAGCCATGCATCAGGAATGGTTCGTCGGTCAGGGAGATGTCGCTCACGCCATCGCCATCCAGGTCTATGGAGAGCGGTTGCGCGTGCCCCAGTGCGGCCCGCAACCCTATTACTGTCGTCACGCGCTGTGAGACGATGAGATCCCACAAACTCTTGACGGGCATCAGCGTGAAGTCATGGTAGATCACGTTGCGCGCCTGTCCATCGGCACCGATGACGAGGCCGGGTTCGGCGTCCGCCGCAGCGTCGGTCAGATCCCATAGCAACGCCGCAACGGCTAGATCTTCGATCGGCCCAAGCTCGGAACTGACCCACCAGGCCCTGATGTTCTGTTCGATATTGATTATGTGGTCGTAGTTGGCGTTGTTCTGTGCATCGAGATCCTGAGCCGCGACTACGGGCAGGAACTCGGCGAAACCCTCACCGAAGGATTCGCACGTGTCCTTGTTGTTGTAACCCTGGTGCGCGCCGTCACCAGCGCAGGGGTCTTGCGATACGAACGTGTAGTACAGGTGGTGTGAGTATTCGTGCCACTCGGCATTGGCCGGGGCATCGCCAGCAGATGACGTGTCCGACAGGCCATCCCGATCCTCGAATACGGAGCGCTGTTCGCCGAGCACGATCAGGTTGGCGCCGGGCGTGTAATACCCTGGGTAAGCGATGGGTTTGCCACTGAGCGGATCCAACGTGGCGAATGCATGGAGCTGGACAGTCGGTATCGTGCCCAGGCCGAACCTGTTTTTCGCCCAGTACACATAGCGCCTCAGCTGATAAAAGATGGCCGCCATGTCGTCGAGGCGATCACGTGCCTCGGCGGAGACGTTGGAGTCGAACGTCGCCGCATCGGACGAATCGAACGCGAAACGCAGCTGAGGATCCGTCCCGGTGACAGTGAGTTGCCAGTCGATGCGCGCGGGCTCCGCTGCCTCCGGAGCGTAACGAATGTCGAAGGCGGGCGTGCAACCGGCCACGCCGCAGTTGTCCGTGAGAATCGCACGCAGGTCGTACGTGCCGGGCGCGACGGGCTTTTCAAAAACGTAGCGCCCGTTACCGCTGCCGATCGTCGAATTGTCGATCAGAACACCGTCGGAGCGACGGCGCAGCTCGATCTTCAGACCGTCGAGCAAGTCGCCATGGCCGTCCTCGATCGTAACGCCCAGCGCCTGCGGCTCCGGCTGCCAGCTCGGGTAGCTCGAACCCAGCAGGGCTCCCAGCGGCATCTGTTTGAGCATCGTCGCAAACCCGGACACGGGGTCGACTTGCCACAACCCAATGGCCGAATCGCCATTCGCATAGGCTTGTGTACCGTAAGCAATGATCGTGTCGCCGCGCGGCGATAGCACTGCGTCGGTAAACACCTGCTGCGCGAGCACGCCACACCCGAGATTGGCGCCGTCAAAGGAGAAATATTTAACGGCTGCTGAGCGCGTGATCGCCTGCGCTCCCGTGCCATCGCGTTTGATCCTGTAAATCTCGTGGTGTTGAAACTGCACTGTCCCCGAACAGACTGACTGGGAGGGATCCCACGGCGACGGAAAATCATAAGAAACCGAGTTCGCAGAAATATAGAGCGCGGTGAACACAAGACTCTGGCCGTCCGGTGCGAAGTGCGCGGCTCCCAGCTGGGCGTAGCTCGGCGTATCGGGAAGCTCGACGGGCAGACGCTGTACGCCGCCGCCGGTGTCGGCGATGCAGAAGTCGTCGCGCAGAACGAAGGAGCCGGGAGCTGAGCGATACCGGCAACGGTAGGCAATAGCATCGTCGCTGGATGATCCGTCCACCTCGAAAATGGTTTGTTCGGCGGCGCCGTTCGCGACGATCTGGTAGGGATTCGAACCGTCGGACTCCACCAACCAGATGCCGCCGGCGCTGTAGCTGCCGCCAATGAGGTTGACAACACTGGCCGCGAGCTGATGACCGTTGGCGAGCCAGGTCAGTGAAAAGAGGCCTGCCGTGGTCGCAATCGCTTCGCTGCTGAATATCGTGTGGCGACCGCTGCCATCGGCCGCCATGATGTCGATCGCATCGTGGATGGAGTTGCGCTTAACGATGAACGCAATCTGCTTGCCGTCGGGAGAGAACACTGCGTTCAGGTCTCTCTCACCTGAGCCGATGACCGGGAAAGTCAATTGCCGACCGTCCGTGGTGAAGATGGCTTCCTGCGCGGACCCCGCCGCGAACGCGCTCGAATCGTAATAGGAATACAGGGCCGTGCCGTTGTCGCCCCCGAAGGTCGCGTGTGCACTCTGGAGTGCAAAAAGACCCGACAACGCCAACGCGCTCAACCAGCCGAACGACCCGCGACGCTGCGCAATCATGCCCCGCTCCCCGTCGCGAACCTGCCCGGGGTGGACGGATCGCGTTATTTCAAATGCCAGGGGTCCGAAATCGGGCCGCTATAGGTGAAAGCGGATTCGGCGAGTGGAAGCGGACATCGGCCGATGACAATAGGGCGGCCGGAGCGGTCCTTCGATTGGTCATGCCCGCGCAGCGGCCCCCCCCCAAGGCCGGCTCCACCCTTCTCGCCACTCAAAAGTCGATGTCGTAGTCGATGCCCTCGATGCCGTCGATGCCGTCGATGCCGGGCGACTGAGCCTGCTCGGGTGGCTTCGGGCTTTGGTGATCCCTCCACTGCGTCATCGCCTCGTGAGCCTGCCTCCGCAGCGCAAGGTCTACGCACTGAGCTACCTGGGCAGTACGGCCGTCGACTGCCCGCGTTAGCGGGAATTCGCCTTCCCGCCGACTGCCTTTCGCCTTGCAAGGGCTCGCGATTCGCGCTTCAACGGGCCACCCCCCGCGCAAATCTCCAAGGCGAATCCGGTCAGCGTGTTGACTAAGCTATCCGGTTTGAGCTGATAGATGACGCGTTGACCCTGCCGCTGACTGGTGACCAATCCGGCATTTTCCAGCACGGACAAGTGCCTAGACATGGACGGCGCCGTCATTTCAGCGCATTGCACCCACATGCGCACGTGTCACGTCATGCACTCTCGCGTGGCGCACGACGGGTTCCTGTATACAGCTCAAAAAGCAACAGCTTGCAGGGAATGCTACCGTTCATGAGAGAGATCGTGCGCTTGGGTTTGAGGCCAATCGCCTTATAGGGCGACGCCGCGGCGGCTAGGATAGCGGCCTGCCAGCCGCTGAACTTCTGCTTCAGGGTGTCGCCCACTTCCTCATACAGCTGCACGATGTCGCCCTCGCTGCTTCCAATGCGCTCGCCATACGGCAGGTTGGTCACGAGGATTCCGGTTGTCGCGGGCGGCTCAGCATCCTGGAAGCGGCCCGTGTTGAAAGTCATGTACTTCTCGACGCGCGCATCCAGCGCACTCTTTTTCGCCATCGTCACATAGGCTGCGTTGATGTCCGAGGCGACGACTGGTGCAGTCGGGGCCACCAGCTTCTCGGCACGCACCCGGTCCTGAGTGACGCGCCACAGATCACGATCGAAATCTTTGAGCCACTCGAAATGAAACTCGCCTTTCTTGCGATGGATCTGTGGCGCCTTGTGGACCGCTATCATTGCAGCCTCGATGACAATCGTACCGCTGCCACACATCGGATCCATGAATGCCTGGCTGCCGTCGTAACCCGCCATGACGAGAATCGCCGCGGCGAGCGTTTCCTTGAGCGGCGCCGGATGGCCCTGCTCGCGATAACCGCGCTTGTGCAATGACTTGCCCGAGGTGTCGAAGCTCAACATACAGCGGCCGTGTCTCAGGTGCGCCACCACGACTACCTTTGGCTCACTTCGATCGACGACCGGTGCGACCCCTTGGGCTTGCTCGAAGACCTCGCGGATACTCTCGCGCACCTGGGTAATGATCTGCTTCGGCGCCATCCCGCCCTTGTCCGCATCGTCACCCTGGCTTTCGACCATGAAGCCATGACGTGCGTCGAACAGCTCATCCCAGCGAATGCGTCGGACTTGTGAGCGAAGCATCTCTGGCGACTTGGCCGCCACTTCCTTGATGACCCTTAGGATGCGGCTCGCCGTGCGCAGCTTCAGGTGCAACTCATAAAAAAGAGCGTCGCTCGCCTCGAACGCTACAGCGCGGTATCCCGGAACGATGCTACGCGCACCCAGGGCTTCGAGTTCGAGAACCAGGACCGGTTTGGTTTCTTCGGGACAGGTGGCGATCAGTTGCATTCGAGGTGATGTCGTGTCGGATGGGTTACCAGGTGTGCTCTGCGGGCGTTCGACCGCCACCCGGTTTAGGGCAAAGGGCCCTCATGCGAATCGAGTTCCGCTTCAAAGGCCTCGTCTACGATAGCCGAGAACCGTTCGACCTCCTCCTCGGTAAACAAGGGAAACCGGATCTTGCGTTTGGTCTGCGAGAGCTTACCGCCCGCCTCCATTTTTGGAAGGGCCCTGGCCCATGTGGCCGCCATCGCTGGACAACGCAAGGGTCACGCATCGAGCTCTAACGCATTGATCTTGGCGAGCGCTGGTGATCACGCAGGCGAGGGGCTAACCCTCATCTCCTCTACAGCACTGGGAGCCGGTCCTTCGTATTTCCCATTCACGTCGCGCCAGCGCAAATCGCGTCTGCGGAGCCGTTGCACTGAGTGCTGCTGAGCGCTGCACAGGTCTGCCTGGACGCGCACGCACGACTCGGACCCGGAGCCGAGATGCCGCCGGCGCGCATCTGACGCATTCATGGCCTTGTTCGTCGCTTGGACGCGGGCTCGTCTCGGTCCAGCAGGCAATCAATGAAGGCGCGGAGCGCCGGTTGGGGATGGCGACGGTTCGAATAATAGAGATACAGCCCGGGACTCGTCAGTGACCAGTCAGCCAGAATGCGGTTGAGCCGCCCGCGTACCATCGCTTCCTCAACACGATCATAGTCGTAGGCGTACAGAATCCCGAGCCCCTGCAGAGCTGCTTCGAGAACGACATCCTGGTGATTCGAGATCAAGGGACCCTCCACGGCGATCTCCACCTTCTTGCCCTTCTTCTCGAATTGCCAGCGATAGAGCCTGCCACTACCGGGGAAGCGCCAGTTGATACAGGCATGACGGTGCAGATCAGCAGGAGTCTTCGGCTCACCGCGTCGCTCGAGATAGTCGGACGATGCGAGCGCGAGCATCTTCACGTCTGGCGTGAGGCGCACAGCGATCATGTCTTTCTCGAGGCGCTCGCCGACGCGAATGCCAGCGTCGAACCGACCGGCGACGATGTCGCTCAGACCGTCGTCGATCACGATGTCGAGCACGACGTCCGGATGCGCCCGGTGAAACCGGCCGAGCCGCGGCGCGATGATCTTTTTTGCAGCCATGCCCAATGTGTTGATTCGCAGCGTTCCGGCAGTTCGCGCTGTGTCGGCCACAGCCTCGGCGACGGCGGCATCCATCTCCAGGATCATCGGTGCGATGCGTTCATGGAGGCGTCGCCCCGGTGCCGTCGGTGCGACGCTGCGTGTCGTGCGATTGAGCAGCCGGACGCCGAGCCGGGTTTCGAGCTGGCGGATGGTCTGGCTCAGGGCCGAGGCGGATAGCCCGAGGTGATCGGCAGCGCGCGCGAAGCTCGCCCGCTCGACCACCGCCGCAAAGGCCTTCAATTCGGCGAACTCGGATCCTCGCATTGTGTATTGATCTCTAAATAGGCTACGTTGATTCTAGGCGATTCTCTTACTTGTCAGGGAGGGTCATTGTGGTCTCACCGAACACCGTTGGAGACCGCCATGACTCACCTGAATCTTCCCGAACCGATCGCCGCATATTTCGACGCCGACAAACGCGACGGCGAAGCCCTGGCCCGCTGCTTCACGAACCAGGCGGTGGTCAAGGACGAGGGACAAACCCACACTGGTCTTGCAGCCATCAAGGCGTGGAAGACCGCCGCGTCCGCCAAGTTCTCGTACACGAGCGAGCCTTTCGCGGTGGAGCAGAAGGATGACCAGCACATCGTGACGAGCCACCTGACCGGCAACTTCCCTGGTAGTCCGGTCGATCTGCAATTCTTCTTCCGCCTCGAGCGCGGGAAGATCGCGTTCCTGGAGATCACGCCATGAGCTTCGATCTGCACCTCGCCGATCGGCGCGCTCTGGTCACCGGCGGCACCAAAGGCATCGGTGCCGCAGTGGTAGAGACTCTCGTTGATGCCGGCGTGCAAGTCGTAGCGACTGCGCGCTCCGCGCCTCCTCGACCGGCTGAGGGAGTCCGCTATCTCGCCGCGGACCTTTCCACTGCGCAAGGTGCCAGTGCAGTCGCCCAGTCGGTGCTGGAGCACGTCGGCGGCATCGACATCCTCGTCAATGTGCTCGGCGGTTCCAGTGCGCCGAGCGGCGGGTTCGCCGCGCTCGACGATACGGAGTGGTCGAAGGAGCTCAACCAGAATCTGATGCCGGCAGTTCGTCTCGATCGCGCCTTGCTGCCGTCGATGATTGCGCAGCGCTCAGGCGTCATCATCCATGTAACCTCAATCCAGCGCATTCTGCCATTGCCCCAGTCGACGATCGCCTATGCCGCAGCCAAGGCGGCACTGTCGACCTACAGCAAGGCCCTCTCGAAGGAGGTCACGCCCAACGGAATCCGCGTCATCCGCGTTTCTCCCGGCTGGGTTGAGACAGAGGCGGCGGTCGCGCTAGCCAAGCGCCTTGCAGCCCGGGCAGGTACGGATTACGAGGGTGGCAAGCAGATCATCATGAGCGGGCTCGGCGGCATCCCGCTAGGCCGTCCCGCCAAGCCGCAGGAAGTTGCAGATCTCATCGCCTTCCTGGTATCGCCGCGCGCGGCTTCCATAACGGGCACGGAGTACGTGATCGATGGCGGCACCGTTCCGACTGTCTGAACGGCGTCGAGGTCCGTTTCTGGGGCCGAATGCAGGTAATCCCGCGTCATCTCACACGGACAAGCACGGCGACTGCAGGAACACTGCAAATCGCTTCCTCGGAATTACCTGCATCCACTAAAGGCTGCTGAGCGATCAGGAACGCTGCACCGGCGGCAGCTTTCAACCCACGGCACAGTCTCAGCGGCCAGTGCCAACCGCTCGTTCGCCTCCTCCTGGATCCGGCAACTGACCTCGCGTTCGATACCACGTCGTTCCATGGCCGTGATCGCAGGCCCCTTGTGCCAGGTGGGCTCCCGCTCGATGCCTTGATTTTCGACGCTGCGATGATCCGCCCGTGCGGCCTGTCCGTGGCTCTTCAGGTGCTCGTTCTGCAGATCCGCCCAGCGCCCGCGTCTTCAGGGGTGACGTTCTATTTCGATGTGGAAATTATACGCGTTTCCGCATTGCACTTCGAGACTGGCGCCGCCGCCTTCCGGCAAGTAGGTTTCGCCTCCCACTCGCTGCCAACGAGCGCAGCAACCACTCCCATCGGAGGCAATCAGTGATCAACCTCACCAACGCCACGAATATGAATGGACTGGCCGGCGCCGAGTACTACGACGTAACGTCTGCGCACGTTGCGGAAACGTTTCGCGTCTATGTCGGGCGTCCGCCGCACACCGAGGCTGGCAAAACCTATCCGGTCATCTATGTTCTCGACGGCAATCTGTTGTTCGCATCCGTTCACGCCATGCAGAACGGCATGGCAATCACGAGAGAACTGCCGGAAGCCTTCATCGTCGGGATCGGATACGACACCACGGACTTTCCCAGCATTTCAGGGAAGCGCAACCGGGATCTATCGCCAACCGACGGAGGTGAGCATCACGCCTTGTTCCCGTCGGACCCGCGATATTCATTCGGAGGTGCCGCCGCATTCCTGACGTTTCTGATCACGGAGCTGAAACCCGCAATCGAGCAGCGTTATCCCGTGGACGCCGTAGACTCAACCATCGTTGGCAGTTCGTTCGGTGGACTCTTCGCAAGCTGGGTGCTGCTGACGCAACCTGGCGCCTTTCAGCGATTCGTGCTGTGCAGCCCCGCACTGTGGTGGCATGGCGAGAAGGTATGGGAGTGGATGACGCAGCGCGCGGCTGAGCGCAATGAACTTCCGGCGCGTGTGTTTGTGACCGCCGGCGTGCTGGAGACCATCGAAGAGACGAAACGCCTGTTGCAGGATCTATCCAAACGAGGCGGGCACTCGAAAGTCCTCGCAGACCGGCTCGTCTCGTTCTACGAACACCAGGGCTGGCCGCGCATGGCCGAGATCACATCAGAGTTCGCTGCTCGATTGCAGTCATGCAACTTGGGCGGCGTAAATGTGCTCAGTCACAACCTGCCGGATGAGACTCATATGTCAGTGTGGCCGGCGGGAATCTCGCGCGGGTTGCGCTTTGTGTTTGAGGCGTGGAATAAGTGATCTCGCTACGGATGCGTGATCGCCTAAGCGACTAACAACCGGTTGCAGCGGATATTGTTGTCGCACGGCGGGTCTGGCCAACCTCCCGGTCCTCCCACGGCCACACCAGACACCACTCGATATGGGTAATTCACCACGACGGTATGTGTTGGCGGCGATACTGAATACAACCCGGCCGTACCGCAGTTGACGGCGCACCCGCCAATTGCGCGGGCCGCGACGGCGTCGCACCATTCGATATCTTTCTTATTCTTTCTCCGGACAGCCACGCTGAATTGTGCGGTACAAGTACCGGGTGCTATTCGAGTACTGGGGGTTGATATCGTGAGCAAAAAGATTCGCTCATTCCTTGTTGTATCACTCTTTCCATTAGTCCTTCTCGGCAGCGTATTCGCTGTCGCGCAGGCGACGCCAGCGGTCAAGCAGAGCCTCTGGTCTGATCCTGCCACCTGGCCTGACGGGCGGGTGCCGCGCGCTGGCGACAAAGTCGCCATTGAAAGT
>DASYDM010000051.1:0-249084 GCA_036499585.1 Steroidobacteraceae bacterium
CGCTGATCTCGTTGCCTCCCTCGTCCATCTCCCCGAGCTCTTTCTGAATGGCCTTCATCTGCTCATTCAGGTAGTACTCCCGCTGGCTCTTCTCCATCTGCGCCTTCACTCGCCCGCGGATGCGCTTCTCGATCTGCAACACATCCATCTCGCCTTCGATGGCCACGAGAATGTGTTCGAGCCGCTTGCGAACGTCGAGGATCTCGAGGACTTTCTGCTTCTCGGCGAGCTTCAGCGACATGTGGTTGGCGATCGTGTCTGCCAACCGCCCAACGTTCTGAATGCCGGCCAGTGTCGTCAGAACTTCCGGCGGCACTTTCTTGTTGAGCTTCACGTACTGCTCGAACTGCGAGATGACCGACCGCGCGAGCACATCCATCTCACGGTCGTCATACGCAGCTTCATCTGCGAGCGCTGCCAACTCGGCAGAGTAGTAATCGGCGGGCAGAAGCTTCTCGATCCGAGCCCGCTCGATCCCTTCGACCAGCACCTTGACGGTTCCGTCCGGCAGCTTCAGCAGCTGCAGGATCGTGGCCACGGTCCCGATCCGGTAGAGGTCGTCGACTTTCGGGTCGTCCACGTCGGCTTGTTTTTGCGCCACGAGCATGATGCGTTTATCGGTTCGCATGGCCACGTCCAGCGCCTGGATCGATTTCTCACGACCCACGAACAACGGTACGACCAAGTGGGGATAGACAACGACATCGCGCAACGGCAGCACCGGCACGTTGTCGAAGCCACCGCTGGCGGTGGTGGGAACAGCAGCAGGACTATCAGCAGGAATGGTCGGATCGGACACGCTCAGGCCCTCGATGGCAAATGACACGCGACCCCCGGTGCGAGCGGGCGTCGACAGCGTTCAACAGCAGTGTAACGAGAAATGAGGCTCCGACGCCGCGATTCAACGGCGCCTGCCTGGACTGGGAGAGAAGGAGAGTGCTCCGGCGGAGCGATTTAGCGCTCCACCGTGGCCGTCACGAAGTGACTCAGTGATGATTGCTTCCCGAGGCGCGTCGCGGCTCGTCTTCCGAGCGATAAACGACGTAAGGCTTGGTCTGACCGTCGATCACGGTCTCGTCGATCACGACCTTGGCAACGTTCCGCATCGACGGCAGCTCGTACATCGTATCGAGCAGCACAGTCTCGAGAATCGTGCGCAGGCCCCGGGCACCGGTCCTGCGCTGCATCGCTCGGTGCGCCACAGCCTTCAACGCTTCATCGCGGAACTCGAGCTCGGCGCCTTCCATCTCGAACAGCCGCCGGTACTGCTTCGTCAACGCATTCTTCGGCTCGGTCAGGATCGAGATCAGCGCGGCCTCATCGAGCTCATCCAGCGTCGCCACGACTGGCAGACGTCCGACGAACTCCGGAATCAGACCGTATTTGATCAGGTCCTCGGGCTCAACGTCGCGGAACAGGTCCACGCCGTTCGGCCGGGCGCTGACGTCGCGGATCTCGGACGTAAAGCCGATGCCGCTCTTCTGCGTTCGATTGAGGATGATCTTTTCCAGCCCGGCAAACGCTCCACCGCAGATGAACAGGATGTTCGAGGTGTCTACCTGCAGGAACTCCTGCTGCGGGTGCTTGCGTCCCCCCTGGGGCGGGACCGAGGCAATCGTGCCTTCGATGAGCTTCAACAGCGCCTGCTGCACGCCCTCGCCCGAAACGTCACGGGTGATGGACGGGTTGTCAGACTTGCGCGAGATCTTGTCGATCTCGTCGATGTAGACGATGCCGGTCTGCGCCTTCTCGACGTCGTAGTCGCACTTCTGCAGCAGCTTCTGAATGATGTTCTCGACGTCCTCACCGACATAGCCGGCTTCGGTCAGCGTCGTTGCATCCGCGATCGTGAACGGAACATTCAACAAGCGGGCGAGTGTCTCTGCCAACAGCGTCTTGCCGCAACCCGTGGGGCCGATCAGCAGGATGTTGCTCTTGGCGATCTCGACGTCGTCCTTGGAGCGCGCACCACCGGTGCGTGTCTGCAGCCGCTTGTAGTGGTTGTACACGGCCACCGAGAGCACTCGCTTCGCGCGCTCCTGGCCGATGACATATTCGTCGAGAACCTTCTTGATTTCGTGCGGCTTGGGAAGCTTGTCCCGCGCACGTTCGGCGCGGTCCTCGAGCTCCTCGCGAATGATGTCGTTGCACAGCTCGACACACTCGTCGCAGACGAAGACGGACGGCCCTGCGATCAGCTTGCGGACTTCGTGCTGGCTCTTCCCGCAGAAGGAGCAGTAGAGAAGCTTTCCGTCGTCGTGCCGACCGCGCGAATCTTCACTCATCGAAGGTCCTCATGAAGCGATTTGGCGGGCCTCCCGCCTGACGCAATCCACACCTCAAGGTGCAGTTTCTTATAGCACGCACCGCGCCCGCTAGGCAAAGCTCCGGCGCACGGGTAACTCGTTGTATCAGCGGGACTTGTAGGACGTGGTTCACTGTTGTCGGAATTTACCCTATTCGTGCCCGCGGCTACCTTCGGCAACCCCGTACAGGGGGGACGCAGCCCCTCTATTTCGACGTCGGCGCGACGGTCTCGCCGCGCTTGTCGAGCATGCGATCGATCAATCCGTAGCGGACGGCTTCGTTCCAGTCCATGAAGCGGTCGCGATCGGTATCCTGCTTGATGCGATCCACGCTCTGGCCGGTGTGCTTGGCCAGGATTTTGTTCAGTCGGTCCCGGGTTTCCAGCATTTCCTTGGCGTGGATTTCCATATCCGCCGCCTGGCCCTGGAAGCCGCCCAGCGGCTGGTGAATCATGATTCGCGCATGCGGCAGGCAGAACCGCTTCCCGGCGGCTCCCGAAGCCAGCAGCACGGCACCCATGCTCGCGGCCTGACCGGTGCAGATGGTGCTCACGTCCGGCTTGATGAACTGCATGGTGTCGTAGATGGCCAAGCCCGCGGTCACGACGCCGCCGGGGGAGTTGATGTAGAGCGAGATGTCCTTTTCGGGGTTCTCGGACTCCAGGAACAGCATCTGGGCGACGACGATGTTCGCCATGTAGTCGTCGATCGGGCCGACGATGAAGATCAACCGGTCCTTCAGCAGCCGCGAGTAGATGTCGTACGCGCGTTCGCCGCGCGCGGTCTGCTCGACGACCATCGGGACCAGATTCAATGCGTACTCGTTCATGATTGCTGCACTCCAGCCTCGGCATCGCTGCGGCCGAAACCCGTAAGATCCTTGAAGCTGATCGCCTTGTCTGTGACGCGGGCCCGCTCAATGACCCAATCCACCACCTGTTCTTCCAGCACTGCCGATTCGACCTGTTTCATCGCATCCGGGTTCTGCAAATAGGCCTTGCGGGCCTCTTCCGGATTGGGATAACCGGCAATCAGGTCCACGAGGCGGGCCTGCACCCGTTCCCGGTCGCTCTTGAGCCCCTCGTTCTGGACGATCTGGCTCATGAGCAGCCCCAGAGCGACCCGTCGGCGCGCCGGCTCCTCGAACTGAGCGCGCGGCGGCAACTGACTGGCATCCCGAGCGCCGATACGGCGGGCCATATCCGACTGCAGCTGCAACACCTGCTCATCGACCAATGCCCGTGGCACGTCGAACGGGTTGTCCGCATACAGGCCATCCATCACCTGGGTGCGCAGCCGCGTCCGGATGACTCCGGCCAGCTCTCGTTCCATGCTTCCACGTACTTCGGTGCGCAGGGCCTCGACTCCGCCTTCCTCAACGCCGTATTCGCGGCAAAAACCGTCATCCACACCCGGCAGTGACTGCTCTTCCACTCGCTTGATCGACACGTGGAGACTGGCGGTACGGCCGGCGATTTCCTTGTTGGGATGCTCGGCGGGAAATGCAAGGGTGAGGTCCCGGGTCTCGCCGGCCGCGGCGCCCTTGATCCCTTCCTCGAGTTCCGCCAGCGCCTGCCGACTGCCCACGATGACGGCCACATCGCGTCCGTCACCGCCTTCGAAGGATTTGCCGTCGATCTTGCCGTCGAAGTCCAGCGTCACGCGGTCCGTATCGCCTGCGGGACGGTCGACCTGAGTAAAGACCGGGCGCTGCCGGCGCATGCTCTCGATCATCGCGTCGACATCGGCCTCGGTCACTTCCGAAACCGGTCGTTCGACGGCCAGCGACTCGGGCGAGCGCACCGTGATTTGCGGCAGGACCTCGAAGACGGCGGCGTACTTCAGGTCCGAGTCCGGGGGCATCGCAATCGGCTCGATGCGAGGCCCGGAAGCCGGCGTCAGCTTCTCCTGGGTAATGGCCTGGGCGTAGGACGTTCGCATGGCGTCGCTGATCACCTCGGCGCTGACCTGATCGCCGAACTGTTTGCGCACCACGGCAAAGGGCGCCTTGCCCGGGCGAAAGCCCTTCAGGCGTGCGGTGCGGGAAATCTGCTTCAGTCGCTGTTCGACTTCGGCAGCGATTTCCGTGGCGGGAACGGCAACCTCGAGCCGCCGCTCCAGGCCGCCTGTGGCGGAGAGTGATACCTGCATGACCGTGAGATCCTTGACCGATTGAAACCCGATAAGACGTTGAGCGCGCGAACTTCGTAGGGCACCAGCGGGAATGCGAAAGGAGGGACTCGAACCCTCACGGGTTACCCCACTGGCTTCTAAGGCCAGCGCGTCTACCAGTTCCGCCACTTTCGCCCGTGCGACGCATGCCATGGCCGGGACCGATTGCGCTGCACCGAGCCTCTATGACTGATGCCGCGCAGCCAGGCTCCGAGCGGGGCTGTGCAGCCTGCGAGGGCCCTGCGAAGGGGGCCGCAGTATAGCGGGGGAATCGGCTTCGGTAGAGGGGCGTGACAGAGTTACGCCGGAAGAGCACCCAAGCCGCGTATGCGACCGAAGCATTCCCGGCAGCCCGGCCCGTCAACAGGGCAACGTCATAGCCTCTTCGACCTGTTCGATCTGCGTCTGAATCCGGTCGGCCACACTTCGTTGCAGGACGTTGGCGACATCGTCGTCCAGTTCGCAGTTCTGTCGCCGCAGGGCGGCGACGCAAACCACAACGGCCGAATGAATCTGCTGCAGCTGCCGCACCCAGGATTCCAGCTCACCCTGACTCATGGGTCTTGTCCGTGTCTGCCCAAGCCAGGCGAACCATACGTCACAATAATACGAGTCGTCAACACTTATATAACCCCAGCTTGGCGTGGAGGGCGCGCGACGCTACATTTGTGGCGCATGACAGGCAGACGCGAGAAGCAGGAGCACGGGGGCTTTGCGAACCGTCTGCGGACGGTGATTGCCGGCTACGGCAGCGCGAACGCACTGGCGAGAACGATCGAGAGATCCGAGGGCGCCGTCCGGAAGTGGTTGCGCGGCGAATCCGAACCGAACGTCACGGATCTGCGCTCCGTCTGCGAGGAGACGCGAACCAGCGTGGAGTGGCTGGTCACCGGTCGCGGCCGACGTGAATCGGCCCCCGAGCTGCATGAGGCTCCTGCGCCAGCCTATGACAATGCCGGCCGCCCGCCAGTGGACTACGGGCTGCTCGAGCGGGTGATGGATGCCGTCGATGCCGAGTTGCGGGCCGCACATCTCGAGCTGCCCTCCACCAAGCGCTCGATGCTGGTCGTGACGATTTACGACCTCTGCCAGGAACGCAAGGAAGTCGACTCCGAAGCCGTCGCCCGACTGGTGAGGCTCGCCGGGTGAACGGGTTGAATGCCGGTTGGCGCGCCTACGGCACGGCCGCTCTGCTCACCGCGGCCGCGATTCTGGCCAGCATCGCCCTCCAGGAGGTCACCGGCGGGCATGTCGTGCTCTGGGGCCTGCTGATGTTCGTGTCGTCGACCGCGATGATCGTCGCGATTGCCGCCCGACTTCGGCAGCTCGACAAGGGTCATGCGGCACTGCTGGCGTTAGAGCGTCAGGCTCGGGAAGAAGCCGAACGAGTGGGTCGCATGAAAGATGAGTTCCTCTCGACGCTCTCCCACGAGCTGCGCAACCCTCTGAGCGCCATCGTCGGCTGGGCTCAGGTGTTGCACACCCAGCCGCTCCCACCCCAGGTCGTGCGCGGCCTCGAAATCATCGAACGCAACGCACGGGCCCAGACCCGGATCATCGACGAGCTGTTGGACATGAGTCGGGTCGTTGCAGGGACCACACGTCTGGACATACGCAACGTGGACTTGCAGCGGATCGTCGATGCTGCCATCGCGCCCATGCATCCGGCCGCGAGCGCAAAACACATCACGATCGAGAAGGTACCTGCGGAGGCGATCGGATCGACGCCGTGCGACCCGGAGAGGATGCAGCAGGTCGTGTGGAACCTCCTTTCCAACGCCGTGAAGTTCACCCCCGAGGGCGGGCATATCGCGATCCGTCTGCGGCGGATTCATCAACACGCACAGATCGAAGTCAGCGACAGCGGTATGGGCATCGACCCTGCGTTTCTGCCGTTCGTGTTCGACCGCGTCCGCAGAGCGGATTCCTCGAGCGCACGGACACACTCCGGGTTAGGTCTCGGCCTGTCGATCTGCAAGCATTTGGTGGAATTGCACGGCGGCACCATCCACGCGAGCAGCGATGGAGCCGACAAGGGATCGACGTTTACCGTGCGCCTGCCTTTGATGGCAGGGGTGGAGGATGCGCCGCTGGTGACGACCTGAGCGCCAGCGAGCCCGACGCGCAACGCGCGTTGGCTGACTACTTCCCGGTCTCAGGAGCTCCCGCGGACGGTGCTCCCGGGGGCTTGAGCGCCGCTTGCAGCGCCTTACCGTCGATGTACTTCGCGAGCCCCGCGGTCGCTCCCGCTACCTGCGGACTTGCGAACAACTCGCGACCGGCAACCTGACCGAGCACCGCGAAGCTCACCTGGATCGTCTGCGGCCCTTCGTTCTGGATGGCCTTTTGGGCCTCGCTCTTGCAGCTCTGCGTCAGCAGCTTCATCAACAGCGCCGCCGTGGTCTTGTTGGCGGAGTCGACTTGCTCCTGCGTGACGTGAACCATGGAGCTCACCGCGGGGTGTTTGGCAGCGGCTACGAAAATCCACTGCACCAGCGCCGTCCGGTCTTCGGAGGTCGTGGAAGTCACCAGGCATTTGCCGAGATCGTCGGCAAAGGGACCGGCGTTCGCAAGCAGAGGCAGACCCGAGGCGACACCGGCGATCAGCACAGCGAGATACTTGGCACGCACGCGAGACTCTCCCTGAAAAGCCTTCCGCAACGGGGAATTATACGGGCGTTTGTGACGGGAAAAGGCGTGTCTGGCGTCGCGAAATCAGCGTAAAGAGGAGTCGCGCCGAGCCTTGCTGGCCTGGCGGGACGGCAACGCGGTCTGCGGCGACTTCTTCTGCGACTGAGCGCTCTCGAGCAGGGCGGAACAGTTCTGGTCCTTCGCCAGGCCCGGGTCGACGAAAGCCAATACGGCGGCGATCGGCGCGACCACCGCCCCCAGCGCCGTGGCGATCGCGCCCTGCTTGAGAGTCTTGCCGACGTCCACACCGATCGAGGGCTTCATGAGATGGCCGTTCAGCTTGACCGGCGTGCGCAGCCTGCCGACGCGCAGCTTCTTCGGCTCACCCTGAATCGTCAGGTCCAACTCTTCCGGCCCGAGCCGGACCTCCCCGCTGCCCTTGATCACGACATCGGAGGTATCCACGAGCAGTGTCTGGGCCTTCATATCGCCGTTGTCGACCGCGAACTGCGCAACGCCACAACGGATTTCGTCGCGCTGTTGGTCCCCTGTCAGGAGCAGTCCCAGTCCTTTGGCGACGTTGATTCCGGTGAGCTCGGCGAACGCCGACCGGATCTCCCCATGCGGGAGGATCACGATCAGCTTGCCGTCGGCGTCAGAAACCAGCGCGTGGACCGAATCACCGCTGCCGTCCAGGACCGCGCGGGCCTGCATCTCGCCGGTCAGCGGCGCAGCCGCCGCTGCAGCAGCAGCACCTCCAGGGTTGCCCTCATTCCTGCCGGGGTCCTTCCCTTGGTCGCCGTCCTGCGTGTTGGCCTTGCGTTTGGGTTTGATCTGTTCGAGCTGGATGTCGGTCAACCTGACATCGAGGTGGGTGCGCGGAACCTTCTCGCGGGCGTCGATGCGCACGAGGCCCCGCAGTCGGCCCTGAGGCATCTGCATCTCGAACGGATCCAACGACAGCACGCCGTCGTCCAGCTTGACGCGCAGATCGATGTGTTTGAGCGGAAACGATCCGGCCTCCACCGACTGGCCTTCGAAACGCACGTCACCGTCCATGGCACGCACGCGCTCCACCTGCAGGTGCGCGTCCGGGAACAAGCGATCGGCTTTGCCGCTGGTGGCCGCTGCCACAGTGGCCACCTTGGAGCCCTTCTTCTCCTTGGCGGGTTTGCCGTTTGCGGACTGACCGTCACCACCGGCCGCGGCTCCTTCGCCCTCCTTTTGAGCCTGCCCGCCCATAGAGGCCGCCAAGTCCTTGAGCCGCAGCTGGCGCGAAATCAGGCTCCCGGTGATCCGGGGCTTCTTGCGCGACAGGTCGACGTTCAGATCGCCATGCAAGTCGCTCGCACCGACGGTCCCGGCGAGTTGCGCGACCTTGATCTGCTGACCGTTGCGATCGATCGTAGCGTGCAGCGTGAACGGTGGCGTGTTGGGAAGCGCCAGCTGCGTGAGGTAGAACAGGTCTGCGAGATCCTTACCTTTGGCGTTGACGTCAAGATCGATCTGCGCGGGGTCGAAGGGCTTGCGAAACCTGCCGTTGGACTCGATCCGGGCGTCGCCGGCATCGATGCGCAAGCCGAAGGGATACGCCCGATCGGGATCCAGGTTGATTAGCGGCCCGCCCAACAGCTGCAACGAGAAGGGCTGCCGGTTGAGCGTTCCTTGCCCTTGGAGGCGAAACGCCTTGGGATCGTCGGCGCTACCCTTCTCATGCGCCTGCACCGTGCCGTCGACCTTCAATTTCAGGATGTCGTCCGCAAGAGTGAGCGCTCCGTTCTGGATCAGGAAGTCGCGGACGACGGGCAGCTTCGGCGGCGTTGCGGCCCGCGCGTTCGTGGGCTTGGTGTTCTCGAACGTCCAGTTCGCGCGACCGGACGCTTCGCGATGCAGATATAACACCGGATGAATCACCTCGACCCGAGGCAATATCACGTCTCCCTTGAGTAGAGGGAGAAGCTTTACCTGCACCTGCAGGCGCTCGATAGTGAGCATCGGCCTCGCCCGTTCCCATGGCGGATTGCCCACAGTGAGTCCTGACAAGGCCACACGCGGTGTCCAAGACCAAATGTGTACATCGAGGGGGCCCGAAATCGTAATCGGCCTGCCGGATTTTGCGCTCGCCATCCGCTCGATCTGATGTTTGAATACGTTCCAGTCGAGCACGGACAACGCAACGATCACCAACACCACGAGCGATCCCAGACTGATGGCAGACCATCGCAGTGCTCGGCGGGTACGAGGCGGAAGGGCCATGACACCGGGATGACACGCAACGAGCGTGCCCGGCATCGCGCTGGCTTGGACGCCAGCGTTACGGCGTTACGGGCGGTTTGCGAGCGCGACGGTGTCGAGGCGGTCGGGCTCGAGCGGTACGTGATCCCAGCTGTTGTGTAGAGGCCGTGGTGCCGTCACGAGCAGCTTGCTCGCCATCTCGGTGCCGTTGATCCCCGATACTTCGTAGAGTGCCTCGAACGGAGTTCCCGGCGTCAACCGGCCACGCAACTCGCTCAGTGCATTGGGATCCGTCACGGCCCCACCGGCTTGAATCAACCCGACATCGCGGGTGCCGGCGATCACCAGGACCTGGTTGCCGCTCGGCCCCTGGAACGAGGTGATCAGGCTGTAGTCGCGATACATCTGCCCAGCGGTCGCCGAGTTGGGGCGATCCGGTTGCATCAGATACCGGTCTCCCGCCTGGCTGACGTAGCGCACCTTGGTCTTCTTGTCCGTCAGCTCATCGAACGTGCTGCCCACGGAAAAGCGGGAACCTGAGAATGCGCCGTCATACAACATTCCCAGCCCGCTCAGATAGCCGACGTAGATCACGTCCGTCCGCTTCAGATCCTCGGGCGCGAGATCCGACATCATCGTGACGTTGACCCGCCGGTGGGTGGAGGCGAGCAGCGGCATGATGTCCGCCATGACGTGAGCGCTCGAAGTCGGCAGATAGCCGAGCTGCACGTCCGTGTACCGATCCATCAACTCAGGATGGTCCATGAGGTACTGATCGAGATCGGCGCGCGAATTGATGAAGAATTCCCGCACCAACCGCTCCGGCTGCGACAGCTCGCCATTCTCGGCAAAGATGTAGTAGTCGCCCAGTACGAGAGTGATGGGCCGACTGTCCTCGAGCAGCTTCGCCCACGCTGGACTGTTCCGAATCGCTGCGTATTGCTGCGCTGGGCTGCGCAGCCACAACGCCCCCGCGCCGATTGCGACCACGATCAAGGCGGCGGCGGTCGCGAGCGCCGCGATCTTCCACGGATTGCGGGGTGGTGCAGGAGGTTCGGTGTTGGCAGCGGGCTCGGCAACAGGAGGGACGTACTTGTCCTCGAGAACCAGCCGATATTCACCCTTCGGGATGCTCAGCCGCGCCGTTCCCAGCTCCGGATGGGCCGCGTAGAACTCTTCGAATTTACGCCGCAACTTGTGGATGTAAACCCGCACCGCCGCATCCTGCGACACGTCGAAGTCGGTGCCCCGTCCGAACACCTCGACCGCGATCACCGACTCCTTGGGAATTTTGCCGCTACGGCTGCATTCCACGAGATAGTCGAACAGGCGCTGCAACTGGTCGGAGCGGCCAAACAGATCGCTCGAGCGGATGCGCTCGGCGTGCTGATAGAGTGAATCCACTTCGGGCATTGCGAGTCGACAAAACCAAGCGTTACGCGGGATGTTAACACGCGCGATTAACGGGCACGTTAACCCTCGGTGCGAGCGTCCGAAAGAGGTGGTTTTACGTACCAGATCAGGTACACACCATCCCGCTGCTCGGGGCAATCCGGGACGAACTGACCATCGGTTGTCCCGACGCCCACGGGAGCCGCATGGCGCCCGTTATGACAGCGAGCTCATTGAACCCCGTCAGCGCGAGGGCAGGCCGTCGGATGGCTACCCATTCCGTATCAGTCCTGGCCTCATCGGAGCTGCGTTGCTTTTCGTCCACACCCTGACGTAGCGCGGGCGAGCGCCGTCGAGCACAACCGCGCGCACAACCCGCATAACTCCCGTTCGCAAGGCGTCCACGGCTGAGTCGCGATCACGGGCCCGCTAACGTTGCGATAACCGTTAAGCATTGCGTAATCCCCGCCCGGCCGGCATTAGCTAAGTCATTCGAACCACGGGGAAATCTAGTGATTCAAGCTTTCAGCGACTGGCTTGCCGCCACCCGACTCAGCCAAACGTTTGCCGACCTCGGTTGGTTCGTGCCAACGGTTCAGACCATTCACATCTTAGCCATTGCCGCCGTGGTGACCATGCTCAGCATGTTGAACTTCCGGCTGCTGAGAATCACTCGGGACGGCCCCTCGCTCCAGAACCTCGCCGGCGGGTATGTCCCGTGGGTCTGGCGTTTCCTCGTAATTCTCCTCATCTCGGGAGCCCTTCTCACGATCACCGAGCCCGGGCGCGAGCTGATGAACAACGCGTTTCGGCTGAAGATGCTCCTGGTCGTCGCTCTCGTTGTGCTCACCGTCGTTCTGCACTCCACGCTGCGTAAGGATCCCGAGTACTGGACGAGCACTCCACAGCGCCGAGTGCTGGGTGGAGCGATCGCCGTAGCGAGCCTGGCGCTCTGTCTGACCATCGTCGCGGCCGGGCGGCTGATCGCCTACGTCTGACCTGCCGCTTCCCGCGACCAAACCCCAGATCCATAGAGAAAGTCACAGACCATGAGCGCACCCGAGCTGATGCATTCCCTCCAGGAGCTGTCGTTCGCGACAGCGATCTCGGAGTCCACCTGGCTCTTCCCGATGCTCGAGACGATCCACGTCATGGCCCTGACGCTCGTCGTCGGCTCCGTAGCGATGATGGACCTGCGGCTGCTGGGAATCGGCAGCCGCGACCGCTCCATTTCCGAGCTGACTCGCAGCGTACTACCCTGGACGTGGGCCGCCTTCGCCGTCGCCGCGATCTGCGGCCTGCTCCTGTTCAGCTCCAAGGCGGTCGCCTACTACGACAACATTCCCTTCCGCATCAAAGTCGTATGTCTGCTGTTCGCGGGGATGAACATGCTGGTGTTCCACTTCGTGACCGCACGAGACGTCGGCGCATGGGACAACGGCCGCACTCCTGCAGCCGCCCGGGTTGCAGGAGTCGTCTCGCTCTCACTGTGGGTCGTCATCGTCGCGACCGGAAGGTGGATCGGCTTCACGACCTGATCCCACCAGGCTTTCTTCATTCAACTAAAAACGAGAACGATCCCATGTCTCATTCCTCCGGCGCCTCCCCGCGCTTGATCGCACCCGCATCCTGGCTTCTGCTCGCGACCGGTCCCGCGCTCTGCGGTGTGGCGGCAGCTCAAAACGAGCCCGTCGAACAAGTCACCGTCACCGGACACCTGGAGGAGGATCTGCCTGTCGAGATCGCCAAATACGGCACACGGGTCGACACTGTCACTGCCGAGACGATCCGCAACAACGTCTATCTCGACGTCGCGCAGACGTTGCAGGACCAGATTCCAGGCCTGTACGTAAGCCCGAAGAACGGCCCCTTCGACTATGCCGACGTCTCTCTGTTGGGATCGCGGTCCCAGGACATCTTGTGGTTGGTGGATGGCGTCCGGGTCAACAACAGGTTGTACGGCTCGACCCTGCCGCTGGACACACTGCCGGCCTCGATGGTCGACCGCATCGAGGTTCTCGAAGGGCCGCAGGCCCTATTCTACGGAACACAGTCGACGGCCGGAGCCGTCAACGTCGTTACGAAGGGCTTCTCATCGACTCCTGACGGAGCCCTCGCCCTTGGCGGCGACACGCAGCATGGGCGTCACGTGGACGGCTATTTTCGCGACACGCTTGCAGGCCAGCAGTTCGTGCTCTTCGCCTCGGACGATCAGTCCGCCGGCTATCGACCCTTCCGTGACCAGGACTATCAGCCGAGCTCGACCGATCGAGACCGCAGCTACAACATCCGCACGTTCGGCGCGAAGTATGCGGTGTCCCCGCTCGACACCCTGCGCCTGAGCGCGACCGCGCAACACACCGAAGGCAAAGTCGACGACGCCTATCCGGCCTACATCGCGACCGCCTTCAACGAGCGAGACGAAGACGTCTTCACCGCCAAACTGGACTACACGCCAAGCGAGACGGCGCAACTGTTCGTCAAAGGATACTTCCACAACTGGCGTTCGCACTACACCGAGTTCGACAACGACCCTGACGCGCCCAATGGCCTGGACACGGTCGACGATCACGACTTCTGGGGTTTCAAGGACTACGGCGCGAATGCCGTAGCGAAGTTTGTTTTCAACAAGGGCTTCGAGTACTACCTCGGCGCCGACTATCAGAGCTACAAAGGCAACGACGCAGTGCTCGTGATCGAGCAGCAATCCGAGCACGTTCACGCGTTCTTTGCCGAGATGGCCACGACTCCCGACCTCATCAAGGATCTGCGCCTCGCCGCGGGTCTGCGTTATAACGACCCCAGCGTCGGTGACAGCGCGACCGTGTGGGACGTGAGCGGTCACTATCAGCTGCCGGGCGATTTTTTCGTCCAGGCGCTGGTGGGCACGGCTTTTCGGCTGCCGACGGCCGAGGAGCTGTTTGCCAATGACCCTGAGGATGAGCGCGGTAACCCGAATCTGCGCCCCGAGCGCAGCCGCAACGTCAACGTGTCGTTCGGCGGCTATCTCGACGACCATCGCACCAAGTGGGAGATCGTCGGCTTCTACCGCAAGATCCAGGACCTGATCACATCCGATGGGTTCGATGCCGCCACCGACCAGAGCGTGTTCGTCAACGTCGCGGGCTCAGTACAGGTTCGGGGCGCACAGTTCGTCCTGACTTCCGACTTCATGGAACAGGCGACCGCGAGTTTCAGCTACACCTACAACCGTGCACGCCAGGCGGGCGATCTGCAGATCACCCGGGTACCCGAGCAGCAAGGCAAGGCGGGCTTCGACTACCACCCGGCGGGAACCCAGTTCGGTCTGTCGGCTTCACTCAACTATGTCGGACACATCTTTCAGGCGGTGTGGGACGGCCGCGAGGACTACGGAAACTACGCCACCGTCGATCTGGCGGGCCGCTTCTACATCGATCCGCAGCGGCATCAGACGATCACCGCCCGAGTACAGAACGTGTTCGACAAGCAGTACGCATCCGGGATTGGCACCAGTCAGAGGGATTCGGACGGCAGCGACTACACGTATTGGAATCGCGGCATGCCGCGGACCTTGTCAGTGCGCTACACCTACCAGTTCTAAGCGCCCGCGGGAGCGGGGGGTCGCCAGGGTTGCCGTGTCACCGGTCCTGGCGAACGTCCATCGACGTCAGAGTGCCGCAGCGGGCCATGGCATTCTTCCGCCGGCGCCACAGCTCAGCCGAGCAGACCGCGGCCAAAGCCACGTACTCGCTCTCGGTATGCCCAGAGAACGCTCTGGCCAACCGCGCCGCTTCCAGCGCCAGGGAGGCCAACCGGGTCAGCGCGCCGGTCTCGAGGTCCGCAACATTTGCGTGAGGACTCGTCATTCGTTCTTCCTTCAATGAGGTGGATGCGAGCATCCTTTGCAGACACGTTCTCACAGCAAGCTGAGCCTGAAGCATTCGTAGTGGCCGCAATGACGCGAGATTGTGCTCACAGGATCCGCAAGTGGGGCGCTCCGGGAGGGTCGAGCCGGGATTCCGGGGTCGGATATGCGGCGCCGCAGCAATCGAACAGGTCGGTCCGGCGACAGCCGGTCTATACGCCTTGAGTCTCACAGACCCTCGCCAGGTTTCCGTAGAATCCGGGCATGGCGGATACGGACCCGTTGAAGATCGACTTCCTTGCTGCGCTCGCACATGAGCTGCGTACGCCCTTGAACGGGATGATCGGCTTCTCGGAGTTCCTGCTCGACGAGGCTCCGGGACCGCTGAACGACAAGCAGAAGGAATATCTCGGGGACGTGCTCGCCGGCAGCCTCCAGCTGCTGGGCCTGATCAACGACACCTTCGATCTGGCGAACCTCGAGGGGGGCCGGCTCGAAATGCACCCCAGCCCCTTCGAGTTGCGAGCCGCAATCGAGCAGGCTTGCGTCGAAGCGGCCCCACGGGCGGCCGCGAAGCGCATTCAACTGAGCCCGCAGCTCGCGAGCGACATTTCAGTCAACGTCGATCGGGTCCGGTTGGTCCAGATCTTCCGTGCGCTGATCGTTGCGGCACTGGAGGTCTCCGCCACGGGACTCGAGGTGGTCGTGGCCGCCGAAGTCCACGGCAGTATTCTGGCGGCGACGGTCAGTTATCACGGCACCGAGCTTCGCCCGAGAGACTTGCACAAAGTCGGCATGGTCCTTGCTCGGCGGCTCGTTGAGCTCCGCGGCGGCTCGCTCGCGACCGCGCGGGACGCGGACGGGCATGGCATGCTGACGGTGACCGTGCCCGTAGAGGTTTCATCGTCCTTAGGGATCCACACCGCAGGCAGTGCGAACGCAACATGAGCGAACACGAACCGATAGCGTATGTAGTCGAAGACGACGACATCATCCGGTCCCTGGTTCTTACGTTGATCGAGTCGATCGGCGTCAAGGGGCAGACCTTTCCGTCGGCACGCGAGTTTCTGGACGTGTACGACCCGATGCAACCGGGATGCCTCATTCTCGACATCTTCATGCCCGAGATGAGCGGCCTCGAGCTGCAGGAGGAACTGAATCGACGCGGCGCGGTCATTCCCGTCGTATTCATCACCGCACACGCAGATGTGCCGACCGCAGTGGAAGCCATGCGTCGCGGCGCATTCAACTACCTGCAGAAGCCGTTTCGCAATGCGGATCTGATCGACAGCCTGCGCAAGGCGCTGACGTACGATCGGGGCAACCGCGAAACCTTGAATCAGCTGGATGCGATCCGCGACCGGATCTTTTCACTCACGCCCCGGGAGCGGGAAGTGCTCGATCTCGTGGTGCGCGGCCGGCCCAACAAGACGATGGCCCAGGAGATGGGCCTCAGTCAGCGCACGATCGAGCTGCATCGCTCGCGGGTGATGGAGAAGATGGGTGCGAACTCCGTCGCCCAACTCGTGCGGATGCTGATGGACTTCGAGCGGAGCCGCAACGGCGCCGCGCATCAATGGTAGGCCGAATGGTAGACCCGTAAAGAGGCGCCACGGCTGAAGCTTCGACGCGGGACGGTGTCGAACTCCTTGCGTGCAGGACCGCCCTCACCTGAACAGGGATCAGAACTCCCGCGATCAGGCCTGCGGCCATCAACATCGCCGTGGCGCCGAACCTCAGCGGATCGGATCTGCGCGCAACAAAAGCTCTTCTATTACCCATCGATCCCACTACCCATCTATATCCCGTTAACCCCCCGGTCGGCGGGATGCTTCCGGCAGAACCGGCGACATTCCCCGCCGGTCCCCGTCCGCCCGGCTTGCTGCCGGATCGGACATTCAGACCCCCCGGTCTTCGAGAGGCAGAATAGTCGCGGCACGAGGTTCCGGTAACTGGTAGTTGTTCGTATCTCGTGCGACCTGGCGCACGGACTCATCTATCGGGGAGGCGACCTGGGGTGCTGTCGAGGTCGTAGGGGCGCTTCAGTGGATGGGCGCGGGGGTCGTCGCGGGGCCTGAGTCGATGGAAGCGAGCTCCCGTTGCCTGGGACTCTCGGCGGCGGCGCGATGATCGCGCGCAATGAGGCTGTACATGGTGGGCAGCACGAAAAGCGTGAACAGCGTGCCCACCAACATTCCCGTCGCGACCACGATCCCGATCGCAAAGCGACTCGACGCACCGGCTCCCGAGGCGAAGATCAGCGGGATGAGGCCGGCAACCATCGCCGCCGTCGTCATCAACACCGGCCGCATTCGGACCTGGGCCGCGCGGCGGATCGCGGCAATGCGGTCGAGTCCCTCGTCGTGCTGCAGATGATTCGCGAACGAGACCATGAGGATGCCGTGCTTGGAGATCAGCCCGATGAGCGTTACCAGCCCTATCTGGGTGTAGATGTTGAGGGTGGAGTACTGCAGATAGAGGGGAATTAGAGCACCACACACCGCAAGCGGCACGGTGACCAGGATCACGAGCGGATCGCGGAAGCTCTCGAACTGTGCCGCCAACACGAGAAAGATGACCACCAGCGCGTAGACGAACGAAATGGTGAGACGGTCCCCTTCGGTGACGTACTGACGACTCTCCCCCAGCCAGTCGAGGGTTGCGCCCGGAGCCAGAGGCTGAGACTGCAGGAACTGAACGGCTCGCCCCATTGTCACGCCCGGAGCGAGAATCGCCGACAGCGTGGCGGAGTTCATCTGATTGAACTGTGGCAGCTGATTCGCTTGGGGGCGCACGCTGATCTGCACTACCGAGCTCAGCGGCAGAAGGGCGCCGCCGTTGGTCTTCACGTAGAACTGCCCAAGCTCGTCGGGCGATCCGCGAGCACCGCGCGGCACCTGCGTAATGACATCGTATGAACGATCGTGCCAGTTGAACCGCGTGATGTAGTTCTCCCCCACGAGGATGGCCAGGGTGCTCGCGATCTCATCCATGCTCACGCCAAGCTGTCCGGCCTTACCGCGATCGATGGTCAGACGCGCTTCGGGACTGTCGAATGCCAGATCGCTGTCGACGTAGGCAAACAAGCCACTGGCACGGGCCGCGGCTTTGATGCGGTCCATCGACGCGTACAGAGCGGGAAAGTCCTCGGGTGAGCGGATCACCATCTGGACCGGGAGGCCGCTGCTGGCAGCGGGCAACGCGGACCCCTGATAAGCGCTGACGCGCACGTCCGTAAAGGAGGCACCGCGCGAGTTGATTTCGGTCTGGATATCAGCCCCCGACCTCTTGCGCTGTTCCCAGCGACTGAGGTTGATGCCTCCGGAGCCACTGCCCGCGGCGTCCCCGCCGGTACCGAACCAGCTGCCGACGAACTCCGGGATGCTGTTCATCAGCGCCTGGACTTCGTAGGCAGCCCGGATTCCGTAGTCGACGTTCGAATACTGCGGCGCTTTAGTCTGAACGTAGATGGTCCCGGTATCCTCCGGCGGCGATAGCTCCCGTTGTGCTCCCGTGAACAGCACGATGATGGCCGCCAGTACTCCGACACCCACGAGCAATACGGCGGGACGGGCGGCCAGGGTCACATCGAGCAAGCGCGTGTACCCCGCGGTCAGCTTCGCTATTGCGTGCTCGATCGAATGCGCGAGCCGCCCTTCGTTCACCCGATCGTTCAACAGCCACGAGCTCATCATCGGCGACAGGGTGAGCGCGACGACACCCGATACGACGACGGAACCGGCCAAAGTGAAGGCGAACTCCCGGAACAGGGCGCCGGTGAGCCCTCCCATCAGCCCGATCGGTGTGTAGACCGCCGCGAGAGTCAATGTCATCGCGATGACGGGGCTCAGGATCTCGCGCGCGCCGATGAGGGCGGCACGAACGGGAGACAGTCCTTCCTCGATGTGCCGGTGGATGTTTTCGACCACGACGATCGCATCGTCGACGACCAGCCCGGTCGCGAGCACCATCGCCAGCAGCGTCAGCAGATTCAACGAGAACCCACCCGCGAGCATCAAGGCCGCGGTGCCGATGAGTGACAGCGGAATCGTCACGACCGGAATCAGGACCGCGCGCACCGAGCCGAGGAACAGGAAAATGACGACGATGACGATCGCGATGGCTTCGATGAGTGTCCGGATGACCTCTTCGATCGACGCATTGACGAAGAACGCGATGTCGTACTTGCTGCTGACCGTCAAGCCGGGAGGCGCCGCCCGCTGAATCTGCGGCAACAACGCCTTGACGCTCTTGACGATCTCCAGGGGGTTGCCGTCCGGAGTCGGTGAAATGGCGATCGTTACCGAGCGATGACCGTTGCTGAGCTGCAGGCTGTCGTAGCTCTGGGCGCCGAGCTCCACGGTAGCCACGTCGCCCAGCGTGACGACCGCACTCCCCTGGCGCTTGATGACCATCTGCCGGAAGCCCTCGACACCATTGACGTCGGTGGAGGCTGTGATGTTGATCGCGGTGTCGGCTCCCTTGAGCTGACCGGGCGCCGCCTGAACATTGTTGCCCCTGAGGGCCGCGGAAACGTCCGCAGCCGACAAACCCCGCGAGGCGAGCTTCATGGGGTCGACCCAGATGCGCATGGCCAGCATCTGGCCGGCTTTCATGTCGGCCGCGGCGACGCCGGGAACCGAGGCAATCAGGGGTTGCGCGAAGCGGGAGGCGAATTCCGCCAATTGCGAGGTACTGAGGCTGTCGCTCGAAAACCCTATGTACTGGACCGCGGTAGTACCATCGGTGATCTTCGACACGATCGGATCGTTTGCGCCCGTCGGCAACAGGTACTTGACCTGCTGGACCTTGGCCAGAATGTCCGTCATCGAGCGGTTGCTGTCGGCGTTGAGGACCAACTTCGCCTTGATCTCGCTGCGCCCCTGGGCGGAAACCGCCGTGAGGTATTCGATTCCACTCGCCGTTGCGACCGCCTGCGAGATCGGGGTCGTCACGAAGCCCTGCATCACCGCCTGAGTGGCGCCGGGGTAGTTGACGTCGATGACGATCGTGGCGCTCTGCATGAAGGGGTATTGCCGCACCGGCAACATGAACACCGCGCTGGCGCCGATCAGCAGGATCAACAGGCTCAGGACGATCGAGAGGATCGGCCGCCGGATGAAGCGATCGGTGAAGGGCATGCTAGCGCTCCAACTTCACGCTCACGCGAACACCAGGCTGCAGCCGGATCTGACCTTCGGTCACGACGACATCGCCCGCCTTGAGTCCTTGCGTAACGACGACCTTGTCCGCGACGCGCCGTCCGGTGGTGACTGGAACCGCCTGAGCTTCTCCCTCCGCTTGCGCATTGGGGCCCCGGATCACGACGACCGTATCCCCGATCGCCGCTGTCTGAATCGCGGTTAGCGGGACGACGAGCGCTCCATCCTGCGGCGGAAGGTCCAGTGCCGCCGTCACGTACATCCCGGGATGGAGCTCGTGCTGCGGATTGGCTAACAACGCCTGCACGGTCACGTTGCGGGTCTGCTCGTCGACCTTCGGTTCTAGCGCGTTGACCTTGGCAAGAAACACTCGCCCAGGCCAAGCGTCGGCCCGCACGTGCACTTCACTGCCGACGCGCACCTGCGGCAGGTCCTGTTGCGGCAGGTTGAACTCAACGTAGAGCTGATCCAGATCGGTGAGCGTCGCGATGGCATCTCCGGCGTTGAGATACTGGCCGAGGTTGATGCGGCGAATACCGAGCTGGCCGCCGAAGGGTGCGCGGATGTGGTGCTGCTCTATGCGCGCATCGAGTTGCCGCACGGACGCCTGGGCCTGTTCGAGCTCGGCTTCATGCTGGTCGAGCGTCTCACGCGGCTCGACGTGGCTTGGGGCAAGCTTGCGCGAGCGATCCAATTGGATGGTGGCGAAATGTGCCTGCGCCTGTGCGGATGCGCGGTCCGCGAGCTCGGGACCTTCGAACAGATCCACCAGCGGCTGCCCAGCATTCACATGGGTTCCCGCTTCGAAGTGAATGGCGACGACGCGACCGGCAACCTCGGGAGCCAACATTACCTCGCGCACCGCGCGCAACGACCCGATCGCCTCCAAGTTCGCGGGCACGCGGGTCGGCCGCACGATGGTCGCCGTGACGGGCAGCACCCGAGCCTGTGCAGCCGGCACCGGGGCGGTGCGCACGTTTCTCCAGGCCGCAATGCCGGCACAAAGAATGAGGAAGCCCAGCACCACACCTATCGTTGGGCCGCGCGCGTACCGCATGAGTCGAATCGCCTCCGGGGCTGGTATGCCTTGGGCCCGGAGAATAGCACCCGAGGGTCACGGCCGAGGTCCAGCCCCCATAACGTCCCAAAGGGTGGCCGGCCGCGAAGATCTGCCGCCGGCAGTGGGTGCGCCGACACGGAATCTCACCGCGTCACTTCAGAAGATCCAACGGTATCGCCGTCGCCATCGCCCGATAGCCTTCCGGCGCGGGATGCAGGTGATCGCCGCAATCGAACTCCGGCCTGAGTTGGCCCGGATGCGCGGGATCTGACGTCACCCGGTCGAAGTCCACGACAGCGTCGAAATTTCCCGGCGCGCGGATCCATGCGTTCACCAATTGCCGGTCGGCTTCGTTCGCCCTCTCCGGCTTGTATGCCGTAGCGCCCATCCAGGGAAGGATGGTCCCGCCGACGACCTTGATTCCATGATTGCGAGCACGGCTCACGATCTCGCGATACGCGCCGATCATGCGCCGCACCAGGTCCTCGTGCTGCGCATCCGTAACCGCCGGGGGACGCGGCAGCGTGCCCAGATCATTCACGCCCTCGAGCACGAGAAGATAACGAACACCCGTTTGCGCCAATACATCGCGATCGAACCGCGCCAGCGCGTTGGGCCCCAACCCATCGTTCAACAGCCTGTTGCCGCCGATGCCGGCGTTGAGCACGGAAACGCCCGATGTCGCCGCGCTCCCTTGCAAGCGTGCGGCCAGCTTGTCTGGCCAACGATCATTGCCGTTTGTCGTGGAGCACCGGCCGTCGGTGATGGAATCGCCTAACACCACCAGCGCGGCGGCCCGGGGCGGGGACGCCACATCCACTCCGGACAGAAAGTACCAATGGTCGAAGATCTGCGCCCCTTTGAGTTCCGCTGACGCAGGCGGCGTGCCCATGATGAGATAGGACGTCGTGCGTGACCCCGGATGACCCGTCTGGGGCTGCGGAGCGGCTTCGATCCGCATCGTGATCGCCAGATCCGACAACGGGGCTACGGGATAGTCCACTGGATCCGACATGTATTGCGAGCCCGCGGGGATCAGGACATCCGGACGGTCGTTGAACGTCAGAGCGCGATCGGTGCCGGAGTCAATACGGCCCGTCCCGGAGCCAACTGGCTTCGCAACGTGAACCTCTGTCAGATGAAGAGGCGTAGCGCCAAACGCGTTCGAAACGCGAATCCGGATGCGAGGGCCGCCTGCGGACAGGTGAACGATTTGCCGCAAGGTCGCTCCCGCGAGGCTTTGCGGTGTCAGCAGCTTGTCGTCCTCAGGGATCTGCTGCGCCGACGCCCACGAGCCAACCCACCTGTCCAGGGGGGCTGGTTCACTGGCGGCGGCGGGCGCAGTCGCCGCGAGCGCGACCACCGGCGCCAACAGCACGACCCAACCCCAGCCGGTCCCACGCATCGGTACGACCCTCGGCATGACGGCGATAACCGATGTTACCTGCAATGCGGGACGACGGTCAGCGCAGCCGCGCCCTCCGTGGCGCGGCACGCACCAGGGTCAGCGGAAGAGCTTCAGGTCGATTCCCGCGGCCATGGCGGTGTACCCAGCGTCGCTGCCGTGAAGATGATCGCCAGCGTGGAAGCCATCTTTGATCTGTGTTGGCTTTGCCGGATCGCGCATCGCCGCATCGAAGTCCATCACCCCATCGACCTCGCCGCCGGTGCGGATCCATTGATTGATGGCCTCCCGAACCGCATCGCCTTCGGCCGAGTAGTAGCCGGCCCCGCCGTATGGGGTAATCGTTGCACCGATGACCTTCAGGCCCTTCTCGTGGGCGCGAGCGATCAGTTGTCGGTAGCCGGCGATCATCGATTCACGCGTAACCTTCTCGGCAGGCGCCGCGAAACCCGGACGCCCTCCTCCCGGCGGCCGCACTCCGTAGGAGATGCCCAGATCATTGACGCCTTCGAAGATGACCACCGCACGCGCGCCGGGTACCGACAGGACGTCTCGGTCAAAGCGCGCCAGCGCGCTTTGACCAGCGCCGTCATTCAACACCTGGTTGCCGCTGATGCCCATGTTGACGACGCCCCAGGGACCCGAGGAGCCGGCGTTCAAGCGATTGGCCAGCAGATCCGGCCAGCGGTGATTCGCATCGACGGTCGAGCCGATGCCATCCGAGATGGAGTCACCCAACACGACTACGGCGCGCCCGTTACGGCCCGCATCAGCTTCAACGCCCGAGATGAAGGCTCGGTATTGCAGCGTCTGCTTCGGGGTGAAGGATTTGTCGGTGAAGTCACCCGCGTCCGACACGAACATGTGCTGCATGCCGGTCTGATGACACGTACACGGACCGGTGTCGTCCGGAAAGTACACACTGATCGTAATGGCGCTGAGCGCCTTTACCGGCAGGTCGATCGGATCACTGACGAAGGGTGACGCCGCGGGCACCTTCACCCCAGGCTGACCCGAGAACAGGACGCGGTGCTCGGTGCCGGACTGAGTCTTTCCGGCCTCATCCGAGAGAGCGACCACGGCCGCGCCGATGGTCAGCGGCTTGGTCCCGTACTCGTTCGTGAAGCGGATGCGGATTCGCGAACCACCGGCGCTGACGCGCACTGTCTGTCGGATCGTTTGGTTAGCAAAGCCCGGCGTGGCGGGGAACGGACCTTGTGCCACGCCGGGCGGCAGAGGAGCGGCTCCCCAAGTAGCAATCCACTGACCGTCGGAGTGCGATTGCGCGGAGTAGGCCGCTCCCGTCTGCATCGCGCTGCCGATCCCAAAAGCCGTCAGCGCCAGGACGACTGCGCTGGGGATACGCCGTGACACGCTTTTCATCGCTTGACCTCGACTTCGTTCCAGATTTTTGTTTGATGAGTGCGGCTGGGCAGCCCGACCAGCGCCACGACCGTCCCGAGCACCGCGACTGAAATCGGGTAGTAGAGCCCGCTCAACGCAACTCCCGTGGCGCTGGTGATCAATCCGCCGATGAAGGGCACCCCGCCGCCAAACACGCCATTGCCGATGTGGTAGGGAATGGACATGGAGGTATAGCGGATTCGCGCCGGGAACAGCTCCACCAGAAAAGCCGCGATCGGACCGTACACCAGCGTGACCAGCAGCGTCAGATAAAACACCAGCCCCGTCAGAATGACCGGACTGTCCTTGAACGTCTGGAAGGCGGAGAACACCGGCCAGAAACTGACGGCGGCCAACACAAAACCGGCGACCATGATGTTACGTCTTCCGATGCGGTCGGACAGCGCGCCGCACAGCACATAGAAAGGTGCTGCCGCGGTCAACGCAATAATCAGGATGACATACACCAGAACGTAGTTCAGCTTCACGACCGTCGTCAGGTAGAACAACGCATAGAACTGGCTCGTATACCAGACCACACCCTCCGGCGCAGTCGCGCCGAACAAGGACAACATCATCAACCCCCAGTTGCGGCCACTGCTGAGAGTCTCGGCAGCTGGATTTTTCGATTGGAGGTTGGCTGCCTTCAGCTGCGCATAGAGCGGTGACTCGTTCAGCCTGAGACGGATGTAGGCCGCGGCCAGTACGAGCAACGCGGAAATCAGGAAGGGAACCCGCCATCCCCACGCACTGAATGCGGCGTCCCCGAGCCCCTGGCGACACGCGAGGATCACCAGCAAGGCAACGACGATACCAAGGGTCCCGGTCGTCTGAATCCACCCCGTGTAGAACCCTCGGCGGCCCTCGGGAGCGTGTTCCGCTATGTATGTAGCTGCGCCACCGTACTCACCGCCGAGCGCCAAGCCCTGAAAGATCCGTAAGGCGACGAGCAGTATCGGCGCGAGCACGCCAACCGAGGAGTACTCGGGAAGCAGCCCGACAAGGAACGTCGCTCCACCCATGATGCCGAGTGTCAGCATGAAGGTGAACTTGCGCCCGATCAGGTCTCCCAGATGGCCGAAGACCAGGGCCCCGAACGGCCGCACCACGAATCCCGTCCAGAAGACGCCCAGGCTGGCGAGAAAGGCCAGTTCGGGCTTTGCGGACGGAAAGAAGTGTTGGCTGAAGAAAACCGCCAGCACGCCGTAGATATAGAAGTCATACCATTCGATGAGCGTGCCGACAGCCGAGGCGCCGATGATGAAACGCAGCTTTCGTGGCGACAGGACTTCGTAACCCGTCACCGAACCGGCTACAGCGGCCATTGGACTCCCCCTGCAGGTCTCGCGGCGCTGGGGGCGCGTTGCCCTCGCTTCCTGTCGGACCTGTACTTGCGCGCTACACTAGCAAAGCGGTCCCGCCGCCACTTTCGACCTTCGTATAGGTGGGGGCTCTATGGCCCGCAGCGATCTGCGTCCTGTGCGTACCACGCTTGAGTCCCGCCACGACCTCATGACCCCGGTCTGCCTCGTCATCGCCGATGATCACCCCATGGTGCGCCGCGCGCTCGCCGAAGCGCTGCGCGAGGAGATCGCCGCAGATTGCCAGATTCTCGAGGCGGGTTCCGTCGCGGCCTGCCGCGAAATCCTCTCTCGAAGCAGCGCTGACCTGCTGCTCCTGGATCTCAATATGCCCGGCATGGACGGCTTGCAGGGACTGCAGGGGCTACGCCGTGAGTTTCCGGCGGTTCCGATACTGATCGTTTCGGCGACCGAGGATGCGGAGGTCACTCGGCGCGCTCTCGAGGCGGGCGCATCCGGGTTTCTGCCCAAGTCCTCTCCGATCACCGCGATCGGAGCCGCCGTCAACGCGGTCCTGCAAGGGGAAATCTGGGTACCCGTCGGATTGGAACCGGGGCCGGTCGCAGGCTCCGCCCCCCGCCTCAGGGAGAGCTCCGACCTGACGCCCCAACAGCATCGCGTGCTTGCGCTGCTCGCGGAGGGGAAGCTCAACAAGGAGATCGCATTCGAACTGGACGTGACCGAAGCGACGGTCAAGGCACACATGACGCAGATCTTCCGCAAGCTTGGCGTGCAAACACGCACCCAGGCCGCGCTCGTGGCTCGGCGCCTCATCGGAGGTTAGGTCACGCCGGCAGGCGCCCGCGCGGTTAATTGGCACTCCCCCCCCTTGGCCGTGCCCCGCGGTGGCCAGGCTAGTTTCCCGCCTTCGCCAACATCTGCGTCATCAACGCACGCAGCGCCCCCGGGCGCAAAGGCTTGTTGAGCACGGGGTAGCCATTCGACAGCGCCGCCTGTCGAACCTCCTCGGTGCGATTCGCCGTCACCAGAATGGCGGGCGCCTGACATCCCGCCGCTTCCCGCAGGTGGCCGATAGCGTCGAAGCCGGACACATCGGAACCAAGATGATAGTCCATGAGAATCAGGTCGGGAGCGGCCTGCGACTCGCTGAGCCGCTCGAGCCCGGACGCGACGCTAGCCGCGGTGAGCACACGACACGACCACCCCTCCAATAGCGCCTCCATGGCTGTCAGCACAGCGGGGTCGTCATCGATACACAACACGCATTTGCCCGCTATGCCGCTTGCCGGGAACAGGGCACGCGCAGGATGTGCCTGCCGCTCGGGCAACTCCCCGAAGGGGGCGGTGACGCTGAAGACGCTTCCCTCTCCCGGCCAGGAGCGCACGCCCACCGGATGGCCCAAGAGGTCGGCGATACGCTGCACGATGGCAAGCCCCAACCCAAGACCGGGAGGCACGTTGGGGTCGGCGCTCTCCAGGCGTCTGAACTCCTCGAAGATCACGCCGAGCTGTTCCGGAGGGATTCCACATCCGGTATCCCACACCTCGATGGCCAACGATCCGCAGCGGCGACGGCAGCCGATGAGCACTTTACCCTCGCAGGTATAGCGAAGCGCGTTCGAAACGAAGTTCTGAATGATCCGTCGCAGCAGTGCCGGATCCGTCACCACCACTGCGTCGGTGGCGACGGCACGAATGATCAGCCCGCGTTGCGCGGCCATCGGCTCGAATGCGGCGACAACGCCTCGCAGGAGCTCACCGATCTGCACCGGCCGTACACGCGGCTCGAGCGCCCCGGCGTCGAGTTTGCTGATATCCAGCAGCGTCTGCAGCAGATCGTCGACGGAGAAGAGCGCCGTTTCGAGCTGCTCGAGCAGAACGCCACTGCGTCCACCCAGGCCCCGTTCCGCCAGCGCACCCGTCAGAAGGCGGGCCACGTGCAAGGGCTGCAACAGATCGTGGCTCGCTGCGGCCAGGAAGCGTGTCTTGCCGAGGTTGGCCGCCTCGGCGGCGGACTTGGCCTGAGCGAGCTGCGCATTGAGCGTCAGCAATTCGCTGGTGCGCTCGGCAACGCGACGCTCCAACAGCTCGTTGGTCTCCCGCAGGATACGCTCGACACGCCGCTGCTCCGTGACATCCTGGTAGAGAGTAAAGAACCCGACCACCCGGCCGTGATCGTCGAAGTGCGGAATGTAGGTGCCACGCGCCGCCTCGATGCCCAGTTGCGGGAAGTCGACTTCGAACTCCTGCCGCGACCCCGCCAGCACGGCCGTGACGTGCGGGGCAAGCTGACGATAACGTGCGTCTCCCAAAACTTCCTGCAATGTCAGCCCGATGATGTCGGTTCCCGTGCGGCCGTACGCGCGCGCATAGGACTCGTTGGTGAAGCGGTAGCGCTCGTCTCGATCCACATAGTTGATCAGGACCGGCACATTCTCGAGCGTCGAGCGCATCAGCCGATGGTTGAACAGGATCGCTTCCGAAGCCTCATCCAACAGCGCCCGGGTACCCCCGATCGACACCCCCCGTCGGCGCGCAGCCGCCGCGACCATGATGTGTGCCGATGCGGTTCCGACCACGCCACTCAGCAGGCGCTCGACGTAAGCCGCGAGGTCCTTGTCGCGATACGCCTCGATCGGCCCGCTGAATGCCCGAGCCGCGCGCTCGTGTCCGACGAGCCGTTCGACAAGGCTCTTCAACTCATCGAATGCGGCGCCGTGAAGCGAGGCACCGCCGCTTAGTTCTGTCCCCGGCCGCACTCCGAGTACGAAAGCGTCTGCCTGACGTCGATCCCGCTCGCTCGCCGCAGCTAGTTTGGAAACGAGGACGACCAGCGCCGTGTTGATCGACAAGCTCCAGAAGATGCCGCTGCCGAGCGGATCGAGATGGCCTCCGAAGTTAGGCAGAGACGCGGAACCGAGTCCGCTCGTCGCGGGCAACCAGCCCGCCACGAGCAACGACGGCAACAGCAGGGCGTAAGCCCAGATCGCCGCTCCTGCGGCCATGCCGGCGATCGCACCGTGGCGGTTTGCTCCTCGCCAGTACATGCCCAGGATCACGGCCGGTGCGAACTGCGCGACGGCTGTGAATGAGATGAGTCCGATCGACGCCAAAGGATAGCGGTCGGCAATCGCGGCGTGATACGCATAGGCACCGAGAAGAATGACGAACACGGCGCTCCTGCGAATCGTCAGGATGCGGCGACTGGTCGCAGCGCCATGATCGTCGGGGACCCCGCTGGCGCGGATGAGTAACGGGACCACGAGCTCGTTGCAGATCATCGTGCTCAAGGCGATCGCTTCGACGATCACCATGCTGGTGGACGCGGACAACCCGCCGACGAACACCGCCAGAGACAAAAGCGAGTGGTGATTGGCCACCGGCAACATCAGCACGAACGCATCAGGCAAGGTTGCCCCGGGAAACTGCCGCAGCCCCACCACGGCAATCGCCGGCACCAACACGCTGATCAGCACCAGGTACAGCGGAAAGAGCCACGCGGCGGTTTTCAGGTGAGCGGATTCGGAGCTCTCGACCACCGTCACATGAAACTGTCGCGGCAGCAGCACGAAGGCAAACGCCGCGACCAGGGTGATCGCCAGCCAGTTTGCCTGGGGCGCAAACTCGATCAGGCCACTTCCCGGTCCCCCGACCGGCACGACAGGCACGAGCGGCACCTGCCCAGAGGGCTCGGCCAGCAGGATCCGGGTGGCGAACAGCCCGACCGCGAGAAAGGCTGCGAGCTTCACCAGCGATTCGAAGGCCATCGCCATCATCAGGCCCTGATGACGCTCGTTCGCATAGGCATGCCGCAGGCCGAACAGGATCGCAAACACCGCCATGGCCAATGCTGCGTACAGTGCGATGTCGCCGAAGACCGCGCCGGGGTGCGAGCGCGGCACGCCCGGATCGTATCCACCGACCAGGGCATTGAAGCTGAGTGTTACGGCCTGCAACTGCAGTGCGAGGTACGGAAGGACGCCGATCACGGCGATGACGGTAACCAGCGCCGCAACCGACTGGCTCTTACCGAAGCGGGCACCGATGAAGTCGGCGATCGAGGTGACGTTGTTGGCTTTCGCGACGCGCAACACCTTGCGCAGCAGCGGGAACCCCGCAGAGAGCATCAGCGCCGGCCCGACATAGATGAGGACGAAATCCATGCCGGTCGAGGCGGCCCGCCCCACGCTGCCGTAGAAGGTCCACGAGGTGCAATAGACGCCGAGCGAGAGAGCGTAGACGAACGGCTCCCACCGGCTGCTTCTCAGGCGAGCCGCGTGCCTGTCACCCAGGGCCGCAATGACGAACAGCAGGCACAGGTATGCGATACCGACGACCGATACGGACCAGACATCGACCCCCATACGCCCCCTCGTCTATCGGCAAGAGGCGCGACTGCTGGCGCCTGCGCCCCACCCAACACGCCCTAGCGTCCAGCCAGGATCCGCCGGATCGCTTCTTCGAGTTTGGCCGGATCCGCCGGCTTGGTCAGATGCGCATCGAAACCGGCTCGCGCGGCCAGCTGCTTGTCCTGCTCCTGTCCCCAGCCGCTGATCGCCACGACCCCCACACCGGCACCGAAGCGCTGCCGGATCCGCCGGCAGACCTCGTATCCATCCATCCCCGCCATGCCGATATCCAACAGGACTATCTGGGCTGGCTGGGTTTCCAGCTCGGCTAGAGCCGTGGCGCCGTCGTAAGCGACCCGCGCGAGCCCGCCTTTGATATCTATCAGCATTGCCATCGAATCGGCAGCGTCGCGATTGTCATCGACCACGAGCAGCCGCACACCGGCGAGGACGGAGTTGTCGGCAGCCGCCTGCGGCTGTAGCGGCTGCGGACTTCGTGGCGCAGGTAACGTGACGATAAACTCACTCCCCTGACCGAGTCCGGCGCTGCGCGCGACGAGCGTGCCCCCGTGCATTTCCACGAGACGCCGGGCGAGGGCCAGCCCGATGCCGAGGCCCGAGTCCGCTTTCTGACCGGCCCGGCTCGCCTGCGCAAACAGCTCGAACACTCTGGGAAGCATGTCGGTGGAAATCCCGACGCCGGAGTCGGACACGCTCAGCACCAACTCGGTTGCCCCCTCGCGGTCGCCTTCGATCTGTGACTCGACCCGGATCTTGCCGCCGGCAGGAGTGAACTTCGCAGCGTTCTGCAACAGGTTGGACAACACCTGGCCCATGCGTGTCGGGTCCACCTCCAGAACCCAATGTGGCTCACGCAGGTTGACGACCAACTCGAGATTGCCTGCGCTGATCGCTGCGCGATTGGCCTCGATTCCGCCGCCGACGACGCTGGCCAGCGTGACGCGTTCGCGTCGCAGCTCGATCTTGCCGGAGGTGATCCGCGAGACATCCAGCAGGTCGTCGATGAGTCGCACCATGTGCGCAACCTGACGCTCCATGACAGGGCGCACGGTATCGATCAACGCCGGCTGTTCACGAACGTTCTTGAGTACCTCGATTCCGGCGCGGATTGGAACCAACGGATTGCGCAACTCGTGCGCCAACATCGCGATGAACTCATCCTTGCGACGGTCCGCATCGCGAAGCTGCTGCTCGCGATGGCGCAGCGCCCCGTCCGCCTGGGTGCGCTCGATCACATCGGCTGCCTGCCTGGCCAGAACATCCAGCGAGGTCAGCTCACGGTGCCCCAGGCGCTTGCGGCGGCGCCAATGAGTCGAAAACATTCCCAGCGGCCGGCCATACCGGCTGACCAACGGAGTCGACTGCGCCGTCATGAGGCCGTAGGACAGATACAGTCGTGCCGAGCCGTCAGGGTCTTGAGACGGCGGCACGTCGAAGTCCAGGAAGGTGCGCTTGCCCGAGGCTAGCGCCAGACCGCAGGGAGATCCGGAAGTAGCACCGACGCGGGCAAACTGCGAGGTGAGCTTGGGGTCGAGTCCCCGGATGGCCGCGAAAACGAGCTCCTGCGTGGAGCTATCCAGAAGCTGCAGCGTCCCGCCATCGGCTTCGGTGATGGTCATCGCAGCCGCCAGAATTTCATCGAACAACGTGTGAACGTCACCGTCGGCAACGAGGCGGCCCGCCAGATCCCGCAACAGAACCGAATGGGTAAGGTCGGTGGCGACGGCCTGCTCGTGGCGTCGGCGTTCGACCGCAATCCGTGTCCGCTCGGCAACGTCCCGTATGAACGACAGCTCTTCGCCAGTCCAGATCCGCGGTTGATCGTCGGTCAGGTACAGGAGCGCCACGAAGACTCCGTCCTCGATGACCGGCACGTTGATGAACGACCGCGCGTCGAGGGCCTCGAGCTGCGCAGCCGTTGCCGCCGTCCGAGCATCCGATTCGACGTCGGCGCAAACGACAGTCTCGCCGCGCTTCAATTCGTCGATATGCGTTCCGTGCCCGCGCAAATTCAACACACCCGCGAGACTGCGGCTGCCGGGGGCATTCCAGTCACGCTCGGTGGCCATCGTCTCGGCATCGACATCGACGGTCCCATAGCCACAGCGCTTGACGTTGAGGGTCTCACCCAGAGTCTTCACGGCGGCATAGGCCAAGTCGGCAGGTGAAGTCAGCGACCGAAACTGATCGCCCAGGTTCAACAGGGCGAGCGTACGGGCTTCCTGCCGGCGAAGAGCCTCGTCCATGTGCCAACGATCGGTGACGTCGCGGACCACCGAGACGCACCCGATGATCGTCCCGGAGCCGTTGCGCACCGGAGCCGAGCTGACCTGCCTGCGTCGATATTCGCCTTTGCGGGGGGTGCGGACGATCTGCTCCTCGTCCTTGACGACCTCGCCTTTCAGGGCCCGCAGCGGAGGCGCTTCCTCCGCCGCACGAGGGGTGCCATCGATGCGCCAGATCTCGAGGCGGCCGACCACATCCTCGACCTTGATGCCTTCGATCGTGCCCGGGCCGAACTCGCGCTGCGCCGCTGGATTGGCATAGGTGTAACGGTGATCGACGTCCGTGAAGTACACCTCCTCGGTCATGCTGTTGAGGACGGCACTCAGCCACTCCTTCTCGGCCCGCTCCATCTCCACCTGGCGTTGGCTATGGACGGTCGCGAGCGCGGCGTTTCTCTCACTCTCGAGCCGGGCGCGCGCGGTATCCAACTCCCGATTGAGAACTTCCAGCTCCGCCCTGCGCCGATACAACTCCACCAGCAACGCCACCTTGCTGCGCAAAATCTCCGGCATGATGGGCACGGGGATGTAATCGATCGCGCCGGCCTCGTATCCCCGGAGAGTATCGAGTTCCGTGATGTGCACGCCGGTGATGAAGATGATCGGGGTACGACCGAAGCGCGGGTGCTCCCGGATAAGGCGGGCGGTCTCGAAGCCGTCCATTTCCGGCATGCTGACGTCGAGCAGGATGACGGCGAAGGACTGACGCAACAGGCGTTCGAGCGCCTCCTTGCCCGAAAGCGCGCGCACGCAGCTCACTCCCACGCCCTCGAGGACGGCTTCGTAGGTCAGCAGCCGGGCGGGCTGATCGTCGACCAGCAACACGGCTGGTTGTGCCGACGCGGCGGCTTCGTGGCTCGCGGAAGTCGCCGTGGGGCCGGGCTTCTGCGCAGCACCCGCTTCGGAGCTCATATCGAATCCCCCCTGATAGAGCGGCGCGCCGTGGGTCGCCGAAAGATGCCCGGGGTGCGCTGGCGCCGCATTGTATCTGGCACAATGGCGTCAATGGGGGTCTCGAATCGCGTCAAGTCATCCCGCCTGTCGAGGTCGGGTTGGCCTATGTTGTTGGGGTGCGGGCTGTGGCTCGCCCTGACTCACGATGTGGGGGCAGCTGGCACGTGGCGTGCTCACGTCTCGGCCAAGCTACAGTCGGTCTATCAAACCCGTTCCCAGTCCTCCGCACTGGCCGTTGCATCCGGCTCCGTCGGGGCGCGCCTGGATGCCCAGGGACGAATCCAGACTGATGTGCACTACGACTGCAGCGCAGACGCTCCGTCAGCCGCCTTGGCGGCCGCGGGTTTCAGCACCGGCGCCTCCGCCCGGTTCCCGCCGCTGTGCGTAATTGAGGGCTGGACCTCGCTGGCGTCACTCCCCCAGCTGGCGGCAATTCCCGGGGTGACGCAGGTCAGAATTCCCTCCTACGCACGCCACCTGCCGCGACCGGCCACCGCGCCGCTCGGCCCGATCGGCCTCTCGCAGGCAGCCGGCCGAGCCCGCGCGAAGGCGCAGGCGAGTTCTGCCATCAACGGCACAGCGGTCTCGATCATGCATGCCGATCAGTTCGTCTCCCAGGCAGGCGGCGGCGGAACGGGGATCACGGTCGGCATCCAATCGGCCGGCGTTTATTCCCTCTCGACCATTCAGGGACGGGGTGAGCTCCCCGCAGTGTCGGTCCTCACCACCGCAGTGGGGGGAAGCCCCAGCAGTGCAGACGAAGGAACCGTCCTGCTCGAGGAAGTCCACGCGGTCTCCCCGAGCGCCAAACTGGCGTTTTGCGAGCCGCAGACGTTCGTTCAGTACATCGCCTGCCTACAGCAGTTCACGTCTCTGGGCGCTACGGTGATGGCCGACGACATCGTGTTCCTGGACCAGGACCCGTTGTCCTCCGGGGGCACCGGCACGTCCGGTGGCACCGACAGCCAGGGCCTGAGCGCGTTCCTCGCACAGAACCCCAACGTCATGCTGTTCACCGCTGCGGGCAACGACAACGGCAGCTACTACGAGGGCGCCTACAAGCCCATCACCGTCGCCCAGGCCGGCATCTCCCCTTTGAGTTGCCCCAGCGGCGGGGGCACCCAAACGAACAACTACGTCCACCAGTTCAGTGCCAGCGCCGTCCAGAATCTGACCACGAATCAGGCTTACGGCATCCAGGTGCCGCTGACGTTTGCGTGGAGCGATGCACCCGGGGCGAATCAGAGCAACTTCGAGGTCTACTGGGTCAACCAGTCCAACCCCAGCTTCTCGGGATGCCTCACGGTCACAGGGCAGGCCAATTCAGTCCTCACCCAACTCATCGCCCTCTACGCCGGCGACAACACGGTCTACGTGGCAACGCCGGATGATTCGCTGGCCGGGAAGTACCTCAAACTGTGGGTAGGCGGGGATGGTCTGACATTTCTGTCGATTCCAACTCAGGGCAGCGTCGTGTCGCCGCAGGCGTTCGCGACCGGCGCGATCAGCATTGGCGCCGTCAACGGCTCCGACGGCGTCGGCAACACGATCGAGGCATTCAGCAGCCGCGGGCCCATTCACGTGCTGTTTCCGACCGTACAGGACATCCAGGCGCCGGTGCTGACGGCCCCGGATGGAGTCTACGTCGACGCCGCAGGCACCAACTTCGCCGGCAACCTGTTTCCGGACGGCAATTTCTATGGGACCTCCGCCTCGGCCCCTAACGCCGCCGCCGTGGCCGCCCTCATCCGGGGCGCCTTTCCCAAGCTGACCGTGGCGCAAGTGCTGGCGGCTCTGGAGACCGGCGCCGCGCAGCTGGGAGCCGTGAAGCCCGATGGAACCTACGGCTACGGACGCATCGATGCGATGGGCGCGTTGGCCACATTCACCACTCCGACGATGACTGCCCTGTCGGACGTCACGATCGACGCGAGTTCTTCCACCAAGTCCGCTCCCGTCTCGTTTACCGTCAGCGGCACCGGCGATCTGCATTTCGTGGTGACGAGCACCAACCCAACACTGGTACCGACCTCCGTGACATTGGCATCGGCCTCTGCAGCGGCCGGCGTGACAGTCAGCCCTGCCGATTGCGGCAGCACCACGTTGACCTGCTCGCTGACCGTCACTGCGGCGGACTATCAAGGCGGAACAACAACACTGACCGTGTCGGCAACCGATGGAAGCGGGCGTCAGGCGCCAGCCACCATGAAAGTCACTGTCAACAATCCGAAGCCTGCACCACCTCCTCCTCCTCCCACGACGACTACGACCAATTCCGGTGGAGGCGGCGGTGGGGGCGGAGGCGGCGCCATCGAATGGTGGACCCTCGCGGTGTTGGCGTTGGTTGCGGGCGGCCCGGCCGGGTCCGGTTACGCGTCAAACAGACCTCGGTTCCGCGCGCGTAGGGACTGCTATTGATCGTCGACTGCCGCGCCGGTCTGGACATCCGGCCAGCGGGCGCGCCAGATCTTCTCGCCCCTCACCATGACATCCAGGTCGTGGATCTGGATTGCGGACAGTCCGACGTCGCGCGATAAATCCAGGAATTCCTGCATCTGTTGCACACTCCCGCCCCAACGGGTCCCCAGCGAGCGCATATACGGCCGCCGCGCGATGAAGGCTGCGGGGTCGAGTTGCAGTGCTGCATTGAGATACGCGTGCGTCTGATCCTGGTGGCCGTACTCCATTGAGATACGGATGAGCAGGTTGTAGGACACCATTGGCTTTGCCGTCAGTTCGAGCGAAGCCTCCAGATCCTGCTTCGCCCTGAGCAGATAGGCCCGCATACCGCGCAACTGCTCCTGAGTGGTGTACGCAGTGAAACGATCGCCGCGGGTTTGGAGTCCGCTGCCAAGAAAGAACATCCCGCGCGCGGTGCGGGCGGAATAGGAGTCCGGACGGGCGGCGATCCACCCGTCGAACTGCTGCGGCAGCGACGCGTCGGCAACCAGGAAGGCATTGAATTCCTGCAGCAGCGAGAAGTCGTCCAGCGAACCTGCCTCGTACGCGCGCTGAAAGTTCGATAGACGGGCTTCGAGCGCGGCGTATTGGCCCTGCCGCAGGAGTTGCCGCGTCAGATTTCGGTCGGCGCTCAGTGCGGATCGCTGGGACAATGTCGGGAACAGCGCGACGGTCATGGCAGCAGCCACTTGAGCGGACAATGCCAAGGCCGCCGCTGCAGTGATCACAATCGATCCAGTCGTTCCCAGGGGGCGCGACCTGCATGGAGCCATAATGGCCTCGATGCGGCGTTTGAGGTCCGCGCCGGCCACGCCAGCCGACAGTGGCGGCGCCGGCCGCAGGTACAACCGGCAGATCGTGAGGATGGTATCGGCGTAGGTTGCCGGATCGCAGCCGTTGGCGATCACGGCCTCGTCGCAAGCGGCTTCTCGCTCGAACAGCATCCGTCTCCCGATCCACCACACGGGCAGGAAAAACCAGAAAACGGCTTCGACGCTCCGGTGCAGGGCGGCGGTAAGGTTATCCCGACGCCTCAAATGCGCCAGCTCATGTTGAATGACGGCTTGCAATTGTGCAGCGGTCAGTTGGTCCCGAATACCTTGCGGGAGCAACAGGATGGGATGTGCGATACCGACGAGGCCGGGCTCGGCACAGTCCGTTGAACGACGTACCGGAACAGGTGCGGCGATAGGCATCAGGTCTGACGCCCGGATCAGCCCGACGACGCGGAACCATTGATACACCCAGCGAGCCAACAGAAACGCAGCTCCCGCCAGCCAGGCACAAAACAGCATCCTGGGTAGCGCAGTGAGGAGCGCGTCGGACGGCGTGCGAGCGGCGGTAGCGGGAGCCGGTAAAGCAGCGTTCTGCGCGGCAGGCAAAAACGTAACCGTCGGCATCCAATCGGGCCGCAGCGCCGGGTCGAACGGTGATACGACAACCTGCAGTGTCGGGATGACGGATCGTGCGAGTTTCGAGTCGAAATGGACAGGGCCGATCAGCACAGAGAGTACCGAAATGGGGAGCAGGAACTTCAGGGACGCCAGAAACCAGAGCCGATAGCGGACCGCGGCGGTGTGACGTCGTAGACACCACGCCAGCACACCGAGGCTCGCCGCCACCATCGTTGATTGCCAAAGGTGATTGAGGACGGAACCGATCATGGCGGCCCATCCCGCTTGCGCAGGTTGCGGACTACGCGCTCCGCCTCCTGGATGTCTTCGAGGGTCAATCGACCCGACTCGATCAGATGCGCCATGACAGGCTCGGTGCGTCCCCCGAACAGACCGAAGAACTCGTCTATGAGTCTGCCGTGCGCCGCATCGCGCGAAATCAGCGGCTCGAAAATATGAGCATTGCTGACTTTACTCACCCGCCGCACGGCCTTCTTGGTCTCGAGCCGATAGACGGTGGTTTGTACTGTTGAGTACGCAGGTCGGGATCGTCCGGGAAATGACTCCTGAATTTCGCGTATCGACAACGCGCCGCGTGTCCACAGCGCGTCCATGATGCGTAAATCCAGTCGGCTCAAACGCGGGGTGCGCACTGAAAATATCCTACTACACCTGTATGTAATGCTACTATGCAGGCCGCCGTTTCTCAACGGTCATCGTTGCAGGGAGTAAGTCATGACGACAAAAGTGACAGCCAGAGTGTCCGGGCCCGCCGTTCGGACGCGTTGGATGGCCTTTGTTGCGCTGTGCCTGCCGCTGCCGGCGGCTTGCTTCGCCGCCGACTGCGCACCGCTCAAACAGGCCACATCCGTCGATCTGATTTCGGCTCCGAACGGAGTGCGTCTGGTGCCAGTCACCATCAATGGCGTGCCGAAAAACTTCGTGTTTGGCACGGCGGCCGGAATGTCCACCCTGTCGCAAGGGACCGTGGCGGAATTCGGCCTGCATCCCATGAGTACCGAGCGGGACGTCAGACTCCTCGCTCGTAACGGTCATGCCTCTAACCTGTACGTCACGGTCGACAGTTTCAGCCTGGGCGGCGTGCAGGGAAAGCACCAGTCTTTCATGGTCTCGCCGGATCGCCAGTTGGGGTCCAACACGGCTGTGCCGGTCGCCGGCGTGCTGGCCAACGACCTGATGGGACAATTCGATGTCGAGATGGACTTCGTCGGCGGCAAGCTGAAGTACTTCCTGGCGGACCATTGCACCAGCAAGGTCGTTTACTGGCCCGCCACGGCGATTGCGGTCGTGCCGTACAGCGCGACGAAGATCGGCTCCAACCGCCCGGACTCGCACCTGAGGATTCCGGTGACACTGAATGGGCATACGCTGGATGCGATTATCGATACCGGCTCGCCACGGTCGACGCTCAGCGCGGAAACGGCCCAGGACACATTTAAAGTGACCGCCGATTCACCGGGAGCCGTACCCCTGGGCACGGTCGAGAACGATCCCAACCACAAAGTGTTCGGTTATGTGTTCGGTAGCCTCGCCTTTGAGGGCGTGACCATCAGCAAGCCCAGGATCGTCGTCTATCCCGACCTGTTCGGGAGCAAGGACCCCAGTAACAGTGTGCGAACCGGCGGCCACATCAAGCGAGTGGACGATCGCCCCCGTGCGGAAGTCAGTATTGGAATGGATGTACTCAGGAATCTGCACCTGTACGTCGCTTCCCGCGAGCACAAGCTCTACATCACATCCGGGACATCGACAGCCAGCGAGACACCGACGGCCAGTCAGTCTCCCTGAAGCGTGGTGACTCTTAGCGCGGCACAATCGTCTGCTTTCCGTTGACGACTGTGTCCCGATCGTTCTCTGTGCAATTCGTGGTGATCATCCTGTTCACATCCGTGACACGCTTGTAGCGGATGGAGATCTGCCACGGGTGAGACAAGCGCTGCGGATCGTCGATCGTCAGGTCATTCTGCAGAGTGTTGGCATCGATCAATCGCAGCCGCTCCGAGAAGTGCGCCTGGTCGCTCAGATCGGCCATGCCTGGAATCGGGATCGCGGAGATCGGGCCAGCCTTACGGGCGACCGTATCAACAAGTAGTGTTGCACCGGTCCAGCGTCCGATGGAGTCCCCGATCAGTGTCGGCCACAGGTCGTCACGTCCGGGATGCTTGCGGCCATCGGTGTAGATCTGGCGCACCTCCCCGTCGGGAAACAGGAATAACGTCTCCGCCCTTGTAATCACCACCTGAAACATCCCGTCAGGCGCAAAGCTCTCCATCACGGCCGGGAATCCGCCTGCCACACAGAACTTGCTGACCTGCGCGGGCCCGGCAGGTACCACGCGCTTCTGCGCGTCCTGCACCTTTCGCTCCCATTCGGGGTTGTAAGGAGGCTTTTGCCAGAGCTGAACTCGTTTAAATAGCTCCAACTCCCCGGGGGTCGGAGCTCCCTCCGGCGTTCCCGCAGGCGCTGCGGGGGCATTTGCTGCGGCTTTGTCGACCTCTCCGTTGCTGACTGCCACGGACAATTCGGTTTCCCACAACCCGGTCATGCCCTGGGACGATGACTGCACTTGTGCATGGGCAACGGAGAGACCCGTTCCCACGGCCAATACGGCGGCGGCCACGCGCTCTGCCCCTCGCATCATGACTGCGGCTTCCCATCTGGCTGCGTTCTAAGGGTTCCCAGAGATCTGCCGCTGGCATCGACGGCAGTGAGGAGCCGGCCGCCGTGGGTCCCATCCTTTAGCGGATTGATCGTGACCGTCACTTTGTCGCCCGGCTTGAACGAACCGGGCTTCCAGCCGAATCGATACATGGCCAGAGGGGAGTGCATTTCGATGCTCCATTCCGCCGTCGCGTTCCCGGAATGCACCATGACCTGGAGGTAGCAGTGAGGATTGGTCCACTGCAGCTCCGTTACCGTCCCTTGCAGCGTCACCGTCTTCTTGTCATCGAACATCGCGAAGGAATGATGAGCGAGGCACGGGGCTACGACGAGCATCAGAGCTGCGGGTATGAAATAGCGACTTGTCACGTCTTGTCCCTTCCGCGTTGTGAAGTGAATGTTTGCTACCGCGCTGCCGCACTTGTGTAGAACCGGATCCGAGCATGAGAACCGCCAGGCCACCGCGAGCGGCATGCGCGGGATTCGCCACTACTGCAGCGCGATGATCAGGGACCTTCCGGCAGCCCGGGGAGGTACTATGTCGGCGCCTTGCTGCACTGCACTCATTGAATCGCTCTCTTACGTCTGGATTTCCTCAGTGAGAAACGGGGGGGTACCGCTACGCGCCGATCCGCTGCTGCTCGCCTGACTCGCCGGCCATCGTGCCGTCGCGGGGGCTCGCACGCATGAAGCTGCAGTGAAATCGGGTGAAGAATCGGTAAAGATTGCGACACCACGTAAGACAGGTTGGGAATGAACGCTGAACCGACACCGGGTGCAGTGCCAGCTGCCGCCCGCTACCGGGTCGACGATCTGGTGATCGATACCCGTGTACGCCAGGTCACCCGCGACAGGATCGACCTCGGCGTCGCGAACCTTTCATTCGACCTGCTGTTGGAACTAGTCCGCGCTGCCCCGAGTCTCGTCACGTTCGAGGCGCTCATGGCGCATGTCTGGCCAGGTGTGGTGGTCAATCCCGAGACAATCACCCAGCGCGTCAAGCTCTTGCGGCAGGCCTTGGGAGACAACGCCGACAACCCACGGTACGTGCTTGCTGTGCGGGGTCATGGTTACCGCCTGTTGGCGAGCGCCGTGCCGCTAGCAGAAATCGACTCTGCGCTCGCGGCATCCGCGCAGGGTGGAGACAAGCAGGGCTCAGATCTCACGCCTGTCGGACCTGCCGCATTTGGGGGGGCGAACGCTGCACCTGCTGCCGTCGCGCGTTCCGCTGTGCTTGGCCGACGCTGGCGAGCGCCGACCATTGCACTGACTTTGGTCGTCGCCGCCATCGGTTCGTGGTGGGGCCTGGAGCACGCCCGGGAAACCGCGACCCCGTATGCACCCACCGGCACCACCGATTCCGCCAGGAGCTCCATTGCCGTGATGCCCTTCGCCAATCTCACTGGCGAGCCTGCAAAGGACTACCTGGGCGACGGAATGGCGGAAGAGCTGATCGACGCGTTGGGCCGAGTGCCCGGAATCACGGTGTCGGACCGCACGGCCACATTCGCCTACCGCGGCCATAACATCGATACCCGGCGGGTCGCACAGGATCTCGGCGTGGCGACTATTCTCGAAGGCGACGTGCGCAGCGTCGGCGAACGCATCCGGGTCAGCACACGGCTCGTGGATGCCCGCAGCGGCGCGCCCGTCTGGTCGCAGAACTACGATCGCCCCTTCGCTGACCTTTTCAAGCTGCAGGACGATGTAGGCGCCGAGGTCGTGCAAGCCATGCATGCATACTTGGGCACGACATTGGCCACGCCCGCCGCCCGGGAGCCACCCACCCGAGACCTCGAGGCCTATCGCTTGTATCTACAGGCGCGGGCGGTGTCGCGTGGTACACCTGAAACGGAATTGCAGGCACTTGCGCTAGTCAATCAGGCACTCGCCCGAGATCCTAACTTCGCACGTGCCCTCGCCTACCGCGCATTCGGGCCGGGCAATGCCGCAGCAATAGGATATGCCGTGCCCAGAGAGGCCTTGGACGCGGCAGAGCGCGACGCCACGCGGGCGCTGACGCTGAGCCCGGGTCTGGCGGATGCTCTGGCAAATCTTGGCTCGATTCACGTGGCCCGCGGCGAGTGGGTCGACGGTGAAATGAGCTATCGTGCCGCGCTCGCCTCCGATCCCGGGAACGTCTCGATCCGCAACCAGTACACACTCGTGATCCTGCGACCTACGGGCCGACTACAGCAGACCTATTCAGAGCTCAACGAGTCGTACCGGCTCGCGCCTGCGGAGGGGTACACCATCCATGAGCTCGCCCTGACCAACTCTCTGCTGGGACGGGATGCGGAGGCACTGCGGTTCATGAAGTTGCACGACGCGCTCGGCGGAGGCGGACAGACCATCGGCAACGTTCTGGTCCACACGCGCGCTGCCGCGCGAAGCGGGCACTACCAGGACGCGATAGATCACTCCGCCGCCGCACTTCCCGAGGCGGTCAGCACCGTAGACGGGGTCCCGCTGATGAAGATGTTCTACTCCGGGCTGGCCGATCCGGCACAGAACAACGCGGCGCGCCGGGCATTCCAGAGCCTCGCACCAAAGCTCGAATCCCCGGAGGTCGACGGCCAGGTACGGGGATTCTTCGTGCAGGCCCTGACGATGCTCGGAGCGCTCGACGCCGCGTATGACATCGCGAGCCGGGCCGTGGATGAGGGCGTAGGTGTTGGAATGGTCGGGAGCCGCATTTATCTGGCAGATTTCTGGCTTCCGGAAATGCGTCCGTTCCGCCGCGATGCACGGTTCAACGCCTTGGTACAGCGCCTCAGAATGATCGACTACTGGAAGAAATATGGGCCGCCCGATGGCTGCGAGCTTCAGAACGGCGAGCTGAGCTGCCACTGAGCAGTAAGACTTCCCTCAGGCGATGGCGCGGAGCGAGGCGAATCACCCTTGGCGGGAGCTCGCCCGGGGATTACTCCAGGGCGTTCATATCCACCCCCTAGGCGGCGACATCATTGCAGGTTCGGAGATATGTGAGTCTTCATCATGACCGTGACCGGCTCGTCACCCCTCTGCACGATCAAGACGCCGAGGTCGCCTTGGCTTCCCTGTGGTGGTTTGAACATCGATAGCCGCAGACGCTGCGCGGTGGCCGTGGCAGGAAGGTCGCCGACGGATTTGGCCGGCGTGGTACCGCTTGAGGCGGCCAGCATTTGCATGAGCTTGTCGGGCGACAACGCCTGCGCCACGGCTCCGACGCGGTTCAGATCGCCGATCGTGGTCGCGGACCATCCGGACGGTAAATTCTTGCGATACCAAGTGGTCACATCATCGAAAGTGCTTCCGGTCACGATTCCGGCACTACTGCGATAGGCATCGATTCGGTCCGGCTGGTCGTAAGAAATAGCGCTGAAGATGGCGGTGTTTGAATCCGGGTAACGAGGTAACCCGGTCTTGTCGTAGCTGAAGTCCGGGGCGCTGAGAACTTTGATGGTGGCGTCCTTGCCCTGGTCCATCGGGGCGTCTGTACCGCCGAGGGTAAGGGGAGCGCCGGCCGCGAGCCGCCACACTCCGGCCTGAGTGCTTTTCCTGGCGTCTGGGTCAGTGACCGCGCCATTGGGACCGCCGGCGATTGTCGACGAGCCGCTTAGGCCGGCGCCACCGTCGTCCGAGCCCGAGGCGCCCACCGCTGAGCCGTCGCGGCCGCGCCCGACGGTGGTTCCGTTGGCGCTGCCGTGGCCATCACCGCTCATGTCACCTGATCCCGAGCCGTTGCCGCCACCCCCGGCGCCGCCGGCGCCATTCGTTCGACCGCCAGCACCCACCACTCGTCCCGTGCCGTCAGCATCGCTGCCGCCGCCCTTGCTTGGATCGCCCTTGCCGCCGCCACCAACGCCCGGTTGACCGCCGCCTCCCCCGCCGCCGCCTCCGCGACCACCGCTGCCAGCGTCGTGCGGCGCGGGACACGCGGGGCATTTCGGAGCCATCATGTGGCCCAGCCAGAAGCCGAGCGCAAATAGAAGAATCAACGCCACGATCCAAGGCCACTTGCGATTCCGGGGTAGGGGCTTCGCCAGCGTCCCAGCCCGCGCGCCGCAGCCGGTGCAGAAGGCAGTGTCAGGATTGATCTCGGCTCCGCAGCTCGTGCAGAAAGCCTTCATGTAAATACTCTGCATCGGCGGTTCATGCTCCCTAAGAACCGGATACCGTTTGCGATCCCGCCACAGCCCTCGCCGGCCAAAATTTCGAGCCGGCTGGCCAATGGTCTGCCTGGAATCCTTCAGCGGCCGACGAAGAACACCACCCATCGGCGCGGGCCATGCGTCATGCCGTGACCAATCAGGCGCAACCAGTGTTGAATCCAAACGCGCCGATTCCGATCATGGGCGGCACCGAGAGTGGCGCCCACGCGTTACACGCGACGGCCACCGCCATGGCGGGCTTTCGAACCGAAAACGGTTTTATATAGATGCCCTGTCATAACAATTGCCGAGCCGGAGGCCGACCGTGCGCTCGTTCATCATGGTGCTGTTCCTGTCCCAATGTATGCTCCTCTCCCACGGAGCATTGGCAGGTGGGAGCGATGCCTCTTCATCCAATGTTCCAGCCAATCCCACTACCCTTCCGACGTACCCACACTTGTCGAAAGCGTCCCTGATGCACACGGGCAGGGCTTCCGCGAAGGTATATAACGCCGAGACGCATGATGCTTACGATGCGGTGGTGGCCTGGTACCGACAGCGGCTGGTCGGCGCCAAAGAAAGTGAATCCGGATTTGTTAAAGACACACTGACGTTTTCCCTGCCCCACGGAAGGCAGGTCATCGTTCAAGGACGCCCTCCCATCACGTACATCACACTAAGTGAGAACGCTGACTGAGAGACATGGACTCCTGTCGAAGACTTCTGCGCGAAAGCGCTTGCCCAACACTCGCGGTATTTTCAGGGATTGTGGACGTCGGCAGACTTCAGCGGACGTCGGTGGTCAGGAAATTGGTGGGCTTTGGGGACCTTACACTGTCCCTACAGTGCCGATGAGTTTTAAAATCAAATAGTTAGAGGAGGAATTCTTCCCCGGGGGACCGCGTGAGCCGGGCCTCCGCTCGCCCGTGATGGGTGCCCGAAGCGGCGTCCTCAACAGATCGTGCGCGCATGCTGTAAGAACCAAGGCGTTGCGGCTACTGCCTTATTCGATGGAATCTCTGTCGGACAACGCTGCCCTCCCTGCCATTGACTCGCTCTACGCCGAGGTCGCCGCGACCTACGCGGCGTCATTGGAACGCCTCGCACAAGCCTACGAGATTGATCGAGAACGGCAACGGGATCTCCTACAAGAGATCCATCTGGCCCTCTGGCGCAGCTTTGAGACGTTTGACGGCCGCTGTTCATTGCGAACGTGGGTCTACCGCGTAGCGCACAACATCGGCGCCACACACGTACTGCGCGCACGGCGGAACCGCGCCTCACGTCATTTCACACTCGAACAAATCGAGGCCTTGCCGGGCGACACCGACATGGAAACAAGAGTGGACAAACAACTCACGCGCGAGCGAATGCTCGGCTTGATCCAGCAAATGGCTCCGGCCGATAGACAGCTGATGCTTTTGTATCTGGATGGACTCGACGGCGCGACTATCGCAGAGGTCACGGGCCTGTCCGTTTCAAACGCGAATACACGCATTCACCGAATCAAGAGCACGCTTACTCGTCTCTTCTCAGCGAGAGCGAAACCATGAACGCACGATTGCCATCCGACGATGTGCAGGAATTGTGGCAGATGCAGCCCGGGCACGCCCCGCAGATCGGCCTCGACGAGGTTCGTGGGGTGGCGCGACTCGCTGGAAGAAAGCTTCTTTGGATGAACGCGCTCGCATACTTGGGCACTGCCATCACGATGGCCGCATTTGCTTTCTACATCTGGCACTTCAAGGAAGTTGGAGTGAAAGTGGGCTCGGTCGGAGTCATTCTCGCGCTGCTGTACGTGCTGTTCCAGCACCGCAAATGGGTGAGCCCCGGAGCGCTCCTTGAGGATGTCGGCAGTACAGGTAGCGTGGTCACCCTTCTTCGAGAGTTCGAACGAATTGCGTACTACAACAATCACTCATGGAGACTGTGGCGGGCCCCCCTCTACGCATCAATCGTCTTCTTCCTCCTGGCGATCTCGTTCGAAAGCTGGGCGCTGGCCATGGCTCCGTGGTCATGGGTGTTGCACGGCTGTGTAGCCCTTGTCGTTCTGGGACTGACGTTGCGCCAAGCTCGTTCTCACGCACGACATATCAAGCCATTCAACGACGGTATCGAGGCACTGAGGAACCTGCTCGAGCATCGCGCTGAATGAAGCGCGTCGGAGCAAAGATGCTCGTGGCACGAATCTTCAGCTCGCTGAGTGTTGGCATCAGGGGTATCGACTCGCGCAATTGCGAGATACCCCGGGGGGGACTGCCCCTGCGTTGGTTATGCCGTCAACGGACAGCGGGAGCCGTCAGAGGAACCTGACTCGCGGGATTTTCCGGATTGTGGAGATCAGCAGACTTCAGCGAACGTCGGTGGTCAGGAAATTGGTGGGCCGTGTAGGGATCGAACCTACGACCAATTGATTAAGAGGCGTCGCCCGCCACAGCAGTACACCACATGCCTCCTGCGGACTCAATCACTTAGTGGTGTAGCTACGCACGCTTAGGAGTGGCTTTGAGGCAGTGAGTGTGCCAAATGTGTGCCACGATTAAGGACCGGACGCTGGCGGAGCAAGGCTATGCGGGTTCGACACTCCGTTTGGCCGTCTTGCCGCTCGCGAGTGGCGCTGGCGCCCCAGTGGCCCTCAGATAGTCGGCCAGCATGTGGAACAGTTTCGGATGCCCGCGCTCATGCCGCGAGTTTGCGCTTATGGTCAGCGGGCGGTTGCCTTCAGGCCGTATGTGGATGACACCCTTCCGAGCGTTCCACCAAATGCTGACCGTGATCTGTACCGACTTCCCCTTACCCTTCGCCGCTCGTTTCATTGCGCCCCCTCTCCGGCCGCCAGTATGACGGGAGCCAAGTCCGATTGGGTAGAAGCAGCTGGCATAGACGCGCGCGGCTCCGTCAGGTTCTTACTTCAAAGCGGCAACAGGTGACTTGGAAGTGCGCGTATTGAATGGCGCCAGAAAAAAAGAATCGTTGAAGTCTGTAAGATCGATTGACAAGTCGGCGCACATTGCCTTCACGAGCGACACGAGAGCATTCTCACTATCGATTTTCGCCGTCACGGCAACGTGATACGCACGTAGTGCGGACATGACGGCGGGCGACCTATTGAACACGACCAGAATCTCATTCAAGGCACGCGTGAATTCATCGCCAGTCACGTCGAAACGGTTGCCGTAAAAACGCTTCAGCGTGTCCACACGGATTCTTATCCGTTGCGCACCGCGGTCGATGAATCTCTGAGCTTGAACCGCCAGGATAGGACCAGCGACCGTCGCAAAGACGACCGCCCACGTATCGATGTTCATTCTTCCCACCTTTTTTGAGACGCTGCCGAAGATACGGCCCCGTTGAATTGCGCGCGCCATAGTTCGTATAAGCTTGATGGTGAGCCTACGAGATGCCGTCGACGCGAAGTGCAAGGATTGTATCTACGATCCGAAGTGTGGCGGAGGAACTTGGCGTGAGCAGGTTGCCCAATGCTCATGTCCCAGGTGCCCGCTATGGCCGGTGCGGCCCGCGCCGTCGTCTGGGCGCTTCGCCAATCCACCGCGGAATCCGCAGACCACCAGTAGTGAGCGGGTGAGAACGCCTGTCGGATTGGCCGTTTCGAGCATTCCTACAAGGGAGCCAGTCAAGGAAGGGCCAACGTAGCGCCCCGCTCACAATAAGGCGTCGGACGGCCGCTGTAAGCCCATCCAATGGCCTACAGGGGCAGTCACTGCCGGCCAGCCTCAAGGCCAGAATCCGTTTCCAGACAGGGCACCCGGGGGTATTCCTTGTGTACTGTATGCAATTACAGCGTGTTGATGTGTCAGGTTTAGCAAATCGGTGGAGCCCTGCGGCGGTCCCCTGGCCCCTTCGTTCAGCAAAGTTGATGTCCCCCCGTGGGCGGACAGAAATTATTCCTCGATGATTCGAGCGGCGTGCCTACCTATGGCTCTAAGTACCCTGGGGTGCCCACGGCCTACGATGCGCGCAATCTGCCTGATCGATAGACCTTGCTGACGCAGTTCCCAGCAGCGCCTGTCATGTTCCGCCTGAAGGGCACGACGTCTCGCCGTGGGGTCCACTACTGTCAGCTTATGAGTAGGTGCCCGTGTCTGTTGGTCGCGGGTAACTGCGGCCTTACGCGCCGGGCGGGTGGCATCCGTGGATACCCCCGGCAGTTCAGATGGCCGCCCTCGTTCAATGCTCACCCATCAGGGTATAGGACAAGGCACCGATGGAATTCAACAGGGGGAAAGACTGGTCCCTCTGACACTACAGAGACTATGGGGATGTACTACTTATGTACCCTGAGTATCTATCTAGGAGATACGAAAGGTATTCTGAAGGGGAATACATGTGATCTTGTTTCCTTTCAGGTGTCCTTGGCTGGCGGCGCTGGTGTGGTCACGCTGGTAACAAGGTGGACGGACGTCCCCGTTGACGTTACTGATGTTGTCTCGCCTTTCAGCTTCATCGGTAGGACGTTGCCCTTTGATGGAGGATCGGGGAACAGAGCCGCAAGTTGCTGGCCGCTGATGCGATCCATGCTCTTTACGAACCTTGCTAGCACAAGATCCATGGCCAGCCGAAGCTCCTGATGCGCCCAGCCCTTTTGTTCGGGTGTAACAGTGAGCCGTTCGTAAGTGAGATGAGCAATTTCCTTGTTAACGCGCCCCCTTGCAGTCTTGAGGGCAGCGGCGATTGGCTCCTGAAGACGAATCTGATCCCAAGTTTCAGGAGCCTGGAAGAAGTCTTCAGCAATGACGTCATCATCCCGCGGACTGGCGGCCTGTAGGAAGTCGAAGAGACTGCGCGCATGCACAGTGAAGGATTCCAGCAATGCGTTCTGCGCCGTACCGGCATGCTGTCCTAACGAGAGCAGATCGGCGGTCCCATGAAGCATGCCAATCTCGTAGGCCAGATGCACGGAAGCTATCGCGGAGAGGTCTGTATCTGATCGGCGGGTGCGCGGCATGGCAGCGAGGGGCGGCGGCTGTATTGCCCTTAAGCGTCGCTCAGGTGTCGGCGCAATTCAACCGGGAATGAAAAGGCTGCCCCACCATCAGCAGGCGGCCTATCTCGCTTAGATCAACTACCAGCCGTCCGCGGCCCGCATGCACCCGGCTGCGATGCCGCTGGCATTTCCTGTTGCTCGCGCTTGATGCGCTCGTAGATTTCTTCCCGGTGCACGGCGACGTTCTTCGGCGCGTTGACCCGATGCGGACTTGATTCCCCTTCACGCCGAGGACGGTCACGGTGACGTCCGGACCGATCATGATTGTTTCGCCAACCTTCCTCGTGAGAATCAGCATGCGCGTCCTGTACCTTCTGGCGTTCGAGGTGGGACTTTAGACCCGTCCCTATCCTGGGGGCAAGGGTTTCCCTGATTCAATAGTCCGAAGTGTTGTCCCTAAGATGGGGACAGCGACGCCGTAGTCTAAATAGCGGCGCTCCACGCACGGGCAGGAGCGCCACGGTTGAAGACCCTTCGTAGTCGCGGACACCGCGTCCTATTGGCAGTTCTGACGGAAGTAAGGCAGGAGGCGGGGCTCACTCAACGGGCGCTCGCATCGCGTCTTAAGCTTCCACACAGCTATCCGTCGAAGGTCGAGACCGGCGAGCGTCGAATCGACCCCGTCGAGTGCGTAGCGTGGGCTCGCGCCTGCGGGATCGAACCTGATCGATTCTTCGAGCGGTTTGTGGCGGGTGTGGGACGGCGTGTGTGACCCGAGGCTAGTATTATTCTACGTATGATAGACGCCGGCACACGCTCCAACATCGCGCTGCTGGTGTCTGTCGGGAGCTTGCTGGTATCGGGCGCCGGATTCGTCATCTCTGCGGTCAACGCGTATCGAGACCGCCCGCGCCTGAACGTATCTAGCAAGCTCCACAACGATGACAATGGTGACCCCTACAGGATCGCTGTCACGGTCGTGAACAGTGGACGTCGTCCGGTGATCCTGAGAATGATCGGCGGTTACGGCCGCGAGGGCGGGTGGGGCGGGACGTACTTAGAAAGCGAAAAGGGCGGCATCCGATTGGGCGAGCACGAGCAGCACGTGTTTAAACTCGAAAAGGAGGGTGTTGTCCTGCTGGACAAGAACGGCCCCGATGTGCCCTACGACTCTATGTGGATTGAAGACACACTCGGTAACCGGCACAAAATACCCAATTCGCGCGAGCACATCACGCGTATGCACCCACCAACAGGCGCCAGCGGCTAGCGGACCTTGCCCGACTCGATTCGTACGCCAGGACCGTACTCAGGCTTGAATACCCATAAGTGATAGTGGTTCACCGTATCCGTTACCTCGGACTCGGGCGGAAATACTTGGATCGCTTCGCGCTCCGGCCCCACGACCTGATTCTTTGCGTCCTGAAGCGTTCGCCAATCGCCGATGGGCCGCTTGTCCCGACGGTGCACGACGATTCGGAATTCAAAGGGGCGGCTACCCAAGACATGATGCCGTTCGACGATAAATGTTTCGTCCGTATACACCGCGTCGGCGTCGAACATGTTCGGGTCGCTCTGCGCTTGCATGGTGTAGTCCAAGTTGAGTTCGAGCCTCATAGGGGCGGAGTTGCGGCGCGACTGACTATCGGAGTCCCGCCGACTGTTCTGCCACTTGTAGGCCATCGTCAGCCTAGCGAGGATGCGGCTGAGCGCAGACTTGGTTGCGCCAGCGGCCGTGGGAATGGCTGCCTTGATCGCGTCGGCCGCCGCAATCAGTTCCTTCTCAGACAACGCTCGGCCAAGGAACTCTCCGGTGGCGCCCCCGATTGTTCGCGTTTTCTTTGTAGCCAAAGGCTGCATCCCTGTCATACCGGCACCTCGCCGGCCGGTCGCGAGCGTACCAAACCCGCCAAAACTGCGAAAATGCTGTCGTCCCGGCACGCGGGAATGCCGACCTTGCGATGCTGGCGCAGCGCCGCATCATTGTTGAAACGACGCCGGCAGATGAAACATTCGGCCGGTGCCGTTTGTGGTTGGTGGAACCGTTGTGGATGGCTCATGCCTCTTTGCTCACTCCCCCAAATAATTGGCCACCCTCAACCTGCGCGGTCATCACTCGCGCAGCCGGGCCGGCGGTGGCCGTTCCGACCCTTTCCCACCGCCACAGGAAGGATGACCACGGCGGTGGGAGTTGAGTCATGAAACCCTGTTGTTACCTGCGAACCGGGACGGCGAGGATTTCTGCATCTCAGCCATCTGTGAGCGTGCCTCACGCAAGAGCAGCTCCATGCGCTCTTCCAGGGCGCGGATGTCAGGATCACACGGCAGCTCATCCTGTCCCGGCGCGAGTAGCTGTTCCCTCATGCCAACCATGAGTTGCTGCGTCGCCTGAATCTGCGCCGTGCGTAGCAGTAGGATGTGGCCGGTCTGATGCTGCAACAGGGTTACCAGGGTTTCAAAGAGCGCCCTGAATGGTGCGAACTGCGCCGCTGCGATGCCGGCGTCCTGCTTGAGTTTGTTCATGTTGGAATCCGCTCCTGTGAGTAGGGTGTCACCCCCCCCTGGGCGCGCACTGACACCGATGCGCGTCGGGCCGGGGGGTGACGGGCTCAGCGCCCTTCACATCGCGGAGCCTGCCCGATTCGGACCTCAGGTCAGGTTTCGATCAGCGAGTAGGCAACGCTGTCGATGTACTGCACTGCGCCCGCACGGCGCTTCGCGTAGTTGATGGCCCGCACTACCTTGATCGCGACGGATTCGCTTTGGAACATCGAAACGGGTGCGGCACTGGCTGCGACCGGCGGACTGCCGAGAGCCGCACCCGTGGGGGCGCTGCTCATTTCGATGGTCGCCTGATCGGACATCTGGATGTCCAGCCCCGGGCCGCTCTTGGGATCGATGCGGTAGATGTCCTGGGGTGAGAGCAATGTGAGCTTGCTCGCGCTCAGATTGTGGCCGGTGTACACCGGGTACCCAAAAAATTCGCCGCCAGCGGCGGTGATGCGCGGGAAGACAGGCACATCCAAATCGCTTGTCATCATGGCCAACGTCACTGCCAGGGACGGATGCATCGCCCAGACAAGGCCGGTGGTGTCGTACTTCGCCGCGACGAACGTATTGATCAGGGCCGCAACGTCCTGCCGGACCCCGGCGACGCCAGTGCCCGCTGACGAGCCGACATGTGCCAATCCGTTGTACAGGCCCGCCGGCGACACGCCTGCCGACGCTGCGTCGGCGCTGAACGCCTTGCCGTCGTAGGTTTGCGCAGCAGCCGTCACCAGCGCGTTCCGAACAAGGATTTCGGCCGCTGGCGAGGAACGCCGCAGGAGTTCCTTGGTGATCACGGCTAACGCGGCCACCTTCAGATTGGTGAGCGTCACGTCTGAGAAGTCCAGCGCCGACACGGGAATCGCCTTGCCTTCGCCAACCCAATAGCCAGTCGCAGCGCCGTCCTGGCCCTTCACCGTCACGTCTTCGGGCACCGCCTGCAGAGGCAGCCTGTCCATGACAATCTGCGAATACAGGAAGGTAATGAAGTCCGCTTCGTACAACTGCGCGATGGTCAGTTCGTTACCCCAACCGGCACCGCCGCCGGCCGCCACTTCGTTGGCTGCGTACCGACGCCCGCCCGTCGCCTGCATGGCGCGCATCACATCGACCAACTGAGGGTCAATGTTGCCCCAACGGTGCTGGGCCACGTCGCTGGGACTGGCCTTGTCCAGTTGCGCCAGGCATTGCGCGATCACCATCCGAGTAAGGCTGATGCCCGGAACGTTGGCGTTCGGGTCGCGGCTTGCAATGGTGATGCGGGGAGCGGGTTCCGCTGCTTGGCGCTGCGGGGGATTCAAAAGAAACTCTGTGGCACTACCACCTGCATTGCTGCTGGCAGCGCGGCCGAGGGGGATGGTTCGAGGCTGCGGCGGCTGTGCGCTCAGGGCCTCATGTTGTCGCGATGAACTGTTCACTTGTAATCCTCAAAAAGTTTCAGACCGTTTGTTGTTTGCTGCCACAAACGTTGTTCCCTGCCCGGAGACTCCCGGGCCGCAGAACCCGCCGGCTGCCCAAGAGGGCAGGCCGGGAGCGTATCTGGGACGATTGTTCGTGCCGCCTTCACGTACCTGCCTTGCTGACTCGCAGGGCAAGCGGCTGGGGGACGGCACCCCGGCCCGTTAGTCCCACGCCGCGAACACCGTGAAAACGCAGCGTGGGACGTGATTCCTGATGCCCTAACATTCACGGCATCGTAAATTCATGGCCGCGACCGTTGCGCATCAGCTCGATCAGCCGGGCCTGATCGGTGAGCGCCTTTTCGTGTGCGGAGGCATCCCCGAACACGGCTGGATCGATGCCGATCAGCGCGCCGGGCACGAGGGCGTGTCGCGCGACGCGCCCTGCGGGAGTAGCTCCGGCAGGAGGCACGAACGCCGGCAGCGACTGCAGGGCGCGGGTTAGATTCCAGTCGCACTGATCGACTAGACCCTGACGCTGTGCCTGGGCACCTGTGAAGCGGGAATCGTGGACAACGCCACTGACACCGATGCAGTCGGGCGAGATTCCTCGCAACGCCTCTTCGTAGGCCCATCCCGTACGCTTGGCAATCAGCTGCGCCCAACGTTGGGTGTCGGCCGACAACGTCGCGGGAATGCCGTCAATGTGAATCGCGTGCCACACCAATTGTGCGTTGGGATGCGCGAGAGCGCAGCCGGGACTCGCCGCATACATTAGCAGCGCACCGGCCGATTCAGCGCGGGCTGTCGTCCACGTGGCTACGCGGCCCCGCTGCTGATGTGCTTCGAGCAGGTCAAACACCTGCCAGGCGCTTGCCACGTCACCACCCGTGCTGTCGATTTCAATCAGTAGGTCGCCGTTGGCGGGCATCTCCCTGCGAAGTTGCGCAACCGTGTCGGCGTTGATCTCGCCACGGATCGGGATGTAAGCGAACCCGGCGGCGCTGGCCTGGCGGCGGGCATTGTCGAAATCAGTCATGGAAACACCTTAGTTAGGATCGAGCGTTGGCGAAGGGCGGTATTGAAATTGGGTGAGCCGGTGACGGCAGCATGCCGCAGACGCGCGGCGAGTGCGGTCCCGCCGCAGCCGCACGACTTCCGCGACTGGATCGTGTTAGCCGCGTACGTTCTGGCGGCTCCGCAATCGCAGCGCACTAAGTACAACGCCCGCCCCGTGGGAGAGCGACGTGATTCGAGGCAAGCCATGACATACAGCCTGCCGACGCGCTGGCCGGGATGGACATGGCGGACGCTCATTGCGCGCCCCTGTCCTGTTCGCCGACCGCAAATTCCCCGTCGTCGAGCAGCTTCTGAAGCGAGAATCCCGGAAGCACATCCGTGATGAACACCCGCTTTCTGTCGTCGTGCGCGAGCACGTGGCCGCCATAACGGAAGACATGGGACGGGATGCCAATCTCGCCGCCAATGAACCGCCAGCCAGTGGCAGTCAGTCCCCAATCGCCTGTCTCATCGATGACGGATTCGGGACGGCGCTCGATCAAGCCCCACCACGCGTTATGCGTGAATACGCCGCGCATTTTCAATACGGATGGCGGGCCGTACTTACCGGGGGTGACGAACCGGATTCCGAATTGCCTGCTCTCACGGGCCGCCCATTCAAGCGTGCGCGCATGGCCCTTGCTGTAGGCACTGCGTTCGACGACGGCACGGCCGCCGCAAGCGGCGCATTTATGTCGGGAGTCGATACCGACACTGGCCAGCAGTCGTTGCTGCGCATCAGCAACAGTCGCCTCGGCATGCGCCGGCAGGAGGTCGGAGACAGCGGCCTTGATCGCACGCAGTTTCTCCGCGGGAATTCGCGGCGTTTTGCTCATGCTGCGCGTCCCGCACCACCGGTCTGCTGCGTGACCAGCTCTATGAACCGCGGAACGTTCACCAGGACACGGCGGCCTACGGTGCAGAACGCCTCCTGCAGGCCACGTTCCTCTCTGCGGCGGTATAACCAGCGCCACGCTTGCGGTGTTCGAGGCCAACCTAGCCCGGCAGCGGCGAGCGCCTGAACGTCAGTTAGGGGCAGCAATAGCGCGGTGGCGGAATGTTGAGTCTGCGTCATGGGAGTCGACGCTAATAACTTCGCCACGCGCATTGCAAGAGGGCTGCAAAGGACGTTTGTACGCCGCTGACTCCTTGTCACCGGCTTTGACGCCAACGCTGGCTGTATTCAGCTAGTTAGAATGGACAGTCCGCTGCCGATACCGTAGCGATACCGTAGGCCGTTCCGTGGCCTAACGGCGACATAATGGGAAGCTACTACACTTTGTCAGGCCCGAACGTCTCCCGGTTCATCTTCTCAACCACGTGGCGCGCGTCTTCGGCGGCGAGATGGACGTAGCGACGCACGACGTCGGATCGCCATCCACCGATGGCCCTTAGCTGCTGTTCCGTCGCCCCAGCCCGCGCCAAATCTGTAGCCGATTGGTGGCGCAACGTATGGTAGACAACGTCCCGAGGAATGCCGGCGGCCTCACAGGCGCTTCTATACTTCGTGTAGTAGTCGAACACAGCGCCGTCCCGATGATTGCTGGCAAACACGAGAACAGCATCGCCGGCACGTCCCCTCGTCCGAGCGCTTTCCTTTTGAGCCCGCAGCCGATCCAGCACGCTACCGAACACGAAGGCGACGCGACTGTCGCCATTCTTCGTGTCGCCTAACTGCAAGCGACCTTCGGCGAGGTCGACATTACCCCATGTCAGCTTCAGTAGTTCCCCGGCGCGGGTCGTGCTCCCAAGACCAATTCTGACCATCAGGTCAAGCAACAAACCGTCGGGCGATTGGTCGGCCTCGATGGTCGCTAGTAGCCGCGCACGCTGCTCGGCAGTCAGCACCAGGGTCCGTCCTTTGCCTGGCTTGGGACGCTCGATCTGATCGAATGGGTTAGATGACATCCAACGCCACCGCCGCCGTGCCAGCGTACAGAGCCGAGATAGTGCGGCAACGTGCTGCCGCACGGAGTCGTTACCGCGCTGGTACTGCTTTGGTGGACCCTCAACGGCGGACCGCGGCGCTTCAGGGCGTGCACGGGTATAAGGTTCGGAACGAAGTCGCGCGATCTGTTCGTCAATGACATCCGGCGTCAGGTCGTGCAGCCGCAAATCGCCCAACGTCTTCCCACGCAGCGGGGCGGCTTGCCACCAGCGTAAGTAGATCACCACGCGCTTGCCGGATTTTAGGGTAGGAGCGATGTCCCTTTCGTACCGGTCAATGGCTTCCTTCAGGGTGCGGCGCCGCCCTTCGGTACTGCGGATGTGCCGTCCCTCGATCATCGAGGCTTCGACGGTCTTAGCCCACCGCTCGGCTAGTTTTCGGGTTGGGAAGCTCGCGGTACGAGCGGGGAAACCAACCATGCGGACCTGTGCGTGTATGCGTCCGCCTCGTGCTCTAAACGTCGCCATGCTGCCTTTCCTTTTAGGTCAGGCGAGCGACGTATCTCAAGCCCCTGTCAGGCACGGAGTTGTGCCAAGTTTGTGCCAGGTGCTTTAGGCGCCTCGTAACTTCTTGAAATTGGTGGGCCGTGTAGGGATCGAACCTACGACCAATTGATTAAGAGTCAACTGCTCTACCAGCTGAGCTAACGGCCCATCACTTAAACCGGCAGAAGCCGCCCGGCGACTCCTGCGAATCGTGGGGTGGACGATGGGACTCGAACCCACGACAACCGGGATCACAACCCGGGGCTCTACCAACTGAGCTACGCCCACCATTGCAACCCGTCGGTGCTTGGCTTCGGGTCACTAAACTCCTTGCACACCAAGGACTTATCAGCAACCGACGCGCCCGCGTCCCGATACCGCCCACTCTCGACGGGGCGCGAAGTATATACAAATTTTCGGGGCTTGCACCCCTCTCGAAAGCCTGCCGCGTCCGAGCTCCGGTGCTCGGGCGGCGCTGGCACCGGTCCAGCCCGGCTCGACCTTCCGGATCACGCAGGGAAATGGCGCGCCCGGCAGGACTCGAACCTGCGACCCTCGGCTTAGAAGGCCGATGCTCTATCCGCTGAGCTACGGGCGCGCATCAGCGCCCGAATTGTACCGTTTCCCTCCGCTAACGCATTGGGGCCCAGCGAGGCGTGGCGTCCTCCCACGGATTGTCAGTAAGCACGCGCAGATCCGACCCGTCCGGGCGCATCACTGCGACCTCGCCGTACGACTGCGGGTTGTGGGGATGCAGAGCCATTTCATCCTTGAACCCATTGGCACCAGTAGCGAAGGCGAGCCACTTACCGTCCGGGGACCAGGAGGAATGAGCGTCATTCCCGGGAATGTGGGTGATCCGCCGCAGGCCCGTGCCATCGGGGTGAATCGCATAGATCTCCCAATCGCCGTCTTCGCGGTCACTCGTGAAGGTGATCTCGTCTCCGAGCGGCGACCAGGTGGGAAAGTTGTCGTGATTGCCGTTGCCGTCCGTCAACACAGCAATCTTCCCGGTCGCGACCTCCAGAATCCGCAGGCCCTTGCCGTGCTCGTCCTGGAGGCGATAGACGATTCGCCGCCCGTCGGGTGACCAGCTCGGAAAGCCGTTGTTGCCGTCGGTCTGGGTCAACAGCCGAAATCCGGTTCCATCGGGAGCGACGACGGCGATGTTGGAGATCTGGCGCCCCTGTGCGAGGAACCCTGCGAAGGCCCCACCGGACCCGAACGCAATCAGGTCGCCGTGCGGCGACCAACTCGGCGCCACCGTGTTGTGTTCGAGATCGTCATGGATGACCCACCGGTTCGAGCCGTCGCGGCTGCTCGTCATCAGGCCGTTGTGAACAAATGCGGCCGACCCGTTGGTATAGGCCAGCCGGTCGCCCGATGGGGAGAACGTCGGGAAGATTCCTGCCCGAAGCAGATGAAACATCGGGTCACGGCTGTGTGTTTCCCCGACCGGCGGCCACGCCTGCCCGGTGTCGCGATGAAACAGCATGTGCTTGCCGTCACCCGACCAGGTCGGACTTCCGAACTCCCCTCGAGCCCCGCCGCTGCCCGTCGTGAACTCGAGCCCGCCCTCCGGTCCGCCGCTGGAATACCCGATCCGCTCTCCCGCGCTCCAGCACGGCGACCACTTCTCGCCTTTGCCGCTGGTCACGAGCTGTTCGGTTCCGCCAGCAACATCGATGACTGCAATCTGGGTCGTCGCCCGCAGCCGGCGCGGATCCGAGATCGTGATGACGTCCTCGAAGCTGGCCTTGTAGAAGGCCAACTTCTTGCCATCGCGCGAAAAGCACGGGCTGCCGGCGTAAGAGCCGGTGTGAGTCAACTGGTGCAGCCCTGATCCATCCGGATGCATGAGATAGATCTCAGTGCGCTGAATCGTCTCGAACCCGTCGGGTCGACGCAGCTTCGGGGAGTCCCGGTCGGAAGAGAAGGCGATCCATTGGCCGTCGGGCGACCAGGTCGGACGAAAGTGCCCGCCGGCATGGTTCGTTAAATCACTCACCCGCTTCGTTCGCAGCTCGAGTAACCAGAGCTCCGCGTGCCCGCTGCGGGTCGAGACGAACACGAGTTTGCGTCCGTCGGGTGACAGTGCCGCCTGGTCATCAAAGGCAGGGTCGTCGGTGAGCCGTTCGAGCCCGGTCCCGTCCGGATGCGCCCGGTAGATGTCCGCTGATCCATCCCGCGTCGACGTGAAGACGATCCAGGCACCGTCACGGGAGAAGGATGCATTCCACTGTAGCGCGGGATTCGACGCGAACACCTTCGGGTGGCTGCCGTCCGGATCGGCTAGAAACACCTCCGAGTGAAGCGGAGCGAAACTCGCATAGGCGATGGTGTAAGGGGTCTGCGCTCGCACGCCTTGCGCCACGAACGCGAGCGCGAGCACCGCTGCCCCCAGTGAGTTCTTAGCCATGTCATCCCCCCACTCATACCGTCCCAATTCGTTTGGGTACGGTCGGTCGACGCCGGGAACGTAGTCTATCCGTCGCGCCGGCCACCTTGGCCGCAGCGCCGAAAATATTTGCGCCCTTCCCTGCATCCACTGCGAGCGCGCTCCCGTAGTGCCGGAAGCGAACCCGTTTTCGCTACCTCACCACTCTGAAGGGAAGGCACCTCCGATGACCCCAAGCACCAAACTCCCCCGCATGGCGGCCGCTGTGGCCGCCGCCATCGCGACAGCCCTATCCGGCGCAGCCCTGGCTTCCAGCCACCGCGAGGCGCCCTTCATAACCAGCCTGCCGAAGGTCGATGCCAGTGACTTCTACATGTTCCGCAGCTACGAAGGCGGGCGGGACGGCTACGTGACGCTGATTGCCAACTACCTGCCCTTGCAGGACAGCTACGGCGGACCGAACTACTTCCTCCTCGACCCACAGGCCCTGTACGAGATCCACATCGACAACAACGGCGACGGCAAGGAGGACCTGACCTTCCAGTTCCGCTTCCAGACGACCGACCAGGGGCTGGCGGTCTCGGCCGGCGGCAAGTCGATCCCGGTCCCGCTCAGCAACATCGGCCCGGTGACGGCGACGGACTCGAGTGCTCAGAACGTCGCGCAGACCTACACCCTGACGCTGGTGAAAGGCGACCGTCGCCATGGCTCGGCGGTCCAGATCGTCGACGGCGCGACCGGCAGCAGCAAGTTCAGCAAGCCGCTGGACAACATCGGCAACAAATCGATCCCCGACTACGCAACCTACGCGGGCACGTTCGTGCATACCCTCTCCATTCCCGGCTGCGCAGCGATGGGCAAGGTGTTCGTCGGCCAACGCAAGGACGGGTTCGTGGTGAACCTCGGGGAAACCTTCGACCTGGTCAACATCAAGTATCCGGCCGAGGAGCTCGCTCCGGGCATGAACGCCCGCAACCTCGAACGCAACACCCTCGATGACAAGAACGTCACCTCGTTGGCGCTCGAGATCCCGATTGCCTGCCTCACCTCCGGCAATGACCCTGTCATCGGCGCCTGGACGACGGCAAGCCTGCGTCAGGCCGAGATCCTCAACCCGCAGCCCCAGAGCAACAAGAGCGTCGCCAGCGTCGGAGCCTCCAACAGTCCGATCGGCCCGGATCTGCGCGGCGGCGCGTGGACCCAGGTCTCGCGCCTCGGTGCACCCCTGGTCAACGAAGTGGTCATCGGCCTCCCGGACAAGGACCGGTTCAACGCCTCCAAGCCCGGCGACGACAAGCAATTCGCGGACTACGTGACCAATCCTTCGCTGCCCATACTCCTGCAGACACTGTTTGGCGCCGCGGGCGTAAAGGCTCCCAGCGTCTATCCGCGGACCGACCTCGTCGCGGCGTTCCTGACGGGCGTGTCGGGCCTGAATCAGCCTGCCCACGTGACGGCGGCTGAGATGTTGCGCCTCAACACGAACACTGTGCCGACACCGGTTGCGTCCCAGAACGATCTGGGCGTGCTCGGTAACGACCTCGCCGGCTTCCCGAACGGTCGCCGCCCGATCGACGACGTCGTCGATATCGAGCTGCGGGTCGCGATGGGGGTGCTGTTGAGCCCCTTCGACGGCAGCTCCAAGGATCCGGATCCGGCATCGGATGTGTCGCGCCAGCTGCACTACACCGACGGGGCCGAGCCGAACCCGGCCGCCTATCTCACCGCGTTTCCGTATCTGAACACTCCGATCCCGGGCTCTCCTAACAGCGTGAACGATTGAAGGCGCACCGAGGAGCTACGGCAATGAACATTCGAAATGCAGCAGGTGCAGCCATTGCAGCGGGATTGCTCGTCACCGCGGTGGGCTGCGGAGGCGGTAACGGGCAGGCAATGACCAGTCCGACGACTCCGTCGACTCCGAGCTCGCCGTCCAACCCGTCCTCCGGCGGTGGGGGCACCCAAATCTACAACGTCACGGACGTACAGGCGCTGGCCAAGACAACCTCGGAGAGTTCCGATCCGGTGGCCATCGACGACAGCGCGGTGCTGCTCGAGCCCGCGAACGACGATGCCTCAGACCCGGTCACCGTCGGTCAGTGATCATGGTCGAGGCAACCCAACACCGGCGCGCACCAGCGCGCCGGTTCTCGACACTGCTAATCTGCGCAGTCGCGCAGGTCGCGGCCGCTGCACCGTACACTCCCGGGGACGGCTCGACTGTGTTGGCGACCATACCGGCCAGCGCGAGGCACACCTCATCGGGCACCCGGCACCTGGCCGGCCAGCGACTGGACGTCGCGCTGCCCCTGGCGAGGCTGTACATCCAGGAAGCCAGAAGCAGCGGCGACCTGAGGTTTCTAGGCTACGCGGAAGCGACCCTCGCCCCATGGATCGAGCCCGACTCGGGCCGGCGTGCCGACCCGGCCGCTCGAGCAGGGGTCCCCTCGGCCGACGCGTTGGTTCTGCAGGCAACGATCCAACAGAGTCGGCATGACTTCGCAGGCGCCCTCGACACTCTGCGCACGGCGCTCGCATTGCGACCTCAGGATCCACAGGCATGGCTCACCTCAGCCACGATCCTGCGGGTGCTCGGGCGATTTGATGAAGCACGGGGTGCCTGTCGGCGGCTGAGTGCGTCTGTCGGGCCTGCCGTGATGGAACTTTGCTCCCGTCCCGTCGAGGCGCTCAGCGGCTCGCTCGCGGCATCCTATGACCGCGTTCGCGACATCTCCTCACAGGGGATGCCCAATGACGAGCGCGCGTGGCGCGACTCGGAACTCGGCGAGATGGCCGTTCGACTCGGGCGCGATGTCGAGGCCGAGCACTGGTTCAACAACGGTCTGCAGTTCAGTCCCGACGACTTTTACATCCGCGCCGCCTATGCCGACCTGCTCCTCAGTCAAGGACGGGGTCGCGAAGTCCTCGCGCTTCTTCGGGGGCGCGAGAGTCTCGAGCCGCTGCTGCTGCGGATGGCCCTTGCTCAGCGGGTTTTGCGGGACGTGGGGCTAGCGGATAGTCGCGTACGCCTGAGCGCCGCATTCGCGGAGGAAGCGCAACGCGGAGAAGGGATTCACCGACGCGAGGAGGCTCGCTTTCTTCTCGACGTCGTGGGCGACGCCCGCGGCGCACTCCGGGCGGCGCTGGCGAATTGGCAAGTTCAACACGAGGTCGATGACGTGCTGATTCTCCTCCGGGCGGCTCGGGCGGCCGGAGAGCCTTCGGCGGCGGCACCGGCGCTGCAGTTCGTCCTCCAACACCATCTCGAAGACATCCGCATCGCCGCGGCGATGAAGGACCGATCGTGAACTGCGCGGCCAACATCCTGACAAGGGCCGGCAGGGCACTCAGAGCCCTCACGGCGCTTCTCCTCCTGACCGCCGCCACCGCAACCGTCAGCGCGCACGTGGCGAGCAACAGCTTCCTGACGATCAACGTGGCCGGGAATCGCTCGGCCGACCAGCAGACGCGAGTGGCCGGGCAGATCGAGCTGGCCGTCCGGGACGCTGAGCTGGCTGTGGGGTTGGATACGGACTCGGACGGCAAGGTCACGTGGGCCGAGGCGCAAGCGCATCGGGCCGAGCTGATCACCTATCTCGATTCCACAGTGATCCTCAGTTTTGGCGGGAAAGCTTGCCACCTCGCCTACTCGGCATTCCAAGTCAACGACCGCGTCGACGGCGCCTATCTGTGGCTACCCTTTTCAGGCGCGTGCGAAACAAACGCTCGGACCGCGGCTGGCGCGGCGCGCTCGGAGGCTGCCCTATCGGTCGACTACCGCGTCATGCAGGACCTGGATCCCTCGCATCGTGGCCTCCTCAGCTTGTCCGCCTGGAATCGGACTCAGACGGGGGTACTCGTTCCCGGAAAAGGTCATCAGGTCTTCACGCTCGACCGTCCGAGCTGGCTTGCCGCGTTCGCCGGATACCTCCGGATCGGCGTGTGGCACATCTGGAGCGGCATCGATCACCTGCTGTTCCTGCTGTCGCTGCTGTTACCCGCCGTGCTGCGGCGTCACAACGGTCAGTGGGAGGCCGTTCCGCTGGCCCGCCCGGCTTTCGTCAACATTCTGAAGGTCGTTACGGCCTTCACCGTTGCGCATTCCATCACGCTGTCACTGGCCGCTCTGGACGTGCTGCACCTGCCCAGTCGCCTGACCGAATCGATCATCGCCGCTTCGATCCTCGTCGCGGCACTGAACAATCTCGTCCCCAAGGTGACGCAACACCGGTGGCGCATCGCGTTCGCATTCGGGCTGCTGCACGGTTTCGGCTTTGCCTCCGTATTGACCGAGATGGGGCTGCCCCCCGGGGCGCGCCTGCTGTCCCTGGTTGCCTTCAACCTGGGCGTCGAAGTCGGCCAACTCGCGGTGGTGCTGGCCGTCATGCCGCTGGCCTTTTCGATTCGAGCGACTCGGTTCTACCGGCATACGGTCATGCGATGGGGATCCACTGCCATCGGAGCGCTGGCGCTAGTGTGGTTTGTACAGAGAGCCGCTGGCTGAGGGGTGGGCTAGCATCGGCCGGGTGATCGCACTCCTGGAAGCGCGCCGAGCCGGACTGTTTTCCCGAGACCAGTGGCTACCCAACATCGTAGCCGGGCTGATCGTCGGGGTGGTCGCCCTGCCGCTGGCCATGGCTTTCGCCATCGCCTCCGGGGCCCGTCCGGAGCAAGGGCTGTACACCGCGATCATCGGCGGAGGTCTCGTCTCCCTCCTCGGCGGCAGCCGGGTACAGATCGCCGGACCGACCGGCGCGTTCGTGGCGATACTGGCCGGCGTTACCGCTCGCTACGGCATCTCCGGACTCGAGACTGCGACTTTCATGGCCGGGGCAATGCTGGTGCTCATGGGGATCGCCCGAATGGGCACCGTGATCCGCTTCATTCCGGCGCCGGTGATCGTCGGGTTCACGGCCGGAATCGGGGTCATCATCTTCGTCGGTCAATGGCGCGACTTTCTGGGTCTCCCCGCAGTGACCGGGGAGCACTTTCACGAGCGCCTCTGGCATTTGTTCCGGGCGATGCCGCAGCTCAACGTACCCACGACCGCCCTGGCCGTGTTGAGTCTGCTGTTGGTGATCTGGGTGCCGCGCGTCAAAGCGCTGGGTCGCGTGCCTGGACCACTGGTGGCGATGGTAGTAGCCACCGTGCTGCAGGCGACTGTGCGCCTGCCGGGGGTGGCGACACTCGGGTCCACGTTCGGCGGCATCCCGAAGGGCCTGCCGGCATTTGCGCTGCCCGACCTGTCGCTTTCGCACGTTCTCGTCCTGGTCGCGCCGGCCTTCACGATCGCGTTGCTGGGGGCGATCGAGTCGCTGCTGTCAGCCGTAGTGGCTGACGGTATGGCGGGCACCCGCCACGACTCCAACCAGGAGTTGATAGGACAGGGGATCGCCAACATGATCTCGCCCTTGTTCGGAGGATTTGCCGCGACTGGCGCGATCGCGCGTACAGCGACCAACATTCGCAATGGTGGGAGAAGTCCTGTAGCGGGAATCACTCACGCCCTGACGCTCGTCGCCGTCCTTCTGTTCCTGGCGCCCCTCGCGGCGAGCATCCCGTTGGCGGCGCTGGCCGCGATCCTATTCGTCGTCGCGTGGAATATGAGCGAGGCCAAACGGTTCGTCGGGGTGCTCCGGAAGGCGCCCATTGCCGACCGGCTCATCCTGCTGATCACGTTCCTGCTCACTGTGTTCGCGGACTTGGTTGTTGCCGTCAATGTTGGCGTGATCCTCGCGATCCTCCAGTTCCTGCGAAGAATGGCGGAGACCACCGAAACGCAACCTGTCTCGGCCCGTTCCTTGGCGTTCGAGCTGGCCGATCTCGGCTTGACCGGGTTGCCGCCGCACACGCTGGTTTACGAGATCGCCGGCCCGATGTTCTTCGGCGCGGTGGAGAACTTCCGACGTGCGTTACTCGAGGCCCAACCCCTGCCTCGTGTCCTGATCGTTCGCCTGGATCGGGTGCCCTTCATGGACATCACCGGAATTCAGACATTGGAAGAGGTCACGGCCACGCTGGGCAAACGGGGGGTCACCGTTCTGCTCTGCGAAGCCAACGAGCGCGTGCACGGCAAGTTGGCGACCGCAGGACTCATTGCTGCGGCGACCCCGAGGGCTGAGTACTACCCTACCCTGCGCGAGGCACTCTTTCGAACCGGGGTCTCACCGCCGGCAATCAGCCCGGTGGCGGGCCTGTCAACTCCGCCAACGCCGCCCTGAGCTCCCGTAACTGCGGCGGCTTGTTCAACACCCTGTCGACGTGGCTCGGCGTCTCGTTCTCATCACGAAGCTGGTGGCCCCACCCCGTGAGCATCACGACGGGTGTTTGTGGCGAGGCAGTCTTGACCGCGGTGGCGACCGACCTCCCGTCCACGTGTGGCATGCCCAGATCGGTGATGACGATCCCGAATCCCTCACCGCGCTGCAGCGCTCTCGCGAAAGCCTCGATTCCAGATTGCCCGCCATCTGCGACCGACACTTGATGTCCATCTCGCTGCAGCACGTCGGAGAGCGAACGCCTGAGCAGCGCATCGTCGTCGACGATCAGAATGCGCAGCCCGTCGCGGCGCAGATGAGGCACCCGGCGACCATCGCTCACCGCATGCCCCGCCCCGGACGGAAAGATCAACCTCATGGTGGTCCCTACACCCGGCTCGCTGTCGACCTCGATGGAGGCACTGTGCCGCTGCGTCATCCCGTAGACCATCGCCAGACCCAGTCCGGTGCCGCGCTCGCCCTTGGTGGTGAAAAACGGCTCGAGGCAGCGATTGCGCGTCTCCTCGTTCATCCCAACACCGGTATCGCTGACCTCTACGGTGACGTGCTCCGCAGTAACCCGTGAGCGCAAGGTCAAGATGCCTCCTTCGGGCATCGAGTCCACGGCGTTCAGGACCAGATTGGTCAATGCGTCCCGGATCTCGCTTTCCGACCCGAGAATGATCGGCATCGGCCCGGACCGCTCGCAGCGCACCTCGATGTACGCGCCCCGTTGCTGCGGCATGTCGGACCAGCGAGCCCGGGTCAGATCAATGACCTGCTCGAGGATCGGGTTGACGTCCAAGGCGACGCTCCCGCGTTGCGCTTCGCGTCCTCGGTAGAACTCCTTGATCCTGGCTACCGTCTCGGTGACGTCCTCGATAGCCCTCTGGATGACCTCCAGGTCCTCGCGGGCTTCGCCGTTGAGCTTGTCGTCCCGCTCCAGGAGCGACTGCGCATACAAAGTTGCGGGCGTCAGCGCGTTATTGATGTCGTGCGCGATGCCGCTGGCCATCTGACCCAGCGCCCGCAGCCGCTCCTGCTGCAGGATGGCCTGCTGCGACTGGCGCAGGTTCTGGTAGGCGCTCTCCAGTTCCCGGGTGCGCTCCGCCACACGCGATTCGAGTGCCTCATTGGCGAGTCGCACCTCCCCCTCCGCGCGCTTCCGCTCCGCCACCTCGAGCGCCAACTCCGTGTTCGCTCTCTGTAGCGCGGATGGGCTTGGCAGCCTCAGCGCATCTGGAATCAGCCGCACGAGCAGGATCGCCGTCGGCACCGACGCGACCGCCGTGATCGCTTTGACCGTGCCGGACAGCCAGTACACGGGGTCCCAGATCGTCAAGATCTCGAAGAAGTGGGTGGCACCGCACGCGACGATGAATACCGCGAAGCAGACAAACATCCAGTTGAACTGCAGATCGCGCCTCCGGCGGACGAAATACAGCAGCGTGAACGGAATCGAGAAGTACGCCAGGGTGATGAGCGAGTCCGACAGGACGTGCAGGGTCAGGATCCCCGGCTGCCAGAGGTAGCACATTCCATGGGGCATGAAACCGTTTGAGGAGAACAGGCTGGGAATCCCATCGGCCATCCGGCACCACCCTTGATTCGTAGGCTTCGCTGCCTGCTTCCGAGCTTGCAGTAAGTTAATCGAGGCGGGCGGAGGATGCATGCCGCACAGCGTGCGCGTTCGAACAGTGCGCGCCAGGCAGGCACGGAACCTGCGCGCAACCCGCCGGCAGCGGCAGACGACGGGCCTCGAAGCCGGTAGACTACCGGGCTCTCGGGGTGTAGCTCAGCCTGGTAGAGCGCCACGTTTGGGACGTGGATGTCGCAGGTTCGAATCCTGTCGCCCCGACCACTTTTTCCCGCGCCTCGGCCTTTACGTGGGCTGGCTCACGCCTGGCAAAAGCAGATCCAATTTCCGTCCGGATCGCGCACCGTGAACGTCGGGCCACCCCAAGGCTCTCGGTGCAAGCTGCCGGCCATCGGCACATCCTTTGTCTTGAATTCGTCGAACAACTCTTTGGCGTTCTCGACAGACAGGAATGCCGCCAGCAGCGATTCCTTCTCCCGAAGTACTTGAGTGACGACTGGCTCGTGCACGAACCGCAGATGTATCGTGGCGCCATCTCTTCGCACAGCGCCGTAGAAAGGCGGGTTGCCGTGGAGAAACTCGACCGAAAAGCCCAGCTTGTCGCGATAGAAATTCGCCGAATCCGCCACGCTCGACACAAACACCACGGGAATCGCAGCCCGGATTGCCGCGGCCCGACCGGGAGGCTTCGATGCCGGCGACTCGTTCTCGAGGGCCCTCTTCAGCTCTGCCCAGCTCGCAAACCCCGCCTCGCGGCCAATGATCTCCTGAGCCTCGCTCAGGGGAAATTTGAGCTGCAGCGCCTGGGCGTCCGTCAACGTCCGATACCGCTCCAAGCCACGGATCCGGCCGCCGATGGAATAGTTGCCGTCGCGATGCCAGCGGACGAGTTGCTTCGCCTGCTTGCGAAAAGCTTCGAGTCGGGACATGGGCGCATCCTGTGTATTGTTAGTTGTAGGCGGGCTTCGCCCTTTCGGCCTGACGGCCGATGCGCCCTACAGGGACGATTGAATCGTGCGTGACCACCGCAACGCTGTCAACGCTTTGCGGGCCCCAGACCCCGAATCCTCCGCCACTCCTGGGCAGCGTCCCGAGCGGATTCATCGGATGACATCTCCGTAGGCGCACGACTGCCGAACTCAGCACCGCCAAAAGTTCGCTTCGGCATGGGTGGCGCCGGAAACCGACCCATCTTCAGATTCCAATAGGCCCAGGATCGAGGGTCGATGATCCCGGGCGGCGCGTTGTCCAAGGCTTCCCGGAAATCATCGTCAGAAAGATAGCGACGGATGACGCGCACGTCCTCGTGCAGGGCGTAGGTCATCGCGTACGCGAGAAATCGCACTGGATTTGCCAGTGCCTTCTCCGGCTCTTCAAACCAGACAACACGCCGTGCCACGGCCGCTGTCTCCGGCGTAAGGGGAATGGTGTTCACAACCCGAGACCCCGGCCTCGATCCAATCGCACTGCAAAGTCATCCAGAGAAGGCAAGCGATCGAGATCCACACTCTTGACCTCGCCTGCTAACCGGAACTTTACCTCTGTCGGCAGTTGCCCCAGATCTCCATCTTCGAAGTACGACAAGGCCTTGAGGGTGATCTGCGGATTGAAGGTCGCCCCGTAGAGCTTCTGCGCCGCAGCAAGCGCAAACGGCAAGCCAACCTTGCCGATCTGGATCAGTGCGTCGATGTCGAGATAGTCCTTCGCCTCGGCGCGCACCTGAAGCACGGAGGCTTTAGTGCCCGCGAGGTCCAGGAGCGATGCGATTTGCAGGCCGTTGTCTCTTGCAACGAGCGGAGCATCCAACCGCGGCAGCTTGGGTACTCCGAAGAAGGATACTTTGACGGCGTCTCCCCGCTCGACAATCGCCGAGATCGTATTTTCTTCGCGCTGAATGACCCTCGACCCGGCCAGAAACGGAACCTTCCTCTCGAGTGCGGCAACGTCGATTGCGTGGAGTCCAAAAAAGTCGAAATCGACGGACCTGCGATGCCCCAGATGCAAGGCCAGCGCCGTCCCCCCGTAGAGGGTGAATTCCTTGGGTACGGCGGACAGTTCATCCCACAAGCGCCGCTGCGCTTCGGGCAGAACCTCCAGACGGGGCACGAACTCATTCATGTACGACACCAGCAAGTAGGTAGATCGTATCGAGCATCAGCATGCCAGCAACCGCACTTGCGCGCTGCACAAAGCCTCATCGTAAGCGGGACAGGCATTTACGGGGTACGCGACGGTATATTAAGTTCAGTCCAACGCGGTACGATCCCGCTGCGCGGCACTTCCATCACACCCTCTCTCCACCGTCACCGCTTAACATGCAGGGGACGAAAATCGGGGCGCCCAAACGGATATGACCGAAGAAGTGCTGCTGCTCGACGACGACCCGGCCATGCTGGTCTTCCTCGAGGGCGTTCTAGGAAGCGCTGGATATGCCTGCCATGCAGAGGTCGATCCCGAGTCGGCGCTGACGCGCGTGGCCTCCACGCCCGACATCGGGCTGATCCTGAGCGATGTCTGCATGCCCGGCCTGACCGGTCTGCAATTCATCGGGCGCCTGCACGCGCTACCGCTGCAGTGGCCGACGCCCAAGGTCGTGCTGCTGACTGCCCACCCGTCCCTCGAAGCCGCGATTGATGCGCTGCGTCTGGGGGCCCAGGACTTTCTCCTCAAGCCGATACGTCCACCCGCCCTCATCGATGCGATCAACCGGGCCTTGGAACGCTCCCGCGCCGATCGGGTTGCCGACCCCGAACGTCCGCCCGAGATGCGGGATCTCGTCCGCCAGGCCGAGGAATTGGCGGGGCGGCTGCGAAGTCTGGCTTACGCCAACAGCCCTTACGCGCACACGCCGCGTCGCTCGACATCCCGTGCACCGCACCGGACATCTGCCATGCAGACGGCCGCGAAGTCCGTCCAACCTGTCGCGTCCAGCGCCCTCGCAATGGAGGTTCCGCAGGGTCGAGAGTTGTTGTCGGTGCTCGACACCATCGAGCAGCTTCGCCGCCTGCGAGATCACTACCGGGAGCATCAACTCGACGATCTGGAATGGGAGCTGCTGCTGGAACTGCTGCGGGCGGAGCGCATGCACCAGCCGATGTCCGTGTCCCGTTTGACCGCTTCCACTTCGGCTGCCTCGACGTCCACCTCCCTGCGTCGCATCAATCAGCTCGTCTCCCGCGGCTACTTCACAAGAACCCCTGACGAGCAGGATGCACGTCGCGATTTCGTGGTGTTGACCTCGAAGTCGAATCTCCTCCTCGCTGACTATCTCGCCCGAGCGAACGCACACCTGCGCGACCTGACGGGCTGACCGCCCGATACGTTCACCGTGAAGGTAATGCGCGCTGGTGCTGTCAGCGTGCAGACTTTTTCCGTGCGTCTTCTCACAGTCCAACACGGGCTGGCATTGGATTCTTCGCTCCCGGCACCTCGTCTTGAGGGCTCGAGGGACGAACCATGCTGCAACACGACCTGCTGGCCGCATTCCCGGACCTGATCGTCCAACTGAACCGCCATGGCACCGTCATGGCCTGCGGGGGCGGCCGCGGTGTCGCCGAGCTCAGGCCGGCGACGGACCCGACCGGCCAGCGCATCGAGAGCCTGTGGCCCGAGTCCATGACAGGGCCGATTCGCCAGCTCGCCGCGGATGTCATCGACGGCGGCAATACGATCGAGATCACCTTCAGTCAGCAGGAGCGGAACTACGACATGCGGATTTGCGCGCAGGACCACAACACGGCGCTGTGCCTGGTACGTGCCCTTCCCGAAGGGAGCGATGCCGAGCTGCACTTTGCCGGTGACACTGCCCCGAAGCGGGCGGATCGCCACGCCGAGTTGCGGCACTTCAGGGAAAGCGTTTCGGTCGCCGCAGTGCGCAGGAGACCCGTGGCAGCCGCCGTCGTGCAGTTGTGCGGCGTCAGCGACATCCAAGAGGTCATTTCGTGTGGAGTGTCCGCACAGGTCATGAAGGCGGCGCTGCGCCGGCTCGAGGCCGTTCGCGACCGGCTGGCTCCCGGCTTTCTGTCCTCGGTCGGCTGGCTGAGCGAGGACACGCTGCTGCTGATCCTGGGGAACACCGATCCGCGGGTCATCGACTCGGGCCTGACCCGGATCTGCGACAGCCTCAGACAGCCTGTTGCGCTGGGAGATGCAACATTCCACCTGACACCCCACGCGGGAGCCGCAATCCTGGGCCGCGATGCATCTTCAGCCCGGGAGCTTCTGCGCCACGCGCGGGATGCAGCGACCGAAGCTCGGCGGACTTCCTCTTCCCGCACCTGCTTTTTCAGTAGCAAGGCCCTCGGCAACTGCGCCGCGCGGCTCGATCTGGCTAGCGATCTGAAGGAAGCCATTCCCCGCGGCGAGATGCGATTGCGTTACACCTCCCGTCACGACCTCGCCTCCGGCCGTCTGGTGACCTGGGTTGCCTCCATGGTCTGGCGACACCCCACCTATGGCGAGGTGCAGACGCCCGAGCTGTTGCGCCTCGCGGAAATCACTGGAATGTCCCGCACCCTGTCGCAGGCGGCGCTCGAGCGATTGCAGAAGGATTTCGCCCTGCTCTACCCGCGTTGGGACGCCGACGTGCGCGTGTCGTTTGGAGCGCCGCGTCAACACGTCCTCGACGAGAGCTTCATCGGTGACATACAGCGCGCACTGGCCGCGAGAGCGATCCCCCCGGAGAGACTGGAGCTGCGAATTCCGATGCGGACGGCGCTCGCGCGCGACCCTGCAGACTTCAGTCTCCTCGCCCGATGTGGCGTCCACTTCCTCGTCGAGGATGTCGGAAACACATCCGACCTGCCCCTGGATTGGTTGGCGCGCGCACCGGTTGCGGCATTGCAGTTGAACCCCCAATGGGTCGGCGCGGTACGCAGGGATCCGGGCGCGCTCAAAATGTGTCGTGCCACGGTCGGCCTGGCAAAGTCGTTTGGCTTGATTTCCGTGGCTGCCGGCGTCGATGAGCCGGAGCAGCGCCGGGCGGTGCTGACGGTGGGCTGCATTCAGGGCACGGGGCTGCTGTACACCGATGAGCCTTATCCCGCCGATCGTGCGGACATGACGGGAAAAAACCCGGTGTTCGTCGCTGCGTAGGAATCTGCCTGATTCGAGGATGCGTCTGCTGCAGCCGACACACATCGGTGCGCTTGCGGCGATGTTCCTCCTCCTTGGTATGATCCCTTTTTTGTTATAACAGTCGGCGGGCGCGGGACGCCCCGCCATTGGGAAATGCATGCCGGACGCTCCCTCGAACGACGAGTCGCTCGCGACACTCGATGCCAACGTGGTCGCCCAGCTTCGCCGCCTGCGCAGCGGCGACTCCGAGGATCTCTTCACCAGACTGGTCGGTCTGTTCCACACCGCATCCGCGGATTACGCGGCACAGCTTCAGGAGGCCCTGGCGAGCCAGGACTTCGGGTTCGCTGCCGCGCTGTGCCACAAGCTGAAGTCCAGCGCCGGCAACGTCGGCGCGCTCGCTTTCTCGCAGCGGACCAGTCTGCTCGAGCAACTGTGCATTCAGGGCAATGCCGCGCGCGCCGCTCAGGTACTGAACGAGCTTCAGGCCGCATGGCCGTCCCTTCTGCGAGCCCTCACTGCCGCGACGACGCACGGCTGATTGCTCCCAACCTGCACGCAATGGAGCCGCATTTGAATCGACTTTGCGTGACGGGATCTACGGTTCAACGCAACCCCTGTTGAGTAAGGTATTCGCGAAGGACGGGTGTCAGTCAAGTCAGGAGCGGCCGGCACCGTCCTTCGTGCAGCGGCAGCCCGGGGAAGGGCTGCCGCTGCGTATTCCGCTACGGCGTCACGCCGGCCTCAAACGCGCCCACAGCCGGGCTCGACGCGCCGGGCTGAAGCGCGATCAAACCCTTCGCCAGACCGTTTTGCCGCCCGGCTTGTCCTCGAGGATGATGCCGGCCTTCACCAGCTCGTCGCGGATCCGGTCCGACTCGGCCCAATTGCGGGCCTTGCGAGCCTCGATGCGCGCCTGGATCAGGGCCTCGATCTCCTCATCCGTCAGCTGAGTAACGGCCGCGCCGCTCGAACGTCCCGGCACGCTGCCCTTGGAGCGACGCGCCCACTCCTCCGGGTCGATCTTCAAGAGGCCGACGACGCCGGCAATAGCCCGCAGCTCCGCGGCCAGTGCCGCCGCCTGCGGCGTTTTGCCGGCGGCCTTGGCGATATTGATCTCCCGCGACATCGTCTGAAAGACCGCGATGGCTTCCGGAGTATTGAAGTCGTCGTCCATGACTTCGTGGAACTTCGCGGTGTATTCCGATTCCACCGCGGGGACCACGGGGAGCTCGCGCAGCGCGGTGTACAGACGTCCAAGAGCCGCGTCCGCCTGGTCGAGCTGATCCAGCGAGTAGTTGATCGGTCCACGATAGTGGCTCGAGAGAATGAAGTAGCGCAGCACTTCAGGATGGCGCAGCGTCGGCAGCACTTCACGCACGGTGAAGAAGTTGCCAAGTGACTTCGACATCTTCTCGTTGTCGATATTCACGAAGCCATTGTGCATCCACAGGTTCACGAACCGGTCGCCCGTCGCTCCGCACGATTGCGCGATCTCGTTCTCGTGATGCGGAAACTTCAGATCCATCCCGCCGCCGTGGAGATCGAAGTGGGTCCCCAGCAGCGCCGTCGACATGGCGGAGCACTCGATGTGCCAGCCGGGCCGGCCCGCACCCCACGGCGATGGCCAAGACGGCTCGCCCGGCTTGGCCTGCTTCCAGAGCACGAAATCCAGCGGATCGCGTTTCGCCTCGTCGACGTCAACGCGCGCACCCGCGCGAAGATCGGCGAGACGCTTGCCGGAGAGCTTGCCGTAGCCTTCGAACGTAGTGACCGAATACATCACGTCGCCATTGGGCGCGACATACGCATGGCCACGCTCGATGAGCTGGCCGACCATCGAAATGATGTTGGGCAGGTACTGGGTCACGCGCGGCTCGACATCCGGGATCTCGAGCCCGAGCTGTGCGAAGTCCTCGTTCTGAGCGGCGATGACGCGATCCGTAAAGGTATCGATCGGCTCGTTTCTTTCCGCCGCGCGCTTGATGATCTTGTCGTCGATATCCGTGATGTTGCGGATATACGTGACCTCATACCCACGGTGCCGGAGGTAGCGGTTGACCACGTCAAACACCATCAACATGCGGCCGTGGCCGATGTGGACGTAGTCGTAGACTGTCATGCCGCAGACATACAAGCCCAACTTACCCGGCACGATCGGCCTGAGTTCCTCTTTCTCGCCCGTGAGCGAGTTATGAATCCGAATGGTGTGCATGGTCTTTCAGGCTCTGCGCGCGAAGCGCTCGTGCGCTTTTCCGGGCGGCATGATCCGCAACAACGGTGCAAGCTCGGGTCCGTGCGCGAGCCCGGTCAGGGCAACGCGTAGCGGCATGTAAAGGTCGGCTCCCTTTTTACCCGTCGCCGTCCGTACGGCGCCGGCAATGGCGGCGAGATCATTTCCGTGCTGTGTCGCGGCAGCCGCGGCAGCCGCAAAAAACTCGCGGCCAGCGGTGTCGACTACGCTCTTCTCGGCGGGGCCCAGCGGGTTGAGTTCACCAAACACGACGTCGACCCAGGAGCGCGCGTCTTCGGGAAGAACGAGATTCGGCAGCACGGCCGCAACGAAAGCTGAGAGCGCCGGCTCGGCAAGCCCCGCCGGCAGGATTCCCGCGAGCCACCCTTTGGCACGCTCGACGCCAAGGCGGTGTACCGCGTCCTTCTGCCAGACTCGCAGCTGCGGCTCATCGAAGCGCGCCGGCGCCCTGCCCAGGTGCCCCGCATCGAACGCCCGCCACATCTGCTCGAGGGTCAGAAATCCGTGCTCCGGTGTGGAGTGCCCGAGCCGGAAAAGATGATTGGCCAGGGCCTCCGGTGTATAGCCCTGCTCGCGATATTCGCGAACACTGGTGGCTCCGTGCCGTTTCGACAATGGCGACCCATCCGCCCCGACGATCAGGGACACGTGCCCGTAGCTCGGCGCCGCGAGCCCGAGCGCTTCGAGGATGAGAAGCTGTCGCGGCGTGTTGGTGAGATGGTCCTCACCCCGCAGCACTTCGGTGACCCCCATCGAGGCATCGTCGACCGCGTTGGAGAAGAAGAAGGCGGCCGTGCCGTCGCTGCGGCGAATGAGGAAGTCCCCGATGTCATCCGACAGGAAGGACTGGGGGCCGTGCACGAAGTCGACGAACTCGATGCGCCGACCCGTCGGAACGCGAAAGCGGCTCGTGGGAGCGATTCCCGACAACCGCTTCCGAGCCCGCTCATCGGGAGACAGCTCCCGGCAGGTACCCGCGTAGCGGGGTGGCCGCCCCGAGGCGCGCTGGGCCTTCCGGGAGACTTCCAGCTCGAGGGGCGAGCAGAAGCACGGGTACACCACCCCCTTACGCTCGAGCACATCGAAGTACTGAACATAGTGCGCGGTCCGCTCGGACTGCCGGTAGGGGCCACGGTCGTCCGCCCGATCAGGGCCCGCGTCCCACTCCAGTCCGAGCCAGCGAAGATCCTCGATCAACGCCGTAGTGTGGGCCTCACGGCTGCGCTCGGTATCCGTGTCTTCGATGCGCAGGATGAAGCGGCCTCCCAGATGCCGTCCGAGGAGGAAGTTGAAGAGCGCCGTCCGGGCGTTTCCGAGGTGCAACTCTCCTGTGGGACTGGGGGCAAAACGAGTCGCACCGCCCGAACTGAACGTTGGGGCTGCGCTTCGGTCCATTCCGGTCATGGTCGCCATGTTACTCAAATTGGCCCCATTGAATTAAATTAGTGAATTGAATTAGCGAATTGAACTGGCGCATTCCACTGAGAGCATTAACATTTGCGCCTTGAAGTTTGCATGTGGCCGGCGCTCGTGAAGCCCGTGCCGCGCCACCGAACTGGAGCCCTGATGCGAAATCGCCCGTCCTTCACCGCCGCCATGGCCCTCGCCACGGCTCTCGCACTGGCGCTGCTCGCCCAGATGCCCGCTCGCGCAGCCGACGCACCACCCGAGGCGACCCCGCCACCCGCTCCCGCCAGCGCCCCGGCCGCCCGGGTTCGGGTGACCACGAACATGGGCCAATTCGTGATCCAGATGCTGCCCGACAGGGCGCCGCTCACGGTCAATAATTTCCTGCGGTACGTGAAGGAAGGGTATTACTCCAATACCGTCTTCCACCGCGTGATCGCGAACTTCGTGATCCAGGGCGGCGGGCACGACGCCACGGACTACAAGCTCAAATCGACGCACGAATCGATTTTCAACGAGTCCGGCAATGGGGTGCAGAACAAGCGCGGCACCGTGGGCCTCGCCCGTTCCGACCCACCGCATTCGGGCAACGCCCAGATCTATGTCAATCTCGTGGACAACCCCGACCTCGATCCGCTGCCCACGCGCTGGGGTTACGCTGTCTTCGGCAGAGTGATCGAGGGCATGGACGTCGTCGACCGCATCGGCGTCTCCCCGACGGGCGCGGTCGGTCCCTTCAAATCCGACGCGCCATTGAAGCCGGTGATCATCGAAAGTATCGTCCTGCTCGACAGCTCGCAGCCGGCAGCGCCGACGCCCGCGCCGACTGCAAATCCATCCAACACGACCATCCTGTCGCCCAAATGACCTGAACCGCTCACGTCACCCGTCACGGACATGTCCCGACTCTTCGTATCGGATGTGCATCTGGACCGCGGCTCCCCACACGCGGTCGAACAGTTCATCCAGTTCCTGGGCACCCATGCCGCCGGGGCCGAGTCGCTATACATTCTGGGTGACCTGTTCGAAGTCTGGATCGGCGACGACGATCCCGATCCCGACAAGGAGCGGGTCCGTGCCGGCCTGCAGCAATTGACTCGCGGCGGCGTTGCGACCTTCATCATGCATGGCAATCGTGACTTCCTGATCGGTAGACACTTCTGCGAGAGCAGCGGGGTTCGACTGCTGGCCGATCCGGTGATAACCGAATTCGATGGTGAGCGGGTCCTGCTGACGCACGGCGACGCATTGTGTACGGACGACCACTCTTATCAGGAGCTGCGCAGCATCGTCCGGACGCCTGACTGGCAGCGAAAGTTCCTCTCGCTACCGGTCGGAGATCGCGAGATGCTCGCGAATCAGGTTCGCGCCGGAAGTAAACAACACACGGCCAGAACGACGCCCAGGATCATGGACGTCAACAACGACGCGGTCGCGGCGGCGTTTCGTGCAACAGGCGTGAAGCGGATCATCCACGGCCACACCCACCGGCCTGCGATTCACGACGTCGTCATCGAAGGCGAGTCGATGCAGCGAATCGTGCTCGGCGCGTGGTACGAGGAGGGAAGCTATCTGTGGTACGAGGGCGGGAGCTACGAGTTGCGCACACTCGAACGCGCGCAGAGCGCGACCGTACAGACTCGATAGGCTTCCTCCAGCCGCGCGACGACCGGCTCCGGGATGATGATCTGCGCTTGCATCTCGCGCTCTTGCGTGACCTCACCCTTTGCGAGGGTCGGTGAAGGATCACCGTAGCCGGCCTCACCGGTGTGCGCAAAGCGACGATAGGAACTTTGCAGCGGCTCCCGCAGCCCCAGAAACGACACGACTCGCCCCAGCACGTCCAGGGTGTCGGTGAGCAATCCTTCCGCTTCCAGCAGGACGATCCGTCCGTCCATCTGGTCGGCCAGATGGACCAGGCTGTGCAGGCGCGTCTCGTAGTAGCCAGCCACTGCATCCAGATCGCGGTACCACGCGATGTCGCTGTACCTGAGTCCCATGTTCATGATGCTGCGAATCGTCGCCTTGGGCTTGCGCAGCAACACGATCGCCCGTGCCGAGCGGCTGCGCAGGATGCTGCGCGCAAGCGGATAGTCGTGCAGCACTTTATCGAGGACGTAACGGCCCCGCAGCGGCTCTCCTGTCAGCTTTACGACACGGCGCCGCAGGCGCAACAGATCGAAGTACGACCGGTACTTGATGTGAGTTTCGCAGTAGCCGTCGATCTCGGGGTGCGAGCCGAGAATGTGGCACAGAAGGGATGAATAGCTGCGCATGTGCCCGAACACGAACAGACTCCGTCGTGTCGGCATCACGCAGTCTCCCGCAACGGCCTCCCAATCACGGTGGACGGCAATTCGTACTGCGACTGGCCTGGAACGATCGTCTCCATGTGCTGGGCAAGGCCCAGCGGACACCAGGAGACACAAAGCCCGATCGCATCGCGAAGAATCGCATCGTTCGGGTTGTCACCGCGAGTGTTGCGGGACGGATGATGGAGGTGAATGGCCAGCGCCTGGAATTTCAGATTGCGCCGGCTCACTCCGGCGTTGTACAGGCGGGCGGCAACCTCGTTGTCCTCGCGCCCCCAGCCTACGAACGCTTCGTTGAAGCCGTTCACGCGAATCAGATCGCTCTTCCAATACGCCTGATTGCAGCCTCTGATCGCACGCTGGCCGGTGCGCTCCGCAAAGAGCAACCGGCTCAGGAGGCGATTGCGGATGGCATGACGGCGACGACGGATACCCTGCGCAAAGACACCCACTTCCATCCGCCCTTCGCGCAAGATCGCGGCTGCAGCCTCGGGCTCCGTCAACAGCCGCACGCCCTGGATGAACGAGCCGCGCCGTGCAGCGAGCTTGTGATCGGCGATGAAGTGCTCGTGCAACACGAGGTCGCCGTCCACGATGATGATGTATTCGCCCCGCGCAGCGGCAATCGCACGATTGCGGGAACGGGCCAGTCTGAACCCGTCGTCAGGCTGCCAGACGTGCAGCAGTGGGACGCCGGACATAGCGGCGTGCCGCTCGACGACGTGGGCGGTCTCCCGTCCTGAACCGTCGTCCGCGACGATGATCTCCTCCGGCATCACCGACTGGCGCGCGGCGCTCTTCAATGTCAGATCGAGCGCCGCGGGCCAGTTGTAGGTCGTGACGATGAGAGTGGTTTTGACCGACGCCCGGTTCATCCGCTGTTCGTCATCATCGCTGCGATTGCCATCTTGTGGGGCCGTCTCGCGGGCCCTCTCCCTTGCTTCGAAATCCGCGTGACACAACCGTCAACCGCGGTTTGTAACCTCAGTTGGCCGGCGGTGGCGGGGGCGGTCCGTGATGCCAACGGCGGCCCGGGCCCTGAGGCTCGAGAACCTGGAATTTCTTCAGCTGATCGGCCGTCAGAACCGGGGTGAGCTTCTGCAGCGTTTCGGCCTTGAGCTGATCGCGCAGCGCCTTCATCTGTTGCGGGGTAGGGCGAGTGCCCGAGGACTTGAATTGAGTGAACTGCGCTTGGGCCTTGGCGCGCTCTTCATCGAGAATCGTCTGCACGGCCGCCTTCTGGCCATCGTTCAGGTCCAGGAGGATGGCCATGCGGTCCATGCGCTTGGCCTCGAAGGCCGCGGCGTTCGGGTGACCATTGGCGAAACTCGGCGCCTGCGCCGCTGCCGCGCCCGCTACGCTGAGCAGGAGGGCCGCGAAGAGACTCGATTTCATCGTCAACTCCTTCGGAAATGGGAGATACGGGACAGCCTCCACCGTAGAGTCCCCGCCCGAGCGGGGCCGTAATGAATCGTTAGCGAATGTGAGCTGAGCGAAAGGCGAGTGTCGGCAAAAACGGCGGCAGAGCGCCCGCGCCGGCTGCAGCCCGTCTAGCGCTGCCGGGGCAGTATCAGGAGGGCCTCGAGGCCCCGCTCCGGGAGGTTCGTCAGCGACAGGGAGCCGCCGTGGGCCTGGGCAATGTCCCGGGCGATGCTCAGGCCCAGGCCGGTGCCACCGGTGTCGCGGTTGCGGGAGGACTCGACTCGGTAAAACGGCTCGAAAACCCGCTCGAGTTCTTCCGGCGGGATGCCGGGGCCCGAATCGACGACGCGGATCGCCACCGAGGCGCCGTCCTGGACGCTCAGGGCAGCACTGCCGCCGAACTTGATCGCATTCTCGATCAGATTGGTGAGACAGCGCTTCAGGGCCTGGGGCTTGCCGACGAACTCCTTCTGGACCGTCCCCTCGACGGTGACCTTGCCGCCCATTTGAGTGAATTCCGACTCCAGGGTAGCCAGCAGCGCGTTGATATTCACAGGGGCGAACGCTTCATCGTCGTCGAGCCCGCGGAACAGGGCCAGGGCCCCTCGGACCATGCTCTCCATTTCATCGAGTTGCTTACCGATCCTCGTCTGTGCATCCGCATCGTCGAGCGTCTCGACCTGCAACCGTAAGCGGGTCAAAGGCGTCTTCAAGTCGTGAGACATGGCAGCCAGCACCCGCGTCCGGCTGTCGAGGTACCGTTGCAACCGGTCCTGCATCGTGTTGAATGCCCGGGCGGCGTCCTGCACCTCGCGCGGGCCTTTTTCCTGGAGTTTGGGTTGCCGCAGGTCGCGACCAACACTGTCAGCCGCGCGCGCCAGCCGCGAGAGCGGCAAGGTGATGCTGCGTGCGGTCGCGAACAGTGCGATGGCCATGATGACCACCAGCAGAATCAGGTTGAGAAACAAGTTGCGAGGGAGCGGTGCACCCTCCTCCGGGCGTGTAAGCCGAAAGACGGCCGAATCACCGTCCGGAAACCCCACTGTGACGTTGAAAATGCGGTCGGCCCTGTCGCGATTCTCGAGCGAGATCAGCGGCGAGATCGGAATCACTCGCTTGCCTGCGATGGAGGCCGCCATCAAGGACCCGGCGGCACCCACAGTCGCCGCGGGTGTGACCTGGATGTGGAATCCATTCCCCAGCAGAGTCAGCAACGCCTGCTCGAGAGGATGCTCGATGTCAGCCACGAGGGGGAATGGCACGATGGTCGGCCGCACCCGCTGCAGGCTTTGCCGCGGCTGGTCGCCGCCTCGCAGGTCGCCGCCTCGCCGGTCCCCTCCTCGCAAGTCTCCTCCTCGCGGGTCGTCTCCCCGGACACCGGGTGGTTGGAGCAGGTCCCTCCCGCCGGGCGCGGGCCCCATGCCGGGGCGGGGGGGAGGCTCCTGCCCATCAGGCCTGACCGGGGGCGCTCCTCCCGCGCTCTCTGGCCCATCGCCAAGGGGCACACCCTCTGGTGCAGTCGCCGCTGCCAACGCGCGCCGTCGGCGCTCCGCCGACAACGCTCGCCTCCCGAAGCGGGAGTACTGCTCGACGATGCGGTTGGTCGCCTCGACACGCTCCTCCGAGGTCAACGGCTGGAGCATGAAGGTGACTTCGGCGATTCGCCGCGACCACTCGCGGACGCTCTCCTGAAGCACGAATGTCTCGCGCTCATGAGCCAGGAGAAACAGGCCAACGACCTGGGCGAGCAGCACGGCCAACACCGAAGCCGCCACCAGACGTCCGAATAACGATCGTGGCCAGAGATTGAACATTCCCGAGAGACTACTGCGTGTCGACCGGAACGCCTACGACGTACCCCTCACCGTACACGGTCTTGATGATCTGGGGGGCGCGCGCATCATCACCCAGGATCTGTCTCAATCGGCTGACCCGCACGTCGATACTGCGATCGAATGGATCAGCTTCCCGACCCCGCAGCAGCTCGGTTAACTGCGCGCGAGTCAACACCCGGTTGGACGACCCGAGCAACACCGCCAACAGCCTGTATTCGGCACCGCTGAGCGCGACATCCTTGCCCCCGGTGTCCGTCAGCGTCCGGGTGGTCGTGTCGAGCCGCCAGCCATTGAAGAGGAAACAGCGAACCGTCTCGGGACTCGGATCCCGGGGTGCATGTGCCGCACGGCGCAGAACGGCCCGTATCCGGCCGAGAAGCTCGCGTGGGTTGAAGGGCTTGGGGACATAGTCGTCTGCGCCCAATTCGAGGCCAACGATGCGGTCAACATCCTCGCCGCGGGCGGTCAACATGATGACCGGTACCTGTGAGCGGGTGCGCAAATCCCGGCAGATCGACAGACCGTCCTCCCCGGGGAGCATCAGGTCCAGTACGACCAGATCGACGTGCGACCGCTCCATGATGCGGCGCATTTCCTTGCCGTCACCGACCGAGGTCGTGCGGAAGTCGTGCTTCTCCAGGTACTGGCTCAGCAGGGTACGGATTTCGCGATCGTCGTCGACGATCAGCAGGTGTGGACGGTCGTTCATCAGCCCTCTCTCACTTGAAGCGTAAGCCTCGCCTCCTACGGCCACGAAGCCCCGCAATCGTGCCATCCGCGTCAGGTTGACGCCGTCTATTTTGTAATGAAGTGTAAGACCGGGATGAGGGGCTTTCCAAGCCCCTCATCCCAATAGCACGCGCCACCTCAGGCGGACGTGCTTACCGTCGTACCCGACGTCGCGCTGCTGGATCCAGCCGACGCCACCGAGTACTGCTTGAGCAACGCACCGACCAACCCGTTGGTGCTGCTGGCGTCGCCGCGATGCCCATGCCCGTGATGATGGTGGGGCTGGTTGTTGTTGGAGCTGTTTGCTTGCTGTGTCGCCGTCGACTGCGTCGTCGCAGCCGCCGTAGTGCTGGCCGCCGAGCTCGCCACGTTGGCAGTCAGTTGGCTGCGCAACTGGTCGACCAGCGATCCGACATTGGCGGAAAACTCCTGCTCCGAAATCGACCCGTCGCCGCTCGTGTCCAGCGAGGAGAACAACCCGCTGGTGCCGACGGAAGTGACGCTGGCGGGCGAAGCCGCCGCCGTTGCGCCCGCTGCCGAGGATCCCTGCGCCGACAACGTATTGAAGAAATTCGACAGCTCCGTCTTATCGATCGTTCCGTCGCCATTGGTGTCGATCTTCGCAAACAGCTTTTGCTCGACCTGTGACAGATCGGCGCTGCTGCCCGCGGCAGTCGAGCTCCCAGAACTCCCGGCGTACAGCGAGGACCACAAGGCCGCGCTGCCGCCAACTCCACTGATCATGATTTGCCTCCACGATGTGTTGCGGGAAAGTGTGCAGTGCACCGCCGGCGGCGTACCGGCGCCGCGGTATCGGCCGTCAAGACACTGCGCGTCGTGGAGTTTCCGCGTTGTCGAAGTTAGGTTCCCGTAAGACTTGTAACCCCGCGACGCGCAACACGGGTGCGGCATATCCTTGCCGGTAGGCTCTTGCCAACGCATACGGATTGCGGCGGCTGGGTGCCTGGACTTGTAACGCCCTGAACACAGTTGTAACCAAGTGTCCCGCCGCTGCGAGCGAGAACTTCGCTGACGGTACACTGTCTCTCATCGGTCACTTCCGGAAAGATCCACCATGCCCAGCGCGCTTCGGCCCTCTGCCGCCCGTCCAGCCTGCTTCATCGCACTGCTGTGCGCGTGCGGTTGCGCAACGGAGCCTCTCACTGCTACTGCGCCGAAGGATGTGGATCTCACCGGCGAATGGCAGCTCGACACGGGCCTCAGCGACGACCCGGCGCACCTGCAAGACATCAACCCGGATAGCGGCGGACCCAAACGAGGACGCGGCGGTCGCGGTGGTGGCCGTGGAGGCCCTGGCGGCCCGGGCGGCCCGGGCGGAGGCGGCGGTGGGTTCGGAATGCCCGGCGGGGCGGGCGGCCCCAGCGGCGGCGGGATAGGAGCGCCCGAACTCCTGGCAGCCTCCGGCAGCAGCACTCGCGCAGCAGCCGGGGCCAGCGGCGGCACCGATCCCGGGTCATTTGGAATTGGACCCAGCAACGCCCCAGGCACCGTGCAGCCGAACCCGAACGGTGGCGGCGCTACAGCCAGTGGCCCGGCACCTGGCGCGCCAGGGGGTGCTGGCGGCGCAGCCGCTGGCGGCCGACGTGCAGGCGCCGGAAACCTGCTGGCCGCGCCCGACCGCATGACGATCGAACAGAGCGGCGGCAGACTCCGGATTCAGATGAGGTTACCGGGCGGTGCGCTGGCCACGGAGGAGTACACCTTCGGCGCAAAGGGTACCGTGGCGGTCGGGCAGAACACGGCTGAACAAAACGTCGGCTGGAACGGAGCGGTGTTGGTCATCGAGACCCGATTCAAGAGCGGCCCGTCCAAGGAGGCGGATTACGCCCTCGACGACTCGGGGCACCTGATCATGACCACGCTGGTGAGCGGCGGGCATGTGCGCAAGACCGAGTTGAAGCGCGTGTACGATCGCGTAACGCCCGGGCACTGATGTTACGCAGGTGGGCCGGAGTGAAACCGCAGCTCTGCATCCGGAGCTGTCGCCAACTCCGCTTCGTAGCGCGCCAGCACCGCGAGTCTTCCTTCCCACTCTTCCGTGGCAATCGTGCGCGCGAAGCCCACATACAACTCGAAGTGCCGTGCTTCAGACTCCCCCAGCTGCTCGTAAAAGCGAGCCAGGGGCGCCTGCAATCGAGGCCCCAGTAACCGGAATCTCTCACACGAGCGCGCCTCGATGAGCGCGCCGGTCAGGAGCAGGTCCAGCTTTCTCTGTGCCGGCGAGTTTCGCATCCGGGCACGCAGCCCCTCGGCATAACGACCGGGCTTCTGCCGTACGAACGGCACGCCGAGCGAGCTCATCATGCGTTGCACCTGCTCGAAATGCCGCAGCTCCTCGCGAGCCAGCCGGGACAGACCCAGACACAGCTGCGTATCTTCCGGATACGAGAAAATCAGCGCCAATGCGGTCGAGGCCGCCTTTTTCTCGCAGTTGGCGTGATCGACGATGACCTCCCGCCAGCTTGCCACGGCTGCATCGACCCACGCGAGCGGTGTTGGCGCCGCCAGAATGGACTCGGCCGTGCTCACGCCAACCATCCCGCCCGGGCGCTCATTCTCTTCCCTCCAACTCCTCGGCATGCCGCAACAGACCCTCCAATGCCGCCGCGGCCTCCCCGGCCGAGGCGAACCGGTCGTGCGGCGATTTCGCCAGCAACCGCTCCACCAGGGGCTGAAGGTGGGCCCACTCCCGCGACAGCCGCGGCACCGCCTCCTTGCGATGTTTGTAAATGATGGCCATCGGATTCTCGGCCCGATAGGGCTTCTCGCCCGTCAACAGCTCGAACAGGATGACTCCCAGGCTGTACAGGTCGCTGCGACCGTCGATCGGCTCGCCGTGACCCTGCTCCGGGCTCATGTAGTGCGGGGTCCCGAAGATCATGCCGGTATCGGTCGCGTCATGGGCCAGCGCCAGGTCCTTGGACATTCCGAAATCGATCAGGGCCGGACTGTCGTCCGAGCGGAACATGATGTTGCCGGGCTTGAGGTCCCGATGCAGCACGCCCACGGCATGGATCGCATCCAACGCGCGTGCGACCGCAACGATCGTCCGCAGTCCCTTCCAGGGATCCAGGCCCGCGCGCATCCGTCTGCGAAGGTCCCCGCCCGGAAAATACTCCATGACCAGCCAGGCATGCTCATCACTGACGCCCAGATCGTACAGACGCACGATGCTCGAGTGAGGCACGCGCCGAACGATCTCGTACTCCTGTAGAAACCGCTTGAACGAGTCGTCGAGCTCACGGCCCTCTTGGTGCCGGTCGCGGGCCACCTTCAGGGCGACCAACTCTCCGGCTTGCTCGCTCTCCGCGAGGTAGAGATCCGTCACCGGACCTGCTGCGAGACGCCTGATGTTGCGATATCCACGGATGAACGCGCCGCCGAATCGCTGTTCGTCGCGACCGCCCTGTGTGGAACGCCAGAGGGCCCTGGTGTGCGACTGCTTCTTTTCGGCGCCGATCAACGCCCAGCCAAACGCATCCCGCCCAAGCTGTTCCTGACTGAGAACCGCCTGCACGCCGACGTGCCGTGCCTCATGAGCATCAGCGTCGTCGCCGTGCTCACTAATGAAAATAATTGGCGCAAAGCCTGCGCGGGTCGCCAGATCTCGGGCCCAATCGATGCCGCGACCATCCGACCACTGGTGGGCCAACAGCACCGCATCGAAACCCTGCGCGAGAAATTCTGGCGCCAACGGGCCCTCGAGCACCGGATTGCGAACGACGAGCTGCGCGTCGGGTCTCAGAAAGGCAAGTCGCTGCCGCACGAGCGCGCACTGACGCCCGTCCGCATCGATCAGAAGGATCCTGGAGGACACAGGGTCTGCGCCTCGTCGGCGGACAATTTCAGTCCGATGACGAGGTCGCCCACGTTGGTACCGGTCGGCCCGGTGTGAATGAGATCGCCCGACGCAGCGAGCGCGGCGTTGGAATCGGCGCGCGCCAGACACGCATCCGGATCGAAGCCCCCCAGGGAAACTCGGGAGAAGGTATCACCATCCACGACCGCCCCGGCGTCGTCGGTGGGCCCGTCCGTCCCGTCAGTTCCCGCAGCCAGCAGCAGGAGATCCGGCTGTCCGGCAATCTGCTTCGCGGCCGCCAACGCCAGATGTTGGTTTCGCCCACCCCGCCCAGCCCGCTCCGGGAGTTGCACCGTGGACTCGCCTCCCCAAACGGAAACTTGCGCGGTACCGAGGTGTAACTCATGGGTGAAGCGTGTGGCAAGTCGCGCCGCATCACCGTCATAGGCCTGTGTCGTCGCACTGATCTTGAGCCCAAGCTGTTCCGCGGCCGCACTGACAGCCCTGACGGCGTGTCCGACCGATGCGACGATGATGCGATCGACGTTGTCAGGGGAAGACGGCACGGGCCTTTGCGGGCCGGACGGTCCCATCAACCCCGACCCGATGACGGCCGGATCGTCTCCTGGAACATCGGAGATGAACAGGGCAGTCGCTTTACGGCCCGCGAGCCTTTCCGCCAGGCGCCCACCCTTGAGTCGCGACAGGCGGATGCGGCGCGCATTCAGCTCGCCGATCGGCACCCCCTCGGCGAGTCCCTGCGCATTCAGTCGAGCCAGATCCTCGAAGGTGATTCCGTCCTGCAGCACCTCGACCAGGCTCGAAGCGCCCCCCGAGATCAGAAACAGCGGCTCGACGTCCGGGGGCAGTTCGTCCACCCATGCCGACAGCCGCGCTCCCGCCCGCAATGAGCGCTCGTCGGGAACCGGATGAGCGCTTTCGTAAATCTCGACATTCGGCAGCCGGCGCGCCTCGGCCGGGACATGGTCATCCTTCGTGATGATGAGGCAGCGCACGACAGAATCACCGAGCGCATCATGGGCGCCGAGAGCCATGGCAGCCGCGGCTTTCCCCACTGCGGCCACGTGCACTTTTCCCCCTGCCGGCCGCGGGTTCAACGCGCGCGCGACGCAGCCCCGTCCGTCCACCTCGGACAGGCCGACTTGGAACAACCGCAGAAGTAGATTGCGACGTGGATCGCTCGAATTGGCGTTCACTCGAGCGTCACGTTCACCGAATGACTTTCAGATTGCCACGGCGCCGCAGCTGCTTGGCGTCATCCGAACGCTGCAGCTGCAGTCGCTGCAGATACTCGGGAGTAACGTCGCCGGTAACGTACTCGCCCGAGAAGCACGAGGTATCGAACTCCTCGACCCGGGAATCGTCGTGGCGGCACGCGAGAATGAGATCCTCGAGGTCCTGGTAGACCAACCAGTCGGCGCCGATCAGCCTGGCAACCTCATCGACACTGCGACTGGATGCGACCAGTTCGCTGGCGGCGGGCATGTCGATTCCATACACGTTGGGGAATCGCACCGGCGGAGCGGCTGAAGCGAAGTAAACCTTCTGGGCGCCGGCCTCGCGCGCCAGATCGATGATCTGCGCCGAAGTCGTTCCACGAACGATCGAGTCGTCTACGAGCAATACGTTCTTGCCGCGGAACTCGAGATCGATCGCATTGAGCTTGCGACGCACCGATTTCTCGCGTTGATCCTGGCCCGGCATGATGAACGTACGGCCGATGTAGCGGTTCTTGATGAAGCCCTCGCGGTACTTCAACCCCAGCTTCTGGGCCAGCTGCAGAGCGCTGGTGCGGCTGGTATCGGGAATCGGGATGACGACATCGATATCGTGATTGGGGTGCTCACGCAGAATCTTCTCCGCGAGCTTGTCGCCCATGCGCATGCGGGCGCGATACACCGAAATGTTGTCGATCTTCGAGTCCGGCCGTGCGAAATAAACGTACTCGAAAATGCACGGCGCGTGGCGCACGGTCGCGACGCACTGGTGCGAGTGCAGGCGGCCCTGCTCGTCGATGAAGACTGCCTCGCCGGGCGCGACATCGCGGACGAACCGGAAGGAGAGCATATCGAGTGCAACACTCTCCGAGGCGAGCATCCACTCTGCACCCTTCTGCGTCTCGCGCTGGCCGAGCACCAACGGGCGAATTCCGTTGGGGTCGCGGAAACCGAGAATGCCGTGTCCGATGACCATGGCGACGACGGCGTACCCGCCGCGGCAGCGCCGGTACACCGCGTTGAGAGCCGCAAAGACGTCCGCCGCCGTAACACGGGGTGTACCGATGCGTTGCAACTCCGACGCAAATACGTTCAACAGCACTTCGGAATCGGAAGTGGTGTTGAGATGGCGACGGTCCTCGCGGGTGATCACTTCACCGAGTTCGGACGCGTTGGTGAGATTTCCGTTGTGCGCGAGGCAGATGCCATACGGAGCGTTCACATAAAAGGGCTGAGCCTCGGACGCGCTATCACATCCGGCCGTGGGATATCGGACGTGACCGATGCCGATGTTGCCCTTCAGCTCCACCATGTGGGCCTGTTGGAACACATCCCGCACCAGGCCGCTCCCCTTGCGGACCGACAGCTCACCCTCGACGGAGGTTGCGATACCGGCGGCGTCCTGCCCGCGATGCTGCAGCACCGTCAACGCGTCATAGATCCGCTGATTGACCGCACTGGTACCAACGATGCCGACTATTCCGCACATGCCTGGATGGTCCTCCGATTGGCGCAAAGTCCCGGAGGACTTTGCGTGGACATTACTCCGTCGGCAGCCGGCCCTGTTTCGATAATCGATTCAGGGCGTGGTTTTGTTGCCGGCTGCATCACTGCCTCTACGTGCGCGTGCCACGCGCAGGGTGAACCTGGTCTTCCCCGACCAGGGCTCGCAGGCCATTGGCGATCGACTCCCCGTAGGGAATCAGCAGCGAGTGACGCCACCAGCGCTCGTCGTCCTGGCGCAAGAGCTGCCCCAGAATCACGAACACGCCCAGTAGAACGACGCCACGTAGAGAACCGAATACGAAACCGAGAAGGCGATCCATCCCACTGAATATGGAAAGACGCACGAAGTGCGAGAGGATCGAGCCGACGCCCGCTCCGACCAGGAGGATGAGCACGACAATGATCACGCGGGCGGACCAGATCTTCACGGCCGAGCCGGCCAGCAACCCACCCAGATGCGGCTCTACCCAATCGCTGAAGTGCCAGGCGACGAACAGCGCCAGCACCCAACTCAGCAGGGCAACGCCCTCGCGCAGGAATCCGCGCAGCATTCCCACCACCGCGGAGATCAGAAACCCGGCGATGATGCAGTAATCGGTCGCTGTCATTCGGGCGTGAAGTGTACAAGACCGGGACCTTCGCTGCTCGGCAGCAATGCATAATCCGGCCGCGAAGCGCGAGAACCGCGTGAATCGGTCACGTGCGTGGCATAACTGCGCTTGACGCACCTGCAGCGTGCAGTTTCGCCGCCAGATCCTGGGCCGCCGCGCGGTCGGCCAGCGCCGCACTGTGAACCCGATAGAGCGTCTTTCCCTTGCCCGTGACTTCCGACACGGACACTTTGAATCCTTTGCCCTTTAGCTCCTGCGCGAGCCGGTCCGCATTCGCCCGACTGGCAAAGACCCCGAGCTGAACCAGCCATCCACCCCCGGCTGACGCAGGTGGGGTCGCAGCATGCCTTTCCGCCGGTGCCGGCGAGGCGGACACCCGCTTCTCGGGGGGCGCCGTCCTGGGCGTCGGCACTCCAACCTTGGGTTTGACTGGTTGCGGCACCGGCACTGGCCTTTCGACCGATGGCGTGACTTTCGCTTCCGCCGTCGGAGCGGCCTTGGGTTGGGGGCGGGGAACGCTCGGCTCGGGTGCAGCGCTCTCGGGTGTCGACGGCCTGGCCTCTTCCCCGGGCTGTGCCACTGTCTCCCCGGACGGCGTCGCTCCCTCCGAAATCGACGGCGGCTTCGCTTCCGTTGCCGCGGTCGAAACCGGATCCGATCCGGGACCGCTCGATCCCGCGCCGCTCTGTGGCGCAGCGCCCGACGCAGTAGCGGTGCGAGTGCGCGCGTCGTCCGCAAGATCGATCGTGTACGACCGTAATGGCGGTTCTCCCGAGGAGCCGACGGCTCCTGGCTGTGCCGTGGAAGTCGAGCGTACGGGCCCCGTCAGCAACTCAGGGACCAACAGGACGATGAGCGCCACCAGAATAATTGCGCCCGTCAGCCGCTCTTTCACCGAACCACTCACGTTGGGGAGGGAAATCGCGAATTCAAGATCAGTATATCCGAAGCCACTGCAACGCCGGGCCGACAGTCTGGACGGAACCGAACACCAGCACCCGATCCGCAGGTCCCGTCGCGGCACGCGCTGCCTCGCAGCCCGCTGCAACCGAGTCGGCTAGCGTGAAGCTTCCAGACGCAAGATCGAGACGCTGCACCAATTGTTGCGCCGTCGTACCGCGCGGACCGGGAAGCGAGCAAGCAACCCAATGATCCACCAAAGGCTTGGCCGCCCCCACAATCTCGCGAGCGTCCTTGTCGCCGAGAATCCCAATCACCGCGAACGTTCGACCGTTCTTCCCCGGAACCGGACGCGCCCTGACATGCTCCGCGAATATCTTCGCGGCCGGCTCGTTGTGCGCAATGTCGAGAATCCACTCGCCAGGCCCGCCTCGCGGGCCCGCCGGCAACGGTGTCTTCGATCCCGCTACGATCTGGAAGCGCCCGGCGAGGCGCGCCATGCCCAACGCCTTGGCGGCGGCACCGTAATCCAGCCTGAACGAGGACCCCAGTCCCAGCGACTCCACCGCCGCCAGGGCCGTTGCCGCGTTTCGATACTGAATGTGACCCGCCAAGGCGGACGGCGGAAGATCATCGAACGACAGCTTCAGTCCTCGATAATTCCAACGCTCGCCGTTCACGCTCCACGTGAAGTCCTTGCCGGCAACGACACCGCGCGCACCCAACTTCCCGATCGCCTCGTACACGCTGCGCGGCATATCATCGGTTCCGAGAACAGCGGGCCGGCCGGGGCGAAAGATCCCTGCCTTCTCCGCCCCGATCAGCTCGAGCGTATCGCCGAGCCAATCGCGATGGTCGAAGCCGATCGAGCACACGACACCTACGTCCGCGTCGATGAGGTTGGCGGCATCGAGCCTTCCGCCGAGACCCACCTCCAGGACCATTGCGTCCACTTTCCGGTCCGTGAAGATCAACAACGCCGCCAGAGCGTTGAACTCGAAGTACGTCAGCGTGATCTGACCGCGCGCCCCCTCGATTCGCTCGAAAGCTGACACCAGCTCTTCATCGGTGACTTCGGCACCGTTGACACAAATGCGCTCGTTGTAGCGAATGAAATGCGGCGAGGTGAAGAGGCCTGTGCTCAGACCCCCGGCGCGCAGAAACGCCTCCGCGTGCGTGACAGTCGATCCCTTTCCGTTCGTACCGCCCACGGTGATGACCGGACAGGCGGATTTGTCGATCCCCAGCGTCCGCGCCACTTTCGAGATGCGGGCCAGTCCGAGATCGATCGCCTGCGGGTGAACCGACTCCTGCAGAGTCAGCCATTCCTGGAGAGTACGCACGTCAGGGCCTGCGGCCGGCCAAGGCCGCCTCAGGCGGCATCAGCCGGCACCGGCACCGCCGGAGGCAGCTTCAGCAGCATCCTCAATACGCCGGCGATGCGGTCCCGCATGTCGCGGCGATCGACGATCATGTCCAGGCCGCCATGCTCGAGCAGGAACTCACTCCGTTGGAAGCCCTCTGGCAGGGTCTCGCGCACCGTCTGCTGAATCACACGCGGACCGGCGAAGCCGATCAGTGCTCTGGGTTCGGCCATGTTGAGGTCTCCGAGCATCGCGAGACTTGCCGATACGCCGCCCATGGTCGGGTCCGTCAGCACCGAAATGAACGGCAGGTGCGCTTGCGCGAGTTGGGACAATGCAGCGGCCGTCTTCGCCATCTGCGAGAGCGAGTAGAGGCCTTCCTGCATACGCGCTCCGCCGCTCGAGGAGAAGCACACGAGGGGCTGGCGGCTGCGGATGCAATGCTGCGTGGCGAGCTTGAAGCGCTCGCCCACGACGGAGCCCATCGATCCGCCCAGGAATTGGAACTCGAACGCACAGGCCACGATCGGCAACTCCAGGAGCTTGCCCGCGAGCACGATCAGCGCGTCGTTCTCGCCCGTAGCCTTCTGCGTCTGGACGAGGCGGTCCTTGTATCGCTTGCTGTCGCGGAACTTCAGCGGATCCTCGGGGAAAATACCGGCGCCGATCTCGTCCATCGTGCCGGGGTCGAGAAAGCGCTCCAGGCGCTCCCGCGCGCCGATGCGCATGTGATGGCTGCACTTCGGGCAGACATACAGGTTGCGCTCGAGCTCCGCGCGATACAGCACCGCATCGCAGGCGGGACACTTGATCCACAGTCCCTCGGGCACCGAGCGCGTACGCCGCTCGGTCTTGATACGGGAGGGCATGATCTTTTCGAACCAGGACATGGGCAACCTGCGGGCGTGGGGCGTCAGTCGCGGATGATAACGGAACCGGCGCCCCCGTCGCTTTCGAGACCCGCGCCCGCCGATCCGCCCCCCGGCCCCGCCCCGGATCCCAGCGGGTCTGGCAGCCCGAAAGCCGTGGGGTAACGCACCGCCCAAAAGTACAGGCCCTCGGCCGGCGCGGTGGGCGCGCTCAGCCTCCGATCCCGCACTTCCAATACCTCGTTTGCCCACGACGGCGGTCGCTCGCCGCGGCCTACCGTGATCAGCAGGCCAACGATGTTGCGGACCATGTGGTGCAGAAATGCGTTGGCGGTAGCGTCCACGATGACCCAGTTCCCCCGTCGCTCGACCGTCAGCCGCTCCATGCGCCGGATCGGCGAGTGCGCCTGGCACTGCGACGATCGGAAGGCACTGAAGTCATGCTCCCCACAGAGTGCAATCGCTGCCTGGGTCATGGGCTCGACATCGAGCGGCTTGTGGACCAGGGCTGCGCGCTTTTCGGCTAGCGCCGCGCGCGTCGTGGTGTTGAGAATGAAATATCGGTAGGTCCTTGCTTCGGCCGAATAGCGCGCGTGAAAGTGCATCGGAACCGGCCGGCACCATCCGAGGCTGATATCTCGAGGCAGATCGGAGTTGGCCCCCAGCACCCAGCTGCGCAGGCTGCGGGTCGCTGCGGTGTCGAAGTGAGCGACTTGCCAACGGGCATGCACGCCCGCGTCCGTGCGGCCGGCACAGGTCACATCGATTGGCTCGTTGGCAACGCTGCTGAGGGCGGACTCGATGGCCGCCTGAACCGAGGGTGCGGATTGCTGAGTCTGCCAGCCCGCATACGCGGTGCCGGCATACTCGATTCCGATCGCGAAACGCACTAGCCCGGGAGCGACTCCATCAGCCGCTGCGCTTCCTGCTTCTGCGTGCTCGAACCCTCGTGCATGACTTCCTCGAGGATATTGCGTGCCCCGTCAGGGTCACCCATATCCATGTAGGCGCGCGCGAGATCGAGCTTCGTGCCAACTTCGCTCATGGTCACCGGCTCGAGATCCGGCAACGCGAGATCGTCCGACGACAGCTTCTGCGTCGACGTAAACGCGGTGTCAGGAACTGTTGCCGTCCCGACATCGAGGTCGAGGCCATTGCCATTAGCGGCGTGTTCGTGCTCGTGCTGACCGCCCGAGCCGTTCATCTCGCCGAGGTCGTAATCAACATCGCGCGGCGACAAAGCGGCGAGGCGCGAGGTCGCGGAAGGATCGTGGCCGTTGTCAGCACCGTTGCCACGCTCGGCGAGAGCAGCATCGAGCTCATTCTCGTCCATGTGCCAAGTGCCAGTGGAAGACTGCTTGTCGTCCCCACCGCCACGGCGCTGTGCTTCTTCCATCACGCGTCGCGAACGATCGTCGAGACCCGCCACGAGTGTGGGAGCGTCCGGCGAATTTCCCAGGCCTGGCTGGTCGATCGTATCGAGCGCACCGAGATCCAGACCGAGGTCGTCGATGGCCAGCTCCGCGGTCTGCTCGGCAGACCCCTGACGCATGGCGATCTCGACCTTCTGGCGGATCGTCGGGTTGTCGGCCGAGCTCATCGCAGGCTGTTCGACGGTCGGAGCTTCCGGGTCGGATCCGAAATCGGCCAGCATCGACTCGTCGTCGCGGCCGATCCTCTGCGTCATCTGCCGGGTCGTGGCCGTGGAGCCGCTGAAGCTCTGATCGATCGCAGCGTTGCGGTCGGTCGCCGTCCCCATAGGCTGCTGGTTGGTGTCACCCAACGCCGAGCCGATGTCGAGGTCGACACCCGCTTCACTCGGCACTGGCTCGCCGAGCAGGTCGAAATCCACGCGGCTCTGGCCGCCTTCGAGGTCGAGGTCGACACCACCGTCTGCGGCACCGCTGACAGCGCCGCCGGCGGTGAACAGCGGATCCTCGGGCGCCAGCTGCTTGCCCATGATGACGATTTTTTCCCACTCGCCGGGAGCCGCGTCTTCGCGTGTCGAGGCGAGCTCGCGGGCCATCTGCAGGAACTGATCCTTGTTGCCCCATACGAAGAAGACTTCGAGGAGCTTCAGCTTCAGATCGCGACGCGCAGGCTCGCGGCTGATCGCGATGCGAATCAGATCGGCGGCCTGGTCGTACAGACCGTAGGCCATGTGGAAATCGGCTTCGGCCAGCGGATCGCCCTGGTCGAGGTTGATCGCCGTATCGCTGCTGATCGTCTCGTCCGTCGAGACGTGGCGGGCGGCAGCCGGAGCGGCGGGAGCACCTGGGAAGGCTGGGCGCTCGTGCGTCCCGGACTCCTCCACGAGGAAAGCGTCTTCGGACGCAGCAGCCGCGACAGCTCCGGATCGCATGGGCGGCGTTTCGCCCGTCGCGAATCCGCGGGCGCTGACTGATTCCGCTCCTGCGGAGGCCAGACGTCCAAGCGAATCGTCGAACTCAGACTGGCGCCGCGAGCGCATCGTCTTGAATCCGAAGTACCCGAGGATGAGCACGACCAGTGCGGCCAGCGCCCACCAGTACTCCGTCACCAGGTCGAGAATGCCGCCCGACTCGACCGGTGTCTCAGGCGCGATGTGCACGGGCTTCTTCGGAGCCGCGGCGAGTGCCGGTGTCGCCTCGGGAGCCGGGGCCGGTTGGGCCTGGGAGGCGGGCTCTTCCGCAGTCGGAGCCGGCGTGGGAGCTGGGGTCGGCTCGGCAGCAGGCGGGGTCGCCTGCGCCACAGCAGGAGGTGTCTTGGCTTCGGGTGCGGGGGCTACCGCAGCCGGGGGTTGCGCGGCCGGCGCAGGCGCGGCGGCAGAGCCCTGTTTGGCAGCCAGCTTGGATTGCAGGTCCGCCAATTCCTGGTTGCGCATCTCCAGCAGGCGCTTGGACTCGTTCAGCTGGCCTTCGAGATCGTGCACTCGCCCCTGCAGGTTTTTGACCTGACCGGCGTCGGCGCTGGCCGGGCCGGCGGCCGAACCGGACTCGGTCGGGGTCACCAGCTTCAGATGACCGGGCTCGGTGCTGCCCGCGCTACCGGCGGGAGCGGCCGTTCCACGCCATGCAGCGTATTGCTTGCGGATTTCCGCCGAAGCTTGTGACGCAGGGACGCTCGCCACGCTCGCCGCATCCGGCATGCGCAGCACGGCGCCCGAGCGCAGAAGATTCATGTTCTGGTCGAAGGCCTGCGGATTGGCCTCATAAATGGCCAACATCCAGCTGCGGGTCTGGCCGGAGTTGGATCCGGCGCCGGCGGCGGCACTCGCGATCTGCGAGAGAGTCTCCCCACGACGCACCAAGTGAGTCGAGTCGCTCGACCCCGAGGCTGAGGCAGGAGCTGAAGCCGGGGCCGGAGCCGCAGACGGCGTTGGGGCAGGGGCCGAAGCGCTTCTGACCGGAGGCGCCGCCGGAGTCGGAGCGCGGGCAATTTCGCCTCCGCGTGCGCCGCCACCAGCGGTCGGGGCTGCAACCGGGGCATTACCGGCGACCGACTGATTCGGCGTGTAGACCGGTGGGTCCAGCAGCATCGTGTACTCGCGGACGAAGCGTCCACGAGCGTAGTCGACCTCGACGAGAACCGTAACGAAGGGCTCGGTAATCGGATCCGAAGAGGTGAGCTTGACGACCTCTTTGCCGTCCGGCTTCTTCACGGTCCGGACCTGGACATTCGCCAGGAACGCCGGGTAGTCGAGTCCGTTGCGGGCAAAGACATCTCGCGGAGCAATCTGCGCCTTGAGAGTCTGGTGCTCGTCCGGAGTCACGTCCGCCAGGTCGATCTCGGCATCGAGCGGCGAATTGAGTGACGAGAGGAGACGGATGTCTCCGAGACTGAGCGCGAACCCGGCTGACGGCAGAACCAACAACAGGGCCAGCGCCAGGCTTGAGCGTTTGGCGACCATTACGACACCCTAGAAGGTATCAGGTGAAAAATATCTTATAAAAACAAGCGAGTGGACCGCTTTCCGCGAGTCCATCCCTAGAAGGGGGGCAATATAACTTAATTTGTCCGCGCGGCCAAAGCTTCTGCGATCTGCACACTGTTCGATGCAGCCCCCTTCCGCACGTTGTCCGCGACGATCCATAAGTTAAGTCCCCTGCTCTCGGAGAGATATTCCCGTATTCGGGAGACATAAACTGTGTCGCGGTTCGCTGCCTCGTTAGCAGCCGTCGCGTACCCCCCGGGCCGCCGGGTGTCCAACACCTCGATTCCCGGGGCTTTTTCGAGCAGCTTGCGCGCCGCGGCGGCCGAAAGTTTCGACCGCGTCTCAATGCTGACGACCGCGGCGTCCCCGTGGAACACCGGAACCCGGACCGTCGTGACGTTCACCCGTAGCCCGGGTGCCTCGAGGATCCGCCGGGTCTCGAGAGCAATCGCCATCTCATCACGCGTATACCCGTTCTCCTCGAACCCGTCGATCTGGGGCACGCAATTGAAGGCGCTCCGCCTGGTCGCACCTCGCGCTTCCGGGGGACCCTGACCGCTCAGCAGCGAGATGCTCTGCCGCGCAAGCTCCTCCACGGCCTCCCGTCCCGCACCCGACGCCGACTGGTAGGTGGCCAGATGGATAGCCTCGAGACCGACGGCCTCATGGATCGGCTTGAGAGCCATCACGAGTGGCACCGTCGCCGCATGCGGGCTCGCGACGAGCTTCGGCTCAGCGTACCCGTCCAGGGCGTGCAGGTTGACCTCCGGCACGATCAACGGCACGTCCTCGTCCGAGCTGAATGCGCCGCTCGCGTCGACGACGGTACAGCCGGCAGCCAAGGCCTTGGGCGCCAGCTCCCTCGAAACATCGGGCCCGGCACAAAGGAACACCAGCCTGCTGCGGGCGAAATCGAATCCCGCCAGATCCAGGACCGCAATTGCGCGACTGTTGTAGGTCGCACTACGACCCAACGAGCGATCGCTGGCGAGCGGCCAGAGGTTCCCTACCGGAAAGTCACGCTCTGCGAGCACTTCCAACAGCGCTTCGCCCACCAGCCCCGTGGCCCCGACCACCGCGATGTCGATCCGGTTGTCGGTCATCTGAGGATCCGCGCTCATGTGATCACCGGAGTTTTCGACACGACATCGGCGTTCTGGCCGCGATGCCGCAGGTAGTGGTCCATCACCACGATCGCGAGCATCGCTTCCGCGATCGGTGTAGCCCGCAACCCGACACAGGGATCATGACGCCCCGTCGTAACCACATCGACTGTGTTGCCGTCGACATCGATAGTCGACCCCGGGACCTGAATGCTCGAGGTGGGCTTGAGTGTGACGTGCGCGACGATGTCCTGGCCAGAGGAGATTCCACCGAGCACACCCCCCGCATTGTTGGTTTTGAACCCGCCGGGGGTCAACTCGTCCCGGTGCTCGCTGCCCTTCTGCTCGGCCGAACGGGTGCCGGCGCCGATCTCTACTGCCTTCACCGCGTTGATGCTCATCAGGGCGAACGCAATGTCCGCATCGAGCCGGTCGAACACCGGCTCGCCGAGCCCGGGAGGCACTTTCTCGGCCACGACGGTGACCCTGGCGCCGATGGAATCGCCCTCGCCGCGGATCTTCCAGATCAGCGCCTCGAGTTCCTCGATGCGCGCCGGGTCCGGGCAGAAGAAGGGGTTCTGATATGCGAAGGCCGGATCCACGGGATCGATCCGCAGCGCGCCCACCTGACTGAGATAGCCGTAGATCCGGACTCCCAGCCGTTGCGCGAGATACTTCCTGGCAATCGCTCCGGCGGCGACGCGCATCACCGTTTCGCGCGCGGACGAGCGCCCACCACCGCGATAGTCGCGGAAGCCGTACTTCTGTTGATACGTGTAGTCGGCATGGCCCGGACGAAACCGGTCCTTGATCTTGTCGTAGTCGCGCGAGCGCGCGTCGGTGTTCTCGATCAAGACCCCGATGGGCGTGCCGGTCGTGCGGCCTTCGAAAACGCCCGACAGGATTCGGACCTGGTCGCCTTCGCGACGCTGGCTCACGAACTGGGAGGTTCCGGTGCGCCTGCGGTCGACATCGCGCTGCAGCTCTTCCTCGGTCAACTCCAGGCCGGGCGGACAGCCATCGACGATACAACCCAGGGCGGGACCATGGCTCTCGCCGAAAGTCGTCACCGTAAACAGTTTGCCGATCGTGTTACCAGACATTGCGCGCTAACCACTCACTTCGTACGGGACCCAACGCGCCCCCGGGGCCGGACTCGCCGCTTGCGGGGCTGACTGCCCGTCAGCTGCTCCGCCGTCAACAAAAACACGCCGCCGCCGCCGCGCTCGAAATCCAGCCACGTGAAAGGGAGGTTCCGGTAGGCCCGCTGCACCGCGAGCTCGGTGTTGCCCACTTCGACCACCAGGATTCCGCGCGGCCGAAGGTGTTTGGCGGCGTCCCGAAGGATCACTCTCACGGAATCCAGACCCGACGGGCCGGCGGCGAGGGCCATCCGCGGCTCGTGCCGGTATTCCGGAGGGAGAGTTCTCATCTCACGTGCGCCCACGTAAGGAGGATTGGCCACGATGATATCGTAGGTAGCCGCCCCAAGGGCGCGGAAATGGTCGGATTTGACCACCCGCACGCGCCGGCCGAGACGATGCCGTCGAACGTTGATCCTGGCGACCTCCATTGCCTGGTCGGAGATCTCTACCGCATCAACCTTCGCCTTCGGAAACGCCTTCGCACACGCAATGGCGATACACCCCGAGCCCGTACCGATATCGACGACTCGAGTGACTCGGGTCGGATCGATCCACGGCCTGAACTGGCGTTCGATCAGCTCCGCGACGGGCGAGCGCGGAATCAGTACCCGGGAATCCACGTACAGGGGCAAACCCGCGAACCAGGTCTGACCTGTCAGATAGACCGCCGGAATCCGCTCATCGATTCGCCGCGAAACGAGTTCCTCGGCCTTCTTCCGAGCCGCCGCGCTCACTCGCCGGGCGAGCATGGCTGGTGCCGAATCGTGGGCCATCCGAGCAGCGTGCAGCACTAGCGCCGCAGCGTCGTCGAGCGCATTGGCGGTGCCGTGTCCGAAAAAGACCTTCGCGCGGCTGATTCGCTTTGCGCTGCGGTCGATGAGCTCGCGAACAGTCAGCGCCGCGGGCGGCGCGCCGCTGCCCGCAGCGCGTTTCGTCGGTGTCCGCGTGGCGCGCCGGCCCCGGCGGGCCGTGTGTGATAATCCGCTCATGGCAATTCGTACTTCTTGGCTCGTGATCGGGGTAGCCGCCTGCGCGGCCGTCGCCGGCTTCTGGCTGGCGGGCAAACTTGACAGCTCCGGGCCCGAGCTTGCAAGCGGCACCTGGCTGCCGAGCCCCAGGATGTTCTCCGACTTCCAGCTCACCGATCAGGCCGGCAAGGCGTTCTCGCTGGCGCAGCTGCGCGGTCATCCGTCCCTGGTATTTTTCGGGTTCACTCATTGCCCCGACGTCTGCCCGACGACGCTGGTGAAACTCGCGCAGGTCAAGAAGGCCGCCGCGCTTCCCGATCTGCAGGTGCTGCTGGTGAGCATCGATCCACAGCGCGACACACCCGCGCTGCTGTCGCAGTACGTAAAGAGCTTCGACCCGCAGTTCATCGGACTGACGGGCAACCCGCAAGTCATAAACAAGATGGCCGCGGAGTTTGGCGTAATCGTCGCGCGAGTCGAGCTGGCGGACGGCGACTACACGATGGATCACTCCGCCGTCGTGTTCCTGCTGGATGACGAAACGAGGGAAGTCGCCGTGTTCACGCCGCCATTCAACATCAAGCCGTTTGCCCAGGACCTGCGAACCACGCAGCCGTACCTGAAATCACCATGAGTCTTCGTGATCGGCTGTTCGTAGCCATGCAGTACACGCTGCCGCAACACTTTCTGTCACGGATCGTCCTGCGAACGACTCGCGTTCGAGTGCCTGCCGTCAAGAACGCGCTGATCTCGAAGTTCGTCCGGGGCTTCCGCCCTGACATGTCGGAAGCGGCTCAGCCGGATGCACTGGCGTTTGGCAGCTTCAACGAGTTCTTCACCCGGACGTTGCGAGCCGATGCGCGACCGGTGGATCCCGATCCACGGACGCTAGTGTCACCCGTCGATGGCACCGTAAGTCAAATAGGCCGACTCGACGGATCCCAAATCCTGCAAGCGAAGGGTCACGACTATACGGTTGATTCCTTGCTTGCCGCTCCTGGGTACGCCGACGCCTTTCGGGGCGGCGGCTTCGCGACCCTGTATCTGGCGCCCTACAACTACCATCGCATTCACATGCCGATCGCCGGCATGCTCCGTGCAGCCTGGTTCGTGCCTGGCAAGCTCTTCAGCGTCAACGCCGTAACCGCTTCCGCTGTGCCCGGACTCTTCGCACGCAACGAGCGCGTCGTCTGTATCTTCGAGAACGGCCCGTACGTGTTTGCAATGGTGCTGGTAGGAGCCCTGTTTGTGGGCAGCATTTCCACCGTCTGGCACGGCGATGTCGCGCCCCGACACCCAAGGCGCCTCACGAACCTTCCTATCGATGGCTCGCGTGCGCCCTTGCACTTGGAGAAAGGGGACGAAATGGGCCGCTTCAACATGGGCTCGACGGTGATCCTGATCACCCCGCCAGGCCTGGTGGACTGGCTGCCCCCTTTCGCCGCCGGAAGTCGAATCCGCTTCGGACAAGCGTTGGCCCGAATGCCGTGAAAATCGACTGGCGCCCGACAGCCTCCCGCGAAATGCTCGAACGTCGAGCGAGCTTGCTGGCGCGGGTGCGGCAGTTTTTTGCTGCCCGGCGCGTGCTCGAAGTAGACACTCCCATCGTCGTCAACGCACCCGTGACCGACGTACACATCCACTCCGCTCGGGTGGACCTGGGTGCCGCGCCCGGAGTCAGCGCGACCGGCCCGTATTTTCTGCACACTTCACCGGAATACGCGATGAAGCGGTTGTTGGCCGCTGGAAGCGGCGACATCTACCAGATCTGCCACGTCGTCAGGGGCTACGAGCGAGGGCGCCTGCACAACTGCGAATTCACGCTGATCGAGTGGTACCGCACCGGATTCTCCCTGTCTCAACTCATGGACGAGGTGGATGCGCTGGTGCGTGAGCTCGTCGCGGACACGACGCGTGCGCACGAACGTCTGTCGTACCGAGACGCATTCCTCCAGTATCTGCAGATTGACCCGTTCGTCGTCGACACGCGGGAGCTGGCGTCCGTAGCCCGCGGCTTTGGGTTTGAGGGCGTCCGTGGGGGCGAGTCCTCCGCCGACGACTGGCCCTCCCGGCGGGGCCAGGACCTTTCCTCCCGCGACGAGTTGCTCGAGTTCCTGATGGGAACTCAGGTGGGGCCCCAACTCGGGCGCGGCGCACTGACCTTCGTCCACGGTTACCCCGCATCCCAGGCAGCCCTCGCGCGCCTCGATCCCACCGATCCTCGGGCGGCGCTGCGTTTCGAGTTGTACTGCGACGGCGTCGAGCTGGCCAATGGCTTCCACGAGCTCGCCTCGGAACCCGAACAGCGCGCCCGGTTCGAGTGCGACCGGGTCGAACGCCGACGGCAGGGACAGCCGCACGACGCCCTGGATGAACGCCTGCTGGCGGCCCTGCTCAGCGGGATCCCCGACTGCGCCGGGGTGGCTGTCGGGTTCGACCGGGTGCTGATGCTGGCCACCGGCGCGAATCGCATCGAAGACGTTCTGGCTTTCCCTACCGAGATAGCATGAGCCACGCCACCCAACGCTACGACTTTCGAGACAAGGCAGCGGACTACGCCCGGCTGGCTGAGGAGCTGACCGCGCTGTTGGCGGGTGAAAGCGACGTGGTCGCCAACGCCGCCAACACGTCCGCGCTGCTCTTCGAAGTCCTTCCGGACATCAACTGGGTCGGCTTCTATTTCCTCAAAGGGGACGACCTCGTCGTGGGGCCGTTCCAGGGCAGACCCGCCTGCGTTCGGATCGCAATGGGCAAGGGAGTGTGTGGAACGGCCGCACAGCGTCGCGAGACGATTGTCGTAGCGGATGTACACGCCTTTGCGGGCCATATCGCCTGCGACTCGGCATCTCAGTCCGAACTCGTAGTCCCGTTGATCAAAGACGGCACGGTGTTGGGCGTTCTCGATGTGGACAGTCCGCGCCTTGCGCGATTCGACGATACAGATCGCCGCGGTCTGGAGCACATCGCGGAAGTGTTTGTAAGCGGTAGCCGCTTCGGAGGCGAGGACTAACCGTGTCTACGAGTGCCGCGGCGCGGTCGGTACCGGCGGCAGCCCAACTCTCGAGCGCCGGGCTCACGGCCGCGATCAGCGCGTTTGTCATCTGGGGCCTGTTCCCGCTCTACCTGCGATTGCTCCATGGCATCGGCACGCTCGAGATCATCGGACACCGTATTCTCTGGTCCTGCTTCCTTCTTCTCGGGCTCATGCTCGTTCGCGGCGACATGGGGCAACTGCGCGCCGCGCTCGGCAACCGCGCTGTCATGTCTCGGCTGGCCCTATCGGCCGTGCTAATCACCTGCAACTGGACCGGATATGTTTTCGCAGTGGCCAACGGCCACGTCCTGGAAGCGAGCCTGGGGTATTTCTTCAACCCGCTACTCAATGTGCTGTTGGGAGTGTTTCTGCTGTCCGAGCGCCTCAACCGGGCGCAGTGGATATCGGTGGCACTCGCCGGAGTAGCCGTCGTCTACATGGCTTTCATAGGAGGAAACCCTCCGTGGATCTCGCTCGGAATTGCCGTCAGTTTCGCCCTCTACGGATACGTGAGAAAAGTTGTAGCGGTCGAGGCGTTGCCGGGCCTTGCTGTTGAAACGTTGGTCCTCCTGCCGTTCGCAGCCGCGTACCTGCTCTGGTTGGAGCACACAGGCGTTGGATCGATGGGGCATTCCAGTCTTGGAATGGACGCACTCCTGATCGGGTCCGGCGCAGTCACGGCGACGCCGCTGTTCTTGTTCGCGTACGGCGCGCGACGAATCGCATACTCGACCGTCGGGTTGATCCAATACATCGGACCCACCCTGCAGTTGATCTGCGGGCTGGTTGTGTTCGGGGAAACATTCGACCACACGCGGGCGGTCGGCTTCGCGCTGATCTGGGCCGCGTTGGTGATCTACGCGGCCGATGGAGTATGGAGGGCGCGCGGTAGTCAAATAGGAAAAAGTCGCCTGCGGCGCTTTTTCGGATAACGCCTCCGTTACCGGCGGCAAAAAGCGTGGTTTTTTTGCCGCCTGCACCGGACCGCGGCTGGCCTTAGGACTTGCCGCGCGAAATGTATTCGCCGGTTCGCGTGTCGATGCGCAACACATCGCCCTCGTTTACGAACAACGGGACGCGCACCACAGCGCCGGTTTCCATCTTCGCAGGCTTCTGACCACCCGTGGCGGTGTCTCCGCGCAGGCCCGGGTCAGTCTCGACGACCTTGAGCTCGACGTGCGCAGGAGGCGTGATCACCAGCGGAACGTTGTTCCAAAGCGTGACGACACAGAGCAGCCCGTCCTTCAGCCACTGAGCAGCCTCACCCACGGCGTTTTTGTCGGCGGTGTACTGCTCGAAGTTCTCGGGGACCATGAAGTGATAGAAATCACCGTCCTGGTAGAGATACTGCATATCTGTATCGACTACGTCCGCGGCTTCGAGCGACTCGCCCGACCTGAACGTCCGCTCGATGGTGCGACCGGTCTTGAGGTTCCGGATCTTGATACGGTTGAAGGCCTGCCCTTTACCGGGCTTGACGAACTCGTTCTCGACAATCGAGTACGGATCGCCGTCGAGCAGGACCTTCATGCCGCCGCGAATTTCGCTGGTGGTGTAACTAGCCATTTATTTCTCACTGCGCGGACCGCAGAATGCGCCGCCCGGTAAAAGAGCCGCACATGATAACGGCAAGCACCCCCCCCCGCCAGCTCGAGCCCCCCCGGTGGCAGCACGAGATGGCGGCCGCCATCACCAGTCTCGAGGATCTGGCCCAAGCCTTGGGCCTTACCCCCGCGGCGTTGGGTGCGGCCGGCGTGCCCGCACAGGGACATGGCGCCACCCCGGCCCCGGACGGCGCGGAATCGCGTGCCGACAATGCGGCCGCGTTTCGCCTGCTCGTGCCCGCCAGCTATGTCGGGCGCATGCGCCGCGGCGACCCCCGAGACCCTCTGCTGCTGCAGGTCCTGCCCTCGCGACGCGAGAACGATGATTTCGCGGGATATGACTCCGATCCCGTCGGAGAACGGGACGCGATGCGAGCTCCCGGGCTGCTCAAGAAGTACGAAGGCCGGGCGCTCCTGATCACGACGTCGGCTTGCGCGATCCATTGCCGCTACTGCTTCCGGCGTGAGTTCCCCTATCCCGAGCATCAGTCGGAGTCGAAGCGTTGGAGCGCAGCGCTCGAGGAGATCTCGCGCGATGCCTCGATCGAAGAGGTCATTCTCAGCGGTGGGGATCCACTCTCACTAAGCGATGCTCGCCTCGCGAGCCTCACGGATGCGATCTCCAAGATTCGCCACGTGCGACGGATCAGGGTCCATACGCGTCAGCCCATCGTACTTCCGTCGCGAGTGGACTCTGGACTCATCGCCTGGCTCAAGGGTATCGGTGTTCCGACCGTCATCGTCTTGCACAGCAATCATCCGAACGAGATTAGCGACGAAGTCCGCGAAGCCTGCCGCCACCTCCGGCAAACCGGGGTGACGCTCCTCAACCAGTCGGTGCTCCTTCGCGACGTGAACGACAACGCGGACATCCTGGCTGAGCTGTCACAGAAATTGTTCGACGCCGGCGTTCTGCCGTACTACCTCCATGTGCTCGACCGAGTGCGCGGAGCCGCGCACTTCGACATCTCCGAAGATTCCGCGAGAACCTTGGCTGGGCAGCTCGCCGCCCGCCTTCCCGGCTACCTCGTGCCGCGGCTGGTTCGGGAGGTCCACGGCGCCCCCGCGAAAGTGGGTATTGCACCTCGCTTTTGAGAGGCGCAGCAAAGGGGCGCTGCGGGATCCGGTGCTAGACTGCCGGTTGACTTAATGTTTGCCGATGCGTCCTGGGAGGCCGTTTGACCGAGCAGAATGCGGTCCCGCTGATTGTCCTGAGCTCCGCTCGCGATCCCGTCGAGGCGATCAATAGCGTTCTGCGGAGGGCAGGACATCCGGTGCACTGCACCTGGATTTCCGAGATACGTGACCTCGGAGACGCGCTACCCCAGATCAACCCCGAACTGATGGTCCACGTCCCTTGGGGATCCGCTGACCTGCGGACGGTCGCGGGTGTGCGGGATCAGGTCGCTCCCAACGTCCCCATTCTGGTTCTCGCAGAAGCGGAAAGCATTAGTGAGTCCCACATCGCCGATGCGATGGTTGCCGGCGCTCGTGACGTCATCTCACTCGGAAGTCCGACGCGACTGCAGGCGGTGATGGCCCGCGAGCTTCGAGCGTTTCGCCTCGAACGTGCCCTGCGTTCCACCGTGAAGTCAGCCCACGATGCACGACGACAGCTCGAGACTGTTTTACAGCGCTCCAACGACGCCATCGTCCAAGTGCAGGAAGGCATCATCGTCGACGCCAATCCGGCGTGGATCGAGTTCTACGGAAACCCGGAGGGGCTGATCGGGCAGCCCGTCATGGATGTGTTCGACGAATCGAGCCAGGCGGCGCTGAAGGGTGCATTGCTGGCGTGTCTGCAGGGTCGCTGGCAGGACCACACATTGAAGGTCGCCACGATTCTCGCCGACGGAAGAGTCATTCCGGTTGAGATCGTGCTCGCACTCGGGGAGCACGAGGGCGAACCATCAGTACGCCTCGTCGTTCCTGCACGCCCGCGTGATGAGGTCAAGCTGGCCGATGACTTGTCGGATGCGATCCGGTCCGATGCATCGACAGGATTTTTGCATCGTAGCGAGTTGCTGGCCGCGCTGGGTGAGCGGGTTGCCAGCCCCGTCGCCGGTGGCATGCGCCATCTCGCTCTGATCAAGCTGGATAAATTCGCCTTGCTGGAGCGCGACGTCGGTGTCACGGCCAGCGAAGAGCTGCTGGTTCAATTCGCCAAGGTGCTGAAAGAGACCCTGCATCCCAAGGAAATCGTCGGACGTTTGGGCGGAGTGAAGTTCCTGGTTTTGCTCGAGCGTGGAAACGAACACGACGTCGACGCCTGGGGGAAACAGCTTCTCGGTAAGGTGCAAAAGCACGTCACGCAGATCAAGGACAAGGCCGTCTCGATCACGTGCACGATCGGCCTGACAGTCATCTCCCACGCCAAGGTCGATCTCGATGCGGCCGTCATGGACGCCATCGACGCGTGCAAACGTGGCGGCGTCCGCGGCGGCAACCAAGCAGTGCTTTCCGACAAGGCGGATGCGGACAATCGCGTTCAGTCGTATGACCAGGTTTGGGTCAAGCACATCAAGGCCGCTCTGATGGAAAATCGTTTCCGTCTGGTGCAACAGCCTGTGGCCAGTCTGCAAGGCGACGACCCTGCGATGTACGACGTGCTGGTCCGCATGATCGATGGCCAAGGCAAGGAAGTCCTGCCGTCGGAATTCATCGCGGCCGCCGAACGCAACGACCTCATGAAGAACATCGACCGCTGGGTCGTCGGCGCGTCGTTGTCCTTCGCAGCCCAACGCAAGCCGGGCTGTCTGTTCGTACGCCTGTCGAAGGACACCATCAAGGACGCGACGTTCCAGGGTTGGCTGGACAACCACGTGCGTTCCGCGCGCGCGGAACCCGGCCGCTTGTGCTTCCAGGTCCCCGAGACAACCGCGGCCACGCACGTTACGCAGGTGAAGGAACTGTCGGCCTCACTGCGTCAGCGTGGCTTCCGTTTCGCCATCGATGGGTTCGGTTCGGGCCGCGACAGTCAGGGATTGCTGGACGCCATTCCCCTCGACTTCGTAAAGATCGACGGCGCTCTGGTGCAAAGCCTCTCCGGCGACCCGCAGCTACAGCAACGTACGCGCACGCTGGTCGAAGCGGCTACCAAGCGTCTGATCCAGACGATTGCCGAGCGCGTCGAGGACGCCAACACCATGGCGGTGTTGTGGCAGATCGGCGTGCAATACATCCAGGGCTACTTCATCAACGAGCCCGAGCAGGTCGTGCTGCGGGCCGAGCGCTAGCGGCGCCTAACTCTCGCGCCGAACTCGCGTGCCGGCCGCCCGCGCGGGGCGGCCACGCGCTTAACCCTTTTCTTTCTCTTCCGGTGCCGGCGGCATCTCGCACTCCAGTCGGTCCACGGTGCGCCACCCGCGCGGTAGCGCCGATCCGCGCTGGGCACGCTGTCCCTTGTAGTCCTTCAGTTCCTTCCACTCGATCCTCATCGTCCGATCACCCGAGCGCACGATCAGTGTCGCATCCTTCGGAATGACGGCGAGCCCGGCGAGCGTCTCCCCCGGCTTGCCCTTGGCGCCGGACTGCAGATCGTACAGCTTGTTGCCCTTGCCCTTCGGCATCTCGGGCACGTCCGCCACCTTGAAGGCCAGCATCTTTCCTTCACTGCCAGCGACCACGACAAGCGATTCCGGATCCGGCACGAGCACGGGAGGCATGACGAGCGAGCCCTCCGGCACCGTCAACACGGTCTTGCCGGCGCGCCGGTCCGTAACCAGCTCCTTCATGCGGACCGTAAAGCCGTAGCCCGCATCGCTGGCCAGGAGCCACAGGTCCTCGGGCTCGCCGATCATGACGCCAGCAAACTTCGCGCCATCGGGAGGATTCAACCGCCCTGACAACGGCTCACCGTTGCCGCGCGCCGAAGGCAAGGAATGCGCCGGGAGCGTGTAGGTGCGGCCAGTGCTGTCGAGGAAAATCGCGTTCTGCAGAGTCTTGCCGCGCGCAACGCCCTGGTAGGCATCGCCTGCCTTGTAGGACAGGGTGCGCGGGTCGATCTCATGCCCCTTTGCGGAGCGCACGAAACCGCCCGTCGACAACACGACGGTGACCGGCTCGTTGGCGATCAGCGAGGTCTCATCGATGGCGACCGCGGCCTCGCGCTCGATGATCTTCGTCCGCCGGTCATCGCCGTACTTCTCGGCATCCGAGCGGATCTCCTCCGAAACCAGCTTGCGCAGTTTCGCCTTGCTCTTCAGCAGCGCCTCGAGCCCGGCTTGTTCCTCCGCCAGTTCCTTCTGCTCCTCGCGGATCTTCATTTCCTCGAGCTTCGCCAGGTGGCGCAGCTTCGTCTCGAGGATCGCCTCGGTCTGCTCCTCCGAGAGCTTGAACCGCTTCATGAGCACCGGCTTCGGCTCGTCCTCGCGACGGATGATCCGGATCACTTCATCGAGGTTGAGGTAGACGGCCAGCAAGCCAGCCAGGATGTGCAGCCGCCTCGAGACCTTGTCGAGCCGGTACTGCAGTCGGCGCGTGACCGTCGCGATCCGGAACTCGAGCCATTCCGACAGGATGGCCTTGAGCCCCATCACCCGCGGCCGACCGTCCGTTGCGATGATGTTGAGATTGACGCGGTAGCTGCGCTCGAGATCGGTCGTGGCGAAGAGGTGATTCATCACCTCCACCATGTCGATCCGGTTTGAGCGCGGGATGATGACGAGCCGCGTGGGATTCTCGTGGTCGGACTCGTCGCGGATGTCGTCGACCATCGGGAGCTTCTTGGCCCGGATCTGTTCGGCAACCTGCTCCTGGACGCGACTACCGGACACCTGGAAGGGCAACGCCGTGATGACCACGTTGCCGTCCTCGATTTCATAGGTCGCTCGGGCCTTGAACGTGCCGACGCCCTTCTCGTAGAACTCCACGAGGTCCGAGCGGGGCGAAACGATCTCCCCGCCCGTGGGCAGGTCCGGGCCCTTGACGAACTTCATGAGCTGCTTGATCGTCGCGTCCGGCTCTTCCAGCAAGTGGATGCACGCGTTGGCGACTTCGCGCAGATTGTGCGGCGGGATGTCCGTCGCCATGCCCACCGCGATCCCGGATGTTCCGTTCAACAACAGGTTGGGCAATCGCGCCGGCAGAATGACCGGCTCCTCGAGCGAGCCATCGAAGTTAGGCTGCCAGTCAACGGTCCCGTGGCCGATTTCGGCGAGCAGGACCTCGGCATACTTCGTCAGCTTGGATTCCGTGTACCGCATGGCCGCAAAGGACTTCGGATCGTCCTGTGAGCCCCAGTTCCCCTGTCCATCCACGATGGGATAGCGATAGGCGAACGGCTGCGCCATCAGCACCATCGCCTCGTAGCAGGCGCTGTCACCATGCGGATGGAATTTGCCGATCACGTCACCGACGGTGCGTGCCGACTTCTTGTGCTTGTTGGCGGACGCGAGACTCAACTCGCTCATCGCGTAGATGATGCGGCGTTGGACCGGTTTCAGTCCGTCACCGAGCGCCGGCAGCGCCCGGTCGAGAATGACGTACATCGAGTAATCGAGATACGCCTTCTCGGTGAAGACGCGCAGCGGTTGCTTCTCGATGCCCTCGAAATTCAGTTCCTGTTCGTCCATCGATTCGTTACACCTGCACGTCGGCGAGGTTGCCCTTCTCTTCCAGCCATTCGCGCCGGTCGGCGGCGCGCTTCTTCGCGAGCAGCTTGTCCATCAACTGATCCGTATCGTCCTTGGCGTCCACGGTCAGTTGCACCAGGCGGCGCGTACTCGGGTCAATGGTGGTCTCGCGAAGTTGGGACGGATTCATCTCCCCCAACCCCTTGAAGCGCGTGACGCTCGGCTTGGTGCGCGAGTTCTGCGCTTCGATCTTCTTCAGCGTGCTGTCGCGCTCGGCGTCGTCCAGCGCGTAGTAGATCTGCTTCCCGGCGTCGATTCGATACAGAGGCGGCATTGCCACATACACGTGGCCGTCCAGCACGAGTTTGCGGAAGTGCCTCAGAAACAGTGCGCACAGTAACGTCGCGATGTGCTGACCATCCGAGTCGGCGTCCGCCAGAATGCAGACCTTGTGGTAGCGCAGTTGCGACAGATCGCCTGCGCCGGGCTCGACGCCCAACGCGATGCTGATGTCGTGCACCGCCTCCGACGCCGTCACGGCCGCGGAATCGACCTCCCAGGTGTTCAGGATCTTGCCTCGCAACGGCATGATGGCCTGGAAGTCGCGGTCGCGGGCCTGCTTGGCGGAGCCACCGGCCGAGTCACCCTCGACCAGAAACAACTCGCTGCGCTTCGGATCCTGAGTCACACAGTCAGCGAGCTTGCCGGGCAGCGCCGGGCCCGCGGCGATGCGCTTGCGGACGACCTTCTGCGCCGCCTTGACCCGCTCCTGAGCGTTCTCGATCGCGAATTGCGCGATCTTCTCACCGGCATCCGGATGTCGGTTGAGCCACAGCGCCATGGAATCGCGCGCGTAGGTCTCGACCAGCGCCGCAGCGTCGCGCGAGGCCAGCCGTTCCTTCATCTGACCGGCGAACTGCGGCTCGTGAATCTTCAATGAGAGGACGAAACAGGCCTTGTTCCAGACATCCTCGGGTGTCAGTTTGAGGCTGCGGGGAAGGAGGTTGCGGAATTCGCAGAAGTCCCGCACCGCCGCCGCGACGCCGGAACGCAGTCCGTTGACGTGCGTGCCGCCCTCGATCGTCGGAATGAGGTTGACGTAGCTCTCGGACACGACGTTCTCGATGTCCGGCGCCCAGCAGATCGCGTAATCGATGTTGTCGTTCTCATGCTCGCTCTTACCGGTGATCGGCTCGGCAGGCAGGCGATCGACCTTACCGAGCTCCTCGGTCAGATACGCTCCCAGGTCCCCCGAGAAGAACCACTCATCCTTCTCGCCGGTCGCCTCGTTGGAGAACGTCACGCGCAGCCCGGGGCACAGCACGGCCTTGGCCTTGAGCACGTGCTTCAGCTGCGGCACGGAGAACTTGTCGGAATCGAAGAACTTCGGGTCGGGCCAGAAGCGGACGGTCGTGCCCGTGTTGCGCTGACCGACGGTACCGACCGCCTCGAGCTTCGAGGCGACCTTACCGTCCTTGAAGGCCATGTTGTATTCCTTGCCGCCGCGCCTGATCCAGACCTCGAGGTTCTTGGACAGCGCGTTCACGACCGACACGCCAACGCCGTGCAGGCCTCCGGAATACTTGTAGTTTTTGTCGGAAAACTTTCCGCCGGCGTGCAACCGGGTCAGGATCAGCTCGACGCCGCTGACCTTCTCCTGCTTGTGGATGTCGACCGGCATCCCGCGCCCGTCGTCGGCCACCTGCAGCGAGCCATCCTTGAACAGGGTGACGTCAATCTGCTTGGCGTGCCCCTCGAGGGCTTCGTCGACGCTGTTGTCGATAACCTCGTGCGCCAGATGATTCGGGCGCGAGGTGTGGGTGTACATGCCCGGTCGGCGCCGCACGGGCTCCAGGCCACTGAGAACTTCGATGTCGGAAGCGGTATACGATTGGCTCATCGCGTGCCCTGACGCCAGGAGACCCCCGGCCGAACGCGCGGGAATATATCCGCTGTATCCGTTGACGGAAAGGCGCTTGCGGCGCTTTCGACAAAAGAGTGCTGCCTGGCGCTACGCCAAGTCTGCAAGAAGCGACGCCCTCACGGCGTCCCGTACAGTGACAGAGTGCTGATACTGCTGATGATCCACGCCAATCGTGAGCGATGCACCACCTCGTAGGGTCCCCACCATCGCGTCCGTGATCTCGAACCGCAGAAAATGCACGGCCGACGTCTTTTCGTCGTTCTCGCGCTCCATGTCCTCATCGGCAATCGCAAACACGCGCTCCTGCCCGCCGATCTGCACCCAGCAGCGATCCTCGACACCCCTGAGCAAGGCGAGCTGGCGCTGGCGCTCGGTCACGTCCGGAAATTCGATCAGTAAGGTCACCTTCCAGTTGCGTCCGTCGGGAATCAGGGGGTTGTACGCGCTCAACTCCTCAACGATGCCCTCCGGCTCGAAGATCCGCTCGGTGCGCAGCATCTCCTGCACCTGATACTGGATCGTGAGGCGATCCTCGAACAGCCACATAGCGTTCGGTCCCACCGAGACCTGCCGATCGCGCTTGTGCTCGAGCACCGTGGCACGCAACGCAGACCGCTCGCGAGCGTAGCGCTCCAGAGACATCAGATCAGCGGGAGTGAGCTTGTTCATGAGATCAGATTCCGTAGGCCTGGCGCAGGAGCTTCAACGGATGATCCGGCTCCTTGGGTTCCTTCAGGCCGCTCTCGATCTGGTGCCCGGCCATGGGGCAATCGCTGGTGTAGTGATCCGCAGCGGCGCCTTCGACGCGCGTGATGACAGGACGACCGATCTTCATCGAGGCGTCGCGAAATTCCTGTTTGACCGCATAGGTCCCGTTGTGTCCCGAGCAACGCTCGATGACATCGATCGTCGTGTCCGGCACCAGCTTCAGCACGTCACGCGTCTTCAGCCCGATGTTCTGCACACGCAGATGACAGGGCACGTGATAGCTCACCTTGCCCAAGCGACCCTTGAAGTCGGTGCGCAGCAGCCCGGCCCGGTGCCGCAGCATCAGATACTCAAATGGATCGAAGATCCGTTTACGCACCGCCTGCACCTCCGGATCCTCCGGAAACATCAGCGGCAGCTCCTGCTTGAACATCAACACGCAGGAGGGAATCGGCGCCACGATGTCGAAGCCCGCATCGATCGCCTTCTTCAGCTGCGGAATGTTGAATTCCTTCAGCTTCGCCACCGCTTCCAGGTCCCCGAGCTCGAGCCGCGGCATACCGCAGCAGCGCTCCTGGGCCACCAGCGTGACCTCGATGCCGTTGTGCCGGAAGATCGCGACCAGATCCGTGTCCAGGTCGGGCTCGTTGCGGTTGCCATAGCAGGTCGTGAAGACCGCGACCTTGCCCGTCGTCTGCTCGGTCGGCGTCACCGTCGCGGCCGCTGCGCGACCGGCCTTGTCCGTCGTCCCGAGCTCACCCTGCAGCCGTTTCCGCGCTGTCGATGAGTGAAACGTCGGGATCGGGGCCTGCGGGTGCACGCCCAGAGTCTTCGCCAGCAGTTTGCGGCCCGCGGTCGAGCGGTTGACGGCGTTGACGATTTCCGCGACGACCGGGATACCCGCAAGTGTTCCAACAGTATCGGTCGCGGCGAGCACACGATTGCGCAAGCTCATGCCTTCCTTGCGCGCCTGGACCGCCTTCGCACGCAGCATCAAATGCGGAAAGTCCACATTCCAGGGATGCGGCGGCACGTACGGACACTTGGTCATGTAGCACATGTCGCAGAGGTAGCAGTGATCCACTACCTCCCAGAACACCTTCTTCTCGACCCCGTCGACCTCGCCGGAGGAAGAAGCGTCGACGGCATCGAACAGCGTGGGAAAGGACTGGCAGAGATTGAAGCAGCGGCGACAACCGTGGCAGATGTCGAACACCCGCTCGAGCTCCTTCATCAGGGCGGGCTCGTCGTAGAAGGCGGGATTGCGCCAATCGATCGGATGGCGCGTGGGAGCCTCGAGGCTACCCTCTTTGTTGCCGGAAACGGTTGAGCTCATTTGCAGGGGAATCCGCGACTGTCCGGAAGATTCGTAAACACGGACGGCCCCGGTGGCGGCGGCCACCGGGGATGCTCAAACGGACTGACCGGGTACCCTTAGATCGCGTCCAGAGCCTTCTGGAAGCGGTTGGCGTGCGAGCGCTCGGCCTTGGCCAGCGTCTCGAACCAGTCCGCGATCTCGGCGAAACCCTCATCGCGAGCCGACTTCGCCATGCCCGGGTACATATCGGTGTACTCGTGAGTCTCACCCGCAATCGCGGCCTTCAGGTTAAGCTTCGTCTCGCCGATGGGCAGGCCCGTAGCGGGATCACCGACGGCCTCGAGGTACTCGAGGTGGCCGTGCGCGTGGCCGGTTTCGCCCTCGGCAGTCGAGCGGAATACGGCGGAGACGTCGTTGAAGCCTTCGACGTCGGCCTTGGCTGCGAAATACAGGTAGCGGCGATTCGCCTGCGATTCGCCTGCGAAGGCGTCTTTGAGATTCTTTTCCGTCTTGCTGCCTTTGAGATTCACGACCGTCTCCTCGATTAGACTGTGTCTAACACAGACGGAAACTGTATTCTCTCAGGCCCGGACCCGTCAACCTGCAATGACCCGCGCCGTAAAGATCTTGGCCTCCGAACCGAAAGAATCCGAGCCAGCCCCCGACTTCGAACAGGCGCTCGCCGAGCTCGAGACCCTCGTCGAGCGGCTCGAGCGCGGGGATCTGCCGCTGGAAGAGGCGCTGCGGACATTCGAGCGGGGAGTCACTTTGACCCGCCATTGCCAGTCGGCCTTGAAGACGGCCCAGCAAAAGGTCGAGATCCTCCTCAAGCGCAACGGCGCCCTCGGGGTCGAGCCCTTCGCGACCGCCGACGATGCGGGCCGCCCCTCTGGCGAGGACGACGCGGATTGAACTCTCCTATCGCGCCGCACGGCGCCGTGGCCCCGACAGCCAGCGTCGACTTCTCGGGCCGCGTGTCCGGCTATCAGGCTCGCATCGAGCGGGTGCTCGATGATTGCCTGGAACTGCCTGACCCCGGGACCCCGCGATTGCGCGAGGCGATGCGCTACAGCGTCCTCGGCGGGGGCAAGCGTCTGCGACCCGTGCTGGTCTACCTGACCGGCGAATCGCTTGGGGCGCCGCTGAATCGGTTGGATGCGGCGGCGGCGGCCGTCGAACTGATACACGTCTACAGCCTCGTGCACGACGACCTTCCGGCGATGGACGACGACGATCTCAGGCGCGGCAGACCAACCTGCCACCGCGCGTTCGACGAAGCGACCGCGATACTCGCGGGAGATGCTTTGCAGGCGCTTGCGTTTGCGGTGCTGGCGGACGACCCATCCGGCACCGCGGCGAGCGTCAGAATCGCCATGTTGCACACACTCGCGCGCGCCGTCGGAACCGGTGGAATGGCCGGCGGTCAGGCCGTCGATCTGGCAGCAGTAGGCCAAGCACTCTCCGCAGCCGCTGTGGAAAACATGCACCGCCGTAAGACCGGCGCGTTGATCCAGGGAAGCGTCCTTCTGGGCGCACTCGCTGCCGGCATCACTGCCGGCGCGGAGCTGGAGGCGCTCACGACTTTCGGGGCGCAGATAGGATTGGCCTTCCAGATCCAGGACGACATTCTCGACGTGGAAGGGGACGCAACGGTCCTCGGTAAAGCCACCGGCGCCGACGCGGCGCATGGCAAACCAACTTATCCCAGCACGATCGGTCTGGACGCTTCCCGCACCCGGGCACGAGAGCTGCGGGACGAAGCCGTGGCCGCTCTGGGCCCCCTCGGCAGCCGGGCCGGAATGCTCACCGAGCTGGCGCAGTTCGTCGTGAGCCGCGTCAGCTAAGTCCGTGTAAACTCACCGAAATGACAGCGCCGCCCGACAAGTACCCGTTGCTGAGCGCTATCGAGACCCCAGCCGATCTGCGCCAACTTCCTTTGGCCAAGCTGCCTGCGGTGGCTCGCGAGTTGCGGGAATTTCTCATTCAGACGGTCGCGACCCGCGGCGGTCACTTCGCAGCCGGGCTGGGCACCGTCGAGCTGACGGTTGCCCTTCACTACGTCTTCGAGACGCCGCACGACCGCCTGGTCTGGGATGTTGGCCACCAGGCGTATCCGCATAAGGTGCTGACGGGACGCGCAGACCGGTTGCACACGATCAAGCAGGATGGCGGCCTCGCGCCCTTCCCCGCGCGCTCCGAGAGTGAGTACGACACGTTCGGTGTGGGCCATTCGAGCACCTCGATCAGCGCCGCGCTGGGGATGGCCATCGCTGCAGCCCGACTCGGCGAAGACCGCCGTGTGGTCGCCGTCATCGGTGACGGCGCCATGACGGCCGGTATGGCCTTCGAAGCGCTCAATCACGCCGGATCGTTACCCGCCGACCTGCTCGTGATCCTGAACGACAACGACATGTCGATTTCAGAGAACGTCGGCGCGCTGTCCAATCACTTTGCCCGCGCGTTGTCGGGTCGCGTATATGCGCATCTACGCGAGGGTGGTAAGAAGGTCCTGCGCCAGATGCCGACGGTCTGGGAGCTCGCGCGGCGCTCCGAGGAACACCTCAAGGGCATGGTTCTGCCCGGGACGTTGTTCGAGGAAATGGGGTTCAACTACATCGGCCCCGTGGACGGCCACGACGTGAAGGCGCTCGTCAGCACGCTGCGAAACATACGCAAGCTGCGCGGCCCACAGTTCCTGCATGTCGTCACCCGCAAGGGTAAAGGCTACGCGCCCGCGGAGGCCGATCCGATCAAGTGGCACGGCCCGGGCCCGTTCGACCCCGCCAGCGGCACGATCTTCAAGGAGAAGAGCAGCGGGCCGAGCTACTCGCAGATCTTCGGCCAGTGGATGTGCGACATGGCCGAACGCGAGCCCCGGACGATCTGCATCACGCCAGCCATGCGCGAGGGATCGGGTCTCGTCGAATTCTCCAAGCGCTTTCCGGATCGCTATTTCGACGTCGCGATCGCCGAACAGCACGCGGTCACTCTCGCGGCGGGCATGGCGACGGAAGGCCTGCTTCCGGTGGTGGCGATCTACTCCACTTTCCTGCAGCGGGCTTACGACCAACTGATCCACGACGTCGCGTTGCAGAACCTGCCTGTCGTGTTTGCGATCGACCGGGCCGGCCTGGTGGGCAGCGACGGAGCCACCCACCAGGGCAGCTACGATCTGTCCTACCTGCGCTGCATCCCGAACCTGGTGATCATGACGCCGGCCGATGAGAACGAGTGCCGGCAGATGTTGTATACGGCCAGTACGCTGCAAGGCCCGGCCGCGGTCCGCTATCCGCGCGGAACCGGACCGGGCGTCCCGGTCGTTGCCGAGATGACCGGGCTGCCTGTCGGTCGCGCGCAGGTGCGCCGCGAAGGACGTAGCGGCTTGTGCGTTCTGGCCTTCGGCTCGATGGTCGAAGCCGCCGTGGCGGTGGCCGAGCGGCTGGACGCAACCCTGGTCAACATGCGCTTCGTCAAACCGCTCGACGATGACCTGATCATCGCGCTGGCCCAGCGGCACCGGGCGCTGGTGACGATCGAGGAAAACGCCGTCGCGGGCGGCGCCGGTTCGGGCGTGGCGGAAGTGCTGGCCTCGGAAGGCATTCAGGTGCCGCTACTGCAACTGGGGATACCCGATCGGTTCATCGAGCACGGGTCGCGGGAGAGTTGCCTCGCGGCAGCCGGGATCGATGCGGCGGGCCTCGGCAGCAGCCTCGAGCGCTGGTGGGCCCTGCAGGCGCGCGAGCGATTTCGCGCTTGAGCCGAAGGGCGGTTGAACCCTATCCGCTCTACGAGCAACCCACCCTAAGGGCCTTGAACGAAGGTGCGCGGGGTCGGGAGTAAATTGTCCTCAGGTGGGTCGACCCACCCTGAGGGCCTTGAACGAAAGCGCGCGGGGTCGGGAGTAAATTGTCCTCAGGTGGGTCGACCCACCCGGCCGGCATTGCTTTATGACGTCCCGGCCTTATTCCTTGTGTTTCCATTGTTGTAGGCTTATCTGATGACACCGCCCCCCAGCGCCGCCAAGGTTGCCCCCCGCCCCGTGCACCAGGAAGTCGAGGATGTCCAGGCCCGGGCTGACACCCGCCAGATCCCGATCAACCGGGTCGGTATCAAGGAGATCCGTCACCCCGTACGGGTGAAGGACCGCTCCGCCGGGGAGCAGCACACCATCGCGACCTTCAACATGTACGTGAGCCTGCCGCACGACTTCAAGGGCACGCACATGTCCCGCTTCGTGGAAATCCTCCATGCCGAGCGGGAGATCTCCGTTGAATCCTTCCGCACCATGCTCGAGACGATTACGACGCGGCTCGAGGCCGATGCCGGCCATATCGAGATGAGCTTCCCCTTCTTCGTCATGAAGAAGGCGCCCGTCTCGGGCGTCGAGAGTCTGATGGACTACCACTGCACTCTCATCGGCGAGCGCCGCAACGGCACGACCGATATCTGGGTGCGGGTCGTCGTGCCGGTGACCAGTCTGTGTCCCTGCTCGAAGAAGATCTCAGACTATGGCGCACACAACCAGCGCTCGCATGTGACGATCACCGCGAAGCTGCGCCGCCATATGTGGATAGAGGAGCTCATTCAGATCGCCGAGAGCGAGGCTTCGTGCGAGCTGTACGGGATTCTGAAGCGGCCGGACGAGAAGTACGTCACGGAGCGGGCGTACGACAATCCCAAGTTCGTGGAAGACATGGTGCGGGATGTCGCCGTGCGCATGAACAAAGAGGATCGCGTGAGTGCGTACGTCGTGGAGTCGGAAAACTTCGAGTCGATCCACAACCACTCGGCCTACGCGCTGATCGAACACGATAAGGACAAGTAGACGGGCCGCACGGGTACGCCGGTTCCTTAACGCTCGCTGACGCGCGGCTGAACGCCGGGTAACCCCCCGGTGACTAACTCTTAACCCGCGCGTCACCCTCCCGTGAGGCCCGGCAACCTAACTTAGGTCCCCACTGCAACAACGCAGTCAAACTCGCAGATGGAGACCAGACATGAAGATCGCAGCCACTCTCGCCGCCATTGCCCTGATCGGATGCGGCTCGGCTTTCGCCGCTGACGCTCCCGCCGGCACGGCCGCGGCGAAGGCTCCCGCCGCCGCGTCAGCCACGACTCCCGCTGCTGGCTCCGCCACACCGGCCCCGAGTGCTGCCCCCGCAAAGCACGCCTCGCTGAAGGCCTGCAACAAGCAGGCGGACGGCAAGAAGCTCACCGGTTCCGACCGCACGAAGTTCGTGAAGGACTGCCACTCGGGCAAGAGCGCCAGCTAACGCGACTCGCTCGAAAACGGGGTCGCGGCGTCCAACCCGCGATCCCGTTTACTCAGTGTCCGGGCGGCAGATCCAACACCACCTTCAGCCCCGGGTCGTTACTCTCGAATGCCAACCTCGCCCGGTGCAGGCGGGCGATGGCCGCTACCAGGCTGAGCCCCAACCCGCTGGTGTGGGTATCCGCAACGTTGCGCAACCGCGCGAACGGCTGGACCGCGCGAGCGCGATCCTCCTCCGGAATACCGGGCCCGTTGTCGCTGACAGTAAGCCGCACGCCGTCGCTGAGCCGCTCGGCCTTGAGATCGATCTTCCCGCCCGTGGGTATGTACTTCAGCGCGTTCTCGATGAGATTCGTGATCAGCTGTGCCAACAGCTGGCGGTTGCCGTGCACGACAGTGTCGCCACCATGCTCGCAGCTCAGAGCGAGCCCCTGTTCCCGAGCGACCGGCTCGAACAACTCGACCAACTCATCGGCAAGCTCCCCCACATCCACATCCACGGGAGAAGCCAGAGGCGCCCCCGACTCCGCCAGCGCGATCTGCAACAGGATCGCCAGCGTCCGCTGCAACCTGTCGACCTCGCGCAGAGCGGATTCGATCGACTCATGCACCGCCGCATCCAGCGGTGGTGAGCGCAGTAGCAAGGAATCCATCCGTGTGCGCAGGCGATGAAGGGGCGCGCGAAGATCGTGAGCGGCGCTGTCAAAGGTAGCGCGCACGGTGCGGGTTTGATCCTCGAGGCGGTCCAAGACGCGGTTGACCGAGACTGCCAGCGCCTCGAACTCATCCTGTGCTCCGACGACCGGCAGTCGGCGCCCGAGATCACCCTTGATGATTCGCCGGCAGGTTTCTGTCACGTCGCCGACTCGGCGGGCCAGCTTGAAGCTGAACCAGAAGCCGGCCAGCGCGGCGGCCAGGGTCGACAGGCCGATGCCCCACAGCGTCGCGACCCGGAATTTCTCGGCGAAGCGGCGTCCCTGCGAGATATCGGTTCCAACCAGCAGATGTTGCCCACCCGGAAGAGTTCGTACCGTTGCGCGTACAGGGTGCACGGCGCGGCGGCCAGGCTCGATGGTGGCGATCTCGAACTCCGGCCAGCGCTGGGCCGGAACTCCCTTGAAGGGCCAGTAGTCCATGTTGCCGGCGATCTGCTGGAAGCGGGAATCGACGAGCATGTACGCCGCGCCGACACGGCCCCAGCTGTCGACGCGAAGATTGAGCTCATCGGTCAGACCTGACATGCCGCTGCGCGTGAAGGACTCCTGCAGGGTCTTCATTTCCGCGTCGATGATGACGTCGACTTCGTCGGAGATCAGGCTTTGGGTGAGAAAGTAGGCGCTGCCGAGGGTTACCCCGACAGCCAGCGTCACCAACAGGGTGTAGCCGACGGAAAGACGAAACGCGGTCGTCTTGAAGGGATTCAGTGCCATGACGGGCTATCGTCCTCGCCGCGGGGTGGCCGCTGCGCCCGACGCTCTGCCCCCACGCCGTGTCATGACTCGCCGCGCAGCACGTAGCCCGAGCCGCGAATCGTGTGAATCAGCGGCCGCTCGGCCCCCTTGTCGATCGCCTGCCGCAGGCGGCTGATGTGAACGTCGATCAGGTTGCTCTGCGGGTCGAAGTGCAGGTCCCAGACACCCTCGAGCAACATGGTCCGCGTGACGACCTGCCCCGAGCGCCGCATCAGAAATTCCAGGAGCTTCAGTTCGCGGGCCGTCAATTCGATCTGACGCCCGCCCCGAACGACGCGGCGTGCCAGCAGATCGAACTCGAGATCCGCAACCTTGAGACGCGTGGTTTCGGGGACGGCCGAGCGGCGCCGCAGTAGCGCTTCGATCCGGGCGAGCAGCTCCGCGAAGGCGAATGGTTTCGTCAGGTAGTCGTCGCCGCCGGCCTTGAGCCCGCGGATACGGTCATCCACGCTGCCGAGGGCGCTGAGTACCAGGACCGGCGTGGAAGCGCCCTTCTGCCGCATGAGCTGGATGATGGTCAGGCCGTCCATCTGCGGCAGCATGCGGTCGGTCACGACAAGATCGAATGGATTCTCGGTGGCCTTGAACAAGCCGTCCCGACCGTCGGCCGCATGATCGACGGTGTAACCGCTCTCGCGCAGTCCCTTGATCAGGAACTTCGCGGCTTCGGTATCGTCCTCGATGAGAAGGATGTGCACACGCCAAAGCGTAGCCGGGCGCGGCGCGCTATCGCAAGGCAGGCGGGGCCGGCCCCCTGCCGGCGGGTCCTACTGCGACCGCTCGGCGCTCTGCAGTCGGCCGATGAGGTTGCGCAAGAACACCCGGTTGAACCGGAGCTGGCACGACGCCGAGACCTGCTCGAGCAGGGTCGAGCTGACCTTCAGAACGGTCACGGCGCTCGAAGCACGGATGGTAGCCGTACGTTTGGCCCCGGGGACATAGCTGGCTTCGCCGAAGCAATCGCCGGTATCGAGACCACCGATCCGCTCTCCATGGCGCTCGACGGCGCAGCCGCCGGTCACCAGGATGTAGAAGCGATCGTCCATCTCGCCTTCCTTGACGATCTCTTCACCCTCCACGTAGTCCTGCCAGGCGCTCGCTCGCAGAACCTCCCAGATCTCGGCGTGCGAGAACTCGTGGAAGAACTTCAACCGCCGCAGGACGCCAAACTGCTCCTGACGGTCGATCCGCGAATTCGCCTCGCGCAGATGCTGGTGAACGCGTGTCAGTTCGGCCGCGAAGTCCAAGCCGCTCTTGTAGCGCTTCTCCGGCTCCTTCTGCAGCGCCATGGCTGCGACGTTCTCGAGCTCTTCCGGGACGTCCTTGTTCAGCGTGTGAATCGGCGGCGGGGTTGCATATACGATCTGGTGCAACAGCTTCTGCAGATTGCCCGCCCGAAACGGACGGGACCCCGTCAGCAGCTCGTACATCACCGCTCCGAGGGAGTACAGGTCGGAGCGGTTGGTCAGGTCCACACTCTGGACCTGCTCGGGTGACATGTAGGAAGGACTGCCGGCAATGCCCTCGATGCGCGAGATGTCGGAATCCGACACCAGCGCGATTCCGAAATCGATGATACGAACATCGCTGTCCTGCGTCAGCATGATGTTCGAGGGTTTGATGTCCCGATGGATCACGCCACGCGAGTGCGCGTAGTGCAGCGCTTTCGCGCATTTGAAAATGATCTCGACCGTATCGTCGATCCGCAGCAGATTGTCGGGGCGGCAATAGGCCGCCAGAGTCCGCGCTCCGTGCACATGCTCGGTCACGATGTAGCAGTGACCGTTCTCCTCACCGGCGTCGTAGATCGGCAGGATATGAGGATGCTGCAACATACCGACGAGGTGTGCCTCGGAGAGGAACATCTTGCGGGCGATTCGGGCCCGCTCTTCGTCTCCGCCCGTGTCGCTGTTGTAAACCTTGATGGCGACGTCGCGCCCGTAGTACCCGTCGTGCGACAGGTACACGATTCCGGTACTGCCCCGGCCAACCTCCTTGATGACCGCGTACTTGCCGATCTTCTCGGGCACTTTCCGTTGCGCGGCGGGCTTCGGGGATGGGGTCGACTTGGAAACCGGTGCTGACATGACTCGCGGTGGCGGCGCGGTTGAATCGCGGTGAAGCGAAAAACGCGATACAGCATAAGGTCAGCCCTACCGGAGTGACTGTGACGCAGCCCGCAGGGTCTTTTCAGGTCGGAAACATCCCGACCGCCCGTCGCACGGTAGGATCAGACGCCGAAGTGATCCCATCCAGAATGCGAGAAGTGCATCACAGACGCGTCGGGAGCGAAAACGTCGACCGCGGGTATCTCGGTGAGCATCCCGATGCTGCGGTAGCCCCACTGATCGGGCGGCAGCTGCTGTCGCAGGGCCCCGACGTTTTCGGGCCGCACTGCGAAGCAAAGCTCGAAGTCCTCGCCCCCCGTCAAAGCGAGCTCCCGGGCACGCGTCTCGCCGACGACGGTAACCAGTTCCACGGACACAGGCAGATCTGCGTAGTGGATCCGGGCCCCACATCCGCTGGCCCGAGCGAGCTTGGAGGCGTCTGCGAGCAAGCCGTCCGAGACATCTATACAGGCACTCGCGAACTGACGCAGGCGCTCGCCGAGGGCCACGCGAGGCGTCGGGTATAGGAACCTCTCGCGAAGGTAGGACGCCGCCTCCGCAGGTCCCTGCAGCTTGCCCAGTTCGAGCTGCAGGCCCGCCCCCGAGTCTCCGGGTGTACCTGAGACGAACAGCAGATCCCCCGGCTTGCCTCCTGAACGGAGCATTGCAGAAGAGCGCGGTACGTGGCCCAACACCTGGACGGATACACAGAGAGGGCCGGAGGTGGTGTCACCGCCAACGAGTGCGACCTGATGCGTGCGCGCCAGTCCGGCAAACCCCGCCGTGAATTCCTCGAGCCAGGCTTCATCCGCGACCTTCATCGTGAGGGCGAGCAACGCCCAAGCAGGGCGTGCGCCCATTGCGGCAAGGTCGCTGAGGTTCACGGCGAGGGCGCGATGGCCGATCGATGCGGCGGCGCAGCCAACCGGGAAGTGAACTCCCTCGACCAGGGTGTCGAGCGCCGCAACGATCTCGTAGCCGAGGGGCGAATCCAGAATCGCTGCGTCATCGCCGATCCCGAGGCGTACGTCCTGACGGCGAGCGCCGGCGCGCCGGAAGAAGCGATCGATCAGCTCGAACTCAGACAACCCCACGGTCAGTGTTCATTCGGCCGCAACGCCCGTGCGGCGCGATCAAGTACGGCATTCACGAACTTGTGCCCATCGGTCGCCCCAAAACGTTTCGCGAGGCTGACTGCCTCGTTGATGGCAACACGGAAGGGCACCTCGGGCCTCGAGCCCAACTCGTACAGTCCGATGAGCAACACCGCGTGCTCGATGGGATCGAGCAGCTCGGGCTTGCGGTCCATCATGCCCGCCAACTGTGAATCGAGGTCCGTGTGGGAGCGCCACACACCCTCGACGATCGCCCGGAAATACTCCGGATCGGCTTTGGGCATGTCCTCAGCTTCGCGGAACTCCTGAATGAGGTCCTGCCAAGGGCACGCATTCAACTGCCACTGATACAACGCCTGCATCGCAAGCTTGCGGGCCACGGAGCGCGTCGCGGCGAAGTGATGATTCGGGTTCGATGTGGACACGATCAGATCTGCGCCATCAGGCTGGCCATTTCCAAGGCCGTCTCCATGGACTCCCCGCCCTTGTTTGCCGAGCTGGTCGCCGCGCGCTCCAGCGCTTGCTCCACAGTCTCCACGGTCAGCACGCCGAAAACGATCGGCACGCCCGTTTCCAGGCTCGCAAGCTGCAACCCCCGCGCGCACTCGCCGGCAACGTAGTCAAAATGAGGCGTATCGCCGCGGATGACACAGCCCAACGCAACGACAGCGTCATATTTGCCGCTGGCGGCCAGCTTGCGCGCAACGACCGGAAGCTCGAACGCTCCGGGAACCCTCGTAACGAACAGATCCGCAGGCGTTCCGCCGCGCTCCAGCCACGCGGTTGTTGCTCCCTTGAGCAGACTGGACACAATGAAATCATTGAAGCGCGCTGCCGCGACGGCGACCTTCCGGTCGCGTGCGGTCACTTCACCTTCGACAATACGCACGGAATCCATCGTCCTCAGGCTTCCTCACCCACATAGCCCTCGATCTCGAGATCGAACGCCGAAATACCATGTATCTGCTTCGGAGCCGATAGCACTCGCATCCGGCGAACGCCCAGGTCCTTGAGAATCTGTGCTCCAACCCCGTACGTCCGAAGCACTTCAGGACCTTCCGGAGGCGGCTCGGCCTGAGGGTCTGCCGTCGCGCTGAGCGAGCGAACGGCGTTGGCCAAATCGCCGGACGACTCGTGGTCCCGCAGCACTACAACTACACCGCTGCCGGCCTGCGCGATCCTTGCCATCGCCGCACGCAGCGTCCAAGCCCGCGCCCTGCCGCGCACGCCAACCAAGTCGCGCAGAGTGTCTGCGACGTGCACGCGTACCAGCGGGACTTCAGGTCCGTCCAGTCGCCCGCGGGCGAGCGCGAGGTGCACGTCGGAGTTCACGCGATCCTCGTACGAATACAACCGGAACTCTCCCAACTCGGTTCGGACGGTCTGTTCGGAGAGACGCTCGATGGAGCGCTCGTTGCGCAGCCGATACCGGATCAAGTCGGCGATCGAGCCCATCTTCAAGTTGTGCCGAGCGCGGAACTCCTCGAGCTGCGGGCGACGGGCCATGGTGCCATCGTCGTTCATGACTTCGCACAGCACGCCCGCCGGCTTGAGACCCGCCAGACGACACAGATCCACGGCGGCTTCGGTGTGACCCGCACGGACCAGTACTCCACCCTTGCGCGGACGCAAGGGAAAGATATGTCCAGGTCGAGCAAACTGCTGCGCGGTCGAGTTGGTATCGGCGAGCGCCCGAATGGTCGCCGCGCGATCGTGGGAAGACACACCTGTGGTCGTACCGTATCGCAGGTCTACTGAGACCGTGAATGCGGTCCGGTAGGAGTCGCTGTTGGCCTGAACCATCTGTGGAAGATCGAGCCGCGCCAGCGTTTCCTCTTCCATGGGAACGCAGATGATGCCGCTCGTGTGGCGGATCATGAACGCAACCGCCTCGGGCGTGGCGCGCTCCGCCGCCATGATCAGGTCACCTTCGTTTTCCCGGTCCTCGTCGTCGACGATGACGACCATCCGTCCGGCCTTCATGTCCGCGACGATCTCCTCGACCGTGTTGAAGGCGGTGGCGGTGCCGGCCTCGGAAGAACCGGACGAACCACCCGAAGCGCCGGGAGCACCGGGGCCCTTGCCGCTGATGGGGAATACGTTTGCCATGGTGTGCCGAAGAATCGCTTGAGTTACGGGCAGTATACGGGCTTCTTCGGGAACGCGTGCCCGGACCGGCCGCCAGCGCCGTGCAGCCGCTGCGGCCCGGCCACACCCTCGCGCGGTCTCACCGTGCAGCCGCTACGGCCCGGCCACACCCTTGCGCAGTCTCACCGTGGAGCTGCTGCGCCCCGGCAACACACTTGATCCTTCACCGGCCTTTGAGGCATCTTGCTCCCGTGATTCCCCGACGGACCATTCGACAGAATCAGCGCCGCAGGCGAGTAAGCCGGGTAAACCATTGGGCCGCCCCCCTCGTCCTGGCGTTGCTCTGCCTTCGCGCCCTGGTTCCCGCCGGGTACATGCTGGAGCCGGTCGACGGTGGGCTAGCCATCGTACTGTGCGACTCCGATGCAACGGCTGCCGGTGCCGCGCACCATCACGACAATGTGGGCGACGAGCACGCCAACCACCACGCGGGGCACGGCGACCATACCAACTCCGCTGCAGGGCACGACGAGCACGCTAACCACCACGCGCTTCTCGACCCAACCTGTCCGTACGCCCAGAGTGCCGGTCCGGCTCCGCTACCTGCGCTGCCGGTCGTCCGACCTCCGGCAGTAGCCGGCGTCGTTGCGCTGCCGACAGAAGTCGCACAAACCTTCTCTCCCTTCGGTCCTTCCCGACAGCAGTCTCCTCGCGGACCTCCCGCGAACGCCTGATCGATTCCACCTTCGTAGCGCCCTCGGCCCGCTCTCCAGGAGACCGGCCGTCCGCGCCACGTCTCTTTGGCTTGGATTCAGGTGCGAAAAAATGACAACTCGGGCTTTCGGGTCGGGGGCAGCGGCGCTGCTCCTGCCCCTCACTCTCTTTACATACAACAGCGCGCATGCGTGCGCCTCCTGCGGGTGCACGCTCAGCTCCGACGCCGCGATGGGCTACTCGGCTCTAACCGGTTGGCGAGTAAGCGTCGAATACGACTACATCCACCAAGACGAGCTGCGCAGCGGGACGCACTCGATTTCGACGGTCCCGGAGGATAGCGAGCTGGAGCGGGAGACCCTCAACCGCTACATCACGGCGGGCATCAGCTATACCCCGACAACAAACTGGAACATCAACCTGCTCGTGCCCTATGCCGTTCGTACGCATTCCACGTATGGCGACTTCGACTCCGAGGAGCCGCTCAACGAGCTGAGCAGCTCGCGCAGCTCCAGTCTGGGCGACGTGAAGCTGATCGGCAGCTATCAGGGATTTCTGCCGACTCACAACCTCGGCGTACAGCTCGGCGTGAAGCTGCCGACCGGTCACTACGGTACAGCCATCGACTTCTATGGCGGACCGAACGCAGGCACGCCGCTGGACGCCAGCCTGCAGCCAGGCACGGGCAGCACCGATGTGATCGTCGGCGCGTACTTCTATCGGGCGATCAGCCAGGATTTCGATTTCTTCGCAAACGCGCAGTTCCAGAGCGCCGTCAAACATCATCTGGATCAGCCCGGCAACGACTTTCGGCCAGGGAATTCCTTGACGGCAAGCTTCGGCTTGCGTTACGAAGCCAATCCCCGCTGGGTTCCGCAGTTGCAGGTAAACCTGCTGCACAAGTCTCGCGACCAAGGCGAGCTCGCGGACATCCAGAGCACGGCGGGAACAGTCGCGTACATCAGCCCCGGGCTGACTGCGCAGGTGACCACCAGGTTGCACGCCTTTGGATTTGTGCAGATCCCGGTGTACAGCAACTTGTACGGCTACCAGCTATTCCCGCGCTACACTGCCAGCGTTGGAGTCAGTTATGCCTTGTGATGAGCACTCCCGCACCTCGGATATGCGTAACGCTCATGGGATGTTGTTGCCCCGCTTCTCCCGCCGCGCACTCTTGCGCGGCGGCATCGCTACGGCTCTCACCAGCCTGGGCCTGCGCGGACTTACCGCGCAGGCCAACGACCTGCATGTCGGCGCAAAAGCGCCGACCGCCAGTCTCGTGACCCTCAGCGGGGACAAGATCTCGACCACCGACTTGATCGGCCACGTGGTGATCCTGACCTTTTGGGCGACTTACTGCGAACCGTGCCGCGAAGAGTTGCCGCTGCTTTCCCGGTATTTCGAAGAATATGAATCCAAAGGGCTGCGCGTGATCGGAATCACGCTCGATCCACCGGAAGACCTCGCCGCGGTCCAGAAGGTCTCGCAGACTCTGCGCTTTCCCAGTGGCTTGGTCGCGAACGCCAGTTGTCCGGGTTACGGTCGGATCTGGCGACTGCCCGTCAGCTTCGTCATCGACCGCGACGGCCGGCTCGTGTTGGATGGTTGGAAGGAAAAGACGCCGGCTTTGACGGCCGAACGGTTGGCGCAGATCGTCACGCCATTGCTCACTCGGGTTGCTGCAACGTGATCTTTCCGTTTACGACGGGATTGCGATCGCGGCCTTCGCAATCCTCGTGAATCATTCGATCGATGTATGGATTGACGACTCGATGATACTGACGGGTCAAAGTCCAGGGCCGGGTGAGTGACACGGGATCGATGATCGTCAACTCGTCCTGAAGCAGGTCCTTTTCGACCCGCGTGATGCGCTCGCGATAGTGAACCTGGTCGCTGAAGAGTCCCACGAGTTGGCCTCCGGCGCTGTCCCATTCGAATATCGTCGGCGAGTCCACGGCGATCGTCTCGATGACGAGCACCTGTCCCTCCCAGTGCCCGATCGAATCACCCCAGTGGGTGGGGAAGAGGCGATCGCGGCTCAGATGACCTCGCCCATCGGTGTAAATGTGACGAATCTCGCGACCGGAGAAGATCATCGCTGTCTCTTCCGGTGTGACCAACGCCTCGAACATCAAGGGCGACTGCACCATCACCATCGGGACGCCCCACGTGCACGTCGTGTGCCCGACAACTTGATCGGCAGTGGCCCCTTGTAGCTCCCGCGCGCGCGCCTCCCATTCCGGGTTGTAGGGGGGGTGCGCCAGGAAGCCGGCGCGCAATTCCTCAGCACTCTCCACGGTCTCGCCGGTCGCGTCGGGCGTCACGCCCACCTGCTGCCACAGGCCCGACCAGTTCGGCAGGGAGCGGAACGACTGGATCCGCTGCCGGGTATTCGGCGGCGTCGCGGACGCAACCGCCGCGAGGAGGGCTGAAAGGGCCAGGACCATCCAACCCGACCTCATCGGCCACCTCCGGGAGGCACCGCTGGGCGCTTGCCCGGTGGTGGAGGGGGATCTATCGGCGCTCCGTCGCGCGTCCGGGCTCGCACGTAGCTGCCGGCGTGACCGCCATCCCGAATCGGATGGATCGTGACCACGAGCGCGTCTCCGGCCTTCACCAGGCGGGGGCCCCAGCCGTTTTGCAGCAGATGCAACGGGCTGGTCATCTCGATGCTCCACTCCTGCGTGCCGCCGCCGCCGGCCACCAGCAGTTGGATGAAGCAATGCGGATTGTTCCACTGGAACTCCTTGACCGTACCTTCCAGTTCGCGCTCGCTCTTGAAGTCGAAAAGCGCGAAGGAGTGATGCGCGAGCGCGCTGTCGGCAAGCGCGAACAACACGAGTAACGGCACAACCCGCACGGCAAGTGCGCTTTTCGTCGTCATTGAGCAACCCTCGCGAGGCGGCCTGAGTGCGGTTGCACAATACCCGGCGATGTCTGATCATTCCTTGCAGTGAGCTGACTAAATCTGACGAGTAAGGTGAGGGCTGGCAATGCCAGAGGCGGAGCTCGCAACGTGCTACGAGTTCGGCGGCTACCGGCTGGACACGCACCGCCGCTGGCTCGTAGCGCTCGCAGGCGGTCAACCCATCCGGCTGCCCCCACGCGTGCTCGACACACTGACCTATTTCGTCGAGCATCCTGGCGAGCTCATCGACAAGGCGACGCTGTTGAATGCCATTTGGCCGCAATCCTCGGCCGAAGAGAACAGCCTCAACAAGCACATCTCGATGCTGAGACGGGCGTTGGGAGAACGTCCCTCCGAGCATAAGTTCATCGTCACCGTGCCCGGTCGCGGATATCGCTTCGTCGCGCCTGTCAGGAGAACGGGGCGGCCGAACGATCCTTCCGCGCAATCTACCGGCCGCGACTTGGCGGAACACACCGAGGCTGCCGGAGACGCGCAACATCTCTACAGTCAAGCGAGGGGGCTCTCGGTTCTTCCTAGCGAGAACAATCTGCGTGGCGCACTCGGTCTCCTTGCGCGAGCAACAACAGTGGATCCGCACATGGCGTCTGCCTGGTCGCTCATGGCAGCTGTGTACGCTACTTCCGTGCAGTACGACTACCCTGTCGATGACGCTATCGCACGAGCTGAGGACGCAGCAACGCGTGCTATCAAGCTCAATTCGGCGGACGGCTCGGCATTCGCAGCAATGGGAATGGTCCAGGCGCTCCGCGGACAGTGGGTCGACGCGGAACTACAGTTTTGGCACGCGGCGGCGCGCCCGTCCGATCCCTTCGTCAAAGGTCTGCGCTGCGTCTATGTGTCTCAAGCTGTGGGCCATCTCGAGCGGGCCAGACAGGAAGCTTTGGAAACGTATCGCTCCCCGGTGGGGCGCCAATTTGGCGCAACGATGTTGGCCATTCATGAGACGTTGCGGGGAACCGATCTGGAAGCATTGCGTTGGGCCGACGAAGCCGTGGCGTTGGGAGAGTCTACTGCAATGACTCCGCAGGCCGATCTGCGCGCTCAGCTGGCAATGCGCGCAGGGCGACATGGCGACGCGGCAATACTCCTGTCGGGGTCATCCTCGGCCGCAGTGCGCGCAGCGGGCGGAACGCAGGCCATCGACCTCATGTGTGCAGCCATGCATGACAGATCGTTGCGACCGCGGGCGATCGGGGCCCTGCGTACTCTGGAGGAGCGTCTGTCGCCGCGAGAGATGGATCAGGTCCTGCGCAAGCGACTGTTGGTTTGGTACACGATGCTCGGCGACCTCGATTCAGCATACGGATTGATGGATCGCTCCTTGACCAGCTATGCTCAGCGCGGTTTTGTGGGTTCCGCGTGGGGCCTGCTGTGGCTACCGGAACTGCAGCCCTTCCGACGAGACGCGAGATTTCAGGACTTGGCGCGGCGCATCGGCCTGGTCGACTACTGGAAAGTTCACGGGCCACCCGACGGCCACCGGCTACACGCCGGCAGCGTCGTCGCTAACAGCTGAATCTAGCAACTCGCGCGGAAATTCAGCGCGAAGTCTCGCCTAACAAGCGCTCGACATAACGCGCGACTTGGTCGATCTCGAGATTCACACGCGCGCCGGGAGCGAGCCGCCCCAACGTCGTGACTGTTTGCGTGTGAGGAATAATGTTGACACCGAAGGTCGATCCCTCAACTTCGTTCACAGTAAGACTGACGCCATCAATGGCGACGGAGCCCTTCCGCGCGATGTACTTCGCGAGATGATCAGGCACGACGATCTTGATGCGTGTAGACCGTGCGTCACCCGTTATGGAATCGATCCGTGCCAATCCGTCTACGTGACCAGACACCAGATGCCCACCGAGGGAGTCACCAGCCCGAAGCGACGGCTCAAGATTCACAGCCGAACCGACATTGAGGTCCCCGAGGGTTGTGAGCGACAACGTTTCGCGTGACACGTCTGCCGCAAAAGCGGGCCCCAATACTTCCGTAACGGTCAGACAGCATCCCTGAACACAAATGCTGTCGCCCAGTCCCAACGTCGCGGGGTCGATTTTGTCGAGCTCGATCACGATACGAACGTCCCCACCGCGCTCTTCGCGGGCCTTGACCGTGCCCATGTCTTGAACGATACCGGTAAACAATCAACGCTCCTTCGGCCTCAATCGGATTCTCAAGTCGTCGCCGACCTGCGCAGTCTCGTAAATCACGAACCCGGGAGCATCCTCCAGCATCTCGAGCTGCGGGATCTCGACCAAAGGGAACCCCTGGGGGCCGAGAAGCTTCGGAGCGACGTAAAGCAGCATCTCATCGACCAACGATTCCTGCACGAAGGCCCCTGCGAGCTTCGCGCCCGCCTCGAGGAGCACCTCGTTGCACTCGAGCTCGGCCAATCGAGCCAACACGGAATCGAGGTCGAGTCGGTTGCCAACGGCCGAGGCGTACTCCACCCGTGCACCCTGCTCGGAGAGTCTGGCGGCCGCCGCGGCCCATGCTTCGGGATCAGCATCCTCTCCACCGTCTGGCGACGTGAAGATCAATACTTGGCCACCCGTGGTGAAGAGTCGTGCGTCAGGAGACGTGCGAAGGCGAGCGTCTAACACCACTCGCATGGGCTGCCGTCGGTCCTCGCCGGGCAGCCGCACGTCAAGCCGCGGGTCATCCGCAGCCAGCGTTCCAGCACCAATCATCACCGCCGAACTACGCGCCCGCCACGACTGGACATCTTGTCGTGCGACCTCGCTGGTGATCCATTGACTCTGACCGTTGGCAAGCGCCGTCCGACCATCCAGGCTCATCGCCAGTTTCAGTCGTACGAATGGCCGGCCCAACTGATTCCGCTTCATGAACCCGACATTCAGTTCGATGGCTTCGGCCTCCATCAGGCCCGACTCCACCAGAACGCCGGCCTCCTGGAGTTTGGCGGCACCGGCACCGCTGACGCGGGGGTTGGGATCCACGACAGCGTAAACAACCCGCGAGACGCCCGCTGCGATCAGAGCATCCGCGCAAGGGGGCGTTCGACCAAAATGACTACAGGGCTCCAAGGTTACATAGACGGTCGCGCCAGCCGCGCCGCCAGCGGACCCTGAGGGGATGCCGCCGGCAGTCCCCGCGGCCGCACGTGACTCATCGGCAAAACCTTCCTCCATCGAGCGCAGCGCAGCGACCTCGGCGTGCGCCTCACCGGCCCGTTCGTGCCACCCCTCACCGATGATTCGATCAGCTCGAGTGATGACACACCCGACTCGCGGATTGGGGTCTGTCGAGTCCATCCCAAGAGCCGCCAGCTCGAGCGCGCGAGCCATGGCAGTCTTATCGAACTCAGTAAACATTCGCGCGCACTACTGAACGGGTTCCGACGAGCCGCCGCCGCTACCGCCCGTCCCGGAATCCCCGGCTGGACCGCCCTCCCCGGGCAACAGGGGTAACTGATCCGTGTTCGCTTCGCGCACCCCATCCCTCTTGTGTGCACGCCGGGGTTCACGAGCCGGAGTCGAAACGCGCTGACGCCGCAGCTTCTCGATCTCTTCATGAAATGCTTCGACGTCCTGGAACTGCCGATAGACGGAGGCGAAGCGCACGTAGGCGACCTCGTCGAGTTGTCGCAACTCGTCCATCACCAACTCTCCGATGACGCGGGCCTGAACCTCACGGTCGCCGAGAGTGCGCACCTTGTGCACTACGCGGCTAACTGCCTCGTCGATGGCTTCACGAGACACGGGGCGCTTTTCCAGCGCCTTCTCCATGCCGCCGCGCAATTTCGATTCGTCAAACGTCTCGCGATTGCGATCTCCCTTCACAACGACAGGCATAACGAGCTCAGCGTTCTCGAAGGTAGTGAACCGCTCGCCACACGAGAGACATTCACGGCGACGTCGAATCTGCCGCCCCTCGCCGGCCAGGCGGGAGTCGTTGACTTTGGTTTCGACGTGACCGCAGAAGGGGCAGTGCATGGAAGTTTACGAATACACCGGAAACTGGCGGCAGAGCTCGACGACTTGCGGGCGGACCTTCTCGACCTCCGAGGGCGCTCCCTCGGCATCGATGATCTGCGCCAGGAAGTCGGCGACCTGCTCGATCTCCTTCTCCTTGAAGCCCCGCGTAGTCGATGCCGGAGTTCCGAGGCGCAAGCCGCTGGTAATGGTCGGAGGACGGGGATCGTTCGGCACCGCATTTTTGTTGACGGTGATGTTGGCGCGACCCAGAGCCGCATCCGCATCCTTACCCGTGATGTTCCTTTCAACCAGGCTGAGGAGGAACAGATGGTTGTCAGTGCCGCCCGAGACAATCTTGAACCCCCGCTTTATCAGGCGCGCACTCATCGCACGGGCGTTGACCAGAATCTGACGCTGGTAGTCGTTGAACTCGGGCTGCAAGGCTTCGAGGAACGCAACGGCCTTCGCGGCAATCACGTGCATCAACGGGCCGCCCTGCGTGCCCGGGAACACGAGCGACGCGAGCCTCTTCGTGATCTCGTCGTTTGCGCGGGCCAGAATCAGTCCGCCGCGAGGGCCGCGCAGAGTCTTGTGCGTCGTGGTGGTCACAACGTCGGCATGTGGGATCGGATTGGGGTAGAGGCCAGCAGCGACCAACCCCGCGACGTGCGCCATGTCGACCACGAAATAGGCACCCACACCCTTGGCGATGGCGCCAAAGCGCGCCCAATCGATCACTCGCGAGTAGGCGGAAAAACCGGCCACGATCATTTTGGGACGATGTTCTTCCGCAAGCCTTTGCACCTGGTCGTAGTCGATCTCGCCGGTATCGGGACGGATCCCGTACTGCGCAGCGCGGAAGAACTTGCCGGAGAAATTGACCTTGGCCCCGTGAGTCAGATGGCCGCCATGATCGAGGCTCATACCGAGAATCGCATCCCCCGGTTGTACGAGCGCGAAATACGCCGCGGCATTCGCCTGCGAACCCGAGTGAGGTTGGACGTTGGCGTACGCAGCGCCGAACAGTTTCTTGGCGCGATCGATCGCCAGTTGCTCGGCGATGTCGACGTACTCGCAGCCGCCGTAGTACCGCTTCCCCGGGTACCCTTCAGCGTATTTGTTGGTCAGGACGGAACCTTGAGCTTCCAGAACGCGTGGGCTCGTGTAGTTCTCCGACGCGATCAGTTCGACGTGATCCTCCTGGCGGCGCCTCTCGCCCTTGAGCGCCTTGTCCAGTTCAGGGTCGAAGCCCTCGATCTTCATCGTCGTCCGAAACATGTACGCAACCCGTCCGCGGTAAGAAAGGAAGCCGCCTAGTGTACCGGATCGAGAGGGGGCGGTAACCGCACATCCCCTTTGGCATGGCGCAGATCCGGCTGAGGGCGCTTAGAAGCCACCCTGCGTCCGCCCGGCCAGCTGGGCAGCTGCTACGCCAGGAGCCCTTCGACCACGGCGTTCCACCCCTGGGCGATATTCCCGCGGTTGTAGCCCCCGCCCCCGAGGCCGAGAACGCGCCCGTGCCCGAGCCGGTCGGCGAGCTGGGAGAGTTCCAGTGCAGCGCGGCCATGCGACTTGGGCGACAGCCGCAGATGGGTGATCGGGTCACCCTCGAGACTATCGGCGCCGCACTGAAGAATGATGAATTGGGGCTCGAAGCGCTCGAGGTGGGCAATCACCTTGGGCCATTCCTGAGCGAACACCGTGTCGTCGGCCCCCGGCGGGAGAGGCAGGTTCAGTTTCGTCCCCCGCGCAGCGCCCGCACCGGTCTCCTCGAGCCTGCCGGTGCCCGGATAGAGATAACGCCCGTCCTCGTGCAGGTCGGCGAAAATCACTCCGGCATCGTTCTCGAAACCGTAGAACACCCCGTCACCGTGGTGCGCGTCGATATCGACGTAGGCGATCCGCTCGAGCCCCGAGCGCTTGCGAAGCAGCTCGATCGCAACCCCGCAATCATTGAAAACACAAAAGCCCGCCGCCCGATCCCGACCCGCATGGTGCAGCCCGGCGATCGGCACAAACCCCCGACGGCATCCGCCCGACATGATGGCGTCGGTGGCATTGAGGGTTGCACCCACTACGATCGATGCCGCGTCAAACACTCCACGAAATGCCGGTGTATCGCCACCGTCCAGAAAGCCCTGTCCGGTAAGGGAGCGCTCGCGCACAAAATCGACGTACGCAGGTGTGTGAAATGAAGTCAGCTCGTCGTACGTTGCGTCGCGCGGCTCGAGGACTCGCACCCGCCGGTTGAGTCCGCGTGCTTCGAACTCACGCACAAAAGCCGCATGGCGGTCAGGACCGAACGGATGTCCGTCCCCGAACCCGTATCGAGCCAGACGCTCGCTCACAACGACCCCCACGCCGCGATTCGTATCAGACGCTTCGGTCATGTGGATGGTGCGGCCGGCGGTCCTGTTCGGGGGGAATTCCCGCGGGGAGCCTAGCACTTAGGCGGGGGTGCGACCATCGCCAAGCAAGAGGCGGTTCGGGGATAATGGGGGCACCCCGTGCCGCGGCAGGCGGCGCTCTCAACCACCGAACCCGGACCCGCATGGCTCAATACATTTACACGATGAATCGCGTCTCGAAGGTCGTGCCGCCCAAGCGCACGATCCTTCGCGACATCAGTCTTTCCTTCTTCCCCGGCGCCAAGATCGGCGTGCTCGGCCTGAACGGCTCGGGCAAGTCATCGCTCCTGAAGATCATGGCCGGTCTGGACTCGAACATCGACGGCGAAGCGCGCCCGCAGTCGGGCATTCGTGTCGGCTATCTACCGCAGGAGCCACAGCTCGATCCTGCCAGGCAGGTGCGCGAGACAGTGATGGAAGGACTCGGCGAGGACTTCCGCAACCTCGAGCGCTTCAACCAGATCAGCGAGCGATTTTCGCAGGAAGTCTCCGAGGAGGAGATGAACTCGCTGCTCGAGGAGCAGGCGAAGCTGCAGGACAAGATCGATGCGGTCGGCGGCTGGGAACTCGAACGCAAACTCGAGATCGCCGCGGACGCGCTGCGCCTGCCGCCCTGGGATGCGAGCATCGCCAAGCTGTCCGGCGGCGAGAAACGCCGCGTGGCGCTGTGCCGCCTGCTTCTGTCGGGCCCTGACATGCTGCTGCTGGATGAGCCGACGAACCATCTGGATGCCGAATCCATCTCCTGGCTCGAGCGGTACCTCGAGGAGTATCCGAGCACGGTCATTGCCGTAACCCACGACCGTTACTTCCTCGACAACGTCGCGGAGTGGATCCTCGAGCTCGACCGCGGACACGGAATTCCGTGGCACGGCAACTACTCCTCCTGGCTCGAACAGAAGGAGCAGCGCCTGAAACTCGAGGAGCGCGAGCGCGAGGCTCTGCGCAAGACGCTCGAGCGCGAGCTCGAGTGGGTGCGTCAGAATCCCAAGGCGCGGCAGGCCAAGAGCAAGGCGCGCATGCAACGCTTCGAGGAGCTCTCCTCGAAGGAGTTCCAGGAGCGCAACGAGACCAACGAGATCTACATTCCCCCGGGGGAACGTCTCGGTGATCTGGTCATTGAAGCTCAAGGCCTGCGCAAGGGTTACGGCGAGCGACTGTTGTTCGACAACCTGTCATTCAACCTGCCGCGTGGCGGCATCGTCGGCATCATCGGCCCCAACGGTGCCGGCAAAACCACGTTGTTCCGCCTCCTTACCGGGGTCGAGAAGCCCGATGGCGGTGAGATTCGCCTCGGGGCCACGACGCGGCTCGCCTATGTCGATCAGTCGCGTCAGACGCTGGACGACAAGAAAACCGTCTGGCAGGAAATCTCCGGCGGCCTCGACATGATCAAAGTCGGCAACTACGAGACACCCTCGCGCGGCTACGTCGGACGGTTCAATTTCAAGGGTACCCAGCAACAACAGCTCATCGGCGATCTGTCGGGAGGCGAGCGCAACCGCGTTCACCTCGCGAAGGTGCTCAAGTCCGGCGGAAACGTTCTGCTCCTCGACGAGCCTACCAACGATCTGGATGTCGAAACCTTGCGGGCCCTGGAGGAGGCGCTACTGAGCTTCCCCGGCTGCGGGGTGGTGATCTCGCACGACCGTTGGTTCCTCGATCGCATCGCGACCCACATCCTCGCCTTCGAGGGTGACTCCCAGGTGGTGTGGTTCGAAGGGAACTATCAGGACTACGTCGAGGACCACAAGCGTCGCAAGGGCGATGAAGCCTCGCAGCCGCATCGCATCAAGTACAAGCCCCTGACCCGATGAAACAGGCCAGATAAACCAGGCTCGATGAAGCACGCTCCGTGAAGCAGGACGAAGAGCGCAGCGTATTGCGTTGGGTAGGGCCGCTTGCGGCCCTGCTCGTATTCGGCCTGGTCGTCTATGTTCTTCATCGGGAGCTCGCGCAGCTCCACATGAAGAACGTGTTCGGCCATCTGCACGCGATTCCCAGGAAGAGCGTGCTGGCAGCGTTCGCCTTCACCGCTGCGAGCTACTGGCTACTGAGCTTCTACGACGTCCTCGCGCTCAGGTATCTGCGCAAGGCGATCGACTACGGCCGCATCCTCTTTACCTCGTTCATTGCCTACTCCTTCGGTCACACCTTGGGCTTCGCCGCCTTCACCGGCGCGGCCATCCGATTCCGGCTCTACGCCACAGCCGGTGTCACGGCCGTCGATGTCGCGACGATCTCGGGGTTCTGCAGCCTCTCGATCGGGATCGGGCTCGCGACGATCGCGGGAGTCTCGTTTCTCATGGGGCCGACCCACGCGGTCACCGTTCTGCACCTGCACCGAGGCCTGTCACTCACCGTGGGCGTTCTGCTCCTTGCGGCGGTCGCCGGCTACGGCATCTGGTCGTCCGTTTCCAAAACCGCGCTCGAGATACGCGGTTGGGCGCTCCGCGCGCCGGGTCCAGCAATCGGACTGACGCAGATCTGCATGGCAGTGGGGGACATGAGTCTGGCTGGCGCGGTGCTGTGGTCGCTGCTTCCGCCGGGAGCCGACATCAGCTTCGTCGCCTTCCTCGGGGCGTATGCGGCAGGCGTCATCGCCACCATCATCAGTCACGTCCCCGGCGGCATTGGAGTGTTCGAGACCGTCATCATCCTGACACTGCCGCAGGTGCCGCCGGATGCCCTGTTGGGATCACTGCTCGCCTATCGCGCCATCTACTACCTCGCCCCCCTGATCTTCGGTGCGCTCCTGTTTGCAGGCAAGGAGTTGTCTGCGCAGCGCGGCCGGATTGCGCGCGCCCAAGAGCTCGCGGCGATCTACATCGCTCCCGTCGTTCCGCAAATCGCCGGTGGCCTCACGTTCATCGCAGGCGCGCTGCTGCTGCTCTCGGGTGCGACGCCGGGAGTCAACGAGCGCCTCGGTTTGCTCTACAGCTTCGTGCCGCTGATCGTCCTCGAAGCCTCGCACCTCGCCGGCAGCGTCATCGGCCTGGGGCTGCTGATCCTCGCGCGGGCACTGTTCCGCCGGGTGGAGGCGGCCTACCACATCACCTTCTGGCTGCTGGTCGCGGGCATCTTTGCCTCGCTCCTGAAAGGACTCGACTTCGAGGAAGCCATCTTCCTCACTCTCGTGTTGGGCGTGTTAGTGTTCGGTAAGCGCGCGTTCCACCGTCCCACTGCGCTTGTTTCGGAACGGTTCACTCCCGTATGGATCGTCTGCATCTGCGGCGTCATCGCCGCCGCCGTCTGGATCGGATTCATTGCCTACCGGCACGTCGACTACACGAGGGAGCTGTGGTGGACATTCGCTCTGGATGGCAACGCCCCCCGCATGTTGCGAGCCTCGCTTGTCGTGGTCGTGCTCGCGCTCGCCTACCTGGCAACGAATATGCTGCGCCCCGCCCGGCCCGAACCGTCCGTGGCAGGCCCCTCGGATCTGGATCGCGCCCGCGCCGTCATTGCCGCCTCCGACCTGACTGTCGCCAACGCCGCGCTGACCGGCGACAAGCGACTGTTGTTCAGCGAAGACGGCGCCGCCTTCGTCATGTATCAGATCGCGGGCCGCAGCTGGATCGCCCTCGGCGATCCGATCGGTCCCAGTGACAAGGCCGAGGAGCTGGTGTGGCGTTTTCGCGAGATGTCCGACCATCACGCCGGGCAAACGGTCTTCTATCAGGCCAGCGGCGACCGGCTGCCCCTCTATGTCGACCTCGGACTCGCGGCGCTGAAGATTGGCGAGGAAGCCCGCGTCAATCTCACTGAGTTCTCACTTGAAGGCGGCGCGCGTGCCGACCTGCGTCAGGCGCACCGGCGTGCACAACGAGACGGTGCCTCCTTCGAGGTCATTTCGGCAGAGGACCTACCGCAACTGCTGCCGACGCTCGAGCGGATTTCAGACTCCTGGCTGGCGGGCAAGTCGACAGGCGAGAAGCGCTTCTCGATGGGTGCGTTCTCCGCCGACTACCTGCGTAACTTTCCGATCGCAGTCGTTCGCTGCGAGGGAAGCCCGACCGCGTTCGCGAATCTCTGGTTGTCGGGCACCAAGGAAGAGCTGTCGGTGGATCTGATGCGATTCGGGCCCGACGCTCCACGCGGCAGCATGGACTATCTGTTCATCGAGCTCATGCTCTGGGGGCGCGCTCAGGGCTATCGTTGGTTCAACCTCGGCATGGCTCCGCTGTCCGGCCTCGAACGCCACCCGCTCGCTCCCGCCTGGCACCGGGTAGGCAATTTCGTCTTCCGCCATGGCGAGCACTTCTACAACTTCGAGGGTCTGCGGCGTTACAAGACCAAATTCGACCCCGAGTGGGAGCCGAAGTACCTGGTCGCCCGGGGCGGTATCGCCCTTCCGCGGGTCCTCGTCGACGTGTCGATGTTGATTGCGGGAGGAATGAAGGAGTTGTTCGCGCGATGATCCGCCAGGCTTTCATTGCCTTGTCGTTAACCCTCGCGCTGCTGCAGAGCGCGCGGGCCGCGGACACCGCGCCGGGTGCCGCGCCTGCCCGCAGCGCCGTTGGCACGGCGCCACGACAAATGCCCGCCGGCCGCTTCGGCACCGCCACCGTCTATGTACCCGACGGCACCTCCCGTAGTGTTGCCATCTTCGTCTCCGGCGACGGCGGCTGGAAGTTAGGAGTGACGGACATGGCGAAGGCTCTGCGCGATGACGGCGCAGTCGTCATCGGCATCGACATTCGACGTTACATTGCATCGCTCAAGGCTTCGGCGCAGAAGGCGGACCCGGTCTGCCAGAGCCTCGCCGGTGACTTCGAAACGTTGAGTCACCGCATCCAGAAGGAACTCGGCGTGAGCGAATATCACGTGCCGGTGCTCGTCGGCTACTCCTCCGGTGCAACCATCGTATACGCGGCCCTCGTGCAATCGCCCACTGGAACTTTCGAAGGCGCGATGAGCCTGGGCTTCTGCGCGGACCAGGACTTCGGCGGCGCCGCGCTCTGCCCCGGAACAGGACTTCACTACGCCCCCGGACAGGGCAAGTTGCAGAAGGGCGAATGGGTGGTCGATCCGGCCAAAACCCTCAAGCAGCCCTGGATCGCTCTGCAGGGTCAGAAGGACGAAGTCTGCAGCCCCCCTGCGGTCGATGCATTCGCTGCCCAGACGCCGATGTCGCAAGTGATCCGCCTCCCTGCGGTCGGCCACGGCTTCTCCGTAGAGCGCAACTGGATGCCGCAATTCCTCGAAGCGTATCGCCGGCTCAACGCACCCCAGCAAAGCAGGATTGCCGCCCGTCCTGCCGACATAGACGACCTGCCGGTGACCGAAGTGCGTGCCGAGGGCAACTCAGACTCCGACACCTTCGCGCTGTTGCTCACCGGGGATGGAGGCTGGGCGGGGCTCGACCAGGAGTTGGCGACACGCCTGGCCGCGGACGGGGTGTCGACGGTCGGCCTGAATTCACTGAAATACTTCTGGTCCGAACGCACCCCGACCGGGGCGGCGAAGGATGTTGCCCGAGTCATTCGCCACTATCTGGCTGCGTGGAACAAAACACGGGTGTTACTCGTTGGCTATTCTTTCGGCGCGGACGCGTTGCCGTTCATCGTCAACCGCCTGCCGCCCGATCTGAAGAGCCAGCTCCTCAGCCTCAGCCTCCTCGGTTTGTCGGCAAACGCGTCCTTCCAAGTGAGCGTGGCCGACTGGATCGGCGGGGATTCGGGCGGGCCGGCGACGCAGCCCGAACTGACGGCCCTCGGCGCGGTCCCGGTGCTTTGTCTGTACGGCGAAGGTGACAAGGACACGATCTGCCCGACCGCCAACGGCAAAATCACGCGTGAGCACATCGGTAAGGGCCACCATTTCAGCGGCGAGTACTCACAGATCGCAGACCGGATCGTGGCGTTCGCGAAGGCGCCGCCTGCGACATAACGCGACAACGCGAAAACCGGGTGTACCGCGACCCGATGGGCTAGACTGTCACGAACAACGGGGATAACAGGTGACCGGCCGCGCAGCCGGTACAACACCATGTCGGTGCACATCGACTCGGCCAGCCGTCTGAATCACGATCAGGAAGAGAATCTCGTCCTGACGTGCCCACATTGTCAGGCAGTTGCCCACATCACACCAACGGCCGTGCCACGTTTCGCCGATCTGCAGGCTCACAAGCCCAAACAGGTTGGCATCGTGTACATGTGCGACGCGTGCCACGCCCCGATCTTTCTGCGCTTCTCGGTGCGCATCTACGGGGCCGCGCGCATCGAGCTGTCGCCGCAGTTCACCGAAGTCGAGCGGGCACGTGAGAAGTTCACCTTCATGTATCTGCCCGAGGACGTGGAAACGTTGTTCAAGGAAGCGCTGTTGTGTTTCACGGCCGGCGCTTTCAACGCGTTCGCTTCCATGTGCCGGCGCACCGCGCAGGCAGCATTCCTCGATCTCGGCGAGGCCGGCAAGCTGCGGCTGTTCAACGAGCTCAACGAAGTCAGACAGATGGTCAACATCGCGCCCGAGACGTTCGGCAAGCTCAAGAGCATCCTGTTCGGCGCCGAGGCCGATCCCAGGCCCAACCTGCAATTGCTGGACAGCTACGAGGCAGGTCTGGTGCTCGAGGTCGTGAAGGATCTGTTGTACGAAGCCTTCGTCCGCAAGGGCAAACTGCAGCAGGCGATGAGCGTACGGCGCTACTTCCTGGACGAGACCGCGACAAACCTGACCGCAATCGATCGGGTGGCGGGCTGAGCGCTGCGGCTCGATCGAACCTCGCATAGCGCGGATAGAGCGCTCCCGGAAGGTTATCGGCACCCGCGCCGTGGGCTTTAGGCCCCAGAGCGCGACGTACGTCGCGGCTGAGCCTCCAGTCCTGGCTCTCTCAAGTTGGCTTTCCCCACGCCGCTAACCTCGCACCAGGAGATGCTCCATTCGAGCTTAAGCCGACTCAAGCCATATGCCACCAGCCGCCCAATATCGTGCCGCCAGCGCCGCCTACAGTTCCGTATCCGCCCACGGAGGAGTCGCGGCCGCAGATCCGCACAAGTTGATCCTGATGTTGATGGACGGCGCGCTCGAGCGCATCGCCCTGGCTCGCGGCCGCATCCAACACCAGGAGCTGACCGAGAAGAACCGGCTGCTGAGCGCGGCCGTGATGATCATCGACGAGTTGAAGACCAGCCTCAATCTCAAGGCCGGTGGCGTCATCGCCGCCAACCTCGACGACCTTTACGACTACATGTCGCGGCAGCTCATCAGCGCCAACCTGCAGAACAACGTGGAGATCCTGGACGAAGTGACGCACCTGTTGCGGGAGATCCGCTCGGCCTGGGTCCTGTTGCCGCCGGAAGCGCGCCAGTCGCGCGCGGCCGTGCTATAGAGGAGTAGCTGGTCGTTTCAGGCGTCCCGTGCCGAAACCAGCCCACCATCATGGAGGCTCGCATGTTCGACGGCGCCGACACAGTAGTGCTCTACGAGGAGCTGGCTTTCCAGTCGGTGCTCCCCGTGCAGTGGCGTCCCACGCCGAACCCGACCGACCGTGAAATGGCGGCGGCGTTTGCCGATCGCAACGTGAAGCTCCTGCAGGCCTGGGATGCGATGGAGGAGCACGGGCCGACGGAGAAGCAGGACGAGAACGCGCCGGCCCATGCGGATCTGATGCGGCTCGAGCTGAAGATCAACCTGCTGCTCGACCTGGTCGGTCAGATTCTGGCGGCCAACCGGCCGCGACCGGCCTCTGTGCCGGTTCGCTTCAATGCCCTCGGGTGTGTCTGGCGCAATGCCGGTGGCCCCTTGCCGGAAGCCGGTGCCCAGGGTATCGCCGAAATCTATCTGCACGACAGCCTGGCCGACCCGTTGCGATTGCCGGGTCGTGTGACGAACGTCACGCCTGACGGCCACATCAAGGTCCGCTTCCTGCCGGTGGGTGAGACGGTTGCCGATCTGATCGAGAAGCTGGCGTTCCGACGCCACCGGCGTCAGATCGCCGGCAGCCGCCAGCCGCGCCGCATCTGACCCGCCGCGTCGTTTTGCCGCGCTGCGACGTGCCCCGGTCGCGTCTACTGGTATTTACCGTAACCACCTGTTTTTCGGGTGATTAAGTCGTATTGCACCGCTTTCGCCCACGACCGTGATCCAGGTCACGGGGGTTATGTCGCGAAACCGGCACAACTTTAGAAGTACGTCTCAGCACGGCCACCGCCGGAAACTCAACATAGGGCCTCGAAGAACAAGGGGTCTCAATGGCGGTTGCGGAATACATCTCGAGTCTCGTCGCCGGCGCAGCGAAGGTCGAGGCGCGAGAGAACGCTCTCGGCGTGGTCAATCTGGATGAGCGTCGCGCTCGGATGCCGACCGGCACCTCGCTTCCCATCCGCGAAGTCGTCGCCCTGATCCGCCAGGTCGCTGCTCACGAATCCACGGTCCTGGTACTCGGCGAGTCCGGCACCGGCAAGGAAGTCGCGGCCCGCGCCATTCACGATCTCAGCCCGCGTCGCAATCGCCCCTTCGTGGCGGTCAATTGCGGCGCCATTCCCGCGGATCTGCTGGAGTCCGAGCTGTTCGGACACGAGAAAGGGGCATTCACCGGCGCCGTCGCCTCCCGCAAGGGACGCTTCGAGATCGCCGAAGGCGGCACCCTGTTCCTGGATGAGATCGGGGACATGAGCCCGACCATGCAAGTCAAGCTGCTGCGCGTCCTGCAGGAGCGCGTCTTCGAGCGTGTCGGCAACCATGTGCCGATCCGCTGCAACGTCCGGATCGTTGCGGCGACCCATCGCAACCTCGAGGATTCGATCGCGCGCGGCACCTTCCGCGAAGACCTCTTTCACCGAATCAACGTTTTCCCCATCGAGATGCCGGCGTTGCGCTCGCGCGTAGAGGATCTTCCTCTGCTCGTTCGCGACTTCATCGCGCACAACCTCGCGGAGGGCCGTGGCCAGGTCCAACTCTCGCCGCGTGCGCTCGGCGCGCTTGCGTTGTGCACTTGGACCGGAAACGTTCGCGAACTCGCGAACCTGATCGAACGTCTCTCGATTGTCTGCGCGGGACGCGTCGTAGACGTCCCCGACCTGCCGCCGAAGTACCGGCCGCCGGTTGACTGGAAACTCGAAGTTGCGACGCTCGACAGCTCGCTCTGCGTCACTGCTCTCGACGATCCCTCGCAAGCAATTGCCATAGAGGGTCAAGCCGCCGCTCTCGACGACGACGATGTGTTGGAAGTCCTCGAGGCGCGTGCGGGTCTGCCCGTCATCGCCGACAGCCCGACTCTCAGCTCGCAGACGCTGGCCGTGTTGCCCGAAGAGGGCCTCGACCTTCGCGAGCATCTTCTCTCCATCGAGCGCCGTCTGATCGAACAGGCGTTGGCTCGCTCGGGCGGTACGGTAGCTCACGCTGCGCGCCTTCTTGGTCTGCGTCGCACGACGTTGGTCGAGAAACTCCGCAAACTGAACATCGTCACCGGCGACACGACGTCGGAAGATTGACGCCGCGGCGGCAGAACGCTGCCACCCGTGTGACCCCCTTCACGCTTTAACCCCGATCCGCCCCCGGCACGCCTCTTGCACCTGACACACCACCACACCGTTACGTGTGGGAGGTTAAATGTCAGACGAACAGACGAGCCCCAGTATCAACGCCGCGCCGGTGAGCCGCCCCGAGGCCGAACTGGTCGCGTGCGCGCCGAGTTCGTTGCGGCTCGTGGACCTCGCCCGACGCGTTGCGGCAAGTGACTGTACGGTTCTGATCGTCGGTGAATCCGGAACGGGCAAGGAAGTCCTGGCCCGCTTCATTCACGGCCGCTCGCCCCGCAACAGCCGCCCCTTCATCGCCGTCAATTGCGCCGCGATTCCGGAGAACATGCTCGAAGCCATGTTGTTCGGTTACGAGCGCGGCGCCTTCACCGGCGCTCACACCGCGCACCCCGGAAAGTTCGAACAGGCTCAGAGCGGCACCCTGCTGCTCGACGAAGTGACCGAGATGCCGCTGTCCCTGCAAGCCAAGCTGCTGCGCGTTCTGCAGGAGCGTGAGGTCGAGCGCCTGGGTGGACGCACTCCGATCCCCCTGGACGTACGCGTGTTGGCCACGACGAACCGCAGGCTGCGGGAAGAAGTCGCCGCCGGCCGGTTCCGCGAAGATCTCTATTACCGCCTGAATGTGTTTCCTTTGGCGATCGCGCCGCTGCGCGTGCGGCGTGATGACGTGTTGCCGCTGGCGATGCAGCTGCTTTGCTCGCGCTGCCGTCCCGGCGAGCGGATTCCCGCGCTGAGCGCGGAAGCCGCGCACCTGCTGTTGACTTATCCCTGGCCGGGCAACGTGCGGGAGTTGGATAACCTGTTGCAGCGAGCCCTGATCCTGCTGAACGGCCCGGTCATTCGACCCGAACACATCCAGTTCGAGCTCGCCAACGAGACTTCCCTCGGTTCCTCGGTTGCCCTTGCCGGCAGTGCCGGCGCGGAGCGCGCGGCCCTTGCCGGGTGCTCCCCTCGCGACGGCATCTGTGCGGCCGGCGCCATCCCCGCCGGCCTTGCCGACTCTCTCGTGCAGACCGAACGCGACTTGATTCTCGATGCGCTGCGCAGCGGCCAGGGGAATCGACGCGAAGCCGCCGAACGCTTGGGGATCAGCCCGCGCACGCTGCGCTACAAGCTGGCGCGCCTGCGTGAAGCCGGTATCGACGTTCCGACCGCCTGAAGCTCCCAAGAGAGATCGCAGTTATGAGCCAGATGGAAATCGACAGCGTCCTTGCACAAATCCGCTCTCTGTCGGCGCAGACCCGGCTGAACCCCACTGCGATCTCTGACACGCAGAAAGCCGGTGCCGGTGCCGGTGCCGGTGCCGGTGCCGGTGTCAGCGAGTTCGCCAACGTCCTGAAGAAGGGCATTGACCAGGTGAACCAGACGCAGGTGAAGGCCACCGCACTGGCCGACGCCTTCGATCGAGGAACTCCCGGAGTGGAACTGCCCCAGGTGATGCTGGAAATGCAGAAAGCCAGTGTCTCCTTTCGAGCTCTGACGGAGGTCCGCAATCGCCTGGTGACCGCGTACCAGGACATCATGAACATGCCCTTGTGACGGGCCCTGATTCGAACCCTGAAACGTACTGATTCGCGCCGCTAATCGTTTATGGCAACAGAAGCCGCCTCACTTCCGGCCCCGCAGGGACTGCCCGCGGGCCTCAAGCCTCTCCTGCTGTTGGTGGGCATCGCCGCCGCGGTCGCCGCAGGCGTTACCGTCGTGCTGTGGTCTCGCGGACCCAGCTACAGCCTCTTGTATGCAAACCTCAGTGGCGAAGATCAGGCGCAGGTCGCCCAAGCACTGGATGCGTCCCAGATCCCCTATCGCGTTCAGCCGGGCTCGAACGCAATCGAAGTTCCCACCGAGCGCGTCAGCGACGCGCGGTTGAAGCTGGCAGGGCAAGGCTTGCCCGAGAGCGGCGGCGGCTTCGCCGCAATCGACAAGGACCCGGGCTTTGGCGTCAGCCAGTTCGTCGAGAATGCGCGCTACCAGCACGCCTTGGAAACCGAGCTCGCGCGAACGATCTCCAACCTGCGCCCTGTCGAAGGTGCGCGCGTCCACCTCGCCGTGCCCCGTCAGTCAGCTTTCGTGCGCGATCATCGACCGGGCAGCGCGTCAGTGTTCGTCCAGTTGAAAGCCGGACGGCGTCTCGAGCAGGAGCAGGTTCAAGCTATTGTCAATCTCGTGGCCTCGAGCATTCCGGAGATGGAGGCGAGTCAGGTCACCGTGGTCGACCAGCAGGGTCGCCTGCTCTCCTCGCCCGAGGGCGGAGACGAGCTGTCGATGCGCGAAAAGCAGTTCGACCTCGTGCACCGCCTCGAAGACGACTACGTGCAGCGCATTGAGGCGCTCCTGACGCCGCTGGTCGGCCCGGGTCGCGTGCGCGCCCAGGTCGTCGCCCAGATGGACATGTCGACCTCGGAGGAGGCGAAGGAACAGTATCGCCCCGACAGTCAGATCGTGCGGAGCGAGCAGTCGGCGGAATCCACCAGTCGCGACGGCTCCGGATCGCAAGGTGTTCCGGGCTCGCTGACCAACCAGCCTCCCAGCGGTGGTGTCGCCCTGCCGCCGCCCAACAACACCGCCAAGACGGCCGCACCAGCCACCGGCACGGGTGCCACCGGCGGTACTGCGAAGGACAAGGAATCTGCCGCGGCGGCCGCGGCTGCAGCCGCAAGCGCTGCCAGCACGCCGGACAGCACGAGCAAGCAATCCACGCGCAATTACGAGATCGACCGGACTTTGGCCTACACGAAGCAGCCGGCCGGCCGTCTCAAGCGACTCACCGTTGCGGTGCTGGTCGATAACCTGCACACGACGGGCAAAGACGGCAAACCTTCACAAGTAGCGCTGACGCAGTCGCAACTCGACCATGTCACGCAGCTCGTCAAGGACGCTGTGGGATACGAGGAGGCGCGCGGCGACTCGGTCAATGTAGTCAACCAGTCGTTCACTCCCGAAGCGCCCGCGGTCGCTGACGGGGAGCTCGAGAAGACACCGATTTGGGAAACCCCCCTCTTCCGTGACATGGTGAAACTCGCTGCGGGCGTCATCGTCCTGCTGGTGTTGGTGCTCTCCGTGCTGCGGCCGCTGATCAAGAATCTGATGGCCCCCGCCCGGGCCGCGCTGGCCGCGCCCCGCGCGCCGGTGGCTATCGAGGCGGACGCGGAGCCCGCAGCCAGCAAGGGAAAAAAAGAAGCCGTAACGCATGAAGTGCAGGTCGCTGCAGCCCGTGCGTTGGTCAATCAGGATGCCAAGCGCGTGGCCCAGGTCGTGCGGGGCTGGGTAGCTACCGATGAATGAGCGCAAGGACGGGAAAGACGCTGCACGCACGGGAACCGAGCGCGCCGCGATCCTGTTGCTGACACTTGGAGAGTCCGAGGCGGCCCAGGTGTTGCGGCACATGGGTGCGAAGGAAGTGCAGCGCATCGGCTCCGCGATGGCAAAGCTGAGCGGCGTCTCGCGCGACGAAGTGCATGGCGTCATGACGGAATTCAATCAGTCGGTGGAGAGTCAGACCTCCGTCGGCGTCGGCGCGGACGAGTTCCTGCGCAAGGTTCTCGTCGACGCGCTCGGACAGGACAAAGCCAGCAGCATCATCGACCGCATCAACATCGGTCGCTCCACGAAGGGTCTGGAGGCCCTGAAGTGGATGGACCCGCGGGCCGTCGCCGAGCTGATCCGCCTGGAGCACCCGCAGATCATCGCCATCGTGCTGGCGTATCTCGATCCCGATCAGTCGGCGGAAATCGTCACTCAACTCCCGGCGAACATGCGATCCGACGTCCTGGTTCGGATCGCCACGCTCGACGGAGTACAGCCCTCGGCGCTCAGCGAGCTGGACGACATCATGGAGAAGACCTTCGCGGGCAAGGGCGGCACCGGCAAGACCTCCACCCTGGGAGGCGCCAAGGCCGCCGCCAACATCGTCAACTTCCTCGAGCCGAGCGCCGAAAGCGTCATCATGGAGCAGATCACCAAGACCGACGAGAGCCTCGGCCAGCGCATCCAGGACCTGATCTTCGTCTTCGACAACCTCAACGGACTCGACGACCGAAGCATGCAGGAGCTGTTGCGCCAGGTGCCCGGCGATCGCCTGATGCTGGCCATGAAGGGCGCTGAGGAGTCGCTGAAAGAGAAGATCTTCAAGAACATGTCGCAGCGGGCTGCCGAGATGCTCAAGGACGATCTGGAAGCCAAGGGGCCGGTGCGCATCTCCGAAGTGGAGGGCGCGCAGAAGGAAATCCTCGCTACGGCACGCAAGCTGGCGGATGCCGGCACGATCTCCCTCGGCGGCAAGGGCGAAGAGTATGTCTGATCCGCGTCGACCCGCCCCGAGCGCCGTTGGAACCGGTTCTGCCGCGGCCGCCGCAGTCGAACGTTGGGCGATGCCCGAAATGCAGGGCCCGGTTGTCGGCCGCGTCGGCGTCGATCGCCGCCAGGCGGATCTCGACGCGGTCCGCGCCGCCCGTCTGGAAGCGGAGATCCGTGGCTTCGAAGCGGGCCAGGCAAAAGCTCAGGCCGAAAACCAGGCGCGACTCACCGCCCTGGATGCCAAGGTGCAGCAACTGGATGCCATTCTGCAGTTTCTGAGCCGGCCGCTGCAGGAGCTCGACGGTCAGGTCGAGAATGAGCTGACTCAGCTCGCGCTCGTGGTTGGCAAACAACTGGCGCGGCGCGAGCTCGCTGTCGATCCTGCGCAGGTGATCGCAATCATCCGCGAATCACTCGGCCAACTACCGGCTTCGGCACGCGATGTCAGGGTACACCTGCACCCGGAAGACGCTGTAGTCGTCCGGGAGAAGCTAGCCGCTCCGACAAGCGAGCGCGCGTGGACGGTAGTCGAAGACCCTACTCTTTCACGGGGAGGGTGCGTCGTGCGCACCGATAACTCCCAAATCGACGCGCGTCTCGAGAGTCGCGTGCACGCTCTGGTAACAAGCACGTTTGGTGCGGAGCGCAACTGAGTGAGCGTCACCAACAATGACCCTCTTCTGCGTAACTCCGATTGGAGCGAGCGCCTGGCTCGACGCCGCAAGCGGGCTCAGCAGACGCCCCCGCCTCCGGTTGAAGGCTCGCTCAATCGCATGATCGGCCTCACGCTGGAAGCGATCGGCTGTCAGGCCTCGATCGGCGACTGCTGCGATGTCATTGCCAATGACGGCTCCCGGGTCGAATCCGAGGTCGTTGGATTCTCGGGAGACCGGCTGTATCTGATGCCCACGAGCGATGCGCATGGGCTCGGGCCCAGCGCTCGGGTCATTCCGCGACAAGGCTCCGGCACCGTGAGCGTCGGTCCGCAGCTGTTGGGCCGAATTGTGGATGGCGCCGGCCAGCCCCTCGATGGCCTTGGGCCGCTGGACTGTGAAGCGACCGTGCGCCTGACCGGCAAACCGATCAACCCGCTCTCACGCCAGCCGATTTCTGAACCGCTGGATGTCGGCATCCGCTCGATCAACTCGCTGTTGACCATCGGTCGCGGCCAACGCGTTGGCCTGTTCGCAGGCAGCGGCGTCGGCAAGAGCGTGTTGCTGGGCATGATGGCCCGGTACACGAGCGCTGACGTCATCGTCGTCGGACTGATCGGCGAGCGCGGTCGCGAAGTGAAGGAATTCGTCGAGCGGATCCTGGGACCCCAGGATCGAAAACGGGCGGTCGTCGTGGCGACGCCGGCCGATCACCCTCCCCTGATGCGCCTGCACGGCGCGTGGCTCTCGACCGCGATCGCGGAGTATTTCCGGGATCAGGGGTTGAGCGTATTGTTGTTGATGGACTCGCTGACGCGCTTTGCTCAGGCACAACGCGAAATCGGACTGGCCATCGGCGAAGCGCCCGCCACCAAGGGTTATCCGCCCTCGGTCTTTGCCAGGCTCCCTCAGTTGGTGGAGCGCGCCGGCAATGGAGCCGAAGGGTCGGGCTCGATTACTGCCTTTTACACCGTCCTGACCGAAGGTGACGACCAGCAGGACCCTATCGCTGACTCTGCGCGCGCGATTCTGGACGGACACATCGTTCTGTCGCGGCGCATCGCCGAAAGCGGGCACTACCCGGCCATCGACGTCGAGGCCTCGGTGAGCCGCGCCATGCACGAGATCGCCGCGCCGACTCAGATCCAGGCCGCGCGCCAATTCCGGCAGACGCTGGCAACTTACCAGCAGAATCGCGACCTGATCTCCATCGGCGCCTATCAGCGCGGCACCGACGCGCGTATCGACAACGCCGTCACACTCTGGCCGCGAATGCAGAAGTTTCTGCAGCAGGGCATTCAAGAGCGCGTGGATTTCGGGGCCAGCCTCACGGCGCTGAACGCCTGCCTGGCGCAAGCTGAACCCGCGTCATGAAGAAGCGCTCCGAAAGAATGGAAGTGGTCCAGAAGGTCGTCGACGACGCCGAGCGTCGTAGGGCGCAGGCGCTGGCCGCAAGCGAGCGCCAGGTCACCGAGAGCGAGGCCAAGCTGGCCGAGCTCGAGGCTTACCAGACCAACTACATCCGTGAATTCAACTCCCGCGCCGGGTCCGGCATGAATGCCGCCAGCGCGCGCGACTATCAGGTTTTCCTCGCTCGTCTCGGTGAAGCGCTGCGCCAGCAGTCGCAGGTCGTCAACCGAGCCAAGGCGCAGCGCGATTCCGAGCACCGTAACTGGCAAGGCGCGGCACAGCGGGCGGATGCGATCGAGCACGTGGTGAAGCGCTGGAGTGCCGAGGAACAGCGCGAAGTCGACAGGCGTGAGCAACAGGCAAGCGATGAGTTCGCGCAGCGCAGTTGGAGCAACGGGAAGAACCCTCTTGGCAGTTAAATCAGTTTCCTCCGCAGCCGCCTCCTCCGCGAGCTCCGCGGCCGCGAAGAGCGCAACGGGTATCGCTGGCCTGCTCGGCGCAGCCCCCACAGGCCCGGCAGCGTCCTCTGGCGCGGCGGGCGCAGCCGGCGCCGCGAACGCTGGATCCGGAACCGGCACAGCCGCGGGCGGCTCCGGCGGATTCAATTTCCTGCAGCTCCTGGCACAGGCCAACCTCAACGGCGGCGACAAGTCCGCCACGCCGGCTACCCCGGAGACTGCGCAACCGGCCGACGCCAAGGCCGGCTCGGACTCGACCGACTCAACGGACGCCACGGCCGATGCGATTGCGATGGCTCTGGCGATGCTCTCGCAAGTCGTGCCGATGGCCCAGCTGCCCCAGGCCGCGGGAGCGCCGAACGGCGCCGTCGCCGCATCGCAGGATGCCGCCGCCGACGCGACAACTTCGGCGGTCAGCAACGCCGGGGCGCAGCAGGCATCGCAACAGAATCTGGTCGCGGCACTCCTCGAACAGGCCGATGGCGATGGCGGAGATCTCCTGCCTCACGCCGCCGACCAGACGAAGACGGACGCTGCAGCCACCGATACCCGCAGCTCGTCCAACCAGACGTCCACGCTCTCCAACGACAACTCCGCGGTGAGCTCCGCGGCCGCTCATTTGAGCACTGCGTCACACTTTTCCATCCAACACTCGGCCAACACGGCGGCGCTTGAAGTGAAGACGCCCGTGGGTTCCAGTGCCTGGTCCGACGAGTTGGGAACCAAGATCACCTGGATGGCCCACCAGGGCATCGAATCGGCCTCCCTGCAGCTTTCCCCGGCCCACCTGGGCCCTGTGGAAGTGAAGATCTCCGTGCAGGACGGGGGTACCAGCGTGTGGTTCGGTGCCGCGCAAGCGGACACCCGTGCCGCCCTCGAACAGGCATTGCCGCGGCTGCGCGAAATGTTCTCGACTCAAGGGTTGACCCTCGCCGATGCGGGCGTCTCCCGTGAGCCGCCAAAGCAGCAGGCGAAACAACAGGGCATCCAGGCCATCGGGGCAATCGGCGGCGTCTCCGGCGCTTGCGCGGATGACAGCTCCACGGCGGCGGCGATCCGTATCCGGCTGGGTCTGCTCGACACTTACGCCTGACTGCTCCGCGCAAAGGGCCGCAGGCCGCGCTGTGCCTGTCCGTCCCTGGACGGCACCCTTCGGGCCGACCTCCGGTCGTCCAAACGCGCTCCCGGCGCGTTTGTGCGCCAGTAAACCCAGAGCGTCAGGTTTCCGTCGCACCCCCTCTCGTGCGACGCGTTTCACACTCTCGAAATAGCCGAAAAACCTTTACTTCCCAAGGTGTTACGCGCGCCAAAAAGCGCGTGGCATACACGTTGCACCCGCTGCTTGCGGTCGCATTTTCCAAAGGTTTCTCTCGATGGCTGACATTCCCGTTCTCGAGCCCGTGAAGGAGGAGGCCACGGCTTCCTCCGGCAAGGGCAAGTGGCTCACGATCATCATTGCCGTGGTCCTGGTGCTGGCTGGCGCCAGCGCAGGTGCCTGGCTGGGGCCCCTCTTCAGTCACAGCTCGCAGCCTACCAAGAAGGCTGTGAAGAAAGCCGAGCCGGCCAAGGGTCCAGCGCTGTACGCAGCGCTCGACCCGCCGTTCGTCGTCAACTTCGAAGCCGAGCAGCTCGTACGCTTCCTGCAAGTCACCGTTCAGGTGATGTCGCGCGAACCGGCGACGCTGGAGCTCCTGAAGGCCAACGATCCCGTGGTGCGCAACGACCTGCTGCTGCTGTTCGCCAACCAGAAGTACGCGGTCATTTCCACCAGCGAAGGCAAGGAGAAGCTGCGCAGCTCCGCGCTGGAAGTCGTGCGCAAGGTCGTCGGCGGCGCGGGTGGCAAGCCCGAGTCGGTCGAGGCGATCTACTTCACCAGCTTCGTCATGCAGTAAAGCCATGAGCGGCGACAAGATTCTCGACCAGGCCGAGATCGATGCACTCATCCACGGCGTCGACTCGGGTGCCGTCAGCACCGAACCCGCGCCCAGCTCGGGGGAAGTCCGTTCTTACGACTTCCAGAACCAGATGCGGATCGTGCGCGGCCGGATGCCCACGCTCGAGATGATCAACGAACGTTTCGCACGACTGTTTCGCGTCAGCCTCTACAACCTGTTGCGCCGGTCGCCGGAGATCGCCGTAAACCAGGTCGACATCAAGAAGTTCAGCGAGTTCGTGCACACGCTGCACGTTCCCACGAGCCTGAATCTCGTCAAGATCAATCCGTTCCGCGGCACGGCGCTCATCGTCCTCGACCCGAAGCTGGTCTTCGCGGTGGTCGACAATTTCTTCGGTGGTTCGGGACGCCACGCCAAGATCGAGGGTCGCGAGTTCACCGCCACCGAGCAGCGAATCATTCACATGATGTTGCGCAGTGTGTTCGCGGACCTGCACGAGGCCTGGTCGCACGTCGCGCAGATCGAGCTCGAATACCTCAATTCCGAAATCAATCCGCACTTCGCCAACATCGTCTCCCCTTCGGAAATCGTGGTGATCACGACTTTCCACATCGAGCTCGATGGGGGCGGCGGAAACCTCCACGTCACGATGCCCTACTCGATGATCGAGCCTCTGCGCGAAATACTGGATGCGGGCGTCGCGAGCGATCGTGTCGAGAAGGACGAGCGGTGGGCCGTGTGTCTGCGGGAAGAGATGGAAGACGCGGATGTCGAGCTCACCACGATGTTGGGCAAAGCCTCGGTCACCCTCGCGGAGCTGGTCAATCTCAAGGCGGGCGACGTACTGCCCTTCGACTTCACCGGCAAGGTCACGATCCTGGCCGAGGACGTGCCGATCTTCCGCGGCTCCTACGGGCTGTCGCACGGTCAACAGGCCGTGAAGGTCGAGAGCCGGGTACGCCGGGGCAAGAGCGTCGCCGAAATCCCCGCCCTCAAGCGCAACTAATCGAATTTACGCCGAATGCGGCGTAGTCGGAGCACCATGAACGCCACAGCAGCCGAATTGCAGAACCTCCAGGACGATGGCACGCCCGCCACCGGCGACGTGAATCTGGACGTCATCCTCGACGTACCCGTCACGCTCTCGATGGAAGTCGGGCGCACGCGCATCCCGATCCGCAACCTGTTGCAGCTCAACCAGGGCTCGGTCGTCGAGCTCGACCGCGCCGCAGGCGAGCCTCTGGATGTCTTCGTCAACGGCACCCTCGTTGCGCATGGCGAAGTGGTCGTCGTCAACGAGAAGTTCGGCATCCGCCTTACGGATGTCATCAGTCCCGCAGAACGCATCCGCAAGTTGAAGTAAGCCGCAGTGGCAGTCGACACGTCACACCCGTTTGCCGCGCCCGCGATGGCCGGCGCATCACACGCGACAGGCGTCAGCGGACTCGGCGAAGTCACGCTCGCGCTGGTCGTCGTGCTGCTCGCGGTGTTCGCATTTGCGTGGCTCGTGCGCCGTGTGCGAGGCATGGGTAACCGCGTCGGCACAGCCATCGACGTCCTCGCGGAAGTGCCCCTGGGACAGAAGGAGCGCGCCGTGCTCCTGAAAGTCGGGCAGACCCAGATTCTGTTGGGCGTAGCCCCCGGCCGCGTCAACACCCTCCACGTGCTCTCCGAGCCCCTGGAACTCAGCAAGCCCACCCCTTCTGGCAACGCCAACACCTCCTTCCGGGATGTGTTGATGCGCAGCCTCGGCAAATGATGCGTACGCGCTACCGCTCACCGCTGCTCCGCTCACTGTGCCGCGTCGCCCCGACGTTGGCGCTCATGATGCTGCCCGTGGCCGCCTCCGCTGCTGCCGCGGCCACCGGCGTAACGTCCGAGCCTGGAATTCCCGCGCTGACCGTGCAGACGGCCGCAGGGGGCGGCCAGACATACACGCTGACACTACAGGTGTTGGCGCTGATGACGGCGTTGACGCTCCTGCCGGCCATCGTTCTGATGATGACCGCCTTCACACGCATCGTCATCGTATTGGGAATCCTGCGGCAGGCGCTCGGCGCCGGACAGACCCCTCCCAACCAGGTGTTGCTGGGCCTGGCGTTGTTCCTCACCTTCTTCGTGATGTCCCCGGTGATCGACAAGATCAACTCGGACGCGGTCAAGCCCTACTCCGATGGCGCGATCACAGCGACGGTCGCACTCGACCGCTCGCTCGAGCCCTTGAAGAAATTCATGCTCGATCAGACGCGCGAGAGCGACATTGCGACCTTCGTGCGCATCGCCGGCGGCAAGGGGTACGCGAGCGCCAAGGATGTCCCGATCACCATCCTGGTTCCGGCCTTCGTCACCAGCGAGCTCAAGACAGCCTTCCTGATCGGTTTTCTGATCTTCATCCCGTTCGTGATCATCGATCTGGTGGTGGCGAGCGTGCTGATGTCGATGGGCATGATGATGCTCTCCCCGGTCCTGATCTCGCTGCCGTTCAAACTGATGTTATTCGTGCTGGTCGACGGCTGGTCGCTGGTCATGGGCACCCTCGCCTCGAGTTTCTATTCCTAGGACCCTTTCGCAAAAAATGAACCCCGATACCGTCATGACCGTTGGCAGCCGCGCGTTGGAGATCACTCTGATGCTCGCAGCTCCGCTTCTGCTGGTCGCCCTCGTCACCGGCCTGATCGTCGGCGCGTTCCAGGCGGCCACCCAGATCAACGAGCAGACACTGTCCTTCATTCCCAAGCTGATCGCCATGGCGGTGACCCTCGTGGTCGCCGGCCCCTGGATGCTCAAGATCCTCGTCAGCTACACGCGGGAGCTCTTCGAGAGCATCCCGAGCCTGCTGGGCTGATCGCGCACCGCCCACAGCCACACCAAGAGACGCACGCCACCATGATCGAGCTCCGCGCCGGCCAGATCGAAGCCCTGCTGATGCAGGTCTTCTGGCCGTTCGTGCGCATCGGAGCGTGCTTCATGGTCGCCCCGATCTTCAGCGCTCAGTTCGTGCCGGCCCGGCTGCGGGTTCTGCTCGCCGTCGTGCTGGCCTTCATGATCTCGCCTCTGGTGAACGAGCCCGCGGGAGTCACGCTGTTCTCGCTCCCCGGCCTCGTCATCACGGTGCAGCAGATGGTGATCGGCGCGGCGCTCGGGTTCTGCATGGAGATTCTGTTCGACGCCGTCACGATGGGCGGTCAGCTCCTCGCCAACAGCATGGGATTGTCGTTCGCGTTCAACATCGACCCCGTCCACGGCGCCAGCACACCCGCGCTTGGACAGTTCTACTCGCTGCTCGTGACCTTGACGTTCCTGGCGCTGAACGGTCACCTGATTCTCATCGAGACGCTGATGGACGGCTTCCGCACCCTCCCGATCGGCACCACCGGCCTGGGCTCGGACGGGATGTGGACGATCGTGACCTGGGGTTCGCAGATTTTCTCCGGAGCCCTCGCCGTCGCGCTCCCCGGAGTCACCGCACTGCTCATCGTCAACGTCGCGTTCGGCGTCATGAGCCGCGCGGCTCCGCAGCTGAATCTGTTCGCGGTCGGTTTTCCGATCACCCTCGTCTTTGGCCTTGTCATCGTGCTCGCGGGCTTGCCCTCCGTACAGTCGAGCTTCATACGGCTGATGGCGGATGCGGTGGCTGTGATCCGCGGTCTTTCTGGTCTGGGAGCCTGACGCATGGCTGACATGGACAAGACAGAACAACCCACAGCCAAACGGCTCGAGGAAGCCCGCAAAAAGGGCCAGGTCCCACGCTCGCCGGAGCTCAGCGCCGCGGCCGTGGTGCTGATCACCGGTGCCGGGTTGCAGATGTTGGGCGCGCACATCAGCGGACAGCTCAACGGCATTCTGCGCGCCGGGCTCACCTTGACCCGCGAGCAGGCGACCAACGAGACGCTGGCGACGTCCGCATTCTCGTCGTCGATGCTGCATGCACTGGTCACCTGCCTGCCGCTGCTGGGTCTGACGGCCGTCGCGGCAATCGCCGCTCCGATGGCCCTCGGCGGTTGGAATCTGAGCCCCGGCGTCCTGGCTCCGGACTTCACGCGCCTGAATCCCGCCAACGGCTTCGGCCGGATGTTCTCGAGCCGCGGGGCAGTCGAGCTCGGCAAGGCCTTCGCGAAATTCCTGATCATCGGCACGGTTGCCGTGCAGTTCCTGCGCGGCAAGGCGTCGGAGCTGATGTCATTGGGCAGTGAGCCGACCGCAAGGGCGCTGGCGCACGCCTCCTCTCTCACGGGCCACGCCTTCCTGATGTTGGCGGGAGCCCTGGGTCTGATCGCGGCTATCGACGTTCCCTGGCAGCTCTTCCAGCACAACCGCAATCTGCGCATGACGCGCGACGAAGTCCGTCAGGAAATGAAGGAAGCCGAAGGCTCCCCGGAAATTAAGGGTCGCATCCGCAGGGTGCAACAGGAAATGGCCCGTCGCCGCATGATGCAGGAAGTGCCGAAGGCCGATGTCGTGGTCGTCAACCCGACCCACTTCGCCGTGGCGCTTCGCTACGACGACAAGCGCATGCGCGCGCCGATCGTCGTCGCCAAGGGCGTCGATCTCATCGCAGCCCGCATCCGCGAGATCGCCGGCGAAAGCTCGGTGCCGATCTTCGAGGCGCCGCCGCTGGCTCGCGTTCTGCATCGCAACGTCGAATTGGGCGGAGAGATCCCCGCATCGCTGTACAAGGCGGTCGCGGAGGTCCTCACCTACATCTACCAGGTCAAAACGGCGAAGCGCGTGGGCGCGCTGCTGCCGCAACCGCCGATGATCGATCCCGAGATCGAGAACCAAGATCTCCAGAAGAAGCACTGAGCAACCGAACCTGACTCATGGCCACCGCTAACAACACATCGACGATGCCCACATTCCGCGACCTGCTGCGCACAGGTGTCGGCGTGCCGGTGGGCGTGCTCGCGGTTCTGGCGATGGTGATCCTGCCGTTGCCGCCAATCGCGCTGGACGTGCTGTTCACGTTCAACATCGCCCTGTCGATCGTGATCGTGATGACCGTATTCTACGTGTCGCGCCCGATCGAGTTCGGCGTGTTCCCCACGGTCCTGCTGTTGTCGACCTTGCTGCGTCTGGCGCTCAACGTCGCCTCGACGCGCGTCGTCCTGCTGAACGGACATACCGGCCCCCAGGCGGCAGGGCATGTGATCCAGTCGTTCGGCGAGTTCGTGATCGGCGGCAACTTCGCCGTCGGTGTAGTGGTTTTCGTCATCCTGACGATCATCAACTTCGTCGTCGTGACCAAGGGCTCCGGACGTATCTCGGAAGTCAGCGCGCGTTTCACCCTGGACGCCATGCCCGGCAAGCAGATGGCGATCGACGCCGACCTCAATGCCGGGCTGATTACGCCGGATGAAGCTCGCACCCGCCGTGCCGAGGTCCGCGCCGAAGCGGACTTCTACGGCTCCATGGACGGTGCCAGCAAGTTCGTCCGTGGCGACGCGGTCGCAGGCATCCTCATTCTCTTCATCAACGTCCTGGGCGGTCTGGCCATCGGCACGCTGGCCCACGGAATGGCGATCGGCGATGCGGGTCGCACCTACACCCTGCTCACCATCGGTGACGGCCTGGTGGCGCAGATCCCGGCCCTGCTGCTCTCGACCTCCGTCGCCATCATCGTCACCCGCATGTCCCGCGCGCAGGACATGGGCGGCGAGGTGAGCAAACAGCTCTTTGGCAACGTCAAGGCCCTCGGGGTCGCGGCCGGCCTGCTGGGTGCCATGGGCGTGGTGCCCGGCATGCCGCACTTCGCCTTCCTGACCATCGCAGGCCTGGCCGGCGCCGCGGCCTACGCCATGGCCAAGCGCAAGGCGAATCCTCCTGCCGTCGTGGAGGAGGCTCCACCGCCTCCGCCGCCAGCATCCGAGAACCGCGAGCTCACCTGGGAAGACGTGCAGCCCGTCGATCTCATCGGACTTGAGGTGGGTTACCGGTTGGTTCCGCTCGTCGACAAGAAGCAGAACGGCGACCTCCTGGCGCGCGTCAAAGGCGTGCGCCGCAAGCTCTCCCAGGATCTGGGCTTCCTGATTCCCGCAGTCCACATCCGCGACAACCTGGATCTCGCGCCAAACGTCTATCGCATCAACCTCGGTGGTGTGCCCGTTGGTGAGAGCGTGATCTATCCGGAGCGGGAGTTGGCAATCAACCCGGGCAGAGTCTTCGGACCCATCCAGGGTATTTCGACCCGCGATCCGGCGTTCGGCATGGACGCCGTATGGATTGATCCGACGACCCGGGATCATGCGCAGACGCTCGGCTACACCGTAGTTGATCCGAGCACGGTCATCGCGACGCACCTGAGCTATATCGTGCAACAGCACGCCCACGAAATCGTGGGTCACGAAGAAGTGCAGCAGCTTCTCAACGCGCTCGCCAAGTCGACACCCAAGCTGGTCGAAGACCTGGTGCCGCGGGTATTGCCCCTGTCCAACGTCGTCAAGGTCTTCCAAGGATTGCTCGCCGAGCGCGTGCCGATCCGTAACGTCCGCGCCATCGTCGAGTGTCTGGCGGAACATGCGCCGAAGTCCCAGGATCCGGCCGTCCTCCTCGGCCACGTACGTGTCGCGCTCGGCCGTCAGATCACGCAGGAGATCGCGGGCCTGGCATCCGAACTGCCGGTCATCACTCTCGAGCCCGACCTGGAGCGGCTCTTGCAGAATTCTCTCGGCAACAACGCCGCCAATCCCGGGCTCGAGCCCGGTCTGGCCGAGCGGTTGCAACAGCACGTCGCGGAAGCCGCGCGCAAGCAGGAAACCTCCGGCGAAGCCGCCGTCCTGCTGGTGCCGCCGCAACTGCGTCCAACGCTGGCGCGTTTCATGCGCGCGAGCGTTCCGACGCTGCACGTGCTGGCCTGGAATGAAATCCCCGACAACCGCAAGGTCCGCCTGGTCTCGGCGGTCGGTCGCTGACTGGAGTTACTTAGATGAAAATCGTTCGACACACAGCCCGTGACATGCGCCAGGCGATGCGCGCGATCCGCGAGCGACTCGGTGACGATGCCGTCATCCTTTCGTCTCGCCGCGTGAGCGACGGAGTGGAGGTCACGGCTGCGATCGATTTCGACGCGGCAGCCTTGGAGCAAGCCAAGTCGCTGCCCCTAGCAACGGAGTATGTGCAGCCTGCCGCGGCGGTCGTTTCGGCCCGCACCGAAACCGCATCTGCCGACTACCAGGGCGAAGTCATCCGCAGCGATTTCGCGGAAGCGTTACGCGCCACCGCACGCGGAGAAACCCCGCGGCTCATGGCTCCCACGCCAGCCATTGAGGTTGCATCCGCGATCACCGCAATTCCGCCCCCCTCTGCCCCGGTGGCGATCTCCGCGCCGGTGACGATCGTCGTGCCCGCGGCAGTCCCACCAGCGCCGGTGGCCATTGCTGCCCCTGCCGTGCCGACTCCCGCGCCTGCGGCCGTTGCCATGACTGCGCAGCCTGACGACTTCTCCGATATTTTCGGATCCGCCGGCGAATCCACACCCACGGCGCAGCAGTCGATTCCCGAGGCCGTCAGTGCGGAACTCAAGACGCTGCGCAGGATGCTGGAGACCCAGCTGGCGCAACTCGCCTGGAACGACATGACGCGCAGAGTGCCGGTGCACACCGAGATCCTGCGCGAGCTGACCGAGATCGGGATCAATCAGGAGTTGGCCAGCTACATCACCGGCCAACTTCCGGAGGACGTCGACCTGACCTACGGCCGCCGCTTCGCCATCGCCGCTCTGTCACAGTACCTGGTCGTCACGGGCGATCGCTGGCTCGAGAACGGCGGCAGAATCGCCTTCATCGGCGCCACCGGCGTAGGAAAGACCACGACGCTGGCAAAGCTTGCGGTCCGTTGGGTGTTGCGCCATGGCGCGCGTGACTTGGCTCTCGTAGCGGCCGACGGCGTGCGCCTGGGTGCACAGGAACAGATGCGCTCGCTCGGACAACTCCTTGGCGCGCCGGTCTATATGCCGGAAACTTTCGAGGCGCTGCCAGCCCTTCTCTCACGGCTGCAGCAGCGATTCATCCTGATCGACACTCCGGGCTCGAGCCTGCGCGATTCGCAGATGTCAGCTCGCCTCGCGGTGCTCGCCAACTCCGCATCACAATTGCAGACCGCCCTCGTTCTCGCCGCCACCACGCAGGCCGGCGCTCTCGAGGAGGCGGTCAAGCGCTTTGCCCCTGCCAACCCGTGCTGCTGCGTACTCACGAAGGTCGATGAAGCCACGAGCCTCGGCGGTTCGTTGTCCGCGCTCATCCGCTCCCGCATCCCGATCTCGTACGTGAGCGAGGGACAGCGCGTGCCGGAGGACCTACGGCCGGCGCGTGCCCTCGAACTCGTTTCCAGTGCGGTCCGTCTGGCCAAGGCCAGCGGTGCCGTGGCCGACGAGGACCTCCTGCGACGTCGCTTCGGAAAGATTGCCCATGCCACCTGAGCTCAACGTGATTCACAACTCCAAACTCGACAGTCTGGCTACGCCCGTCCAGGTCATTGCCGTAACAGGCGGCAAGGGCGGAGTCGGCAAGACCAGTGTGTCCGTCAACCTGGCGACAGCGCTCACCTCCGCAGGCAAACGCGTTGTCCTGCTTGACGGCGACCTAGGTCTTGCCAACGCGGACGTGTTCCTCGGCCTGTCGCCGCGTTACACCCTCGCTCACGTGCTGTCGGGCGAGCGGACGCTGGATGAGATTCTCGTCACAGCCCCGCAGGGGTTCCAGGTCGTACCGGCCGCATCGGGCGCGGCAGACCTGGCCAACATGGGCGCAACCGAACACCTCGGCCTGGTGCGAGCCTTCGGCTCCCTGGCAGCCCGCGTGGATGTCATGATCGTCGACACGGCCGCCGGCATTTCCCACAGTGTGCTGCAGTTCTCACAAGCTGCCCAACACGTCCTCGTGGTGATCTGCGATGAGCCGGCCTCGCTAACCGACGCCTACGCTCTCGTCAAGGTGCTGAGTCGCAGTCACGGAGTCAGCCGCTTTCGGATCGTCGCGAATCGGGTGAGCATTCCGGGCGCAGGCGCTGAACTGTTCAGTCGTTTCGAGCGCGTCACGGCACGCTTCCTCGATGTAGTGCTCGAATTCGCCGGGGAGATACCGGAGGATGAGTTGCTGCGCCGCTCAGTCCGCGAGCAGCGTCCCGTTTTTGATGCCTACCCGGGCTGTGCGGCCTCGCGGGCATTCAAGAAATTGGCTGCGCGAGCCGATACATGGCCCGTACCGGCGGGTCCGCGTGGAAACATCGAGTTCTTCGTAGAGCGACTCGTGCAACGGGCGGCTCCGCGATTGGAAGCGGTGCCATGAACGCGGCGAGCGCGTACGGCGCGCACCGCAGTGCCGGCGAGGCGGATCAGCTGATCATGCGTCACGCCGAGCTGGTGAAGCGGATCGCTTATCACCTGGCGGGGCGCCTGCCGCCGTCGGTGGAGGTGGACGATCTGATCCAGGCCGGAATGCTCGGCCTGTTGGAGGCGGCCTCGCACTACGCGGCCAACCGGGGCGCGAGTTTCGAGACCTACGCCGGAATACGGATCCGGGGCGCGATGATCGACGCCCTGCGGAAGTTGGATTGGGCGCCGCGGTCGGTCCATCGCAAGGCGCGGGCGGTGGCGGCAGTGGTGCAGGAAATCGAACGCAAGACGGGGCGCGATGCGCGCGACGTCGAGATTGCAAAAGAGATGGGCGTGCCGCTCGAGGAGTATCACGCCATCGTCCAGGACGCGGCGAGCTGCCGCCTGGCCGCACTGGATGATGCGACGGCTGCGGCCGCCGCGGGATCGGAGGATCCGTTTCGGGAGACTGCGGACGAGCGCTTCAGAGGCGCCCTGACGCAGGCGATCGACGGGCTTCCGGAGCGCGAGAGGCTGGTCATGTCGCTGTATTACAGCGACGGGCTGAACCTGAAGGAAATCGGCGCAGTGCTGAAGGTAACGGAATCGCGCGTCTGCCAGCTCCATGGGCAGGCGCTCGTGCGTTTGAAGGCGCGACTGGCGGAATGGCGCGACGACGCGACCGCTTAAGCGTCCTTGAACAGGAGTGGGAGCAGTGAGCAAAGACATGAAATTTCTGGTGGTCGACGACTTCTCGACCATGCGCCGCATCATCAAGAACCTGCTGCACGATCTGGGCTACCCCAACGTGTCGGAGGCCGACGACGGCAAGACCGCGCTACCGATGCTCCAGGCGGGCGGTTTCGATTTCCTGATCACCGACTGGAACATGCCGGGCATGCCGGGACTCGACCTGATCAAGGCGGTGCGTGCTGACTCGAAGCTCGCGAAGATGCCGGTGCTGATGCTCACGGCCGAAGCGAAACGCGAGCAGATCATCGAAGCGGCTCAGGCTGGCGTGAACGGCTATGTCATCAAGCCCTTCACCGCCGAGACGCTCAAAGAGAAGCTCGACAAAATCCTCGGTCCGGGTAAGTGAGGGCCGCATGTCATCGAACTTCGCAGTTCTGAAGCTTGAATACGGTGCTTGCGTCGAGGAGTTGGTCCAGGCGCTGCGCACCGAAGATGAGACCGCCTTCTTCGCGGCCGTCGACCACATCGTTCACATGCGCGAGCCCGGCATGTTCACCGAGCTGCGCAAGCTGACCGGGGACCTGCAGAAGGCGCTCGAGCGATTCAGCATCGAATCGCGTCTCGCCGACCTTGCCGAGAACGACATTCCCGATGCGCGCGCCCGACTGACCCACGTCATCCGGATGACCGACGAGGCGGCGCACAAGACACTCGACCTGGTCGAGCAGTCGGGCCCGCTTGCGGAGCGCACCTCTCGGGAAGCAACCGCTCTCATCGAAGCGTTCAACGCCTATCGCAACCGCGGCCCTGCCGCACAGGGGTTCGAGGGTGTCGTGCGCTCCATCGACGCATTCCTGCCGATCGTACGGGGCGTGGAAGCTTTCCTGCCTGCCGCCCGAGCCGATTCGGAAATGGTCCGCAAGAACCTGGCGGAGGTGCTGATGGCGCAGGGCTACCAGGACCTCACCGGCCAGATCATCCGCAGCGTGATGAAACTGGTCGAGGAGTTGGAATCGGCGCTCTCCAATCTGGCGAAGCTCTCGGGTGACGTCGTCGAGCACGCCTCGATGGGCGGCACCGACGGCGCCGGCCACGGACCGGTCGTCCCGGGCGTGACCAAGGGCGAGGTGGCCTCGGGCCAGACGGACGTGGACGCGCTGCTCTCAGGCCTCGGCATGTAGTCGGCGTGGCGAGTGTTCGCCGCAGTGCTGACGGGACGAAGAAACAGGTGACGACGTGGATATTCTGAGCATCATCGGCCTGGTGCTCGCGTTCGCGGCCATCCTCGTGGGCGCCGTCCTCAAGGGCGCCGGCATCATGGCGCTCGTTTCGGCGGCGGCGTTCATGATCGTCATCGTCGGGACCATGGCCTCCATCTTCATTCAGACGCCGCTGTCGGTCATGCGCCGCGCACTCAAGATCTTTCCGTGGATCATGCGTCCGCCGACCCGCGACGGCAAACAGCTGATCTCGCGCATCGTCGAGTGGAGCAACATCGCCCGCAAGCAGGGCCTGCTGGGCCTCGAGCCGATGATCCTGCGCGAGCCGGACGAGTTCGTGAAGAAGGCGCTGCAACTGGTCGTCGACGGCAGCGAGCCGGACAGCATCAGCACCGTGATGTACGTCGACCTGAACATGCGGGAGCACGCGGACACGACCGCGGCGAAAGTATTCGAGGGCATGGGTATATACGCGCCGACGCTCGGGATCATCGGCGCGGTGTTGGGTCTCATGGCCGTGCTGCAGAACCTCGCGGATCCGAGCAAGCTCGGGCACGGGATCGCTGCGGCCTTCACCGCAACGGTCTACGGCATCGGACTCGCCAACCTGTTCTTCCTGCCGGTGGCGGCCAAACTGAAGAACATCATCGCCCGCCAGACCCAGTTCCGGGAGATGGTGATCGACGGCATGCTCTCGATCGCGCAGGGCGAAAACCCACGCGCCATCGAGGCCAAGCTGCAGGGCTACCTGCACTGATGCGTCATGTCGCGCAAACTCATCCATACGCGGCGGCACAAGAAGCACGAGGAGCACACGAACCACGAGGCGTGGGCCATCCCTTATGGCGACCTGGTAACGCTGCTGCTGGCGTTCTTCGTGGTGATGTACGCGATCTCCCAGGTCAACGAAGGCAAGTACCGCGTTCTGTCGGACTCGCTCTTCGCTGCCTTCCGCGGCGCTCCACGCACCATGGAGCCCATCCAGGTCGGTGAGAAGCAGGTCGGCTCCGGCGCCGACATCCGCACCACCATCGTCCAGCAGTCCATGCTGGAAGGTCAGCCGCGATCGATGCTGGCGCCGGTGCCGGTCGAGACCGGACTGCCGAAGCCCACGGGTGCTACCAAGACGCCGCCGCCTCATCCGGTACCCAACGCGAATGCGAACGCCGCCGCGGCGGCCTCCTCTGCGTTGCAGAAGGTCGCCGACCAGGTCGAACACGCGATGGACGACCTGGTGAAGCAGAACCTGGTATTCGTGCATCGGTCCGAATTCTGGATCGAGGTCGAGATCCGCACCGACCTCCTCTTCCCCAGCGGGAGCGCTCAGCTCGAGAAAAATGCCGTGAGCGTCATCGAGCGGCTGGCCGGCACCCTCGCGCCGTTTCCAAACCCGATCCGCGTGGAAGGCCACACGGACAACGTGCCCATCAAGACGGTCGCGTTCTACTCGAACTGGGAGTTGTCCGCTGCCCGGGCCGGAAGCGTCGTCCGCGTTCTGTCAAAAGGCGGCGTCAATGCCAATCGCCTGGCCGTGATCGGCTTTGGTGAGCAGCGTCCGGTGCAAACCAACGACACGCCGCAGGGCCGCAACGCGAACCGCCGGGTGGTGATCGTCATCCTGTCGACATCGGTGAATCAGAACGGCGATCCGGTCGGCAAACCGGACGGCGCCGCACAACCGGACAGCGACGCTCAACCCGCCGCGGGCCCCGACAATTCGCAGCCGCAGCCGATTCCGAATGCACCGATGGTCGCACCGGGCGAGCCGGCAACCGTCCCCCAAGCTGCATCGTCCCCGCTTCAGACCCGCGCTGCGACTGACTCTCAAACACCACTGTCCGGGGCGCGCGCAGCGCCACTCCTGCCAACAGCCGCACCCGCCGAATCCAGGCCACCCCTGGTTCGCGCCACCGCGACCTCCCCGCCAGCGGCCAAACCCGCTGGCACAGAACCTGCACCCAACTAACACGCAGTCTCTCTTGCGTCGATTTCCCGGCGAACGCTTCGGCCGGCGGGGGACGACGGCCCACCCGACTGTGAACTGCGTCACGGGAGCGTTCTGACATGACTCTGCCATCAATGGCCATGCCCTCACTGGATATCCTGCTCATGACCGGGAGAGCGGTATTCCTGCTGTTTTCGTTCGTCCTCGCGGCGGTGACCTTCACCGCCTGGCGGCGCTCCACCCAGGCGCAAACCCAACAGGTCATCGAGCACGCCAACCTCGTACTGCAGCGTCTCGCACACATCGAGGCCCGGGTGGATGCGACGAAACTCTCAGTTTCCGAGCTCGGCGAGCGTGTCGAGCGCCCGCAGCAACTGCCAACTGTGACCTCCGGCGCGTCGGCCGGATACCAGCTCGCCATACGCTTGGCGAAGACCGGCGCATCGCGAGAAGAGTTGGTGAGCGGCTGCGGCCTGTCGGTGAGCGAAGCCGAGTTGGTGCGACGCCTCCACGGCCCGGTTTCTGCCGGCCACGTCACGAATTCCTGACCTCGTTTTTGCGGCCAGCCGCAGTTGCGGAACTGCGTCAATTTTCCGTAATGCCCGCTCAAGGGCCCCCAAGGGGGGCCGATAGTTCGGGGCAGGCGGATAGCCGATCCGGCCATCGTTCCTTTTTTGTCTTAGCAAAGACCATCTTCATGAAAAAGCGCAAGCCAGGGACACGTTCGCGCCCTACGGGGAGCACGCGACCGTCGCGAGCGGCCAGGAAGCCGCGCTCCTCGGGGGTCTTCACCCTGTCGGCTGAATGCACGATCGCCGAATCGGCGCCGTTACAGGCCGATCTGTCCCGCCTGTTGGATAAGGAGGCGCCAGTGACCCTGGACGCCAAAGAGTTACAGCGTATCGACACCGCCGGAATGCAGGTCATCGCCGCGTTCGTTCGTGAGCGCAACGCAGGCGGCCGTCAGGTCCAGTGGCGCAACGCCCCACCGACGCTCCTCTGCGCCGCACGCCTGCTGGGGCTGGGCGCGCTTCTGGGTCTGCCGCAACCAACGCCATGACCATCGACCTGACACAATTTCATGATGCCTTCTTCGAGGAGAGCTTCGAGGCTCTGGACTCGATGGAGGCCGCCCTGTTGAAGCTCGACATCGGCGCACCCGACAAAGAGCTGATCAACACCATCTTCCGTGTCGCCCACTCAATCAAGGGTGGCAGCGCCACGTTCGGATTCTCGGAGATCGCCTCGTTCACTCACAGCCTCGAGACGCTCCTCGATGAGCTGCGCAGCGGCAACATGCAGGTTACCCTGCCGATGTCTGACCTGCTGCTGAAGTCGGTGGACGTGCTGCGCGCGATGTTGCGCGCGGTGCAGGCGAAACAGCCGCTCGACGCCCAGAGAGTCTCCGATCTGCAGTTCGATCTCGAGCTGATGATCGCGCAGAAGCCCGCGCTGGCGCCGGCATTCGCACCGGCCCCCGTGCCTGCCCCGGTCGCGGCGCCCGCGCCCGCCACCGAGGCGGTAGCGCCAGTCGCAGTCACGGCCCCCGCCGATGGTGTGGAGGCTGCCGCCGGCAACCGGTGGCAAATCCGTTTCCGCCCGTTCCGCGAGTTCTTTGCCCGCGGCAACGACCCGATGCGCATGCTTCGCGAGCTCGCCGAGCTCGGCGAGCTGTCCGTCACCGTCGACGCCGACTCCCTGCCGCAGCTCGCTCAGCTCAATCCGCAGGAGTGTCATCTCGCTTGGGTACTGGAACTCAGTGGCGCCGTCGCCGAGGAGCCGATCAAGCAGGTCTTCGAGTGGGCCGAAGGCGACTGTGAGCTCGAGATCCGCCAGGTTGGCGGTCGGCCCGCCGGCGTGCCCGAGGCGATCCTCGCCGACGCGGCCGCGGATGCGCTCCTTTCCGTCCCTGCAGTCGAGCCCGCCGCAGCAACAGTCGCGGAGCCTGCCAGGTCGGAAGCCCCGGTCGCCCCCGCTGCCCCCGTTGCGGCCGCCAAGCCCGAAGCCTCCGTCAGCTCCCTGGACTCCGGATCGATCCGTGTCAGCGTCGAGAAGATCGACGAGTTGATGAACACGGTGGGCGAGCTGGTGATTACCCAGGCGATGCTCAATCAGCTTGGCTCGACCCTCGACGGCCCGACAGCGGAGAAGCTGCGGGCGGGTCTGGCGCAGCTCGAACGCAACACGCGCGAGCTGCAGGAAAGCGTGATGCGCGTGCGCATGCTTCCCATCACCTTCGTCTTCAGCCGCTTCCCACGGATGGTCCGCGATCTCGCGCAGCGCCTCGGCAAGCAGATCGAGCTCAAGCTCACCGGAGAACAGACCGAGCTCGACAAGACGGTGCTGGAGAAGATCGGCGACCCGCTGGTTCACCTCGTCCGAAACAGCGTCGATCACGGCATCGAGACTCCCGAGACCCGAATCGCCGCCGGCAAGCCGGCCTTCGGTACGGTTCACCTCGACGCCTGCCACCGTGGCGGCAACATTGCGGTGGAGGTCAGCGACGACGGGCAAGGCCTCGACAAGGACCGCATCCTCGCCAAAGCGCGCGCCCGCAACCTGATCGGCCCCAACGACCAGCTCACCGACGAGCAGATTCACGACCTCATCTTCCTGCCGGGCTTCTCGACTGCCGAGAAGACCACTGACGTATCCGGCCGTGGCGTCGGTATGGACGTCGTTCGCCGGAACGTGAAAGAGCTCGGCGGCAAGATCGAATTGCGTACCGAGCGCGGCAAGGGCTCGCGCTTCATCATCACCCTGCCGCTGACTCTGGCGATCGTCGACGGCCAGTCCGTCGCAGTCGGCACGGAGACGTACATCGTCCCGCTGATCTCGATAGTCGAGTCGATGCAGCTGAAGACCTCGAGCGTGAGTCGCCTGTCGGGCCGCGGCGAGGTGTTCTCATTCCGTGGGGACTATCTCCCCATCATCCGTTTGCACGAGCTCTACGGCATCGAGCCACGCGCCCACAGCCTCCAGGAAGGCCTCATCGTGGTCGCGGAAGGCGATGGCCGTCGAGTCGGACTCTTTGTCGATGACCTCCTCGGCCAGCAGCAGGTGGTCATCAAGTCCCTGGAAGCCAACTACGGTCATGTGGAAGGCGTCTCCGGGGCCACCATCCTGGGCGACGGCTCGGTGGCGCTGATTCTCGATGTACCGGGAATCATCCGCGCCGCGTCGTTGCGAGCCGCAGCCTGAAGTCATAGCGCACCTTTTTACTGCCAGAAGCGATCGAGGAATAGTCATGTCCAGCAATGCGGCGGGGAAAACGGAACACGGCCCCGGTGCGGAATCGCGCCAGGTCCTGACCTTCGTTCTCGGCAACGAGACGTACGGAGTCGACATCCTGCGGGTTCAGGAAATCCGTGGATGGTCTGCCGTCACCAAGATTCCCCACGCTCCCTCTCACGTCCTTGGCGTGCTCAACCTGCGCGGCTCAATCGTTCCGATCGTCGATCTGCGCATGCGCTTCGCACTCGAGCGCGCCGAGTACACCGCCATCACGGTCATCATCGTGGTGTCAGTGAGCTCTCCGGCTGGCCGCCGCGACTTCGGTGTCGTGGTTGATGGAGTGTCCGATGTCGTCGACGTCAACGCGGCGGAAGTCAAGCCCGCCCCCGAGCTCGGCCAGCGCTCTGCCACCGATTTCATCCGCGGCCTGGTGCCGGTCAGCGACCGCATGGTCGTGCTGCTCGACATCGACAAGTTGATCGGTAGCGAGATGAGATCGATGGGCGACAACGCCGAAACGGCGGAGCCCGCGCCTGCGGCCTCGGCTGCCTGAACGATGTGAGCCGCAGGACCTGAATCGGAATCGAACCTGGCGCAAGACAGAAAACGCATACATGGGCATGCAAACGAAATTGTTTCTCGCAATGGCCGCGGCCGTAGCGGTGATGGCGGGCGCGAGCCTGGCTTCGATCGGCCTGATCGGTCAGGTCGCGATTGCCGGTGGCTTCGCTCTCGTCGTCGCGCTCGTAGTCGGGGCGGGTATGAGCGCCTCGGTCGAAGAAGCCAGCACGACCGTTACCGACCTGCGGGAACAGCTGCGCACGCAAGGCGAAGCGCTGCGAGCCGCTGAGGCGGCGGTCAAAGAGTCTCGTGTCCGCGATCACCAGAGTGGTGGTGGCGAGTGGGCTTCCCGCCCGTCAGCGGCCGGCGCGCCGGTTGCGGATGCGAACCATCATGTAGTGAACGCCGCCGAAGCCGCGGAACTGACTACTGTCATCAAGTCCGCGGTCAGCGGCAACCTGATCGATCGCGTCTCGCTGCAGGGCAAGACGGGCTTCCTGGCGAGCCTCGCCGCGAGCCTGAACGAGCTGCTCGACAGCATGGCCGGCGCGATCCGGCAGATTCAGAACGTGTCGGGCGAAGTCAGCCGCGGTGCAGTGGAGATTTCGGCTGGCACGTCCAACCTTTCGCAGCGCACCGAGGAGCAGGCCTCGTCCCTGGAAGAGACCGCCTCCTCCATGGAGCAGATGACCACCACCGTGAAGCAGAACGCTGCCAACGCCGGTCAGGCCAACCAGCTCGCCATGGCGGCTCGCGGCCAGGCGGAGAGTGGCGGCACCGTGGTCGGCAAGGCCGTGCGTGCGATGTCGGAAATCAACGATGCGTCGAAGAAGATCGCCGACATCATCGGCGTCATCGACGAGATCGCCTTCCAGACCAATCTGCTCGCGCTGAACGCAGCTGTCGAGGCCGCGCGCGCCGGGGAGCAGGGTCGTGGGTTCGCCGTCGTGGCGAGCGAGGTCCGCAGCCTGGCCGGCCGCTCGGCCACCGCGGCGAAGGAGATCAAGGAACTCATTCAGGACAGCGTCCGCAAGGTCGAGGACGGCTCGACGCTGGTGACCGAATCCGGCCACACGCTCGAGCAGATCGTCGTGTCGGTCAAGAAGGTGTCGGACATTGTCGCCGAGATCGCTGCCGCCTCGCGTGAGCAGAGCTCGGGTATCGAGCAGGTCAACCGCGCAGTCATGCAGATGGACGAGTTGACTCAGCAAAACTCGGCGCTGGTCGAGCAGGCTACCGGTGCTTCGCAGACGCTCGCCGACCAGGCGCGAGCGCTCGAGCAGATGATGGACGGTTACCGTGTCTCTGCCGGGGCTTCGGCGGGATACGCCTCGAGCGGCTCCGCTTCTTCGAGTGGCTCGATGGCCGCTCGTGTTTCCAAGAGTGCACCTGCGCCGCGCGTGGAACGCCGTGGCACGACTCGCCCGTGGGCCAATCGGAACGGCAAGGTCGCCGCTCCCGCCCTCCCCGCTGCCAAGACCGGCACCGCTGATCGCGGCGCCGAATGGCAGGAATTCTGACCCGCGAACCGGAAGAAGACGACCATGCAATTTTTGAGTCGACTACAGCTGTGGCAGAAGCTCGCGATCCTGGTGATCGCGATGGCGATTCCGACCGTGTTGGTCGGAGTGTTCTACATGTCCGATGCCACGCGGCAGGTCAGCCAGGCGCGCCTCGAGATCGAGGGCGCTCGTTATCTGGACGCAGTCGGGAACCTGTCGGCCGAGGTGATCGCTCACCACGCGAAGGCCTTCACTCTGCTGAGCGGCGATGCCGCCCGCAAGAATGACGTGATCGCCGAGCAGGCCGAGGTCGACAAGAAGGTCGCGGCGGTCGAGGCAGTCAATGCCGAGATCGGCCAGAAGCTGGGCGCGAGCGACAGCTGGCAGGTGGTGAAGTCGCAGTGGCAGGCCCTCAAGTCAAAGACCCTGACGGCCGCGATCGACGACAACGACAACGACCACGCGTCGCTGATGTCCCACATCACTCAGTTGACGGAGACCGTACTCGCCAACTCGCGGATGACGTACGACCCGGACCTCAGCAGCCGAACACTCATCAACATTGCTTCCGACCGCGCTCCTGCAGCGCTGTTGGACGTCTCCAACATGCGCCTTCGCGCCGTGCGCGCGGCGATCAAGGGCTATCTGGGCGGCGACGACCGCACCGGCATCAACATTTTCCACGACCGGATGAAGGAGCAACTCGACGACCTGACCGAGTCGCTGAGCGCACTGACTGCGGAGTCCCGGACCAAGTTGCAGCCCGCCCTCGCGACGGCCACCGGTAACTCCTCGCAGTTCTACGAGACCATCAAGACGAAGCTCCTGACGGCTTCCGAGATGAAGACCAACGGCGCGGAGATGAACGACGCCGGCGTCCCCGCCGCCACAGCCCTGAACGACCTTTGCACCATCAGCTACGAGGCGCTGCGCTCGGCACTCAGCGAGCGCGCATCCGCGCTCAGCTGGCGGCGCCTGTCCACCGGCGCGATCAGCGCGGGCGTGCTTGCTTTCGCGTTGTTCCTTTCCCTGCTGATCACTCGCTCGCTGGCGGCGCCGCTGCGGGACGCGATCGGCGTGTTCGGCAAGATTTCCGCGGGCCACTACACCAACGAGATTCAAACCACCGGCAGCGACGAAGCCGGCCTCGTGCTGCGCGCCCTCGACGAAATGCAGGGCAAGTTGCGGATGCAGATCGAGTCGGAGCGGGCCCTCGCCGCCGAGAACATGCGCATCCGCCAGGCCCTCGACCGGGCCTCGACCAGCGTCGTGCTGGCCGACCACAATCATCACATCGTGTATCTGAACGAAGCCGCCCAGGCGAGCTTCACCCGCAACCAGCCCGAGATTCGCAAGTCGCTGCCCACGTTCGACGCCGGCCGGCTGCGCGGCTCGAGCATGGAGTCGCTCTCGGCCGACACGGCCCAGCAGCGCCGCATTCTCGACACACTGACCGGGGCGGACGTCCAGGAGCGCGTACTCGGCGAGTTTACGTTCCGCACCGTCACCAACCCTGTCGTGGGTGAGAAGGGCGAGCGACTCGGCACCGTCATGGAATGGACGCAGCGCACCCAGGAAGTTCGGGTCGAGAAGGAATTGCAGGCCATGCTCGCCGCGGTCAACGGCGGCGACCTGAAGAAGCGCATCGACCTCGCCGGCAAGGTCGGCTTCTTCGAGGGCATGAGCAAGGGCATCAACCAGCTCGCTGACAACATGCTGGACATGGTCGCGCAGGTGAAGGGAGCCGCCTCGGAGGTGTTCCGTGGAGCCGAGGAAATCTCGGCGGGCAATTCCAACCTGTCGATGCGGACCGAAGAGCAGGCCTCCTCGCTCGAGGAGACCGCCTCCTCGATGGAAGAGATGACCACCACGGTCAAGCAGAACGCCGACAACGCCAACCAGGCCAATCAGCTTGCCATGGCCGCGCGCGAACAGGCCGAACAGGGTGGCGCGGTCGTCGGCAAAGCCGTGAACGCGATGTCAGGCATCAACGAATCCGCTACCAAGATCGCCGACATCATCGGCGTCATCGACGAGATCGCCTTCCAGACCAACCTCCTCGCGCTGAACGCGGCAGTCGAGGCTGCCCGCGCCGGCGAACAGGGCCGCGGCTTCGCGGTCGTCGCCAGCGAGGTGCGTAATCTCGCCGGCCGCTCCGCCAGCGCGGCTAAGGAAATCAAGGACCTCATCCAGGACAGCGTGCGCAAGGTCAGCGACGGCTCCGCCCTCGTCACTCAGTCGGGCCACACGCTCGAACAGATCGTGATGTCGGTGAAGAAGGTCTCCGACATCGTCGCTGAGATCGCCGCCGCCTCGCGTGAGCAGTCCTCGGGAATCGACCAGGTCGGCCGCGCCATCATGCAGATGGATGAGCTGACCCAGCAGAACGCCGCGCTCGTCGAAGAGGCCACGGCGGCCTCCCAGGCGCTCGCCGGCCAGTCACGCGACCTGAATCATTTGATGGAGCGCTATGACATTGGCGCTGCCGAGCAAACCAAGACCACGCCCGCACCGAGAGCCGCTTCCGCAGAGGCGACTCAGGGACACCGGCGCGGAACATCGAAACCAGGGACGGTAAAAGAGACTGCCAACCGCGCGTCAGCGCCTGCAGGCACGGACAAATCCGAAGCTCCGCAGGCACCGGCCGGCCGCAAGGCCTCCGGCGACGACACCGAGTGGCAGGAGTTTTAGATCGGATCGGGAAGAACATGGGCGAGGATCGAAGGACATGAATGCTCTAAGTCGGTTGAAGCTCTGGCAGAAACTGAGTGTGCTGGTGGTCGCGATGGCCATCCCCACCGTTCTGCTGGGCATCTTCTATCTCGGCGGCGCCAACTCTCAGGTGGCCCTCGCAAGGGATGAAATCGAAGGCGCTCGCTACGCACAGGGCGTCGGGGCGGTGTTGGCAGCCGTGGCTGACCACCGCAGTCGGCTGTTTGTCGTCGTCTCCGGAGACGCGTCCCACAAGGACGACGTCCTGGCGGCCGAGGCCGACGCCGGCAAGCTCATCACCGAAGTCGATGCGAGCGATGCCCGCGTCGGAGCGAAGCTGAAGGTCTCCGAGACCTGGCAGTCCTTCAAGAGCGGTTGGGATCGTCTGAAGACCGACGCCTTCAAGCTCAGTGCCGATGAGGTCGTCACCCGCCACCACGAGCTGATCGACCAGTTGCAGAAGCTCGGCGCCGCGGTTGCCTCGCACTCCGGAATGAACATCGACCCCTCGCCCGAGACCGCGGTTCTGATCCAGATCGCGACCCGCAACGTGCCGGGCGCGCTGATTGCGTCGGGCGACGTCCGGTGGTACGCGGGCCGCGCCTCGATGAAGGGCTACCTCGGTGGCGACGATCGCATGGCGATCGCCCTGTACAAAGACCAGTTCCAGGAACAGTTCGACACGGCGGCGCGGGACCTCGATCGCGCCTCGGATGCGGCCAAGAGCAAGGTCCGCCCCGTGTTGGAGTCGACGCGTAACGCGTTCGCCGCCTTCATCGGCATCGCGAAGTCGAAGATCCTCGACGCTCAGAAGATGGAGATCACGCCTGCCGAGGTCTACACGAACTCACGCGACGTCGGCTCCACGCTGCAGCAGCTTTCGGACGTCAGTTACGCGGCGATGAACGCGGCGGTCGGCGAGCGCCTCTCGGACGTCACAGGCCGTCGCAACATGACCGCCGGCATTACGGCCATCGCCCTCGCCTTCGCGCTCGGCCTGTCCTGGCTGATCCGCGTCTCCCTCGAGAAGCCGCTGTCGCAGGCCATCTCCGTGTTCGGCAACATTTCCTCGGGCCGCTACGACAACCAGATCGACCTGTCCGGCACGGACGAGGCCGGCCAGGTGCTGCGCGCGCTGAGCGAGATGCAGGGCAAGCTGCGCACCCAGATCGAGAACGAGCGTGCGGCGGCTGCAGAGAATTCGCGCATCCGGCAGGCACTGGACAAGGTGTCCACCAGCGTCGTGCTCGCCGACTCGCACCACGAAATCATCTATCTCAACGACACCGCGCAGGCCACGTTCTCGCGCAACCAGAACGAAATTCGCAAGGCCCTGCCGACGTTCGATCCGCATCGCATCAAGGGTGCGAGCCTGGATTCACTCGCCGTGGACCCGAGCCAGCAGCGCCGCGTGCTCGACACGTTGAGCGGCTCCGATGTACAGGAGCGCATCCTCGGCGCCTGCACTTTCCGCACGGTAGCGAACCCGGTCGTCAGCGACAAGGGTGAGCGCATCGGCACCGTGATGGAGTGGGCTGACCGCACGCAGGAAGTGGGCGTCGAGAAGGAAATGCAGGGCATGCTGGCGGGCGTGCTCGCCGGCGACCTGTCGCAACGCATCTCCCTGACCAACAAGGCGGGCTTCTTCGAAGCCATGAGCCGCGGCGTCAACCAGCTCGCCGACAACATGTCGGAAGTGGTTTCCAAGGTGAAGACGGTCGCCTCCGAGGTCCGCCGCGGTGCCGAAGAAATCTCGGCCGGCAACGCCAACCTGTCGCAGCGCACCGAGCAGCAGTCCTCCTCGCTCGAGGAGACCGCCTCCTCGATGGAAGAAATGACCACGACGGTCAAGCAGAACGCCGACAACGCCGGCCAGGCCAACCAGCTTGCAATGGCCGCGCGCGATCAGGCGGAGAAAGGCGGCTCGGTGGTCAGCCAGGCGGTCAAGGCCATGGCCGACATCAACGATTCGTCGAAGAAGATCGCCGACATCATCGGCGTCATCGACGACATCGCCTTCCAGACCAACCTGCTCGCCCTGAACGCCGCGGTGGAGGCGGCCAGAGCGGGTGAACAGGGTCGCGGTTTCGCCGTCGTCGCCAGTGAGGTGCGCAGCCTCGCCGGCCGCTCTGCGACCGCAGCAAAAGAAATCAAGGAGCTCATTCAGGACTCCGTGAAGAAGGTCGAGGACGGCTCGGTCCTGGTGACGCAATCTGGCCAGACGCTCGACAAGATCGTGGCTTCCGTCAAGAAGGTCAGCGACATCGTCGCCGAGATCGCGGCGGCTTCACGCGAGCAGTCTTCGGGCATCGAACAGGTCAACCGCGCGGTCATGCAGATGGACGAGTTGACCCAGCAGAACGCCGCGCTCGTCGAGGAGGCCACGGCCGCCTCTCAGGCGATGGCGGAACAGGTACGAGGCCTGAACGGCATGTTGGAGCGCTATCGCGTCTCTGAACAGTTGGCGAACGCGGCGGCGGCGGCGGCGGCGCAACAGCGCGCCGAGGCGCAGCAACGCGTGGAAGCGGCGGCCAGGTCGGCCGCGCCCCGCGGCGAACGCCGTAGTGGCAGCAGGCCGTGGTCGAACAAGGCGCCCCGCGCGGAGACGGCCGCGAACGCAACGGACGCCGCTGCAGGGCGCAAAGCTTCGCGGGCCACAGGCAGCGCGGCTGACACTGAATGGCGGGAATTCTGAAGCCCGGTCCTTCGAGGACGCGGTGCTTACACAATCAAGCGGAGAACGGCGATGGCCCGGATATTAGCGGTAGACGACTCGGCGGCAATGCGCCAGATGGTGGGCATTACGCTCACCGGTGCCGGTCACCAGGTGGAGCAGGCCACCGACGGACGTGAGGCGCTGCAGATCGCGGAACGACAGAAGTTCGATCTCGTGATCACCGACGTCAACATGCCCAACATGGACGGCATCACCCTGGTCCGCGAGCTGCGCAATCTCGCCAGCTACAAGTTCGTGCCGCTGCTCGTGCTGACCACCGAGGCGACCGCCGAGCGCAAGCAGCAGGGTAAGGCCGCCGGCGCCACGGGATGGCTGGTCAAGCCATTCAACCCCGAGCGGCTGCTCGCGACCATCGCCAAGGTGCTCGGCTGAGCGCCACGGATTTTTTTCTGTCTATTTTCAACTTAGCTTGACTCTATGAGGACGACGATCATGACTTCGAAGCGAATGCTGGCGGCTCTGGCAGCGGTTTCGGTCGCAGCGGCCCTGAGCGTGCCCGCTGCATATGCGGATGAGTGCGTGTTGCCCCCCGCACCCAGCAAGGTTCCCGACGGTGCCTCCGCCTCGGAGGCGGAGATGGTAACCGCGATGCAGACACTGAAGCAGTACAACGGTGACGTTGACACCTATCTCAAGTGCCTGGAATTCGAGGCCAAGCAGAATCGCCTGAGCCGGGCGGACGAGGAAAAGAAGCACAACGACGCGGTCGACACGATGAGCAAGATCGCCGCCAAGTTCAACGACCAGGTGAAGACGTTCAAGGCCAAGAAAGGCTGAGGCCTCGAACGCGCGGTGAGCCGCAGGACACCCCCGGCGCGAGCGCACGTCCGCGCCGGACGTTCCGAGGCTGTGGAGGACCCGAAGGCAACGGAATCCACTGCGGCGCACCGACGAAGCGTACAACATGAAGCCAACAACCGACTTTGTCCGTCCGCGGCCGCCGCGCGCCCAGGCTGACCTGAGCTCCACGATCGAGGCGGCTGCAGCCTTGATCGCCCTGGCGATGCACGAGTCGCAAGGGCCGGTCGGCTCTCTCAGCGAGTCCCTGGGAAGGATTGCCGAAACCGTGGGCAATCCGGACAAGCAGATGGACCGTGCCACACTCGCTCGCGAGATGACGGTCTGCGTGGAAGCCCTGCAATTCCACGACCGGCTCATGCAACAGCTCACCCAGGTCCGCAACCTGCTCGCGAGCATCGCCGCGGACACCCTGCCGATTGCGGCGGTGGAGCCGGAATCCTGGATGGTTCTGGTGGAGAACCTGCGGGCCCGGTTCACTTCGGATTCGCATCGGATCCTCTTCAATCTGCTGCTGCCGGTCACTGGCGGGCAACACGTGCCGCCGCCTGCGCTGCACGCGAATGAAGGCAGCATCGAGCTCTTCTAGGAGGACACCCGGGTGATTTCCAACGTCCTCCGCGACTCCGGCACGCTGAGGCTGCGCGAGTTCGCTTTTGGCAACGAGGACTTCGAGGCTTTACGCACACTCGTGAAGGATCTCACGGGCATCAATCTCTCGGATCAGAAGCGCGAGTTGGTGTATGGCCGCCTCGCCAGGCGTCTTCGCGCTCTGCAGCTGAGAAGCTTCGCTGAATATCGGGAGGTGCTCGCATCAGACGGCGGCCGTGAGATTACCGAGCTCTGCAACGCGATCACGACGAACCTGACGTCGTTTTTCCGCGAGCCCCATCATTTCGACTACCTGCGTGACCATGTCCTTCTGCCGATGTCGGCGAACGTCGCTGGCACCCGCCGGCTGCGCATCTGGTCCGCGGGCTGCTCCTCGGGCGAGGAGCCCTACTCCATCGCCATGACCGTCCTGGAGACGATTCCCGACCTCAGCCGGTGGGACATCCGCATCCTCGCGACCGATCTGGATTCCGATGTCCTCGAGAAGGGACGGCGCGGGCTATATGCAGCCGATCGGGTCCGCGGCCTGAGTCAACAGCGACTTTCGCGATTCTTCGTGCAACGCAACGAGCGTGACGGCCCGTACTACCAGGTAGTGCCGGAGCTTGCGTCGCTCATCGCGTTCAAACAGCTCAACCTGATGCACCCGCTGCCGATGAAGGGGCCATTGCACGCCATATTCTGTCGCAACGTGGTGATTTATTTCGACAAGGACACCCAGCGCGAGCTGTTCACGAGAGTTTCGCAGCTGCAGCAACCTGGGCAGCTCCTGTTTCTCGGCCATTCCGAGAGCCTCTTCAAGGTCTCGGAGGCTTACGCGCTGATCGGCAGAACGGTCCACCGGCGCAATTGACATGAGCCAGATCCTACAACGTGCTGCCCGCAGCGAACCGCCGCCGATGCTGCCGGCCTTCGCCGATCTGCAGCGGTTCTGGGATCCGGACAACGACCGCTGGACCGTGAAGATCCTGCCGGGCGAATACTACGTAACGCGAAACGACGAGGCCGTCTCCACGGTCCTCGGCTCGTGCGTATCGGCATGTGTGCGCGATCCGGTGCGCAACATCGGGGGCATGAATCACTTCATGCTGCCCGAGGATGCCACCATCGGGCACAACAATTGGCTCGACCCCGCGGTGGGACTCGCGACCCGCTACGGTTCCTACGCGATGGAAAGTCTGATCAACGACCTGCTCAAGCTCGGAGCCACGCGCGAGCGGCTCGAGATCAAGCTGTTCGGAGGCGGCCGCATTCTGCAGGGGATGACCGACGTCGGGGGACGCAACGTCGAGTTCATCCGTAACTACATCCAGCTCGAAGGCTACCGGATTTCAGCCGAGGACCTCGGCGGTCATCAACCCCGCAAGGTCGTCTACTTCCCCGAGAGCGGTCGCGTGCGGATGCGCAAGCTACGCCCCGTCGAGAACCGCATCATCAGCCACCACGAACAGCTGTACCTCGCCAGCATCGGCAACAAGGCCGCAGGCGGCGGCGACGTCGAGCTGTTCGACTGAGCCGGACTCCAGGAGAGCCCACGATGAATCATCCCGCACTCAACGAGAACCCTGGCGCGAAGCGTCGCATCCGCGTGCTGATCGTGGACGACTCAGCACTGGTGCGCAGCTTGCTGTCGGACATTCTGACTTCAGACCCTTCGATCGAAGTCGTTGGCGTCGCCAGCGACGCCCACGTCGCGCGCGAGAAGATCAAGGCGCTCAATCCCGACGTGCTGACTCTGGATGTCGAAATGCCGAAGATGGACGGCATTACGTTCCTGAAGAACCTCATGCGGCTTCGCCCCATGCCCGTGGTCATGGTGTCCTCGCTGACCGAACGGGGCGCAGACGTCACCCTGGATGCGCTGGCGCTCGGCGCCGTCGACTATCTCTCCAAGCCCAAGATCGATCTTGCCGCGACCCTGAAGGACTACGGCGAGGAGCTCATCGAGAAGATCAAGACGGCTTCGAAGGCCAGCGTACGCGCGCTGGATCCTCGCCGCGCCGCCGTGATCGGAGCACGCCCTGCGCACAACACCGATGCGGTGTTGCCTAAGGCGGTACCGCCCAAGCACCTGCGCACGACTGACCGGATCATCGCGATCGGCGCCTCTACCGGGGGCACCGAGGCGATCAAGGAGGTCCTGATCCGCCTGCCTCCCGACTCTCCGGGAGTGGTCATCGCCCAGCATATCCCCAAGGCCTTCAGCACTCCCTTCGCCCGCCGGATGAACGACTGCAGTCAGGTCACGGTCTACGAGGCGCAAGACGGTCAACAGGTGATGGCGGGACACGCCTACATCGCCCCGGGGGACCGGCATCTGATGGTCGTTCGGGACGGTGCCCGCTATGTGTGCAAACTCGACGACGGCGTGCCTGTGAATCGGCACAAGCCTTCGGTTGACGTGCTGTTCCGGTCGGTCGCCCAGAATGCCGGGCGCAACGCGATCGGCGTCATCCTGACCGGCATGGGCAAGGACGGCGCCAAGGGACTCAAGGAGATGCTGGACGCCGGCAGTCAGACGATCGCGCAGGACGAGGCCACGAGTGTGGTGTGGGGGATGCCCGGCGAGGCGGTCGCCCTGGGAGCCGCCCAGCACGTGTTGCCCCTGGACAACGTGGCTACCAAGATTCTCTCGCTAGCGGATGCGATGGACATCACGCGTGCGGCTCACGAGGCGTGAAACACTACGACATTGACGAAACGACGAGTCGAGGACCCCAATGAATACCGCCGCCGCCCCGGCCTCCCAGCCCTCCGGTAACGCACTGGCGTTTGCCTTCGTGCAATCCCTGGCCGCGGAACTGTCCAAGGGTAAGGTCGACCTCCCGAGCTTCCCCGACATCGCCCTGCGGGTTCGTCAGGTATTGGCCGATGAGAATGTGACCCAGGACAAGGTCGTGCGGATCGTCGGCTCCGAGCCGGCCCTGGCCGCGCGGTTGATGCAGATCGCCAACTCGGCGGCGTTGAATTTCAGTGGCAAGGCGATCACCGAGCTGCGGACCGCCATTGCCCGTATGGGTTTCAACATGGTGCGCAGCGCGGCCATTGCCTTCGCGATGTCTCAGTTGAAGAAAGTGGATTCATTGAAGGGGCTCGAGAAGCCCTTGGACGAGTTGTGGAAGCGCAGCGCCGCCGTGGCCGCCATGTCACACGCGGTCGCCAAGCGCTTCAGCAAGGTCAACCCCGACACGGCAATGCTGGCCGGGTTGCTCCACGGCATCGGGCAGCTCTACATTCTGACGCGCTCCAATCAGCACCCGGGCCTCTTCGCGGACCAGGCGGCCTACAACTCGATCGTGCGCGACTGGCACGCTTCGGTGGCGAAGGCTCTGCTGGAAAACTGGGAAATGAACGACGAGATCGTCGCGGCCGTCAGCGAGTTCGAGGATTTCGAGCGCGAGCATTCGGGCGAAGTCGATCTGACGGATGTTCTGACCGTCGGCTATCTTCTGGCGAGCTTCAAGGAGCACCCGGAATCGATCGAGCTGAACATGCACGACGTCAACGCCTGCAAACGCATGAAGATCGATCGGGCAGAGTACGAAAAGCTGATCGACGAGTCGGATAGCGAGATCGAGGCGCTGCGCCAGGCACTGGGAGTCTGACGACTCCCGCCTCCGCAGGCGCAAAGAGGTTACCCATGAGCGGCGCACAGGCCAATCCCGTTCGAGATGAAGGTGGGGGCGATGTCGCTTTCACGTTCGTGCAGGCGCTGGCGGCCGAGCTCTCCGGGAAGAAGGTCGAGCTGCCGGGCTTTCCGCACATCGTGCTTCGGGTCCAACGCGTGCTCGCTGATGTGAACTCCGACGCCGCACGGATCGTGCGCGTCATCGGCGGCGAACCGGTGCTCGCGGCCCAACTCGTCCGGATGGCCAACTCCGCCGCCCTGAATCCCGCAGGAGTTCAGGTTACCGATCTGCGCACGGCCGTCGCGCGGGTGGGACTGGATACTGTCCGAACTGCCACGATTGCCTGCGCCATTCAGCAGCTGCGCGCCGCTCCCTCGTTGCGAGGGTTGGAATCGCAGCTCGACTTGTTGTGGCGCCGGAGCGTTCGGGTCGCCGCCATTTCGCATGTGATTGCGCGCCGTTTGACCAAGGTCAATCCCGACACGGCTTTGCTGGCTGGTATGCTCCAGGGCATCGGCAAGCTGTACATCCTGACTCGCGCCAGCGGGCACCGTACGTTGTTCGCGGATGTCCCCACCTATCAGTCGATCGAACAAGACTGGCACTTGAGCATCGCCGCGGCGCTGCTCGAGAACTGGAGCATCTCGGATGAGATCGTGCAGGCCGTCCACGATTCGGAGAACTTCGACCGCGGCGGTCGGGGCCCCGCCACGCTGACCGATGTGTTGTTTGTCGGCGTGCTGCTCGCGGAACACCATGACAAGCCCGATGCGCTCGGCGCTCAGGTCGAGATCCAGAGGCCGCTGCAGCGCCTGCAGCTCACACAGACATCGTGCGAGGCGTTCATCGCGGAATCGGCGCAGGAAGTCGCCGCATTGCAATCCGCACTGAGTTGACGGAAGAAGGCTGGTAGCCTACCCCACGACCACATAGAATCCGCGTGCCCTATTCGCGGCATCCGGAGACCTCCCGTGACCGATGATCTGCAAGCCGAGCTCGAACGCCTGCGAGCCGAGAACGAGCGCCTCAAAAAGTCGAGCAGCAGCAGGCTCGCGATGAAAGTCAGTGAGAAGGGGGCGTTGTCAGTCTATGGGATGGGCCGCTTCCCCGTGACGCTATACAAGGAACAATGGCTGAAGCTCCTCGCCATGGGCGAAGAGATCAAGGCGTTCATCGAAGCCAACGAAGGAAGCTTGAAATCGAAGGAGTGAGCAGGGCGATCCGTTGACGGGCCGCAGGCGTGGAGGCCGCGGCAGTCACACCGCCTTACGAACTTTACGCGGCGCCGAGTACCCTGCCCGCGCGCGGTGCCGCGCAAGCGCCCTTCGGACCGTACGTGTTGATAGGCTGATCGCGTCCCATCAGGACGCCCAGCAATCCTTCGACTCTCTTCAGCCGTGCATTCACGAGTGTGCCGTTGCGGTCGTTCAGATCGCGGCAACGCGCAGCGCGATCCGCGCAATCGCGAAGCTTGGCAACCAGCGTCCCTTTCGGATCACACCAGGTCATCACCCGCCGCAATCCCAGTAGATCCGGGGACTGCCCGTGCAGGCGGCACAGCGAACGGCGCTGTTCCTCGAGCCGAGCCAAGGCCGCGATCCGCTCCTGCCGCTCGAGAGCGGTGGCATTGATCGCATCCGGGTCCTTACCCTTGAGAACCTCCTGCTCCCGTTGGAGAAGATCCTCGAGCCGAGTCAGCAGACCGCTCTCTTCGATCAGCAGGCCGCTGAGGGTTTCCCGACAGACATCCGCGTCCATGGATCAGCTCCCCGACTGCTCGGAATCCGGAAGCTGGCCCAACGACTGTTCCATGCGGATCAGGCTGTCGGCAATCTTCTCCGGCTGCACGGTATAGCTGCCGTCGTCCAGGGCACTGCGAATCTGGGAGACGCGCGCCTGATCGACCGACGGCAGGTCGCGTACGGCCTGTTCCAAGGTCGCCAAACGGTTGGCGGTATCGGTGATGTGTACTTCGCCTGAGCTCGCAGCGGCGGGCTCATGGGCCGTGGCTCCGGTCACAGGATCCGGAGTGCGGGCTACGGTCCGGCCGGCACCGACCGATACCGGTCTTCCATCGATGCCGCCGCTGATTTTGCTGGCCACGTCGGTTCTCCAGGGGTTCTGGATCCATCTATCGGCCACGCCGCCAATATCTTTAGGGTGTGACATGAATCACGCGGTCACTGTCGACCACGCCCTCCACTATCTTAAGTGAATTGAGGTTCTGGACCCGGATGCGCCCGCCCTCCCGGCCATCTGACATAGCTCGGCCGGAGGCCCGGACTTCGATGCCGCCGGAGGCGGCCACCAGGGTCACGCTTTCGCCGGACTTCACTATGAAGTCCGCAAGCAGGGAGTCGGTGGTGAGAACGGCCCCCGCGGGGAGTGGTCGGGAGGCAGTATGACGATCGAGCGCCCTGACCTCTCCTACATACCCCACCGCAAAGCCCGAAACGCGCCGCGTCTCCTGTGCCACATCATCGCCCGTGATTCGCTGTCCGCGAACTATCGGCTTGCGAAGCACCAAAACCGGAATTTCGGACTCTACGGAAACGGGCACATAGATCGTCCACTGCGCGCCGTCTCGACAGCTCACACCTATCGATACTCGCGCCTGCATCGCGCCGCCCGACACCATCGCCGCTCGCAGGGGCGCGGCGCAGTGCGCAAGACGCAAACGAGAATCGAGGTCCGCAGCGTTCACGAAGATGCCCTTGGAGTCTCGGGGCATTTCTTCGCGCACGAACTTCTCCGCGGCCACTCTTATAGACTGCAGCGACTGAACACCCGATACCGGCTCTCCAGGAGCCACAGCAGGTACAGTTGCCCCCGCAATCCCGGCGCAAGCGAGGCAGGCGGTCGCCACCCCGGCCTTGGCCCAGGTGCGACGGTTTTCTGACGTACGGTCGTTCATCCGGATAGATAACTGCAAGTCGCGGGCCAGAGCCGGTCAGTGCCCCCGGCGGAAGGTCATTTGCCGCACCCCGCCCGCGCCGCTACGCGTGGCGCGGCCCCTGTGGGCTCTAAAGCTCCGCTCCGCACTGTCGATACATCACATGGGGGTGAGTCGCGAAGCGACGAACGACCAGCCCACGGTGGGCGTCAAACTCGGCGCATGTGGTGGTGCATGCGGTCGTGCGGGGCGTATCGACCATGGATGGCTGGGCCGGTCATAGATCCATGGATGGCTGCTTGCGACGGCAGTATCGCCGTGCGCGGCAAATCCTTGCCGCCCTCACGTGACGCCCCTCACGAAATAACACGGCCCGCGCCCGCGGAAGTGCCGTAAAACCGTCAGCCACCCGTTTGGCATAGCGCTTGCTTTGAGTCCGGCAGGCCCATTTGTTTGCGGACTCGACATGCCACTCAACCTCGATGCCTATCTCGGCGTCCACCAGGATGCGCTGAAGGTCTATGGCCAGCGCACCGAGGTGTTGGCTACGAACCTCGCCAACGCGGACACCCCAAACTTCCGCGCCCGCGACGTCGACTTCAAATCGGCCCTGGCGGCGGCGGGATCACCGTCCGGCTCGCTGCCGATGACCGCGACCAATGCGGGGCATGTCACGACGAATTCCGCGGATCCGGTCGGGGCGGCGAACCTGAAGTACCGCGTACCCCTCGCTCCCTCACTCGACGGCAACACCGTCGACGTACAGATGGAGCAAGCCCAGTTCGCCCAGAACGCCGTGCACTTTCAGGCGACGCTGACCTTTCTGAACGCCCGATTCCGCGGCCTCATGACCGCGATCACGGGACAGTAACGGCCCACCAGGACGTCACCGAGTAAGGCGCAAGCACAATGCCCTCCTTCAAGGTCTTCGACATCGCAGGCTCCGGCCTGTCCGCGCAGTCGGTCCGCCTCAACACGGTGGCGAGCAACCTTGCTAACGCCGACAGCGTCAGCGGCGATCCCTCGACGGTCTACAAGGCAAGACATCCGGTCTTTCAAGCGGTGCGCGCGAACATGGCGCAGACGCTCGCCCTGCAGGGGCAGATGCCCGGCGCAGCCGCATCGCAAGGCTCCGATGCCGCCGTCAAGGTAACCGGCATCGTCGAAAACAACGCAGCTCCGAGCTCGCGCTACGAGCCCGGCAATCCGCTCGCGGATTCCAACGGTTACGTGTACGCCCCCAACGTGAACGTGGTGGAGGAGATGGTCGACATGATCTCCGCCTCGCGCGCGTACCAGAACAACGTCGAGGTCCTGAACACATCCAAGGATCTGATGCTGGCCACTCTGAAACTCGGCCAAAGCTAAAGAGCTGTCCGAAAGGAACTACGCGAAATGTCATTTTCATCCATTGGCGACTACGCCACGCAGACGCAGAGCGCCACAGGCGCGGGAAGCGCCGCGGGCGCGAGCGCCAGCAGCACCGGCTCGACCGGGCAGCTGCAGCAGAACGAGTTTCTGCAGCTCATGGTGGCGCAGTTGAAGAATCAGAACCCGACCCAGCCGACGGACCCGACTCAGTTCGTCACCCAGCTGGCGCAGTTCAGCCAGGTGACGGGCATCGAGAACATGCAGGAGTCTATGTCGACCCTCGTGACGCAGATGCGGACCAACCAGGCGATGAACGGAACGAGCCTCGTCGGACACTCCGTGCTGGCACCCGCCACGACGGAGACGACCACGGCGGCCGGCGGTCAGGTCACCGGCGCAGTGGACGTTCCGGCCGACACGACCGCATTGCAGGTCCAGGTCCAGGACGCCTACGGCCAGACGGTTCGCGCCTTCAACGTGCAGCCGCAGGAAGGCCTGACGGGCTTTACCTGGGACGGGAATACCAACACCGGTACGCCGGCGCCCGCGGGCGCGTACACGTTCAAGGTCGTCGCCGCCGTCGGTGGCCAGGCGACCTCGCTCGATCCGATGCTCAAGGCAACGGTCGGCAGCGTGACGATCGACCCCACCAGCCAGAACCTGACTCTGAACACCAACGCGGGCGCGATCGACATCACCACGATCCGCCAGGTCATGTAGTTTTCAAGGAGACCCAGATCCATGTCATTCGATCTCGCCCTCTCGGGCCTCAACGCCGCCACCGCGGATCTCAACGTCACCTCGAACAACATCGCCAACGTCGCGACGACGGGATTCAAGGAGTCTCGGGCTGAGTTCGCCGACATCTACGCCCAGTCGCAGACAGGCGTTTCGAAGATCGCCGTCGGCAACGGCGTACGCGTCGCCTCGGTCTCCCAGCAGTTCAGCCAGGGAAACGTGACCGCCACCCAGAACAATCTGGACCTGGGCTTGAACGGCTCCGGCTTCTTCATTGTCAGCGACAACGGCGCCCTCAAGTACACCCGCGCGGGGGCGTTCGAGGTCGACAACAACGGCAACATCATCAATAGCAGCGGCGAGCACCTGCAGGGCTACGCGCCATTGTCCACGGGTGGTTTTAACACCGGTGGCCTCGCGGATATCAAACTGACTACCGCCGAGAATCCGCCGCAGGCGACGCAGAACGCGACCCTGACCCTGAACCTGCCTTCGTCGGCGACAGCGCCCACGACGGCACCGTTCGATCCGACGAATCCGGCCACCTACACAGACACTACGTCGCTTACGACGTATGACTCGCTGGGTGCCGCCCACACGGCGCAGCTCTACTTCATCAAGGGCGCCACGGCGAATACCTGGTCGAGCCAGCTCTATGTCGATGGCAACGCCGTCGGCACGCCGCAGGCCCTGACATACTCGGGTGCTACGGGGGCGCTGACTGTGCCGGCCGGCGGCAAGCTGACCTTCCCCGCGTACACCCCTGCCACCGGCGCAGCCGCCATGAACCTGACTTTCGACTTCAGCGGCACGACCCAGTTCGGTGACCAGTTCACCGTCAATGCCGTGCAGCAGGACGGTTTCACCACCGGCCGCCTCATCGGCATCGATATCGACCCGACCGGCGTCGTCGAGGCGCGCTTCACCAACGGCAAGGCGACTCCCCTGGGCCAGGTGGCCTTGGCGAACTTCGAGAACCCGCAGGGCCTGCAGCAGGTCGGTAACACCGAGTGGGCGGAAACCTTCGGCTCCGGACAGGCCGTGCGCGGCACCGCGGGCTCGTCCGGGTTCGGGACGATGCAGTCCGGCGCTCTCGAGAGCTCGAACGTCGACATCACGAGCCAGCTGGTCAACATGATTACCGCGCAGCGCGACTTCCAGGCCAACGCTCAGGTGATCTCGACGACCGACCAGATCACCCAGACCATCATCAACATGCGGCAGTAAAAGCCACTGAGGTCTCGTGGATAAGCTCCTCTACATAGCGATGACCGGCGCGAAGGAAACCCTCCGCGCCCAGGCCGCGAACAACCACAATCTCGCAAACGCGAGCACGACTGGTTTTCGCGCCGATCTGAGTGCGTTTCAGAGTCGCGCCGTGGCGGGAGCGGGATACGCGTCGCGCGTCTACGCCACGGATTCGACGACCGGCTGGGACGACACCACCGGGCCCATGCAGACCACGGGAAACTCGACCGACATCGCGATCCAGGGCCCGGGCTTCATCGCCGTACAGGGTCCCGACGGCAAGGAGGCCTACACGCGTGCGGGCGATCTGCACGTGGACCCTAACGGCATGCTGCTGAACGGCACCGGCCACCAGGTCATGGGCGACGGCGGTCCGATCAGCGTGCCGCCCCACAACTCGATCGACATCGCCGCCGATGGCACGGTCTCGGTGGTCCCGCTGGGACAGAACCCGAACACCATCGCCGCCGTGGGCCGCATCAAGCTCGTCAACCCACCCACGGATCAGGTGATGCGCGGCGAGGACGGCCTGTTCCGCTTGAAGTCCGGCGATCCGGCTCCCGCGGATGCGAACGTAAAGGTCGCCTCGGGGGTCATCGAGTCGAGCAACGTCAACATCGCGAACTCGATGGTCACGATGATCCAGCTGGCGCGCAACTTCGATCTGCAGGTCAAGGCGATCAAAAGCGCCGAGGACAACGGCGCCTCCTCCACCAAGATCCTGCAGTCTTCCTGATTCGACGAGGTAACCGAACATGGATCCAGCACTTTGGGCCGCAAAAACCGGCCTCGACGCCCAGCAGACGCAGATGAACGTCACGTCGAACAATCTGGCGAACGTCAACACCACCGGGTTCAAGAAGGACCGTGCAGTGTTCGAGGACCTTCTGTATCAGAACGTCCACCAGGTCGGTGCCAACACCTCTCAGACCACGCAGTCACCGTCCGGGTTGAACCTCGGTACCGGCGTGCGGGTCGTGAGCACGACCAAGAATTACACTCAGGGTAGCCCCAACACGACGGGCAACGCCCTGGACATGATGATCCAGGGGCGTGGGTTCTTTCAGATCCAGATGCCCGACGGGTCGCTCGCCTACACCCGCGACGGCACCTTCCAGCCCAACCAGCAGGGCCAGCTCGTGACCGCGAGCGGCTACGTGGTGCAGCCCGGAATCACCATCCCGCAGGGCGCGCAGAGCGTCACCATCGGCACCGACGGCGTCGTCAGCGTGCTGCTGCCCGGGCAGAGCAGCCCGTCTCAGGTCGGCCAGTTGCAGGTCGCTGATTTCATCAATCCCGCCGGCCTGCAGCCCCGGGGTGAGAACCTGCTCGTCGAGTCGGCCGCGAGTGGCGCCGCCCAGACCAGCGCACCCGGGCTGAACGGCACCGGCACGATCCTGCAAGGTTCCCTTGAAGGCTCGAACGTCAATGTCGTCGAAGAGCTGGTCAACATGATTCAGACCCAGCGCTCGTACGAGATGAACTCGAAGGCCATCTCCACGACGGACCAGATGCTTCAGTACGTAACGCAGAATCTGTAATGAGCCAACCACAGACATCGAACATGCCTGCGCACCGGCGCACCTTGGGGCGCCTCGCAATTGCCGCGACTCTGCTGGCTCTCGCGGCCTGCCGGACGACGGTACCCAAGGCGCCCGACGACATGGACTTCACGTGGCCCACGGAGCCCGAGGCCGAAGCAAACGGCGGCATCTATCATCCCGGGCACGAAACGGCTTTGTTCGAGAACGTCACGGCCCGCCACATCGGCGACACCGTCACGATCCATCTGGTGGAGCAGACCGCCGCGCAGAAGAGCTCCAGCACCTCGACCGCGAAGACCAGCAAGGCCGCGTTGTCCGCGCCCACGGTCTTCGGCAATCCGATTTCCATCCACGGTAACAATCTTCTTCAGGGCAGCCTGGGTAACGACTCGAGTTTCGCAGGCTCGGGCGACAGCAAGCAGAGCAACAGCCTCACGGGCGACATCACGGTAACCGTGATCAAACGTTCCCCGAATGGCAACATTCTCGTGCGCGGGCAGAAGTGGGTCGCCATCAACCAGGGCAAGGAATTCGTGCGCCTGCAAGGCGTCATCCGCCCGGCCGACATCGCGCCGGACAACTCGGTGCCCTCCTCCAAGGTCGCCGACGCCAAGATCTCCTACGGGGCCAAGGGAGCTCTCAACGATGCGAACCAGCCCGGACTGCTCTCCCGCTTCTTCAGCTCGATCCTGTTCTGACACGCCCACACATGAAAACGCTTTACTCCCTCCTGATCGGCGTCGCCTTGGTTCTCGCGGGTGCATCCTCGGCGCACGCCGAGCGCGTCAAGGACATCGCGTCGGTTGGCGGCGTGAGAACGAACCAGCTCGTCGGCTACGGCATCGTGGTCGGGCTCAATGGCACGGGTGACCAGACCAGCCAGGCGCCCTTCACGATTCAGAGCATCATCAACATGCTCGCGAAGTTCGGCGTGACCATCCCGCCCGGCACCAATCCCCAGCTCAAGAACGTCGCGGCCGTGACGGTGCATGCCGACCTCCCACCGTTCTCCAAGGTCGGTCAAACGATCGATGTGACGGTCTCGGCGATCGGCAACGCCGGCAGCCTTCGTGGCGGCAGCCTGATCATGACTCCGATGCGCGGCGTCGACGGCGAGGTGTATGCAATGGCGCAGGGCAGCCTGATCGTCAGCGGCATCGGCGCCGAGGGCAAAGATGGCTCGCGCATCTCGGTGAACATCCCGACCAGCGGCCGGATTCCCAATGGGGCCTCGGTCGAGAAGGAAGTTCCTTCGAACTTCACTACTCAGCCATTCGTGATGCTGAATCTGAACACGCCCGACTTTACGACTTCGACACGTGTCGTCGAGGGCATCAACAAGCTCCTGGGACCCGAGACCGCCAAAGCCGTCGATGCGGTCTCGATCAAAGTTCAGGCGCCGATCGATCCAGCACAGCGGATCCCGTACCTCTCGACACTCGAAGGCATCGAGGTCGAGCCGGGAGAAGCGCCAGCACGAGTCATCGTCAACTCGCGGACAGGCACCGTTGTCATAAGCAATCACGTGCGGGTGATGGCTGCAGCCGTTGCGCACGGCTCGTTGTCCGTGACGATCACCGAGCGAAGCGATACCAGCCAACCCGGCCCGCTCAGCAATGGCACTACGGTGACGACACCGCGTAGCCAGATCGACATCAAAGAAGGCGAAGGCCGGATGTTCGTGTTCGATGCAGGTGTCAACCTCGACGAGATCGTGCGGGCCGTCAATCAGGTCGGAGCCGCTCCCGGGGACCTCGTCGCCATTCTCGAGGCACTCAAATCAGCCGGCGCCCTGAGGGCAGAGCTCATCGTGATCTGAACCTGTCATGAGTGCGCCGCCCATCAAAGACGCCAGCGTCTATACAGACGTCAGAGGCCTCAACTCGCTGAAGCAGGCTGCCAAGACGCAGGACCCGAAAGCGGTCCGCGAGGCTGCCCGGCAGTTCGAGAGCCTGTTCACCCGCATGATGCTCAAGAGCATGCGGGAGGCGAACTTCAAGGACCCCAACTTCGGCAGCGACCAGAGTGACTTCTACCAGGACATGTTCGACGACCAGCTCGCCGTGCAGATGTCCAAGGGACACGGGCTGGGCCTCGCGGACATGATGGTCCAACAGATGACGCGGGCGGGAATGCTTCCCGCCGCCGCGGCGAAGACCGCCGGCACCGCGCCGGCCGCGGCGTCGGGGAGCGCTGCCTCTGCTGGGGCTGGCACCACCGCCGCAGCTCCCGCGGGCGCAGCAACTTCCGCCGGCGCAGCAGCGGCCGCGAGTGTGACGGCCGCTCCCAGCGCCACCGCCCCGAGCCCCGCGGCGGACGCGACCGCCTCTGACTCTTCGCCCACCGCGGCGCAAGCCGATTTCGTCAAAGCCATGTGGCCTGCCGCGAAGGCTGCCGGAGATGCCCTCGGCGTCGACCCCCGCAACATCATCGCTCAGGCTGCACTGGAAACGGGTTGGGGTCGCGCTGTGCCAGCCGACAGTGCGGGCCGCACTAGTTTCAATCTGTTCGGCATCAAGGCCGGATCGCAGTGGACGGGAGCGTCTGTCGGTGCCCGCACACTTGAATACAGCGGTGGCCTGCCAACCGCCCGCACTGACAAGTTCCGCGCATATTTCTCGACGGACGAGAGCTTCCAGGATTACGTCGGGTTGCTGCGTGGCAACTCGCGCTATTCCGCCGCGCTCAATACGGGAAGCGACACAAAAGCCTTCGCGACAGCTTTGCAGAACGGCGGCTATTCGACCGACCCTGCCTACGCGAGCAAGCTCACCGCGATTGCACAGAATCTCGACACGAGCACCACGGGACTCAAGTCCGCCGATGCTCGGTCGATAAACCCATCAGCCACGATACTCTGAGGCGCCGACGATGTCCGATCTCCTTTCCAACGGCGTCTCCGCATTGCAGGCGTTCCAGCGCTCACTGGACGTAATCAGCAACAACATTTCGAACGTCGCGACCCCGGGCTATAGCCGCCAGACGGCGAGTCTCGTCACCAACCCTGCGCAGCAATATGGCAATGGCTTCGTCGGCAGCGGCGTAAGCGTCAATACGATCACCCGCACGTACAACGAATACCTCGCGGGACAGGTGCGCACTTCGAACACCTCGTACCAGCGCTCGAACGAGTTCGCCACGGATGCGGCGCAAGTCGACAATATGTTCGCCGACCCGACGACGGGACTCTCGGCCGGCCTGCAGAAATTCGCGAGCGCCGTGCAGGACATGGCGAACTCGCCGTCGACCAGTGCGCCGCGCCAGGTCGTCCTGTCCCAGGCACAGGCTCTCGCGCAGCAGCTGCAGGGCTACACCAGCCAGCTGCAGACCTATAGCGACCAGGTCGACCAGCGCATTCAGTCGACTGCCAACGATATCTCCGGAATCGCGAAGTCGATCGCGCAGCTCAACAGCCAGATCGCGCTCGCCGCTGGCAGCGGTCAGCCGCCGAACGATCTGCTCGACCAGCGCGATCAGCTCCTGAATCAGCTCAGCCAGGACGTCAACGTCTCGACCTCGACCCAGGATAACCAGGTCAACGTCTATATCGGCAATGGCCAGCCGTTGGTAATCGGTGCGACCGCCTCGACCGTCGGGACGGTGCCGAATGCCTACGATCCGACGCGCAGCGACATCGTCATCAAGACCAATGGCGCCAACATCAACGTCACCAGCGACATGACCGGTGGAACGCTGGGCGGCATGCTGGACTTCCGCAACCAGGTGCTCGATCCGGCGCAAAGCCAACTCGGCCTTATCAGCGTCGGACTCGCCAGCGCGGTGAACACACAGCAAGCGGCGGGTATCGACCTCAATGGCAACGCGGGTGCCCCGATGTTCTCCGTCGGCGGCGTGCAGGTCCAGACGAGCTCACAGAATGGGGGCAACGCCAGCCTCGCGGTGACTCGCTCCAATGTCGCCGGCCTGACCGGCTCGGACTACATCCTCGCTGACACGGCTGGGGGTTGGCAGCTTACGAACAAATCCACCGGCGCAGTCGTGACGATGACCGGTGCAGGGACGTCCGCCAGTCCCTTCGTTGCGGATGGCATGAGCATCGTGGTCTCCGGCACCGCGTCCGTGAGCGACAAATTCCTGATCAGGCCGACCGCCGCGGCCTCGGCCGGACTGGCTGTGACGCTGACCGATCCGTCGCAGATCGCGGCCGCCTCGCCGATCAAGACCGCGGCAGCCACGACGAATACCGGGACCGGCACCATCTCGGCGCCGACGGTCAACAATCCAGCCAATCCGCTACTGCGCAACGCGGCGACCATCACATTCCCGACGGCTACGACCTATTCGGTGAACGGCGGTCCGTCCCTCGCCTACAACCCTGGAACACAAATCTCCGCAAACGGTTGGACGGTGACGATCAGCGGAAGCCCGGCGGCGGGAGACAGCTTTACGGTGAAGGACAATGCGGGAGCCACGGGGGACAACACCAATGCCCTCGCGCTGGCGGGAGTCTTCGACCAGAAGGGCCTGAACAGCGGCGCCGACTCGATCAACTCCTATCTCGGCCGTTTCGTCGGCAACCTCGGGACGGTGACACAGCAGGCGCAGAACGACGCCAGCGCCCAGAAATCGGTCAACACGAGCGACAGCCAGGCGTTGAGCAATGCGTCCGGCGTCAGCCTCGATGAGGAAGCGGCGAATCTCATCAAATTCCAGCAGGCCTACCAGGCCGCGGCGCAGATGATCAGCGTCGCCTCCACCCTCTTCGAGTCGGTGCTGCAGGCCGCCCGGGGCCAGTAAGCGCAACCGCGCCCACTAGAGAAAACGGACCATGCGCATCTCGACCCTAGCCTTCAGCCAACAGACGATCGACCTGATCAACGACAAGACCGCGCAGCTGGCGATCACCCAGGCACAGCTCTCGAGCGGCCTGAAGGTCAACAGCCCGGCGGACGATCCGGTCGCGGCCGTGCACATCCTGCAGATCAATCAGGCCCTCGCGCAAACCGCCCAGTTCGGGCGCAATGCCGATGCGGCCAACGCACGGTTGTCCAATGAAGATTCGACGATCTCGAACATCACCAACCTGCTGCAACGGGTCCGGGATCTGACAGTCCAGGCCAATAGCGGCAGCGCCGACGCCACCTCGCGAGCGGCGATTGCGACTGAGCTGGACCAGGACATGAACCAGCTCATGGACCTCGCCAACACACGCGATGCCAATGGCGAATACCTGTTCTCGGGCCTTACGACCCAGGTACAGCCATTCTCGGTCGGCTCGGGCGGCGCCGTCGTCTACTCGGGCGATCAGGGCACACGGATGCTGCAGGTTGGCCAGACACAGAAGGTCGCCGATACGGACAACGGCTTCCAGGTCTTTCAGAATATTCCGGCGGGAAACGGCTCCTTCACGACGACGACGCCTGCGACCAACACGGGCACCGTCTCCGTCGGGACGACGTCGGTGAGTAGCGCGTCAGCGTGGGTTCCTGGTACCTACACGATCACGTTCGGCACCAACGGCGCCTACACGGTGACGGATGCGGCCAGTGCTACGGTCTCGACGGGAACTTATAGCGACGGTGGGACGATCTCGTTCAACGGCGCCAATGTCTCCCTCAAAGGGACACCGGCGGCGGGCGACATCGTCAGCGTCAAGACAGCCGGCTCGCAGGACATTTTCGGCACCCTGAACCAGCTGACCGCCGCGTTGAAATCGACGATCAACTCGCCTGCGCAGTCGGCCCAATACGCGACGACGCTCGGCAACACGCTCTCGCAGCTCGACCAGGCAATGAGTCACCTGGACGACGTTCGCGCGACGGTGGGTTCCCGTGTGAACGCCGTCACAACCGCGAAATCGTCCGGCCAGAGCGCCACCGTCGAACTGCAGACCTCCCTGTCGCAGCTGCAGGACCTGGATTATGCCAGTGCCATCGGCAAGCTCACGGTGCAGCAGACCGGCCTGCAGGCGGCCGAGGCCGCTTACGCGAAGATTTCGCAGCTCTCGCTGTTCGACTACATCAAGTAAACCGTGACGCACTTCAAGCTCAACCCGACCCTGCGACTCAAGTTCCCGCATCGCAGTCCGATACAGGGGTCAGACGCGAGGCGCGCCCTGGGGCGACCCGCAATGAATGCCCAAGGCTCCGGCGATACCGCCGGGGTCGGCGAAACTTGAGGAGTTATCAATGTCACTGGTCATCAATACGAACATCATGTCGTTGGACGCGCAGAAGAACCTGCAAACGTCCGGCGACCAGCTCGCCACTTCGCTGCAGCGCCTGTCTTCGGGCATGCGCATCAACAGCGCGAAGGACGACGCGGCCGGCCTCGCTATCGCCGACCGGTTCACCTCGCAGATCAACGGCCTCAACCAGGCCGCTCGCAACGCCAACGACGGTATCTCGCTCGCGCAGACCGGTGAAGGCGCGCTTGCCCAGGTGACCTCGAACCTGCAGCGCATCCGCGAGCTGGCCGTGCAGTCCCTGAACGCCACGAACAGCGCCAGCGACCGCCAGGCCCTCGACGCCGAAGTGCAGCAGCTGAAGGCGGAAAACGACCGTATTGCGCAGACCACGACGTTCAACGGCGTGAAGCTCCTCGACGGCTCGTTCTCCAGCCAGGCCTTCCAGGTCGGTGCGAACCAGGGTGAGACGATCAGCGTTTCGGCGATCTCGAGCGCCCGTACGTCGGCCCTCGGCCAGAGCTACACGGCTGCCCACACGAGCACGGCGACGACCGCCGCCCTCGCCGCGGGCGACCTGACCCTCAACGGCGCCGCCATTCAGGCGTCGGTTGCTGGAGCCGGTGCGGGCCAGAGCAATGCCAGCGCGTATGCAATCTCCGCGGCGATCAATGCGTCGCAGAGCGCGGTTGTCGCGACCGCCAATGCCACTGCGGTTACGGGCGCTGCCGCCACCACGTTTGGCAACATCGCGGCCGGTGACTTGACCATCAACGGAGTCGCGGTAGGAGCCGTTACCGGTGGCGGTGCTGCACCTGCCCAGGGCACGGCCGTTGCGGCCGCCATCAACGCGGTATCCGCGGCCTCGGGTGTGTCCGCCAGCGCGGACGCTGCCGGTAAAATCACACTGACTGCCTCCGATGGACGCGACGTCATCATCGCCCAAGCCGGCACTGCGAGCGCTGCCAGCACGGGTCTCACCACCGCCACGACGCACGGCACGATCAATCTGTCTGCCTCCTCGCCGACCGGCAACGTTTCGATCGTTGTTGCTGGTGCGAACGTCGGCAACGCGGGTCTGACCGCGACGACGTACGCCGGTGCGCAGGGTGGTACCGCCGTCTCCAACATCGACGTTCTGAGTGTGACGAACTCGAATGCGACGTTGAACTCGATCGACTCGGCGCTGTCCCAGGTCGACACGATCCGCGCGGCTCTGGGCGCGTATCAGAACCGGTTCCAGTCGGCGATCAACAGCATTCAGACGACTTCCGAGAACCTCACCGCCTCGCGCAGCCGCATTCAGGACGCGGACTTTGCAGCCGAGACGGCGAACCTGACCAAGGCCCAGATCCTGCAGCAGGCGGGTACGGCGATGGTGGCTCAGGCGAACTCGGCTCCCCAGGGCGTCCTGGCGCTGTTGAAGAACTTGTGAGGCACTGATTGGCCCACACAATGGGCACTGCGATCGAGCCGACGGCGCTGGTGGGAACACCGGCGCCGTTGGCCGCTTCTTTTCCGTCGCAAAGCGCCGCGGACTCCACGGCGCAACAGTCGCGGACTCGAGATGCGGTCAAGGCCGGAACGGCCATGACTGCGCGAGCGGCCGCGACCGAGGAAGGCTCGCCTCCTCCGGCGACGCAAGCGGTGATCGATTCAATCAATGCCGAGCTGCTGACAGCGGGAAAGTCTCTGGAACTGAGCGTCGACTCCGAGTCGAACCGCTCCGTCGTCATTCTCCGCGACACCGCCACCGGCGATGTCATCGGACAGTTTCCCACCGAGCAGGTGCTGCGCATGCAGACCCTCCTCGGATCCAGCAATCCGCATTTGCTAGTCGACACCACCGCTTAGGAATTTCAAGATGGCCACCGTCCCCGATTCGACTTCGAGCTCGCTCTCATCGACCATCCTGGGCTCGCTAGGCTCCCTTTCGGGAGGCGCCTCAACGGTTGGCGCGAACAACCTGAACGTCACCCAGCTCGTCAGCCAGCTCGTGGCGGCGGACCGAGCGCCGAAGCAATCCATTCTCGACGCACAGAAGGCTACCGACACTGCCCAGCTGTCCGCGCTCAGCACACTCAAAAGTGCCCTAGCGCAGTTTCAGTTGGCGTCCCAGGCCCTGGCCACGCCATCGGCCTTCAACAGCAGCGCGGCGGCCTCCAGCAACCCGCAGGTCCTGACCGCCACGACGGATGCATCGGCGGGAACCGGAACGTACACCGTACAGGTGGTGGCGCTCGCTGAATCCGAGCAGTTGGCTTCCGGCGCCATCAGCGGCGGCGCCAGCGGCACTGTCGGCACAGGGGCCCTGACCATCGGTCAGGGCAGCGCTTCATTCACGGTCAACATCGACTCGACCGACAATTCGCTGCAGGGCATCGCCAACGCAATCAATGGCGCGAACGGCAACACCGGTGTTCAGGCGACCATCCTCAATGAGGCGAACGGTGCGCACTTGCTGTTGACCTCGTCGAAGACGGGAGCGTCTCAGGCCATCACCGTAACCGCTGCGGGCGGCGACGGCGGCCTCAACCAGCTGAACTACAATTCCACGACCAAGAACATGACGGAGTTGCAGCCGGCCCAGGACTCGCACATCAAGATCGGTACTTTCGACCACTACGCCTCGTCGAATGCCGTTTCCGATGCGGTCACCGGCGTGACCTTCAATCTGGTTTCCGCGTCCCCGGGCACGAATGTCACCCTGTCGGTGAACCCGGATAACAGCGGGATCTCCAACCTGGTGGGCCAGTTCGTGAGCGCGTACAACACGCTGCAGAGCACGATGAGCTCCCTTGATAGCTATGACTCGAGCTCCAACACTGCCGGCCCTTTGCTCGGCGACGCGGCGCTGTCGGGCATCGAGACGCAGATTCGGCAGGACCTGAGCGATGCCGTCACCGCGGCTCCTGGCGTATACAACTCACTTTCCTCGATTGGCGTGGCCAAGCAGTCGGACGGCACGCTGACGTTCGATGCCCAGCAGCTCGCTACGGCCCTGACGCAGAGTCCCGACTCGGTGGCACAAATATTCGCGTCAGCTGACGGCGTGGCCGTCAAGCTCTATAACGACATCGGCAACGCGATCGGATCCACCGGCGGCATCGGCAACGAAATTACCTCGCTCAATACCGATCTGACCAACAACGCGAACGAGAACAGCGATCTGGATGAGCAGATGGCGACGATCCAGGCCAACTACACCGCGCAGTTCACGGCCCTGGAGACGATGCTGGCGCAGCTGCAGACGACATCGAACTATCTGACGCAGGAGTTCACTGCGATGCAGAACGCTCAGAAGAACTCGTAACGCGACCGCAGCCGCCAAAAACCACGCTTTTTGCTAGCCGACGAACCTTCTCGCGTTTCGGAACAGCCGCATCCACCCGCTGTCCTCGCCGACGGCGGTGGGGTGCCATGAGTTCTGAGGATACCGTCGCACCCTCTCGGGGTGCGGCATCGTGATCGTCACACGTCCATCCGCATTACTCAGTGCCGCGATCCCGAACGGTGATCCGTTGGGATTCAAGGGATACGTGCTGGCGACCGTCAGGTCATTCCGCAAGTAGCGGTACCCGACCAGCCCGCTTTCTGCGCACTGCCGCGCCTGCGCGTCCGAAGCGAATTCCGCGCGTCCCTCCCCGTGAGCCACAGCGACCGGCAGCACTGAGCCGCCCATGCCGTCGAGGACGACTGAGGGCGACGGGAGAATCTCTACCAAGGTGAGGCGTGACTCGTAGCGCTCGCCGCGATTGGTTACGAATCTCGGCCAGAGATCGGTTCCGGGAATGAGGCTCTTCAGCGCCGCGAACATCTGGCAGCCATTGCAGATCCCCAGCGCGAAGCTGTCGGAACGATTGAAGAAGGCCTGGAACTCCTCCCGCACCGCGGCATGGAACAGGATCGACTTGGCCCATCCCTCTCCCGCTCCCAGGACATCCCCGTAGGAGAACCCACCGCAGGCGACCAAGCCCTTGAACTCGCTCAGGTGTCGTCGCCCCGACAGGAGATCGGTCATGTGGACGTCGTGCGCGGTAAAGCCCGCGCGCTCGAACACCGCCGCAGTCTCCGTCTGGCTGTTGACCCCCTGCTCTCTCAGGATCGCAACGGCCGGCCGTACACCGCGCGCGATGTAGGGTGTCGAGATGTCCTCGTCAGGATTGAAGCTCAACGCCACCGACAATCCCGGATCCTTGGCGTCACACTGCGTCGCGAACTCCTCATCGGCGCTGACAGGATCGTCGCGCAGGCGCCGCATCCGCCACGACGTCTCCGACCACGCCTTGCGCAACTCCACCCACGGCTCATCCAGCGCCACCGCGCCGCCGACCTTGATTCGCACTTGGAGATCGCGCGTCGGCGACCCCAGACGGACAGCAGCATCGCGCAGATCGTGCTTCGCCAGCACCTCGCCCAACCGGACTTCATCAGCCGTGTCGACCTGCACGACCGCACCCAGCTCCTCCGCGAACAACTGCTCGAAAGCGCTTCCAAGGGATGCAGGAAGATCGAGATCGAGACCGCAGTGCCCGGCGAACGCCATCTCCACGACAGTGGCGAACAACCCACCGTCGGAACGATCGTGATACGCACGAATCAGACTGGCCTCGCGCAACTGCGCGATGGCCGCGGCAAACGCAATCAGCCGTTGTGGATCGTCGAGATCCGGTGGCTCCGTGCCCATCTCGCCGTAGACCTGCGCAAGAGCCGAAGCACCAAGGCGGTGACGGCCCCCACTCAAATCGATCAGCCATAGAGAGGTCGGGCGGTCGCTGACGAGCGTCGGGGTGAAGGTCCGACGAACATCCTTCACCGGAGCGAACGCCGAAACGATCAGCGAGACCGGCGCAACGACGCTCTTGGTCGTACCGGCCCCTTGGCCCGCCGTGCCGACCTCGCGCCACGTCGTCTTCATGGACAGCGAGTCCTTGCCTACCGGGATTGCGATTCCCAAGGCCGGACACAACTCTTTGCCGACCGCATGGACGGTTGCATAGAGCGCCGCATCTTCGCCTGGCTCACCGCAGGCCGCCATCCAGTTCGCGGAAAGCCGGATCTGCCGCAGCGACCCGATGTCGGCGGCGAGAATGTTCGTAACGGCTTCTGCGACGGCCATGCGCCCGGAGGCAGGGCCATCCAACACCGCGACAGGCGTTCTCTCTCCCATCGCCATCGCCTCGCCCGCATGACCGACGTGATCGGCCAGCGTCACTGCGACATCCGCGACCGGCACCTGCCACGGCCCCACCATCTGGTCCCGACTGATGAGCCCGCCGACCGTTCGGTCGCCGATCGTGATCAGGAAGGTCTTGTCCGCGACCGCAGGAAGGCGCAGCACCCGATACGCCGCCTCGCGCACGTCGAATTGGCGCAGATCGAGCGCTTGGCTGTGACCCACAACAGTGCGGACGTCCCGCTTCATCCGGGGGGCCTTGCCCAACAACACCTCGATCGGGATGTCGACAGGACGGTCGCCGAAGAGCGGATCGCTCACGACGAGTTCACCACTGCCGTCGATCTCTCCGATCACGGCAAAGGGACATCGCTCGCGGACGGCAATGGCCTCGAACACCGGCAGCGCATCGGCCTGAACGCAAAGAACGTAACGTTCTTGCGCTTCATTGCACCACAGCTCCATCGGCGTCATTCCCGGCTCAGCGCTCGGAATCGCACGCAGGTCCACGCGCGCCCCCCGGTTACTGTGCGCCACCGCTTCCGGCACGGCATTGGACAAGCCGCCGGCACCGACATCGTGAATGAGAGCGATCGGGTTTTCCGCGCCCAGGGCCCAGCAACGGTCGATGACTTCCTGCGCCCGCCGTTGGATCTCTGCGTTGTCGCGTTGCACTGAGGCGAAGTCGAGATCCGCAGTGGAGGTGCCGCTACCGACCGAAGAAGCCGCACCGCCTCCAAGACCAATCAGCATCGCAGGGCCACCGAGCACGACGATGCGTGCACCGACAGGTACCTCACCCTTCTCGACGTGAGCGTGCCGGACGTTACCCATTCCACCCGCGATCATGATGGGCTTGTGATAGCCGCGAGCGCGCTCCGCCGGATCCCCCGCGGCATGAGCCTCGAAGCTGCGGAAGTAACCGCAGATGGCCGGCCGGCCAAATTCGTTGTTGAATGCTGCCGCACCCAGCGGCCCATCGATCATGATGTCGAGCGCGGAAGCAATGCGGTCGGGCTTGCCGAACGCGCGCTCCCAGGGACGCACGAACTCTGGAATTCTCAGGTTCGACACTGAAAAGCCCGTCAGTCCCGCTTTCGGCTTCGCCCCGACACCCGTAGCGCCTTCATCGCGAATCTCCCCGCCGGATCCGGTCGCGGCCCCCGGATAAGGTGAGATCGCCGTCGGATGATTGTGCGTCTCGACTTTCATGAGAATGTCGATCGGCTCCTCGACGCCGCGATAGATTCCGGTGTGCGGATCGGGGAAATAGCGTTGGCCGGTCGTGCCGGCGATCACGGCTGCGTTATCGCGATACGCTGAGAGCACACCCTCCGGATTGCGCTCGTGCGTGTAGCGGATCATCGAGAAGAGCGACTCGTCGCGTGGCTTCCCGTCGATCACCCAGTCCGCGTTGAAGATCTTGTGCCGGCAATGTTCCGAGTTGGCCTGAGCGAACATCATCAGCTCGACATCGGTCGGATCCCGGCCGAGACGCTGATAGTTGGCGACCAAGTAGTCGATCTCGTCCGCGGACAGCGCCAGGCCCAACTCGGCATTAGCCCTCTCGAGCGCCACGCGCCCTTCAGCCAACGACACGCGCCGCAACGGCCGCGCCTGCGCGTGTGCAAACAACGACTCGGCCTGGGCGGCGTCGAACAACGCCGACTCCGTCATGCGGTCCGTGAGGACCGAGGCCAGACCGGTCAGCCGTTGTTTGTCCAGCGCAGCTGCGGCGGTCACGCGATAGCGTATGCCGCGCTCGATGCGATCTATCCCATCGAGCCCACAGACGTGTGCGATGTCCGTCGCCTTGCTGGACCACGGCGAAATCGTTCCCGCCCGCGGGACAATGAGTATCTCGTGCGCTGCGGCTTTGCCGGCGCCGCCGGCATCCGGCGCGGCCCCACTGGCCGCCACTTCGCGCGGGCCGTAGGTGAGCAGCTTGTCGAGGACCCCTTGCTCCGCCATCGTTAGCGGCCGGGTCACGTCAACGAAGTGGACGAACCGGGAATCCAGTCCCGTGACGGTAGGCTCGAGAGCGGTGAGACGATCGAGGAGCTTGGCGATTCGAAAGGCGGAGAGGGCTGGGGCGCCGGTGAGCTCGAGCATGTCCCTCACTTCTTATCGCCGCCCGGCGGGGCGGAGTAGACCGACAGCGGGAATTGGGCGACGTTGCCCCCTCCCTCCAGGGCGGTGATCTTGCTCATCCCCTGCTTCTTGACCTCGTCGATCCGCAGGACCGAGTGCAGGGGCAGGTAGGTGCGCTTGACGCCCTCGAATTCCCCCTTGATACGCTCCTCCGAGGGGTCCAGGACGACGCTGGAGCGCTCCCCGAAGAGCAGCTCCTCGACCTCTATGAATCCGAACAGCTCCCCGTGCTGGACCCGGCGGGCGTAGACCTCGTAAACCTTGCCTTGATTCACGAACATAATGCGGAAAATGTGACTGGCGGCCATGAGGTGGCAGGGGGCTCGCTGATAGTTTTGAGGCCGACATTATATGTCCGTCCGGGGCGGGGAAGCTGCCGGAGGGGCCTTTGACGGTTTTTTGAGCCTAGAGAGAGATCCAGTCGGGGAATCATGACGGTCCGCCTGCGAGTCGTCAGCGATCATCGGCGGCATCTGGGTGATCGCAGCACAATCGTTTTCGGTGCCGACGGCGGCACCATCGGCCGCTCGGCCGACAACGATTGGGTGCTGCCCGATCCACTCCGGTATGTGTCCGCCCATCACGCGCGCGTGCAGTTTCGCGAGGGGCACTTCTACCTCCAGGATTTGAGCACGAACGGCGTTTTCGTCAACGACGACGAACAGCCTCTGGGCAAGCGCGCCCCTACCGGAACCCGCCTCGAGAACGGCGATATCGTGCGGATCGGCGAGTATCACGTCGTTGTGGCCGTGGACGCCGATGCGCCCGCGACAGCAGAGCGCACGGATGCCTCCGCCGTACCGACAAGCATTCATTCGCTACGCACTCTCGGCCGGTCTTCTGCACAGACCGATATCGGCGCGATGCTCAATCTGGACGACCTGCTGGTCCCGGATTCCTCGCCGAGCGACAGCTACAAGCCGGTGGATGCGTATGGTCAGGTGATCTCCGCCCCGTCGGCTGCATCCGCGATGCTACGGGGGTCCGGCCAGGCCGCCGCTCCCCAGCTCGCGACCGCCGAGGAAATTACCGCCCAGGCACAGGCCGAAGCGGATGCCGAAGCCGAGATCGTGGCGCGCCGCTTCGCCAAACTCGCCAAGGCGGTCGGACGCGACCCGCGCAACGCCGCGAGCTCACCCGCTCTGTTTGATGTCCAGACCGGTCTGCAGGCCTTCTGTCGCGGCGCCGGGATCGATCACGAGAAACTCTCGGCGGACGCTCAGACTCGCATGCTGCACCTGGCGGGACAGCTGTTCCGCGAAGCTCTGGTGGGCTTCAAGGAGCTCGACCGCGCCCGTCACGAGACCCGCAATCGTTTCCGCATCGAGATTCAGATCGACCCGGAAGACCCGCGTGCCTCGCTGGCCAAACTCGGTGTGGACGAATTGATCCTCGAGTTGATGCAAGCGCACGAGTCGCGCCGGCTGGATGCGGTTCAGTGGCTGCGTGAGACCGTTGCCGAAGCCAAGACGCACGAGAATGCCACTGAGCAGGCCTCGCGCGCGGCGTTCATCGAATTCCTGGACCGCCTCGACCCCGCTGAGCTCGAAGCCCGGTTCGAGCGCGCCGCCCGACGCGGTAAGGCGAAGTCCGCGGACAAGGCGCAGTACTGGGAACTGTTCATTACGTTCTACCGCAACCTCATCGAGATGCCGGCGGATCACCTGCCCCACACCTACGTCGAAGCGTTCGCTACGGCGTACCGCGAGCTCATCAAGAAGACCAGCTGACTCACGGCGAGAACCGCGCACTCAACAAGAACGTCCTTCCGGCACCGGGGACCGTGTGATTCTCGTTTGGACGCGTGAAGTACGAGTTCATGTAGTAGTACTTGTCAGTCAGGTTGTAGACGTTCAGTTGAAAGTCCAGCGACCTGCTGACCTCGTACCCGGCCATCGCATCGAAGGTGACGTATCCGGGAACGGTCGGAACGCTGACGACCCCGGGGAAAGCCTGCGTGTCCGTCCCCGCAAAGCGCTCGCTGATGTAGTTGACGCCGCTCCCCAGTTTCAGACCCCCGACGAATTCGTAAGTGGTCCACACGTTCGCCTGGTTGTGCGCCGTGTTGGGAATCGGCCCTTGGATACCCGCGCCGGCAAGCCCCACTGCCGAAGGATCCAGGTAGGTGTACCCGCCGAGGACTTCCCAGTGCTGCGTGATATAGCCCTGCGCACCGATCTCGGCTCCCTTGACCTTCTCCGTACCCGACAGCGCCTGCAACGTGGGTTGCAGCGGGTCGGTGATACGCGCATTGGTCATTTCCGTGTCAAACACCGCCCCCGTGATGGACAACAGGTTGTCCAGGGCCTGCATCTTCGCACCGATCTCGTAAGTCCGGTCCTTCTCCGGCGGAAGCGCCGAATTGCTCGCGGACAGCGCCAGGTTCTCCGCGGATGGGTTGAAGGAGGTCCCGTACGAAAAATAGACACTCGATGCGTCCGTCGGCTTGTACACCAACGCCGCGCGCGGGCTCCAGATTCCGTCCGTATGGTCGAAATGAGTCGCGCGTCCCACCGGCTGCGTGAAGCTCGCATGGAAATCGTCGTAGCGGAGGGCCGCGGTCAACTGCCACTGCCGTCCGAAATTCACTGTATCCGTAATGTAGGCGCCCTGGGTGTCGGTACTCGTTTGCGGAGTCTGGTTGACGGTTCCCTGGGTCCCGGGGAAGGACTCGAACGGATTGGGGGCCAGAATCGAAACCGCAGTGATGACGGTGTCCTGGTTGACGAAGCGCGTCAGATCCGCGCTTTCGTTGTCATACTCGACGCCGAACACCAACGTGTGATCGACGGACCCGGTCGCGAAACGACCGGTGACGTTCAGATCGTTCATCGCCGTCTCGATGGTGCCGCTCCCGCTGGGGCGATCGCGCAGAACGTACACCGCACTCACGGGCGTTCCGACAACCGGGAAATAAGGATTGTTTGCAGTCACCGGCACCTGCCCTGCCGGATTTCCCGAGGCACACAAAGGAGCGCCGGAGAAGTAGCCCGTCATCGCGGTGGAAGTGAAGCAAGTACCGGTGCCGTAGATGGCCGCCGTTTCGCGCGAGAGGAAGTAGTAATGCCCATAGCGCGCAGTGTCACTGATCGTCCACGTATCGCTGAATGAATGTTGTAAGCGGCCGGTGACCACGTCGACCTTCGTGCCGAACCGATCATCCGACGGCAAGCCATAGAAGGTATCGCGTGAGACCGGCGCGGGACGGTCGAACAGAAAGGGGACACCGTAGTCCGGAATGTTGTCCTCGTGTTGATGGAGGTACTTCAGGGTCAGCGTCGTCGGCGTGTCGATTCCGAATGCGACGGCGGGAGCCACACCCCACCGCTGCGTTCTGGCGAACGGCCTGCCTTCGACAAGGCTTCGCTGTCCCATGAGATTCAGGCGTGCGGCGGAAGAGGTTGCGAACGGGATGTTCACGTCGGCAGTGGCCCGTGTCTGCGAGTTATTGCCACCGATCGCGGAGAAGCGGGTGAGCGAGGTCAACTGCGGGGTCTTCAGGACCTGATTGATCACGCCTCCGGTCGAGCCGCGGCCGAAGAGCGTAGACGCGGGTCCCTTGTAGACTTCCACCGCCTCGTAGTCGAACGCGTCGCGGTCGTAGAGCCCGGTATCGCGCAAACCGTCCATGAAGTAGTCGTCGCCAGCAGAAAAGCCGCGAAGATTCACCAGGTCCCCGTGAGTTCCTCCCTCACCGGCATTGAGGGTAACGCCCGGGACGTTCTTGAGGGCATCGGCAAGCGAGCCTCCGCCCTGCTGTTCGAGCAGCTTCGCGGTCACGACGTTGATCGATTGCGGCGTGTCGAGAATCTTCTGGGGAAGGATATCCAGCGTCGATCGCTGTCCCGTCACGATTACCGTCTGCGCGCCGTTCGACTCATTGGTCACCACCGCCGATGAATAGTCCACGCTCTCTCCCGTGATAATGCAAGTGCGAATGATTCGCAATTGCGACATAAGGAGCCGACCCGAAGGGGTCAATCCGCGGGAACGCGAGATCGAGAGGCACCCCGTTCCCACGTGCGACAGATGGTCGCGCGAGGATGTGCAGCAGAACGGTCCGGCGCCGTCAGTGCTCTATCAATCACCTGCGCTGCGACAGGCGCATGCACGGGCACGGGCACGGGCACGGGGCGTGCTCCCGGGGGACTAGCGCACGGCGCAGGAAAGCCTTGCACTCCCGCTCCCGGAGGATCCTGACCATGTTTCCGTTGTTGGCTGCTGCCTACGTAAGCTCGACCTGCCCGCAACCGCCGAGCGCCGATGAGATCCTGAACGCCTTTCATGCGGCGGCCGCGCCGCGCGAGGGCCCTCGATTCATGCGAGCGGCGTATTCCTACAAGGGACAAGGCCTTCTCGGCACGGTGTCAACGGCAGTCGACCGGCACGATGGCCGGTATGTCGAGGAGACCCGTGCCGGGCCTGACAGAGGCACTATTGGATTCGACGGCAAGGTCGCGTGGATGCGCGACATCTCGGGCGTCACTTCCGCGCAAGAAGGCGGCGACAAGCCGGCTCTTGCCCGCAACGCGGCCTACCGCAACGCGAATCTCTGGTGGGCGCCGGGGCGCGACGGCGCCGCTATCGAGGTCGTCGGCTGTCACGCCCTTCGTATTACTCCCCCGGCCGGCAAGCCTTTCGACGTAACCTTCGATGCCCAGACTCATCTGATCGATTCGGTGCGTGAGAAGCAGAGTTTCGGCGTCTCCACGACGACCGAGTATTCCGCTTACAAGCCAACCAAGGGGTATCTGCTCCCGACTCGCATCTCGGTCGTGACCAACGATGACCCCGGGTCGCGTGAAGCGTTGACTCTCACGTCGGTTTCCTTCGAGAGTGCTTCACCCAAGGCCGTCTTCGAAATGCCACCTCGTATCCTCGGCAACTCTCGCCTGCCAGCGGGCGGCGCAACGGTTCCGATCCGCTTGATCAACAACCACGTCGTCGCCGACGTGCGCATCAACGGCAAAGGCCCCTTCCCGTTCATCGTCGATACCGGCGGGCACGACATCGTAACCCCCGAAACAGTCAGGAAGCTGGGCCTGCTCTCGCAGGGCAACAGCCCATCCTTCGGAGCAGGAGACAAGGCGGCCTCGAACGGCTATTCCCGTGTGGCAACGATCGAGACCGGCGGCGCTGTCCTGCGCGATCAAACCGTGCTCACACTCGACTTCAGCCCTCCGGACGTCGAGGGATTGCAACTTGGAGGAATGCTCGGCGTCGAATTCATCGAGCGGTTCGTGGTTCGAATCGACTACGGCGCAAAGACGATGACTTTCATCGATCCGCTCGTGTTTACGGATGCCCAGAGAACGGCATCGGGCGTCGCCGTGCCGTTCGTCTTCTACGACCACATGCCTCAGATTTCCGGCACGCTCGATGGCCGGCCGGTGCGACTCGACATCGATACCGGGTCTCGCTCTGAGGTGACCCTGACTGCGCCGTTCGTCTCCCGGGAGGCACTCCGGAGCGCCTACCCCCGCGGGGTCCTGCTGACCGATGGATGGGGCGTGGGCGGCGCCTCGCACTCCTATGTGATCCGCGTGGGCTCACTGTCACTGGGCCCCGTCGGGACTACCAACATCATCGCCGGACTGAGTTCGGCGAAGGTCGGCGCATTCGCGGACGAGGGGTCGGAGGGAAACGTCGGCAGCGGGCTGTTGAAGCGCTTTGCCGTCACCTTCGACTATTCGAAGCGCATGATGTATCTGAACAGGCTCGCCCGTCCCGACGCCGATACGGGTCGCTTCGACCGCGTCGGCCTGTGGCTCAACCAGGCAGATGCGGGTCTGGAGGTGATGGACGTCGCTCCCGACAGTCCAGCCGCGCAAGCCGGACTGAAGTTCGCCGACGTCATCACTGAAATAGGCGATCACCCGGTCAAGGGACAACTGCTTTCGGACGTCCGCCGGGACCTGAAACTCGTCCCGGTAGGCGTGCCTTTGCGGATAGCGTACTCACACGACGGCCGCTCGGAGGTCGCAACAGTGATACCGCGCGACCTGATTCCTGACGTGGCCGCATCGTCGAACGCGCGACCGAACTGACACCCCTCGGTCTCCTAGGTGTGGTCGTTCCGTCGCGAATACTGGCCGCTCTCGGCCATGGCCGGTATTCTGGTGGTAGGAAACCCACCTTAAGCATTCTTCGGGGACGTCATGAATCGCTTCATCCTGGCCGGGCTCTGTGCACTCCTGGCCGTTTCATGCTCGAGCGAGCCACCCACCACCAGCAAGCCCGCCGCTGCCGCCAACGCCACCGAATGGCCCCAGACCGGGGGAGATTCCAACGAGCAGCGCTACAGCCCGCTGAAGGAACTCAACGCCGACAATGTCGGCCAGTTGGGGCTCACCTGGTTTGCCGACTTCACCGAGCGGGGCCAGTGGCAGTCGACACCCGTTGTCGTCGATGGGCGCATCTACGTCACTACACCCTGGAGTAAGGTCTATGCTTTCGACGCGGCGACGGGCAAGCCGCTGTGGAAATACGACCCCAAGGTGCCGCGCGAGATCGCGGCCACCCGGCTGTGCTGCAACAACTCGAATCGCGGCGCGGCCTACTACAAGGGCAAGATCATCTGGGGCACCCTCGACGGACGCTTGGTCGCCGTGGATGCGAAGGCCGGCACGCTCGTCTGGGAGGCGCGCACGACGGACATGAAGGATGACATGTCCATCACCGGGGCACCGCGCATCGGCGACGGCCTGGTGTTCATCGGCCAGGGCGGCGGCGAATATTTCCAGCGCGGCTATCTGTCGGCCTGGGACGCCGAGACGGGCAAGTTCCGTTGGAAGTTCTACGTCTCCCCGGGCGACCCGTCGAAGGGTCCGGACGGCGCCGCCTCGGATAACGTCATGGCGACGGCAGCCAAGACTTGGAACGGCCAGTGGTGGAAGACCGGTGGCGGCGGCCCGCCGTGGGACGGCATTGTCTATGACCCCCAGACCAACCTCGTCATTTTCGGCACGGGCAACGGCTCACCGTGGCCCGCCGAAGACCGTTCGCCGGGCGGAGGCGACAACCTGTTCCTTGCATCGATCGTCGCGCTGGACGCGAAGACCGGTCGCTACCGTTGGCACTACCAGGCGGTACCCAGGGAAAACTACGACTTCGACAACACCTCACCGCTAACGACCGCTGATCTCGTCATCGACGGTCAAAAGAAACACGTGGTGATGCAGATCGCCAAGGACGGCGTCTTCTACGTGATCGAAGCTGCGACCGGCAAGGTCATCAGTGCGCATCTGGCCGTTCCTTTTGCCAACTGGCTGACGGGTTTCGACAAGGCGAACAACTGGAAGCCGATCCTCAATCCGGAAGCTGACTACGGGATGACGCACAAGGGCTGGTACGTCGTACCGTTCCAGACCCACGTCTGGTATCCGCAGTCATACAACCCGCAGACGGGGCTGATGTATGTCGGCATTCGCTATGCGACATACGGTTATGTCGCTGAGCTCGGCGCCAAGATGGGCAACCAGCTGCTCGGCATCAACATCACCAGGAAGCCGCAGGTCGCACCTCCCAAGCTGGACGGGGGCGGTCAGTGGCTCACGGCCTGGGACCCGGTGAATCAGAAGGAGGTTTGGCGGGCCAAGGATGGTATTGCGGGCTCCGGCACGATGACCACTGCCGGCAACCTCGTCTTCGCCGGCACGAGCGGCAACAAGTTCGCGGCGTTTCGTGCGGACAATGGCCAGGAACTGTGGTCCGTCGATGCCGGAACGACCGTCAACCCGGGTGCGGTGACCTATCAGATTGGCGGCGTGCAATACGTCGCCGTCGTGGCCGGCGGGCCGCGCTCCGCGTCGGGCAACCGCGTGTTGGTATATAAACTCGGGGGCAAAGCAGTCCTGCCGCCGCCCTCCCCGCCCGCACCGACGATCGTGTTTGCACCTGCCAATTTCGGCGACGAAGCGACGCTCGCCAAAGGGCACGACCTGTACACACAGAACTGCTCGGCCTGCCACGAGAATGGCCGGGGTATGGGCAACTTCCCCGACCTGCGCTACTCACCCATGCTGACCAGCGATGCGTCATTCAAGGCGGTGGTTCTCGAAGGCATTCTGACGGAGAGCGGGATGCTGTCCTTCGCCAAGGCGCTTTCGCCGCAGGATGCGGAATCGATCCGCGCGTATCTCACGAAGATCGCCAACGAAGTCAAAAACTCGCCGCCCCCGGCGCAGTTTGCGAGGCCGGGAGGACCTGCACCGGCGGCTGCGCCTGCGGCGAGCGGCGGGGCGCCGCAAGCCGGGCTGCATCAGTAAGGGCTACTGAGGCGCCCCCGATGTGCGTGTCGCAGTGGGTTTCGTGTTGCCCTGCTCACTCTGGTGCGCACGATCGATCAAGTACGCCCGAATCGCATCTGCATCGCCGCGCTGCATGTCAGGAAACGGAATCATCCCCTGACTGCGAAGCGTCCCCTTGATGACGATGTCGAACCAGCCGTCATGGGTGAGGAACGGCGTGTAGCGCAAGTCCGGCAGAATACCGGCGACTGCATTGATGCCGTGGCAGGCTGCACAGTTCTGCCCGAAGAGTGCGGCTCCCTTGGCACGGGTGGCCGCATCGGCCGTTGAGGGCGGCAGGTTGGCGGGGCGTTGTACGGCGGGCACCGGGGGCAGCTTGATGTTGGCGCCGATCCGAAAGGCGACGACGCGGCTGATGTTGCGCTTGGCGCCGAGCTTCTCGAGCATCTCACCCGACATCAGTCCACTACCGCCGCCGAGGCCGACCATGACGGCGATGTACTGCTGCCCATCGACGGTGTAGCTCATCGCGCCCGCCATCGGATCTGACTGCAGATCCGTCGACCATAGCGGCTTGCCGGTGTCGGCCGCATAGGCATGGAAGAGACCATCGACCGTGCCTTCGAATACGAGATTTCCGGCCGTGGTCAGCGTTCCGCCGTTGGCGGGGCCCGGCTGGTTGATGCGCCAGGCCTCTTTCTCCTTGACGGGGTCCCAGGCCACGAGATACCCCGTCCACTCGGGCAGATGGCTGAGATCGCCGAACGTGGCCGGCGGAGCCTTACCGCGGGTCACCGGCTTCGGCGGGAAGAAGGGCCACGGTGTGTCCTGAGCGGGGATGTAGACAAGTCCGGTTTGTGGATTGAACGACATCGGGTACCAGTTGTGTGCACCGGCGGGGCCGGGATACCCGAGGAACAGTTTGTGCGAGTACCAGGCGTCGGGGTTCATGATCGGGCGCCCGTTCTGATCCAACCCCTTCGCCCAGTTGACCTTCGCGTAGTTGTTACCGGAGATGAACTTCCCGGTCTCGCGATCGATCATGTAAAAGAATCCGTTCTTGGGCGCGTGCAGCAGCACCTTGCGCGGTTTGCCGTCGACGGCCAGGTCCGCCAGGATGATCGGCTGGACGCTGGTGAAATCCCAGCTGTCGCCCGGTGTTTCCTGGAAGTGCCACACGTACTGACCCGTATCGGGTCGCACGGCAATGACCGAACCCAGGAACAGGTTGTCGCCGCCACCCGGGCTACGCTCGTCCCGGGAATGTGGACCTCCGTTACCACCACCGATGTAGAGCAGATCCAGCTCCGGATCGTAAACCAACGCATCCCAGGGCGTGCCGCCACCACCGGTCCTGTTCCAGAACCCGTCGGTCCATGTGGGCTGGGCGATTTTCGCGAGCGCATCGTCCGATGCAGCGTGGTCGGGCTTGGAGGGGTCCGTAGGCACGACGTAGAAGCGCCACACGAGCTTGCCCGTCTCTGCGTCGTATGCGGAGGCGTAACCGCGTACGTTCTTCTCGGCGCCGCCGTTGCCGATGATCACCTTGCCTTTCACTACACGAGGCGCACCGGTGTTCGCGTAGGGCTGAGTCGGATCCGTAGTCTGCACGGACCACACCACATTTCCGGTCTTGGCATCGAGTGCAATCAGGCGCCCGTCCAGAGCACCGACATAGACCCTGCCTTTCCAGACGGCAACGCCTCGATTGACGACATCGCAGCAGGCGGTACGGCCCAACTCCGGATTGACCTTCGGGTCGTATTCCCACAAAAGCTTGCCGGTCCTGACATCCAGCGCCAACACCTTGCTCCAGGACTCGCTGGTGTACATCACCCCGTCCACTACCAGCGGTGTCGCCTCCTGACCGCGGTTAGTGTCGAGGTCGTGGTACCAGGCAATCCCGAGCTGGTTGACGTTCTGGTCGTTGATATCCTTGAGGGGGCTGAAATGCTGCTCGTCGTAGGTGCGGCCGGTGGTCATCCAGTTTCCGGGTTCGCTGTCGGCATGAACGAGACGGTTGTCATCTACGGTGGCCGCATTTGCCGCTGCCGGCGCGCTTCCAGCTCCACTCGAGGGTGCCGGGGCCGCGGGCCCATTGACCTTGGATCCGCAGCCGGCCATCAGCAGAGCCGTCAGAAATACGACTCCCGGGATCGGGTACCCCACGGGTTTGCGGCCGGTATCGCTGATCATAGTATGCGCCCCACTTCACTCGATGGTTGTGCGGACCTGACGGCGGAAACGCGCTTCCCACAGGCAGAACGGTTTTCTGTACCTCCATGGCCTGCGATCCCAAGTATGCCCGGATCGCCGCCGGTTCGTCGGATTGCAGGTCAGGCGGCCAGTGTGTTCGCGGGGCGACGATCTATCTGCGTTGCTCTGTGGCGGGCTGGCGGGCTGCGTCCTCGTTGGCCCGGTGAATGACATAGGCGCGGATCGAGTCGGTCTGCTCCTGATTCAACTCGGAGGCGAAGCTGACCATGCCGCGGCTCTCGAGCGCGCCCTCGCGAACGACGCGATTCCACAGAGCAACATCCGACAGCGCGCTGGAATACCGCAGATCGGGCAGAACTCCACCGCTCGTGGCGCTATCGCCGTGACATACGCCGCAGTTGTGGTGATAGACCTCTTTGCCGGCGTCGACTGTCTTGGCTGCCGCACGATCGGGGGGCGGCTGCAGAGTGTGCCGCGGTTGGGCCGGTGGCAAAGGAATCGTATCGGTTCCGTTCAGCTTGAAGGCTAACAACCGGGGCACGTTACTTTCGGTGGTGTGCGATGCGAGCGCGATCTCGCCCGCCGCAAGTCCGACCGCCCCGCCCCAACCGAGCAACACCGCCACGTACTGTTCGCCGCCAACCTGATAGGTCATTGGCGCGGCGACGATGCCCGTGTGGACGGCTTGGGACCAAAGCGCCTTGCCCGTATCGGCCTGATAGGCATCGAAGGTGCCCATCGACGTGCCCTCGAACACCAGGTTGCCGGCCGTCGCCAGCACCCCGCCGTTCCAGGGGTGTCCCTGCGGGACGCGCCAGACTTCCTTCTGAGCGACCGGGTCCCAGGCGGCGAGATGTCCCTGCGAACCGGCGATGGCTGCGCTCTTGATCTTCTCATCCTGAGGCAGGCTGCCAGCATTGAAATCGGCGCCGGTGTTCCACGCAAGCTGATGGATCGCGAACCGTTTGTCGGGGAAATACGGAAACGACAGGTCGGAGACCGGGATGTAGACCAGGCCGGTGGCCGGACTGAAGGCCATCGGTTGCCAATTGTGCGCCCCTCCCGGTCCCGGCTGCGAGATCCACGGCTTACCGGTCTCACCGTAGCGGGCATCCGGCGTCTCGATCGGCCTGCCCGTCGTCGGATCGACTCCCTTTGCCCAGTTCACCGCCGCGAAGGGTTGCGCCGAAATGAACTGACCGTTGGTCCGGTCGATCACGTAGAAGAAGCCGTTCTTCGGCGCCTGCAGGATCACCTGGCGTTTCTGCCCGCCGATCGTGAGGTCCGCGAGAATCAGACTTTGCGTGGCCGTGAAATCCCAACTCTCCCCCGGCGTCTCCTGGAAGTGCCAGACGTATTCGCCGGTGTCCGGCCGCAGCGCCACGATCGAGGATAGAAAGAGATTGTCCCCGCCGCCGGGACTGCGGATCGCGCGGTTCCAGGGAGAACCGTTACCGACTCCGATATAAAGCAGATCGAGGACGGGGTCATACGCCATGGAGTCCCAGACGGTGCCCCCGCCTCCAAACTTCCACCACTGTCCGGTCCATGTCTTCGCGGCCTTCTCCATCGCCGCGTTCTCGAAGGGTTTGGAGGGATCGCCGGGCACTGTGTAGAAGCGCCACGCAAGCGCGCCGGTCTCGGCGTCGTAGGCGGAGATATATCCGCGCACACCCATCTCGGCCCCGCCGTTTCCGATCAGCACCTTCCCTTTGACGACGCGCGGAGCACCGGTGATCGTGTAACGAGTTCCCGTGTCGGTTGTGTGAACGCTCCAAATGACGGCACCCGTCCTCGCATCGAGCGCAATGAGGCGGCCATCCAGCGTTCCGACATAAACCTTGCCATTCCACACAGCCACGCCGCGATTGCCGACGTCGCAACAAGCATTCACCGCTGTTGGGCCGGCAACCTTGGGATCGTAGGACCACAGCAGCGCGCCCGTGCGTGCCTCCAGCGCGAACACCCTGCTCCAACTTCCCGTCATGTACAAAGTCCCGTCGACCATCAACGGCGTCGATTCGTGCACGCGCGGGTCGGTCGGCAAATCGTAGTGCCAGGCGAGCTTGAGCTGCGACACATTCCGAGAATTGATCTGCTTCAGGGGACTGAAACGCTGCTCGCTGTACGTTCGACCGTATGTCAGCCAGTCATCGACATCGGCGTCAGCGTTGGTAAGCCGCTGCACATCGACGGCTCCCGAGCGCAGTGCTGCAATCGCATTCGCCGCCTGCGGTGTCGATGGCCTGCCGTCGCGCGCGCACGCGCAGACAAGCGCCAGCATGGCAACAAGTACCGGCAGACTCTTCGACATATCCCCTCGATTCGGCGTGTCGATTTCGACGCTGCCCTGCCAATCCTCGTTCGCACACGCAACGCCGTACGCGCGCACGGCCGCGGGAGCGATGGAAATGTAACCCCTTTGATGGCCGGAGCAAAGACCACCATGGACAGGAATTGTCCGGGCAGTTCCCGGAACATCGATTTACGGGCGTTTCATCTACGCGGGGGTGGCAGACCTCGCCTCATTCGCGCATCGGACTACGTATGCGCGGACCAAGGCCGCGTTCAAATGGAAGCGTCGAGCTGGCTTACGCCTCTGCAGGTAAAGATGCGGATCAGGTCACCGGACTGCGATTGGGGGCCCATTTGGGTCGCGGCGCGAAGGCAAACTTCCGCGCTTTCGAAAGGCTCGCCGACCTGCTGACTGCGAACCAAGGCGCCCGTGTTGGCGTTGAGCGTAAGGAGAATGAGCACGAATTGTCCAGTCATGATGCTGCCTCGTGTGTCGTCTCCCGACGCTAACACGCGAGCCGTTCCGGCGGACCCTCCGGGTCCCGCTTGTGAAAATTGCCCGCGCAACCCGGGAGGCAATCCGAAATTTTTCGGGAGTTTGTCCTCCTCGAGCGCAGCGCAGTTCGCCGCTGGTCATTTCACTCTTATACTCATGGCGTGCTCAGACCCGACCCCAACAGACAAGAGCTCACGGACGACGCGCTCCAGGACTTGTGCGTAGTCGCAGTCGTAACGATCGTCTTCACAATTCTGGCGGTCCGCTTCGAATGGGCCGAGCGGCTCTTCGCCTGGACGCGCCGTTGGAAATGGTTGGAGCTGGACGAGTTGGCCTTCGCGCTGCTGGTGCTGGCGGTTGGTCTCGCATGGTTCTCCGCCCGCCGCTGGCGACGGGCGCTCGAGGAACTCGAGCGTCGCATCGCGGCAGAGCGGAGCTTCGAGAGGAGTCCTCCGCTCAAAGCTCCCTCGATGCCTGATGCCGAACCACCGACTACGTGAGAAGCCTCACGGGTCGGCGGCCGACCCAGCATCATCTACCAGAACGTATAACGCGCTCCGCCAAAGAACGAGCGTGGTGCACCGGGCGAGTAGAAGGTGCCGGCCACCTGTGCGAAATCGTCGCCGTTGGTCACTGTCGGGAAAGGCCGCGACACAAAAGCTCCGGCGGGCGTGAAGCTAGTGGTACCTAACGCGGAGGCCGTGGCATAGCGCTTGTCGAACACATTGTTCACCTGAAAGAACAGCTTCACATGCTCGACAGGGCGGAACTCGATCCCCAGATTTGCCACGGTGAAGCCGCCACTGTAACCGGGTCCAAGGAAGTACGTGCCGTCGGGCTCGTGGCCGTTATTCTCATTGCCTCTCGAATACGACCAGCCCGTGTACTGCACATCGGCATCCAGCGACAGCTGATGGGTCACATCCCACTGCGCCCAGGTCTTGAATACCTGGCGGGGCACCAGCGGTATGCGGTTGCCTGGGCTGACATCGATATTGCCCTCATCGTAAAAGCCCCCGTCATTGGTGCTGTTGCCATCGGCCTCGAGCGTCAACGGGCTGCGGAAGGTCGCGTCCAGCAGAGTGAAGTTGGCACCGAGACTGACCGGACCGGCTCGGCCGGTGGCCGACAGCTCGATGCCCTGGCGGCGGGTATCGCCGAAGTTGGCGAAGTAGCCATTGCCCGCGATGTCCGAGATGAACATGATGTCATCGCGGTTGTTACCGCGGAACACCCCAGCGCTCCACGACAGTAGCGACCCAACGCTGCCGCGGAAGCCCAGCTCCACCGTCTCGGTCACTACCTGCTTCAATGCTCCGGGCGGATCGCCCGCCAGAGCGTTAGGTAGCCGGCACTGATTGTCCGGATCGTCACAGCCCAGCTCGACAGCCGAGGGCGCGCGGCTGCTTTCGCTCCAACTCGCATAGCCGTCGATCCAGGAGGCCATGTGCAGCACGGCGCCAAATGCGGGATTGACGTGGTCGAAGTGATTGTCGGCCGTCAGCGACCCTGGGCCTGCGGCCGGATCGATGCCATCGCGATTGCGGATCGACGTGTAATCATATCGCGCTGATAGAGTGAAGTCGGCTAGCCGCCCGACTGAGAGCACATCGGACAGATACACGCTGCGCGTGCTGGTGCGGCCCGTCAGATCGACGCGTGAGTCAATCACATCGCCGTCATCTGTCGACTCGATGCCATCGGCAAATGGATCGCAATAGGGGGCCGCCGACGTGGCAGGACAGTTCACGAGGGTGACGGTCCGCTGCGGTGTCAGGTAGCCGAACTGCGCGCCCTGCACGAAATGAGCGCTGCTCTCACCGAGCGAGAACCCACCGATCAGGGTGTTGTGCAACGGGTCTGATCCCGTCGCCCAGGCCAGCTGAGCGGAGATCCCGGTTTCGTGCAACGAGGTGTGACCGCTCGTATCAATGCCGTTGCACTTCTCGTCCGGCTCTCCGACGTTACCTCCACTGGCATTGACCTGTCCGACGAGCAGCACGGCGCCAATGCAGCGCCATTGCGGAAAGGGCGTGTTGGCCTGCGTCTCGCCGCTGGTGGGAAAGCCGGTATAGCCCGCAGCCGTCAGCGCGGCTCGTTCGGCGGCACTGGGCTGGTACAGATTCTCGCCGACGGCGTCGTCGTTGATATCCCCATTGAAGCTGTTCGCGCTGTTGGCGCGATAGAATGCATTCGCGGACACGGAAACGCTCGATGAGAACGAGTGCGTCAGCGCCAGATCCACGAACTTGGAGTTGTTCGCGGTCTTATCCGGGATGGTGTAAACACTATCGTAGTCCTGTGCGAGCAGGCGCGGATCCTGCAGGCCGTTACCGGTCAGGTTGGTCTTCGCCCAGGCGCCCGACAGGGTGACCTTCGTATCCTCGTTTTTCCAGCCTGCCTTGCCGAAGATCTGCCCGGCATCGGTGGGGGAGAACTCGCGCCAGCCGGCATCCTTGAACTTGTTGCCAGTCAGATACCAGCTGAGGCCACCAGGCGTGTTACCGCCGTATTCGAATTCCGCAGTGCGCTGCGCGTGCGATCCGTAGGCCACCTGGGCGGCAAGGCCGGGATTGGACCAGCCGTCCTTGGTCTGGATCGACAAGGCGCCACCGAGCGTATTTTGGCCGAACAGCGGGTTCGAGCCCGGCATGAGCTGCACAGAAGAGATGGCCGCGCGGGGGATCAAGTCCCAGTTCACTACGTCCCCGAAAGGCTCGTTGAGCCGCATGCCGTCGAGATACACCGACATGCCTTGCGGGGTACCCAGAAGGGGCGACGCGGTGTAGCCGCGGAAGTTGATGTCCGGCTGTAGCGGGTTCTCCTGCATCTCGTTCACGTACACGCTACCCAACGAGCGCTTCATGAACTCGGTGAGATCCGCCGCGTGGGTGCGGTCGATGTCCTGGGAGGTCGCCTTCTGGACCGGGGCGGGAACCTGGCTCGCGTCAATATCGGCTCCGGGCAGTGGGGTCGTTCCAATGACCGTAACGGTGGAAACCGGCGTCCCGCCGGTTGCGTTCGCATCCGCGGCAGTCGCCGCGTGCAGGGGCAGCAAAGTAAGGAAGGGCGCGGCCAGCAATCCGGCGGCGATCGGTCGATTCACTAGGCTCTCCGTCCGTTTGTCGTTCTTCGAAGAGCCGGAGAGCTTGCGGCAGGCGCCCGCGGGAACGTAGGTCAACCTTTCCCGAGTTAGCCGGGAGATTCTCCCGACTCACCCGCTCCCGGGGCGACCGCGTCAGACGTCGCGCATTTCGATCGCCAGGCGGATCAGGTCGGCCACCCGCTCGACCCCGAGCTTCGCCTTGATCAGCCCGCAGGAATTGGCCACGGTCTTGTAGGTCACGCCCAGCGCTGCGGCAATTGCGGCCATGGTCTTACCTTCGCCAAGCTGACGCATGATGTCCGCTTCACGGGTCGTGAGCCGGCCGAACGCGTCCTGGTCCGAGCGGTGCAGCACGAGTTGAGCGGCGATCTCGTGCTCGACGTAGCGCCCACCTGCCGCGACCTTCTGGATTGCCGTCATCAGCTCGGTGGCAGGAGCGCTTTTGCTGACGTATCCCCGAGCTCCGGCCTCCAAAGCACGCGCGACGTACAGCGACTCGGAGTGCATGCTGAAGACCAGCACACGGGCCGACTTGTCCTCCGCCAACAGCCGACGCAGCAATTCGAGTCCACTGCCGTTGGGGAGATTGAGATCGAGCAGCACCACATCGGGACGGTCGCTGCGATAGAGGGCGGCGGCCTCACGTGCCGAAACGGATTCCGTGACGAAAACATCCGTCATGGGGGCGAGCAGGCGTCGTACCCCTTCTCGGACGATGACGTGGTCGTCGACAATCAAGATCTTCACGCCGGACGCTCCTCATCAACGGGCTCGGCACCCTGCGCCTCGGGCATCCCGCCAGGCAGGCGGGCGGACACGAGGACACCACGGCCGTCCGGTCCGCCGCCCACATTCAACTCGCCACGCAAGGCAGACACGCGTTCGCGCATGCTGGTAAGACCCAACCCTATCCTGGGGCGCTCGCCTCGCAGGCCGACCCCATCGTCGCACACCTCAATCAGCAGCGAGTGATCCTGCTGTTCCGCGATCGAGATCCCTATGGCAGCAGGCTTCCCGTGGCGCAGCGCGTTGCTGAGGCTCTCCTGAACGATTTTGTAGATCGTGAGCCCGAGGTCCTCATCGATGTCCTGCTCGAGCGAGGAACTGAACGCGAACTCAACAGCGGGATACCGCGTTCGCCAGAAGGCAACCAGACGTTGGATGGAGTGCCCCAAGCCGAGATCGACCACCGAGAGTGGGCGCAATCTGCCCAGCAGGTCTCTCACCTGCTGCTGGATTCTCGTCAAGGCATCACGCGTAGCCTCCAATCGCTGCTGCAATTGCGTGTCGGAGTACCTGGCTGCCTGCTGCTCCACGGCAACCAGGTCGACGCTGATCGCAAACAGCAACGGGCCCACCTCATCATGCAGATCCCGAGCCAGCTCCGAGCGCTCCTCTTCCTGGACCTCGACGAGTTGCTCCTCCAGGCGGCGCTTGCGCATTTCCATCTCGCCCAGCCGCGCGACCATCTTGTTCAGGCCGCGTGCAAGCGCCTCGAGCTCCTGCGGCCCATGTTCGGGAACATGCTGGGTGTAGTCGCCGCCGCCGATCTGCGCGAACGCGGTAACGATCTCGTTGAGCGGCCGCAGAGCACGCCCGGTAGTGAGATACACGAGGCCCGCGTTGAGAGCGCAGAACGTCGTCAGCAAGGTCAGTGTCAGAACGACATCGCTCCAAACTTCAGCGAGCTCATTGTGCGAGTCGGACACGAGTTCGATTGATCCATATCCATCGAACGGTGCCGGCAGCCTGATGCTCTTGGACTGCGCCGGACGGGCGAGAAGATCATGGAACCACAGCGGCGGCGCATCCGCAGGCCTCAGCGGCGTGGACTGCGAGATTGCCGCGCCGTCCGCGGCGATCAGCTTCGCCCGCAAGTGCCGGTCACCGTCGAAGTCGGCGACCAGAAGGCGTAGCTGTCGCTCTGGATTGGGAGTCTCCCCGAGATCGTCAACGGCATTGTTTACGGTGTTGCGGCCAACCTCGATGGCAGCGCTCATCTCCGTGTCGACTTTGCGGATCGCATGCCAGTAGACGAGCACCCCGCCGAACACCAACGTTGCGATCAGGACAGTGGCGATCCACAGCATTAACCGAGCACGAAGCGACATACGCCTCAGCGTAGCGGAGTAACCACGGTCAGTCCCCAGGGGCCCTCTCCAGCTTTGATTTTCGCGATCTCCTTGCCTTGCTGCAGATCGACGACCGACACGTCGTTGGAAGGTCCGTTGGCCGAAAAAAGCAGCTTGCCGTCGGGCGAGATCACGATGCCCCACGGGCGTGCACCGACCTTGATACTACCCAGAGACTCGTAGGTATGGCCATCCAGGACCGCAACCTCTCCTGAACGCCCACCACTCAAGTAGATCTTACCTCCGTCCGGGGCGGCCCTGACGCGCATGGGGCGCGTCCCCTTGGGAAGGGTGACGGTCTTGACGACCTTACCCTGCTTGGCATCGACCACATTAAGCACCCCCACGGTCTCGGAGGGGATGAACGCGGTATCGCCACTCGCGGTGAAATCGACACTGCGCGGCCGCACGGGCACCTTGAAGCTGGCGACAGTCTTGTAGGACGTGGTATCGATGACGAACACGTCACCGCCTGATTCACACGTGATATAGAACTGCTTGCCGTCCGGCGTGACGCCCACGCCCTCGGGCTCGCCCGTGACCTTGATGATGTTGTCGAGCTTGCCGGTGGCGATGTTGACGACACTCGCCGCCTTGAAGTCCTCGTTTGAAACGTAGAATCGTGTGCCGTCGCGACTGAGCGCGAACTCCTCGGGGTCCGATCCAACATTGATTCTGCGCGTCAGTTTTCGCTGTGCGACATCGACGACGCCGATGCCATCGGCCTTCTTGTCGGACTTCTCCTTGCTGTCGTCGTCATCGTCGTCATCCTTGCCCCTGTGGAGTATGGGGTTGCCCGCCGCATCGAGCTGTGGCGGCCCCTCGATCGGGGTGCCGCTCAAGGCCACATAGACCGTCTTGCCGTCCGGACTTGCGTGAATGCCCCGGGGTCGCTTGCCCACCGGAATAGTCGCGACGACCTTGAGGCTACCTCCATCAATGACGGTCACGTCACCGGATTTCTCGTTCGAGACGAAGATCTGGTACTTACCGGATTCTTGTGCAGAAGCGGCGAATGGCAACAGAGCCAGAACCAGCGCGGCGATGAGCGCGCAGCGGCGCTCGCGGACAACTGAAGGCATCGAACGATCTCCGGGCACGCGGAAGGCCTGATGTAACGGGGATGTCGAGCCTAGTCGACACCCGCGACACTTCAAGCGAAGAAGTGCTCCGCCTGTGGATTCGGGACTTTTTTCCCCGGACGTCGGGAATCGGTCCCGCACCCAGCTGCGCTGGAAGGCGCGTCGGCTCAGGGGGAACGCCGATGACCTAAGCCGCCGTGAAGCCCGAGGCCGTGGCCAAGGCTCGAAAGGCGGGGGCTGGCGGCAGGCGGTAGACTCAGGGGCCTATGCCTCTATTGAGAACCCTTCGGTGCGGCGCCGTTGTCGCGTGGTATGTGCTGGCCTTGATCGCGGCGCCGTGCACGGTCCACGCCCTGGCAGCGACGGTTTCGGCCAAGCAAATCACAGCCGGAGCTCCGGACACCGTATCGTTCGACAAGCGCAGGCTTGGCCAAAAATTCCTGCTGCAGGTGAGCTACGAGCATCGCACTGGCAGTTGGCAGGACTTCACGACGAGCCGCAGTCGCATCGTCACGTTCGAGCGCTACGCCGGCACAGTCCGGATGGTCGAGGATGCGCGCGACCCCGGGGCATCGAAGAAACCCCTTGCCACGATCCCGATCGACGGCGAGACCACCGATGCGCTGCTGCTCGACTTCAACACCGGCTTCGACCGGATCTCCAATCAGGAAGATCGAATCGGCGAAGACTATTACGGGCGCATGGAGCAGAGTGAGGACGAGTTCCTGCGACTTCACATGCAGGAGATCGTGCGCGTCCTGAGGCTCGAATCGATGCTGGTCCTGGAACAGCACGCGCTCGTCGACGACGAGCCTCTATCGGTCTACTACTATCTCAGTCCCTATAGACCGCACACCGAGTTCGAGCCCTTCGAGCTTCGGGACCTGCATCATTTCGGATTCTATGAGACCTATCCGCAGCGAGTCTCGGGACGCTCCGTTCTGTACGCTACGAAGTTCGACAGTCGCAGGCCCATAGTTTTCGCGTTGTCCAACGAGATTCCCGCTTCTCACCGCGATGCCGTGCGCGACGGCGTGCTGTATTGGAACCGCGTATTCGGTCGCGACCTCATCAGAGTCGTCGACGCACCCCGCGGCGTAACCGCACCAAACGCCCGATACAACGTAGTTCAGTGGGTCGAGGATCGAAGTTTCGCATCGACCTCGCACATCCAAGCGGATCCCCTCACAGGTGAGATTCTCCACGCGCACATCTTTCTCAACGCTCGCGATTTCGACGGGCACGAGCTCCCCGCTCAGAATGATCGTTTGCGCTACATCGTCGCCCACGAGGTCGGGCACGCGCTGGGCCTCCGGCACAACTTCGCGAAGGGACCGACGACCACGGTCATGAACTATTTCGACTTTGATGCGAGCGTGGCGATCGGTCGACAGATTCGTTCAAGCCAGCACGGTTTCGAGTACGACCGGAAAGTGATGCGTCACGTGTATCTGGGCGAACCGTTGGACATCGCCTCGCTCCCACGTTTCTGCACGGACAACCAACCTGATTGCGGGCCAATCCCGGTACGTATTCATGAAAATGGAGGGTGAGGGCCTCAATCCGCGGCCTGCGCTGCGTGCGACGATGTGATGGACGCTAGTGCCCCGGCCCTTCAAGTCGCCCCGGCGATTTCAGTTGAATGGCATAGATGTCGTCACAGGCCGTGATGTAGAGCATCTTCGCATCGTCCCCACCGAATGCCATGGCCGACGCGCAGATGAGCTTGCGGGGTTCTGCGTCACCCCGACTTGGGAGGTTCAAAAGACCCAGGGGCCGGCCCTCCGGCGAGGTTATTCGCACGATGCCCTGAACGCCGTCGGTGGAGTAGATGTTACCGGCGCGATCCGCTTTCATCCCATCGCCGATGCCGTGCCCGTGAGTAAACAATTCCCCCGGACCCACGGTGCCATCCGCCTGGACCGGATAGCGCATCATCTTCGGATCGGGCGACCCTGTCCCGGCGGACAGGTAGAGGTACTTGTCGTCCGGTGATAACGCGATGCCGTTGGGTTCGTCGCCCAACTGTTCCCGGCTCACCACCCTCGTGACCTTGCCGTCCTTCCACCGCCAGACCGAGTCGGGCATTTGCGGCAGAGGCCCGCGAATCCCGCCGCGCAGGCCGACGTCCGAGTCGGTGAAGTAGATCGCACCGTCGGCCGCAATCGCGACATCGTTCGGCCCGTTGAAGTGCTTTCCTTCGAAACCTTTCGCCAGCACGGTGCGACTGCCGTCCTGTTCCAGACGCATGAGCGCGAGATCCTGACCTGCACACCAGATCAGGCGTCCCTGGGGGTCGACGCCGGTGCAGTTGGGTCCGATCAGGATCATATGGATGCGCGCGATGTAAGCGAGCTTGCCGGTATTGGCGAAGTCATCGCCGCTATATCCCGCCTTGTCCAGGAAGACCGACACCTCCCCGCCCGCGGTCACTTTATAGATGACATTGCCGATGATGCTGACCGCCAGCAAATACCCGGGTACACCGGCCCGGCCGCGAATCCAGACGGGCCCATCACTGAAGCCGAAACCGCTGGCCACCGTCCTCAGCTTCACATCGGGCGCGATGAGGGTGTCCAGCGAAGGATCGAGCTTCGTGATGCTGAAGGGGTGCACCCCGCCACTCGTGGCGTTGGACTGCGCGTTCGCGATGGACAGTCCGAGGAACACCGTCACCAGGGAATAGCCGCACAGTCTGGCAATATCGGATGACCACAGCATCTGCGCCACTCCTGTTCAATGCATTTTGAGCCTGCCGACCGATTCTGACAGAGTTGCAGGGAATGTCGGACAAGAGCACAGTGACGGCTCTGGTGGGCTCGCCGTACGCAGGCATCGTGAGCGACTACTTCCACTCGCCGCTCGGCGTGCCCGATCCGCGCGAATCGATTGCCGAAGCACCCATGTCGCCGCTGCAGATCGGCATCATTGCGGTGCTCTTCTGCCTGAACGCGCTCGACGGATTCGACGTCCTGGCGATCTCCTTCGCAGTGCCCGGCATCGCAGGAGAGTGGGGGATGTCACCCGGTGCCCTGGGAGTAGTGATCTCCATCGGGCTTGCAGCGACCGGTGTCAGCTCGTTGGTCCTCGCCCCGCTCGCAGACCGCATAGGCCGGCGCCCGATGATCCTCGCCAGTCTCGCCATCATGACCGTCGGCATGTTGGTTTGTGCCCTCGCGCCCGGCACGTTCACGCTCGCGGGCGGGCGGCTCCTCACGGGTCTGGGCGTTGGGGCGATCGTACCCTGCATCAGCGCGCTGGCAGCCGAATACGCCAACCGGCGCTACCGTGATCTCGCCGTCGTGGTCGTCGCCGTCGGCTTTCCAGCAGGCGCACTGGTCGGTGGGACGATTGCCTCGCTGCTACTGTCGCATTTCGACTGGCGCTCGGTGTTCATGGCCGGAGCAGTGACGACGGGCGTACTAGCGCTCGCGCCGGTGTTCTTCGTACCGGAGTCCATCGAGCATCTCATCGCGCGCCGTTCGCCAGAGGCCCAGGCACGGATCAATGCCATCCTGACACGGTTGCGCCGGCCGACGATTCAGGAGTTGCCGACTGCAGGAACACAGACCACAGGCACATCCCTCATCGATATCTTCGTGCGCCCGCAATTGCTCGGCATCGCGCTGTTCCTGACACTCGCCTACGGCCTGCACAACGCGACGCTCTACTACGCTTTGAACTGGATTCCCAAGATGGTGGTCGATCTGTCGCTCTCGCAGGCGCAGGCGGCAACCGTCGCCGCCTGGTGCAGCGGCGGTGGAATCATCGGGGGGCTGGCGGCAGCGTGGCTCGCGGCGCGATTCAACATCAGACCGCTGACCGCGGCCGGTCTCTTCGGCACCGCAGCCCTGCTTTGGGTCTTCGCGCATGCGCCCGGCCAGATGTTCACGCTCGTGAGCGCCGCAGCCGCGCTCGGAGCGTTTCTCTACGGCGGACAGACGAGTCTCTACGCGCTGATGACCCGCTCCTTCCCGGTCCAGGTGCGTGCGACGGGCGTGGGCTTCGTGACCGGAGCGGGACGCTGGGGCAGCATTCTCTCGCCGATCATATCCGGCCACCTTCTGGGGTCCGGCATGCACCATCCGCAGATCGCGACCGTCATGGCTCTTGGGTCACTCGTTGGGTCGGTCACGCTGCTGTTTGCCGGCCAGCGAACGCCCACGACCTAGCGCGACTGCGGGCGACCCGTACTCACTGGGGCAGGACCCTCGAGGACTCCGCCGATCTTCAACCTTACCTTGTAGACGGCATCGCACCCCGCGATGTAGAGCGTCTTCCCGTCGGCATCGCCGAACGCGACGTTCGTGGAGCAGATCTGCTTCTTCGGTTCCGCACCGAGTATCGGCAGGTTGATGGTGCCGAGCAGCGTGCCCGAGGGTGACGTGATCCGAACGACTCCGGGCCCTGCTCCGCCGGTCGAGTAGATGTTGCCCTGAGAGTCGGACCTCATGCCATCCCCTATGCCGACTCCTTCTGTGAAGAGAGTCGCTTCCCCCAAGGTGTCATCCGCCTTCACGACATACCGCATCAGGCGACCGAGCGCCGAGAGATACAGGTACTTCTCGTCCGCCGAGAGGGTGATTCCGTTGGGTATGCCACCGAGTTGCTTGTCCGAGAGCACCTTGGTCGTCTTGCCGTCCTTGATCAGCCAGACCGCGTCGTCCATCTCCTTGAGGGGACTCTTGCCCGCTCCACGCAGGCCGAAGTCGTTGTCCGTGAGGTACACCGCTCCGTCCGACTTGATCGAGATGTCGTTGGGGCCGTTGAAGCGCTTGCCGCCCGCACCCTCGGACAGCACCGTGTGCCTGCCGTCCTTCTCGAGGCGCATGACCTTCCGATCGTCGTCAGCGCACCACACTATCCTGCCCTGCGGGTCCACGCCCGAACACGAGGGCCCGATCAGCAGCACATGTGAGCGGCCCGCACGAGTCTGCGCACCGACGCTTTGGGGTCATCGCCCGTGTACCCGGCCTTCTCCATGAAGACGGATACCGTGCCGTCCGGTGTGATCTTGTAGAGCACGTTGTCCAGCAGACCACCGACCAGCAGAAAGCCACCCTCGCGCACCCAGGTCGTTCCCTCGTTGAGACCGAATCCGCTCGCAACGAGCTCCACCCTGGCATCGCTCGCCACGAGAGCATCCAGTCCAGGATCGGCCCGCGTGATGCTGGCGGGTTTCGAGGCCGGCGCGGGACCGTCACCACGCATGCTCGGACCGGCAGGCGGCCGCACTGCCTGGCGGGGTGGCGAAGTCTGAGCACTCGCCGCCGTCGTCACTAACAGCAGCGCAAGCAAAGTCGACCACACATCCTTCGATTTCATGACGCACCCGTGAAAAGCGTAGGCTAGTGAAAACTTTGGGCTCAGGCGAAGACCGACTCGCGGCCGCGGCGCTACTTCCATAATGAACACCTGCGAAATCGTTATGACGAGCATACCAATCGCTGTGTAGTGTGCATCGAAGATGCTATGACTCGGCCAAGGCCGAAGGATGGGACAACCATGAAGAAGAACGCTCTATTCGTCGCGGCGATGCTCGTCGCGGGACCGGTATTGGCCGACACCAACCCGGCGCCGACCATTGCCCCGCCGCCGACACCGGACGAACAGAAGCAACCCCGGCCGCCTCGGGCCCGCGGCATCACCACTGAATTGGCGATCGAAGCCGCTGTGGCCGCGAACGCCGCATGCCTTGCGAATACTTACAAAACGACCGCCCTGATCACCGACTCTGCCGGCGTACCCATCGTGCTGATCGCAAATGAGGGCGCCGCCGCCATCACGCAGCGCATCGCAATGAGCAAGGCTCAGGCGGTGCTCAAGTATGGGATGACCAGCGGAGACGTCGCTGCCAAAGCGTCCGCGGACAAGGCATTCGCGGCGGAGGTGAAAGCGAATCCTCTGATCGAAACCGCCCGGCGTGGCGCGATCCCGATCAAGGTGGGCTCTGAGCTGGTCGGTGTATTTGCCGTGTCCGGCGCGCCCGGAGGCGACAAGGACGAGGTGTGCGCGCTCGCGGGTCTCGCGAAGATCCAGGCCCGCGTCAAATAGTCTGCGCGGGGGCGTTCGGCAGTGCCGGCCAATGCGTCGCCGGCCTGCCAACACCCTCGGCCGACCCAGGCATGACCTCCCTTGTCATGCCCTCAGCGCGGTGCAGTTTATCGACCGCCGGGCCTCGAGACGGGCTTTCCGTTTTCGTCGACCCCAACGGTCTTCACCGGACCCATCCCAACGAGTTCAAGGACCGCAGGCTCCTTCTCGCCCGTGCGCGCGCCGTCCCAATGCACAGTGTTCTTGACGTCGATCGAAACCGTTCCTGCGTGGACAGGATAGGTCGTGCGCTCGTCATAGACGTTGCTCGATGACACCCACCACGTGCCCGACACCACATAGGCATAGCGGTCCTGGTCGTGAAAATGCGGCTTGGAGAAGTGACCGGGCCACCATTTGATGAGCACACCGTACAGGCCCTCCTTACTCGGATCTCCGAACAGGGTGCAGGTTTGCGACACGCCTTCCTTGCCCGTGCACTTGATGTCTTTGGGCAGCACCACCGGAACGTGGCTGGGATCCGGGAGCGGGCCTGCGGGATCGTTGGCGGTGGTACCCACCTTCGGATCGGTCTGTGCTGCTGAAAGGCCGCAGAGCAGCAGCGCAGCCAGGGTTGTAACGCCAGCACGGATGGCCGAGGAATTCATGCCGTTCTCCTGATCTTATGTAGCGAGGGGCTTATGTACCGAGGGCGGGTCGCGTGGGACCGGAAGCTGCCCAGGCAGGCATCTACGTGGGCCCCGCCGGCCCTCTGAGGGGCTGTATGGAAATTCATGGATCGGGTGGACCGCGGCGGCGTAAGTTGTTGATTTATTAAGTGGCGGAGAGGGTGGGATTCGAACCCACGGTGGGCGTTAACCCACGCCTGATTTCGAGTCAGGTACATTCAACCGCTCTGCCACCTCTCCGGCAGCGTCGATTTTCAAGCCTGCTATTCTACCGCAAGGTCCAGGATTTGAGGTGGAGTTCATTGGCGCGCGGACGGGGGGACAGCAAACCGCAGTACTGGCCGCGATACTGGCTACCAGCGCTCGCGCTGGTGGGACTGACCATGGCCGTCGCTGCATTGGGCATCCCCACCTTGGGAATCCCCGCCTTCCTGCATTGGCATTCCGCCCCCTCTGCCCTCGAGCAGATCCGCGCCCGGGGTGAGATCAAGGTCGTCACGCTGAATATCCCGACCTGCTATTACCTCGGCTCCCAGGGCGCCGAGGGCCTCGAGTTCGAAGTGGCTACCGAGTTCGCCCGCCAGCTCGGGGTCAAACTGGTGATCTACCCCGTCGCCAACGAAGAGGCGATGCAGGAGGCGCTGGCCCATGGGGTGGCGGACATTGCGGCCGCGCAGCTGACCGCCGACGCCAAGTGGAGTGCGGTCGGCAACGCCGCAGCGCCGTACGGCCGCATTCCGCAGCTCGTCGTCTATCGCCATGACGCAACGCGGCCCCGGAGCACCCTGCAGATCGAGCAGGCGAAACTGGCGGTCCGAGCGAACAGCCCGCAGGAGCACATCCTGCAGAAGATGAAGAATACGGTCGCGCCGAACATCCAATGGGTTGCGACCGCGCCGACTTCCGCGGACCCGCTGCAGGACGTCGACTCCGGGCAGGCGAACTATGCGCTCATCGATGCCCGCGAATACTCGTTCGCGCATCACCTCTACCCGAAGGTGGAAGTTGGATTCGCGCTCCCGGACTCGCGTCCGGTGCAATGGATCGTCCGAAAAGGCGCCCACGACCTGGTCGTTGCCGTCAACCGATTCTTCAGTGCCTTCCGCGAGACCGGCCGTCTGGCCAAGCTCGAACTGCGATCAACCGGCGATTCGCGCTCTTTCGCGTACGAGGAGTCGCGCGAGTTCCAGACCAACATCTCCGCGCGCCTCCCGAGGTACCGTCCGTGGTTCGAGGCCGCCTCGGACGAGAGCGGGATCGACTGGCGGCTGCTGGCCGCCGTCGGCTACCAGGAGTCCAAATGGGACCCCAAGGCCGAATCGGCTGACGGCGCCCTCGGCGTGATGATGCTGACTTCGGATACCGCGCAGGCCATGGGCATCGCGGACCGGACGAACCCACAGCAGAGCATCTCCGGCGGAGCGCGTTATCTCGCCGAAGTGCGCGAGAAAGTTCCTGACCGGATTGCAGAACCCGATCGGACCTGGTTGACGCTCGCCGCCTATAACGTCGGCTTCGGTCATCTCGAAGACGCCCGGATCATCACGCAGACACTGGGCAAGAATCCGGATTTGTGGACGGACGTGCGCGAAAGCCTGCCGCTGCTGATGCAGGAACGCTGGTTTTTGAAGGCCAAACGCGGATACGCGCGTGGCTGGGAACCCGTGCAGTTCGTCGATCGCGTGCAGCGCTATCTGACGTTGCTCGAGTGGCGCCCGGGCGAGTCGGTCGTCGATCAGAGCCTGGCGTCGATGACGTCGGAGCCGCGCAGCGGCGACAGTCCGGGGTTCTAGTTCACTGGCACAAACGCGCTGGGAGCGGGTTTGGTCGACCGAAGGTCGACCCGAAGGGTGCCGTCCAGGGATGGACAGGCACAAAATTCGCCTGCGGCGTTTGTGCGGACAGTGGCTTCGTTGCCGGCGGCAAAAAGCGCGGTTTTTGCCGCCTGCGTAGGCTACCGCGCCCGCTGCGCTTCGAAGAAGCGTTGCAATAGAGCTCCACACTCTTCGGACAAGACGCCGCCGAAGACATCCACCCGGTGATTCAATCCGGGCAGTCGGAACACATCGATCAGACTTCCGGCTGCACCCGCTCGCGGATCCCAGGCTCCGAACACGACCCGACGAACACGTGCGTGAACGATCGCCGATGCACACATGACACACGGCTCGAGCGTCACGTATAGAGTCGTGTCGGCGAGGCGATAGCTCGCTAGTGCACGACCCCCTGCGCGTAAAGCTTCGATTTCCGCGTGCGAGGTGGGATCGTGTGTCGCGATCGGGCCATTGGCCCCGGAGGCGACAACCTGGTCGTCGCGGACCAGGACTGCACCGACCGGGATCTCGCCCCGCGATTGCGCGAGAGCCGCCTGTTCCAACGCCAGGCGCATGAAATCGATATCGCTAGCCGCACCGAATCGCACGATAATGGACCATCGTCGGAAACTCACACCGGGGTGGATGATGCCCTCAGGAATCAATCGTAGGGAAGTGCTGGCCGGAACAGGGAGCGTCGTCGTGACTTCGCTCCTCTCCCCGGCTGCGAAGGCCGATGCGAAAGGGTCTACCGTGAAAATTCCGCCTGCGCCCGTCGCACGCGTCCAGGTCGTCAAGGACACCTATTTCGGGGAAACCCTCAGCGATCCCTATCGCTGGATGGAAAACGACAAGGACCCGGACTGGCTGCCCTACCTCGAGGGTGAGAACGATCACACCCGCGCGGTCCTGAATCAGATTCCAGGGCGCGAGGCACTGCTGAAGCGGATAGAACAGCTCTCGGGAGATGCTGCCGCGACGCGCAAGGCGATCCGGATCGGCAACAAGCTGTTCTTCGAGCAGCGCCCGGTCGGCGCCGACAACTACAAGCTGTTCGTGCAGGAAGGCACTGCGCGCCGGGTGCTGATCGATCCGACGCGGCTCACGCCCGAATCCGCCGGCGCAGCGGCTCGGCCCGCCGGCCACCTGTCACTGGACTGGTGGAGCCCGTCGCCGGACGGTTCGCACGTCGTGTACGGTCTGTCGAAGGATGGCAGCGAAGACTCCATCCTTCACGTGCTCAAGGTTGTCGACGGCACCGATCTCGCGGAACGCATTCCCAACACGGAGGGCGCGCGGCCGCAATGGCTGGATGACGGCACCGGATTCTTCTACAACCAGCTCACCGGCAAAGTCGACACGCCGGAGCGCTACCTCGACAGCCAGGCGCGCTTCCACCGCCTGGGCACGGACGCGGCCCGGGACCCCATTCTCATGAAGCGGGGCCTGGACAAGCGGGTCGAATTCGAAAAGATCCAGATGCCTTCGATCCTCACGGTCCAGGGGTCACGCTACGCGCTGTTGGTGCTGAACGACGTTCGGCCCGAATTCCGGATCTTCATCGCCCCGCTGGCCGACGCCGTGGCCAACAAAGCTCATTGGACAGCTGTCGCGACATTCGAGGACGAAGTCACGGCGGTCGACATCGATGGCGATGCGTTGTACCTGTTGGCGAACAAGGAGCACCCGCGCGGCAGGATCGTCAAGACTTCCGCTGCGAACCCGTCGATTGCTTCGGCAACGGAAGTGATTCCTCAGGGACCGTTGGTCATCGAGGACATGCAGCGCGCCAAAGACGGCCTTTACCTGCAGATCATGGACGGCGGCCTCTATCGGTTACGCCGCCTTGGAAAGGATGGGCACGTAACCGACATCGCGTTGCCCTTCGACGGCACGATCACCGCTTTGGCCACGGACGTACGTGAGGATGGCGCACTGTTCTCGTTGCAGGGCTGGCTGACCGCAGCCGACTTCTGGTCGGTCGACGCTCGAGGACGCGTGGCCATCACCGGCTTGACGCCCAAACCGCCGATCGACGTCAGCTCGTACGAGAGCGTGCACCTGTTCGCCACGGCGAAGGACGGCGTCAAGATTCCGTACAACCTCATTTACAAGAAGGGACTGAGATTAGACGGCAGTACGCCGGCCTGGATCTCGGCGTACGGGTCCTATGGAATGGCTGCGTATACGCCTGCGTTCTCGCCACGCTCCCTGGCATTGATCGACGCGGGATTCATCGTTGGATACGCCGGTGTGCGCGGTGGGGGCGAGTATGGGCGTGAGTGGCACAAGGCCGGGCAGTTGCAGAACAAGCCTAACACCTGGCGGGACCTGATTGCGGTCTGCGAGGATCTGTGCACCCGCAAGTACACCTCTCCATCCCGGCTCGCGATTGGGGGTCGATCCGCCGGCGGCATCACGATGGGCCGCGCAATGACGGAGCGACCGGACTTGTTTGCGGCGGTGATCGACGGCGTCGGTTGGTCCAATCCGCTGCGCTATGTCGTGGAGCAGAACGGGTACGGCGAGGAACCCGAGTGGGGCGCCATCTCCGATGAAGCCGGATATCGCGCGTTGAAATCGATCGACAGCTACCAGGCCGTGAAGGATCACGTCGCCTATCCGGCGGTGCTGCTGACGACCGGCGTCACCGATCCCCGGGTCGCGCCCTTCCATGTCGCCAAGATGACTGGCCGGCTGCAGGCGGCCACCCGTTCGGGCAAACCGATCCTGTTGCGAGTTGACTTCGATGCGGGTCACGGTATCGGATCGACTCGCGCACAGCAGGATCGCGAGGCGGCAGACACCTTCGCATTCCTGCTTTGGCAGACGGACGTGAAGGCCTATCAGCCCGCCTGAGGAGATTGCAGGCGGTCGAGGTGTCTGCGGATGTGCGCAGCCTCGGCCGCGCTTCCCGCCAGCGAGATCGCCCGATCGAAGGCGATCCGCGCCTCCTGCGTCCGCCCCAGCTGCCAAAGGAACGCGCCCTTGGCGCCGAAATAGTGGAAGTAGCCCGCCAGTCGCGATTCCAACGGCGCGATCATCTCCAGCGCCTTTTCCGGCCCCGCCACCTTCGAGGTCGCCACCGCCCGGTTGAGAGTCACCACCGGTGAGGGCTGCATCCGCTCGAGAGCTGCGTAAAGCGCATCGATGCCGGCCCAGTCCGTCTGCTTTGCAAGGCCGGCCCGCGAGTGCGTCGCGGCGATCGCGGCCTGAATCTGATAGGGCCCGGGCCGGTTGTGTCGCATCGCCTTGTCCATCAGAGCGAGTCCCTCCGCGATCAGCTCCTGATCCCAGAGCGTGCGATCCTGATCTTCCAACAGGATGATTTCCCCGGCACCGTCGAAACGCGCACGCCGCCGCGCCTGCTGCAACAACATCAGCGCCGCCAAACCCATGACCTCCGGCTCCGCCGGGAACAGGCGTAAGAGGAGTCGGGCCAGCCGAATCGCCTCCTCGGTCAGAGGAGCTCGAGCCGCGTCGGTCCCGGCCGAATAGCCCTCGTTGAAAATGAGATAGGTCATCGCCATGACGGCGGCCAGACGCTCGGACCTCTCGACCGCGCCGGGGACCTCGAACGGCACTCCCGCATCCGCGATTCGTGCCTTCGCGCGCGTGATGCGCTGCTCCATCGCAGGTTCCGCAACCAGAAATGCACGAGCAATCTGCTTTACGCTCAGGCCCGACACGATCCGCAGCGCCAGGGCGATCTGTTGTGTCGCCGGCAGGTCCGGCTGACAGCAGACGAACATCAACCGCAACACGTCGTCCCGATAGTGCGAGCTGTCCAAGCGCTCGATCAGCGGCGTCTCGACGTCGTCGAGATCCGAGATCACCTCATCGGAAGGTAACTCGACGTTGCGCGATCGTTTCCGCACGCTGTCGAGCGCCGCGTTGCGCCCGACCATGATCAGCCAGGCCGTCGGATCTCTCGGCGGCCCGTTCGTGGGCCAACTCTTGAGCGCGCGCAGGCAAGCTTCCTGGAAAGCCTCTTCCGCCTCATCGAGGTCACGGAAGTAGCGCAGCAACGCCCCGACACTCGCCGGCCGGGCGGAAGTGATCGCTGCGTTGATCCAGGAGAGGTCGGTCACGTCGAGTCCACCTATCGCGGGTCCGGGATGAACAGCGCCACCGGCCGGATCTCATAGGCGCCGCCGGGATTGACGGCCGCGAGCTCCCGCGCCACCCCCAAGGCTGCCTCGAGATTTTCGACGTCGATGACGTAGAAACCCAGGAGTTGCTCCTTGGTCTCCGCGAACGGGCCATCGAGCACGAGGGGTGGCTCTTGGGACTTGCGCAGCGTCGTGGCCGCGGTCGTCGGCATCAGCCGCAGCGACGGCCCCATGACGCCCCGGTCGACGAGCCGCGCCTGGACCTGGCGCAACTTTTCCATGACGGCCGCGTCTTCTTCCTGGGTCCAGGACCAGACTACGTTCTCGTCGTTGTAGCAAAGAATCGTGTACAGCATAGGGCGCGCTTCCCACGGGGTATTTCAAGGACGCCCGAGTGTGCCTCGCCCCGACAGGTCCGCCAAAAAAAGTTTTCCGCGCGCTCCTGTCGGACCCGTTTGAGGCCCGGCGTCCTTTGAGCCACACACCGAAGGAGATGCCCCCATGACCGCCTCCCAAGCCTCCCATGAGCTCGTCCTGACCCGCCTGCTGGATGCTCCCCGCCAAGCCGTCTTCCGTTGCTGGACCGAGCCGGCGCTGCTGAAGAAGTGGTTTGCCCCTGCGCCCTACACGACTCCCGTCGCGGACGTCGATCTTCGGGTCGGAGGCGCGAGCCGGATCATCATGCGCAGTCCGGATGGTCAGGAGATCCCGGTCCCGGGAACGTACCTGGAGATCGTCCCGAACGAGAAGTTGGTGTTCACGGACGCCTACGCGGGCGACTGGGTTCCCTCCAACGGCAAGCCCTTCATGACCGCGATCATCACGCTGGCCGACGAAGGCGCAAAGACACGTTACACCGCGACCGTGCGTCACTGGACCGCGGAGGACAAGGCGAAGCACGAGCAGATGGGCTTTCACCCGGGGTGGGGAAAGTGCGCCGAGCAGCTCGAGGCCCTCGCCAGATCGCTCACTTGAGCAGGCCGGTTGCGGGCGTGCCTGCGGCGCCCGCAGCCGCAACCGCTCGAATTCCTACGCTTCCAGGTTGCGAGCCCTGCGCCACTGACTCGGCGGCTCGCCAACCACTTTCTTGAAGGCCCGGCTGAACGCGGCTTCTGACTCATAGCCCACGCGGTTGGCGATGACGGCAATGCTGTCGGTTCCCCCGATCAGATCGTTCGTCGCCAGCTGCATCCGCCAGTTCGTCAGGTACTGCATTGGTGGGTACCCCACGAATTGCGTAAACCGCTCGGCCAACGTGGACCGCGAGGACCCGACATGACGACCCAGCGACTCGATCGTCCAGTCGCGTGCCGCATTGCGGTGCAGCGCAGACAACGCACGTCCGACTACCGGATCGCGCAGACCGGCCAACCAGTCCGTGCGATCGGCTGGCAGGGTCTCGAGATAGCGCCGCACCACATCGATGAACATCAGCTCGCTCAGCCGGCCGAGCACCTCCTGCCGTCCCATGCGCGGCTCGTTCGACTCGGCCAATGCAAACTGTACGTAGGCCGATAACGACCCGCCCGGCTGCTCGCTGATGCGAAAGACCCGCGGCAACGCCGAGAGCAACGGGTTGTAGGGACGCGAATCGCACCCGAGGAAACCGCAGACGAAATGCGTAGGCTGACCCTGACCGTCACCCACCGAGATGCTGATCGGCAAACGCCTGTCACTGGGCATCCGATACATTTCCATGTTCGGTGAGTTGCGGAGTCCCGGGGTGCTGGACAGCACATGCGTATCGCCGTGCGGCAACACGATGATGTCGCCTTTGGAGAGTTGCATGGGCGCCTCGCCCGGCACCGTGGCCCAGCATTGTCCGTCCGTGATCACATGATAGGAAATCAGGTGTTCCGAGCCCGGGAACATGGCTCCCACGATCGACTTGCCTTGCGGAGTTTCAGCCACCCACGGCTCCGACGCGTGCACGTCGAAGAAAATGGCACCAGTGAGGCGCACGGCTCGCAGTACGTCAGATAACGCGTCCATCGGGCACTCCGCGGACGATCGATCACGCGCCACGGACGAGCAGTCATTCGTGGAATGCGGGCCGATCGCTAGACTGATCCCGTTCGATCAGACTGTCATGTTACTACTTCGGAGAGTTGGAGCCATGGGTACCGAAATCAGCCATACCGGCCGCTGTTTCTGCGGCGAAGTCCAGTTCAAGGTCGTCGGCGCGCCGGCAGCCATGGGTTACTGCCATTGCGAATCCTGCCGCCATTGGTCCGCCGGACCGGTCAACGCCTTTACGCTGTGGAATCCCCAGGCGCTGACGATAACGCAGGGTGCCGACAGCATCGGCAGCTACAACAAGACGCCGATCAGCTATCGCAAGTGGTGCAAGAAGTGCGGCGGGCATCTGTTCACCGATCACCCGACATTCGGGTTGGTCGACATCTATGCGGCGATGCTGCCGAAGTTGGACTTCGAGCCGGGACTCCACGTGCACTATCAGGAGACGGTGCTGCGCATTCACGACGGCAAGCCGAAGATGAAAGACATGCCCGCGGAAATGGGCGGCTCGGGCGTTACGTTATCGGAGTAACTGTCCGAAGAAGTCGGTGAGGCGGCGGGCATACGCCACGCCGGCCACGGCTGCATAGTCGCCGTGATCGGCGCCCTCCACGATCCACAATGACTTGGGTTCGCCGGCGGCAGCGTAGAGCCTGCGGACCAGTGCCTGCGGCACCTCGGTGTCCCGGGTGCCGCCCAGAAACAGCATCGGCCGCGGGGAGATACGGGCCACCAGTCCCCCCGCGGTGGCGCCAGAGTCGAGCAATCCGGAGCCGCGAAGGGCCCGGCGAGCAGGTACACGCGCCACGATGCCCCAATGCGAGTGATGCACTTGGAGGTAGTCCTCGAAATTCGGTGGCGCGGCTTCGATTACGATCGCGCGCAGCCGCGGGTCGGTCGCTGCGACCTGCGTCATCATGTAGCCGCCGATCGAGAAGCCCAGCCCGCCGATGCGCTCCGGGTTCACCCCGGGTTGCCGGGCCAGCCAGTCTATTGCAGCGCTCAAGGCGTCCCGCGCCTGGTCATCCCAGCGGATGACGCCCGCGCTACCGCCCATTCCTGGCCACTCGAGAGCCAGGACACCGAAACCGGCCGCCGACAGCAGGCGCAGTTCCGGGAGCATCGTGCTGCGATCGCTGTTCGTCCCGTGAGCGATCAGCACCGTTGCTCCATTGGTTGGGGGAATGAACCAACCCGCCAGAGTCAGGGCAGCCTTGCGTGTCGGAAAAGACACGTTCCTCAGATTGGGGATACCGCTTCGCTGCGGAGCCGCGAGCAGCGGCGAAGGAGGATCCGCCTCGAGTAGCGAGTGCGCCGCGCGGTAGTTGCGGAAGGCGATACGACCCGCCGCGCCCGCACTTCCCAGGACCAGGAGGACGAGGCAGACAAGACCGACACGTCGCAGGGCCGAGGTCGAAAACATCCGGGGGGCTTTCGGGGGAGAAACGTTCATATTTAACCCAAACTACATTCAGCGCGAAGCTAACGGTTTACCGAAGCGGACATGCGTCACACTGTGCCCAAGCCCTGGTACGCCATGGTAAATCGCGACCTAGGTCTCCTGGAGGTTCATCACCACCCGCGCCCTGGGTGCGAAAGACGAACGAAAGATTTGTGTGATCTGCGCAGTATTTTTTTTTTGCGGTTGCGACGAAGATTAGGTCCGTGAACAACAACTCTTCAGCGTTAAAGAACAACGCTGCGGGCGCGGAAGACCGCACCGTAGCCAATCGTATTCGTGCTGTACTCGCAGCCCACGGACGACTCAGCGTGGATGTTGCTGGCTTGTCTGAGACTGACGATCTGTACGCCGCGGGCATGACCTCGCTGGCCAGTGTGAACGTCATGTTGGCTCTGGAAGGCGAGTTCGACGTCGAGTTTCCCGACCAGATGCTCAACCGGTCGATGTTCTCGAGCGTCGCGGCCATCGAGGCGGCTGTCCGGAAAATCGTCGGCTGACCGTGCCGACGACCCCGGCGGCGGCCTCAGAATAGAGATAAATCAAAAGGCGACTCCGCGTGAACGCGATATTGAATTCACGCTCGTCGATGAGACCCATCGACGTGCTATCACCTGACGTGGTCGAGATTGCCGCAGCGCACGCCGCAGATGTCGACGAGCGTTCCAGGTTTCCGAGCGAGGCCCTGGCGGCCCTGAAGCAGGCTCGCGCCCTGTCGGACGCCGTACCCCGCGAATACGGCGGCCGCGGCTTCGGCATGCAGGAACTCGCCGCACAGTGTTCGACGCTCGCACACGGTTGCAGCGCTGCCGGCATGATCCTCGCGATGCACCACATCCAGGTGGCCTGTATCGCCCGCCATAGCGCCGAGTCACCCTACTTCCAGTCTTTCCTGAAGCGCATCGCGCAGGAACAGCTGCTGATCGCCTCCGTGACCTCCGAAGTCGGTACGTTCGGGGATACCCGCTCCAGCGTGGCCGCCGTCGAGCGCAAGGGAGACAGGTTCGAGCTCAACAAGGACGCAACGACGATTTCCTACGGCGCCCACGCCGATGCGTTGCTGGTGACCTGCCGGCGCAATCCGGACGCCGCCGCCAGCGACCAGGTGTTGGTGCTGGTCAACAAGGACTCCTACGAGCTCGAGCAGAGTTCCAGTTGGAACACGCTGGGCATGCGCGGCACGTGCAGCCCCGGATTCATGATGCGCTCGCACGGCTCAGTCGAGCAGATCGTGCCGGGTGCCTTCGCCGATTCCTCGGCGCAGACCATGGTGCCCTACTCGCACATTCTCTGGGCCGCGCTGTGGCAAGGCATCGCAGGCGCCGCAGTCGCCCGTGCCGCGCATCAAGTGCGCGGCGAAGCCCGCAAGAAACCGGGCACCGTGCCGCCGACCGCGATCCAGCTGGCCAAGATCGATGCGCAACTGCAGTCGATCCGGCACAACTGGCAATCCCTGGCGGCCGAGTTCGACACCTTGGGCACCAGCGCAGAGGACCTTCAGGCGCTGCTGGGCATGGGTTGGGCTCTGAAGCTCAACAATCTGAAAGTCAGTGTCTCCGAGGCGGTCGTGCAGATCGTCCACCAGGCGCTGCAGATCACCGGGATCATGGGCTACAAGAACGACTCCCCCGTCAGCGTCGGCCGGCATTATCGCGACGTGTTGTCGGCATCCCTGATGATTTCCAACGAGCGTATCGCCAGCAAGAATGCTTCGATGCTGCTCGTGTTCAAAGCCGACAGTACCTGACCAGGAGCTCTCACACCGTGGCGACACCGCTCGAGGCGATCGACACCACTCGTGACGACCTCTACGAAGGTCTCGTCGCGCACGGGCTGATCATTCCGACAGGCGTCGATGGCGCCTTCGGTCGCGGACCGGCCTTCGAGCGCGTGCTCGAGGGTTTCAACTCACTGATCTCGCGCATCTCGGCCGACGACCGCGCCGACTCGTGCACCTTTCCGCCGGTCATCGACCGCCGCATCATCGAGCGGGTCAACTACATGGACTCGTTTCCGGATCTGTGCGGCGCCGTCTGCAGCTTCTTCGGCAAGGAGCGCGAGGCGAAGGAGTTGTCCGAGCGCATCCACGCCGGTCAGCCCTGGCACGACAAACTGGCCATGACCCAGGTGGTGCTCAATCCCGCCGCCTGTTATCCCCTCTATCCGACCCTGACCGGCACAATCCCGGCCGGCGGGCGCCTGGTGACGATGCTCAACTGGGTCTTCCGCCATGAGCCCTCGCGCGAGCCGACCCGCATGCAGTCCTTCCGCGTGCGCGAATTCGTCCGCGTCGGCGACGAGGACCAGGTCATCGAATGGCGCGACATGTGGCTCAACCGCGGTGTCGACGTCCTGCGCTCCCTCGGCCTCGACGCGACGCCCGACGTTGCTTCGGATCCGTTCTTCGGCCGCGGCGGCCGGATGATGGCCGCGACGCAGAAGGAGCAGAAGCTCAAGTACGAGGTGCTGGTCCCGGTCAACTCCGAAGAGAAGCCGACGGCGGTGTGCTCGTTCAACTTCCACCAGCAGCACTTCGGACATACCTTCGACATCCTGACTCACACTGGTGATACGGCCCACACGGCGTGCCTGGGCTTCGGCCTCGAGCGCGTCACGATGGCACTGTTCAAGCGCCACGGTTTCGAGCCAGAGCGATGGCCCAAAGCAGTCCGTCAACGCCTTTGGCCCTGACCGCCGCGGCTGCGACGGCGCATCCCGAGGGTCTCGAGCCGCAGCGGTACTCGCGTCACGAGCTGCACTCTGCGGAGCGCCTCTGGACGGAGAAGAACTGCTACGTCGACATCTGGATCGAGCTGCTGCACTCCCTGAAGCTCGACCCCTATGCAGTCCTGCCGTTCACCCTCGCCATCGACTTCGAAGGCGACCAGTGGACCTTCTTCAAGCCGCCCCATGAGGATCTAAAGAGCCTTTACGGCGTGGACGTGCAGGAGCTGTACGTGTGGCGGCCGTTGCTGGATCACGCGATCGAGCACTTGGGCGCGGGCAAGTTCATCAGCACGGAAGCCGACGCCTTCTGGTTGCCCGACACAGCCGGGTCCGACTACCGCAGCAAGCACACCAAGACGACCATCGTGCTCGAGTCGGTGGACCCTGACGCGCGTCGGCTCGGCTACTTCCACAACGCAGGCTACTTCACGCTCGAGGGCGAGGACTTCGTGAAGACTTTCCGGCTGGATGCGGGCAAGGACCCGACCTTCATGCCGCTCTTCGCGGAACTCGTGCGCCACGACAGAATCGTATACCGGGATGCCCGGTCCCTCCGGGAGGCTTCCCGTGAGTTGCTTCGCAAGCACACTGCCTGGCTCCCGACCTCTAATCCCATCCCACGGTTCCGCGCCCGGTTCGAGCGCGATCTGCCGCAGCTCACTCGTGAGGGGATGGAGGCTTATCACGCGTGGGTGTTTGGTACAGTTCGGCAGCTTGGGGCAGCCACCGAACTTGCGGCTCTGTATTTGCGCTGGCTGGACGATAGTCCGCTTGCGCCGACGGCGCCGGCAGCCGAGAATTTCCTCAGGATCTCCACCGTCTGCAAGTCGTTGGTGTTGAAAATCGCGCGCGCCGTCAACGCCCGCCGAGCACTTGATGCATCCGGGAGCTTCGACGAGTTGACTTCTGCCTGGGAACTCTCGAGCACGGCGCTGCGAAGCCTGCCATGAACGGGCGACTCCGGGGCTGCAGCAGTCACCGACGCGAACGGCTCACGACCGGATGGGAGATGACACCCTCACCGACCGCGCCCTCCGACTCCAGTCAATGGTTGGCGGCGACCGTCCCCGGAACGGTGGCAGGCGCACTCCAAAGCCTGGGCCAGTGGAGTCTCGACTCGGCCCCGCGCGCCTTCGACAGCGAGCAGTGGTGGTTCCGGCGTCGGTTCGAAGCTCCCGTCCTCGCACAAGGCGAACGCCTGGTGCTGGGGATCGAGGGACTGGCGACTCTTGCCGAAGTCTGGTTGAACGGCGCGCCGCTGCTGCAATCGGCCAACATGTTCGAGCCGCACGAGATCGATATCGGAGCACAGGCAAAGACCTCCAATGAACTGTTGATACGGTTTGCGCCGCTCGAGCCCTTTCTTGCCAAGAGACGCCCCCGACCCCGCTGGCGTACCCCGATGGTGGCGCACCAGCAGATGCGCTGGATCCGGACGACGCTGCTGGGCCGGACTCCGGGTTGGTCACCACCCGCGGCCCCTGTGGGCCCGTGGAGACCTGTCTGGATCGAGCGGCGCAGCGCGATCGACCTGCGGGATCTGCGTCTGTCGGCGCAACTGAACGGCGGGTCGGGCTCGTTGGAGCTGAGTGCGCACTGCATGTTGCTCGGCGGCGCGGCGCTCCATTCGGCGTCCCTTGTCGTGACGCGCAACGGCAGACGCCATACATCCCCCCTGGCGATCACCGACTCGAATATTCACGGCCGTGCGGAGGTTCCCGACGTCGAACCCTGGTGGCCGCATACCCACGGCGAGCCAGCGCTGTACGACGCGAGCATCGAGTTCGAACTGCGGGCGGGTGCGGCGCCACCCTCCCGAGTGGTGTTCGATCTGGGACCGGTTGGGTTTCGGACCGTGACGGTGGATCGCAGCCGCGGCGACTTCCGCATCGACGTCAACGGCACGGCGATCTTTTGCCGCGGGGCTGTTTGGACACCGCTGGACTGCGTGGGACTCAACCCGTCCGTGGACGACTACCGGTTGGCAATCGAACAGGTACGAGCCGCCGGGATGAACATGCTGCGCGTATCCGGACCGTTCATCTACGAGTCGGACACCTTCCTCGACCTGTGCGACGCTGCCGGTGTGATGCTCTGGCAGGACTTCATGTTTGCGAACATGGACTATCCCGCCGACGACGCAGAGTTCTCCGCCAGCGTCGCGCGCGAAGTTTCGCAACTGTTACCCCGGTTCCAGGCGCGCCCCTCGCTCGCAGTGTTGTGCGGCAACAGTGAGGGTGCACAGCAAGCAGCAATGTCCGGAGCCGCTCGCGAGCATTGGGCACCGGCCTTGTTTGAAAAGACGCTCGCCGACTACTCGGCCGACCTCTGCCCGGGGGTACCCTACTGTCCCTCGAGCACTCACGGCGGCGACTACCCTTTCCTGCCGTCGCAAGGGGCTACCTCGTACTACGGAGTCGGCGCCTACCTGCAGCCGTTCTCGGACGCCCGCCGCTCGGAGGTGAAATTCGGCTCGGAGTGCCTGGGCTTCGCGAATGTGCCCGAGAGCGAGACTCTGTCGTCGCTCGAGCGACCATTGCACTACAACCAGCCGCGCTGGCGCGAGCGGGTGCCCCGCGACCTGGGCGCTGGCTGGGATTTCGAGGACGTCCGCGATCGCTATCTGGAAAGGCTGTTTCGGGTCGAAGCCGCAGCGCTGCGCTACGCCGACCAGGATCGCTACATGCGCCTGTCGCGTGCCGTCAGCGGCGAAGCCATGGCGGGTGCGTTCACCGAATGGCGCCGGGCGGGCTCGGTATGTCGGGGCGCTCTCGTCTGGTTCCTGCGGGATCTGTGGCCCGGTGCCGGGTGGGGCGTCATCGACTCGACAGGACTGCCGAAGGCCGCCTACTACTACCTGAAGCGCTCACTCCGGGACCTCGGTGTCTTCATCACCGACGAAGGCAGTAACGGCCTGTCTTTGCACGTGACCAATGAGGGCTCCGCGACGTTGGCGGGTCGGTTGCAGATCGAGCTCTTTAAATTGTCCGATCCGGTCGGACGGCCTGTCGCTGTGCCCGTGACAGTTGCACCGCGGGATGTGACGGTGGTGAACGCTGTGCAGCTGTTCGAAGGCTTCATCGACTTGTCTTATTACTACCGCTTCGGCCCGCCGGCGTTCGACGTGATGCGGGCGAGCTTCACTCCCTCTGCGGGCCAGCAACAGACGTTTCGGCCGACGAGCACGGAACCAGAACCGGTCGAAACGTTTTATTTCCCGCTCGGGCTGCCCAACACACAGACAGACATCGGTCTATCGGCCCGGGCACAGCCCGTCCAGGGTGGGGTCGAGGTCCACGTTCAGTGCCGAGGATTCGCACAGTCGGTCCACATCGAAGCGCCGGGATACGTCGCCGACGACCAGTATTTCCACATGGCTCCCCGATCTGTTCGCACGGTCAGGTTGTCACCGACACGCCCACAGACGGGGAGCACGCCTTTCGAGGGCATGGTCCACGCCCTCAACTCTGCCTCACCCCGTCGAATCGAACAGTCCACATGAGTAATGACGCCGAACCGATCTACTTCCCCTCCGGAGACCAGACGCTCTTTGGCTGGTTGCACCCTGCCCGCGGAGGCATTCCGTCGGATGCCGGCGTGGTGATCTGCAGCCCGTTCGGGTACGAAGCGATCTGTTCACATCGCAGTCTGCGGGCGTTTGCCGATGCCTGCGCGGCAGCCGGTATCCCCGCGTTGCGCTTCGACTACTTCGGCACAGGCGATTCGAGCGGCAATGCCTTCGAGGGCGACCAGATCACGCGGTGGTGCGATGACATCCGGGCCGCCATCAAGGCCCTCGAGAGCCTGTGCGGCGTACGGCGCATCGTGCTGGTGGGTGTTCGCCTGGGAGCTCTTCTCGCCGGGATGGTGGCCGCCCGCCAGCCGATCGATGGGTTGGTGGCCGTGGCTCCGGTGGTCAGCGGCAAGCGCTACCTGCGCGAATTGCGCGCCTTCCAGGCCGGCGCAGCGTCACAGCCCGCGGGCGCTTCCGCCGCACTAGGCGGGACCGATGTGGATGGCGCAGGACTTTCACCTGAGCCGCTCACCCGGGCCCAGTCCAGCACAGCGACGAATGCCTCCCTGGGCGCGGGCGAGCTCGATGTCACGGGATTCCGGCTCTCTGCGGCTTCCGTCAAGCGCCTCGAAACGGTCGATATCGCGAAACTCGCAGTTCGACCCGGGACCCGTGCATTGCTTCTCGATCGGGATGATCTGCCCGCTGGCAAGGCCTGGTTCGCCAGCCTCGAGTCGCAAGGGGCCGCGGTTCGGTACGAAGCCCTACCTGGGTTTCTGGAAATGATGATCGCGCCGCATGCCGCGCAGGTGCCGGCGGCGATGGTCGAGTCGCTGGGGCGGTGGCTGCCGGAATTTCGCGACCGCGGCAAGACGTCTGCCGGGCAGCGAGTGCGCTCCCGGAGGAGCGATGCTTCCCGAATGCGGCTGAAGGATGAGAAGGGCTCCACCCTCACCGAGCACGCGCTGTTCGTCGACGAGCACCGGACACTCTTTGGAATCGTCACGGAGCCGGATGAAGGTACCGCCGACAAGGCCGGCTACGGCGTGCTCATGTTGAATGGCGGAGCCATCGGCCACATCGGGCCCAACCGCATGTATGTCGAGCTCTCGCGGACCTGGGCTTCGCGCGGCTATGTGGTGCTGCGCCTGGACCTCGCTGGACTCGGCGACAGCGGGACACGACCGGGTCAGGATCCGAACCAGGTCTATCCGCCCGGGGCGCTGGACGACATCAAGACCGCCATCGAATTCATGCGGCGCACCTACGGAATTCGCGATGTGACGCTGACGGGACTGTGTGCCGGCGCCTACCATGCCCTGCGTTCGGCAATCCACGGCTTGCCGGTCAACACCGTATTGTTGGTCAATCCGCTGACTTTCTATTGGAAGCCAGGCTCGAAGCTCAGCGATCTGCAGGTGGCCGAGGTCGTCCGCAACCCCGGCGTGTACGCGCAAAATGCTCTGTCGCTGCGCCACTGGTCCAAGCTTCTGCGCGGCAAGGTCAATCTCTGGCGCCTCGTTTCCGTGTTCGTCCGCAGGGCCTGGCTCGGCATCGACAGCGTCGCGCGTGACATTTGCCGCCGCATCGGAATCCGCATCCCTAACGACGTCGGTTGGGACCTGCAGTCAGCCGCTGCCCGCGGCATCCGCATAGTCTTTCTGTTTGCGCGTGGTGACACGGGCTCGGAGCTGTTGAAGGTTCAGGGCGGGTCGGCGGTCAAGCGGCTCGGCGACCGGTGCCGGGTCCATACGATCGACGGCGCCGATCACATCTTCACTCAGCGCGCGGCACGCACGCAGCTGCTGCAACTTCTGACGAACGAGCTACCGCAGTAGGCGAATTTCACTGCCAACTCAGGATCTGCGCATCGCGCGCAGTTGTATAAATGGCTCGGCGAGGAGCAGCGGCACGCTCCAGCAGGCCCATGCCATCATCGTGTCGATTTCGTCCGCAATCGAATCTACAGACACCGGCACCCAGCCGTGCAGCGTGTCGCCGAACACGCCGGCGAGTAGTCGGTCAGGTAGTGATGCTTTCGAGTGACGAACCACAGCAGCGCCGCGCCCAACGCCACCACGACAGCGGTGAGCACCCGGTGCGAATCGCGTGCCCTCGTGAGGGATACCGCAACGTTCATATCGGCCCTCGACGACCAGGGCCTGACGGTAGCCGCTCGACAAGTCGCGTTGCAAGAGGCCCAGCAGGCACGGACCCCCTATGCGCGTGGCCTAGAGGGAATACTTGACGCCGGTGCCGGGGTAGATCGAGCCGTTGTCGACCCCGACTTCCGAGTCGATCAGCGCGTTGACCTTCGCGTTGAGCTCGACGATCCGCGACTGGTGTTCGCCCGGACGAAACGCGAGATTCACGATCTCGTCGGGATCTTCAGCGGTGTCGTAAAGTTCCAGATCGTTGTGCGCCAGGAGAGTCTCCCAGTCGCGCGGCTCATGGTGCTCAGTGAGCCGAAAATAGCGACCAAACTTGAAACGCCCATCGAACACGCCGCGTATCAGCCCGCGAGGCGCCTTGGCCGCCGTGGAGGGGTCGGGCACCGCCGGTCCGGGCGGTGTTCCGTAATTGAAGAGGATTCCCCGCTCATCGCGAGCGGTGCGGGTACGAGGGTCTGCGACGACAGCACTAACATCGACTCCGTGCAGATCCGGATATCGCTGCCCCCGCTCGACGTCACCGAGCCCCGCGAAGGCGAGTAGCGTCGGTACCAGATCGATGCTCCCGACCAGAGCGTCGGTCTGTCCCTGCCTGCGTGCGTCCGGATGCCCCACAGCCAGCGGCACCCGAAGGGTTTCCTTGTAGATATCGGCACCCTTGCCGAGCATGCCGCCGTGCGCGCCGCCCAACTCGCCATGATCGGCCGTGACCACGACCACTGTGTTGTGTGCGAAGCCGAATCGGCCGATAGCCGCAAGCACGGAGCCGACGTGCTGATCGACGTCTCGAATGCAATTGAAATAGTAGTTCTGGTACACCCGAAGCTGGGCTTCGGTCAGCGGTCGTGCGGGACGCTGCACAGCCGGCTTGGTCGCCAGGTCATCGGCCCGGTAGCTACGGGGCAGATCGAAATGCCAGTCCTTCTCGTAGAGCGTATCGCCGGGAGCCCCCAGCATCGGCGCGCCGGCCAGGGCGGCGGCCTGGCCGCGGGCATCGAAGAACATGATGTCGTGCGGGTTGACGAAGTTGACGGCCAGGAACCAGGGCTTTCCGCCGCTCGCGCCTGCCGAGAAGCGCTCGAGCAGGTTGATGGACTCGGCGGCCGTAACCCCGTCGTGGCCGAAACCGGCCCACGTCAGTCCTGTGTGCTCGCCGTCATAGTTATAGTCGGAGAATCCATACGGCTCGAGGGAATGAGTCGCCTCAGGGAAGGCATCTTTCCCGAGCTTCTGGTTGATGACACTCAGGTGCCACTTACCCTTGTAGGCAGTGTAGTAACCCTGCGCGCGCAACATCGTACCGAGAGTCGGTATCCCGACGGGTAACTCGACACTGCGGCGTTGGCCTGGTGTGTACGGACCGAACTCGCCAGTCGGGTTCGTGTACATGCCAGTCTTCTGGATGTGCTGCCCGGTGTAGAACGTGGCTCGCGAAGGGCCGCAAGGCGCCTGATGCACGTGGTAGTTGCGGAAGACACGGCTCTCGCGCAGAAATCCACGCAGTGAGGGCAGAGGCAGTTTCTCCGGAATGTCCTGGAGGGAGCGCAACTGATCCATGGTGATGAACAGGATGTTCGGACGCACACCCCCTCTGCGAGAGCCCGCCGCCCTGTCGTCCGCACCAGTCACCGGGAAGGCGGCCTGCAGCAGCAGGGCTCCAAGCCCCGCACCGCCCTTCCTGAGAAACTCTTGCCGCGTGATCTTCTTGTTGGCCACTTTGCCCCCTATCGGCACTCGCCGTAGCGTCATTCTAGCGCGCGCACTAAGACGAGCTAGTTTCTGACCCGCGAGCGAATGACTTAGCGGGATCCGCGCGTCACCGACCGGCATCCCTTGCGGGCTGAACTCCCGATATGGACGCACGGATGAAGTCCACCATGGCGGCGGCGACTTCAGCGCTCGTGTCCTCGAGATGCGCCGCGTGGTCGCCCTCGCCCACGATGATCCACCGGCGCTCAGCCGTTCCCAGGTGGGCGAAGAACGTCGAGGCTATCGCTGGCTTGAAAGCCGGGTCTCGGGCGCCGTAAATCAACAG
>DASYDM010000052.1:0-1814 GCA_036499585.1 Steroidobacteraceae bacterium
GCAGCGGGTCTCGCTCTTGCAGGAGGCGATCGCGGCATCCGGTGCCGGCACGAACATCCTGGTCACCAGCTGGAGCGTCGGGCTGCTCGTCGACTACTGCACCGACGTCGGCGCGAGCGTGCTGGTGAAGGGCATCCGATCCCAGGTGGATGTCGCGTACGAGACCCCGATGGCGATCGTCAACCGCGACCTGGCCGGTGTCGAGACGATCTTCATGTTGCCAGACCCGGCTCACGCGCACGTGTCGAGTTCCCTGGTGCGCCAAGTGGCATCCCTCGGTGGCGACGTGTCGCCGTATGTTCCGCAGGTCGTCGCCGAGTACTTGCAGAAAGACCGCGGCTAGGTAGTGACCCGCCTGCCCGCGCTCGCGGCACTGCTCGAATCGCACGAGACAAGGCCGGTCACGACCAGTACGGCTGCCGCGGAATCGGCTAGCCGAACCCTTGCCCTGAAAGACCTATCCCGGCTCCGAGTTATGTTGCATATTCAAATAAGGGAGCGGCGCCACGCGTCGCCCCAGCTAGTCGTCGAGGTCCTTCAGCAAGTCGTCCGCCAGTCCCGAAATTCCTAGCGAGGACGTCTTAGCCTCTGCGTAGAGCCTTGACAGGAGCGCATTGCCTTTCGCGGTAGATGAACTGACCGTTGTGGTTCTACCCGTCGCGAGCTCACCAACTAGGACTGCGTTGTTCGGGTTGTTTCCCTCGCCCTCAATGACCCGGTAGACCTCGAACCGGAATGGCGCATGCCCGTCAGCATCTTGCGCTTCGACGATGTACGAAAACTTCTCCGTGTAAGTGATAAACGCGTCGCCGACATCCTCAGCCGGCTGCCAGGTTTGCTTCCGCGCGGACGTCCGTTCGATGAGACGCTCCGCCGCGCCGACGACGATATTTCTTTCAAGTAGCGCCATGTCTCATTTCGCCTTCCGTTGAAGCCTCGATCGCAGAGAACTTGCTTCCTGTGAGACCTTCGCGACCTTTTGTCGCGCTGGAGCAGTCACCTCTGCCAGGCTGCGTGTCGTCCCTTGGGAGAGCTCCCCTTTGGCTTTGACCACTGCGCGACTCGCCTGCCGCAGAGCCAGGGCCATTGGGTCGTCGTTCAAGTCTCCTTGCGAGTCCATAATTCCAAGAATCTCTCCGGCCTTTCGTGCGTAGAGCCGGAGCACACGTTCGGCTTCAGGCCCGCTACCAGTTGCCGAGCAGGCGTTGTCTAGATCCTCTTCAAGGCCGTGCAGGTCAGGCAGGAGGACTAGCAAATCGTTAGTCGTCAGTCGCTCTTGCAATCCTTCCAGCAGTTCTGCTGAGGACTCGACGGCCCGGGCGGTGCGCCGCAGCGCGAGCCATGCAACTAGGAAGCCAGCGGCGGTGAGGATAACCTGCAACCCCGAGAGGGAGTTGGCCAGGGACCAGTCCCACCACGCGTCGGGCAACGCGAACTCGGTATGCACGCGCTGAGCCTAGTCCTGGGACGGATTCACGATTGGCCTCGTCGGGCGACCGCCGTGATGGCGGCCGTTCTCCCGCGAGACAGGCGAGAAGACAACCACAACGCCAGTGCGACAATGACAGGGTGACCTCCGCATCCATCGGCTACGCCATGATGCTGGAGCGTTTCGCGCCCGCCGAGGCGATCGAAAACGCCGCACATGCCGAGCAGCACGGATTCAGCGGCACCGTCAGCACCGACCACTTTCAGCCCTGGTTGAGCCGGCACGGGCAGGCGAGCTTTCTCTGGAGCGTGCTCGGTGCCCTCGGCGCGCGAACCACGGGTGAGCTGGGGGCGGGGGGCGTCACCGCAGGGGGGCGAATGCATCC
>DASYDM010000053.1:0-155602 GCA_036499585.1 Steroidobacteraceae bacterium
GCGGTCGTTTGCTTCATCGCGACGTACCTGTACATCGATTCGCTCGTGCGTGGCGACACCCACTTCCCCAAAGCCGCGCGTACCTACATGCTCACGCAGGAGATCTGGAAGAACGGCGTGAAGGTCATTCCCGCATTTCCATCTGCGGGGCCGCCGGCCGCGGCCGAGTTGCGCGTGGACTTCCCGGGGTTGGAGACCGTCGCTCGCGCGGTCTGGGTCGGCCGGCAGACCGCGGCCACGGACGACCGCAAGAGCGACGTGAGCGTTGGAGCGATCGAGCCCGAATTCCTGCGGATCTTCGATTTCGACTTCGAGGCCGGAGAGCCTGCCGCCGCGATCAGCACCGCGCACAGCGCGATTCTAACTGCGCGGACGGCCCAGCGGCTCTTCGGTAAGGAGCCGGCGCTGGGGCGGCGCATCCTCCTCCAGAACCAGATCGAGGTTACCGTCACTGCCGTGATAGCCGACGTGCAGCCGCCGTCGCACATGGCCGAAGCGGACGGTAGCATGTTGACCTTCGACATCCTGGTGCCGATGCGCCTGATGCAGGAGCTTGCGCAGAAGGCCGGGCTCACGGCGCCGGTCCGGCCGGACGATCCGGATTGGGGCAACTCCACTTACTATACCTACATGCTGTTTCCGGCGGATGGATCCTTCACCCCACAGCAACTCGTCGCACAATTACCCGCATTCGCCGAACGGCGGGCGAACAGGCCCGATCTCCCCTTCAAGAGTGTGCTCGGCGCGGTACCGGTTTCACACGTGATCCTGGCGCTGGACGATGCCTTGTATGGGGGCAATGCTGTATCGATTACGACGATGATCTTCACGCTCGATGCTCTGATTCTGGCGATTGCGTGTATCAACTATGCGAACCTGGCCGTCGCGATTGCCGCGACGCGGGCCAAGGAACTCGGAGTGCGCAAGGTGCTGGGCGCAACGCGCCTGCATCTGATCCGTCAGTGCCTGGTCGAGGCTGGACTGTTGGGCGTTGCGGCCGTGATCCTGGTCGTCGTGTTGGCCGCGCTCGCGATCGAGCCCGTCAACCGCGCCCTGCAGACGAACTTCACGTTTGTCTCCCTGTTACGGCCCGAGATGTGGCTGCTCGTGGCGGGACTCATTGCCGGCATCAGCGTGATGGGAGGCGTGTTTCCCGCATTCGCGCTCTCTCGCGTTCGGCCGGTGGACGCCTTGAGGGCCGGCAGTGTGAAGGCCGGTCCCCGCTTCGTGCCGACACTGCTCGTGGGCGTGCAGTTCGCCGCTGCGAGCTTTCTCCTCGTGGTGGCGTTCGTCATGGCTCACCAGAACGCCATGCTCAAGGAGCGGGGTCTGAAAGTCGGAAGCGATCCGGTCGTGGTGATCGCGAACAACCTCAACGAGTTGGGTATCTCGCTCGATACCCTGCGGCAGGAATTGCTCCGGAATCCCGACGTGAAGGTGGTCGGCTCCGCGAGGCAGCCGCCGTGGACCGACGGCGGCAATCACGTGACCCTGACCCATAGTCCTGCGGCGGGCGCGGCGGGTGTGGACACGCTCATGAATCCGATCGGGTATCACTTTTTCGAGGCCATCGAACTGCATGCGTTGGCGGGCCGGTTGCTCGATCACGAGCACGGTGACGAGGTGACTGCATTCGATCAACTGAAGGCGGGAATGACGGAGCCCATTGTGATCGATCGCGCGCTGGCCGCTGCGCTGGGCTGGGAGGATCCCAACCAGGCGGTCGGAAAGGTCACCTATTTCGACTTTTCGCCATGGAAAATAGCGTGTCGCATCGTCGGAGTCGTCGAGAACGGCTATCCGCGTCTGGTCGGACCGAATACCGCCTCGAACATCTACATGCTCTCGCCGACGTTCTCGGCCGTGCCGCTGATTCGCGTCTCGGGGGAGCACGTCGCCGAGACCGTAAAGTACATCGACACCACCTGGGATAGCCTTGCGCCAAAGGTCCAGATCCGGCGCGAGTTCAAGGACACACTCTTCAACTCCGCCTACCAGAGCTACTCGCGGATCAACACGGCACTCAACAGCTTGTCGGTGTTCGCCTTTCTCATCGCCGTGATGGGATTGTGTGGCCTTGCAATCCACGTCACGACCCGGCGCCGTCGTGAAATCGGCATCCGCAAGACATTGGGGGCGACTGTGCGAGGCGTCGTCACGATGCTGCTCATCGACTTCGCCAAGCCGGTTCTGATCGCCAATCTCATCGCATGGCCCTTCGCGTGGTTTGTCGGGCATCAGTACCTGGACAAGTTCACGCTGCGCAGTGAAATCACGGCCTGGCCGTTTGCGCTGAGCCTGGTGATCACCGTCGGGGTAGCTTGGGCATCCGTCGCAGTGCAGGCTTTGCGGGCGGCGACCGTCAAGCCGGCCAACGTGCTCTACGCCGAGTGAGGCGATGCGCGCCCGCGGTGAGTGCCGTTAGCGGTGTCGGGCGGGACTGGGATCGTTCAGTCGGGGGCGTAGGCCAGGATCAAGCTGCGGTAGGCGCCCCGCAGGAATGCAGTCGAGTCACCGAACTCGGCTTCGTGATCCTTCAGGGGGCGGGAGGCGATCATATCGGTGGCGCCGAGTCCCTTGGTCAAGTCCACGATGAGCGCTTCGTGAAGCCGATGGTACATCTCGTGGTGACGCGCGATGTCGGCGCCCGTCAACAAGCGGCCGTTTGCCGGCACGACGCGGGTGTCAGGTTTGGCGAGCGCAGCGAGCGTTTCGTGCGCCTTCACCAGACCGCCCAGCCAGCCGCCGTTGCGGAAGTCCAATAGCGGCCAGCTCTGCGAGGCGACCGGACCGCCGGCAACGATCAGGTTGTGCTCGGGGAAATGAATATAGAGATCACCGTCCGTATGGGCCGCCGGCAAGTATCCGTACTCTACGTGCTGCCCCCCGAAATCGATCGAGCCCTTGTCGCGCGTAGTCTTGGTAGGACGGGCTTTCTCCGGCAAAGGCCCGTACAGGCCTTCGTAGTCGGCGGAGCTGACCGCGCGCCCCAGATACAGTCGCGTGTGCTCGTGAGCGATGATCAGGCCGCCGTCGCGGCCGATGCGTTCATTGGAGCCGGTCTGGGCCGGGTGCCAATGAGTGTTGATGAGTGTGTCGACGCGGCGGTTGCTCGTAGCCTTCGCCGCAGCTTCCAGCAGGGACTTGGAGTTTTGTGCGTAACCGCCGTCAACGAGCAGGGAGCCTTCGGGGCCGTGGACCGCGACGACGTTGCAGCCAGCGCCGTCCAGCAGCGTCATTCCCGGGGCCAATTCGGTCGCCGTGATCGCAGGGGCGCGACTAGCGTGCGCGCGCCCGACGAACGAGCCGATTGAAGCTGCGCCAAGCGTCTGAACAGCCGTGCCCAGAAAGCGACGGCGGGAGAATGTGTTCAAAGGGGTCCTCGCCCGAAGTTAAAGAGGCCAGATGTCCGATTCGTGGTCTCGGGGGAGGCCGATCGGCGCGAACTCTGCCGGCCAGTTCGGCACCTTGGAGAGTTCCACATTCGCACCCAAGTCGCGCAGAACCTTGGCGAGGTCATTGCGCGGCGGCGGACGCGTAGCGAGAAACGCAAGCCACCCGCGCGACATTGCATAGTCGAGTGCCGTCAGCCCGTCGGGATCCTTCAGATTTACGTCGGCACCTTCGGCGACGAGCTCGGCCATCACCTTCTTCAGGCCGCGCTTGGTTGCGACGTGCAGAGCCGTGCCACCTCGCAGGCGCTGCAGGACGAATCTCTTGGCGACGACGTTGACGTTCGCCCCTGCGGCATGTAACACCCGTAGAACGTCGATGACGTCACTCTCACTACGGCGGGCACCCGCCGCGAACATCATCGGCGACTCGTCGTCCGCCTGGTTCAAATTGATGTCGGCGCCATGGGCCAGCAGATACTTCACCAGTTCGACGTCACCCGATGCGCATGCGCGATGAAATGGTGTCGTGCCACGTGAACCGGACGAGACCGAGCCCGGTGCACGGGGCGCGCGGAAGAACATCTGCTGATTGGGGTTCGCGCCGCGTTCCACCAGCATGTGGACGATTTGCTCGGGATCCGTTGCGTTCGGAACTGCCGCTTGCGAGCTGCGTGCGCCGCGCCCCCCGACAAAGCCCATCTCTACCGCCACATGCAGCGGCGCTTCGCCATAGATATCCCATTCGTTTACGTCCGCGCCGGCGGTGATGAGTCGCTTCGCCACGTCCCAGTTGTCGTTCATCAGCGCGATCGTGAGCGGCCCGACGCCATCCGGGTCAGGCAGATTGATATTGGCGTGGTGTGCAAGCAGGGCCGCTATACATCCGTCGCAGTTTTCACGCGCGGCATACAACAGCGCCGTGAGTCCGCCCGTGTCCGTGTCCTTGTAACGACCTTCAGCGGTGATGTGACGCTCGTAATGGCGTTCAATCGCGCGCGCGTCGACGTTCGCGCCCTTGGAAGCCAGGAGGTTCACCATCTCCGGATGGCGGCGCGCTGACGCCCACATCAGTGCCGTCTGACCACCGAATCGTTCGACGGCGTTGACGTTGGCTCCGTGTTTGATCAGAAGTTCCGCGGCTTCGACATTGCCGGTGCGCGACACCAGCATCAGCGCAGTCTGGCCCTCGCTATTGGGTGATTCAACGTTGGCGCCGGCCGCCAGGAGACGCTTCAGGATTGCGGCGTTACCGCTCTCGGCGGCCAGTTGCATAGGGGTGACGCCATACGCGTTGGCTTCCGATACGTTGGCGCCGCCGGCGAGGAGGCGCTTGACCTGCTCTTCGGCGTTGTTGAAGACCGCCCATTGCAGGGGCGTACTGCCATCGGGTCCGTTGTGTTCCGCGGTGCCCGGCGTCGCGGCCTCGGTTCCAGTCGAACCCGGCACGGGCGTGGAAATGGTGAGGAGGGCGGCTCCCAGACTGGCAAAGATCGCCGTGAACTGCCGGATCATGCCGCGTCAGACCTCTGCCAGGGCCCCGGTGCTGTCGCCGATCTTGTCCTGCGACACGCCTGCACGCTGCAACACGGTCAGCAGCACGTTGGCGTGTGGTGTGTTCTGCGGGTAGTGCACGTGTTGTCCACCCTTGATGCTCCCTGCGCCGCGACCCAGAACTACCGCTGGGAGGGGATCGTTGTTGTGCAGATCGCTGTTGGCCATGCCGCTGCCATACAGGATGACCGCGTTATCCAACAGCGTGTTTTCACCGTCCTTGATGCCCTTCAGCCGGGTCGCGAACTTCGCGAAACGCTCGGTGTGATAGGCCTGGACGCGCTGCAGGCGCGCTTTCTTTTCCGCCTCGCCGCCATGGTGCGAGAGGGGGTGAAAGGCTTCGGTGAGGCCCAGCCAGCTGTACACGCGCATGCTGACTTCATTTGCCATGTGCAGCGTGGTGATGCGGGTCTGGTTGCTCTGCCACGCCAACGCCATCATCTCGAACTGGATGTCGAGCAACTCGCCGAAGTCGTCGGGCGCTCCCAACGGCGCATCGGGAAGGCTGCCCATCGCCTTGTTCGACTGCAGTTTCTGGACGCGGCGCTCGACTTCGCGCACCGAGTCCAGATAGTCGCTGAGGATGCTCCGGTCGCTGCCGTCGATCTCGCTCTTGAGACTCGCGGTCTCCTCCTGCACGTAGTCCAGCAAGCTGCCGGTCGTGTTCAGAATGCGCTGGCGTTCGGCCTTCGTGTCTCCCTGCCCGAACAGCTGGTTGAATACCTTCCGCGGGTTACCCTCCATCTCGAGCTGCTGCACCGGAGTGCGGTAACAGAGCGAGCTGTAGCCACCGGATTCCGTACACAATTCGAGAGACGGCAGAACGGTGTCCTGGCCGATGTGGCGGGCGGCGAACTGGTCGGCGCTGACGCCATGGTCACCTGCCGCGTCGCGCTTGGGGCCGACGGCGGTCAACCAGGCCAACTCCATGTTGCCGTGAGGATCGGTGCCGTTCTCGCCGCCGCGGTTACGCAGACCGCTGACGACTGTTACGTGATCGCGCAGGGGCTCGAGTGATTTGAGAGTCGGCGTGAACTCGAAGTCGCGTCCGGTCTGCTTCGGCTGCCAATACTCCTGCACGGCGCCATGCGGAAAGTACACGAAACCGAGTCGTGTCTTGGCGGCCGCCGCGGTGTCCGCCAGGGCGGTGCCTGCAGGGATCATCGCGTCCAGCAGCGGTAGCGCAATGGTTGCGCCTGCGCCTTTGAGGACGGTTCGCCGCGAGAGGTGTTTCTTTGTCAGGAACATGGCTCTACTCACCTTTGGCGGCCGTCGCTACGGCTGCCGTCTTGACCGGGGTGGCCGGGGCGGCCTCCCGCTCGAGGAACGCATCGCTGGTCACGATCTGGGTGACGATCGATGCGAAACGATAGTTGTCCTTGGCGGCGTTGCGGACGATGCGCCGCACGGTGGGCATGTCGCGATAGTCGACCGGGCGTCCCAACGCGTACGTCATCAGGTGCTCGGTGACTGTCTGAGTGAACTGATCTGCGCGCGCGGCCAAGGCGCGACGCAGATCATCTGGGCCCGTAAGGTGGGTGCCGTCCGGCAGTGTCCCCGCCGTGTCCATCGGGCCATGGCTCACAGGATCGCGTGCCCGGAATTCGCCGACGGTGTCGAAGTTCTCGAGAGCAAAGCCCAGCGGATCCATTACCCCGTGGCAGGCATGACAGGTCGGATTCGTGGCGTGCTGCTCGAGGCGCTGGCGCAGCGTGGCGGGCTTGGGGCCGGTGTTCTCTTTGAGGATGCCGACGTTGGGTGGCGGTTGCGCCGGCGGGGTGCCCAGGATCCGATCCAGGATCCAGGAGCCGCGCAGTACCGGCGAGGTGCGATCCGGATACGCGGTCAGCATCAGGACCGCGCCCTTACCCAACAGGCCGTCGCGCTTGGAATCCGTCAGCTCCACGCGCCGGAACTTGCCGCCTTTGACGGTATCGATGCCGTAGAGCATCGCCAGCGACTCGTTCAGATAAGTGTACTTGGCGGTCAGCAGCGCGGTGACCGGCTGGTCGCTGCGCAACACGCTGTCCATGAAGAGCTCGAGCTCCTCGCGGAACAGCGGTCGGGGGTCGAGAGCGCCGCTGGCATTGGCGAACTGGAACCGGTCCGGCTCGATCTCGCTGAGCTTGGCGAGGTTGAGCCACTGGAAGCCGAAGTCCGTCACCAGCGAGCGCGCCTTGGGATCGGCGAGCATGCGTCGCACCTGGTGCTCGAGGACATCGGGCTTGCTGAGCTCGGAGCGGATGGCCAGCCCCAGCAACTCATCGTCGGGAATGCTGCCCCACATGAAGAGCGACAGTCGCGAGGCCAACTCGAGGTCGGTCAGCCGGTGGGTGTGCGTGCCCGGCGCTTCGCTGCCGCCTTCCACCTGGAACAGGAAATAGGGGCTCGCGAGGATCGCGCTCAGGGCTTCCTTCACTCCGCCTTCGAAGCCGCCGTCCGCGTGTCCCTTCTCATACATCGCCAGCAACGGCTTCAGCCGCCGGTCGTCGATGGGGCGACGGAAAGCGCGCTGCGCCAGCGAGCTGATGAGGGTCCGGGCACAGGCCTGCTCTTCGGAGGGCTGTGTCGGATGGCAGGTGAAGATCTTGTGTCGGGAAGGGGAGTCGCTCAGCCCGTCGATCTGCAGAGGACCGCGGACCTGAAGAACGCTCACTGTCTGGATGCGCCGCTCGCCGCCCTCAGGCGCTTCGGCGCGGAAACGCTCTTCGCTCTCGATGTCGCTGCGCTTCAGGAATGTCACCGCGATGCGATGCTGACCGGCGGTGGCGTGAAATTTAATGTTCCGGAACCGCTGGTTGATCTCGCCAACCGCGGTCTCCTGGCGCTGGTCGATGGCCTTCATGTCCTCTTCGCCGCCGATCTGCGTGCGGTAGAACTCCTTGTTGTCGAGCAGGGCGACGACCGTGTTGTTGTACTCCATCCGCGGCACCTGCCGACCTTCGGCCAGGTCGCCGATGGTCAGGGTGTATTGGCCGTCCGCCGGGAAGTCGTGCTCGAAGCTGATGCCGCCGCGGGTACCGAACGGCATGCCTTCCTTGTAGAGGATCTGCGCCCCCTCACCTTCGGTGCCCTTCTGATTGAGCGCGATGACCATGTCACCCGGAGGGCCGTAGGTGGTGGTGATGGGCAGGGCGTGGGCATTGCCCACGGCCTGCTGGGCAACCTGTCGGGCAGCGGAAAGGTATTGATCCAGGAACGACGGGGACACCTGCAGGTGCACGGCGTCGTTATCGAAGCCGTTTTTCTGTTCATCCCCGGGCAGCAGGGCCGCGACGTCGACATCCAGGCCGATCAGATCGCGAACTGCATTGGCGTATTCGCGCCGGTTGAGCCGGTGCAGCGGGACCCGCCCAGGCTGCGGCGCAACCTGCGCGGCATCGAGGTGGGTCTCGAGGAAGTGGATCAGGTCGTTGACCGTCTGCTGGTCCGGGTGGGCTTTGGCGCCCGGCGGCGGCATGAATCCCGCCCGCAGCTTGCGCACGGCGGCTTCCCAAACCTTGGCGTCGTCCGCCAGGCCGTCGAACGACATGGTGTCGAAGGCGACGCTCCCGGCCCAGTCTTCCGCGTTATGACATTGGAAGCAGTAATGCTCGATCACGCCCCAGCGCGCCTGCGCGTCGCTCTGGCCGGCATGGGGCGGCTTGCCCCCGTTGCGATCCGAGACCGGTTGAGCCGACACGGAGCCGCCGGTCGCTGGTGGGGCGGCAGCGGCTGCCGCGTGCGTGCCGGACAGGGTCGCGCCCGCGGCGCTTGCGATGAGGAGGGCGGCAACGATAGGTCGCAACATTCGCTTAAGTTTTCCGCACCGAACTGGATCGATTTTCCGATGCTAACAGCGCCTCGGCGATCCTACTAACCTCCTTGCACGCATTGTCCGAAAGTGCGCTATGACTCGGAGTCCTACGTCAAGATATAATAATAAGAGACAACAACAAACCACACAGGCAAGGAAAAATGAGCATCAAAGGACGGGTCTGGGTCATCGCGGTCGTGGCTGTCATTCTGCTGGGGTACCCGCTCGCCGCATGGGTCATCGGCATTTCGGTCGAGAAGCAGATCGAGGCTCGCGAGCAGCAGACTCTGCAGGCGGTTCCCTATCTCACCGTCGTCAATCGCACCTATCGCCGCGGCGTGTATGCAGCGACGGAGGAGGTGACGTACGGGCTGAGCTCAACGTTTGCGAAGGCGCTGCAGGCGGCGCCCGCGGACGCGCTTCTACGCGATGCGCGGATCACCATCCGCAACACCATTCACCACGGTCCGTTGCCGGGAATGCGCACGTTCGCCCTCGCCACCATCGACTCGGAACCGGTCCTGCCCGCGCAGTGGCGCAAGCAGTTGGATAAGCCGCTCGGCGGCAAGCCGATCCTGAGCAGTCATGCGGCCTTGAGTTGGGGCGGGAGCACTCACTACGAAGTCGTCAGTCCTGCCTTCGAGATGGAGCTGTCTCCCGGGACGACGGTTGCCTGGCAGGGCCTGAGCGGCAGCGGCGATGCGACACGCAATCAGGAAACCTCGCACGCCGACATCCTCTTCAAGGGCCTGCAATTCCGCGGCGACAAGGGAAGCGGCGAGATCGGTCAGATTCACGCCACCACCGACCTGCACCGCGTCTTCACGACATTGATGGCGGGCAAGGTCGGCGCGACGATCGACAAGATCGAAATACACCCGATTGGCCAGCAGCCTGCGGCATCCCTGCAGCAGTTGCGACTGGAGGCCGACTCGGCGGCGACGGGGGACTACCTCGATTCGAAGTTCGACATCTCGATTGGGCGGATGAGCGCCGGCGGTTTTGAAGCGACGCAGCTAGGGTATGCCGGTGCGCTCGATCACGAGTATGGTCCGGCGATCGCCGCGCTGACGGAGAAGATTCGCGCCGTCTCGCAACACAACGCCCAGAGCGCCGCCGGCTTGCAGGCAAACCCTCAAGAGATTCTCGATATCCTTCAGCACGAGGGCGTGGAGCTGCTGGTCCACGATCTCGTCCTCACTATCTCGCGCATCGGTTTCGTCACACCCGAAGGTGAGATGCGAATCGCCGCGAAGTTCACCACTTCCGGTCTGACGCGGGACGACTTCTCAAGGGCCGGCCCTGCCATGATGGCGGCCGTGATTCCGCACATTCAGGCCACCGCCGACCTCGCTATCGACGTGCCTTTGCTCGCAAAGCTCACCGCGGGCAATCCGAGAGGCGAGCAGCTCCAAACACAATTACAGACGCTGCAGAAGCAGGGCTATGTCCTCAGTAACGATAAGACCCTCACCGCGCACATGGCATTCACTGGCGGTCGCCTCACGGTCAATGACATGCCATTTCCGCCGCCACCGTCGGCACGCGCACCCGCCGAAGGGGCCGCGCCCCCGCCGACGCGGCGCCGGAAGCACGGGTGACGCCAGGTGATCCGGGGGGGGCTGCCGCGGAGTAGGCCCTCCCGAACGGTCGAGCTAATGCTGCCTCGCTGTTCTCATCGCGCAAAAATCCGCGCCTCAGAGCGCGGGTATTGATCTCAGTCATATGCGTGTGAGTCCCTTTCGTGGCTCGCACGCATCAACTCGCTTGTCTCGAAATACGCACAGCCTGACTTGTTGCGGCGCGCGACCGCAGGCCGGCTTCCTGTTAACGCTTAACCTGGTAACTGTTGCATTGACGATCCAAAGCATGGACGATATTTGCGTTTCAGGCCACACGGCCGCCCACACCGGGCGTTGTATCTAAAAAATCACATTCGCTCGGGTCCGCGGGTTCTGCTCTAAGAGTCCATCCGTTTCGGCGTGAGGGGGAAAAAGATGTCTGTTGGTCAGTCCGGCTGCGTGTCGTATTTCGTCCGTGTTGCGGTTGCTGCTGCGCTTGGCGCGGCAATGATGGCGCCCACAGGTCAAGTGTTGGCGGCCGAGGATGGCCCAGGTGCTGCGAATTCCGCAGCGCCCGAGTTGGAGGAGATCACAGTCACCGGATCCCGCATCCGGCGCCCCGAGCTCGAGGCGACCAGCCCCTTGGTGTCGGTGAGCTCGGAGCAGCTCGAGACGCGCTCGGGCCTGAATATCGAGTCCTATCTGAACCAGCTGCCGAATTTCAATCCGGCCACTACGCCCACGACCGGCAACACGGACATCCAGTCGACGGCCGTCAATAGCGTCGGCATCTCGACGATCTCGTTGCGCGGCTTCGGTGCCAACCGGAGCTTGGTGCTCGTAGACGGCCATCGTACGACGCCCGTCAACCCCCTGATGGTGACGGACGTCAACAGCATTCCGACGGCGATGATCGATCGCGTCGAAATCATTACCGGTGGTGCATCGGCCGTATACGGCGCGGACGCCATCGGCGGTGTCACCAACTTCATCCTGAAGAAGAACTTCCAGGGCCTGCAGGTCGACGTGCAGGACGGCATCACCGCGGCGGGCGACGGCAACGAGCTGCGCGTCACGACCCTGATGGGCACCAAGATCGCCGACGGCCGCGGCAACATCATGATGGGCGCGGAGTACTACGACCGCAACGGGGCCTTTCAGAGGAATCGGTCCTTTTACACCGACGGCTGGAACGATCCGAACATCGGCACCCAGTATCTGTATCTGTTCGGCACGAACGGCATCAACACCGTGGCGACGCCGCCGAGCAAGGCGGCAGTCGGCGCGCTGTTTCCCGGGCGCGGTGTCCTGGCGAACGGCACTCCGATGGTGCTGCCCGGAGCCGGCACCAATGCCAGCCTGCGCTTCAACTCCGACGGCACCGTCTGGGATCCCGCGGGTCCCATCGGTACGAGCAACTACATCGGCCCGCAGACCGGCAATGGCTTTGCCCTTTTCAACCAGTACGATACGACCGGCGCCAATAGCGCGGCCTCGCCGCCGAACGTCATTCAGGCGCTGAAGTGGAGCAACCCGAACGAAACGGTCAGCGAGCCGCAGACACGCTATTCGTTCTACGCGAACGGCATTTTCGATCTCACGGACAAGGTGCAGTTCTATACGAACGCACGCTTCACTCAGAGCAACACTTCGACGTACTTCTTCCCGACGTCGGCGAACCTCGGCCGCGAGGCGACGATTCCCTACAACGCCACGACTGACAGCCCGGTCAATCCGGCACTCGTCAACAACACTACGAGCCAGGCGGCGTTGTCGGCACTCGCAGCCTCCTTCACCGCCAATCCCACCAGCAGCAACCCGAACTGGAACCCGGGCTTTATCCCGACCAATACCAAGGGCGCTCAGCACCCGGTGCCCTGGCAGCTGGCTCTGTTGCTCAACAGTCGCGGCCCCATCGCCGCCAACGCCTCCGTGGCGAACGGCGGCCCCGTTGGCTGCAATCCGGCGATCCCTGCGGCGTATTGCACAAGCGCTCCCGCAAGCTGGACGTCTGAGACGTTTCCGCTCAATAGCATCGGCAGCCGCTCGACGGTGGATACCACGACGGAGTGGACGGTAGAGACTGGCCTGAAATTCCCGATCGTCGCGGACTGGACGGGAGACGTCTACTATGCGCGTGGACAATCCACTGCGTACACCTTAGCGAGCGGTTACGAGTCCGTGCAGCGTTGGCGTGCGGTCGCCGATGCCCCCGATTACGGTCGCAACCTGTCGTTGATCGGTAACCAGAACAGCGCCTCGCCGGGCTTCGGCACCACAGTGCCGACGACCTGCACCAGCGGTTTGTACAACACGTTCTTCGCCGCGGATCAGGCGCCGAGCGCCGACTGCTCCTATGCGGTGCAGGCCGTGCCTCAGGCGCAGACCCAGCTGCAGCAGGACGTGGTCGAGGCAAACTTCCAGGGTTCGCTGTTCAGACTGCCGGCGGGTGAGATCAGCGCCGCGGCCGGTTATCAGTTCCGGCGCGACTCGGCGCAGTACATTCCCGACCAGTTGCAGTCGGCCAACTCGTTCCTGGACTCGGTCATGGGCGTATTCCCGACCGGTGGCCTCAATGCCCAAACGACCGTCAAGGACTACTACGCGGAGTTGTTCGTCCCGGTGATCTCGGACCTGGGGATCATCAGGAAGGCCAGCCTCGATTTCGGCGGCCGCTACTCCGATTACAGCGCGACGGCGAGCACGACTACATTCAAGATCGACGCCGATGTGCAGTTGGGAAGTTCCTTCCGTCTGCGCGGTGGCTTCAACCGTGCCACACGGGCGCCGAACCTCGGCGAGTTGTTCCTCGGCGAACAGGAACTGGTGACCACGACAGGCAACGCCTATGGTGATCCGTGTTCCGTGCGGTCGATCGCACCGTTCGGCGCAGGTGGTGCGGCGGCGGACACGTCGCCGTCAGCCGGCGCGGCGACTGCAATCGCGCCGGGACAAACCGCTGCCGGTGCGCAAAGTACCTACCTGATCTGCCAGGCCCTCATGGGGACCACTGGCGCTAACGCGTACTATCACAACAGCAACCAGTCGACTACGGCGGCTTCGACCCAGTTCTACGTGAACCAGGAAGGCAACCCGAATCTGGAATCGGAGAAGGCCAAGACCTGGACCGGCGGCGTCGTGTTGAGCCGGCTTTCGGACAACGCCTTGCTGCGCGACTTCTCGGCATCGATCGACTGGTGGCGCATCGACATCCGCAATGCCATCGGGTTGGACAACACGGACTACGCCAACTTCCAGTGCTATGGCGGAGCGCCGGTTACGGATGCGGCGGGCGCCGCGGCCCGGGCTGCATCGACCGCCTGCCAGAGCGTGAATCGCGATCTTGGAACCGGCCTGCAGAACAGCGCGCTGCTGGTGTACACAAACCAGGGCACGATCTCGACCTCCGGCATCGACCTGCAGTTGAACTGGATGGCCCGGTTCGACGATATGGGAATCAAGCACATCCCGGGCGCGCTGACCTTCAGTTCCCAGGACTCCTTCCTGAACTTCTACAAGACGAAACAGTCGCCCGCCAACTTCGATGTCGTCACGGACTGGAAAGGGACGCTTGGACCGACGCTTACGGGGACCAACCCGGGCGCCTACTCCTACCGGCTCTTCACGAGCATCGGCTGGATGATGCCGCGGTTCAATGTCGACCTGCGTTGGCGGTTCCTGCCGTCAGTCGAGCCCGCGGCGGTGGCCACTCAGAAGGCGATCATCAAGAACAACGCGTCGGTGTCCGCCGGTAGCGGGGGCCAGCTGTTGGGCTACACGCCGACTACGGTGCTGTCGGTGCCGGCCTGGAGCGCGTTCGATCTGTCGTTCAACTGGAACATCAACAAGGTTCTGCAGTTGCGCGGCGGCGTCAACAACCTCTTCAACAAGGAGCCGGCGATCACGGGTGCGTCCGCAGGCTATCCGGTGGGGACTAACCTCGCTGGGGTTTGTAGTGGGTACGGCGCGGGCTGCCGCAATCCCGCTTCGTACAGCCTGCCGGTCTCGGGCCAGGGCACCACGAGTGCGGGCTTCTACGACGTGTACGGGCGGGCCTACTTCCTGGGGGTCAAGGCCTCGTTCTGATCGCGGCCTCTTCAGGGGCTGCGGACCGGGTCTTTTGGTGGCAATGTACGTGCATGCAAAGTCGCCGGAGGGCCTGAAATGCGGACCCTGAACGCTGTGATCCTGATCACCGCGGTAGTGGGGGGTGTGTGCGGTTGCCGCAGCACGCCGCCCGCCGCGGTGTCAGAGAAAGTCATGGCCTGCGGCAGTATTCAGGACGAGACTGAACGCTATCGCTGCTATGACGGGTTGAATGCCTCGATGCGCCCCGCACCCGCGGGGCGGGTTGCGGCGGCGAACGCGGCGCCAGCGCCGGCTGCACCTGCACCTGTGGTGGCCGCACCCGCATCTGCGGTGGTCGCACCAGCCGCACCTGCCGCGATTCCCACGACAGCACGCGCTCCTAAGGCAGCGGCCGCACCCGCGGCCAAGGCGACGGCCGCCTCGGATGATCGCGTCGGGGAGGAGTATCTGGCGCCGAAGGACCGCCGCTCGGTCCAAGCGCCGACGGCGGTGCATTCGAGTATTGCTTCGGTGGACGAAGTGCGCCCAAGCCAGTATGTGATCAAGCTCGCCAACGGGCAGGTCTGGCGCCACACAGGCGTTCAGACTATGACGTTCTTCCGCGTCGGCGACGATGTGAACATCGAGCGGGAAATGCTCGGCTCCTACCACATGTGGTCGAAAGCGACGGGTGGCAACACGAATTGGGTGCGGGTCACTCGCGTCGAGTAGTCAGCCTCAGCGCCGTCCGCTGCAACCCGTCACCTCAGTTGGTGCGCAAGAGTTCTGCTGCGGCACTCTGACCTTGAGCCAAGGCGGTATCGGCCGGAGACTCACCGATGTGTGAGCCCGCGCCATGCGCGCGGATTGTCCGGTCAGCACCCGCCCGCCGAACCGCCGGAAGATCACCGGCGACGCAAGCGGCGATGAGCTCATCGACAGCCTGTTGCATGGAGCGATAGCCTATAGCGTCGGGGCGGGAATTTCATGCAGACCAGATCCATCCGATTCAAGCAGGTCAGTGCAGCGGCGCTGGCGGCCCTGTGGCTCGTTCAGGCGCCAGCGGCCCTGGCGCAGAGCAGGACGAGTCCCGGTGTCACCGAGGTGTCGCCCGGTGCGGCGGCTCCCAATCCGGATCAGGCAGCCGTCGAGCGTGCCGACGAGGCTGCAAAGGCTTCTGTGGAGCCGCAGATCACCAACGATCCCACGGTATTCGTTAAGAGCGCCGCTCTCGGTGAACTGACGGCAATCGAACTCGCGAAGCTCGCGCAGTCGAAATCGCAAAGCGCAAACATCCAAAGCTTCGCGGCTCGCATGCTGAAAGACTATGGCGCGCTTCGCGCCGAGCTCGCGGCCGTAGCCAGGAAACAGCATCTGGACGTGCCCGGTACGCTGGACTACGAAGACGAGCAGGTCGTGAAACAGGACTCCGAGAGAACCGGGGCAGACTTTGACCGCTGGTATGTGCGCCAGATGCGGACGGAAACCCTGGACGCGCGCGCCTTGTTCGAGGCGGCGACCAAGATGGAGGACGCGGAGCTGGCGGCATTCGCGAAGAAGTCGTTGCCTCTGTTGGAGGAGCACCAGGAGGGCGTCAGCGTGCTGGCCGACTCGGGGGCTGACGCTACATCATGCCCTCCGATGGACGGCTTGCACTTCGTCTGTGGCCCCGTCGCCGCCGAGGATCTCGTACAGGTTCCCGGTACTCGATGGCTGATTTCCAGTGGCCTGAATGTCGGCGCTCCGGCGCATCTCTATCTCATCGACACGCGAGACAAGAGCGCGTCACCGCTCTTTCCGGTCGATACGCCGCGGATGGCTTTGGATCGAAAGCTCACACCCGAGTGCCACGGGCCGCCGGATCTGTCCCGCCTGTCGACTGACGGACTCGCCCTGCGGCCGGGATCGGAGGGCCGGCATCTCTTGTATGCCGCCAATCATGGCGATCGGGTGGCGATCGAGGTGTTCGAAGTCGATGCGGCGGGAGAGCGTCCTCAGGTGAGTTGGGTCGGCTGCATGTCGCTTCCGGCTCACACGCTTGCGAACAGCGTAGCGGCCCTACCCGGAGAGGGCATTCTGGTGACCAGCTTCTATGACCCCACGGATGAGAAGCAGGCGTGGGCGGCGATGGCGCGGGGCGAGAACACCGGCCGGCTGTTGGAATGGCACAGAGACTCGGGGTTTCACGACGTCCCCGGTGTGGCCGTGTCAGGGGCGAACGGCGTCGAACTGAATGCCGAGGGGACCATCGTGTACGTCAGCGCTTGGTCCGCCCGAAAAATCGCAGTCGTTTCGCGCCGTGCCGAAGCGTCGCGTGAGATCCCCCTCGACTTCATGCCCGACAATATCCATCGTCTTCAAGACGGGTCCCTGTTGGTGGGCGGACAGAAGACTGAGGTGCAAAAAATTGCAGCGTGTGGCGCGCAGTGTCCGCAGCCTTGGGTTGTCGTACGAGTTGATCCTAAGAGTGGGGCGGTCACTCGACTGCTGGAAGGGAAGGGGACCGAGGCAATCAACTACGCCTGTGGCGGAATCGTCGTCGATAACACCTTGTATGTCACGGCCCGGGGCGACCGACGGATCATCGTGGCGCCGATGTCACACTGATCCGCGTGCTACCACTGTAAGCCCGACGTCGATACTCCGCGGCATGTCATCAGCGCCATCGGGGGACAGCAACTCCAGGATCATTTGCCCCGTCCGTTGCCCCAACGCTCGGAAATCCACATGAATGGTCGTGAGCGGTGGATTGATCACACCGCCAAGGTCGAAGTCGCCGAATCCCATGACGGCGAGATCCTTCGGCACGCGCACGCCAAGCCTTTGACATTCCATCACGATTCCGACGGCAGATAGATCGGAGACCGCGAACACTGCTTCGATTTTTGGTTTGCGCCCGAGCAGAATGCCCGCCACCGAGGCGCCGTGCTCATAGCTCACCGGTGCCCGGCCGTGACGAATGACGAAGTCGGTCGTCAGTCCTGCGAGTCTCAGCGCATCTTCGAAGCCGCGCAAACGCTCCTCACCGCGATAGTCAACGACATCGCGCTCGGTGGAGCTCCCTACAGCAGCAATGTTCCTGAATCCTTTGGCGATCAGATAGCGCGCGGCGGTTCGTCCCGCCTCGTAGTTGGAGAATCCGACCGCGTGCTCGAGCGGCCGGGTCGTGAGATCGGCGATCTCGACCACCGGTACGTTGGAGGCGAGGAGCAGACGGGCGGAATCCCTCCGATGTACGGCGCCAGTGAGCACAATGGCCTCGGGCCTGCGCTCGAGAAGATTGCGCAGCTGTCTTTCCTCTTCGTCCAGAGAGTATTCGTTGTAGGCGATCAGCAGATCGTAGTCGGCTTGACGCAACGCTTCGGTGAGCCCGTGTGCCACGCTCGCGAAGTTGGCATTAGTCAGAGTCGGTAGCATGAGTGCGATGAACCCGGTGCGCCGACTCGATAGGCTCCCCGCCGCACGGTCCGGCACATAACCCAGACGCGAAATGGCTTTGGTTACCCGGGCGCGCGTGTCTTCCTGTACGGCCCTGGGTGTGCGAAGCGCGCGAGAGACGGTCATGCGGGAAACACCCGCCATCCTGGATACATCGCCGATAGTCGGGCGGCGTGCTCTCTCCATTGCGCGTGGGGCACCGTGCTTTGCGCGCGAACTCATGCTGAGGGATGGCTCATCGCCAGATGCAGCTTGACGACTTTCGAGCGGTTGCCGGCGAGCTCGAGCGCGGTGGCGGCCTCGGATAACGGATAGGTACCGGACAGGATCGCCGATACGTCGATCTGACCCGAAACGATGAGCTCGGTCGCGAGACGAAACTCATCGTGCGCCCGGAAGGCGCCGACGAGATCGATCTCGCGCGACTGCAGGAAGTTGATCGGTATCGGCGCGGCGGCTCCCGCCGGCATCATCCCGACCTGGACGATTCTGCCGCCCCGACGGATCACCTTGAACAACGACCCAAGCGCAGCGGGTGCGCCGGAAGCTTCCAGCGCCACATCGAAGTACCCGCCATCGGCCTCGAATTCAGCGAGTGCCTCGGGGTTCTTGGCGACATTGACAGTTCGTGAGGCACCCATCTGCTCACGGGCGACCGTAAGCGGCGCGTCTTCGATGTCGGTCGTCACGACCTCGACGGCGCCGGCAAACCGGGCACTGCGTGCCGTAAGCAGACCGATCGGTCCCGAGCCGCTCACGATGACCCGCTTGCCGGTCAGTGTGCCGGCACGGTTGACTGCGTGGAGTCCCACCGACAGCGGTTCAGCCACCGACAAACGCAGCAGGTCAGTCTCCTCAGGGACAGGGATTACCTGATCGTGCCGCAGCACCAATGTCTGCGCGAAGCCGCCTTGCACATGCGGGAAGCGAGCCGCGCTGCCCAGGAAGAGCATGTTGGTGCACAGGTTGGCGCGCCCTTCGCGGCAGTAGCGGCAGCTCAGGCAGGGACGGCTCGGGTCGAGTGCCGCTTTCATTCCCGGCCTCAGGCCGGTGACGGCCTGGCCCGTCTCGAGGACTCGACCGGAGATCTCGTGACCGAGCGTCATCGGTTCCCGGATCAGGAAATCCCCGACGCCACCGCGGTGGTAGTAGTGCATGTCCGAGCCGCAGATGCCGCCGAAAGCGACTGCGACCCGGACCTCGTCCGCCCCCAGCGGCCGCTCCTCGCGGGGCTCGACGCGGACGTCCTGCTTCCCATGACAGACGGCAGCCAGCATAAAATGGCCTTTTACAAAGGAATGTGCACGTTAACAAAAAAACCGGGCAAGATATATCCGCCCCTGGCGCGGACCCGCCCGGAGGGGAGCGTGGAGCGGTGAGGTGTGACGTTGGATCTCTTCAGTCTGCAGGGCCGCGTGGCGCTCATTACCGGAGCCTCGCGCGGGATCGGATTTGCGATCGCCACCGCGTTGGCTGGCGCCGGGGCGCGGCTGGTCCTGAACGGGCGCTCGACCGAGGCGCTCGAGGCCGCGGCAGTGGCCTTGCGAGCACAAGGCGCCAGCGTCACAGTCAGTGCTTTCGACGTCACTGAACCCGGCCAGATCGGGGCGGCCGTCGAGGCCATCGAGAGCTCGGTGGGCCCCATCGGCGTTCTGGTCAACAACGCGGGGATTCAGCGCCGGGCGCCGCTCGAGCAGTTCAAGGACGACGACTGGCGCGAGCTGATGGCCACCAATCTCGACAGCGTGTACTACGTGAGTAAGGCAGTTGCGCCCCACATGATCGCCCGTGGCCGAGGCAAGATCATCAACATCGCCAGCGTCCAATCCGAGCTGGCCCGGCCGGGCATCGCGCCCTACACGGCGTCGAAGGGCGCCGTCCGAAATCTGACCCGCGGCATGTGTGCGGATTGGGCTGGTCACGGTCTGCAGATCAACGCCATCGCGCCGGGATACTTCGCCACGCCTCTCAACAAGGCGCTAGTGGAGGATCCGAAGTTCGATGCGTGGCTGCGGGCGCGCACGCCGGCTGGAAGATGGGGACGTCTCGAGGATCTCCACGGCATCGCCGTGTTCCTGGCCTCTTCCGCGTCCGACTTCATAAATGGCCAGACGATCTACGTCGACGGCGGCATCGTCTCCGTCATTTGAGGTCCAGCATGCACGATCAGACTCCCGTGGCCCTGCAGATGTCCGAGTTCTCTCAGTATCTCGAGTCGCGGCTGCAAGCTCGGTTCGATGTCGTGAGCTGGTTCAAGCTCTCCGACCCGGAGAGGTCAGCATTTCTCCGAGACCGGGCACAGGCCGTGCGCGCTGTGATAACCGGCGGCCATATCGGTTGCAGCGATGATCTCGTGCGCTCACTCGGTGCGCTCGGGATCATCGCAATTCACGGAGTAGGCCTCGACAAGGTCAACCTTGCGCTGGCTCGTGAACGCGGCATCCGCGTCACCACGACACCTGGGACGCTTAGTGAGGACGTTGCGGATCTCGCGGTCGGCCTGACGATCAGTCTCCTTCGTGCGATCCCGACGTCGGATGCCTATGTGCGTGCAGGGCATTGGCTCCGGGCGGAAAAAGCGCTCGGGCACAAAGTGACCGGACGGCGCTTTGGAATCGTCGGGCTGGGTAACATCGGCTCCGCCATTGCCGTGCGCCTCGCGCCGTTCGGGCCTGTGGCGTACACCGGGCCGCATCGAAAGTCGGTGCCGTATCCGTTTCATGAAAACATCCTCGGGCTCGCCGCCAACTCGGACGTCCTGGTCGTGGCCTGTCCAGCCAACTCTTCGACTCGGCACTTGATCGGCGCCACGGTCCTCGATGCGCTTGGAGCGGACGGCTATCTCGTCAACGTGTCCCGCGGCGCAGTGGTCGATGAGGCAGCGCTCATCGCGGCGCTCGAGGGCGGTCGAATAGCGGGCGCCGCGCTCGACGTGTTCGAGAAGGAGCCCCAAGTGCCTGCGGAGCTCTGCGCCAGCGACAAAGTCGTGCTGACGCCGCACGTTGCCAGCGCCACAGTCGAAACCCGCAAGCTGATGAGTGACATCGTGCTCGCGAATCTGGACGCCTTCCTGGCGGGTAAGCCGCCGCCCACGGCAGTGGTGTAATGTTATCGTTCACATCAATGGCCGGCGCTGGGCCGGCACGAGGTCGAGGTCATGGCTAAGAAATCATTGCGCCAGGTGTTGATGGAGGCGACTCAGTGCGTCGTAGCGCCGTGCGTCTACGACTGCGCCTCCGCGCGTGCGGTCGAGATGGTCGGTTTCCCGGCAATGATGCTCAGCGGCGGTGAGGTGTCGATCGCGATGAACGGCGTGATCGACTATGGCTTCAGCAACCTGACCGACATCGAGTGGATCACCAGTCGTATCAGCCAGACCTCGCCAATACCCTTGGCGGCGGACATCGAGAATGGCTATGGCGGGCCGCTGGCAGTCTATCGGGCGGCCAAGCGGATGGCGCGTGCCGGTGCGACGGCATTGCAGCTCGAGGACTCCGGTGACATGGAGGAATCCACCCGTCTTCTGCCTCGCGAGCAGTACTACGCGAAGGTGAAAGCGGCGGTTGCCGCTCTGGAAGGGACCGATTGCATCCTGATTGCCCGAACCAATGCCGACCCGGCAACCGAGCTGGACGAGGGCATCGAACGCTGCCGGCAGGCCGTCGAGCTCGGAGCCCAGATGACGACCGTGGTGAAGCTGAACAACCTCAAAGATGCGCAATACGTCGCCAAACGCGTGCCCGGCTGGAAGATGTATCCGGACGTCGCCGGCAAGGACGGCGTACCTGAAGTCACGGTGGAGGAGATCTATCCGCTCGGTTACAACTTCCTGACCATGCACTATCTGCTCAAGGCTGCCATGGACGGGATGCTCGAGCACGGGAAGCACAACTTTGCCCAGCAGGGGAGCCTCTACACCTGTGACAAGAAGGATGCGACCGGCATCATGGGCATGAGCGCGACACCGCTGTTCGACCCGCAGGGGTACATGGAGCTCGAGGGCCGCTTCAGCGGCCGCAGGAAGGAATACACGATCGTCGGCAATGCCGTCGAAGAGTATCCGGAAGGCTTCGTGAAGACACCGATCACGGATCGGTTCTGACGGCGGGCCGTGATGTCGGTGGACAGCATTGCCGAGGGGGGCGCGGCCGACGCCGGCGCCACGGCTTGGCCGGCGCCATCGCGAGGGTGGCTGGTCGCGGGGCTGCTGGCGCTGGCGTCCATCGTCTCTCAGTTCGATCGCACTGTCGTCAATCTCACCGTCGAGCCGATCAAGGCCGCCTTCTCGCTGGACGACACGCACTTTGGCCTGTTGCAAGGGGTGGCGTTCGGCATCTTCTACGTGCTGGCCTGTGTCCCGATCGGGAGGTTGGCGGATCGGTATCAGCGCCGGCGGATCATCGGGTGGGGGCTGGGGCTCTTCAGCCTGTTCGCCATGGGATCGGGATTGGCCCGCAGTTACATCCAGCTCTTCCTGACTCGCATCGGAGTGGGAGTCGGCGAGGCCAGCCTCACGCCCGCGGGACTCTCCATGTTGAGTGATCTCTTCCCGGCCGAACGCCTCGGGCGACCGGTGGGAGGGTTTCTCATGAGCGCGCCGGTCGGGCAGGGTCTGGCGTTCATGATCGGTGGCAGCCTGCTGCAGTGGCTGACGACGTCGGATGTGCTCGCCTCCGGACCGTTCTCGACCGTGGCTCCGTGGCAGGCGGCCTTCATCATCGTTGGGTTTCCAGGGCTGCTGCTCGTGCCGCTGTTCTTCACGATGCGTGAGCCGGCACGTCGTGGCGTTGGTGGTGCCGGGGCGCTGCCGGTCGCGGAGGTTGTCGGCATCGTACGTGAGCGGGCGCGCGCGCTCATACCGATGTTTGCGGCGTTCGCGTTGGTGTCCCTGGTCTCATACGCCATCTTCATCTGGACACCTGCGTTGTTTCAGCGCACGTATCACTGGAACTCCGCCCAGGTGGGAGTGGCGTTCGGCCTGGTCGTCATGATCTTCGGCACCGCGGGCGCCTATTTCGGGGGCTGGATGAGCGACCGGCTCGCGCGCCGGGGATATCTGGATGCGCCGCTCAGGGTGGCCGCGTTTGGTTTCGTCGGCTGCGGGGTGTTTGGCGCGCTCGCGCCATTGATGCCGAGCGCTGAAGGTTGTCTCGCGCTACTGATTCCGGCTGTGTTTCTTAGCAACACGCCGTATGCGTGTGCGGGGTCGTCCATCCAACTCGTCGTTCCGAATCGAGCCCGGGCGCAAGTGACGGCTCTCTACATCACGCTGACGACGCTCGTAGGGCTGGGAGTAGGGCCGTTGGTTGTCGGACTCATGACCGACCATGTGTTTCGCAATCCCGCGGACATTCGCTATTCGCTGGCGGTGGTGGTGGGCGTCCCGGCGCCGCTGATGTTCGTACTGCTGCTCACGGCCTGGCGGCCCTACCGGCGGCTGCGCGGCGCGCCGGCCTGACCCGCTCACGAGATGAACACCCCTGGCCATTGCCCACACAATGGCCGACAGAGCGGGTACGCTAAGCGTGTCTGTCGTGCAGGGGGAAACAATGAAGTGTTCATACGTGACGCTGGCCTCGCTGGCGTTGATTCTCGTCGGCGGCGTGGCTAACGCTCAGCAGTGCAACCGTGATTGCCTCAAGAGTCACCTGGATATCTATCTCACGGCCGTCACCAGCCACAAGCCCGAGACCGGCAATCTCTGGGTCGGTTTTCGACAGACCGAAAACTCCATTGTCATTCCCGAGGGGCAGGGCGTTTGGAAGAGCGTCACCGGACTAGGCTCCGTTCAACGGCGCTATCTCGATCCGGTGCAGAGTCAGGCTGGTTATTTCGGCACCGTCATGATGGGCGCGGAGGAGGCCGTCGTGGCCCTTCGCCTCAAGGTTCAATGGAACCAGGTGACCGAAGCGCAGTGGTTCATTTCCCGCAAGAGCGACCCGGGCCTGACCGGGGAACCGGGCAAGACTCCGTTCAGCATCGAGACGCTGAAAGTCACGCTGCCTGCGCAGCGCGTGGTGCCCAAAGCCGAACGGATGCAGCGCGAGGCCCTGCAAGCGGTGGTCAACTCGTACTTCGACGGCATCACCAGCCACAACGGTTTCATCGTCAAAGGTCACCCTGGCTGTTCACGCTACGAGAACGGCTTCCCGACTTTCAACACCCCGATGAAACCCGGCATGGACATCGGCAACAACGGCAAGACCGACTGTCGCACCCAGGGCGACTTCGGCGTGGCCATCGTCGCGATTCGCAACTTCTACGTCATCGACGAGGAGTCGCAGACGGTGATGATCGAGGGGATGTTCCGCCGCGAGCAGAAGAACGCCAAGCGGCGTAACCACTTCACGGAAGTGTTCCACATCGACCACGGCAAGATTCGCGACATCCACGCGTGCTTCTACTACGCGCCTGAAGATCGCCCGGTACCGAACTGGCCACCCTACGACGGCCTGTTTCCGCTTCCGTCCAGCTACCAGTGACCGCCACTCGCCCGCTCAGCAGCGAGGAGATTCTGGCCAACGCCCGCGCGTTGGTGCCGGAGATCCAACGGCGGGCGGGAGAGTTTGCGAAGCTGCGGCGGCTGCCGGCGGACCTGGTCGAGCAGCTGCGCGCGGCCGGTCTCTTCCGGATCATGTTTCCCCGCAGCTGGGGCGGTCCGCAGATGTCGCTCCCGCAACAGGTGGAGCTGATCGAGACGCTCGCCTCCGGTGATCCTTCAGTGGCCTGGGCGGTCAAGATCGGCTCGGACAGCGGCTATTTCTGCGCCTTTCTGGAAGAGAGCGCCGCTCGCGAACTCTATCCGTCGATCGACTCCATCACTGCCGGGCAGGCGCCGCCGAATGGGCGTGCCGTCCGCGTGCAGGGCGGTTACTCCGTAACGGGCCGGTGGGGGTTCGCATCCGGTTGCACTCACGCGGATGTCATGATCGGCGGCTGCGTCGTGCTGGAATCGGAAACCGCCGCTCCCAGCGGGATGACTTACATCCTGGCGCCGGCTACCTCCTTTGAGATCGAGGACACGTGGTATTCGCACGGCCTCGCCGGCAGCGGTAGCCACCACTACAAGGCGAAGCAGTTGTTCGTGCCGGAACGTCATGCGTTCAATCTCCAGGGGCGGGCGCGTATGGAAGGGCCGCTGTACGCTGATGCCGGCTCGGCCACTGTCTTCATACCGATGGCCGGCACGCCGTTGGGTCTTATGCGCCGGGCGATCGAAGTCACGCTCCAGCTGGCCGGTGAGAGAGTCATCAGCTTGCCCTTGCCGCCGACTCCCATGCGAAATCTGCCGCGCGTGAAGTTCGCGTTGGCCCGTGCACAAATGCTCTTTGGAGCGGCGCGCGCCGCGGTGTATGAGAGCGTGAACCGCTATTGGGACGAACTGGTGCGCGTGGGTCGTGGGTCTCTCCAAACGAGACGGGACATGGGGCTTGCGCGCATTCACGCGCACCGCACCGCCCGTGAGGTTGCTCAGTTGATGTTCGACACCGTTGGCGCACCCGCGGTGTACGAGAGCCTGCCGCTCGGCTCACTGCTACGGGATGCGATCGTGATCAATGAGCATCTGGGCTTCAACGACGGCGTCGTTGAACGCCTCGGCGGGATGATGTTAGGTGATCCGCCCGATGGGGCGTTCGTGTGACACCTGAGGGACCTGAGAGCACTGCGGTGCGGGTTGCACTTTGGCGCGCACTGCATGCGCAAATCGATCCGCCTCCTCTGGTACTGAAAGATGAGATCGGCCTGCGCCTCCTCGCCCCTGGCGACGCTTGGCGTCAGCGGCCGGATATGGATCCGGGTTTCACCCGCCCGTTCAGAGCCTCCATCGTTGCCCGCGCGCGCTTCATCGAGGATCTGGTCTTTGGCGAGGTGGAGCGCGGAGTCGGTCAATACGTCATTCTCGGGGCAGGCCTGGACACGTTCGTGCAGCGCAGGCCGGAGATGGCCTCGAAGCTCTGCGTCTTCGAGATCGATCAACCGGGTCCGCAGGCGTGGAAGCGGGAGCGCCTGGTCGAGTTGGGCTTTGGAGTCCCCGACTGGTTGCGATTCGTGCCGGTCGACTTCGAGGCCGGGGATACGTGGTGGGAGCGATTGGCTTCATGCGGTTTCGATCCCGCACGGCCAGCGGTCGTCGCTTCCACCGGAGTCAGCATGTACCTGACCCGGGAAGCCATCCTGGCGACCTTGCAACACGTCGCCTCGCTCGCCCGGGGCTCGAGGTTAGCGATGACCTTCATGCTGCCGATCGACCTCGTCGATCCCGATCTGCGTCCCAGCCTCGAGCGGGCCGTGCAGGGCGCGCGAGCTGGCGGGACACCTTTCCTGAGCATGTTTACTCCGGAGCAGATGCTGGCGCTGGCGCAGGACGCGGGCCTCAAAGAGGCCCGGCACGTGTCATCTGTCGCGCTGACGGAGCGCTATTTCGCTGGCAGGACGGATGGGCTTCGCCCGCCAACGGCGGGCGAAGAGATGTTGGTGGCCGAGGTCTAGGCAGGCGCCGCGCACCGACACGGTGCGGCGGCACCAGAATGACCGTCAACCCCTTTCGGGTGGTCCTCGCACCGAGCGGGGCGCCTCCGATCCCGGAGCGCCCGGAGGCTGCGACCTCGGGCCGTAGTGCGGCACAGGCTTGCCGAGCTCATACGCGCCGAGATCCGGCGCCTTCCCGGTAAAGCCGTCGGTGATCGTGGGTAGCTCCACTCCCGCGTCGACCGCAGGCGACCCCGGCCGCAGCTGGAAGTCGAAATCCTCCGGCAGATACAAGTGTTGCGGATCCGCCTTGTTGGGGGCACTCACCTTCGCGAAGCTGTCGTAATTGATCAGCACGCTGTGCTTGTCCTGGCCGGTTGCCGCGACGTATTCCTGCAGCGTCTTGTATTTGCGTACCACCGGCTTGCTCGTGTAGTTGGCGGGGGTGCCGAACTCCGGGGAATCCCACTCGAAGGAATACTGAGCGTCAGGATCCGGCCGCACACCGTTGTAGTCCGAAGAGGAGTAGTTGGTGAACGTGACCATCGTCAGGACGGTCGGCGTCCAGCCGTCGGTCAGGATCAGGTTGTTGCGCAGATGCTGGTTCGAGGCCGGTCCGAAGAAGCGGGCGCCGCCAACCCCGACGACCGTGTTCTGGTAGATCAATATTCCGGCCGGGGTGTCGATGAGCTTCATGTACCCGCCGGTCGTGCCGGCATAGGCCAGGTTGCGGACGAAGTAGACCGGTCCGCCGAACATCGGCTGGGCGCTGAAAGCGCCGCCGGCGGACTCGAAACAACGGTTCTCGAACACCCGGATGTTGTGCGCGCCGCCGTCGGTCTCGATGCAGTTGTCCGCGATGTTGAAGATGTCGTTGCCATAGATATCGATCGACACCGGCACCCGATCGCGCAACTCGTTGGGCGTGCCGTCGGGATCGCCGTAGGTGTCGATATCGACCCCATCGTGCCAGTTGGCGATGTAGTTGTGAGCGATCACGTGACCCTGGCCGTAAACCTTGATCGCGTACTCCGAGGTGATCAGCGCGGGAAAGTTCGGATCTTTGCCCCACACGGCGGCGTTGTTCCAGCCGATCAGTCGCCGCGGCTCATGCCGGCCGATGAGCACATTGTCGGCGATGTAGAAGTCCTTCGACCCGGACCAGCCGGCCTCCACGACCCGGCCAACGTCGTAGACGCGGCTGTGCTTGAGCGTGAAACCACTCGAGCCGGCGATGTACTTGATGCCGAGCTTGAAGGCCACGTTGGTGCTGCGGACGGTGATGCCTTCGAAATAGATGTAGTTGCCGCCCATCAGGTTGAACAGGTTGTCGTTGCCGTCGCCGTCGAAGATGACCTCGCCGTCGCCTGCGCCCTTGATCACGATCGGCTTGTCGGGCGTACCGCTTTGAGTCAGGTAGTAGGTGCCGTCGAAGGGCGTGCCGTAGTAGGGCAGGCCCCTGTCAACGCCGCCGTAGTGGAAACGGCTGTCCTTGTATACGCCGGCGTGCACCAGAATGGTGTCACCCGGTTGCACGCGCGGTGGCAGCTCGCGTGAATGATCGGATTCATCCGATCCCATGTAGTAGGCCGCCAGCAGGCCGACGAAAGCCGGCTCCTGCTTTGCGCCTTTGTAGTCGAAAGGATAGACGTGATAGACATGCCCGCCCGCCGCCGGCATGGGTTCCTTACGCGTGCGCACGGTGACTGTCTTGCTTTTCGTGCCGCGCACGCCGTCCGGGTCGCTCAGCACGAACCGGCACTCGTACTGCGTGTCCGGCTCGAGATTGAGGATGCTGCCTGCGAACATGTTGGGCGCGACGTATTTGTTGTAGCGGCCGCCGCCGTTACTCGGTACCTCGCCGGTGACCACTTCACGCTGCAGCCGCAGCAACGGCAAGCCGGTCTTCCACGCCTGCTCGCCCTGGCGCCGGTAGGAGACGGCGACGCTCGCGTTGCGGTTGTCATCGCCCGTGATTCGCCACTCGAACCCCAGCGACACCAAGGTCGCCGGCTCGGCCCAGAAGTCTCCGGCCGTGGTGTTCGCCTGCGCCCACGAGAGCTGCGGCGCCAGAATAACGAGTGCGAACGCCAGAACCGCACGATATCGGCGCAACGCCATTGATCCTCTCCCCGCTCTGCTATGAGAACGAAGTAGCGTATGTCGGCGACTGAGGCGAGGCCATTGCTACCGCAGGCGACGTCCACGTAGCCGCCGAACGGACGCTCGGTTGCGCCGATTAGGGAGCTGCGATCAGAGCAAGCCGCCGCGAGAGGATGCTCAGCCACGCCCAACCGACGACGACGGCTATCCAGATTCCCAGGACCGGGGAGGCGTTCGGAATTGCCATCGTGCCGAAGAAGCCAACCGCGACGATGAGGCCGGACCAGAACGACAGGCGCGCCATTGAGCGGTCATTTCGACGCGACATCGCACGTGCTGCCAGAAAGCAACTCACCGCGAGGCAGAGAAATCCGATCCCGCCAACGGCAAAGTGAAGGAGTCCGGATGTGCTGATCGATGTCGGTGGCCCGACCGCAGTGCCAACGGGAAATCCGTCCATCGGATCCGCACGAAAGATGGCTGCAAGGAAAATGCTCGCTCCGTATCCGCTCAGGAACCCTTGCAATGCCTTCGACTTCGGGCCCAGCACGCGCCGCATTCCCAGCGCGGCGGCGATGACCATGAGGCCGGTCAGCGCGAAATTGGCGATCTGAATCCAGCCGCCGGGGCCGTTGCTCAAAACGCTGAGCGGGTGGCGGGAGAAGACGAACCCTTCACGGATGAAGGCCTGCCCGAGGCCGACGGCCAGATAGAATGGCCCGGCCACCAGGCCGCACCCCAGCAACCAACGCAGCGACGGTGTGCCGGCTGCAGAATCCCCATTTGTGCCTGCTGCGCTGATCGATGCCATGTGGCCATCCTCGGGGTGTCTATTTTATACACCGGACGGTATAATAGTTTACTCATGAGTGCAATAGATGCATCGCTTCGGCGCCGCCGCCGAACCCACACGAAGTCCGCGATAGCTGGAAGTGGCGCGGGGCCCCGTCCGGACGACCCGCGCGTGATCAGAACTCGCGCCGCGGTGTTCGAGGCAGCGCGCAAGCTGTTCCTAGAGCAAGGGTACTCCGGAACGACGATGGACCAGATCGCCGCAGCGGCCGGTCTGACGAAGCGGACTCTCTATAACAACTACGGCGACAAGCACGCTCTGTTCACGCAGATCATCGCGGACGTATTGGCCTTTGTTGAGTGCTTTGCGCGAGGGCTCGATGCGGAGTTGAGTGTCGAGGCGATTTCCGCGAATGCTCGCGAGACACTCGAGGCTGTCGGCCAGCGATTGGCGCTCGTCATCCTCAGGCCCGAAGTGATCGCGCTGAGGCGGCTGTTGATCGGGGAGTCCCGGACGTTTCCCGGGCTGGCGAGCGAATATTTCGATCGAGCGCCGGCCCGGGTCTTGAGCACGCTGGCGTCGGCATTCGACGGCCTGTCGAGGCGGGGGGTGCTACGCGTTGCGGATCCAACGCGGGCCGCTGCGCAGTTCGCCTATCTGATCGCGGGCGAGTTCCTGGATCGGGCCATCCTCGTCGAGGTGTTGCCGTCGCAGGCGCAAGTCATTGCGTGTGCGAAGGAAGGAGTGCAGACATTCTGGGCCCGTTACGGCGTGGGAGCCGCTAGCAATTCGCGGAGCCGCTAGCGCGCGTGCTTCGCGTCGAACACCACGCGCCCCCCGACCATCGTCATCGTCGGCTTGATCCGCCTGATTTCGGCCACCGGCACTGTCATGTAGTCGCGATCGAGTACGACCAGGTCCGCTTGCTTGCCGACCTCGAGGGAGCCCAGGTTCTTCTCCTGGAAAAACAGATACGCGTTCGAGCGCGTGTGTGCCGTCAGTGCTTCCTCGCGTGTCAGTGTCTGATCGAGCACCTTGTTACCGCCGACATCGAGACCGCTCACGACCCAACCGAGTGTCACAAAGGGACTGTAATGAGAGACGATGGTGGCATCAGTCCCCAAGCCAAACACGATCCCGCTATCGGCAATCTGCCGCAGAGGCATGTGAGCACCTGCCTGCATCGCAGCTCCATGAACGCCAAGGGTCAATCCCATGGCCTTCGCGCGGGCGATATTGGTGGGCGAGATGTCGTAGACATGGCCGAGGGTCCAGCGCAATCCATTCAGCGGCTGGGTCTTGTTTACCTCTTCCAGCGTATTGAGCAGATCGGTCACGGCACTGTTGTTGATGACGTGCTGGTGAACGTGCCAGCCTGCGCGCGCCGCGGCGGTAGCGAGCTCGCCGTATTCGCTCATGATCTCGGCGGGCCAGGGATCCTTGCGAGGCGCCAGGTCGAAGAACGGGCCGTAGAGCACCTCCCCCAATCCAAAGATGCCGTGCTGCCCGTCGAACTGGTTCGGCCGGGTTCGCGAGATCAGCTCTATCGCCTTGGCCGCCGATGCAGGATCGCTGGCGTTGAAGTCCAGCGTCTCCCACAGGCGCAAGGGCAGAGGACCCTTGGCCGCGCGCTCTGCCAGAAGGCTCGATTGCCCAAGGCTGTAGACGCCGGTGAGGCCGGTTGAGTTGAGCTCGTGCATGAAGTCCGTGAGGTTCTGTTCTCGCTGCGCTGGCGAGGTCTTTGGCATCGCGTCGTACAGCGCATACGGGGGCTGGAACGACACCAAACCCTGTGCGCTGCGACGAGCGCCGTCCGCCGGGTTCAGGCCGACGGCTTTGAGGGCGAGGCTGTTCGCGTAGACGACGGCGTACCCCTCCTGGACGAACAGCGGATTCTTCGGCGCGGCGGCGTCGAGTTCCTCGAGCGTAAAGCCCCCCGGCGCGTCGGCGAACTGCTTCGGCGTCCAGCCCCCCTGAACCATGATCCAAGCGCCGGGTTTGAGGCTGGCGGCCTTGGCGGCCAGGATCCGCAGTGCTTCGCGGCGCGAATCCACGCCTTCGAAGCGAGCCTGCTCATGCCAGGTCTCGACTCCACGCGTGAAGTGAAAGTGGTTATCGATGAGGCCGGGGATGACGGTTGCCCCCTTCACATCGATGACCTTGGTGGCGCGGCCCCTATAGCGCGCGACGTCCTGAGTCGTGCCGGTTGCAACGATGCGCCCGCTCGTGATGGCCAGCGCCTCGACGGTGTGGAATCCCGGGTCGACCGTCAGGATCTTGCCGTGGGTGACGATGGTGTCGGCCGCTTGTTGCGCGCGGACTCCCGGAGATGCCAGGAATGCAAGGAGTCCGAGGCAGGCGGCCGCTAAGGCGCGGACCCCGCGCAGCACGTTGCAACGGCTATAACGGATTGCCGCGGTCATTTGCTTCCGTTCCTTGTTCTTGAACCGGGAAGCATAAAGTGACACTTTCCCGATTGCATGACCAGTGCAACGGTCAATGCCCCCCAAGGAGATTTTGATGCGGTCGAGCGGACTGTGGGTGTGCCTGGGAGCTGCACTGTTATGCAGCGTCGTCGGATGCCTGTCGCCGAGCGCAGGACAGGTTGCGGAGCGACCGGCACGCAACGTGATTCTCTTCATCGCCGACGGATTGCGCGCCGGCTCTGTCAATCCCGACGATGCGCCGACGCTGTGGGCGATCCGCGATCAGGGCGTGAACTTCCGTAACAGTCACTCGCTCTTTCCCACCTTTACGACGCCCAATGCGTCCGCCATCGCGACAGGGCACTATCTCGGTGACACCGGGGATTTCGGCAACAGTGGTTATGTGGGATTCCCCATTTTCGACAGCGGCAATTTCTCGCGGACCCCCGGAACGCTGACGCCCTTCCTCGAAAACGACCAGGTCCTGGGCGATCTGGACGAGCACTTCGCCAACCGACGGTTCCTGAACGAGGTCACGCTGTTGGAAGCCGCCCGAACGCACGGGTTCAACACTGCGGCCGTCGGCAAGTTGGGACCGGTGGCGATCCAGGACGTGACGCAGACGAATCCCCAAGGTGGCCGGTTCGTGGTACCGACGACCGTGATCCTGGACGATTCGACGGGCTCGGAAAGCGGCCTGCCACTGTCTGCGGACGTGAGCCGCGCATTGCAGGAAGTCGGACTGGCTCTGGCCGCGCCGCCTACGGGTCTGAACAGCGGAACTCTATCGACACCCGGGACCCTGGTACCGAACCGGGTTCAGCAGAAGTGGTTCGCCGATGCCACGACGCGCGCAATCCTGCCTCTCTTCCGGCGCAGCGGCAGACCCTTCGTGCTCGTGTACTGGTCTCGCGATCCGGACGGATCCCAGCATAATCAGGGCGACAGCCTCAACCGGCTCGTGCCTGGGATCAACGGGCCTACCTCCCGTGCCGGCGTCGCCAATGCCGATGCAAACCTCCGTCAGCTCCTCGACTATCTGGATCAGAACCCGGACATCCGCGACCGCACCGACGTCTTTGTCACCTCCGACCATGGATTTTCGACGATCAGCAGACATGAGATCGATGCCGAAGGGCACGGAAGCACCAGCTACGCGGCAACATTTACGTATCGCAGCGCCGCCGGAACGCCTGAAGTGATGCCCGGTTGGCTGCCCCCGGGATTTCTTGCCGTGGACCTGGCACACGCTTTGGGGCTGGGCCTGTTTGATCCCGATGCGCAGGCAGTGATCGATGGTGTCACGCGCTATGTGCCTGTTGATCCGTCAAAGCCAACGTCCTCCTCCTCACATCAGCACTTGCTTCAGGGCAACGCTCTTCTGGGCGGCACGGGCGTCGTACAGCCAAGAACCGATGCGAAAGTGGTCGTGTCGGCAGGCGGCGGCTCGGACCTGATTTACATTCCATCGCGCGATCCCGCGCTCGTGCGTCAGATTGTCGGAATTCTGAGTCGCCAGGATTACATCGGAGGACTGTTCGTCGATGGATCCTATGGAGAGGTGCCGGGCGCGCTGTCGATGAACGCCGTCTCACTTGTCGGCTCTGCCCAGATGCCACGGCCGGCGATCGTCGTGAGCTTCAGGCATTTTGCAGTCGATCCGGCCAACCCGTTGCAGAGTGGCGTGCAGATTTCCGACTCGACGCTGCAGGAAGGTCAGGGCATGCACGGGGGGCTGGGTAGGGATGAGACCTTCAACAATATGGCTGCGATGGGACCGGATTTCAGACGGGGCTTCGTCGACGACATGCCCGTCAGCAATGCGGACATCGCTGGCACTCTCGCGCACGTGCTGGGCCTCGACCTGCCGGCCAAGGGGGCCCTGGCGGGACGCGTCTTGTCCGAAGCGCTGGTCGACGGCGGGAGGGCGGCGCCTGCTCGAAGCGGCAGGTTGGTATCCCGAAAGGCGGCGGACGGCCGCTCGACTGTGCTCGAATACCAGGAGAGCAACGGACGCCGTTACGTCGATACCGCCTGTTTCACCGTCGTTCGACAATCAGGCAGCTCGGCTGCCGAATCGAAATCACTGTGTCAGTAAGTGGCGGACGATCGAGCTAGAACGTAGAGCGCGTGGCGCCACCGTCGATCACGATGCTCTGGCCCGTAATATATCCGGCAAACTGACTACACAGCCACGCTACCAGGGCTCCAACGTCCTGCGGATCGCCGAAGCGGCGTGCGGCGATCCGGAAGGCTTCTGCGAAGCGTGCCACTTCGTCTTCATACGTGCTGCCCGCCGCAAGCGCTCGCGCGTCGAACTGGTCTTTCACGAATGCAGTGTGGAACATTCCCGGCAGCACGTTGTTGATCGTCACGCCGTGTTGAGCAACGCGCAGCGCGACGGCCCCGGCGTAGTTGATGAGAGCTGCGCGTGGTGCGCCCGACAGGATGCGAAGTTCCAGCGGGTACTTGGCTGCGATGCTGGCGATGTTGACGATCCGGCCCCAGCGACGTTCCACCATACCGTCGAGCACGGCGTTCATGAACTCCACTGGACTCAACAGGCCGGTATCGAGACTCGACTGCCACTGCGCCGCGTCGATCGAGCGATAGTCCTCGGTCATGGGCGGAGGTGAACAGGTACCTACCAGAATGTCCGGGGCAGGGCAGGCGGCCAGAATCCGCGCGCGCCCCTCGGCCAAGGAATGATCCGCCGCGATCGGCACGACGCTGACGCCAGTAGCCGCGGCGATTTCGTCGGCCGTCGCTCGCAACCGGGCCTCGCCACGGGCGCAGATGACCAGGTCCACACCTTCGCGTGCCAGCGCGAAGGCTGCCGCCTTCCCCATCCCGGCGCTGCCGCCGTTGACGATCGCCTTACGGCCTCGAATACCGAGATCCATCGCTCCCCCTCGTGTTGCAGGAGGGATGCTAACCGGCAGGCAGTCTTTCCTCCAACTTTGCCGCGCTTCCACGGAGCGTCCGTCACGCGCACACTATCGGTGTCGGAACGTGCGCCGGGGCAGGGTGGCCAGGATGCGAACTGCAAACGTCAATCTTTCAGTCGTTCTGATGATGGCGATCGGCGCCGCCGTCACCTGGCTTTGGTTGAACCGGGGCCGCGCCCCGGTGACGCCCGGAGTGCCGCGACCGCAAAGCGTCACTTCGATGACGCGGCCGCAGCCCGTGATCGATCAGGCCGCTGCGCGCAGAATGCCGGAAAGCGCACCCACCCAGGGCGCCCCAGCGGTTGTGGGCCGGACGGCTCCCGCGGAGGCTCCCGTCCCACACGCCGATTCGACTTACCAGAGCATGTTGGTCGCTGCCCAAACCAACCCGGAGAATCCGCGCACCGAGCATGATCTGCTTCAGGAGCGCGAGGGTTTCCTGGCTACCGCCGACGATCCGGATTGGGCGCGGCGGATGGAGCAGGCCTTGTGGGACTTCTATCAAACGAAGGGTCTGCCTCGCGGCACTCAGATTACCTCCGTGTCCTGTCGTTCCGAAGGTTGCGAACTGCAGGTGATGTGGGGGCGCGCACTGTTGGGGCTGCCCGTTGACAGCCCGCCGATGAACAACGGTCCGCTCGAGGGGTTGCGGACGGATTGGCCGGGCGGGCTAGGCTTGAGGCGGCAACTCATTATCGGACAGTTCACCGGTGATCGAACCGCCGTGCTGATCACCTACAGCCGCGAGGACCCGCCCGCGGCCGCGCCCTGAGGAGCACTTCACCGGCGGCCAATCGATCACCTCGAGGCGGTGGGGTTTCCGCCCGCCTTGGGCAACGCGGCTTCGAGGATTGCCACGGTCGCCGCACGACTCTCGGCCTCGCCCTTCTGCGGCCTGGGAGAGCCAGCGCCAGGGAACACGTTCGGAGGCGAACGAGCGTAGTCGAGGCACGTCTTGTGGGCGGCGTCGACAACGCCCGGGTCGGCTCCGCGTTCGAGCATGTGCTTCACGACCCTGTCCCAACCAGCTTCGGCCGCAGCGAAGATCGCCGTCTGGCCTTCATGGTCGCGCCCTTGAACATAGGCCACGAGTTTGGCTGTATGCGTACGGCTGTCCAGGACCTTGGTGTTGATGTTCGCGCCGTGCTCGATCAGGAGATCCAATACCCTGATCGCTCGAGCCTGAACGTCCTCGTGTTGGCCGCCTCGGCCGCCACCGATGGCACTGCCCACGCCGCCGCGACTGGACCCGCTCATCCCCGCCGCGGCCATCAGCGGTGTGATTTCAAACACATTGGGCACGTCGACCTCGGCGCCGTGCTCGAGCAGGATCTTCATCATCTCATCGTCGTAGGTCAGCGTCGCGATCATCAGCGGGCCAGTGCCGCCGCGCATCATGTAGTCCGCAAAACGGCCACGGCCATTCCCGTTGGGTCGCATGCGCGTGAGCTCGTGATTGACATCGACTCCCATGCCGATCAGCCGGTTGACGACGTCCACCGCGGTGGCCTTGTTCTCCTTTCGTGACGGCCCTGCGATCTCTTCGGCGCCTTGGAATTGCGCATTGCCGGCGCCGCTGCGTCCATTGTACGAGTGCATGTCAACCGCGACGTAGAGCGGGGTACGCCCCGTCATGTCCCAAACACTCGGATTCGCACCCTTGTCGAGCAGGTACATCGCGATGTCGTAGTCGCGATTGTCGAGCGCATTGATCAGCGGAGTGATGCCGTCGGGATTGGGCTGATTGATGTCGGCGCCCGCCTTGAGGAGCGAGACGACGCACTGATAACAATCCGACCGGGTCGCGTAGAGCAGGGCGGTGAGCCCGCCGGTCGGCCGGAATTGCGCGCGCGGCTCCGAGGTCATCTGCCGCCCCCAATCGTCGTACTTCGCGCGCAGCTTGACGTCCGCATGCTTGGAAAGCAGCAGGTCGACGATCTCCGGATGGTTTTCCGCCGCCGCCCACATCAGAGCGGTCTGGCCACGGTAGTTCTCCACCGTGTTCACGGTCGCACCGCGGCTGACGAGCAGCTCCGCAATCTTCAGCGACCCGATGTTGGAAGCCAACATGAGTGCCGTCTGACCGTCATGGTTCGGCGAATTCACGTCGGCGTGCGCATCCAGCAACATGCGCACCATGTCGAGATCGCCCAGCTTGACAGCCTCGGTGAGCGGGGTTGCGCCGTAGTTGTTGGTGGCGTTGGCTTTGGCGCCCGCCTTCAACAGGGCGCGTACCATCTCGTGATCGACCTTATACGTCGCCCACAGTAGTGCAGTGGAGCCATCGGGCTCTGCTGCATTGACATCGACGGCGGGCGACGTGATGGCAGCGAGCACGGCCTCACGGTTGCCGGCACGGATCAGGTCGGACAGGGACTCGGGCCCTGAGGCAGCAGCGGCGAAGGCCGCGCCGAGCGACAGCACGCCAATGACGGCGGCACGGACGGTCGACTTAAACAATGTTGCCTCCGAAATTCGTGTAATGAGCCCAGTTGCCCTTGGAGACGTCGTACAGGAACCGGTAAGGGTCTTCGAACTTGCGGTTCACGTCGTTCAGGATCCCCGCTTCCAGCATGTCTTTGGCGTCACGCCCGTGATCGGTCATCTCAGTCGTCTTGTCGTAGAGATGGGCCATCATGTCGCGCTCGGCCTTGAATTGATCCTTGCTCATCACGGGTCCATAGGCTGGGACGATCCGGGTCTGATCATTGGCCAGCTTCAGCAGCACATCCATCGAGTCGACGCGGCCGCCGATCCAGCCACCCGCGTACCAATCCAGTGCGGGGTCGCGCAGGGGGGAGGCAACGTCGCCAACTGCCAATACGTTGGAGTCGCGGAAGAACACGTAGATGTCGCCGCGCGTGTGTGCTTCGAGCAGATACCCGTATTCGATGTTTTCCGCGCCGGCCTTCATCTCGCCTTTCTCGCGGAAGGTCTTCGTCGGCCAAGCTGCCTTGGGAAGCGCCTTCACCCAACGATCGTCCGCCGGCACGTAGTAGTCCGTCGCCAGCCATTGACGAGTGATCAGGTGGGAGTGGATCTCCGTGCCCGAGGAACCGAACAGCTCGTTTCCGCCGGTCTGATCGGCGTGGTAGTGCGTATTGAACAGCGTGCGCACGCTTGCGCCTGCCAGGCTCGCACGCACTGCCTGAGCTAGCTCGGACGAGCCGCTGTCGACGAGGATCATCCCGTCGTTGGACGACAGCGCGATCAGGTTGCCCGGCGCGCCCGTGATCAGCGTTACGCGCTCGGTGAGCTTCTCAGTCTGCAGCGCGGTCGTTCGAGGGGTCGCGCGTCCGGCGGACGACGGCCGAGCGGGAGTCTCCTGACAGCCGGCGAGGCCGCCCAATAGCGGCACGGCGGCGAGGCCCGCAATCCCGGTCAGGGAGCTTTGCAGAAACTCTCTACGATCGGTCGTCTTCATACTTCCCGTGCCCCGCCGTCTTCAGACATCCGTGAGGATGCCGGTGCTGTTGGCGAAGCTCTTTTCCTTGATTCCGAGCTTGTCCAGGATGGTCAGGTGGACGTTGGCGAGCGGCGTGCGCGGCGAGGGCGTCACGTTCTTCCCACCTACGTGCGCTCCGTTGGCGCCACCGACCAGCACCTCCGGCAACGGGTAATTGTCGTGCTGGTTGCTGTTGCTCATGTTCGAACCGTAGAGGAACAGAGAATGATCGAGGATGCTGCCGTCGCCTTCCTGGGTGTTCGCCAGTTTCTTCAGGAAGTCCGCGAACCGCTCCATGTGGTAGCGCTGGATCAGGGTCAGGCGGCGAATGCGCTCGCGATCGTTGGAATGGTGGCTGACCGGATGGAAGGCGTCCGGCACACCGATGAAGTTGTACGTGCGGTTGGTGCCTTCCGAAACCTGTACGAAAGAGGCGATGCGGGTCAGATCCGCCTGATAGGCCAGGGCAATCAGGTCGAACATCAGCCGCACCTGCTTGTCGAAGTCCTCAAGCTCCCCCACCGGCGCATCCGGAACCTTGAGGCCGTGGAGATCGCGAGCGCCGGCCATCTGCACGCGCCGCTCGATCTCGCGAACCGTGTCGAGATAGTCGGCCAGCCTCTGGCGGTCGCCGCCCCCGAGCTCACCGCTCAGTGATTTTGCCCTGTCGTTGATCATGTCCAGGATGCTGGCGTTCTTGCGAATCAGGGCTTCGCGTTCGGCCGCCGTGTCACCCTCGCCCATGAGCTGAATGAACACTTTGCGCGGGTTGTACTCCATCGGCAACGGAGTGTTGGGGCCGGCATAGGAGGTCGTCGAAGCGTAGTAACAGCCCGCTCCGCCGCAGGCGGCCACCTGGATGGTGGTCTCCGAGCAGACTTCCAACGAGGGCAGGGCGGTTTTTTGGCCCAGCTTCTGGGCAATCACCTGGTCGAGCGTGATCGCCATGCTTGCAGTCTTGGCCGCAGTGTCAGGACGGACACAAGACAACCACGTTGCCGGATTGAGTGTGTGCACCGAGCCACCCGCAGCGAGGTTCTCGATGTTGTCGAAAGTCGTGACGTACTTCTTGAGTGGCTCGAGCGGCTCGAGGGTGTGTCCGAGCTTGAAGTCCGCACCCTTGCCGGTCGAGTTCCAGGCATCGACTTCCTTGCCGAACGGCGTGTTGTTCGCGATCGCGCCATGGGGAATGTAGAAGAAGCCGGCGCGGGTCTTCGGTGCCGCTTCGCTCTGGGCCAGAGCCGTGCCTGCAGGAACCATCGCCTCCAGAAACGGCAGACCGAGCGCCACACCGCTGCCCCGCAGGAACGTGCGCCGGGACAGGAACTTTTTCGTCAGAAAGATCGCCATCGCCTTATCTCTCCTGTAGCGGTTTGGTCGGATCCGCGCCGCCGGTCTGACTCGACGCCACCTTGGTGGGCGGCGTTTGCTTCTTCTGCGAGGGAGTTTCAGCTCCCTGGCGGCGGAACGAGTCGCTGTTGACGACTCCGACCACCAGGTCCGCGAACCGGTAATTGTTCGCTGCGGCCAAGTGCACGACCTGCCGGATCTGCGGCATGTCGTAGTACTCCACTTCGCGATTCAATGCATACATCATCAAACGCTTGGTGACCGTCGTCGGGAACTGCTCCGGACGTCGCGTCAGGTAGTGACGCAGGTCGACCGGGTTGTGCAGCACGAGTCCACTGGTCAGCTCCGAGGTCGTGTCGATCGGCGCCTTCGCCTGCGCGTCTTCGGTCCGCCACTTTCCCGTGACGTCGAAGTTCTCCATCGCAAGGCCCAGCGGATCGATCAAGCCGTGACAGCCCTTGCAGGTGGGATTGGCACGGTGGGCTTCCAGCCGGGCGCGCACGGTGGTTGCCTTCTGCCCCTCGTGAATTGACAGGTCCGTGACCACGTTCGGCGGCGGCGGAGTGGGCGGGGTGCCCATCAGTCGATCCAGTACGTACTCACCCCGAAGGACGGGCGAGGTCCGGTCGCCGTAGGAGGTCCGCAACTGGACGGCCGCCTTGCCGAGCAGCCCCCAGCGGTTCTCGTCCTTCAGCGTGACCCGCCGGAATTGCGGCCCGAGCACTCCGGGAATGCCGTACTGCTTCGCGAGCGACTCGTTGAGGAACGTGTAGTCGGCGTTGAGCAGGTCGAGCACGCTATGGTTCTCGAGCAGCACGCTCGACAGGAACATGCGGGCCTCGGTCTCGAAGTTGGTCCGCATGGCGGCGTTGAAGGTCCGGTCCAGGGGCTCGATCTGGCTCAGCGTCCCCAGGTTCAACCAGGAGAACGCGAAGTCGTCGACCAGCGATTTGGCGCGCGGATCCTTCAGCATCCGTTGCACCTGCGCGTCCAACACCGCGGTGTCGCCGAGCTTCTTGTTGGTTGCGAGTCCGATCAGCTCCTCATCCGGGCCCTGATTCCACAGGAAGAAGGACAGTCGGGAGGCCAGCTCGAGATCGTCCAACGGGCGCGTTTGGTTGGGAGTCGACGGCGCCGAAATGGCGCGATACAGGAAGTCGGGGCTCGACAGGATCGCGGTGAGCAGCTCGGTCACCCCGGAGTCGAAGCTGCCCTTGTCCCCCCCGCGGCCGGACTCGTAGAACTTCATCAGCCACTTCAGGTCGGCATCCGTCACCGGTCGGCGGAACGCCTCGGTGGCCATGTGGCGCGCGATGCGCTCTGCGCACGGCCGCTCTTCGGCACTGTCCTTGGGCTCGCAGACGAAGATCTTGGCGCGACTGTTGCTCAGCGACAGGCCATGGGGCGCGAACGGACCGACGACCTCGATTCCGTCCCGGATGATCGGCATGCCGGAGATCTTGCTGTAGCCCGTCGTCTCGTTGCTCATCGCCCAGGAGCGCTCGATGAACGTGGCGGTGACCGTGTGTGCGCCTGCCTTGACCTGCACCGGGATCCCCGAGATGCGGGCCACCAGCTTCTCGCGGCCCGGGGGGCCGTCTCGATCGGCCAGTGCAAGGTCGTCCGCGCCGCCGAGCTCGCGACGCGCTACTTCCACGCCATCAACGAGAAGGACCATCGTGGCCGAGGTCTCCATGCCGTGCGGGTACAGGCCGGCGTCAATGCTGTCGCCGTCGTGGAAATTGAAGCGATATTCCCCATCGGCCGGAAAGACGTGTGTGAAGCTGACGCCTCCACGCGTGCCGAGGGGGTAGCCATCCTTATGGTTGAGCTGAGTGGGTGAGCCCGGGCCGGCTTGGCCGCCTCCGCCACCCCCGCCTCCCGAGAAGACCTTCTCCATTTTCGGCTGCGGCTGGCCGACCGCGATCTGCGAAACCTTACGGGCCGCGGAAAGATACTGTTCCAGGAAGGAAGGGGACATGCCGAGGGCGCCGGCCATGTTGCTGAATCCCTCGACCTCGATCTCGGTCGGCAGGAACTGCTTGGGATCGATGTCGACTCCGATGAGGCCCTTCACCGTGGTCGCGAATTCGATGCGATTCAGGCGCTGCATCGGGACATGGCCGACACCGGGGTGCTTCTCGGCGGCGTCGACGGAGGTTTCCAGATAGTTGACGAAGGCATCGACGTCAGTCTGCGACGGCTGCTTCTCTCCCGCGGGCGGCATGAGCCGGCCGCGCAGCTTGCCGATGGCCTTTTCCCAAACCTCCACGTCCTGACCCGGATGGCCGACATCCTCGGTGTCGAACGCGAGGCTTCCCGCCCAATCGGTGCTGTTGTGGCACTTGGCACAGTTGTTCTCGAGCAGCGTGCCGAAGACCTTGCCGGGGCCCGCTGCCGACACCTGCCCGGCGTCTTTGGCATCCGGGGCCGGGCCTTTGGTCCCATCCTGGGCCGCGGTCGCCGCGGAGGGCGGGCCCCCCTGCGCCGCCAGGGCGGCGGGCCCTATGACCAGCGGCAGGCACGCGCCCGCCAGCAGCAGCGCACCATTGAACAAAACCCGGCTCCTGCCCATCCGTCCGCCCCTCATCTGTCTCGGCCCTCGCCCTATTTTGCAGCCATTCCAGCACTGCGAACCAATGTATTGGAAGGGTACGTCCATTCCGTTCGGACCGGGGCCAAGAACGGTGGCCGCCGTGTCGGCTAAATTGACAGATCATGGGGAAATCTTGAGATTTCGCCGCTGTGGAGCTCGCCGCAGAGCTCGCCGGAGTGGAGGCAGAAGAGGGGGTCCGCTCGCCCGCCAGCGCCTGCCGACCCCCCGGTGTGGCAATGAGTGCCGCATCACACGCCCCGCCCAGGGCTGAGCTAACATCCGCGGGAACGTTTGCTCATGGGCACGAGGGAATCCGATGAAGCAGGTGACGGGCTCTCTGATGGCGATGACGGTGTCGATGTTGATCGGCTGCGCATCGAATGCACCGCCGGGGCCTGCCGCCCATTCCGGGACGGCGCCGGCGGACTTCAAGATACCCAGCGGCTACCGCCAGGCGATGATCAACGGCCAGGAGAAATTCTGCCGCAAGAACGTTGTCACCGGTTCGCGCGTGTCCAACGGCGAGGTCTGCCTGACCGCGGCACAGATTCAGGCCGAACAGGACGAGAGCCAGAAAGCGATACAGGGGGTACAGAGCGCCGGCGCGAGGAAGTCCTCCTGTGCCTCCGGTCCCATGGGCGCGGCCCCCGCCTGCTAGTGCTCCATGCATCCATGACACCTGTCACCCTCGGCCGGTGACGCGCGGCATGGGCGCCCGCGCGCCGTCCCTCTGCATAGTGGAGCCAGGTCACTGGTTCCAGCAGAGGAGAAGCAAGATGGTCGCTGAGATTCGGCAGAGCGATGCGAACAGGTCCCGCGGCGCGTTGCGGGTGTTGGGGTTTGATTCGTCGGACTTACGTTCCCTAGGTACCATGGCGTTGGGGGCGGTGCTGATCATCCCGACCGCCGCGTACCTGCTCGGCGGACTGCACTTCGGGTCGCACGACTGGTCCCCCGGGCTGGATCTGGACCGGCTGCGACTCGCTGGTCCCGTAGTCGCTGCACACATTGCCGCCGCTCTCATCGCTCTCGGGTCGGGCCTGTTCGTCCTGTCGAGGCGCAAAGGTACTGCGGCTCATCGTCTGATGGGGCGCGCGTGGGTTGCATTGATGTTGGGTACAGCGATTACGGGCATGGCAATCGAGCCACTGCGGTTCTCCCCGGCCCATGGTGCGGCGCTGCTCGTGTTTCTCATGGTCCCGCTGGCGATCGTCAAAGTGCGGCGGGGTGACTTACGCGGTCATCGCCGAGCCGTGGCGCAACTGCTGATCGCGCTCGTGATCGTGGGGTTGCTGGCCTTCCTGCCGGGGCAGCTGCTGCACTCTGTCTTTTTCGCGGGCGGTGAGCCCCACCCATGACGGGTGTCACGTTATCTTTCGACCCGGCCCAACCTATACTGCCCCGATGGAAGCCTTGACGACCCAGGCGATGGACAGGCGCACACCGCTTGGCCACCAGGGGTGGGCGGCGATCTTCTCGCTCGCAGGCTGCGTGTTGCTCATCGACCCGATGCGGCGCGGTGCAGGAGCGACGCAGTGGGCGCTCAGCGCCGCAGGTGCCGTCGCTTTCACCGGCCTGTTCTTAGCCACCCTCGTGGACTGGCGGCGGGGGCGTTCGGGTCTGTGGCAGAGCGTCTCGATCACTCTGATCGGAGCGGCCTGCGCACCGAGCCACTCGGTGAGTTGGGTCTTTTTCGTCGTCCCCTGCGCGTTTGCCGCCTGGATCGCGGGTGGCGACATTTGGCGAGTCGCGTCGATCGTCTGTGGCGTGATGGGACTTGCTCTGATCGAAAAACTGACTCTGAGCCTTCCGTGGGCGTTTTTTGGCGCGGTCGCCGGGTACGGAATCCCGACCGCCGTCATGACGACGCTGACCTTGCGTCGAGCGATCGCAGTTAGGGAGTTGGCGCGTCACGGCGAGCGCGAGCGTATCGCGCGTGACATGCACGACGTGCTGGGCCACACACTGTCATTGATCATTCTGAAGGCCGACCTGTCCGCCCGGCTCGCCCACAAGGATCCGGACCGCGCCGTGAAGGAACTCGGCGAGATAGATCGGATCGCGCGCGCGACACTCGATGAAATGCGGCAGGCTTTGAAGGGCTACCGGGCGAAGAGTCTGGAACAGGAGTTCGAGCTCGCCCGTCACACGCTGATGATGGCGGGCGTGGGCGTCAATACGCAGTTCCAACCGCCGAGGCTCGATCCTGCTCAGGAGAACGTACTCTGCCTTGCGCTTCGTGAAGGCGTAACCAATGTCGTTCGCCACGCCCGCGCAAAGCATTGCAGGCTGGCTGTCGGAGCAGATCAGAGGGACTGTCTGCTCGAGATCGAGGATGACGGCGAGGCTGGTGAGTCACGCCGTGCTCATCCGGAAGGGGGCGGGCTGGCCGGCATGCGTGAACGCGTTGCCGAGATCGGAGGGTCGATTACGCAACTCGTGGAGCGAGGCACCAAGCTGATCGTCCGCCTGCCGTTGTGAGCGAGCGCATCCGTATCATCATTGCCGAAGACCAGGCCATGGTGCTAGGAGCTCTTGCCGCGCTCCTCGAGCTGGAGCCCGACATGCAAGTCATCGATCAGGTGCGCGACGGCAGACTGGCGCTGGCTGCGATACTGGCCAGTAAACCTGACATCCTCATTACCGATATCGAGATGCCGGTGATGTCAGGACTCGAGCTTGCGATGGCTCTCGAGCAGAAGGGTGCGTCGACCAGGGTGATTGTACTTACGACGTTCGCACGGCCCGGTTATCTGCAGCGTGCACTCGAATCGGGAGCACGCGGTTACCTGCTGAAGGAAAGCCCGTCGCGCGAGCTGGCCGACGCCATTCGCCGCGTGCATGCGGGAGAACAAGTCGTCAATCCGCGACTCGCGGCAGAGGCCATCGTGGAACGCGACCCGCTCACCGATCGCGAGCGGGAGATCCTGGCACTCGCGGAGGGTGGCGCGAGTAGCGGCGAGATCGCAACGCTTCTGCGGCTTTCGAAGGGCACCGTGCGCAACCATCTCTCGCAGGCGATCAGCAAGCTCTCGGCGAGTACTCGGATCGAGGCCGCGCGAATCGCCAAATCGAAGGGATGGCTGTAGACCCTTGGGCCAACTTGCCCGGGCGTCGACGGGGGCTGCCTGATCAATCAGCTGCGCTGCTCATGGCCCGCTTGGTGCGGCGGGCCGCGGCCATGAACAGAGGAACACCGATGGCGCTCAGTACAACGATCACCACCAACGGCGCGATCGATACATAGGCAGCCCAAGTGCGCTGGTCGAACCGCTGCGCGATGAGCAAGAACGAGCCCGCCAGTGCGAACATCGCGGCCGCCCACACATAACCCCAGCCCACCATCAGTCGACGTGGAATCAGCGCTCGGTATGACTCAGGAAGGTGAAAGGCGCACCATCCGGGACGGAGCATGTACACGCCTACACATGCGTGCAGGATCGTCGGCTTCAGTTGTACGAACCGCGGGTCGTGTGTGACGAGCGTTAGCGTGCCGAGTACTCCAATTGTTCCGAGAGAGAACCACTGCATGCGGTCGATCGGCCTGCGATGCACTTTCCGCCACACCACGCCCGCAAGGCTCATGACGATTCCCACTGCCGTCGCGAGATAGACGTCGTCCGTGATGAACACGATGGCAAGAAAGAGCAGCATCCCGCCGATGTTGATCGCAACGCCCTTCAGCACGCTTGCGATGTGACGTCGGCCCTCAGGCGGGAGCGAGCTTCTCGAGCGAGACAGGTCGGTCTTCATGACGTTAGCCTCTGAGTGCTGCATAGGCTTCTCTCTGAAATTCCATCAGGGCACGCGCTCCCGGCATGTGCGGTGGGGCGGTGGGCGCGGTTGTGGGCGGAGCAGGCACACACTCCTGGAGCCACAGCAGCACACATTCGTTCTCGGGGTCGACTTGGCACCACCCGCCGAACGCGCCCGCCCAACCGAAGGAGCCGCGGCCGGCGGCGCCACCGTACTGAGCAGGATCGGTCACAACGGATACACCGAGCCCGAAGCCTCGCCCCTTAAAGAACGCGCCGCCCATGAATGACACCTCGCGTTGTGCGGGCGTGAGGCGATTCATTGTCATGAGCTCCACGGTGGAGGGTTTCAAAAGACGAACGCCACGCGCCGTGCCCTTGTTCAGCAACATCCTCGAGAAGGTGAGGTAGTCGTCGACGGTCGACACAAGGCCTTGTCCACCGGAGGCGTACGCTGGAGGACCGTCGCCTGTGAGTTGTGCGACGGATGTACGCGTGAACTGACCCGGTGCCGGCGAGCTGTAGATGTGTGCCATCCGCGGGCGCGTATCCGGAGGAATCCAGAAGTCCGTGTCATTCATCCCGAGTGGCTCGAATACACGCTGTCTGAAGGCGTCACGGACTGTTGTGCCTGCTGCGCGTGCCGCAAGAAACCCCAGTACGTCGGTGGAGTGTCCATAGTTGAACCGCTCGCCAGGCGCGTATGCGAGAGGCAATTCGGCGAGCTGCGCGAGCCAGGTGTCCGGCGTAAGAGGGCTGGAAATGCCCATTCCGAAGCGGGACGTCAGCGCCTGGCCGAGCGGGCCCGGCGCCATGAAGCCATACGAGAGGCCTGAACAATGCGTCATCAGGTCCTCGACCGTGATGGGGCGCGGAGCCGGATCTGTCTCGCTCAGGGGCCCGTCCGGCCGGCGCAGCACCCGCATTGCCCCGAACTCCGGCAGCCAGCGCGTGATGGGGTCGTCGAGGCGAATCTTGCCTTCCTCGAGGAGAGTGAGTGCGAGCACGACGGTAACCGGCTTGGTCATCGACGCGATCCCGAAAATCGTCGAGCGCTCTATGGGCAGTCGATGTTCGATGTCTCGCAGCCCAATCGCGTCCACGTGCACGATGTCACCGCGGTGATATACGAGCGAGACCACGCCGGGTACGTCGCCCGCGGCAACGGCGTTTCGCGCAACGGAGCGGACTGCCGCCATGCGGTGTTCCGACCACGCGTTCTCGTCGGTGGTCAATTCGCGACGAATCGTAGTCGTTCGCATACCGATATCTCCCTGGTCACGCTCGAGTCGGGTAGTAGAAATCGACGAAGCTGCCGGGTCGCACGGCGAGCCCATGTGGGTAGAGTTCGAAGCCCCGCGAGTCGCTATGCGTGTGGCCGGAGTTGGGTAGGTACCTCGACCGAATCAAGTCACGAGCGGTCATGAGCTGCGGGTACACCGGGGCTTTCGCCTGCGGCAGATGCCGAAAGACAACGTAGCGGCTTCCCGGTATCGTCACGCGTCCCAGCTGTCGCGGTAGCGAGCAGTTGGGGTCGGCTCGGAACGAGACCATGTAGTCATACGAGCCATCCTCGGGATACCACTTGGTCATCAGGGCATGCACGGCGTCGCTGAGTTGACCCTCGAACCCACGGAAGGTCTCAAGCCTTTCCCAGAGGGCAGGCATTTCGGCGGACCTCTCCGGCGAGAAGTGTTCCACGAGGCCTGCAAGTGAGAGCTCCGGTACCTCTTCCACCCGCTCATGGATCGTCGGTTCTTTGCCGATAGTCTTTTTCTTACGGACCATCGAGTGCACGACCCCGAGGCTGCGCATGCGGCCCGGTGGATGGCCGTAGGCGCGAACGAACGCTCGCGTGAAGGCCTCCTGCGAATCGAACCCGGAGTCGAACGCGAGGTCGACCAGTCGCACGCCAGGGTCGGTCAGGATGCGACGCATAGCTTCTTCAAGTCGGCGCCCGCGCACGTAGGCCATGACGCTCTCACCCTGAAGCCGTGTGAACCCCCGTGAGAATCGGGACGGCGAGAAGCCCGCATGAGTCGAGATGCTCTTGACCGTCATGGGCTCGAACAGATGCTTCTCGATGTACGCCACGGCTGCGATGTGCGCTTTGGTCAGTGCTTCCTCATCCGGGATGTAGGCCGATGCGTCTTCCATGGCGCGTATGCTAGCCAACGCTCCCGCACTTTCTTGATCGATCATGCCCGCCCCGGACCCGTGAGAAGGGATGGGGCCAGAGGGTGGTATTTTGACGAGCCATTTGTTTATAAAAAACAGTATCTTGAAAGATATATCTCGACTCGATCAAGGTGTCGGCCGAGCGTCAGCGGTTCGCACGCCTGCAGGCGGGCACGTCGTTGTGTCAGTGCAGACGGCGGTGAACAGAGCCGTCAGAATACGGCGCCTTGAATTCAACAACGACAACGGAAGCCCTGCAGCATGCGCCCAATCACGATAGCTTCGGCTCTGCTCATCACTGGTTTCGTCGCCACGACCGCCTCGGCGCAGAACCTCGTCATCTCTAATGCTCGCATCATCGTCGGCGATGGACAGGTGATCGAAAAAGGCTCTGTCGTTGTCAAGGACGGCAAGATCGCATCCGTTGAGGCAGGCGCGCCCAAGGGCGTGGTGAGCGGGAGCGTCAAGATCAATGGCACGGGCATGACCGTGATGGCGGGCTTCATCGACGTTCACCGCCACCTGATCTATGGGCCGCCCGACCGCTACTTCGCGGAGCAGGCGGTCGACCGCATGCGTGAGCTTCTCGAAGCGGGATTCACAACAGTGCAGGCGGGTGGCGACGACAATGCTGCCATTCTCGAACTCAAACGCCGTGTTGAGCGCGGAGAGATCAAGGGCCCCCGCATCCTCGCCGCCGATCGAATTCCGACGGGCAGGCTGAACAGCGATGACGAGGTGCGCAATGCCGTCCGCGCGGCGAAGTCGGCCGGCTACGACTCGATCGCCGAGGTTGTCTACCCCCAGGCACCGCCGCCGGCGCCGCCTCCGGAGAAGGAAACGCACAATCTGACGGTGGCTCTGGAAGAAGGAGCGAAGATCGGCATCCCGGTGCAGATCCATGCTGTCAGTCCGGCCAACATGGTCGCGGCGGTCTCCATCGGCGGCAAGAAGCTGATCCACACACCTCACTGGGAGTGGGTGACCGAGGCTCAGGCTGATGACGTCAAGGCCTCGGGGGCGATGGTTTCCTCGTGCACGGGCTTCGGGCCTCCGGTGTTCGACGTGTTCAATCATGAGAACAAGCCGACCTTCCGTGACGGAAAGCCGTGGCCGAAAGGCATCGTCAGCGATGAGGGGCAAGGCCGGGAGGGTGGCCTTCTACCGATCAACGGCCGCACGCTGTTTGATCACGGCGTCACCTATGCTTACTGCACTGACACGAATTTCAATGCGACGGCGGCTCTGAACCAGGAGTTGAAGACGCTCAACGTGGCGTTCTCGACGCTGGACATCATCAAGATCATGGGTCAGAACTCAGCCGACTTCATCGATCAGGGCAAACAGCTGGGCACGGTCCAAGCCGGCAAGATTGCCGACCTCGTCGTGCTCGGTGGCAATCCGCTGGTGGGCTACTGGAACTTCATGACCACCGAGGTGGTGATCGAGGGCGGGGCCGTCGTTCTGGACAAGCGTGGCAAGCCCAACGCCGGCAAGCCGATGGACAAACCGCAGACCTAGTACGATATATCGCACCAGATACAACGAGCTGGATCTCATGCGCCACGCCCTGCGAATTCTCGGGTTGTTGACGTTCTTCTGCGCGACCGCCGTGCCTGTGGCGGTTGGCGCCGAGGAACCGAAAGCTCTGCTGGTGTTTGGCGCATCTTCCCTCACCAATGTGCTCGATGACCTGGATCAGGCGTATACGGCGAAAACCAAGGTGCCAGTGAAGGGCTCCTACGCGGCCAGCTCCGCTCTCGCCAAACAGATCGAGCAGGGCGCTCCGGCCGATATCTTTTTCTCGGCCGATACGGATTGGGTGGACTACCTGGACCAGCGCAAGCTGCTCAAGGCGGGGACCCGCAAGGACGTGGTCTCCAACCGCCTGGTGCTGATTGCCCCCGCGGACAGCACCGTGCAGATCAAGATCGGGCCGCACTTCGACCTTGCGGGCATTCTCGCAGACAGCCGGCTCGCGACAGGAGATCCGGATTCCGTCCCCGTCGGGAAGTACGCCGCGGCCGCACTGACCCGGTTGGGTGTGTGGGATGCGGTGTCCTCCAAGCTGGCTCGCGCGGAGAACGTCCGCGCGGCGCTGGCGTTTGTCGCTCGCGGCGAGGCGAAGTTGGGAATCGTCTATGAGACCGACGCCAAGGCGGAGCCGAAAGTGAAGGTGGTCGGTGTCTTCCCGGCCGACACCCATCCCCCCATCACGTACCCCATCGCATTGACTGATCACGCCCAGCCGGGCGCCGAGAAGTTCGAGGCGTTCGTGATGGGCGCCGAAGGACAAAGGATCTTCCGCAAGTACGGCTTCACGCCGATACATTGAGGTTGGGCGCGTCCTCCCATTTCGTTGCGTGCAGTTTCATCGCGCGCGTCAGGTACTCGGCAAAGCCCTTCTCGATACTCTCGTAGCGCGCGACGAAATCCGGATGAGCCAGGTAGAGATCCGCCAGACCTGAATAGGACTTTGGCGAGCACGGTCGCCGCCACATTGACGCCACCCATGCGCGGTGACGCGCGATGAGCAGTTCGACTCCCGCGGACGCGGGATCGATGCCATTGCGCATGGCACCCGCCAACGCCTGTTCGACCTCTTGCAGTTCTTTTCCCGCCGCCTCCATGAATGCCTTCCGCTCGGCGCCTGACAACTTCGCGAAGGCCGCCTTGGACTGCTCGATGCCCGAGCGCATCGGCTCCCCGTAGCGCTCGATCAGCCAGCCCTCGTATCCCGCTTGCTTTTCCGGGCTGAAGCCCTTGTAGAGGTCCGCATCGCTCATGGCCTGCTCTGCGTTCAAATCGGCAATCGTGCGATCGATGGTTTCGATGAGAAGGCGGTAGCGCTCTGCCTCCGCTGCCAACTTCTCGCGGTGCTGTTGCAACACGGCGATCTGGCTTTCGCTCTCGAGGTCGAGCAATTCCGCGATCTCGGCCAACGGCACACCCAACTCCCGATGGAACAGGATGCGCTGCAAGCGAAGCAGCTCGGGCCGGCCGTAGTAGCGATACCCATTGGCACCGACGGCGGCCGGCTTCAGAAGTCCGATCTCGTCGTAGTGGTGCAAGGTACGCACCGTGACGCCGGAAATCGCGGCAAGTTGCTTGACGGTAAGTTCTTTCATCTCCGGGCCAACTATGGACTCTCACGTCACGTGAGGGTCAACCCCCGCACGGCTACTTTAAATACCGGACTATGAGTCGGGTGGCCTCATCGATGAGTGCCGCGAACGTTTCGTCCGAGAAGGTTTCGGAATGGTGCACCACCGCCGTATGTGTCACCGCTTCTATCGACGTCACGCACACGAATGCCGCCAGCCGCAGGTCGACCTTGCGAAACTCGTTGCGGTGGGCTTCCAGGTATCCCATGAACAGCGCGAACGCATCCCGGTTCAACCCGTCCAGCTTTTTCAGCCTTGCGGTTCGAGGAATCTGTTCCGCGAGCACGCGGTGCAGTTTGGGATCGACCCGATGCGCCTTGACCGCCGCGGTGACTGCCTTACGCACGGCTTCCTCCAACGGAAGCTCCGCAATCTCCGCGAGAGTGTCACGGACCGTATACATGATCTCCTGGCGGTGCCGCTCGATGACGGCGGCGACCAACGCCTCCTTGCTCGGAAAGTATTGGTAGAGCGAGCCCACGCTGACGCCTGCCCTTTCCGCGATTCGGTTGGTGCTGGCGCGATCGAAGCCTTCCTTCACCAAAATGCGAGCAGTCGCTTCGACCAACGCATCGACAGTCACGCGCGAGCGCTCCTGAGAGGCTTGTTTCCGGGGCTTCGTGAGCGGTTTGCGCGGCATTGCCGGGTGTTCCAAAGGCGAGTAGGTGAATACGAGCGATCGCTCATATTATGCACCTGCCGGTTGGAACAGCAACGCCGCGATCCAACCGCGAGGCGGAACCCAACGACGCGGCGGAAGGAGCCTCTGATGACTGCGCAAGCTTTCTCCCAACTCATTTCCATCAAACGCTGGGCCGATCGTGGCCTCCATGACGTCGTCAGCGGGCAGTTCGACCGGCTGAGCGCGCAGGACCAGTCGCTCATGTTGCGCATCCTCGATCACATTCACGTGGTCGACAGGATCTTTCAGCGCCACCTGCAGGGAATGCCCCACGTGTTTCGGGCGCCACGCTCGGAGCAACTGCCGCAGCTCCAAGCCCTGGTGAGTAGCATGAGGGCGGTCGACGACTGGTATGCCACTTACGTGAGTGCTCTGGACAAGGCCGACCTCGATCAGGTCGTCGAATTTGCGTTCACCAGCGGCAAGGCGGCGCGCATGAAGCGCAGTGAGATCCTTCTGCACGTGTGTCTGCACGGCACTTATCACCGCGGTAATGCAGGTGCACTGCTTCAGTTGAGAGGGCTTACACCGAGTCGCGATGCCATTACTGACTATCTCGAAGATGCGGCGGCACCGTAGTCAGATGGAAGAGGGCGAGTCGCGACGGAACTTACAGCGTCTCGAGCCTGCCGGCCGAGTCAAAGAAGAAGATGTCTTCCTGTTTGAAACCCCACCGCCCGTGTTCGGCGCGCACGTGAGGCTCGAAGGTGAAGAAGCTCACCTCGCCGAGCGGGCGGTGGTTGCCTGCTTCGATGTAGATCCTGTCTTCGCGACGTCTCGCGATGCTGTGTCCGACGTTTCCGTGAAAGTCGAGATTCACGAAGCCTCCGACGCCAATCCGCTGCCCGGCCCAGAGAGCGAGTTCGTGGAACGTGGTCTGCGGCGTCACGAACTCACGCAGCGCGCAATGCAGCCCGCCCAAGAAAGACAAGCCTGCGGCGAACTCCTGGGTCTTCGGCTCGAGGGCGATGCGACCTTCCTCTATCGGGAGTGAACGGGCGTAGTCCCCCCAACGACCCTCGTACGACGGGCTCAGATCGATCGTCACGAGGTTGGTCTGTCCGACGGGTTCGAGTGCGGCTCGATAGTCGCGTCCGGACTCGGACCTGCAACTGCGCGAGCCGAGCAACACGAGCGCCGGGCAGTCGTAGTACCAAGTCTGCGCTACGCCGCGCCCGGCCAGGGCGGCCGCGGCCCTGGCTACGATCGATGCTTCGGTGTCGTGCGCACCGATCTGGCCTGCCAGCTCGCGCAGTACGTCCTTCGCCGTCTGTTGCGCCTGGCGGTGCGCGGCGATCGACTCACCGGGCGACAACCCTCTGTCCCGCCGCCCGGAATCGCTCGCCCCTGCGGGTGGGTGAATCAGTCGCACTGCCGGGTCGGATCCAACTTGTAGCCGTACCCGCGCAGGGTACGGATGAGCCCGCGGTCCGGATCCAGGCCGAGTTTGGTGCGCAGGCGTCGAATGTACACGTCGACCACGTTGGTCAGCGGGTCCGAGTCGTGGTTCCAGACCTTGTTGAGAATGCGGGTGCGGCTCATCACCTTACCCGGTGAGCTCATCAGCAGATCCAGGAGCTGGAACTCCTTCGCAGTGAGCTCGATGAGCCGGCCCTGACGGTGCACCGACATCGACTCCCGGTCGAGGGTGACGTCCGCCGCCTGCAACACCCGCACCGGTTCGACCGGAGTCCCCTTCGCGCGCCGGATCAACGCTTCGACCCGGGCGAGCAGCTCCTCGAAATCGAACGGCTTGGTGAGGTAGTCGTCCGCACCGCTGCGCAGGCCATCTACCTTGTCTTCCACCGCATCGAGCGCCGTCAGCATCAGGATCGGGGAGCCGATGCCGCTGGCACGCAGCCGTTGGCACAGATCCTTGCCCGAATAACCCGGCAACATCACATCGAGGATCAGCACGTCGAAGGGTTCCGCCCTGGCCATTGCGAGGCCTTGCGGGGCGTTACTGGCGACCGCAACCGCGTGGCCTTCGGCCGCCAGCCCCCGCACTACGAACCTGGATACGCGCTCGTCATCTTCCACCAGCAGCAACGACATCAGCACCCCCCCAAGGCCGCAGGACGGCGGCCATGCCCGGCTCGGTCGATTCTTCTGTTGCCAAGACCGGATCGTCGACCAACTCGGACCCCGACTTTGCATTCCGCGGCAGTCGAAGTGTTGCACGTGCACCGCCATGGTCGGCGTTGCCCAGGCTCGCGGTTCCGCCGTGCGCCTCCGCTAGGGCGCGCACCACTGTTAGACCGAGTCCGGAGCCCTCTCCACGCGTTCGTCCGCGTCGGAAGCGACCGAACAGCTCGGCAGCCATGCGCGGGTCGATCCCGGGCCCGTCGTCTGCGACGGTAATGGTGATCCAATCTCCGGTCGCTCGCGCCTCCACACGGACACAAACACCTGTCCGCGTGTGGCGCAACGCATTGTCTACCAGAGCGCCGAGTGCCTGTCGGACACGGTCAGGATCAACTCGCGCGGCCAGTCCGGAGCTTGCCTCGACGTGGACGGTCGCGCCCGATTCACAGGCAATGGTCGAGAAGTCGTGTGCAACCCGGCGCACGAGCGTGCCCACATCCAGCGTACACAGACTCAGCCGCAGCCCTCCTGCTTCGGCGCGGGCAATCAGAAAGAGATCGTCGAGCAACCGCGTGAGGACCCGGGTCTGCTCGAGAATGCGCTCGAACGCTTCGGCGGCAACGTCCTGCGATCCCTGCAGGCCGGCTCTGACGGCAACCTGGGCCTCGCCGCGGATGATGGTGAGCGGGATGCGCAGCTCGTGGCTGGCGTCGGCAAGGAAAGTCCGTCGGCGCTCGTCCTCGGCTGACAGGGCCGAGTTGGCTCTTTCGAGCTCCGCGGTGCGCGCTGCGACGGCGCGCTCGAGCCCCGCGCGACTTTCCTGCAGCGCGTGCTGTTTCTCCGAAATCTCCTGGGCCATCGAATTGAGGACGGTAGCCAGTTGGGCGAGCTCGTCGTTGCCGGCCAGGCGAATGCGGTGAGTGAGTTGACCGGACCCGAATGCACGCGCCGCCAGCTCCAGCCGCTTCAATCCCGGGCCCAGACGAGTCATGAGCAATACAAATACGGTTACCGATAGCCCGAATGCGAGGGCGAGGCCTACGAACGCGGCGTGTTGGACCGATCTTTGCTGTGCGAGGGCCCGGGAGGTTGCGTTCGAAACTTGCCGATCGCCACGTTCCACCTCGCCGCTCACCGTCTCGGCAAACACCCTGTAGGGTTCGGATCGAACCTTGACCTCCGAGAGCGCTGCATGTGAGCCGCCGTCCCGCCACACTTTGTCCACGGCGCTTACGATGTCCCGGCCATGTGAGAAGAGGTCGAGCACTGCCTCTGCCTGGATCCCGATGGTCTGGACCAGGGCTCGCTCATGAGGCGTCGTCTGGGGCATCGCGCGCAGGGCCGCTAGCGCGTCAGCGAAGTCAACACGCGCAGTGCGTACGTCCGCTTCGCTCTGCGCGCTCCTTGCCCGGGCGTCGTCATAGGTAAGTCTCTGGAGACGGTTGCCCGTCGAGAGCAGTCGCGCAAACACCCGTGTCCGATCGTGGCTCGCTTGCGCCTGCTCGACGACTTCGTGCGCCGCGCGAGTCGTCTGTAACACGAGAACCGTCATCAGTCCGGTGAGCACGAAGCCCGCTGCGGCGATCGTGGCCAACTTCAGACGCAAAGTCCCGAGGTGCATTTTTATCCCGGGTTCGCCAGCGAACCGTCAGCCAACGTGTGGGAATCCGACCTTGCGCCGCAGCAGTTCATTGAAGGTTCATCGTCTGTTCATTCCGACGTCAGCGCCAATACATCTTGCGTGCGCGAGCATCGCCACACCGCCCGGCGTCCGCGCCGGCGGCACCTGTGGGAAATCAATAACGAGCCGGGACAAGTCTGATCACCGGTCGGTCAGGGGGAGTATCGCAAAGGGCAGCGACGGCAGCCAGTCGCCGCGCGCCGATGCGTTGTGTGCTCGCGTTGGCGCGAGATCCCCCGGAAACCGACGGTGTTTGAATCGAGAGGACAACTCGAACCTCGTCCGCGGCTTGCGTTGAGGCGCAGCCACTCGTCCACGAGCGTAGGGGGAGTTCCAATGAGCGGTCATGATATTCGAAGGGTTTCCGCGGCGCGTGTTGTGATGCGCCCGGGCGAAGGTCTTGGTGCGGGCCAGAGGGCGGGAAACATCAGGCGGACGGTCAGCGGCCTGCTCGCGGTCGCGAGCCTGGCCGGATACAACGGCCTCGCTAGCGCTCAGGAGGTCGCGGCAGCCCCTGGCAAGGCCGATACGCTCGAGGAAGTCGTCGTCACGGGCTCGCGCATCAAGCGGGCCGACTACGAGTCGCAGAGCCCGCTGGTCACCGTCAACGCGGACGCGTTCGAGAACAAGTCTTCGGTCGCCATCGAGTCCACCCTCAACCAACTGCCGATGTTCAAGCCCTCGGGCAGCCAGAGTGCCTTCAGCCCGGCGCAGAACCCATTCCCGTCGGCGACGGCCACTCAGGGTGCCGAGACCCTGGATCTGCGCGGCCTCGGCCCCAACCGCACCCTGGTGCTGATCGACGGACGGCGCGCTCAGCCGATCAACGCCACACTGGCAATCGATGTCAATACGATCCCGCTCGCGGCGATCGACAGCGTGGAGACTATTACTGGCGGTGCTGCTTCCACCTACGGCGCCGACGCGATTTCCGGTGTCGTCAACTTCAAGCTGAAACGGCACTTCCAGGGCATGGAGTTCGACGCGCAGTACGGTCAGGCCCAGGAGGGCGACGACCGCGAACCGCAGATCTCGGCGCTGATGGGCACCAACTTCGCCAACGACAAGGGCAACATCATGCTGTCCTTGAGTTACGCTGATCGAAGCGGGATCCAGGGCCGGGACCGCGCCTGGGTACGTGCCGGCTGGAACGACCCCGGGACCGTGGCTGGCGCCCCGGGCGCCAACCTGACGAACTACTATCCCGGCTTCGTCAACCTGCCTGCCGCTCCGGCGGGGGGCTGGCTGGGCAAGAACACCTCGAACTACACCATCGACCAGAACGGCAATGTCTTCGACGTCAACAATCCCCAGAATGCCGCGCACCCCTACACCGGTCCGCTCGGCGCGACCGCGCTCGGGAATTACAAGATCAACCGCAACGGCAGCCTGGGCTTCAATGCCACCGACAACGACCAGTTGCAGATCCCCCTGACGCGATGGTCCGCGTTCGGCGTCGGCCGCTTCCAGTTCAATGACCATCTGAGCAGCTTCCTGGAAGTGAACTTCAGCGAGTCCCGGACGACGTTCACGGGCTTCCACTCCTCGAACGACACGGCCGTCTGGGTGCTGTCGGTGCCGTACAACCCGGCTTGCGACGATCCGAGCTCCGCGACCTTCGGGCAGGCGTGCGCGAATGCGGCTTCGGCTGCCTCCCAGGCCGCGGGTGGCCCTGCCATCGGCTTCCATCCGGTACCGTCCCAGCTGGCCGCGATCCTGAACTCGCGGACCGTCAAGACGAACCCCACGACCGGCAACATCATTCCGGGCACCGGGGCGAACCAGCCGTGGCAGTACCAGGCCACGATGGACTACGTGCCGGGATTCACCGACATCTCGACCTCGAGCGTCTATCAGTTCACCGGCGGCTTCGACGGCGATATTCCGGGGACGGATGCGACGTGGGAGGTGTTCGGCTCGCACGGCAAGACCAACAACATCCAGGAGCAGCCGGACGGCTTCCCGCAATTGAACCGCCTGCAGGAACTGCTCAATGCCAACCTGTACGGTCAGAACTGGTCCAATCCCGCGACTCTGGCCGTCACCGGGCATTGCACCTCGGGCCTGCCCATCTTCAACGCCGACGGCAGCGTGAACAACACGCCCTCGGTTTCGAAGGATTGCGCCGACTGGTTCCTGCTGCGGATGAACACCATCACGCAGATCACCCAGGACAACGTCGAAGCGGATCTCACGGGAAGTCTGCTCAACATGCCCTTCGGGGCAGGCCGGCTGCGGTATGCGATCGGCGCCGACTATCGGGCGGACTCGTTCAACTTCAACCCCGACTCGGGTTTCAACGCCAACCAGGACGCGGCCATCGTCCTGCAGAACATTATCATGCCCGTGGGTGTGCAGGGCGCGACGCACGCCTCGGAGGCCTATGCCGAGCTGTCGATTCCGCTTCTCAAGGATGCACCGTTCGCCAAGTCCATCGAGATCGATCCGGGCTTCCGCCATTCCAAGTACAACACCGCCGGCGGGGTGAACACCTTCAAGCTGCAGGGCAACTGGGCGGTCACCAACTGGATCAAGTTCCGGGGCGGACTGGAAGTGGCCAACCGGGCGCCGAACATCGCCGAGTTGTTCACCCCGCCCGGTAGCTCGCAGATCACGGGTACCAGCGGCACGATCACGCCTGATCCTTGCGCTTACTTCTCGGTGACTCCGAGTTGGGGCAACGTCCCCGGCAACGCGAACCGCTACAACGTCCAGGCGCTGTGCCAATACCTGATGATCCGGCAGGGCAACAGCGGCCAGTACATGGTGCCGGGCTCCGACGCTGCCAACAACTACAACTACACGGTGTTCGGGCCGGCCGCGTTTACCGGCGCTTTCCCGTACTCCATCGCCATCATTCAGGGTAACCCCAACCTCAAGTCCGAGAGTGCGCGGACCGTGACGATCGGTACCGTCCTGACTTCGCCGTTCGACCCGGCGTGGCTGTCGCATATGACCTTGTCGGTGGACTGGTACCGGATCAACCTGAAGGACGCCATAGGCGTTGCGGACTACAACGCCGTATATCAGCAGTGCCTGGATCCACGGTTCAACCCGCAGATCGCGGCCGGGGCTGGCTCTGTTAGCGGCGCCCAGCTGTTCGCTGGCTCACCTTCGTGTGCCTTCATCAACCGCGAGACCACGCCCGGTGATCCGTGGGGAGCGGGCCGCAACTACAACGCGCCGTACATCAATCAGGGTGGCATCAAGTCCGAGGGCCTGGACGCCGAGTTCGACTGGTCGGTACGCCCGTCGGAGTCGGGTGGCTCGATCCCCGGTACGTTCGGGATGAACGTCACCGGCACCTATCTGAAGGAGTACGCAGTCCAGACATTCGTCGCCACACCGGCAGTCGACTACTCCGGAACCACCGTGAACTCTTCATTCCGATACAAGCTGTTCACGACCCTGACGTACGCCCTGGGCCGGGCGTCGGGTGGCCTGCGCTGGCAGCACCTGCCGGCCATTGCGCCGGCACCGGGCTCCGCCGCCATCGTGCAGGGAGCCGCCAAGCACGATCAGATCGATGTGTTCGGCCACTGGGCTCTCACGGACAACCTCGATCTGCGGGCCGGCATCGACAACGTCATGAACAAGTGGCCCGAGACTGTCGGCGCCCAGACGGGCGTCAACAACAACGTGGGCTCGACCCTTCAGGACTACGACACCATCGGGCGCCGGTACTACGTAGGCGTTCGGGCGAAGTTCTGAAGATCCGACAGGGCAGGGCGGGCGCGCGGGCGCCCGCCCTCGAAGCATGTGACGTCGGCGCTCGGCGCCAGCGCCTCAGCGTCCCTCGGGGGGCGACTCAGTCAGCTTGAACACCCACAAAGTGGTTCCAGCGGGCGGGTCGATGATCTCCGGCGTCAGGCTGCGGGTGCCCGAGTCAAAAGCACCGCCGCCACCTGCCACCACAGCCACGTACTGCGTACCGCCGACGCTGTAGGTCGCGGGCGATGAGCTCGGCGAAGCATTCAGCCGGACCTGCCACAACACCTTGCCGTTCGCCGCATCGAAAGCGCGGAATTCGCGGTCGCGCGCACCGCTGAACAACAAGCCGCCGGCGGAGGCCAGCAGAGACGAAGCGGCGGGTGCGCGTTGCGGGTGGGACCAGACCAGTTGCCGGGTCTTGAGATTGATCGCGTCGATGCGGCCGAAGTTGCCGTCGTTGCCGGGTTTCGGCCGGCCCTGCAGGCGCAGGTCATCGCCGCCGGCGGCAACTTGGGCCCCACCACGGGCGACCCAGCTGTAGTCCATGCAGTAGTTGGTGGCAAGCGGCACGTACAGATAGCCGGTCGTCGGGTCGAGCGCCGTGGTCGGCCAGTTACGTGCGCCCGATGCGACCGGGCAAATGAGGTCGGTCCGACCTGCCTGCGGCTCGAGCCCGGGCTGGATGATCTTTCTGCCGGTCTTCGGGTCGATGCCGGATACCAGGTTCTGTACCCCCAGGTCTTTGGAGAACTGGTATCGGCCGTCGATGGCGCTCACGACGTCGAAGATCGCGCTTTTGCCACCCGTGACCACCAGCTTGGTCGGTTTGCCGTTGACCGGCAGGGTGACCAGCGACCGCTCGAACACCCAGTCCAGGTCCCAGACGTCGCGGTTCATATGCTGGTAATACCAGGAGAGCTTGCCGGTATCGGCGTCGAGGGCGACTGTCGAGTCCGTGTACAGCGCATCGTTGTTCGACGGGCTCTTGCCGTTGCGCGGTATCAACAGCGTGCCGACATCGTAGGTGTTGCCCGTCCCGAAATAGACCAGATTCAACTCCGGATCGTAGCTGCCGATCGACCAGACTCCGGAACCGAAGCGCTCCTTCACCGGGGCGCCATTCCAACTGTCCCCGCCAGGCTGGCCGGGACGGGCGATGGTGTCGAAGCGCCACTTCTCGATGCCGGTCTGCGCATCCAGGCCGACGATCCAATCCCCGCCGCCCGTGTCGATCCCCAAGCTGACGCCGACGACCACCTTGCCGTGAGCGACCAGCGGACCGCCCGAGATGTGAAAGTAGGCGCCATCGACCAAGCCGGGTCGTACTCCCTGCGCGGGGGCGACGACCGCGTGGTCCCAGCGAAGGGCGCCGGTCCTGACGTCCAACGCGACGATGTGGCCGTCCGCAGTCGGCGCATAGAGCTTGTCCCCATAGATCGCAAGCCCCTTCATTCGAGCTTCGCGCCCGTTTTCCAGGGCCTCCGGAAGCGGACGGATATAACGCCACAGAATGCTGCCGTCGACGGCGTTCACGGCTTCGATCGTATTGGCGCTTTCGATGAACAACACGCCGTCATGGATCAGCGGCGCGGCTTCATTGGCACTCGGTGGCAAAGCCAGTGTCCACGCGACACCGAGCCCGCGGACGGTGGTCCGGCTGATCTGTTTCAACGCGCTGTAGCTTTGAGTGGCATAGGTTCCGCGCCACATCAGCCAATCGGCGGGAGGGGGGCTTCGCAGCAACTCGTCAGTCACCGGCGTCAGCCTGCCCAGCAAGTTCTGTTGCGCAGCCATCGCCGCGCGGTACGTGGCGTCCTGATTGTCGATGCGAGCGGCGCTGGAGGTGTTCGCTGCCGGTTTGTGCGCCGACGGGCCTGAGGCGCCCGCAGGAGCGGCCGGCGCGTCCGCGACCACAAGCTCCCGTGCGCCGGGCTTATCACCGTTTTCCTGCAGCAGATAGGCTTCGATATCCGTGTAGGTGCGGCTATCCAAGCTTGCCGGGCTTGCGGGAGGCATCCGCTGCACGATCAGAGTCCGAAGCGCCTCCGGCGTCTGGGTGTTCCAGTGCGACCTGAACACGTCGCCTTTCATAGGAGGTCCGAACTGGCCGTCGTTCAGATGGCGACCATGACACGAGGCGCAGCTCTTGGTGTAGGCGGCCTCTCCCCGCTGCGCTTGTTGGGGGGTGAAACCGACGGGGCCGCTGTCGAACAGAGTCTTCGGTGGAGCCGCCGCATGCACCAGCCAAGTCCCGGTTGCCGCATAGATGGTGAGAGCCAGCGTTACAGCACGCGCAATTGTTCTTTTCATCGCAGTCTACCGACGCTCCGCCCACCCCGGGATGGTCATTAAATTCGAAACCTGGCCTTCGGGCCAATGGATCCCGCGCGGGTCGCCACGGCACGGAGGCCCTGGCTCGAGGCTAGTCTGCTTCCCCCTGCAGCCCTTCCTCCTGTGCCAGCTGGGCGCGCGAATTGGCAGTCATCACGGCGATGCAGTGATCGAGAACCTTCAGCTCCCGCGAGCTCAGGCCGGCGATGATTGCCGAGTTGCGCTGTCTCGCAAGCCTCTCCAACGGACCGTATACCGTCCGTCCCAGAGGAGTGGGAGTGATCAACACGCCCGGGCCACCGGTCCGGTTTGCGCGGTGAAGCAAACCTGCCGTCACCAGTTTCTTCACGGTCCGGCTCACTTGCCCCACGCCTCGCTGCAGCAGCGCGGCCATGTCATTGATCGAGAGCTGGGGCATCTCGCAGACGAGGGTGAGCATGCGCCATTCGAAGTTGGACAGCCCGCAGACTCGCGGAAACGCGCGCGAGGCGCTGCGCTGGATGAAATCGACGAGGCGCATCAGACGCAGGCTGGTGAGCTCGCGGCCGAGCGGCCCCCCCTCGTCGCCCCGGCTCAGCACGAGCTGTGCGGTTTTCGCTTTCTTCGGTCGCTGCATGAGGCGTGAAGCTCTTCCCGGAAGGAAACGTTGTCTTCCCGGAGAGAAACTTTGGCACATCGGCGCCGGGGCCGCATTATTTGCAAAATGAAGACGCAATTAGCGATTTGCCTGCGTAATAGCTTCGCCGGCCTATTTGACTTGTGCAAAAAACCCTCGCAAGCTGCGCGGGTTCGAATGGCAATGGCGGGCGGGGTTCAGGCGCACAAGACGCCGCCCTGCAACTGCAAAGGGCACCAGGTGCCCGGTCACTGAGGGGGGACTCCATGAGCCATCGTTTCCAGCCCACACGAGCGGCAGCGTTGGGCACGGTCCGTGTGTTTGCACACGCGCTGTGCTCGTCCATCGCAATTTTGGGGGTGACGCTCGCAAGCGCCGTCGCCGTCGCCCAGGACGCCGGCACACCGCCGTCGAGTTCAACACAGGGCACCAGCCTCGAGGAGGTCGTCGTCACCGGCTCGCGCATTGCGCGATCGACGTTCACGACGCCCAATCCCGTCACGGTGGTGAATTCGCAGGACATCAACAACCTGGGTCTGGTCAACGTAGGCCAGGTGCTGGGCGAGCTGCCGGCCAATTCAAACTTCTTTGCCGCCAACAATGTCGGCTTGGGTAACTTCAACGTCGGGGCGCAGCTGGCGAACCTGCGCGGCCTGAATCCATTCTTCGGAACACGTACTCTGACATTGATCGACACGGAGCGCGTCGTGCCGCAGGCCACCGGCGGTGGCGTGGACGTGACTCTGATTCCGTCGATGTTGGTGGCGAGTACCGAAACGGTCACCGGTGGCGCCTCCGCCGTCTACGGCTCCGATGCGGTGGCCGGCGTGGTCAACATCATCCTCGACAAGAAGCTCAATGGCCTCAAATTCCAGGCCGACTATGGTGAAACCACACACCACGACGGCGGGGACACCCATTTCTCGCTCGGATACGGCCACGACCTTGGCGACCGTTCTCACTTCATCGTGGGTGCCGAGTACGAGAAGCAGGACGATATCGGCCTGTGCGCGCAGGTTCGCGACTGGTGCAGGAACGGTGCCGGGCTGTACACGAATACTCTGTACAACGGTCTTCCCGCAACGGCCACGGCGGCGGCCGTCCCACCCAATGGCCTGCCGCACTACATCATCGGGCCCAACGCAACACTGGGCAACCAGAGCCAGAGCGGTGTTCTGACGCCGTGCCAGGTGCCGCTGGGCGTCTGCATCCCGACCGGTCCGCAGTACAACTTCAATGCCTCCGGCACCGGAGCATCCGTCTTCGCTCCGGGCCTGTATGCCGACGGTGCGGGCGTGTTCGGGTTCAGTCAGGGCGCGGGCGCCACCGGCGTGGGTGCCTACGACGGCACCACACTGAAGCCGGCTGTGAAGCGTTACACCGGCCTTGCGTACGCCGACTCCAAGCTCACCGACAATCTGACGTCTTTCCTGCAGGTCATGTACGCGAAGAGCGAGGCGGTCAATCGCGTCGCCAACGGCGCCATCGGGCCTATCGCGCTCGAGGTCGCCACTGGCGTGTTCGTCCCGCTCAGCAGCCACATCTCGTACGACAATCCGTACCTGCCGGCGCAGTTTCAGGCGGGGGGCGCCAACGCGCTGGCACCGTCCATACCGATTCCGCCGCCACTGTGCGCACCGGCTGCCTATCCGTGCGGTAACTCGATCGGCGGAGGCCTTCTGGGCTACAACATGAACGGCATCGCGCCGGCCCGCAACGAGACCAACAACGACGTCGTCCGCGTGACCGGTGGTCTCAAGGGCCAGATCTCCTCGAGCTGGAACTGGGATGCCTACTTCGAGTGGGGCCAGAACAAGAACGATCAGCATCTGTTCAACAACGTCGTCGGCAGCTATCTGCAGTTCGCGCTGGATGCGGTCCGCGATCCCGCCAGTGGCAATATCGTTTGCCGCGCGACGCTCCCCGGCCCCGCGTTCAACGCGGCCGCCGCGGGCTGCTCGCCGCTCAATCTCTTCGGCACCAGCAATGCCACCCCGCAGGGTCTGGCGTACGCGTTCAAGACGCTCATGGAATTCTCCACCCTCAAGCAGGAAGTGTTGTCCGCAAATATCGGCGGCAACCTGTTCGACGGGTTCGGCGCTGGCCCGGTGCAGGCGGAGTTCGGTGCGGAAGCGCGTCGGGATACCTCGAGCGTCACGCACGATCTGGCCGATCAGCCTTGGTACAACAGCTACTTCCTGAGCTACGGCCTCGACTACGGCGGCAAGATCTCCGTGCTGGAAGGGTACGGTGAGTTCACCGTGCCGGTGCTCAAGGATCTGACGCTGGCCAAGTACCTCGAGTTCGACGGCGCTTTCCGCGAGACTCAGAACAAGAACCAGAACGAGACCGCCGGTGCTGCGACGAACGGTCAGTCCGTGACCCACAACATCGATAGCTGGAAGCTGAGCTTCATTTGGGATCTCGGCGATTCGTTCAGGTTGCGTGGCACCCGTTCGCGCGACGTCCGTGCGGCTGGCTTCCGCGAGCTGTATGAGTCGTACGCGGTCTCCTCGGGCGGCCCGTTCGGGACGATCAACAATCCCGATCCCAAGCGCCTGCCGAACCAGCCGGCCAGCTATGTGGTGACCCCGTTGACCGGCGGCAACATCAATCTGCAGCCGGAAAACGCAGACACTACGACCGTTGGCTTCGTCTTCGCACCGAAGTCGGGGCCGCTGGATCGGCTGCAGTTCTCCGCCGACTGGTACAAGATCACCATCAACGACCCGATCAGCGGTCCGCCGTTCGCTTTGGGGGTCCAGAACATCGTGAACCTCTGTTTCGCGGGCCAGCAGGCGTTCTGCAATCGCGTCACGTTCGGCACGCCCGGCGACTTCAGCACCATCCAGACCATCAACAATACGGCTGTGAACCTGGGCAAGTATGAGACGCGGGGCGTGGACTTCGAGGCCACGTACCGTCTGCCGCTGCAGGGCTACGGAGATCTCAGCTTCCGGCTGTTGACCTCCTGGCTCTACAACATGACGATCGATGCCGGGCTCGGCGCCGCACCTGTCAACTATGCCGGTCAGTCGGGGCCGACGGCGGCCTTCGGTGGCTTCAACACCTCGCCGAAGTGGCAGTCGAATTTCTACCTCACCTATAGCTATGGGCCGGCCATCGCGACGCTTCAGGCCCGCTACATCGGCAGCGGTAAGTACGAGGAGCTCAGCGGTGTGGGTGGGGTAGCGGTGGCTCCGGGCGATGCGGGGTACAGCTCGACCAGCCCGAACAGCATCAACGACAATTCGGTCGCCGGCGCGACGTACTTCAACCTTTCGGGGTCGTACGAGTTCAGCGATCACATCTCGGTGTTCGCCTCGATCAACAACCTGTTCAACAAGCAGCCGCCGATCGCGCCGGGCGGCAACGGCTATCCGACCAATCCGGTGTACTTCGACACCTACGGTACGACCTGGAAGTTGGGCATCCGCGGGAAGTTCTGACGAAGGTTCTGCACGGGCGGCAGGCGCGCTCGCGCGCCTGCCGCCTCCGTGTCATAACTCCAGTGCGCGCCTGAGATCCTCGTGCTCGAATGCACTGGCCATCCGGTCGATCTCGCGCGACTTGGCTCCGGCGGCCTTGGCGGTCTCGCGCCACCTCGCAGTGACGGTTGCTACTTCCTTGATGATCTTGCGTGCCTGTGCCAAGGCAAGAGCGAAAAAGCCCGACGACGCCTCGAGCAGGTCGAGAGAGCACGTGCCCTCGTCGAGGTCGATGTTGGTTGTCAGGACGCGAGCCTTCAGATCAGTTGGGACGGGGTTCAGGTCATAGGCAGGGGAGAGCGACCAACCGGTTTTGCCAAGCCACAGGAAGCCGTGGTTGCGCAGGTGATCGTCGACGTTCGAGATCAGGACATTGAAGACGACGCGACGATAGAGGGCGTGAGCGTCCGTCTTGCCTTGCGCCCCATGCCTAGTGAGGGCGTCGACGATCTCTGGATAACTGCCGCGCTCACCGTCTTTGGCGCCCATCATCGCCATCGCCGACAGGAATGGAATACGGATTGCGTCGGCGCGATCGAAGCGCTGGGATAGCATCACGGCCTTCCCGGTGACCTCGACAAGCTCGTGTCGTGGGGTCGTGATTCCCGCCCGGCCCGCCAGCCGCAAAGCGATTTCTTCCCAGGTTTCCATGCTGTACTCGTCAGTCTCCTTCGGAAACTTGGCGATGGACAGTCTGCCGTGCTGGTCGATGACCGACGTCTTAGGGCGTGCGCCGCCGAGCGAGGAACCTGGCGCGAAGATGAGCTGCAGGTCCTCGCCGGTCTCCTCGTCACGAAAGATCCGTTCGGTGATCTTGAGTAGTCGGCCGAGTTCGATCAAAGCGGGCACGCCTGCGCGAGTGGGCGCTTGAAAGGGCTCTTCACCTGACTTGCGGAAGCGCAGGGCCCCGAGGCGGGTCTCGTCCGTAACTCCCAGCAAGTAGTCACTTTCCATGAGTGTGCGAACAGCCCGCTGCTCGCGCTCCGCGAGACGCCGTTCCGCGCGCTGCATCAGGCGCCGACCCCAGGTGTCAGGTGCCGAGTCGCCAATAGATCCGAATGTGTTGAGCCCTGCAGCAGGAGCGAAGGTGCCGCGGCTCAGAGCCAGGGCGGGCTCCAAGGAGAAGTGTTCCGGGTCATTGAGCCATGCATCATCGTATTCGAAGAGGATGGTCTGCGTGCCACGAGCGCGATGGGTCCTCGCCAATCCGATCGGGCGCGTGCGGCCGTTCAGGTCGATGTGCACTTCGAAGTCAGCCATTGCGGACTCGTCCGCCGGCGCGCTTTGCGTGGATGTGCTTGGGTAGGTCGGCGCTCGCCAATTCCTGACCAACACTATCGCTGCTGATATCGGCAACGTGACTCAGGCCATCGAGGAGGCCGAGCGCTTGCAGGACGGCGCCATAGATACCGATGCCCACGCTGGTATCACCGGCCTCGACTCTCTGCAGTGTCGAGCGCGACGTGAAGGCCCGGTCCGCGACCACTGACATGGGCAGCCGGCGGCGGCGGCGGGCGTCGCGGATGTCGGCGCCCAGCTTGCGCAGCGCGCGCTGTACGGCGGCCGTTGGACGGTGGGGGGTAGGCATATGCCACCTTCGTGCTACAAATTGGACGAATATGTAGCACGAAGCTTACAGTCCTGGAAGACTATCGGTTCCGGGTAGCTATAAAAGGAGCGCCAGGCTCAGGGCCCGGTCGGGAAGGGTCAAAGGCAGGCGGCCCAAAAGGAAAGGGCGGAACCCGACACGCCCGTCGAGCCCCGCCCACAGGGGGGACACGGCAAGTCTACGAGCTGAATCTAGGTTGAGGTCAAGCGCCAGATGTCATTCAAGGCCGCGCCCCGAAGTGCTCGGTCAGGTAGGCCGCGATGGAATCGCTGGCAGCGCGTCCCGGTGCAAGCGAGCCGCGCGCCAACATGACGCGCGTGTACTGCTGCCATTGCTCTGCGGTCCTGCGCGTCGAGACCACACGACCGAGGTCGTGGCACAGCGCACAGTGCGCCTTGACGAGATCGGCGCCTTTGCCTGCGGGTAGCGCAATGGCATTGCTCTTGAGCGGTGCAGCGGTTCGGGGCGGAGCAGTCCCCGGCGATGGAGTGGGTCCAAGCGGGGCACCCGGCGGAAGCGCGCCGGTGACCATTGGGCCGGCTCCTGGGCCGTACGTGCTGGCAAGGTAGTCGACAATGGCGTCGAGCTCGGCAGGAGAGCGAACCTGCGAGCCGTTCTGCACCATCTTGTACACCGTCGTCCGCCACCCTTCGGCGCCGTTGCGGACGGAGGCAATCGGCTGCAAGCCGTGACATTGAGTACAGAGACTGTCGATCAACCCTTTGCCGGTTTGTGCTCCCTCATCGGCCAGAACGGCAGACGACAGGAACCCTGCCACGACGATCAGGTATCTGAGTCTCACGAGGACCGGCCTCCAACGTCGGCTACACGGAACTCGGGGTGCCAGGTGGAGGTGGCGAGACTGCCCGTGCGCTCCATGTGGAGGTCGATCAGATAGGGCTTTCCCGATCCGTTCTGGGTTCGGGCTCGCGCCAGCGCCGGTCCCAACTCTTGCGGCCGCTTGACGACCTCACCCGCCACACCGAAGCCGGCGGCGAGTTTCGCGAAGTCGATGTCAGGGTCGCCGAGGTAGCACACCATGTCCCGACCGGTCTGGTACGCCCGGCCGCGCCCCATGAGGATGCGATTGCGTTCGCCGTTATAACTGCGATTGTTGAGCACTATCGCAGTGATCGGAGCGTGGTATCGCGCGTAGGTCCACAACACCTGCGGGCCGCTGAACAGGAAGCTTCCGTCCGACACCAGTGCAACGACAGGCCGCGAGGGCTGCGCCAGTTGCACCCCGAATGCCGCCGGCAGTCCCCATCCCAGTGAGCCGCCTGTGGTTGCGTAAAGGTCGCGTCCGTCCGGCCCGAAGTGAAGGTTGTACTCGAGCAGCGATCTGAAGGTATCGCCGTCCGACACGACATTCGCGTTGCGCGCAATTCCGGCGTCGACTTCGGCCAGCAGCCGCGACTCACTCAACGGCTCGCTGTCCCACTGCTGGCGGCGAATGCTCTCGAGCATCGCCTTGCGGTCGGACTGGAAGGAGCGGGCTTGCTCGAGCCGTTCTGCGGTCCCGGACAGCGCGTTCGGTCCCATGCGCTCGAGCTCGGCGAGGAGGTCATTGAGGGCGAGGCGAACGTCCGCGACGACCGCGAGCTCGACCGGGTAGTTGCGTGCGATGTTGGTGCTGTCCAGGCCGATCTGGATCAAGCGCGTCTGCGAGCCGAGGCGGATGGTCCGTCCCGTCCCGACCTGAAAGCGCGACCCAAGGTGGAGAAGTACGTCTACGTCTTTCGGGTAGCGCGCATTCAACTCGAAGCGGCCGGCGAACAAAGGGTGGTCGGTCGGGAAGTTCCGCGACCACCCCGAGGAATCATTCACCACCGGAATCGAGAGGAGATTCGCCAGTTCCAGCAGTTGCGGCTCGGCCCCGCAATACCTGACATCATCGCCGGCATAGATCAGAGGGCTGCGCGCACCGGCAAGCAGCTTCGCGATACGCGTGACTGCCTCTGCCGAGGGACGTACTTCGCTCTCGACGTCGTATTTGTCCTGATCGATCACGGCGGCGCTGTCCTGACCCGACAACAGGTCCTCGGGACACGCCAGAAAAACCGGCCGCCGTGGTTTCGTGCCGGAGAACTTCAGCGCCCGTCGCAGCATCTCCGGAATCTTGTACGAAGCCTCGATCGACCAGTGCCACTTCACGATCGGCGCGGTCATGGAGCTCATGTGGTCGACGGCTTCGAATCCATCCTGACCCAGTGTCGCCACATTGACGTCGTCAACCATGACGACCATGGGCGTGTAGTCCTTCCATGCGTTGTACATCTGGCCCATGGCATTCGGCAGACCGGGGCGGGCGAGCAGCACGAAGGGTGTCGTTCGCGAGGCTCTGCCGTAGCCGTCAGCGACGGCCGTAAGGGAGCCCTCGTGCAGCACCTGGATGATCTGGATGGTCGTCTGATCGACGAGAGCGTCGAACACCGTGGCCTCGCCGGAGGACGGCGTAGTGAAGAGATAGCGGCACTTGGACGCCTTCAACTGCTCGACCAACAGCGTGCCGCCGTTACCGGTCACCACGCGAGCCCACGGTGGGAGCGGCCGTGGTTTGCCGTCTGCACTCGGTGGGTCGGCAAAGGCCGAAAAGTCTGCAGCGAGCGCGCGCGCGGCCTCGGCTGACATACCCAGCCCCGCCAAAGCGCTCAGGAATCCCCGGCGGCTCAGACCGCGATCGACGAAACGCCCGAGAAGCGACTTCACGCCGGTTGCTTCGTCCGATTCCCCCTCGCTCATCGGTTACCTACTCCTGCTGGACGGCGGTCTCTTCTACTCTAGTGAGAGCTGCGAGCGGCATCCCGGTGTTCGCAAGATCAGTTGGCGCGGCGCTGATCCGGTCCCGCACCAAGGCGCGGCCCTGCATGAAATCCTTCGGTGCGTTCACGCAATCCAACGCCGTGACGCGGCCACCGCGCCGATAGACGACCGAAAAGCTGCGACTCGCCGGCTCGCCACGCACGATCGCATCATCGTGTCCCGCCGACAGTCCGACGGTCTGCAGCCGCAGATCATACTGATTCGACCAGAACCAGGGGACCGCGCGATACGGCTCCGACTGGCCAGTGATCGCTTTCGCAACCGTGAGCGCCATGTCAGTCGCATTCTGGACCGACTCCAGGCGTACCAGCGAGCCGTCGGCGTGATAATTCGCATGCAGTGCACAGTCCCCCAGCGCGTAGACGTCAGCAAGTGAGGTTCGTCCATAGTCATCTACGAGCACGCCGTTGCCCACCGCAGCGCCGGCGGACACGAGTGGCTGAGTGACCGGGATGATACCGATGCCCACGATGACCAGATCCGCAGGGACAAACCTGCCGCCGTTGATCCGCAGGCCTCGTACGCGCGAGCCATCGCCTTCGATGCAGTCGACAGTCGAACCCAACAGCAGCTCCACGCCATGCGCACGATGCTCGGTCTCGTAAAAGCGTGAGAGCGTCTCGCCAGCGACGCGTGCGAGCACACGGTCGAGAGCTTCAACAATCGTAACTTCTTTGTTGAGCTTGCGCAGCGTAGCCGCGGCCTCCAGTCCGATGTAGCCCGCGCCAACGATCGCGATCCGACGTGCGTCGGCAAGCTGCGATCGCAGGTTGTCTGCGTCGAGGCGGGTACGCAGGGTGTGCACTCCGGGCAGGTCGGATCCGGAGCAGGTGAGTCGGCGCGGCTCCCCGCCGCAGGCCCAGACGAGAGCGCCATAACGCAGTCGTGTGCCCGAAGCGAGGCAGACGCTGTGATCGACCGGATCGACGGTTGCAATCGGACTGCCCAGTCGTAGCGCGATCTGCCGATCCCGCCAGTACGATTGCGGCCTGAAGATCAAGCGCTCGAACGAGCGCTCCGCGGCCAGGTATTCCTTACTGAGAGGCGGCCGCTCGTAGGGCAGGTCGGGCTCGCCGCCAACGAGCCCGACCGAGCCCCCGAACTTCCGTTGACGCAATGTCAGAGCGAGCTGCGTGCCACCGTGACCTGCTCCTGCGATCAGGACGTCGTAGTGCTCAGCGACGCTCAAGCCGCGCTGTTGGCAGTCGGCGCCGCCAGCCCGTCCGCCTTGTTACGGCGCAGGGTCCGGAACGCCGCCACGAACGGGCCGACGATGAATCCTTTGAGCGTGCGGTGGGGATTGTTCTCGCCCAACTCCTCCATGGAAGCGCCCCACACGATGTCCTCTTGCTCCTTCGGCCAATACAACGTGCGGAACAGGTAGTCCCACAGGGTCAGGCCGCCGGTGATCCCGAGGTTGACATTCATGTGCTCTAGCCGCGCGCCGTGGTGAAAGTGATGCATGAACGGCGCATAGAAGATTCGATTGAGCGTCTTGCCGAAGGAGATGCGGATGTGGGTGTGCTCGAAGATCTCGAGTACGCCGAACACGGCCAGGCAGACGGTGATTATGTAGACCGTCGTGAGGCTATAGCTCATCCCCAGCGCGTAGATCAGCCCGCCGGCAATCAAGCCACTGCCCACACCGGTGTAGGTGTTACGGATGAACATGTCGACGGGATGCGTCCGCACACCAAACGGGTGGAGGACTTCCGCCGAGTGATGCCCCTTGTGGAACTCCCAGAAGAACGGCGAGACGTGACCCTGCCAGTGCCACATGAACCGGCCGAAGTCGCGCGCCAGCAGGACCAGCAGCACCTGCAAGGTGATCGTGACTGCGTTCTCCGGCAACGTCACGGGGGAGTGACCGAATTGCTTCAGCAACCAGCCCTGGACGAGGCCCGGTCCCATGGTGACCCCCAGCAGGCCCAGGAAGTTCAGAACAATGGAGAAGGGCAGCCACACCATGTCGAAGCGAAACGACGGATGCTGGTAGAAGCCGCGGGGCAAGAGGTAATTCCACGCCTCCCGCAGGGAGAACCTTGCGCCCGGTTCGGTTTCCAGGTGGGCATACGAGAATCGCTTTACTCCCGGGCGCCCGGCCCGGGTCAGCGAGACCGCGTATACGACGATTCCGAACAGCAGGAACCAGGTGACCGCGTGCGCCATGTTCTGGAGGGCGGACAGCGCAAATTGGGTCAGCGTCGACTTCTGGGCATGCTCGACCGGCAGCAGGAATGACCATACCGAACTGAGCACACTGTGCAGCTGCGCAGGCTGAGCTGCCTGGTCAACCCAGTTTCCGACGGTGTTCATGCACTTTCACCCCTCTAGAACGCGCATTCAGCGCCCCGATCGCACCGACGTCTAAGGTACGACCTCAATATAAGTTGATGTCAAGTGCAGCCGCATTCGGGCGGCTGGCGGTCGCAGAGCGGAGCCTGAGCGGTACGCTTGCACACGCAAAAGAGCTTCGTGCCGCTGTCCGTTGCCTGGTAGCGCAGGGGAGCCAGCCCCGTGCCCTTGTGCGACCCGTCGCAGAACGGCTGGTCCTGGCTGCGGCCGCAGACACACCACCAATACACCTTGCCGGCTTCGACGCTGGCTTCAACCGGCGCACGGACCGTGCCACCGGGCTCCGGTGCCGTCGTTGAGGTCTTGTCCACGAATCTCCCCGTTTGTCACCCTGCTGGCTATACTAGAATCTCAACTTAACATGAGGTCAACCATGCCAGCCCCGAAGCCGGTCGCCCCTGTTGTGGGCATTCACACTGAACTGTCGGTTGGTGAGTTGGCCGCGCGCAGCGGCGTCGCGGTGTCGGCGATCCACTTCTACGAGAGCAAGGGCCTCATCAAGGGGTGGCGCACGGAGGGTAACCAACGGCGGTACTCCCGGGATGTGTTGCGCCGGGTAGCGGTCATCAAGGTGTCCCAACGTGTTGGGATTCCACTCAAGGCGATTCGCGATGCTCTCATGTCGTTGCCGAAGGGCCGCACGCCCACTGCCGAGGACTGGGGCGAGCTCTCCGAACGCTGGCGTACCGACCTGGACGATCGGATCACGCGCCTGACGAAGTTGCGCGACGAGCTCACGAGTTGTATCGGATGCGGTTGCCTTTCGCTGGATACGTGCCCGCTCTACAACCCCGGGGATCGCTGCTCGGAGCAGGGGCCCGGCCCCCAGCTTCTCGATCCCGAGTGCATCCAAAGACCTCGGCGTGCGAGGCGTTGACCAACACACGAGCAAGGCGCTGACCAACACACGAGCCGGTATCCTCCTGGCGTGCTTGGCGACTATAGTAGGGATGCTAGAACCTCTAGTTAACATCAGGTCAAGCCCCGCCAGTGGCGAAGAAGAACATCCCAGAGGATCCCGGCACCGGGGCGGAGTTGACAGTGGGGCAGTTCGCATCCCGCACCGGCTTGGCCGTCTCCGCGATCCGCTTCTACGAGAGTAAAGGTCTGATCGTCGCGAGACGCACGGCGGGAAGCCGCCGCCGCTATGCGCCCGACGCGTTGCAACGGGTCGTAGTGATCAAGGCGGCGCAGAGCGTCGGAATCCCCTTGAGCACGGTGCGGGAGTTGCTGAGTTCTCTGCCTCACGGTCGCCTACCGACAGCGGGCGAGTGGGGCGCGCTACTGCGTCGCTGGCAGCGGGATCTCGATGGTGGAGTCGCCCAGCTCTCCGAGCTGCGCGCGGAATTGATCGCGTGCGCGCGTTGCGGCTGCCTGTCGCTGGAGTCGTGTCCGTTACTGCGCTAGCAGCTTGCCGTAGCCGGGGACCCGCCCACTCAAACCGAGCAGCCGCACTCCGGCGCGCAACCCATGAGGAAGACTCGACACGACTGGGGCGCCGCAGCGCTGTTCCAGTGGCCGGAGCAGGTCTAGCGTGTGCAGTCCCCCGCAAGAGACCAACAGTGCGTCTGCGCCCTTTGCGGATTCGTACACGCCGGCGCTGAAGTCGAGCAACCTTTTTTGCGTGACTGCGTGAATGTCCTCGACCTTCTCGACACCGAGGCCGCGGATCGCCAGGACCTGAAAGCCTTCCTCGTGCAAAAAGCTCTCGAGCCTGTGGTTCACTTCGTCGTCGTAAGCGGTAGCGATGGCTAGCCGTTTACCTCCCACGCTTCGCAGTCCTTCGATCACCGCAGTACTCATGCTCACCGCCGGCAGTCCACTTGCTCGAGCGACACGCTGCGTGAGCTCCCGATTGAAGGCGGCGCCTCTATAGAAGCTCAAAGAAGTGCCCATCAAGGCGATCGCCCGAGCCCCGCGTTTCGCCAGGGCCTGCGCCGTGGGGGCGATGCGATCCAGGACCGCGTCATAACCTTCGGGTGTCATTGTCGCCAGTCCAACACTGGCAGCCTCGAAGTGCACACCCGAGGGGTAGAGAGCCGTGGCTTCGGGAGGTACTGTGGACTCGACCGGTCCCAACAAACCCAGGATCGGCGTGCCGGCTGCGACACCGGCGTTGATCCCTGCATCGGCGTTGATTGCGGCACCGGCCATGGCCACCTTCAGCAGGTCGCGACGGGAGATCATGCGGGGACCCTCGGCTGCCGGACTCGATGCACCGGAGTATACCTCCCGGGCGCCGCATCAGGGTTCGGCCCTTAGCCACGGCCATCGGGCAACGTACGATGCGGCTTTCCGCGCAAACAGATCGCTGTAGGGCGTCAACGGGTTCATTGTCAGCACGCCGTCGTACAGAAGCTCGAGGCCATAGGGCGCGTAGACCTCACCGGGCCGGATGCCAACGCACGTGCCCAGCACCAGGAATCGGTCGATGCCGTCGCCCGCGCTGCGTAGTTGCGGGTAGGGATGCCCAAAGTACGCCGGATACCAAAGGTGGACACGCGCCTGGTTGGACGCTTCGACCGTTACTCCCAGGTCGCCCAGCACCTCATCCACCCGAGCCTGCACGAGCTGTTCGCCGATCTCGCTGGTGTCGTTGGCATCGAAGTAGAAGAGATCGTAATCCTTGATATCCGCTGTCGGCGCGCGTCCGGCCTGCAGATTCCACGCGGTTTGAAACAGGCAGCCCGCAACGAGCCATCCGTTCGCAAGTGCCAGCGCGTTCCAGCGCTCCAGGATCGCGCTGTTGCAGTTGTTTCTAAGGATGTCGGCGACGAACCGGTCCTGCAATGTGTCCGCCCCGACACTGGCCGCGCCGGCCGGTGCTCTCCCGGTAGCCGCCGGGCCGTTCGACGTCAATGCTTCAGCGTCGCCGCGATGCTGCGGATCTCGGCAGGAGGGTGCTCGCCGGCGAGCGGCGTGCCCGGCATCAGGTACTGACCCATCTCCGGCCCACCCACCACGACAGGCTCGAAGCCAACCTCGCGGGTGAGCTCCGAGGCGAGGTCCAGGGCCTTCTTGTCATCGCCGGCCAGGGGCATACCGATTTTCCCCGGAGCTTCATGCGCGCTCGCCATACGGGCCGCGCCGACGGCGTTGAACGCCCGCACGACGTGCGCACCTGGCAGGAGTTGTACATCGAAAGCGCCGGCCCCCTTCGTGCGCGCCTGATCGGCGATCTCACCATCGCGCTGCGGGAAGGGGTTGCTCGCGTTGATCACGAGTTTGCCTTTCAATGAACTACCCATGCTTTTGATGAGCTCGGGAAAGGCACTGTAGGGAACCGCAAACAGCAGGACCTGTCCGAAAGCAGCTGCCTGCGCGGGGGTCCCCGCGCTTGCATGCGCGCCGACCTGGGCGGCAAGCTTCTTGTCGTTGTCGAGGTTGCGCGAAGAGAACATCACATCGTGTCCGGTTCTGGCCCAGGCGCCTCCGAGCGCGCTGCCGACGTGACCTGACCCGATGATCCCGATCTTCAGTTTCCCGCTGTCGGCCGCCGTCGCAACACGTGCCGTGAACGCAATGGCCGTGAGTGCGCCCGCCACTGCGAGCACATCACGACGGGAGAGATTCGGTATCGAGCGCACTGTCATGTCGGTTTCCTCGAGTTGGCGTGAAGGTCGGCCAGAAAGTGGGTCGGAAGTCGGCCCGAAGTCACCAAGGGCCGTTCAGTCGGCCCAAGGGCTCTTCGTTCCGTACGGCAGCATTGCTCCCATCGCCTCGACCCCAACGATGTGCCCACGGTCGATCTTGAAGATCTCGCCTGCCTGCATGTTCGAGTTGGACCCGCCGAGAGGCAGACTGTCAACGCCGGGTACGTGGTAGACCTTCATGGTGCCCGATCCGCCACGGTGTTGGAACATCGGGAACGAGAAGACGATCCCCAACTCCTCATCGACGATCTCATGGCGGCGCGGCCAAAGCCTCGTGATGAAGTCCATCACATGCGTGTCCAGCTGGTCGCTGCAGCTGAGGGTGCCCAGATAGGCCATGGCGTCATCGGCCGCCTTCGACCCCAGCGGTACCGGCCACGGCACCGGTTTGGCATTGTGGGTAGTCTGACCACCATTTTCGCGTCGCACGCAGTCGTCGGCGAAAGGGGCAAGCTTGCCGTTCGCGTGCTCGATCGCTTCGAAGTAGCTGTCGGCAATGTTGACCATTTGCGCGCGCGGCAAGCGGTTGGCCGCAGGCAGCGCCGTGACGAACTCGGGCCGGGGGGTCGCCAGAGCCTTCACGGCATCGGGACGGAGGTTGCGCGCCAGCACGTGCTCGATCTCGGTAATCTGGCCATTTACGATCTTGAGCCGCAGGGCAATGATCAACGGCTTGTTCCGTTCCTTCATCACGCCATAAAAGCCGGCCTGGCCGTTGGGGACGTCGATGACGTAGATGTGGAAGCCGGTGGGCGCTTCGGAGGCGGCTATCCACAATCCCTCGCTTCCAACCTTCAGTCGCGCCGTGTTTTCGGTGAACTTCACGTCGCGGTTCAGGGGCAGACCCGACGGATCATGGCGGACCAATGCGGCGAGATAGCGATCGAGCATACCGGTCATGCAGGGACGATCGCAGACGGGCTGCACACCGCCCCCGGCGGGAGCGGCGGACGCAGTAGTGCTCAGAACCAGGACGGCGGCGGCGGCGAGCCAGAAACGATATGGCATTCTTCATCCCCCTTGTGCCGGCGCATGATACCGGATGAAATCCCAATGCGACGGCATGGATTCAACACAGCGGCGGATGTCCGTGCGCAACCCATCCAGTCTCGCTTGAATACCGGCCGGCTCGAGGCTGTCCACCAACGGGTCATAGCGGCGCGGGATGATGTTCTGCCCCACCATCACCGATAGCCAGCTCATGACCGGGAAAACTTCGGCTTCCTCGCGCAGGATCCGGCCGTGGCTGCGGAACAGCTCGATCTTTTCCCGCAGAGTGTCCGTCAGCGGGATCGACCGGCAGTGTCCCCCAAGGCGACGACATTGCGGCTCCACGCCTTGCGGCGCCTCCCGGGTGTGAAGCGCAGGGCCATGGGAGCGGCAAGTGGCGGGCCGTCGAGATTCGCCAACAGCGTGTCTGCGGCGGAATCGTCGGCGATGAACGCACTGCTGTAGACGTATCCGTTGCCGTTTCGGTGTTGGAGTGGAATGCGCCACTGCCAGCCGGCCTCGCGGGCGGTGACCGACGTGTATGGCGGCGGCGCGGCAGTGGGCTCGCTCTGTACGACGATCGCCCGATCACAAGGCAGCCAACGGCTCCAATCCTCGTAGCCCGTCCCGAGCGCCTCCTCGATGAGGAGGCCCCGGAAGCCGCTGCAGTCTATGAAGAGATCGGCAGCGATCGACTCGCCACTGTCCAGGGTGACCGACTCGACGTGCCCGTTTTGTGGATTTAGCGAGACACTGCGAACCTCACCTTCGATTCGGGTGACTGCGCGTGCCTCCGCAAATCCACGCAGATGGCGAGCGAAGCTGGACGCGTCGAAGTGCAGGGCATACGTCAGCTTGTTCAGCGGCGTGTTTGGGGCATGCACGGGCCTGCTGAATCGCCCCTCATGAGCCGCGACGGCCTGGATACAATAGTGCTCGAGCGGCCCGGCCTGTCCGGCGAGGAACATCTTGAGCCAGTAGGCTTGGAAGGGGATGTTGCCCATGCCCGGACCCGTCGGCCCGAAAGGATGGAAGTAGAAGTGTCCGGGCCGGGTCCAGTCGCGATAGCCGATTCCGAGCTTGTAGGTGGCCTTCACATCGCGGACCAGGTCCTCCTCGGCAATGCCGAGCTGACGGAGGAAGTCCAGGAGCGGCGGAATGGTCGCCTCGCCGACGCCGATCGAGCCGATGTGCGGGGACTCGATCAGGCGAATTCGAATGGCCATTCCGGCGAGGGACTTCGCGAGGCTGGCCGCAGCCATCCAGCCGGCAGTGCCGCCTCCCACGATGGCTATTTGACGTATGTGCCTGTCATTCATAGGGTTTGCGTCGCGCCGGACAATAACTCAATACTCCCGACGCTGCACGCGCCGGAGGGCCGTGACGATGTTGGATCGCGGGCGATGCTCCATCTACGCACACCGACCTCAGGCGTGCCGCGAGTTTGACTGCAGGGTATTTGCGGCGACCGGACTCGAGCTGAGTGAGGCGGCATACCCGCCAACCCTACGCAGTTGGCTGCGCTCGCCCTCAAGGTGTACGAGGTTTTTGTCGACCGCTTGCGGGATGGTTCCGCTTGCGAGGAGAGCCAGACACCCAGCGCGCATGCGCAGATCGTGCAGGAGATTCTCGAGGCGCTGCAGAGGATCGAGTCGGGTAGTGCCGCTCCCTGACCGGGGGCTGCGGGGTTTGTGATACGGTCCGGTTTTCTCCGATTGGGGGCAAATCGTGGCACAGCGTCCTTCGAAAGAATGGCTCATCGAGGAAGCGGCCGCGATCGCGACCGAACTGGCGCGGGAGCAGGACGAAACCGACGCGCGGGGTTGTTACTCCGATGCCATTCACGCCCGGCTGCTGCGGGGCGGGTTTTACCGCATCCTGCAGCCCACGATGTTCGGTGGGCTTGGAACCGACTGCGAGGCCTACATTCGCGTCATCATGGCGCTCTCGCAGGGTCATCCGGCGGCGGGCTGGTGCTATACCCTCGCTTCGTCCCATGCGCTGATTCTCGGTTCGTGCTTCGGGGAGACCGCGCAGCGCGAGCTCTTTGGTGCGGACGGAGATTTTCGCGCAGCGTATGCGGCGGGTCCTGCGGGCATGCCGAAGTTCGAGCGCCTGGAGGGAGGGTACGTCGTCACGGGGCTGTGGCCTTTCGCCTCGGGCATTCCAGTCTGCAATCACTTCCTCGGCGGCGCGGTCATTCCGGATGACACCGGCGGCCTGCGCGCGGTCGTCTTCGTCGTAGCGAAGGACAAGGTCACCGTCCAGAACGATTGGGGTGGCGATGCCGTGATGGGCATGCAGGGCAGTGGATCGAACAGCGTTCGCCTGGCCAACGTGTTCATCCCGGATCATCACTTCGCCCCGTCGCCGATCGTCTGTCTGTCCAGCGAGAATCTGCCGGACGGTACGCCCGGAACCCGGCTGCACGGGGAAGGTCTGTTCCTCGGCCTCATCTATGGCTGGTTCAGCTGCGAGTTTGCAGCGATTCTCGCGGGGACGGCGCGGGCGGCGTGCGTCGAGTTCGAAAGGCAACTTCGGACCAAGCCGAGCTTCTCGGACCCGAAACGGATGCGCATGGAGGAGCCGGAGTTCCAACGGATATACGGCGAGGCGATGTGTCGTGCCGATGCCGCAGAGGCGCTCGCGCTCGCCGCGACTCGCCACTACGTCGATCTAGGTCAGCGCTGGGCGCGAGATGGAGTTCCAGTCCGCGCCGAAGACACTCTGCAGGTATGGGGCATTTCCCGCGAGGGTTGTCGGGCAGCGTGCGAAGCGGTTGAAATGCTCTTTCACACTATCGGTGCATCAGTCGTGCGCCGTGGCGAGAAGCTGCAACGGTATTTTCGCGACGTACAGATGTATCGCGTTCATATTCAATCGCAGGCGATGAGTCCCGTTCTACGCTCTCGCGTGAAACTCGGGTTGGATATACCGCCGCCGTTTCATCGGTAGCGGGTCGCGCGTGCGCGGAAGGGTGAGCTGCGTCCGGGCGTTACTCGTGACCCGCAGCAGGCTGAACAGGCTCCGTTCGCTGCAGCTTAAATTTGCCGGCTGCGGCGTTTGCCTTCGCTGCCGCGATCGCGATACGCGCAGCGGCAATGCCGGCGTCAGTGGTCGTCGCAGTGAACTGTAGTCGGTAATTCGAACCGCTCGCCGCATCCGCTACCGCTATCGATGAGGGCTCGCTGTCGCGAACGAGCAGCGTCGGGCTTGCGAACACCTGTTCGGAGTGGCTCAGTTTGCAACTGATGACGATGAGCCCTTCGCTACTCTTGCCGGTTGCCGAGGTGCTGCCCGCTGCGGGCAGGCGCGTAGTGCAGTCCACGACGCGTTCCTTGTCTCTGAGCATGAACCTGCCCTGGCTGTCCGTCAGCACGTCCCAGCCTCCGGCTGCCGCCGGACCACCGAGTTGTGTCAGAAGATCGACGTCGTTGACGAACACCTTCAGGTTGACGGCGATTGGCCTGGTTTCAGACCCGGGCATTGCCGCCTGCGACTGCGCGGTCCGAACTACGTAACAGCCAGACGCCACGCATGCGAGCATGAGCGCGATGCCGGTACGGCGGCGCAGGGCGCCGGGAAGAGGGTGCTTCAGCATGTGAATCCTTTCTGCGAGAGGGTGGAATGAGTGCCAGTGGCAGCCCAACGTCGCGCGCTCCCGTGCCTGGTCTGCGGCAAGTTGGGTCTTGAGAAGCGCGTCGGCGTAACGCCGGGGAGTTGTGTCGGGCCGGGCGAGCACCGCGGCATCGCACGCCAGTTCCTGGTCGAACCGAAAGAGTCTCAACGCCCAATACATCAGCGGGTTGAACCACGACAGGCACAGCCACACATGGGCGGCGGCGTTAGCTAGCGGATCACGTCTGCGTAGATGGGCCTCCTCGTGGGCGAGGACCATTGCTCGCTCATTCGGGCTATAGCGGACGTAGAAGTCCGCTGGCAGGACCAGGCGAGGGCGAAAAACCCCGAGCAACAAAGGCTCGTTGCTCGCATCCCCGCGCAATGAGCCGTCGGAATGCGGATGCATCACGCCCAGTGCCCTGACAAACAGGCGGTGGCGTCTCAAAATCAGGGCGAACGACAACAATGCCCCGAAAATCCACACCACCAGCAGCGTCGATGCGTGATCGGAGGGGGAGGTGACGCGATCGATCGCAGCCAACGCTCCTGACACGGCGGCACCCACGGAGCCCGACGGCGAGCCCGTTGCCACCTGCACGGACAGCTCACGCTGCGGCAGGAGCAAGACCAACGCCGCAAGCGGCACGAACAGCCAGATCCAACAGGCGGCACGAGTGCCGACGGTCCGATGGAGGAGCTTGCGAAGAGCAACGACCAACAGGATCGCGGCGCTGGATGCAAGGCTCGCCTGAATCAGCAACTGCGATGCCAGCTCAGCGGTCATGGTCGAGCTCCTCGATCAGCCGCTTCAGCTCTTCCAGGTCCTTGCGTGAGAGCTTTCTCTGCCGACTGAAGTGCGCCACGAACGGCGTAACGCGGCCGTCGAAGAGGCGATCGAGCAGGCCGACACTCTCCTGCGCCACCCACTCATCCCGCTGGAGTACGGGCGAATAGAGGTGGCGGCGCCCCTCTTTGGCGGCCTTGATGGCTCCCTTTTTTCGCAGGCGCTCGAGCAGTGTCTTGATCGTGGACTCGTGCCACTGTCGATGCTCGAGCGCGGTGACGATCTCGTCGGTTCCCGCCGGGCTGTGTTGCCACAGCACTGTCATGACTTCTGCTTCGGCAGCACTGATCGACAGCCTACGTTTCACGGCCAAGGGCAGTTCGCCTTATGGACTACATATGTAGACGCGCCGTTAGACTACACTTGTAGACGAAGAAGTCAAATGGCCGTCACGCGTGAGTCGGGAGGGCGTGGCGTGATTGCGCGGTACAGGGTCGCCGGACCGCGGCCGGAGTGGGACTCAGGTCAGTCGCGCGATCAGCGTGTCGACGGGGACTTCGCCTTCGGTGCAAACCCGAAAAGACAGCCGTTCCTTGGAATCCGTCTCGCGCTCCACGGTGTAAGGTGCACCGCCGTACAGTCGATCGAGGAACCGCCTGAATGAAGGCTCGATCGCCGCGTAAGTGGCTTCCGTGTTGGGTGCAGCCAGCCGGTCGTTGGAAAAGAACTGCAGCCGGGTGCCCGGCAGCTTCAGCGTGCCCTCGAGCTCCGCGTCGCTGCTCATGAGCCGAGCAGCTTGCAACGCTTTCCAGGCGACTTGCGCCAAGCGCTCGGGCAACTCGCCCGGGAGCTTCTGTTTGCTGTAGTACACGACGCCGCGCTCGTTGCCGGTCTCATCGAGGGAGTAGTTGCCCTCGTAGGCAATGAGCATGACACCCGGGCCGGAAGGGACATGGCTGTAGTCGGCCACGTCGATGAGCAGATCCTCGAGCGCCTTCTGCTGAATCCAACGGTGGTAGACCGGGATCAGCTTGAGGATGTCGACTCTGTGCGCGTCCGCGAAGAACTTGATACCGAACTTGTGCAGATCCATGAGCTTTACGCCGTCTCCGCGGCCGGTTCGGGTTGTCCGAAGCTGATGGCTGCCGGCGCCTTCTTCGCATCCATACGCTGGTAGTAGCCGTAGGCTGCTTCAATGAACAGCTGCGCTTCTTCAACCAGATGGCGCGCGTTCTCAGCGTCGAACACGCGATCCTTGTCCGCGTGGCGATTCAGCAGGTACAGCGCAAACTTGCCGCCCGCGTACTGACCCGCATCCGGCGACTGGAAAAGCTGCGTATCGTAAAAGCGGGTCCTGAACTCCGCGACGACCTGGTCCGGGTCTTCGGAGGCGTCCCACAGTTGGGTCCGCACGAGTCCCCGGGCTGCGATCAGCATGGACTGGTAGGCGGCCTCGTCGGCCTGCCGGAACTCGTTCTGCTCGAGATGGATCTGAGCCCCGAAATTGCGTTGCTCGGCTGCTTGCAGATCGAACTCGATTTGCGGCACGACCTCACCCGCGCACTCACCGGTGGTGATGTCGGAGATCGTAAATTCCCGCGGATCGCGCCAATCCGAATAGAGGGTGCGATCCACGGCATAAGCGGGAACGGCGGAGAACTTGTCGATCATCTCTTTCAGCGCTTTCTTGCCGACGCGACCGACGAAGTCCTTGAAGCGTTCGCCGTCCTGACGTTTGGCGAGGTACTGCTGCAGGACGTGATCGATGAACTCGGGAATCCGCTTGGAGGGTACGGCGCCCAAGGTGAGTCCATAGGTGGCCCCGTTGTTTTCCCATTCACCGCCCATCAGCACACGGAAGTGGGGGACGGCGGTGCCGCCTACCTTGCGCGAGACACCGTAGAAACCGATGTCGGCCAGGTGATGTTGGCCGCAGGAATTGAAGCAACCGGACATCTTGAGGTGCAGGTCACGCACGGCAGGATCGAGCGCGCCGCTCTTCTGCCGCTCCAACAGGCTCTCATGCAGCACGGCAGCAAGCCCACGCGAAGAGGCGATACCGAGCTTGCACGTGTCGGTGCCTGGACAGGCCACTACGTCTTCAATCTTGCCCGCACCACCGAGAGCAAGCTCCAGGCGCTTGAGGTCAGCGTACAGCGCGGGGAGATCCGCCTCGGAGACCCAACGCAGCACGATGTTCTGCTCGACGGTCGTGCGCACGTTGTCGCCCACGAACTTGCGGGCTACATCGGCAAGCTGACGCAACTGCCAGGACGTGATGTCTCCGAGGGGCAGTGTGACCGTTGCGACCACATAGCCCGGTTGCTTTTGCGCATAGACGTTCGTGGCACGCCAGGCCTCGAATTCCGGATCGAGACGGGCCAGGTTCAGGCTCGCGGAGGGCTTCGCAGCCCGCTCCTCGTAGCGCTCGACCTCCTTCAGGTAGCCCGTCCACCTCGGGTCGGGGCGCAGTACTTTGCGTTCCTCGAGCACCAGGCGACGGAATTCGTCGAATCCGATTTTCTCGATCAGAAACTTCATGCGTGCCCGGCCACGATTGCGCTTCTCGCCGAGGCGCGCGAAAACGCGGCAGGTCGCCTGCGCGAGCGGCAGGATTTCTTCCTCGGGGACGGCGGCATCGAAGAGTTTCGCATCGTAGGGCACGGCTCCGAGGCCGCCACCCACCACGACCTCGAAGCCCCGGTGTGTCAAACCGTCGCTCTGCCAGGTTTTCGCAATGAAACCCAGATCGTGGATGTTGGTCAGGCCGCAGCTGCTGGTCTTGCAGCCGGAGAAGGCGACCTTGAACTTCCGTCCCATGTCCTGGGTGTCTTCATGGCCCAACAGATGGTAGGCCATGGCCTTCGCATAAGGCGTCGTGTCGAAGGACTCACCGCGGCACACGCCGGCCAGCGGGCACGCAGTCACGTTGCGTACCGAATTGCCGCAAGCCTCCCGCGTCGTAATTCCCACTGAGGCCAGACGCCGCATGAGATCGGGCGTGTCGGCGATATGGACGTAGTGGAGCTGGACGTCCTGCCGGGTCGTGATGTGGCAGATGGCATCCGAATATTCTTCGGCCACGTCCGCCAGAAGATCCATTTGCTTCGGGTTGAGTCCGCCGAAGGGAATTTTGATGCGCTGCATCCCCGGGGCGTCCCAAACGGTCTCCGTGCCTTTGGTCGCGGGGGTCGGAAACGGCAGGCTTCGCTGTGCGATACCGTCGTGGCGCTGACCGTTGTCGTAGCGCTGACCATAGGCGCCGCGGCGCAGCCGGGCTTCGCCGAATAGTTTGTCCTCGATCTTGCCCTGTTTCTTGAGCTCGATCTGGCCCTCGTAGACGTCGATCTCGCGCGCCAGATCGGCGGGCATGATGCCTGTGAGACTTTCTTTCCAGCTAGCCAATGGCGGGGGTATCCGTAGGGGTATCTATGGAAGATTAACCCGGCAATGGTAGGCGCTGGACAAAAAGGCTCAAAATTTCAGTAAGACTTCTTGCCTATATGCTTATTTCGTTTCGGGAATCCGCTTTTCGCGAGCGTGGCCGCAGCCACCGCCGCCCGGCTCGAGCCCGCATCGGCGGCCCGCGGGCGGCCCTGCTCAGGCACCCTAAAGTGACTTCAGGTATTCCACCAAATCGGCCTTCTCGCGCGCGCTCAAGTGCAGAGCGAACTGCAAATCATAGTGGTTGACCACCTCGAGCAGGGTTGCAAACCGACCGTCGTGGTAGAAGCCTCCCTTGAGGTGCGTCCACAGTCCGCCCAAGGGAGCGGTCCGGTAGCCTTTGGCGGGGGAGCGGTTGGCCTGAAAATCGTCTATGCCCAGCTCCTGCCCCGTATGCAGATTCCAGCCCGGCTCGCTGAAGGTCGGCGGGACGTGACACGAAGTGCAGCGGGCCATCTCGAAGACTTTACCGCCGCGTTCCGCGGCGGCCGGATTGAAGCTGCCACGCGGCGGCTCCGGAGCCGCGAGCGCGAGCTGATACGTATGCAATCCCGGTAGCTTGGAGCTCACGAGGTCGGGCTCGTCACGCACATTGGCGAATCCTGCGCGCGCGGCGATTGGGAATTGGCTTGGGTCGCTCAAGCGAGAGTCGGAGAAGCTGCCTTTTCCGTGCATCTCGAGAACGGCTACGAAGGCGTTCCAATACGGGATCGACCCCCAGCCGGTCCAGGTGTGAAGGTTGATGCCCGCGAGCCCGAATGCGGGGGGGATGAGGGTCGCCGCGGTGGTTCCATCCGGCCTGAATCCTTTGCCGTCCAGAAACAACTCGGCATCGAACTTCCCCGGACCCCACGCGGCCAGCACCTGGCGCACGGTGGCTGGATCGACGCCGAGCAGGCTGGCGACCGCGCTCAGATCCGGAGCCAGGCTGACGATGGCTCCGACATTCAGATCACGGTTGGCCCAGCCATCGAGCCGATGACCGATACCCGGCGCCAGGGAGTCGTCGACCGAGGAATGACACAGCGCGCACTGAATACCGATCGATTGCAGCCGTAGATCCGATTGGAACGAGCCCGTCAGGCCGACGACTGCGTTGAGTTTTAGCAATTGAAGTGTCACGCCCGGGTCATCGAGGCTCACGCGACCGTTGCGCAAGTCACGGATCAGCGAACCCGGCAGCGCGTCCACGTCAACCTTGAGGCCGACTGCGAGGGCAGTCTTCGGGCTGACGCCCGGCCCCACCCCTCCAAAGCGAGCGCCCTCGATTGCGCGATGCAGGTGGAGCGTACCGCCCCAGAAGGCTTCGTCACCGAACGTGTCGAAGCGAAAAGTGCGCTGACCCGATGTCAGTACGTCGTGGTCGCGCCCGTGGTTCGCACCCTCATGTTCGTGAACGTCGCGCGCATCGTCGGCCGACGTAACGAATGGGATGACAACCAACAGAGCTGACAGGATGGAACTCAGGAACACACGAGCGCACGGCCATTTCATGACGGGTCTCCATCGGGAATTGTTCTTTCGCAGCATTGGATGTTGCGAGAGGTCGGCACGTTTCCAGCGGCCTTGGGGTCTGTCGCAGGACGGCGTTCCCGTGATGGAGCGGGAACCCTATGGAGTGTTGGCGTTGCGCGAGAGAACCGTACGCACAAGACCGGCGCAGCCTGAGCACGGCCGTCGCGGTGGCTACGGATCCCCCAGCGCACACCGCGCTCCGACACTCGAGAGCGGGCCACGCGCGAGCGTTTATCGCACGCTTGGCGCCACCCATGTTCCGTTTGCGGAACAAGATGCTCGCCCTCCAGCCCGGTGTTGGTATTTCGATTATTGAAATGGTTGTGCCGCGCGCGAACGCAGGTGTAGTGTAAGAGTGAAGTAAGGCGGGAAACGGAACACGAAGATTCCCCCCACCTAACAGCTCACCAGCCAGCAAGAGTAGGGGGATGGCGATGGTCGAAGCGACTCGTGCCCGTCTGGGCAGGCATCACAACGCGTTGATCCAACAATTCGTGCGACGAACGATGGCTCTGGCCGTCATCTCGCTGACCGCGATTCCGGCGGTGTACGCCGACGATTCGCCGGTGCAGGAGGTCGTGGTCACCGGATCGCGCATCCGGCAGTCGACCGGCATGACGACACCGGTGCCGGTGACGACGATGTCGACGTCTGACCTGGCGGCATTGAAGCCAAACGCCTCGATCGGCGATCAGTTGGACAAGCTGCCGCAGCTGTTTCAGACCGAGTCCGCACAGCGCAGCAGCGGCGCGCTGTTCGGCAACGCCGGCGGCACGTACCTCAATCTGCGTGGCTTGGAGAGCAAGCGCACGTTGGTGCTGCTCGATGGCTCCCGCGTCGTGGAAGACGATCGCGGCGGCACGGTGAACGTCGGTGTATTTCCGACGGCGCTGATCAAGAACGTCGACATCATCACCGGGGGCGCCTCAGCCCAATACGGCGCCGATGCAGTCGGCGGTGTCGTGAATTTCGTGTTGGACCGCAACTACGAGGGCTTCAAGATCAATGCCTCGACCGGCAAGACCGAGTTCGGCGATGGCTTCAGCAACAAGTTCGGGATCGCGGGCGGCGTCAAGCTGTTCGACAAGCTGCACATCGTGGGGTCGCTGGACTACAACCACATCGACCAGATCATGCGTGATCCAGCCCAACTCGGGAGCTGGTTCGCGCGCTGGGGCTTCGTCTCGAATCCGGCCTACAAGTCCGCGACGCTGACGCCCAACGTCCCGCAGCGCATCACACTCCCCAACGTGGTCTCTTCGGTTCACTCGCCGTTCGGGCGCATCGACACGGCTTATAGCGCTCTGTCGCCGAGCACGGGGCTCGGCACGACGGTTACGCCGTTCATGTACAACAACTACGTGTTCAATCAGGACGGCAAGGGTGTGCGGCCGTTCGTGCCCGGTCCGATCACCTCCGGCGCCGGCGGCACGCAATCCATGTCGGGCGGCCCGGAAGTCGCCGCGGATTCCGAAGCGTTCCCCGGCGGTCCGTACGGCGCGGAAGTGACGGAGCCCTCGGCCTTCCTCGGATTGAAGTACGACGTGACCGATCGCTTCCGCCTGATCACTCAGGCCATGTATGGCCAGTCCCAATCCGACCAGTTGAATCAGCGCGGCCTGCCTCACATGCAGGATATCTGGTTCGCCACGATCTACGCCGACAACGCGTTCCTGCCCGCGCAGGTCGCGCAGGCCATGCAGCAACAGGGTGTCAAGGCCTTCAAGTTCCTGAAGCTCGGTCAGTTGCCGGGGTTGCAGAACTGGGCGGACAACCAGACCGACCACAACGTCCACACGATGTTCACCTGGAGCGTCGGCGCCGAAGCCGACCTCTGGTCCGACTGGCAGGCGAAGTTCAACTGGCAGACGGGCCGTTCGCACAAGTTCACCGAGGTTCTCGGCGACTTGCGCGTGGACCGCGAGTTCCTGGCGCTGGACTCGGTCATCGGCCCGAGCGGTACGCCGATCTGCCGCGTACAGCTTTACAACCCGACGCCAGCGCAGCTGGCCGGCGCCCCATCGATACAAGGGGCACTCAACAAGTTCGGCCAACAGATCGCGTCTCCCGTGGGACTCGACAACACCATCAGCGGGTGTGTGCCGCTGAATGCCTTCGGCCAGGGCAACGTGTCCCAGGCCGCGCGCGACTACCTGACGCAGACGAAGTGGGGCATCAGCGACGTTCACCAGCACTTCGGCGAGGCATTGCTGACGGGCAAGCTCGTCGACGGGTGGGCCGGACCCATCAGCTCCGCGTTCGGTGTCACGTACCGCAAGGAAGCCCTGGTGCAAACTCCATATCCCACAGATGTAGAGCTACTGGGACCGCCTCTGAATGATCCCGCGCTGGGCATCCAAGGTATCCCAGGTGGGTTTACCGGCGGCAGCCCGAACCTGATTCAGTTCTCCACCGTGCCGCCCATCTCCGGCGAGTACAACGTGAAGGAGGTCTTCGGCGAAGTGCAGATTCCCCTGTTCAAGACGAGCACCGGGCAGCGTCTGGACTCCGATATCGCCGTTCGTGAGTCCCGTTACTCGATCGCCGGCTCCGTGGAAGCGCACAAGATCGGTCTGGACTTCACCGTCTACAGCGACTTGAGACTGCGAGGAACGTTGTCACGTGACGTTCGCGAGGCAACCTTTGCAGAGCGTTTCGACAGTCAGGGCTCGGGCGGATCGGTCAACGACCCCGCGCCGGTCGGACTCAATGGCGTGGCCAACCAGTCGTTCCAGATCACCTCGGTGGCGGTCGGCAACCCCAACCTGAATCCTGAGAAGGCGGACACCATCACCTTCGGCGCGATCTACCGACCGAGCTTCGAGTTCCTCGATGGCCTGCAGCTCTCGGCCGACTACTACAGCATCAAGGTGAAGGACGCCATCGGTCAGCTCGGCGTGCAGAACATCGTGACGTACTGCTTCCAGGGCCAGACCGCGCTGTGCCAGTACGTGCAGCGCGATCCGGCGTCCGGAACCCTGACCCGTGTGTTCAATCCCTATCTGAACATCGCGCAAGTGAAGGTCCGTGGCATCGACTTCGAGGCGCAGTACGTGGCGCACCCGAACCTGCTGCCGAACGCGCCACAGACGCTGGCATTCCGTGCGTTCGGCAGCCGCTTGCTCGAGCGAACCAACATCCCGACGCCAGGTGCACCGGAGGTTCACCTGGACGGGGGCTTCGATGTCAGCGGCGCCAACGGTCCGGTTCTGTATCCGCGCTGGAAGGCCAACGGATCCGTCGCCTACACGTACGGTTCCTGGACGGCGCAGGTGCTGGAAGAATGGATCGACGCCTCGAAGATCAACGTGGCCTGGGTCCAGGGCATCGACGTCGACGACAACTGGCTGCCGAACTACTTCAACACCGACTTCAAGCTGGCCTATGACCGCGAGATCTTCGGCGGACATCCGATGGAGCTGGCCCTGTTCGTCACCAACGTCATGAACCGCGATCCGATCATCATCCCGAACTACAACTCGCGGACGGGATCGCAGAGTGTCAGTAACAACTACGACGCCTACGGCCGTAGCTACGCCCTTTCGTTCAATTTCAAGTTCTGACCGCTGCGCGCGGGTCGGCCCTCACGGGTCGACCCGCTTGGCCGTCATGTCACTGGCACCGCGGTTGCCGGCGAAACGGTGCGCGGGGACGTGACCGGCCGCAGCCGTGCTCTCAGCTCGAGGAGAAGCGTATCGACCTCACCGCAGGAGACCTCGAGAATCTGCGCAACCTGTTCGCGAGAGTGACCGGTATAGACAAAGTGAGCGACTACCCGCTCCTCGACAGGCAAGAGCCCAAGCATCATGAATGGCGATATGGCGTCGGCCGACGCGTCGTATGAAATGGAGTCGGGTTGTGCCGTGGGACCCGCTGGGCGCCGACAAAGGTACGAGTGCCGGCGCGCCTGTCCGAGAGCGAGCCGCATTATCCGCACATACACGGACGGAGCGCCTTCCAGCGACCCTCTGACCAGCCACACAGTAATCAGAGTCTCATCGACGAGATTGGCGACGACGCGTGGGTTCTGCGCGACCGTCACGTGAGTGAAGAATCGGGAGAGGCGGCGTAGATACGCCTCGTACAGACGTTGCAGGGCGCGGCGGTCGTTGCTCGCCAGTCGAGCCATGAGGTGCCGCTCGTGGGCCTCGTCCAGGTCTGAATGGCGCGTCGTGTGCTTCGCGCCCGGCTCGGGCCGGAAGTGGCTCATCGCGGTGGTCTCCTGCGTGTGATGCAGGCTAAGACCGGTTCAGGCGCCTCTTTATTCCCGGCCTTCGCAAGGGCGCGGTAGGCTCGATCGAGTCCGCCCGCTGTTCGGCGTTCGATCTGAGAAGCGGCGCAGAGCGCCAGACAGCACGATCGCGAATACTTCGCCACGCGATCGCAGCACGACTTGACTGGACCGGCAATCTACGAAAAAGATGCGCCCGATGCAGGGTATACACTCATTTGCCACCCGCTCGGCGGGGCTGATCCTGGTCGCACTGGCGTCCCTGATCTGTGCCGGCTGTGCAGCGACAGGGCGTTCCGGTGACGAACCCGAGCCGCCGCTGATCGAGGCGATCCCCGCCGCGCCCGATGCGACTGCTTCGATGCCGCAAGCGGCTCCCATCGCGGACGCGGGCTCCAAGCAGGAGGAAGGGGAGGTGCCACTGGCCGTTGCCGAGTCGGAGCACCCAGCCGAGGCGCCCGGGGCGGAGGTCGTTGTCCGGGGCAGCGGTGGCCGTCAAGCGATCATCCATGATCTCGTCGCGGAAGCGCAGACGCTTCTGCATGACGTCGAGCTCCAATACGTCTTCACCGGAAAGGGGAAGAGTCAGCTGCTGCGCGGGCGCCCCGTCGCCTTTGCGCTGTGGAGCGAGGCGAAACAGAAGTGGTCCGTCGCCCAAATCGAGCTCCCGCGTCCGCCGGTCAAGTGGAAACCCGGTGGGAAGCCCCTGGCCTTTCGTGCCCTCACGCCGGGTATCCAGGCGCGGCACGTGAAGGGCACGGGTGCCGAGCGGCTGATGTTCACTTTCTCCCAGGACGGGATTCCCTTGAAGGTCTACGGGCGCAAGTTCCCTGTGTTCGACAACAACCTGCTCAAGCGCAAGCAGTGGAGCGCCGTTGTCCAGACCGCCAAGCCGATCGTCTATCTACCCTTCACCGAAGACACGTTCGACCCGGGCTTCGTCAGTAGCGGCAAGGAGTTTCTGGCTGCCACCGCGCACAAGGCGCTCGAGGAGCTTCGTCAGGCGCGGGTGCCGAGTGCGGCCTTTCCCGGAGAGCTGCTCGCGGACGTCATTCCTCCCCAGCTCATCACGACACTCGCCGTCATCGAGCAGACCGACGACAGCGACTACGTAGAGAAGCAGGCGGTCGCCTTCGAGGAGGTCCTGAGCCAGTACGGGCTCAAGCAGGAGGAGGCGTATCGATACAGTGTCTCGAGCGCAAAAGCGCTGGGACCCATGCAATTCACCAACCGCAAAGGACACGGGACCTACGCGTTCGTGGTCAAGAGCTGCCCCGGCGCGCGGCTGGACCCGGTCTTCGAGAGCGGTGCGACGAATCTGCGCAACGCCATGAAAGCGGCGGTGTGCCTGCTGGATCTGGATCTGGCGGGGATGCGGGCGGACATTCGCCTCGCGTACCGGGCCAACCCGGACGTGCTGGGGATCTTCCCAGTCGCCGCGTACAACGGCGGCGGCCGTAACGTCGCGAAGCTCTACCGTGTCCTGACCCGAATGAAGGTCAAGCTCGACGAGCTGAGCCGCCCGGGCGTGCAGCTGGCGGGAGCCTCGGTGACTTGCCCCTGTGTCTGGAAAGTACAGGGTACGGATGCCCTTCCGATGACCATCCCGAGATACAACAATGAGAACCGCTGGTACATCCAGAAGTACCAGAGCATCGTGACGATGTTCGAGTGAGAGCGCACGCCACGGGATGGGTTCATCGCTTCAGTCCGTGAACTTTATTTTCGGCGGCGGTGGAATCGACTCGAGAAAGGCGTAGATGTCCGCCACGTCCGTATCCGGCAGCACCTTCGCCGTGTAAGGCGGCATTTGGTTCGCGGGCGTACGCAGGTATTGAAGGAAGGCTGCAAAGGCAATCGGATTGGGGGCCACCTTCGGCCCGCCGCTGCCACCCTGACCCAGATACCCGTGACACTCGAAGCAGCCGACGGCAGCAAAGAGCTGCCGGCCCTTCCCAACATCGGCAGCCCCTGCGACGGCGCCCGTGGCGACATTCCAACTGGCCGCTGATCCCCAGCCGACCGTCAGCGCGAGAACGCACAGTAGAACTCGTTTCATCGAGGCGATCCTTTCAACGCGGCTGGGTGACGACGTCGACCAATGCCGGCTCACCTTTCTCGACGGTCGCGATGGCCCGCAGCAGTGCGGGCCCCAGGTCGTTCGGGTTGGTGATCGGACCTTCACCGTGGACGCCCATTCCGCGTGCCACGGTCGCGTAGTCGATGTCCGGACTGGTCAATGTAGTTCCGATACCTGCACTCGTGACCCCGCGCTGATGCCGGTTTGCCATCCGCTGCACGTGCATGCGCTCCTGGTGATAGGCGCGGTTGTTGTGCATGACCGTGAGCAAGGGAATTCGATGATGCGCGGCCGTCCACAACACGCCCGGCGCGTACATCAGGTCGCCATCACCCTGAAGGCAGACCGATAGCCGCCCGTGCTTGCGGTTCGCGAGCGCTGCGCCCACGGAGCCCGGGGCCGTATAGCCCATGCCGCCGGCGCCGCCGCCGGGGATGGCCTGATATACCTTGTCGATGTTCCAGAAGCGGGGCGCACCACCGCCCACCATGGACCAGTCCTTGCCTTTGATCTTGTCCCACAGCTCCGCGGCGATGCGTGCCCAGGTGATCGGACTTGCCTCCCAACCGTAGGTAAGAGCGAGACGCGTCCGGTCCAACTCCTGATTGTGTGTGGCAGCGATCTTGCGGCCGCGCTCCTCGAACACACGCTTGCGCGCAGCGGTGCTGAGCTTGCGACAGGCTTCTATGAGCATCGGCAGTGTTGACTCGACATCGCCGGCGATTGCGAGATCGACTTCCGAGTAACGCTCGAAGTCCTGGTAGTTGCTCTTCATCGGCACATCGCTGACGCAGAGTGTCGCCACCTTCACGCCGGCCCGGGTCAGGGGCGAGGACTGCCGATCGATCTGATCCCGGTAGTTGTGAAGCGAACCGTAGAGGTCCGGGGTCTCCATCGCGAAAATGACATCCGCGTTCGGGATCGCCCCCGCGCCCCCGACGCTCAGCGGATGGCGCGAGGGGAACTTGCCCGAGATCACCGGCGCCTGCAGCGTCTCGGCCAACTGCACCAGCAGGCCCATTCCCGCTTGTGTCTGGATCGCGCTATCGGCCATGAGCACCGGATAGTCCGCCTCCACCAGCCACTTCGCCAGCTCGCTCACCGCGCCCGGATCCCCGACCGGCGGTGAATTCAAGGTCAACTTCGGGATGTGGATCTTCAAGTCGGCCGGAATCGCGTTCTCCTGCAGCTCGCTGTCGGCCACGACCGTCACGGGAGCCATCGGGGCCGTCATCGCAATTTTGTAGGCCCGCACCGCAGACTCGGCGAAGGCCGGCAGCGAGGTCGGTTGATCGTCCCACTTGGTGTATTCGCGGACGATCTGCGCCGGGTCCTGCGCACTGTGAGGCCAATCGAACCCGGGGCGCCGCTTCACCGCATCCAGCGTGTTGCCCAGAACGATGAACACGGGGGAGTGGCTGGCGTACGCGTTGTAGATGCCCATGGAGGCGTGCTGCAAGCCGACGGTGCTGTGAACCATCGTCGCCATCGGCTTGCGCTCCACTTTGAAGTAGCCGTCGGCCATCGCGATCGACTGCTCTTCGTGACAGCACGTGAGCAGCTCAGGAGCGGTGTTGCCACCGAAGTTGACGAGCGACTCGTGGAGGGCCCGGAAGCTCGAGCCGGGATTGGCGGCGATGTACTCGAATCCGAGCGACTTGAGCACTTCGACCATGTAGTCGGATCCGGATCGCTGCTCCGTGAGGACTTCGATGGCCGGCGCGACGGGTCCGGTCTCTGCCGCCAGCGCTTGCGCCGAGGGTGGTGTCGCAGCTGCGCGGCGTGCCGGTGCTCCGGGACTGAGGCGGCCCTGAGCGCCAGGCGCGCTGGTCACCAGGGCGGCGGCGGCACCGCCGGCCGCGCCCGCAGCGCCTTTGAGAAAGTTGCGCCGTCCGGTCGGATCGGTCTTCCGCTTCGACATTCTCTGCCCCCTTCCTGCAGTGCCCGTCGCGGCATCTTAGCGGGCCGCAGCACTATTTTCGATTGCAGGGGGCAGAGGCGCTTGCGGATCGCTGTCTGGTCAGCTAATGCCCGGGAGTGTCACCCGCAGTCTGCGTTTCCGGGGTGCTCTGCTGTACCAGCGTGCGCGCTCTTTGCAGGATGCCGAGGCTGTAGGACAGGTAGTAGCTGATGAGCAGGCCGAATGTTGCCACGGTCAGAGGGCTGTTCTGATAGGCGGCGAAGAGGTTTTGGGTGGCCGCCGACGGCGCCGGCGCAGCCGAGTAGACGGCGACGTATCGGTACAGAAGTCGGCCAAGAAAAAGCGCAGTCACCAGCACCCCGATGTAGGTGTGTGGGGTGTAAAAGCGGCCTTGGGGCGTTGCCTCGAACTGCGTGTGTCGGATGCCCAGCCAGCCCAAGGCCAGACCACAAACGACTCCGCCGGACAAGGCTTCGATAGCGAGCGCGTCGTGCGCCATGCCGTAGACGATCAGTCCCGCGACGAGGATAAGTAACGCGACGCGCATCCAGGTCCTGCCAACCAGGATGGGCTGGCGGCCGAATGAGCGCCGCAGGCGCCGATAGATTCCCCAGAGCACGAGGGCGCCGACGACGAACGGGGTGATGAGCTTGGGATCCACGATTCCTCCTGATCTCGATCCGCGCAAAGTGTATCGGAATTGACGCCGCTAACTGGGCCCACGCGGCCCCGATGCGGTGAATTCAGCGTCGACCTGAGGATCGCGACTGCGGTCGGATCAAGGGGCGCTCGCCGGCGCGACTGTTCTGCAACCGGCGATGCACCCTGGGTCTGCCGGGGGCCCTGGCAAAGGTCCCGAGAAACATGCGCACCGAAACGCGGATCCGTCGTGTGACGTCGCGCTCGTGCAGGGGTGAACGGCTCTTCACCAACTGATTGAGCATCAGCTCGCCGACCGACATCCCGAACAGCATCGATGCGGCCTCGTGTGCATCCTCGCACGTAAGGGCGCCACATTTAGCCTGACGCGAGAGCCATACTTCGAGTGCCCAGTCGCCGTTGCAGACTGCCTGGCGTGTCAGAGCGATTTCGATGTCCGGAGATCGAGGTGACTCCGCGATCATCAACCGAGTCAGCGCGATGTGTTGAGGTGAGAGCACCAGCCGTGCAACGGCGGCGAGGAAATCGACCAGCACGTCCTCCATCGGCCGTCCGTCGTCTGGAATCGGTTCCGCGAGGGGCGCCAGGCGCGCGGACAGGAGGGCATCGAATAGCGCGGCCTTGCTGTCGAACATGACGTAAATCGTCTTCTTCGACATGCCCGCACGGCGGGCGATTTCATCGACGGTGGCCGCGTGATACCCCTTTTCGAGAAAGACCTCCTCGGCCATTCCGATCAACTGACGGCGTCTGTCGGCATCGAGGCCGCCGGGCGGCGGGACTGGAATCGACGGCACGCGGCGCGGCGCACTCGGCATGGGTTTCGCTTTGCTTTCCGGTGTGAAAGGTGGGGCCCCAGCGGCGCCTGCAAGGACCACACCGCGGGCGCCACCTCTGCCCACTATGGGTCATTGACGGGCAAATGGAAACTCCTTAGTTTCCTGTATCCGGAAACTCCATAGTTTCCGCCCGCAACACCGGTCGGTTTCGTCCCGCCTCTCGAAGGGAACCCGGTCTCTCAAGCCTCAGTGGAGTGTGCAATGCGCCCGATCGTGAACTCTCGTGTTGCAGTGATGCTGCAACTGACGGCCGTGGCGCTGGCGCTGTCCGGGTGCGGTGAGGCGCCCAAGCCTGCTGCCGCGGCGAAGCCCGACGTCACGGTCATCACCCTTCACGCTGCGCCGGTTTCGCTCACCACGGAGTTACCGGGACGCGTGACTGCGTCCCGTGTCGCGGACGTGCGGCCCCAAGTCAGCGGAGTCGTCCAGAAACGATTGTTCGTGGAAGGCGACAAGGTTGCCGCCGGCCGGCAGCTCTACCAGATCGACGCCGCACCCTACGAGGCGGCGCTCGCGAGCGCTCAGGCCGCGTTGGCGCACGCGAAAGCCGCGGTCACGGCTGCCCGCCTGACAGCCGATCGTTACAAGACCCTCATCGATTCGCGGGTCATCAGCCGGCAGGATTACGACAATGCCGTGGCCGCCCTGCAGCAGAACGAGGCCGACGTGGCTTCCGGCGAGGCGGCGGTCAAGACGGCCACCATCAATCTGACCTACACCCGGGTCAATGCGCCGATTGCCGGCCGGACGGGCCGATCGTCGGTGACGGAAGGGGCATTGGTAACGGCCGATCAGGCGAATGTCCTGGTTACGGTCACCCAGCTCGAGCCTGTCTACGTGGATGTGACGCAGCCTGCGACGACGCTCGTACGCTTGAAGCGGGAGCTCGCGGCCGGGCAGATCCGCAGTGCCGGAGCAGATCAGGCCACCGTCCAGTTGGCTTTGGAGGATGGCAGCGCGTACGAGGCGCCCGGAAAGCTGCAGTTCTCGGAGGTGACGGTGGACCAGGGAACCGGATCGGTGACGCTGCGAGCGGTCTTTCCCAACTCCCATGAGTTGCTGCTGCCGGGCATGTTCGTGCGCGCCACGGTGGAGGAGGGGATTCGTGAGGGCGCGCTCCTGGCGCCGCAGGAGGGAATCACCCGAGCGCCGGACGGAACCGCGACGGCGTTGATTGTCGGCGCCGACGGCAAGGTGGTGCAGCGGACCGTCAGCGTGGATCGTGCCATTGGCGCGAATTGGGTCGTGACGGGCGGACTCGTCGAAGGAGATCGACTCATCGTCGGTGGCGTCCAGAAGGCCAGACCCGGCATGGACGTGTCGGCGCACGAAGGGCAGGCTGCCGCCTCGGCCGGCCACACCGTCGCCCAGACGACGCATTGAGGGGAAGCCCGGATGTCACGCTTTTTCATAGACAGGCCTGTCTTTGCGTGGGCGCTCGCGATCCTGGTCATGCTGGCCGGAGGGCTGGCGGTCTTCACGCTGCCGGTCGCGCAGTATCCCGATCTGGCTCCTCCAGGCATCGCGATCTCGGCAACCTATCCGGGAGCATCGGCCGAAACCGTCGAAACCACCGTAGCGCAGGTCATCGAGCAGCAGTTGAGTGGCCTCGACAACCTGCTGTACTTCACGACGGAGAGCGACAAGGACGGCAGCATCGCCATCACGTGCTACTTCGCGCAGGGCACCGATTCCAACATCGCGCAGGTGCAGGTGCAGAACAAGCTGCAGCTCGCCATCCCCCGTTTGCCGCAACCCGTGCAGCAGCAGGGCCTGCGCGTCGCCAAGGCCACCAAGAACTTCCTGTTGGTGGTGAGCCTCGTCTCCACCGATGACTCCCTGCAGAGCGGCGACATCTCCGACTTCATCGCTTCCTCGGTCCAGGATGCGATCAGCCGCACCCCGGGCGTGGGCGACTATCAGCTCTTCGGCGCGCAGTACGCCATGCGCGTTTGGCTCGATCCCGGCAAGCTCAACAACTACGGACTGACGCCGCTCGATGTGAGCACCGCGATCCGCTCGCAGAACATCCAGGTCGCCGCGGGGGAGTTGGGCGGGCTGCCCTCCCGGCCAGGCCAGGAGCTGAATGCCACGATCGTAGGTCCCTCGTATCTGCAGACCCCGGAGCAATTCGGCCAGATCCTCCTCAAGGTGCGGCCGAACGGAGCTCAGGTGCTGCTGCGGGACGTCGCACGGATCGCCTTCGGCGGTGAGGCTTACGCCGTCGATCAGAAATACAACGGCCACCCGGCTTCGGGCCTGGCGATCCGGCTGGAAAGCGGCGCGAACGCACTGGATACGATCAAGGCCATCAAGGCGACTCTCGATGGACTGCGACCGACCTTCCCGCAAGGGCTCGAAGCGTTCTACCCGCTGGACGCCGCACCGTTCGTCAAGCAATCGATGACGGAGGTCGCCAAGACACTTGGAGAGGCGATCCTGCTGGTGTTCCTGATCATGCTCCTGTTCCTGCAGAACGTGCGGGCGACGCTCATCCCGACCATCGCCGTGCCGATCGTGTTGCTCGGGACGTGCGGAGTCCTGGCCGCCGCGCATTTCTCCATCAACAGCCTGACGATGTTCGCCATGGTGTTGGCGGTGGGCCTCCTGGTCGATGACGCAATCGTCGTCGTGGAGAACGTCGAGCGCGTCATGCGCGAGGAGCACCTGCCTCCGAAGGAGGCAACGCGACGATCCATGGACCAGATCAAGGGAGCGCTGGTGGGCATTGGCCTGATGCTGACGGCGGTGTTCCTGCCCATGGCCTTCTTCAGCGGATCCAGCGGGGTCATCTATCGGCAATTTGCGGTCACCATCGTCGCTTCCGTGACCCTGTCGATCCTGGTGGCGCTGATTTTCACGCCGGCACTGTGTGCGACGTTGCTCAAGCGCACGGAACACGGGGATATCTCGCATCGTGGCGTGTATGGTTGGTTCAACAGCCTCTACGCCCGGACGCAGGCCGGTCACGGCCGGGGCCTTGCAAGCCTGCTGCGGCATCCGGGACGCGCGTTCATTATTCTGGCCGTGGTGCTTGCGGTATTGGGCGTCAGCTACGCCAAGCTTCCCGGCGGCTTCCTGCCCGACGAAGATCAGGGAATGATGTTCGTGCAGATCGGCGCGCCTCCGGGGGCGACCGGCGCACACGTCACGGCCGTGTTGGACCAGGTTACGCAATATCTGCTCAAGGACGAGGGCGCCGCCGTCGAGGGTGTGTTGGAAGTGCGCGGGTTCAGCTTCGGCGGTCACGGTCAGAATTCCGGTCTGTGCTTCATCAAGCTCAAGCCCTGGGCTCAGCGGCGCGGCGCACGCAACAAGGTGCAGGAAATCGCCAACCGCCTGACACAACACTTCGCAGGCTCCCAGGAAGCGGTCATCATCGGCTTCGCTCCGCCGGCGGCGCTCGAGCTCGGCAATGCCAGCGGCTTCGACCTCGAACTCGTCGACCGGACCGGGATCGGTCACAAGCGGCTCATGGAAGCCCGCAACGAGCTGGTGAAGCTGGCCGGGAGCAATCCGGACGTGGTCGCGGTTCGAGCCAACGGACTGGACGACGAGCCGCAATACCGTATTTCCATCGATCGGCAGAAGGCCGGCGCGCTGGGCCTGACCCTCTCGGACATCAACGACACGATCGCTTCGGCCTGGGGCTCCTCGTACGTCAACGACTTTCTCGACCGGGGGCGCGTGAAGCGCGTATTCATCCAGGGCGATGTCGATTCGCGCATGCTGCCCCAGGACCTGGAGAGCTGGTACGTGCGCAACGGAGCAGGGCAGATGGTGCCGTTCTCGGCGTTTGCCCACGGGCAGTGGACTCAAGGGTCACCGAAGCTGGAGCGCTACAACGGCGTGTCCTCCATCGAGATCCTCGGCGCGCCAGCGCCGGGGCGCAGCACAGGTGCCGCCATTGCGGCGATGGAAGGTCTCCTCGCGAAAATGCCGCAGATCGGGTACGCGTGGACGGGTCTGTCGTTCGAAGAGAAGGCCGCGGGATCGAAGGCCGTGCTCCTCTACATTCTGTCGCTGGCTGTCGTGTTTCTGTGTTTGTCCGCTTTGTACGAGAGTTGGTCCATCCCTGTGGCGGTGCTCCTGGTGGTGCCGCTCGGCGTCGTCGGCGCAGTCTCGGCAACGTACTGGCGCGGGTTGGCCAACGACGTCTACTTCCAGGTCGGAATGCTGACCACGATCGGGTTGTCCGCGAAGAACGCGATCCTGATCGTCGAGTTCGCCAAAGAGGCGTACGAGCGAGGCAGCAGTCTGATCGATGCCGCTACGGAAGCGGCGCGCATGCGTCTGCGACCCATTCTGATGACCTCGCTGGCATTCGCCTTCGGCGTAGCGCCCCTGGCGATTTCCACGGGTGCAGGCTCGGGTGGACAGAACGCCATTGGCACCGGTGTCGTCGGCGGCATGCTGACAGCGACTCTATTCGCCGTTTTCCTGGTCCCGGTGTTCTTCGTGTCGATCCTGCGCTTGTTCAGGGTCAAGCGCGCGCCTGTCGAGGAGATGCCTGCCCTGGCGCCTGGCGCCGATACCGTTTCGCGGTGACCGGGAGTTCGACCGCTGCGTCCCCCGCGCTCTCCGAGGCCGCGAGGCGTCTGCTGCCGTGGCTGGTCGCAGTGGCGTTCTTCATGGAATCTCTGGACACCACGATTCTGAACACCGCGGTGCCCTCCATCTCCGCGGCTCTGGGTGTCGGTGCGCTGAGCATGAAGGCGGTCCTGGCGAGTTACACGCTCAGCCTCGCGGTCTTCATTCCAGTCAGCGGCTGGATGGCGGATCGGTTCGGAACGCGGCGTGTGTTCGCGGCGGCCATCGGCCTGTTCACTCTGGGCTCTTTCCTCTGCGGCGTGTCCGGCAACATCCACGTGCTAGTCGCGTGCCGCATCCTGCAGGGCTGCGGCGGGGCGATGATGGTTCCGGTGGGTCGGCTGACGCTCGTCAGATCGTTCGCGAAATCGCAGCTGCTGCGTGCGATGAGCTTCGTTTCGATCCCGGCCCTGGTGGCGCCCATGCTCGGGCCGATCGCCGGCGGTCTCATCGTCCACTACCTTCAGTGGCGTTTCATCTTCTTCCTGAACATTCCCATCGGCCTGGTCGGGTTGGTTCTCGTTTACCGCAACCTTCCCGACTACCGCGCCGAGGAGGAGCATCCGCTGGATGTCGTGGGATTCATCCTGTTTGGCGCCGGCGTCGCCTTGCTGTCTTACGTCCTGGAGATATTCGGTGAGCACGCCCTGAGCGGCAGGGAGATGTCAGGACTGCTCGCCCTGTCGCTTGCGCTGCTGGGGGGATACGCGGTGCATGCGCGCGCGCTCGAGTTTCCGCTGCTGCAGCTCAGACTGTTTGGCATCCGCACCTTTCGGGCTGCCGTGAGCGGCAGCTTCTTCACCCGCTTGGGGATAGGCGGCGTCCCGTTCCTGTTGCCACTGCTCTACCAGGTGGGTCTGGGGTTCAATGCGATCCAATCGGGCCTCCTCGTCATGCCGCAGGCGCTGGCGGCCATGAGCATGAAGGCTTTGATGCCGCGACTGCTCAGTCGCGTCGGGTATCGGGCGGTGCTGGTCTCGAACACACTGATTCTCGGTGGCCTGCTCATGCTGTTTGCCACGATCGGTGCACGGACGCCCGTTTGGTTGATCGTGTTGCAGGCGTTCTTCTATGGAGCCTTCACGTCTCTGCAGTACACGAGCATGAATACCCTCGCGTATGCCGACATCGCGGAACGAGACGCGAGCAAGGCCAGTTCCATCGCGAGCACGATGCAGCAGATGTCGATCAGTTTCGGTGTCGCTGCCGCGGGGCTGACGACGGCGCTGTTCATTGCGGGCGGCGAATCCCAGCCGAGCCGCATGATTCAAGGGACTCACGAGGCGTTCATCGCACTCGGGGTCCTGACAATCCTCTCGACCGTCGTATTCCGGTCCCTGAAAGCCGGCGATGGCGCTGATGTCAGCCGGCAGAAGAGCCTGGTGGCCGACAATGCGGCGCTGGGCAGTGGTCAGCTGGGCGGTCGCTAGCCCTGATCGGCAGCCACCCCGGCAGCAAGCGACGCCCCGGGAGTGCGACGGCCTCGAGCTACGCTGTCCGTTCCAGCTTGGGCGCGCCCTTGGTGGCCGAGGCAGCGATCGACTTGAGCCCTACGGTCAACCAGCGATTACCACGATGCCGATCCCAACCCCGGGCTATCAAGAACATCGCCACGGCCACCGCCGCCAGGTACGAGAGTGCCGCGACCGGCGAGGCCAGCTCTTGCGTCAGGCCCAGGCTGCGAGGAGCGAAGTCGATCAGCCATTGCAGGCTGACGTACGAAACAAACGATGCCCGTCCAACGTTTGCAGCAACCAGGGCGCTCGATTCGAGCATTCGGAAACGCCGGCCAACGCGACTGCCCGGCAGGAGTCCGACGAGCCCCACCAGCGTGAGGCCGATGCCGCCATAAAAAAGACCGTACGCAGGCGTTGCAGGGACCTTTTCACGTATGTCCAGGAGAGCGAGCAGACCGTTGACCGACGTGCTCGACCCAAAGTAAGCGGTCAGCGGAGGCTTCAGCAGATGTCGCAATACATTCATCGCAATGGCCGATATGGCCGCCACCGAACCGAATGTCACCAGCGCCTTCCATGCGACCTGGGTTCGACCCTGCTGGTGGAATCCGTTGATGAGCTTGCCGATCCCGACACCGAATAGAAAGAGCCCGGCCAACGGTAGCGTCGCGCTGATCCAGCCGTTGTCAGGAAGCAGCCTGACATTGATGCCGAGCAACGGGCCGGCGACCGCTGCTCCGGCGAGCGTCGTGGGCTGCCACAAATGACCCGCCGCGGTGGACATCACAAACAGCAGGGCACCCCACCGGAGCAGTTGGTGTGGCGAGGCACTGCCGAACAGCGGTGCTGTGCACAACAGCAACCCGATGACATCCGTGATGACGATGTGCTCGAGCGCAGTTCCCGGAAGCACGATGTATTCGAGGGAGCCGGCAACGAGAAGGTGACCGACCAGAAGCACGAAAAGACCGCGATCCACGATCCGCAGCCCGATCCTGATGTCTCCCGTCGCGGCCAACTGATAACCACAGACCAGACCGCTCAACAACAGGAAACTGGGAGTCGCCACATAGCCTGCCGCACGCAGGAGGTAAGAGAGGCCCGGTGCCGAATTCAGCAAGTAGAAGCTGATATGACTGACACCGACGAAAAACATCGCCGTGCCCCGCACCGCATCGATGGGCAGCAATCGCCGGTTTTCTTTCATATTGAGCACCTTCCCGATATCCCAACCACAGACCTTTGGCTGCAAAGAGGCCGCGGCCGCTCTGGCGGATGGGCCATTCGCAGGAGGCGGGCGTGTCCGCCCAAACGGCGGCCGTAATGGCCCGGCAATTTCAGGGCGGGAATGCGGAACGCAGGCAGATACCGTTGGTCGCGGTGACGGCGCTCATACCCGCCGACTCGCAGTGCTGGCCGGTATGGTTATCAAAGAAGCGCCAGATCATGATTCGACTCGAGCTTGACGGTTCGTGCTGTCGGTATATAGCGACAGATGGCGAACGCACGGAACGGCTCAAGGTTCCTGTGTGACGGGCAACCGCGGGCGAGCGCGCTGCCCTTGTGCCGCAATCTCTAGGCGCCTGGCGGCGGAACCGGCTTCTTTTGCAGGAAGCCGCCGGGAGGTAGGGTCGCTACGTGGAAGTAGTTGACCTTCGCCAGAGCCTCATAGAGTGGCGGCGTGAAAAAGGCCGAGATGCGGGAGGCAACGAGCGCAGTCGCCATCATCGGGATTACCATCGCGGTCCCGTTGGTCATCTCCATTACGATGACGAAAGATGTGATGGGCGAGTGCGTCACCGCGGCGAGATATCCCGTCATGCAGAGCGCGATCACCGCCGCCATCGCTGCCCCCGGGAATACCAGGTGAATCCACTGCGCAAGTCCCGCGCCGATCGACAGTGACGGCGAGAAAAGTCCGCCCGGAATGCCGGCCATGTAGGTCACCACCATGGCGCCCCATTTGGTCACGGCATAGCCTTCCGAGAGCGGGACGTTGCCCGTCAGCAGATGGTGTGCCTGGTCGTAGCCGCTGCCCCACGTCTCTCCGTGCGTTCCGACACCGAGAGCCGCCACTGCGATACCGATGATCAGGGCATACAGTAACGGCCTACGTGACCGCAGAGCGATGAGCCAATGCGGCATCCACGTTTGCCACCTCAGCACGGCCACGTTGAACGCCGCACCGCAGACCCCGCAGAGCGCCGCCGACAACAGAACCGGCAGCACAAACGCTCCCCCCAGGTTGTTCGGCACGTTGATCTGGCCGAAGTAAAGATAGTTGCCCGCGAGCGCCAGCGAAGTCAGGCCGGAGAACACCACGGCCGTGATCATAGTGCCGTTGGTGCGACTCTCGAAGTCCCGCGCCAGCTCCTCGATGGCGAAGATGATGCCGGCGAGTGGCGTATTGAATGCGGCGGATAGCCCCGCCGCGGCACCCGCCAGCAATAGGCGGCGCTCGAGTTGCGCATTGCGATGCGGGTAGAAGTGTCGCGCCTCCGCCATTATCGCCGCACCAATGTGCACGGTCGGCCCTTCGCGGCCAATTGTGAGGCCGCCCAGTAGCCCGACCAGCGAAACGCCGATCTTCCCAACGATGACGCGGAGGCCGAACAGGCGTCGTAGGAGCGTGTCTTCTTCCTCCGTGCGCGTCGTATGGAGCGCCGCAATCACTTGTGGAATGCCGCTGCCCTCGCTGCCCGTGAACCATCGTCGGGTGAGAAACAACGCCAGGACGGTCAGCGCCGGTGTAATCACGAAGGCAAGCCAGGGGCGACCCGCGATCGAGCCTAGGAAGATGTTGGAAGCCTTCGTGCTCCAATCGGCGTAAAGCACGGAGACCAGGCCCACGAGAAGCGCGGCACCCCAGGGCAGACCCACCTGGAGAAAAAGGCGCCTTGACCGAACGCCAAAAAGCCAGCGCTTCGCCCTTTCGCGGAGTGTCGTCCGCGCGTCTCCGCCCGGACTTTCTACTGAGCGTTTCTCGCGCTCTTCCTCTGGACCCTGCTGCACGATCGAATGCTAGCACCTTGTGCGAGATCGGGTGCTCGCTGTCCACTAAGGGTTTGGGCGCTGCCACCTGCTGAGTGGGCGCACGCCCCGAGGGACGACTCAGCGGTGATCCCGCGGGCGAGCCGACGAGTCGACGAAGCTAACCGGCTGCCTTGCGCAGCTTGTCCAGCGTGAAGACGTAGCTGTTGGCTTCCTGCGGCTTGTGGCAGGCCAGGCAGGGCGCTTGGTTCAACTGGTCGCGGCGCGTGCCGTCCGCGGCGAACAGCGCGTAATCCCAGTCGCCATTGCGCAGCAGCGTTGGGATAGCAGCGCCCCAGCCGGCGCGCAACTCCATCGCGGAATAGGATTGGACCGCGCCAGCGACTTCCTGGTCCGAGGCATCCTTTGCGGTCGCATAGGAAACCTGGAACAGGATCGAGCCGTTCGGCAGAGGCAGACCGGCCTTGGCGGCCTGCCACGCGACTGCGTTGGCGTAACGCCTGGTGATCGCTCCGTCTTCGCTCTCCGTGTGATAGACCCTGAAGCCCTGCGGGAAGTTTTTTGGCATCGTCATGCGCGATGGGACAGCAGGGTGGGGCGGGGTTACGGCGGATCCATCGGGCGCCGGCGACGCCGCCAGACTCGACCAGTAGAGCGAGAATCTGTGTATGTCGGCGTCGCTCAACTGACCGGCGATGGGATTCATGAAGTCGTTCTTGCGTTCCTTGGCCTTGAACGCTTTCAACTGAGCTTCGAGGTATTCCGCCTTCTGTCCCGCCAGATTGGGAAACGTCGGGTTCAGGCTGACGCCTTGTGGCCCGTGGCACGCCTTACACGCCACCACCGTCTCAGGTGCAGTGGGAGTCTCGGGGGCCGCGGCTCGCAGGCGCGTTGGATGGGTCGCCAAGGCGAGCATAACCGCAACCGCGGTGGTGCGGACCACTGTCACCGCGAACGACGGGCCTCGGAAACGGATGTGCATCGAACCCTCGAATCGAGCAGGTGATTGGCTGAAAGCAACCTGCTCCTTCTTTGACGCATCATCGAGGCCGAATCTCCGGGATGTCAACGCACCGGCATCGCAAGGGCGTTCCGCGCTATTCTGCAGGAATGCTTGGCTGTGAATGAGGGCGCGCAATGGCGGCTGACAAGAGCGAGGCACTGAGGGCAGCGCACCGCTCGGGCGCTCCCCTGATCACCCCACTGGCGCACGATGCCTTTTCGGCGCGCCTCATCGCGGCCGCGGGGTTTCCTGCGTTCAATATCGGCGGTTCCTCTCTGCTGGCAGCCCGCTACGGTTTGCCTGATCTGGGCATAGCCGCGCTTGGCGAGATGACCTCCGCGATCCAGGACGTTGTAGGCGCAGTGGGTCTGCCGTGCCTGGCGGATGCCGACGACGGCTACGGGGATATAAAGAGCGTCGTGCGGACGATTCAAAGCTACGAGCAGATCGGCGTTGCCGGGCTGCTGCTCGAGGATCAGGCGCGCGCCGCCAAACAACCGGGCGATTCAGCCGCACTCGCCGTACTTCCCACTCGTGAGATGGTTCAGCGCCTACGGGCTGCGCTCGCCGCCCGGCGGACGGGATTGGTAGTGATCGCACGCACGGATGCGCTCGGCCTCGAGGGCCTGGATGGCGCGCTTCGTCGCGCGGAGCAATATCTTCGCGCCGGCGCGGACGGGGTTTTCGTCGCGGGACTGACGACGCAAGCGCAATACGAGCGTGTCGGAGCGGCTTTCCGGGGCAGTTGGAACATGGCGGCGCAGTTCGAAGGGCGGAGCAGCCCCTGGCTGACGCCTCAGGCGTTGCACGCGCTGGGATTCAGCCAGATTGCGTATCCCATGCTGCTGATCCAACGGATCGCGGGGGTCCTCGAGCAGACGCTCGCCAGCCTGCGGCAGTACGCCGCCGGCGAGCGAGCATCGCCGGCGCACGTGGAACTGCTGTCGGCGTCCGGTTTTCGGACTGCCGTCGAGTTGGATCGTTGGACAGCCATTGAGCGAGGCGGTGGGAGCGAAGGGGGGCGGTAGCCATGTGGAGTCATAAGGCGATGCTGGGCATCGGCCTGGCCGCAGTGAGTTGCTTCGGGGTCGCACAGGCAAAAGAGCAGCAGATCGTCGTAAGCAACTACGCTGTAGCGGCCAACGGGATGCCCTACGCCGTGGCCAAGGCAAAAGGCTTTTTCGCTCAGGCGGGCGCGCAGGTCTCGGGAATCCTGTCTTCGGGGGGAGGCGGTACTACTATCCGCAATCTGATGGGTGGACACCTGGCTTACGGTGAGGTCGATCTGGCCGGTACGGTGGCCGCAATCCAACAGGGGGCGGATCTTCGCATCATCAGCGACAACGTGCTCACCGTGGGTGAGTTCGTATGGGCGGTGAAGCCCGACTCGCCTGTCCGCGGCCTTTCCGACTTTCGCGGCCGCAAGATCGGGTACACGAATCCGCGCTCCACCAGCCAGGCCCTTGGGGTTCTGCTGCTCCAAGGGGCGGGTTTGACCGCGAAGGACGTCAGCCAGGTCAAGGTCGGCGGATTCGGCGAGCAGCTCGTGGCGCTCAGACTCGGCGCCATTGATGTTGCAACGCTGGCGGACCCCGTCTGGTCTCAGAACGCCGTGAAGCTTCGCCCGGTGGTACGGGCGGCGGACGTGTTGCCCCCGCTATGCAATGTTGTTGGAGTTGCCACTGCGAGCGCGATAGCGTCTGAAGGAGATTTTCTGCGAGCAGTGCTGCGCGGGAGACGCATGGCTGTCGAGTACATGTACTCTCATCCTGAAGACTCCGCGGCGATCGTTGCGAAAGCGTACAACCTCGATCCGGCGGTGGCTCTCATGACAATCCGTAACCTGACCGCGCCTGGCAAGGCCGCAGGGTCCCTGCCGTACTGGGGCGCGGGCCGCTTCGACACGGCGGGGATGAGCCGGATGATTGCCGCTCAGAGGGCGGTCGGCGCGCTGTCCGGAGGGGTGGACTGGGGCAAGATCATCGATCGGCGCTTCCTGCCGGATGATCTGCGGAAGGACTACTGACGGGCATGGGTGACAAGCCCACGGAGGCCGCCGCGCCGGCTCATGTGAGCTTACGCGGCGTCACGCGCTTCTATCCTGCGGAAAACGGCAAGTTGCACGCCCTCGGCCCTGTCGACCTGGAGCTGCGGAAGGGCGAGTTCTTCGCCGTCGTGGGCCCCTCGGGCTGTGGCAAGTCGACGCTTCTGGAGATGATCTCGGCGCTGGCGCCGCCGACCGACGGCACGGTCGAATTCGAGGGCCGGCCGATCGGCAACTTCGTCCCGGAAGGTGTGGGCGTCGTCTTCCAGGAGAATGCATGTTTCCCCTGGCTCACGGTTGTAGACAACATCACGTTCGGGCTGCGGCGCCTGCCGGTGGCGAGCGGGGAGGTCGAGCGACGCCTTCGCTACGCCCTGCAATTGATGGGGCTCGAGGACTTTGCCAAATCCTATCCTGCGCAGTTGTCCGGCGGTATGCGCCAACGCGTTTGCATCGCGCGCACGCTGGTGACTCAGCCGCGGCTGATCCTGCTCGATGAGCCTTTCGGGGCGCTGGACCAGCAGACGCGATTGTTGATGGGCGACGAGTTGCTGCGAATCTGGCGCGCGACCGGCGCGACAGTGCTGCTGATCACCCACGCGCTGGATGAGGCGGCTATGTTGGCGGACCGCGTGGCCGTCATGTCATCGCGGCCGGGCCGCATCCTGGAGATCATCGAGACCGGCTGGCCGGCGACTCGAGACAGTCGTATCGTGTCTGACCCCGTTTTCGGTGCTGTCACGGGTAGGCTGTGGACACTCCTCCGCGAGCAATCGCTGCAAGCTCTCAAGCCGCACCCCACCCCATGATGCGGCACGCGATGCGGATACGCTTGTACCGAGCCTTGGCGGTCCTGATCCCGGTGTTGCTTCTGGAACTGATGTGCCGCCTCGGTGTAGTGGGCCCGCTGGTCATGCCACCGCCCAGCCGCATGCTGACCGGTTTGGCTGCACTGCTGGCTTCCGGGGCCATTTCGGCGGCGCTTCTGAAGACCTTCAGCAACGTGCTGGTCGCGTTCGTCCTCGCCGCGCTCGCCGGCATCGTGCTCGGAGCGCTCATTCATCGGTTGAGCGGCGTGCGCCGGCTACTGGAGCCGCTGCTATCGACCTACTACGCAATTCCGATCTACGCGTTTTATCCGCTCTTCATTGTGGTGTTCGGTCTGGGCGATGCGCCGCAGGTGTTGATCGGCTTCATGTTGGGCGTGGTCGCGGTGATCGTCAGCACGCTGAACGGGCTGGACAGCGTGCCTCCCGTAATGATCAAGACGGCACGGGTGTGTGGCATGGGACCGATGCGCACTGCCTGGTCGATTACGCTGCCGTACGCAACCCCATATTTGTTCACGGGAGTGAAGCTCGCGGTGGCCTACAGCTTCATCGGAGTGATCGGCGCCGAATTCATCATGTCGCAGAGCGGTCTGGGCTACGAGATCCGCTTTGCCTATGACGACCTCGACAATCAGGTGCTGTATCCGCTGATCCTGCTGATCCTGCTGGCGGCGGTGTTGGTGAACATGACGCTCGACTACTGGGATCGCAGGCTGCGTGCGCGCCGAGGCATCCAGGCATGACCGTGCGGGTTCGATGTCCATGACCCACCGGGGAGGGCCAGGCTCTGCGCTGCTGCTGATCGCCATCCTGCTGATCGTGTGGCAGGGTCTGTTTTTAGGGGCGGGGTCCGACGCGCTGGCTGCGCCCCTGGCGACGCTCGGGTATCTGGCCGAACAGTTGCGGACGGGGGAGATGTGGCCCCACATCGCCGCCACAGGCGCTGCGTTTTTGATCGCGCTGGTGATTTCGATCGCGGGGGGATTGGCGGTCGGGCTCGCAGTCGGGCTGAGCCGGATAGCGACCGAAGTCACGGAGCCGCTGCTCCTGGCAGCCAACTCGGTACCGAAAATCGCGCTCTATCCGGTGGTGCTGTTGATCTTCGGCATTGGCATGCCGGCCAAGATCGCGTTTGGCGCTTTGCACGGCATCATCCCGGTCGCCATTTTCACCATGAGCGCCTGCCGCGGCATCCCGGCGGTGCTACTGAAATCGGCGGCCGTGATGCGGCTGGACGGCTGGGACCGGATTCGTTCCGTTCTGCTGCCGGCGGCGCTCCCGGACATCGTGACCGGCATCCGCATCGGTTTCTCATTGACGCTGATCGGTACGGTCCTGGGGGAGATGTTCGGCTCCCAGAGCGGGCTCGGTTTTCTGTTGATGACCGCTATCGGCTTGCAGAACACTCGCGTGATCATGGCCGTCACGGTCCTGTTGATCGCCTTTGCGGCGACGGTCAGCAGCCTGCTGTTGGCGTTCGAGAAACACCTGCGGCGGCGTACTACCTGAGAGGCTGCGCGGGCGTGGCGCCGGAAGGAGGGTTGGGGCGGGCAGTGAGAGTACAGGTCGCGGGCACCGGACCCGCGGGAGTTTCGATCCGGACGACGTCACCGGCGGACTTTCCGGCACAGGCGTTATCGGCACGCTGAGTTGCAACCGCATCGAGGTGTTCTGCGCCCTTGCCGCCGGCGGCGCGCGCGCCGACACCGTTCCCGCCGCCACCGGTAACCCCCGCACTGGCTCCATTGGCGGGGCTACCTTGAGCGGTGGCGGTGGTCGCAGCCGCATTCAAAGTTGTTTTGCCTCTGCCGCGCACTCCGCTAAAGGAGCCCTCATCGTCAGGGAACTGCAGCGACTGTTGAAATCGGGCGGTGTCGGCCACTGCGTTCGCGGGATTGGGCGATGCTCGACCGACTGCCGTGTAGAGATGATTGTCGATGAAGAATATGGCGATGTCGGAGCGACTGCCGTCGATCTCGGTCACAGTCAGTTCCCGTCCGTAGCTTGCGTTGATGCGGGCGGTGGTGCTGGAGGACACCTTGCCCTTCGCGCTGAACGATCTCGCCGTTGCAGCGATCGTGCCCAGTGCATCGGCGTTTGTGCTCGAATAGCTCACCACGCTCAGGGTGTATTCGACGCCTTCCTGTCGAACGACATAGCGCGTTACGGGGAGGGTCACGCCGGAGGCATTTTTGAATCGGTCCGTCTGTACCTCGGGGGCGGCAGGAAACTGGATGGCGAATCCGGGGTTCGGGTACGTGTACGTCTGCCATTGCTGGGCGTGTGCGGCGCTCGACAGCGCCAGACCCGAAATCAGCATTCCGGTCAGTCCGTTTACAGAACGCAGTGCGTGTCGAGCGCTACGCACCCGGTAGTGTCTCGCCGAATAGCTTCTTCAGCGCCTGATAGTGATGCTCGTCCGCGGTCTTGTCATACACACTGCCATCGTCGATGGCGTAGCCGTGTTGCGCACTGTACTGCTCGATCTCGTAGCGAACGTGAGCGGCATCGAAAGCCTTGCGTAGCGTGGCTTCCGTCTCCGGCGGCAGGTCGCCGATGGCCGGGCCGACATAGACCTTCGCTTTGACGCTCTCGAGACGCAGATGCGGGCTCTGCGGCTGATCGGTTACCAACCCGCCGGGATGAAATGCGGCGGTCGCGGCAATCCGGTTGCCGAAAAGGGTCGCTACCCGAATGCTGGCATTTCCGCCCATGCAGTAGCCCGTCGTGCCGATTCGGCCTTTGACGTCCGGGTGCGCGACGATGTGATTCAGGAGCGCGCCGACCGTCTTCTCGAGGTTGCCGTAGTCGAGCGCGGGAAGATAGTACTCCGCCATGAAGCGGCCCCTGAGTTCGGGGTCGCTGAACACCTTCATCACTGACGAGAGCGTTGCCTCAACCCCCAGCAGTGACGAAATCGGTTTGGTGCGATAGAACAGATCCGGCTGAAAGACGATGTACCCCATATCGGCGATGCGCTGGGCAATCCTCGTCTGAGCCGGTCGCAATCCCGCGGCATCGAAGAATACGATGACGGCGGGCCATGGGCCGGATCCGTTCGGTCGAACGACCTCCGTGGTGCACGGGCCGTCGGGCGTTGCGAGCTGAATCAATGTAGCAGGCATGAGGGCTCCACTTGAGCGAAGACGCTGGCAGCGATCTTCGCAGGGCAGGGCAGCTCAGGCCAGCCCGGCGGGGAGCACTACTGAAGCGCGGTCGATGGCTGCGATCGACGCCGCGCCGCACTGTCGCATGGTGAGCGCGAGCTCACCATTCATGATGTCGAGCACACGCTCGACGCCCGCTTGCCCGAAGGCGCTCAATCCATAGATGTACGGACGACCGATGCCCACAGCTTTCGCGCCCAGCGCGAGCGCCTTGTAGACATCCGAGCCTCGACGGAAACCGCCGTCGACGAACACCGGAATCCTTCCGCGCACCGCGTCGATTACCTCCGGGAGGCACTCGATCGTCGGTCGCAACGTCTCCGTTGATCGGCCGCCGTGATTGGAGACGACGATTCCGTCGGCTCCGTGCTCGACGGCGCGCTTGGCGTCCTCCCCGGTATCCAGCCCTTTGAGGATCACCTTCATGCGGGTCATCTTCTTGAGCTTGTCGACATAGTCCCAGTTCGCCCCGGATGGATTGGTGCGGCCCTGGGACATCGGCATCTTTCGCCCCGTATGGCACACCGGGCAGTTGCGCGTATCCGTCTTGGCCAATCGAGCGGCCGTTTCGACGTTGCGGCCACTCAAAATGTCCACCGTCCACGCGAGCACCGTGCATCCCGCAGCTTCGACTCGCCGCAGAAGGGTCGCTGTGTCCTGCCAGTCTACGGGCATGTAAAGCTGATACCAGGGTGCAGCGCCCAGCGCGCCTGCGACATCCTCGACCGAGATCGAGGTCGCTGAGGAGAGCATCTGTGCGGTCTTTTTTACCTTTGCCGCCCGGGCAGTCCCCAACTCACCATCGGGATGAAACATCCATTGGGCGCCGACCGCCGACACGTAGAGCGGGCTTGCGTACCGTGTGCCGAAGAGCTCGACGGAGGTATCGGCTTTCTCCACGCCGTTGAGCCGCTTTGGGCGCAGGCCTATGTGCTTGAAGGCTCCGATGTTGGCCTGGAGCGTGTAGTCATCGTCCACGCCCGAGGAGATGTAGCCCCAGTGCGCGGGCGGCAGGGCCTCGTGGGCCAATGCCTCCAGCTCTCGCACATCCAGAACGTCCCGGGCAGTTGCCGGCTTGTCCGTGCCCGGGCCGGGGACGAAGTTCTGCGCGAATGCAGGCGCAAGAAGGGGGCTCCCCAAGAGGAAGCGAAGAAACCTACGACGGTGATGTAGGGACGTCACTGCGGCGACACGATATAGCGTCGTTTCAGGCAAGGCAATGACGGCCGGCCAGTCGGTCCGCAGTGTGCTCGGACGCGCCGTAGTGGCGCGGTCGGCGTGTTGTCGAAGGGGGTGGCATCACGGTTCCAGCAAGAGCCGACGCCACGCCTCGCCGAGCCAGAGCCCGAAGTCCTCGGCGCGCCAGCCGCGCTGGTCGACGAGCAATAGATAGAGCTCGGGCGAGTTCAGGCTCCAGAGAACGTCGGCGACCCTGGACGGGGCGAGATCCCCCCGCACTTGTCCCGTCGCGACAAGGTTGTCCGCGAGCAGTCGCATGTTGGCGGCGCGCCGCCGCGAAATCTCCTGCCAAAGCGCTTTCAAATCCGCATCGAGAGGCGCGGCCGCCTGCAGCACCTGAAAAAGGGGGGCCAGTCTCGGTTGCAGTTCGCTCAGCGCACTCGCATAGATCTGCAGCTTCCGGGCGGCATTGGGTTCGGCGTGTATCGCGCGCACGTAGTCGCGCTCTTGGGCGCGAACCTCCGTGTCTTGCCCGGAGAGTGCCGCTTCGACCAGCAGTCTGAAGAGCTGCGCTTTGGTTCCCACGGTCGCATAGACAGTATCGAGCGCAACGTCAGCCGCGCGCGCTACGGCGGGCATCGTGGTCGCGGCATAGCCGTTCTCGAGGAACAAACGCCTCGCGTTCTCGAGGATCGAATGCCGGGTCAACTGTGCCGCAGCTCGGCGCGTGCTGGAATCGTAGGCGCGTTTCTTCGGAGGTCTTGGCATAGGTCACTTGACGTGCATATTAGTCCGAATATACTTCGGAGTAAATGTACGAATCGAGAAAACATTCCATGGTTACCTTCACGGTCAATTTTCTGAATCTTTTACTGGCTGCGCTGCTGGTCGGCGCGATGTTCGCGGCCTGCCTCATTCTCAACCCAAAGGGCCGGGACGCGGTCACCTACGTGTCGCTGCAGCAGCATGGCATCCGCGCCCTGCAGAGGACGCCCGGGGATTCGGGAGCAGGCGACATCAAGATGCCGATACTTGGCGCGATTACCACGATACTCACGTTCGTTGCCGCGGTGCTTGCGCGAACCGAGCGCACCCGCCTCACGCTGCTGTTGGTCGCTGCGGTGCTCTTCGTTGCAGCAGGGCTCATCACGCGTTTCTTCAATCAGCCGATCAATGCCGTCGTCCTGACCTGGTCTGCGCAGGCGCCCCCTGACAATTGGATGCGGTTGCGCGATACGTGGTGGCGCTGGCATCTGGTGCGCTTTGGCGCAGGCTTGGGTGGGTTGTGTCTGTTGATTCTGGCGGCGCTGCGTTCCCGCGGGTGAGAGAGGCTGCCTCGAGCACGGTCGTGCCCGTGTGAGGCTAGTCGGCGCTGCGGTTGTAGTCGGCGGTGATGGCCCCCGAGCCAGGGATCGTGATGTGGATCGCGTCGCAACCGCCGGGCCTGTTGTCGTTGTCGTTGCCGACCTTCGCGGAGTTGTGCAGGCATTGCGCATCGTTGATGTCTGTTTCAAACACCTTGCCGCGCAGCTTCAGAGCCTGAATGATCGAGGCGTCCGGCAGAGTGACCGACCCGTACTTCTTCGGTCCGGCAGAGACCGCAAAGATTGAGGCGCCTACAGCGTTCATGAATGCGCCGCGCGAGGACGTCATGCTGCCATGATGACCGACGATCACCACGTCCGCGGGCAGGTCCTGCGTGCAACACTGCAGCAGTTTCCACTCGATCGAGTTTTGATCGGGGGGCTGTGTGGGCGCTGCGCGTGCACCGCCAGGAGCGTCGCCCATGAACAGCACGCGCCGTGTGCCTAGAGTGATTCTGAGCACGAGGCTGTTTCGGTTTGGATCCTGCGCTTCGGTGTAGGACGTTCCGTCCGCGTATAGGAACTCCATCGTGGCGGAGGTGCCGAGGGCCAACGGTGTTGAGTCGATGCGTGCTGCGTGCTGGATCGTCAGGGATCGGGGCTGACTCGACGGGCAATCACCGGTTCCCAGTGCGATGCTTTCCGCGCCGCTGCCGCGGGTGGCGGTGTGATACCGGATCGAGGGCTTCGCAAGGATCGCGTGCAGGAATGCCAGATAGTCGCAAATGAGGTTTCCGCGCGACCCACTGTCCCAGACGTCCCCTACCGGGTACTGATCGATGACATCGGGCAGCAGAGCCACATGATCCCGATGAGGATGACTGAGCACGACGTGATCGAGCTTCGTGAGCTCGGGCGCGACGTGCTTCAGATAGGCGATGGTCCGATTGTTCGCTCCGGTCGCGAAGTCATCGTTGCTGCCGGCATCGTAAAGAAGCGAAAAATCGGCTCCCCGCGCGAGTACCGAAAGGCCGGTTCCGACGTCGAACACGTCGATGGTCAGTGAAGCTCCTGCGGCTGCCGCGGGTGGTTGAAGTGACTCATCGCATGCGGCGGCTACGACCCACCGCTTGTTGGCATACGCGGTCTGGCTGCCGACCCGCGTCTCGTACCAGTTCGGCACCGAAGCCACGAGGGGCAGACGTTGACCGGGAAGCAGGCTGCCGCGTTTCGCACTGCTCGTAGTCGGTGCAGCACGCAATACGACACCGTTGACGACCTCGCTAGTCGGTGCGATGCAATCGTCTGCGCTCACGATCGGAGCGAACAGCCATGCGATCACCACTAACGTGACGAGTCTCGCGGTTGTCATGTGAGCGCTGGCTGCATATTCATGGCGATTGTCCGTTTCTTCACCTCCCTGCCCAGGACGGACAAGGCGATCCCAAACTATAGTGCCGCCACAACGGTTTTGGCGAGTCTTACCGCTCCATCGAATGCAAATCCGCGAACTCACGCCGACAACGGACTCGGCAGCGAACTCAGACATCTCTCGCGTCCTGTGGATCATGGCGCTCACCGCAGGCGCCGGCATCAGCAATGTCTTTTATGTGCAGTCGATGGTCGATCTCATCGGTGGTTCGCTTGGGATGCGCCCCGCGATGCTCGGTCTGGTTCCCGCCTCGACGATCGGCGGGTATGCGCTCGGGTTGTTCTTCCTGGTGCCGCTCGGCGACCGCTTCGATCGAAGGCAACTGATCCTGTTGCAGCTTGGGGCGCTCATCGTGTCCCTGCTGATCATGGCGAGCGCACCGAACTCCGCCATCCTGCTGCTCGGAGGGCTCGCCGTCGGCATCTGCGCCTCCTTTACCCAGCAAATCCCTCCTTTCGCATCGAGCCTGGCATCGCCCGCGACCCGCGGCCGGGTCGTCGGTACCGTCGTAAGTGCAATCATGCTGGGGATTCTTCTGGCGCGCACTGTGTCGGGCCTCGTGTCGGAATTCTTCGGGTGGCGGGCTGTGTTTTTCGCAGCCGCCGTCCTGATGGCAGGCGTCGGAGCACTCGTCTATCGGCAATTGCCGAGCAGCCGGCGCACAACGGATCTGCCTTATTGGAAGCTGATCGGATCGATGTGGCCGCTGGCGCGTGAGCTGGCCGTTTTGCGGGAAGCAATGCTCCTGCAGGCGCTCATATTCGGCGGATTCAACGCGTTTTGGGCAACACTGCCGATCCTCCTGCAAGGAGAGCCCTATCACTCCGGAAGTGGGGTGGCCGGTGCATTCGGTGTCATCGGGGCCGTTGGAGCAATGGCTGCCGCGTTGGCCGGTCGGCTGTCCGACAGGCTCGGGCCGCGTCGCGTTGCGGCCTTGAGTGCACTCACCGTGCTGGTTTCTTATGGCGTCTTGCTGTTGGGAAAATGGTGGATCGGTGCTTTGATCATCGGTGTGGCGACGATGGACGCCGGCGCCCAAGGTTCGCTTGTGTCCAATCAAACGCGCGCCTTCGCACTCAATCCGCTTGCGCAGAACCGAATCAATACTCTCTACACTTCGGCCATGTTCCTCGGTGGAGCGGCAGGCTCGGCCGGTAGCGCACTGGTATGGGTTTGGGCGGGATGGCCTGGCGTGATGGGGTTTTGCGCCGGCACTTCTGCACTGGCGTGCGTGGTGTTGATGCGAAGAAGGGCTGCGTAGTGCGCCTGTGGTTTCGATCTAAGGCAATGGGCGCCGGCCTATCCGATATTCTCGCTGCGAACCTGAGCGTGTTGTTCTGTGGACTCAATCCCGGCGTCCGGGCCGCCGCGGCGGGACATCACTTTGTAGGCAGAGGGAATCGCTTCTGGCGGGTCCTCCACCTGGCCGGGTTCACGCCCACGCAGATCGACCCCATGCGTGACACCTCGATACTCTCGTTTGGTTATGGCCTGACGGCTGTGGTGGCACGCCCGACCGCAAGCGCGGACGAGGTCAGCTACGAGGAGATCATTGCGGGACGCCGCGCGCTGCGTCGGAAGATCGAACGGTACTCGCCTCGCTACGTCGCCTTTCTGGGCAAAGCCGCCTACGCCCCGATCGGCGGCCAGCACAAGGCATTCTGGGGCCGCCAGCCCGAGACGATTGCGGCAGCGGTGGCTTGGATTCTGCCCAATCCAAGCGGCCGCAACCGCGGCTTCAGCCTCGCGGCTCTTGTCGAGGCGTACGGCCAACTTCGCCGCGAACTCGATGAGACGCTCGCGGTCGCGCGGTAATGCAGCCGCATTGGAAGATGGACAGCCCGGGTGAATGGTCTAACGTATAGGTCGGTTCCTTAAGCCACCGCGGCTGGACTGCTGATGCGTATCGCTATTCTTGCCATTCCAGGCGTCCAGATGCTGGACCTCGCAGGACCGATGGATGTCTTCTGCGAGGCCAACAATCTCCTGCGCGATCCCACAGCCTATTCGATGACCATCGTGTCGCTGTCATTGGAGCCGGTCACCGCGCTCAACGGCACCCGATTTCTCCCGGATGCGACCATTGAGTCCGCGCTCGAAGGCTTCGATACGCTTCTGATCGCCGGCAGCCCGGGTATCCGCAAGTACGAGGATCATCCGGGGCTGGTGCGATGGATCCAACGCGAGTCGCGGCGCGTGCGGCGTGTCGGCTCGGTCTGCACGGGGGCATTTCTCCTGGCGCATGCCGGTTTATTGAACGGGCGCCGCGCAACGACCCATTGGAACTCGACCGGTCGCCTCACGAACATGTTTCCGGCCGTCAACGTGGAGCCGAACACGATCTACGTGAAAGACGGGCCCATCTACACGACCGCCGGCGTGAGTGCGAGCATGGATCTTGCGCTGGCCCTGGTCGAAGAAGATCACGGTCGCGGCGTGTCGTTGCGAGTGGCGAAAGAGCTGATCCTGTTCCTCAAACGTCCAGGCGGCCAATCCCAATTCAGCGCGCACCTCGAAGCGCAGGTCGCGGACATCGGACCGATTCGCGATATCCATGAATGGATTCTCAACAACCTCTCGAAGGATCTTTCCATTCAAAAGCTCGCGGCTCGCCTTCGCATGAGCAGTCGCAACTTCGCAAGGCTGTTCAAACGAGAGACCCGCGTGACACCGGGCGACTACGTCGAAGCCGTGCGGGTCGAAGCGGCCCGACGGATGCTCGAGGAGAGCGATACTCCTTTGAAGAAGGTCGCACGGCTCTGCGGCTTCGCCGACCAGAGTGGATTGCGACGGGCGTTCATGCGGCGTATTCAGGTTACGCCGGCCGATTATCGGCAACGCTTTCGTCCACCGGAGAGGGCAGGGTAGCTCAGGCCGACGTAGTGGGCGTGCTGGCCTCCCGATGGCCGGATTCCGCCTCCCGCGCTGTTTCATTGCAAGAGGGAGTTCACCGCAGGCCACCCTATGCAATCCAGAATGCTCAGGCCTTTCGCAGCACTCGCCGTTACCAGCGCGCTCATCGCCGGTTGCGGCAAACATCCGGTGTCGCGTACTGGTCCAGCGCGTCAGCTGAAGAGAAGCGAGTTGAGCGCCGCAGAGCTGAGATACGGCATCGCCCCGATTCCGGATGGATCGGTCGCATACCAGCCCGACGTCATCGTGGTCGGTGGGGGAGCGGAGGCGATTCGTGCGGAAAGCTCCGATGGCTTGCGGTGGACCATCGACGGCGCGGCGCCCCGGGCCCGCGACCTCGTTCCTGGCAAGGTCTTTTTCATGACGGGCAGGGCGGTCGGCCGTGTTCTGGATGTTCGACCCGAGGGCGCCAATCTCATCGTGACCGTCGGGCCGGTAGATCTCACCGAGCTCGTGCGTGAAGCGCATATCCACATCAAGGCGATGCCGGTCGATTTCAGCCAGGCGGTCGCCTATTCCGCGCCAGGCCTTCCAGGTCAGGTCGTGCCGTTGCCCGTCGCACAGGTGGCGCCCACGGGCAAGTTCATTCCGGCGGCCTACCTGCCCGCTTCAAATGCGGTGCCGGACGTCTCGAATCTCGTCCACTTCAAGGCCGAGCCTTCTGTCAGTTCCTCGGGCCTTGGGATGTCCGTCAGCTCCGACGGCGGCGGACTGAAGGTACGGGCTGAGACCACTGTCCGTCTGGATGCGCCAAAGCTGGATGTAAACATCGATATCGCCCCCAGATCCGGAGGTGTCGCCGACGCTTCGGTGGAACTGACGGGAGCCACGGGTCTGGCCTGGAAATTCCAGATCGGCACCGATGTGGGGCTGAAAGCGAACGTGAACGGGATCCTCCAGCCTGCCACCGACTTCAGCATCTTCGTGGGTGGCATCGGGCCATTGCCCGTCTGCGTCACCGTGCGCCAGCGGTTCATGATCACGACGTCACTCGGTGTCAGGAACTCAACTCTGAGCGCCAACGGCGACTACGCATTCAACGGCGGATTCAAGGTCGGCTACGTCGGCAAGCGGTGGAGTATTGCCGGCCCCGTGGGTTTCCATGCGAATCGAACCATCCTGCAGACAGCCTCCGGAATCACCATGGCTGCCAGTGGGGTCGATCTGACGAATCAGTTGCAGGTCATCGCCGGCGTTGGAACTCACGGTTTCGCTGCCGGCCCGTATTTCTCCTTCACCTCGACCATCGGGTTGTTCAAGGGGAGCGATCTGGGAATGATCCCCTGCAGAGAGGCGACTCTGGTGATCAAACTGAACGGCGGCGTGGGATATGTCATTCCACAGGCAGTCACCGACGCGATCAATTCCATCCTGAGCGCCCTCAACATCAAGTATTCGATCCGGGGTGAAGGCGGGCTGCAACCGCGCCAGGCGGCGACCATCGTCGAGAAGACCTCGACGCTACCGGGCTGTCACGCGAGCAAGACGTGATGCGTCAGGAATGCGGCGAAGCGTGGGTTCCGGGGCCATGAGGTCAGCGCCGTCCAGACGATGCCGTTGCCGGCCACGATGGCAAGACTGATCCACAGGCCATGGGAGTCATCCGCTGCAAGTGATCCCGCGTCGATGAAGTGGGACCGGACGAAGGCATCGATATTCCATTCCTCCATTTCATGGATGGCCCAGGCGAGCGGCGCCAGCCAGATGGCCTTGCGGAAATCCAGGTTCAGGAACCACGCAAACAGGGACTGATGTGCCATGGCTTGGCGAGGGGGTCTGTGGTTACGTGAGTGCGTTGAACACCGCCGCTCCGGCCGGACTCCCCGCTATCGCGACGGCGCCGAGGACAAGTCCAAATTGCGCCAGCAATCCCAATACCGTTGCAGGATGCAGCCGACCCCTGGTTCGCAGGTCCAGCACGATCAGTGTCAACGGGAGCACCACGAATATCAACATCTGGACTGCGAACCCAAGAACGTTGGGTCCAGCCATGTGCAGCATCCGCCCTGGCAGTTCGGCCGTCCGTGCCGCAGCGGGGCCGATGATCGCGATTGAAGCCAGGGCCATGAGACGCCGATGAACCTCCCGGCGCCGCCGCAGAATCAGTGCCGTCGAGACGAGCCCGGTAAACAGGGTGAGTGCCGCGAAGTCCGTCCAGAGGATCGTCGTGGCGGTCTGAATATCGAAGACCGTGTCGATGGCGAGGAGGCCGGCTTTGACGTGCCTCGGATAGCCGCTCACGGCGATCAGGCTCACTGCGAGCACGGCGATCGCCAGGAATGCGCCCATCACCCCAAGCCTGCGATGAAGATCCGTGCGATGCGAGGCGACCAGCGTCGACTGAATGAACAGTAGTGCGAACCAGGCGGTGAGTACCGACCCATGCAGGTACAGGAACCAGGAGATCTGCGGCACAGCGAACAACGGTCGCGCATAAAACGTTCGGGCAAAGCCAAGCAGGACCACTGCGAGCAAGGCCAGCGACAGTCCCTGAAAAAAGCGCGGGAGACGCTCGGAGCGTGCCCAAGGTGCGGCGAGCGCGGAGCCAGCAGGCGTCAACGTCATGGGAGACTCTCTTTCGCTGTTAGAAGTTCTCGACGTCAGTGCAGACCGCGGTGATCTTGATCCGGATTCCGTCCTGGGTCTTGCCCTCGAACGTGGCGGTGCTGCGATCGCGGGCCGACACGAGCGTCACGCTAGCGTAATTCAACGCGTATGCCGTGCCACCTTTCTCCCCGCCAAATGCGACCCGTATGTTGCCGTGCTTCTCTCCTGCTGCGTCGGAGTTCAGCACTTCGATGCCCGCCTCGCCCAGATCCCTGGGGGCGTGGGCGGAGAAGTTCTTGAACGTGGCGGAGAACATCCGTTGTTTCGCGGCATGGATGCAGATCACCGCGCCAGGATCCGCTTTGTACGTCCCGGCCAGAGGCCCATTCTCGATGACGATCTGCAGGATGTTGGACGATGCCGCGCCTGCCTGAGACACGCCCAGTGCTACGAGGATGGGAAGGGTCAGAAACAATGGGCGTAGTCGTGACATGGCTGCTCCTGGGTTCGTGACGGTTACTGCCGGATGAGCTCGACGCGCCGGTTGAGTGCCCGGCCGCGATCGGTGTCGTTCTTCTCCTTGGGTTGCGAGGCGCCGAAGCCGTTGGTCGTGAGCCTGGAAGCGTCGACCTCATATCGATCGATCAGCGCCTGGCGAACCGTTTGGGAGCGCTGCCGCGACAACGCGAGATTCTCCGGGTCCGTGCCGACGTTGTCAGTATGGCCGTTGATGACCAGCTTCCAGTCTGGGTGCGCCTGCATGGCCGCTGCGATTTCCTGCAACACCGGTTCGGATTCGGAGCGCAGCGAGGCCTGCGCGAAGTCGAAGTAGATTCCGTAGATGTCGGCGTGCTTGTCGAGCGAGAGCTCCTGCTCGAGGTCGTGCGCGGTCGGATAGGATATTTTCGAATAGGTGATGAAGAACTTGTCCATGCTCGGGATGTAGTAGTCGAGCATCAGTGGAAAGGCGGCATCATCCAGCACTTTGATCCGGATGCGGTCGCCGTTCTTCTGACCCCAGGAGCTTGCCTCGATCGTTGGCACTTCGGTGATCTTGCCGTTGATCATGACCTTGAAGGTGCCGGAGCCCTCGGACCTGAGCGTCCCGTCGATGTAGTGGTCGGAGTAGGCGAAACCGGTATCGTAGAGATTCACGTAAGAATGTCGGAACTCGCCGCGGCCCTTGAGAGCTGCGAACGAGGCGACCGACAGATTGAAGTTCAGGGCGCCGACGAAGGTTTCCGGGTACTTGTACCAGGTCCCCGTCAGATACAGGTGCGAGTCCGCCATATTGCTCAGGCACAGACGCCTGGTGGATCTCGTCACCACATGCTTCGGCCCACTCGGGCAACTATTCTCGGTCAGGATGCTGCGCCCGTCGATCTGCGTAACCTGCGTCAGGCACTCGTGCTCATAGTCGTCGGCATGGCCCTTCCAGGTGTATGAAAGTGTCAAACCCACTTTCAGCGGAATCCGTGCGGCGGCGGCTCGAGTCGTGATCTCGCTACCGGCGCTGCCGGGGTCGGGGCACTGCGCTCCCGGTTTGAGATCCGCGATCTCGGAGACCGGCCTGACTCCCTCGGGCAGCACCACGGGAGCGGGTGTCGTGGCGGGGGAGGGCGGCGCGTCTGCGCCCGCCGGGCGCTGTTGACCCGCAGGCAGATGTTCAGCCGTGGACAAGAGGCTTTCCAGGGATGGCGGCCTCTTTGGCGACGCGGGTGTCTGCGGTGGCGCGGAGTTCCCGCAGCCGACAAGCAAGAGCAGAGCGAAGGTTGGCGAGATCGCGGCGACACCCCCGACCGAGTCAACCACCGCGCGCGACAGCCTCCCCATCATGACTTCCCTACTTCCCGTTGCCCTGAATCATGGAGGCGGGCATGGGGCTGCCGCCCACCACTCCCGCGGGGCCGTTGCCGCCGGGACCGACCCGGACGATTCCGACTCCCTTGGCCGTGATCTCCGCGTCCACGGCGGGGTGTCCCGTGGAACTGCTGAGTTGGATGAAGCCAGACCCATCCGTGTCTCGGGACCCCATCACCGCGGTCGCCAGGCCGTCCTTCTTGTAGGTCGTTACCGCGCCATAGCCGCCATAGGCGGACAGCTCTGCCGCTTGCAGGTCCGACGATTTGCGGTACACCTGCACGGTGCCACCGTCCTCCACATTCTCGATGTTAACGGCGAGGTCTTTGCCATCGCCGGTTGAAAGCTGGATTTTGCCCCCGCCATCCACTCCCCGAATCTTGACGGTCATCTTTCCGGCCGCGTTGTTCGCTACGATCGTGGCTCCGTCTTTCAGCGAGTGTGTGAGCTTGACGGCGCCACCCTCGCCGTCGCCCAGCATCAGCACGTCGGCCTTGTCGTCGGAGGTTATTTTCAGAACGGTGCGCTTGCCGTTCGTTACGGTGAAGGGAGTGGTAAAAGTGCCGCTGGTCTGTTTGGCGGTGGAGCCTGTGTCACGCTGCTGCAGTTGCGCGAGCTGCTGATCGGTCTGCGCCAGGTGCTGGTTCATCTGGCTTTCGCTACGCGTCAACTGACTCGTGGTCTGTGCCATCTGGTTCTGGATGCGGGTCATCTGGGCGACGGCCCGTGTCACCTGCTGCGTCAACTGCGCGAGTTTCTGCGTTGTCTGATCCACCTGCTTTTCGAGTTCGCCTTCTTTCTCCTCGCTTCTGGCTTTGTCGCCGTCGTAGTCATTGGCCTTGAAAGTCAGATAGTTTTTCAAGCCCTGAAAGTCATTCGGGGCCAGTTTGCCGAGCATGACTTCCGGGGAAACCTCCGCCACGCTGTTGAACGAGATCGCAATGCCGGTGCCGAACAGGGCAGCGAGGAAGTGTGTCGCGAGCGTGCGTGGGCGGATACGACGTTGCGGGATGTTTGAATCAGATTGCGACATGATGACGCTCACATTCTTGAATCGATCACGGCGTAAACGGCCTTTATCCTGGCTAACCCGTCGTCCACACCCGAAACGGTGATGCTGACGAGGTCCTTGCCCCTGCGGATCAGGACTAGGGGTCCGGCCTCGACTGCCTCGTCGCCCAGACCGGCAAGCGGGTCGGCCGCCCCGGGTTCCTTGCCGGCAACCAGCCCGGCGCCGGCCATTGCGGCCGCGCCATCGCCGGGATCGATTCTCAGTTCAGCGTACGGACTGACCCCGGACGCCGATGAGTAGGTACAGGCGCCCGACGCCCCACGCGGTTGCGCTGTCACCGCTCCTCCCAGCAGCCGTGACATCTCATCCGCCGGAATCATTTCGCAGATGGAGCTTCGGTGAACCGGAGTGATCGGAACCGCCTGAAATGCCGTTTGCGTGGCGACGTCCGGATCACCTGCGGCACCACGAGTGCAACCTGAGAGCGTACCGGTCGCCAGTGACGCTGCCAGGACCCCCAGGATTGCTCTATTTGTCATGTTGTTACCGCCCTGGCGGCCGGGGAATGGTGGGCCGCTGTCCTTTGAAACAGCACGCCGTCGCAAATCCGGACACGGCGCCACCACCAGGCTGCGATGCGGGGACAGGCTCGGACTCGAATTGCCAGGGCCCGTGAGGTTGCGTTAGGGTCGATCCAATGCAAATGCAACGCTGGGAGCGACTGGGCGAGCTTCTGTCGCAGCTGACGACGCTGCCGGCGCAACAGCGCGAGTCCTTCTTGCGAACCGCGTGCGCAGACGACCCGGAGCTCCTCGCGGAGGTCGAGTCGCTCTGGAATGCGCATTCGGCGGGCGGTCCGTTGGACGCGGCACCCGTGTTTCGTGTCAGCGACTCGGAAACCCCCGAGCCGCGGGATTTGCCGGGTACCGAGATTGGCCCCTACCGTCTTCTGCGTCACATCGGCGAAGGCGGCATGGGGAGCGTATGGCTGGCGGAGCGCATCGACGGTGTCGTCAAGCGGATGATCGCTCTGAAGCGTCCGCATGTCAGTTGGATCGGAATGCTCGCGGAGCGCACGATCCAGGAGCGGGAGATACTCGCCGGTCTCGAGCACCCCAACATTGCGCGCCTGTACGATGCCGGCGCCACCGAGTCCGGGGAACCCTATCTTGCGCTGGAGTTCATCGACGGCTTGGCCGTCACGAAGTATTGCGATCTGCACCGGTCCTCGGTGCGTGAGCGCCTGGCGCTGATCCTGCAGATACTCGAAGCCGTGCGTTACGCGCATTCCCGGCTGGTGATCCACAGCGACATCAAGCCTTCCAACATCCTGGTCGATGCCGCGGGCCGCGTGCACTTGCTCGACTTCGGGATCGCGAAACTCCTGAACAGTGACCGGTCGGATACAGATGCGGCCGTGGCCACCCCCTTCACGCCGGACTACGCCAGCCCCGAGCAGATGAGAGGGCAGGCAATCGGAACTGCGACCGATGTCTACAGCCTCGGGGTGGTGAGTTATGAGCTGTTGACCGGCAGGCGACCCGCGCGGGCGACGGTCCTCGACGCGAGCGTTTCGGGGACGAAGGACGCAGGCGCCAGTCATATTCGGGCAAGCGAGTCGGCGGCCGACAAGTCGTTGCGCCGCCAGCTCAAAGGCGATCTGGACGCGATTCTCGAGCAAGCGCTGCAGCCAGATCCGGCGACGCGGTACGCCACCGTCGATGCATTCGGCACCGACATCGAACGGTATCTGGCCTCTGAGCCGGTTGCCGCCCGCCCGGATCGGTTCGCGTACCGAGCCGCCAAATTCGTCTCCCGCTACCGCTGGCAATCCGCTTCAATCTGCATTGCCGCGGTAGCCCTGATATCGGGAGGGGCGCTGGCACTCTGGCAGGCCCACGCGGCCCGCGCCGAGGCGGCAAGGGCCGAGCAGGTCAAAAGCTTCGCGCTGTCGATCCTCGAGAGCGCAGATACGGACTCTGGCGCAGGTGCCGAGACCACCGCTGTGCAACTGCTCGAAACGGCTCGGCTGCGTGTTGAAAAGGAGCTGGCGGGTCAGCCTGCGATGGCGGGGGAGTTGATGAGCGCGATCGGGTACGGGCTTCTTGGCCAGGACCGCACCGATGACGCGGTGAAGGTCCTGAAGAAAGCCATCGATCTGTCTACGCAAGCCAACGGTCCCGAGGACGTACGGACGGTGGAAGCTCAGGTCATGTATGGCGAAGCACTCTGCGAACAGGGAAAAAGTGCAGAGGCCATCCGGTTGCTGGCGCCGGCTGCGGATCGCGCGCATCGAATACACGATGCTCACGCGGAGACGGATGCCCTGCGGTGGCTGAGCTATGCCCAGATCTACGGAGGTGACTTCAAAGGGGGTGTCGTTTCAGCGCGTGCCGCTGTTGCTGCGCTACCGAATCCGTTGCCTCCCGGACGCCGCGCGCTTCAGGATGCGATTCAGGCGCATCTGGGACTCGCCAATGCGTTCACGAGCGCAGAGGTTGGTGGCGTCGTCGACGAGACGCGGTCCGCACTGGCCCTGATGGCGACTTCGGACGAGTGGCGCGGAACCGCGCACTGGTGGGCGGCGCGTTCCTTTCTGGGACTCGGTCTGGTGGCGGAGGGTCAGGCTGCCGCCGGATTGCAGGAGCTGCAGCTGGCGTACACCGGCGCCAAGGTGTTGCTAGGCCCGAATCATGAGGGAACGGAGGCCAACGCCAACTATTGGGGCAACGGTGCGCTGGACGCCGGCGACATCAGTGGCGCGATCAATGCCTTTCAGACAGCATTTGACGCGGTCATGCAGCGCGACTCCGGACGGGAGTCGACTGTGCTGGCCTTTGAGCATCAGGGGCTCGCGGCGGCATTTGCGGCTGCGGGACAACTGGATCTCGCAGACGAGCATTATGCGGCGGCCGTCAGACTGTTTGCGGCGGATGGTGGCGCCAGCGCGCCGCGCGCGCGGCGAGCGCGATTGGGCCGCGTTCGTGTTCTGGCACGACAGGGGCGATTGGATGAGGCTGACGTCGAACTCGACGCGCTCGCAAAGCTGACACTCCCGGCCGCCGAAAAGGCATTACTCGATACATCGAAGTCACTGGTGCGCAGCCGGCAGGGACGCCAGGACGAGGCAGTTGTGTTGGCCCGCAGCGCGAGCGCGGGGATAGCGGCGTTGTCGAAGAAATCTTCGCAAGCGCAGGCGTGGTCGATCATCGGGGGGGTATTGCTCGCGGCCGGCCGACCGCAGGATGCGATCGCACTCCTCGAACGTTCTGACGCGCTGTTTCGCGAAGTGGAAATCAAGACCTCACCGGATCATCTGGCGAACGACCAGGCGCTCGCCGCGGCGCGTTCCGCTCTCAATCCGGCGACACGCTGAAGCGCTTTATTCCGGCAACACGTCCGAGCTCTGCGGCAACTGCAGTTCGCGGTGCAGCCATGCTCGCGCCAACACCCAGTCGCGCCTGACAGTGCGTTCTGACAGACGCAGTGCCCGGGCGGTGGCGGGCTCGTCAAAGCCGCCGAAATACCGGCATTCGACGACCTGCGCCAGCCGCGGCGCGTCCTTGGCGAGCCGGGCGAGTGCCTCATTGAGATCTACGAGGGTCTCGTCCTGGCCATCGGCAACGTCGTCGGCGGCGGTTAGGGACAGGTGCGCGGCTCCGGCTCCGCGCTTTTCGGCCAGGCGTGCCTGCGCGTGGTTGACCAGGACGTGTCGCATCGCCAGGGCAGCCGCGCAAAGGAAGTGGGAATCGTCGTTCCACCCGCGGGCGTTTCGCAGCTTCAGATAGGTCTCGTTCACCAGGGCGGTGGTCTCCAGGGTCGCCGACCTGCCAACCTTCGCGCGTGTACGCCGAGCAACGATGCGTAACTCGTTGTAGAACAAGGGAACCAGGTCGTCGGCCAGTGCTCTGACCGCTGCGACATCGTCCGGACTGGAGGACATGCGGCGATTCTATCGCAACCGCGTTGGCCGTTTTCGCCCACGGACGCTGTGTTCCTGAATAGCCCACAGGAGCGATCGTTATGTCACCGCGCACCCTTGCCTGCCTGTCTGTCGTGCTGGCTGTCATCGCAGTCGGCCTCCCGCCCGGAGCGCAGGGCGACATGACGGTCCAGGAACAGCTGACTTTGAGCGTTGCGGCGTTCAAAGCGCAGGTCGCGGCCACCGAGAGCCTCTCCGGCGACAAGCGCAGGACGGATGTCGACGTCAGGTGTGACGCGGGTGCGTCAGTTCCCTGCGCCCGGGGCGCGAGGACCGAGGTAGTGCGTCTGGATCGAGATGTCCTTTGGAATATCGAGTCGAGGCAGCGGCGCTACACGGAGGTCCCGTTGTCCGCGGGGAAGGCGCCGTCGTGTCCGGTAGCTCGAGCGGTGTTACAAGTCCCGGACATCTCAAAATGCGAGCTGTCGGAGCCGCACTTCACGACCGACAAGACCGCCGAGGTGCTGAGTATCGCCGGCCACTCTGCGCGGCTGACTCACCTGAGACTGGCCCAGACCTGTAAGAAGGGGCAGCCGGGCCCGTGCGAGGTCGTGTATTCCCTGGACGTCTGGCTGACTCCCGGGGAGATTGCGGGGCTGGGCGATCGCGCCGCCTTTCAGCGTCGCTATCAGACCCGCATCGGCACGTCCGATGCTTCGACTCCCGTCTCCACAGACTTCCAACCGTACCTGAGCCCTTACGCCGGACCCCTGCAACAGTTATACGAGCGGGCGGCCGACCTCAGAGGCTATCCGCTGAAATCCGTGTTTCGTGCCTCGTTCTCCGGCACGCCGTGCGGTGCGGTGCGCTCACAGGCAGCCAGTTCAATTCCTGCACCACTCGCCAATGCCGGGAGTGCAGCCGCGACCGCGGCCGCCAGTTCGTCGGAGTACGCTGCCGGATGGTCGACTGCGCACGAGGTCGAGCGCTCGACCGGAGGTAACAGTGTTGGCAGCTACGTTGCCGGGTCAACGGCGGGTGCCTTCGCGGGAAGGCTAGTCGGCGGTCTCCTGACATCCAGGCACAAGGAGCCAGCGAGGCCCGTGGTCGATCCGTTGGCTGTCGACAAACAGCCTCCGACCACTCTTGCGGAATTTTCCGTTGAAACGACCTCAATCAACGTCGACACCCTTCCGGGTGACCGTTTCGAGATTCCATCGGGTTGGAGCCAATCCCCTGCGAAGGGCGCTGCCGGCTCTCACTTGCCGATGTGTCAGAACCGGTAGGGATGCGGCCGTGAGAGATGTTCAGCCAGTCAAACCTCCCGAGGGGGCAGCCTACGAGGTGCGCTACTCAGCAAAGCTCTTGCGGGAGCGCCGTCGAACAGAGCGCTTCGGAGGATTGATCGGGATCGTCGCCTCGGTGGGGTCGCTGGTCGAGGCCGGCCTGGCTATCCAGCACGGTGTCATGGTCGTCGACTTGGGACCTTCGCGAGGGTTTCTCAAGGTCCCTGTCTGGATCGACATTCCCGTGAGTTTACTGATGCTCTGCGCCAGCGTGTGGGTCGTTTGGGGAAGCCAACGAGGAAGGAAAGAATCATGAAGTGGGTTGCTTGTGTTGGGGTCTCGATCTGCGTGGCCGCGGTCGCCTGGGGTGCTGAGCAAGCCACGCCGGCGCGGCAGGCGAAAGCCGACGTAGTGAAGGTATGGACGCAGGCAAGCATGGCCTGGGAACGCGGGGACATCGACGCGATGGTTGCCCTATGTGCCGACGATGTCGAATACGTCAATGGCCGTCCGGGACTGTGGTGGCGCGGCAAGCAACAGTTGGCGCAAGGATGGAAGATGGAGCGCGCTTACGGGATAACCCCGCGACCGATAGAGCAGACATTTCGGCTCATTACGCCCGACACCGCGGTTCTGATCGTTCGAGTCACCGCCTCGATACCTGCCGATGCAGATCATCCCGCTATTCCCGACGCGCAAGGCATCATGAGTTGGCTGTTCGTCAAACGCGCCGGCAAATGGCTCATGGTGTCCGGGCAGACGACCCTGGTGACCCCGGCTGCGCCGACGAAACAATAGTGCACAATCTGCCGGTGTGCGTTGGCGTGACGGTGAGAGCGCGGCGCAGAATCGATTTGCGGGCGTCACGCGCCAGCTCAGCGACCCCACGCTGACCCGATGACGATCGCCCGGCCCACCTCGCTGTCCGCGACGAGAGCGGCAATTGGACCAAGCGCGATCAACAGCAACCCGCCCCAGAGCGTGACCGGGTGAATACGCCTGCGCGTGAACCAGTCGTGTAACCCCAGCGCGATCACCCATGCTGCCGTCACCGGGGCTATCAGGCCCAGCCATGTCGGGAGCACCGGAGCCACGGCCTGGCCCAACCATCGGGCGGGTCCCAATGCGGGGCCAATGGTTGCCAACAAGGCCAGGAACATCAGACGGCCATGAGCCTCCCGATTTCGCCGGAGCAGGATCGCCGCCGTGACGAACAGGGAAAAGGCGCCGAGTATCAAGAGACCTGCGATAGTGGCCAGGGCCATGACGCGCTCGAGCTCCGGACTCGGTTCTGCAACCACGGCTGCGATCCGTGGCACGAGGTTCCTGTTTACATGGAAACCGGTTGCTACCACGATTGCCGCCAGCACAACTCCGGCGATTCCGAGGCGCCGATGCAGGGAGCGCCGCCCGGCAGGGATCAGGCACATCTGGGTGACGACCAGCAGGTACCAGGCGGTCATCACAGCGCCATGAAAGTAGACGTAAGCCGGTGCATGTCTGTGTGCTTGCGGAAAGAGGGATTGGAGATAGAAGGTCGGCGAGAAGCCCGCCAGCATGACCAGGAACAGCAACCCGGAGGCGCCGACGAAAAAGAGACTTCGCGGATGGTTGGCGCGGACTGCCCCCAGTCCGGCGATGGTTGGCTGGATCGCTGATTCGTTCATGTCGGCCAGGCTCGCAGGTGAACGGAGGCGCTAGAGTGTCGGTTGAGGCGCTGCGAAGGCCATGTACGAGATCTGACCTACATCTGTATTGTTTCTGGACCGCTGTGAAGGCATGACTCCTACCCCGACCGAATCCAACCCTTCCCCGACGCAGATCGCATTCGACGGCTGGACGCTGGATCTACTGACGGGCGACCTGTGCAAGAACGGCATTCGCCAGCGATTGCAGGAACAGCCGTTACAGGTCATGCATGAATTGCTCGCGCGACCCGGCGAGCTGGTCACCCGTGAGGAGCTCGTTGCCAGGTTGTGGCCAAAGGGTGTCATCGACTTCGATACCGGCCTCAACACGGCCGTGCGCAAGCTCCGGCTCGCGCTCGGCGACGATCCCAATGAACCGCGCTACATCGAGACTCTGCCCCGGAAAGGTTATCGGTTCGTAGGCAAGCTGGACCCGCCACAGGCGCCGCCGCACGAGGCCGAGGTCGCGTCGAGCGTGCCGCAGGGGACTGGGTCGCACGATCGCAGGGCGCGCCGCCGAGCGTTCTGGCTTGCAGCAATCGCCATCCTCCTCTGCGCCGGCGCGCTGCTGACAGCACACTTCGTGAGATCACCGGATTCGCCCACCGGCACCTCGCAGCTCGCATTTCAGCTCTACCAAGCGGCCGCCGCGCGCCAGCCTGAAATCTCGGTGATCGAGGGGCGCGAGGCGCGGGAACGCGTTCTGGATCTGCTCGGCCGCGCGCTGGCCATCGATCCGTCCCTCGCACCCGCGTACGTCGTGCGGGCACGGACCAACCTGGACTTTTTCATCAGCAACCTGGATGTCAGCGACGAACTGCTGGCCGCCGTCCGCAAGGATCTGGGCACCGCGCGCCAGCTCTCGGGAAACGATCGCATTGGGCTCGATGTGCGCGTGCTCTACGCGGCGCTGGTCGATCTCGATCCCGAGAAGGGCCTGCGCATGACCGACCAGGCGCCCAACGATCCGGAGGTCCTGCAGAGCAGGGCAATCGTTCTCATGACGATGGGCCGGTATCGGGAGAGCGACGAGATCTTCGATCGATTCCTGGCACTCGATCCGGCAAGCCTGCGGTTGTTGACCATCAAGATCACGAATCTGCTGGCCGAGGGGCGCGGCCGGGAGGCGCTCGAATCGATCGCCACGGTCAGGAAGTTGAGCCCTCCCTGGCGCAACCCGGGCCCGTCGACCTACCCGTTCACCGGCGAGGCGGATTTCGCCATGCCGTCCCTTTCTCAAATGCGCAACTCCCTGACCGCGGCGCAGCCAGACGGCGAGCCGCTACTGGCATTGGCGCCTGAACTGACCCAGATGCGCATCGGCCACCGCTTCGACGAAATCCAGGCACTGCTGGATGCGGTTCGCGCCGATTCCACCCGGGTCCCCGTATTCACAGGTGCGCTTCCCGGATTGGGGCAGCACCCGGTGGCGATGCTTCGCGGCTGGAACGATCTGCTGCGAGGGGACACTGCTACCGCAGCCGACAACGGCCGAAATGTGCTCGACTTCGTATCGAGGCAGCGGGTTACGAAGTGGAACAAATGGCATCTGCGGATGCTCGAGGCTGAAGCACAGCTCTTCCTGGGCAATCGTACGGAGGCCGCGGTTGCGGCGGTCGATGCTCTAAACTCGCCACCGCAGCTGTCCAATCGGCACGTGCAAGCGTATCGGGCATGGCTGGCTGCGATCACGCTTGCGTGGGCTGGCGACCACGATCGTTCCGTCGCGTTGCTCGAGACGCTGTCATCCGGCGCGCCGAGCCTGGGACCCGCGTCCATCGGGCGCGACCCACTGGTTACGATTCCACTCAAAGGAAACGCGCGATTCGAGATACTGAGGACCGCACTGGAGACTCAGATCAAAGTGAACACGGCGCGGTAGCGTGCCAGGCTTGTTTTCCTATGGCACCTCCGCATGATTCTGTCCCGATGATTCGTTGGCTCGAAGATGGCAAGGAATTCGAGGCACAGTGGCGCTCCCATAGCGGTGCACCGCCTCCCACGCGTGTCGTTGTCGGCAATGGGAAAATGACAGCAGACGAGGCCTATGGTCTCGTGTGTCAAGGGACGGCACTGCTGTGGCGCGGTGACTTTCAGGAGGCCCGCCAAATGTTGAGAGCGTTAGGGAATCGCGCGGATCGGCCACAGCGTAAGTCGCGAACTTCAGCCGCAACTCCGATCGCCACCCCGGCCGACGCATTCCATCTTTACCGCCAAGCCAGGTCGCAACGCGCCCGCACGCTCAACGCCTTGTTGATTCCGCTCAACGACGACTACACGAGCCCGTTGCCCCGAGCGCCCGATATCCGGCAAGCCTGCGCGGAGGCCTACGGTCCGGCGAAGACTGCATCAGTCACATCGTTGCGAGCGTTGCTCGGTGTGATTGGTGCACGCGAGTGGCGCACGAAAGGCATCGAGCTTCCGGAGGTAGGAGGCCGAATTCATCCACACTTCGGCGTCTTCGCGCCGATCCGCCGTGAGTATGTCGATCTTGTCAGCACGACGCCTCTGCCGGCTATGTGCAATTCATCCAGCGTTGCTTTCGATATCGGCACGGGCAGCGGCGTGCTCGCCGCGGTGCTTGCACGGCGCGGCATCGAACGTGTGGTCGCCACCGATCTCGATCCACGCGCGTTGGCGTGTGCGCGTGAGAACGTTCGAGAGCTCGGGCTTTCTGAACGTGTCGATGTCGTGCAGGCGGACCTATTTCCCGACGGCCGCGCGGCGCTTGTCGTTTGCAACCCGCCATGGATTCCCGCTCGGCCCAGCTCGCCCATGGAAAACGGAATCTACGATGCCGAGAGCCGAATGCTGCGCGGATTTCTCCGAGCGCTGCCACATCATCTGGAGTCGGACGGTGAGGGGTGGTTGATCCTTTCTGACCTGGCGGAACACCTCGGTCTGCGGACCCGCGCGCAGTTGCTCGAGGAGTTCGAGGCGGCGGGATTGCGCGTCGTAGGCCGAAACGATGTGCGGCCGCGACATCCGCGCGCCGCCGACAAAGCGGACCCGCTCCACAGCGCCCGTGCGGCTGAAATCACGTCCCTTTGGCGGCTCGCAGCGCGCTCAGAAACTCTCATCCGGCCGCAAGTACCGCCACTTGCCCACGGGTAGTCCTCCCAACGGGACGTTACCGCTGCGGACGCGCTTCAGCCCGGTCACGAAAAGGCCCACGAGCTCGCACATGCGGCGGATCTGACGCTTGCGGCCCTGGCGCAGCACGAAGCGCAGCTGGTGTTCGTTCTGCCATGACACCTTTGCGGGCCTCAGCTTCACGCCATCGAGGGTCAGGCCGTACTGCAGGCGCTTCATGCCGTCGGGGGAGAGGTTGCCTTCGACCCGCACGAGGTATTCCTTCTCGACCGAGGAGTTCTCGCCGATCAGCTGTTTCGCGACGCGTCCATCCTGGGTGAGTACCAGCAGCCCCGTCGAGTCGATGTCCAGTCGGCCTGCCGGGGCCAGCGCACGCAGGTGCTCTTTGTGGAACTGTATGGGCGAGGGGTCCGCGGCCCAGCGATTCTCCGGGCGGATCAGCACGATGGCAGGTTCGTAGCCGTCTTCGGCCTGGCCGGAGACGTAGCCCACCGGTTTGTGCAGCAGGATGGTGACCTGTCCGCTCTGGTGTTCGCGTGCGGCCCGGTCGATCTCGATGCGTGCGTTGGGTGACACCCGTACGCCGAGTGTGTCGACGACTTCGCCATCCACCTTGACCCATCCGCTGGTGATCCAGCGATCCGCCTCGCGCCGTGAGCACAGGCCGAGTTCGCCCATGCGCTTGGAGAGACGCGGGTATTCCGGATGTTCCGCAGATGGAGGAGAGCGCGTCATGTGTGTTTCGTTGAATGGGTAGTGTAAATGTACCCGCATCGGCTCGAAGCCAGCCACTGTGGTCATGGCATTTTGTCGGCTTATCCGTCTCTGGCATATTGGGGATCATGAGACCGGACCGGCTGAAGAAACTCCTGTTCTGGATGGTCCTGGCGGCGCCTGCCGCGGGATGGGCGTACCCGGACGAGTCGTTCAGCACCGCCCTGGCCGAGAAGGGCATCGCCGAAATGGACAGCGGCACTCTCGTCCAGGCGAAGTCGCCCAATCCCCAGGTGCAGGAATTCGCAGCGCTGATGGTCAAGGATCACGCGGCGCTGAACGACCGGCTGCGGACCTTGGTGGGATCGAAGCGCTCCCGGCTACCGACCTCAGCCGACGCCGTCGGTCGAGCGGTCAAGGCGAAACTGGGAGTCCTGACCGGACGTCTCTTCGAGCAGTTTTATATTCGCAGCGAGCTGCAGTCGAACCAGGCCATCCTGGACCTCGTCAAAGGTGAGATCGCTTCCGGAAAGGACGCGAAGATGAGGGCGTTGGCGCAGGACATCCTCCCCAGCGTAGAGACGCACCTGAAGACCATTCGCGTTCTCGCCTCCGGCGAAGGGGTATGACCGAACCCTCCTTCGGTCGCCTATGAGTCTCACCCAAGGTCCCTGTCCCTGCGGTTCAACGCGATCCTATGCCGATTGCTGCGGGCCTTGGCACGGCGGCTCAGCCGCCCCGGATGCGTTGTCGCTGATGCGTTCGCGTTACGCCGCGTTTGTCATGTGTAACGAGCGATACCTGCTCGAGACGTGGCTGCCGAGCAGGCGTCCCGATGCAATCCCTTTCAACCCTAACCAGAGGTGGTTAGGGTTGCACATTGTCGATACGCGTGCCACAGGTGATGCCTCTGCGGAGGTCGAGTTCATCGCACGCTCCCGCGCGAGTAACGCTGCCGCCGTTCGCCTTCACGAGCGAAGTCGTTTCGTTCGCGAGGGCGGAAGGTGGTTCTATGTCGACGGCGACCTGTTGGGCTAGGATTGAACACCGGCAGGGTGCAGGTTGGCGCCGCCTGCACGTTAGGGGCGATGCGTGGCAAAGGAGCAGAAGTGACTAGGGTCGTTCATGTGGGAGTGTTTTCCGTGTGCGCGCTCCTCGCGCTCTCATCGCCGGTGCTCCGTGCTGCGGAACTCGCGGCCTCGGCCGAAGGGGAAAAGGATTCCGTCGCCCGGCTGGTATCGCGATTGGAACTGGAACGTTACAAGGCAACAATCAAGGGACTGACCGCCTTCGGCGACCGTCGCCAAGGAACGGACCGCAACCGGGCGGCCGTCGACTGGATTGCGTCGCAGCTGCGGGCCTATGGTTGCGCCGAGGTGTCCCGGCTCCGCTACAACTACCAGCCGCAGCAGGAGCGACGGCCAAGCGGGCCACCGGTTGCCAGGGCGAGCCCGCCGGGCGGAGGTCGTTTCCGCGGCGCGCGCGCTCCCATCGGGGTAAACGAGGATCCGCAGCGCCAAACTGACGCAGGGTTACGCGCCCTGAATGCTCAGCCGAGCACGCCCGGTGAGCGCGAAGAGGTGTACTGCACGAAGGTGGGCAGCTTGCATCCGGGCGAGATGTACATCATCGGCGCCCACATGGACGGTATCGGCTGGGGTGAGGCAGCGAACGACGACGGTTCCGGAACGGCGCTGGTGATGGAGCTCGCGCGGATCTTCTCCAGTCCGGACGTCAAAACAGACCGCTCCATCCGCTTCGCGCTTTGGAACAATGAAGAGACCGGTCTCGACGGCGCCCAAGCCTACGTAGAGCAGCGTGCGCGCCTGCAAGGCATTGAGTCTCCCGCTGGATCGGGCCGCTATCCGGAGCCGCGATGGCTCGGAATGATACAGCACGACATGGAGCTGTTTGACCACGGCATGCCGCGCGCGGATGGTACTTTGAGCGCCACGCAGCGCCCGGAAGCCGATGTCAACATCGAGTTCCAGTCGCGTGCGAAGCAAGTGGAAGGAGCTGAGAAGCTAGCGTGGGCCTTGTCCGAGGCAAACGAAGCATACGCAACGGACTATCCCGCCAGTGTTGGACCGCACATGACCAATACCGACAGCTCGCCGTTCATGGACCTGATTCCGGCGGTCAGTGTGCGCGAGAACGAGAGGGGTACTCAGATCGGAGCCGGCTGGGATCCCCACTGGCATCAGCCCACTGACCTCTACGCCACCTTCAGCGATGCCGACTTCCGACTCGGCCTCAACGCCGCGCAGACTACCCTCGGTGCAATAGCTAGACTCACGGGAGCTTCGCTGACTGCGGCCTCGGGTGCTCGCTAACGACCGAGGTCATGCACGAAGCGTTGCGATGTCGTGGCCTGCTATGTATCCCTGACACAGCGCGCGCGCTAGTCCGTGTGCGCTGAATCCACCTGCGGTTTCGCCGCCGCTATAGAGGCCGGGAATCGGCGCGCCCTCTAGATCCAACACGCGGCCGCGCGCATCGATCCGCAGTCCTGAGCGCGTGTCGTGCACGACGGGCGTGGACCAGGCGGCATAGAAGGGCGGCCGCTGGATGCGAAACTTCGGGGCAGGCTTGTCGAAGTCCGTGTCACGGCCGGCGTCGACGAAGCCGTTGTAGCGCGTCACGGCGGCCTCGAGAGCTTCAGGAGGCATCGGCCGGCGCTGGTAGGGCATCACGATGCGCGCGGCCAACTCCCGCAGCGTGTCGGCTTGGAAGAAGAAGCCGGCCTTGTTGTCCACCCACGGCGGGTTGCAGTCCCAATTCTCGCGGGCTGCGGCATCGGCGTCGAAGATCGCCCAGATCGGGCCGCCGCCGTTGTGGCCGTCAGCGAAGCCGGCGAGCGCGGCGTTGAGAAAGTTCGCGGCGCGGTAGTCGCGTGGAACGGCACTGCTCGCGGTATACGGGACGTGATCCTTGATCGTGCCGTAGTTGTCATACGGGTAGCCTGCGGCTGTTTCGTCGTAAAAGCGCGCGCCGAGCATGTTCACCAGAATGACGTTCTGCCAATCTCTTACGCGCAGGCCGGTCGCGCGTACGCGGTCGAAAACTTCAGACGTCGGCTCCCAGGTGCAGTTGATGTAGCCATGCTGTGTCCCGATGCGGCCGGCCTTGGTGAGTGTCCAGCCGTACTCGCCAGCCTGCGCCGCGAAACCCCACAGCGAGGCGCCGATGGCCATCGCGGCGAGCTCGCCGCTCGCGTCCTGGTCCGACCAAGGCAGCCCCGCGAGACCGCAGTACTCTTCGGTGAGCCGTGGATCGATCATGCGGCGGAAGTTGACGTTGCCGGTGGAACCTCCTGTAGCCAGCATCACCGCTTTACGCGCGCGGATCGCGACCTCGCGGCCGTCGTGCTTCGCCACGACTCCCGTGATAGGACCTGAACGTGGCTTCTCGCGCACCAGCTCTGTCATGCGGTGCTCAAGAAGGATCTGGACTCCTGCCTTGCGGGCGGCCGCGTCGAGCGGCCACATCACACCGGCGCCAGAGGAGGCGGTAGTGCGCGCCTCGGGAGCGGCACGGCGGCCGCTCTGCACGATCAGCCAGTCCATCGGAGCCGCGTGCTGCTCTCGAGGCGCCGAGTTGCCGACGGAGATGCCGCCCCCGGCATCCGGAGCCTTGTCGACAAATACGACTCCGTGCGCCTTAAGCCACTCGAAGGTCGGCGCAGAATGATCCGCGTAGGCACGGATAATCTCTCGATCGTTGTACCGATAGTCGGAGACACCGTTGCTGTTTACGGCGGCCCAGTCGGTAAGGTCACGGAAAAGCAGGTCGGGCGAATCCTCAATGCCGTAGTGCTTCTGCTGGCTCGTGCCCCCGCCGAGCGCGACGTTGCCGCCGCTAATCATGGCGTGACCGCCGATGTGCGGCTGCGCCTCGAGCAGAGCGACACTCGCGCCTGCCTCACGCGCGACGATGGCCGTGGCGAAGCCAGCGGCGCCCGCGCCCACGACCACGACGTCGACCTCATGCGACCACCGCTGGCCCGACGTAGCCGCCTGCGCGCCGCGCACCGCGGCGAGGCTCGCAGCGCCGCCAACTAGCATTCCCCTGCGGTTCACCTTCATCGGCGCCCCCCTTCAGGCATTTCGAATTTTCTATTTGGGCCGGACGGCCGAGATCATACCAGTGCAGAACGGCCGGCTGACGGCCGTCCCGAAGAATGCGTCGGGATGGCTACCGCGTGGTTTTGCAATAAAGTCGGTGGGAGGGTGACACGGCCCGTGACTGATGGCCGGCCGGATCAGCGAATCATTTTAGGCGGGCCGCGAGACTCGCCACGGTGATTGCGAGCTCTCGTGAGTCGACTGGCTTGGCAAGATGGATCTGGAATCCCGCGAGAAGCGCGCGCGTACGGTCCTGCAACCGCCCGAGTGCTGTCAAAGCGATGGCCGGCACACGACCGACTTCCTCGCCCAGCATCCGCACCTTCCGGATCAGTTCATAGCCGTCTTCGCCCGGAAGTCCGATATCACTGATCAGAACATGGGGCCGCACGCGCTCGATGACCGATAGCGCTTCCGTGGCTGACCCAGCCCCCACGACTTCCGCTCCGGCATCCGTCAGGACTCGCCAGAGAAGCTCTCTCGCGTCGCGTTCATCATCGACGACTAGTACGCGCATACCCGCAAGCGACACCGCTATTGACTCTGAAAGGGTTGTTGCAGCAGTCGGGGGGTGAACTCGCGACTCACCTTCGCTCGAATGCACGACCACCAACGGTAAATTCACCGTGAAGGTCGATCCGCGGCCTTCGCCTTCACTGAGTGCCTCAACCCTACCACCATGCATCTCTACGAGATGTCTCACGAGCGCAAGACCCAACCCAAGGCCGGTCGTCCGGCCAGTCGTGCCCGAATTCGATTGCCGGAAGCGCTCGAAGACATGCGCCAGCAATTCCGGCGCCATCCCTTGCCCGTCGTCGGTTACTGTCACTTCGACGTGCGAGTTGACGCGCGCCATGGAGATCGTGACGCAGCCGTCCTTCGGAGTGAACTTCACGCTGTTGCTGAGCAGATTCCAGAAGACTTGCTGAAGACGCTCCGGATCACCCGCAACGATTGCCGAGGGGTCCAGTACGGTTCTCACTCGAATGTTCTTCGCCAACGCCGCCGGACGCACTGTCTCAATCGCCGATTCGAGCGCGAGAGCGAGATCAACGCGCTGCACATCCAGTCGCAACTTTCCTGAAATCACGCGACTCATGTCGAGCAGATCGTCCACGAGTCGCGCCTGCAGGCGTGTATTGCGCTCGATCACGCTTAACGCGTGGCCAAGATCCGCGTCGCCAGAGTTTCTCTTCTGCAGAACCTGAGTCCACCCCAAAATTGCCGCCAGTGGCGTCTTCAGCTCGTGTGACACCAACGCGAGGATGTCGTCTTTTGCGCGGTTGGCTCGTTCGGCTTCTTCACGCGCCAGACGCTCCACCTGCGTGGATTGTTCGGCCATGCGTCTTGCATTCAGCAGCTCACGCTCATACTTACGACGGTCTGTTGCATCGAAGACCGTCATCCTCAGCAGGTGAGGCGCATTGTCGGAATTGCGTTGCAGCGACAGATTCACGAGAACCGGAAGCGGCTCGCCTTGCGCGCGCGGTAAGTCGAACGCAACCTCGCGTACAAAGCCTTGCATCTGAAGCAGCGGGCCGATGTGAGTGTCGTAGTAGATTCTTCCCGGAACCGTCAGCAGCGACTGGAAGCGTGTTCGCGCCAGCAGTGCCTCGCGGCTATGACCCGTCCAGCTCAGAAAAGTCGCATTCACCTTGACGAGCGTGCCATCGGGTAACGCGGCGAGGTAGCCGCACGGAGCCCCGTCGAAGAGTTCGTCAGCGCTGTCCTCTGGAATCGCAGGATCGCTCATCTACTCGGAGCTGGCTTGCGCGCCGAGGAACGCTGTCATGGCTGCCGCGGTTTCTGCAGGCGCGCTGAGGTGGGGGCAATGTCCACTCGCAGAGAGAATCATGAAGTGACTGTGCGGAATTTGCTCGTGAACATAGTGCCCGACGCTCTCCGGCGCGATCGAATCGCTGGAACACTGTAGGATCAGGCAGGGAATCTGCACGCCAGGCAGGTCGGTACGATTGTCAGAGAGAAACGTGACGCGTGCAAAGTGCTTGGCGACCTCCGGGTTGGTGCGGCAGAAGCTGTTCGTAAGCTCGGTCGCGAGTTCCGGTCGATCGGCGTTCCCCATGATGATCGGGGCCATTGCGCTGGACCACCCCAAGTGATTCGAGTCGAGCTGTTCCAGCAGGCCATCGATGTCGCCGGGCGTGAATCCCCCGACGTAGTCGCCGTCGTTGATGTAGCGGGGCGAGGGGCCGATCATCACCAGCGAGCTGAAGCGTGAGGGGTCTTTCTTTGCGGCCAGCACACCAATCATCGCACTGACGGAGTGACCCACGAACACGGCATCGCGAATGTTGAGGGCTGCGCAAATGGCCAAAATGTCGTCGGCGTAGCCCTGTAACGTCGAATAGCGAGCGCGGTCGAATGCCGAGGCGTCGGACTGACCGTGCCCGACGTAGTCAAGAAGTACAATTCGATACGTGTTCTCGAACGCCGGGACCAGAAAGCGCCACATGTTTTGATCGCAGCCGTAGCCGTGCGCCATCAGCATCGTTCGCTCGCCGCGACCAAGAATGCGCACGTTGTTTCGTCTTAGATCGAGCATCACGCCTCTTTTGTAAAGAGAGGGCAGCATTGCCCTGCGGGATCATAGTCGAGTCCCGACGGCGGGAGCGCCTCCTCGTCCCTTAAGGAGAAGCTCAAGCTCATGGAGGCCAATGCGCATCACCGCGCTTCGATTGCTGCGGCGTGGTGGGCAAGGTTGGGGCGCGAGTTTCAACGCCAACCTATTGCGCGCTAGGCGTGTTCCTCCGCCTTCATCATCCATCCGCCTTCATGTGCGTTGCGCTTGCAACGCAGCCAGCACGCGTTCGCTGCGGAATGGCGCCCGGCGCAGTCGAACACCGGTGGCGTCGTAAACCGCATTGGCTATGGCGGCGATCATGGGTTTATGGCTGCATTCCCCGGCCCCGTACGGTGCCAGATCGGGGCGGCTCGGGTTGGGATCGCCGTTGACCAGCACGATGTCGATCTTCTCGGGTGTGTCCGAATGCCGCAGGCTGGGGTATGAAGCCCAATTGACGCTGGTGACCTTCTCGGTGTCGAACTGGACCTCTTCCCAAATCGCACGACTCAAGCCATGCAACATCCCGCATTCAACTGTGTGATGCAGCGTCTCAGGATTGACCACCAGCCCGCAATCGTGCGCACATACAAGTCGCTTGGCCCAGACTCGGCCTGTCTCGCGATTCACTTCCACTTCGGCGATGACGGCCACAATGGTGCTGCCGCGGTAGGTGTAGGCCACGCCGCGCCCGGTCAGTACTTTGTCCCGCGAGTCTGCCGCCCTCGGATTCGGTGACGGTCGCGTGTCCCACGCATACGCTTTCGCGGCTGCACGTACGACGGCGAGGGAGCGCGATTTGCGGAACACTTTGTCCTCTTCGGCCCGCTCTAACATATCGAGACGAAACTGAATGGGGTCGACCTTTGCCGCTGCGGCCAGTTCGTCGATGAAGGATTCGAACGCGAAGGTGACTTGCGGACCGTTCGGATCGCGCAGGTTTCCGGTGCGCAGGGGCGTTTCCCAGATCAACGGCAACCCGACGATCCGGGATGTCGTGCGCCGATTCGGAATCGCGTACATCGAGGCCGGAGCTTCGGTACTGCCCTTGGCTGCTTGCGCGGGGCGAAGTCCCATGAGCTGCGCAATCAGCACAGTGTCGGGTTCGTTGTACCAAAGATGGTTGTAGTCCGCGGCGCAGGCGTCGTACTCGAGGCCCACGAGCTTGCCTTGTTCATCCAACCCGCCACGAAGCTTGCAGACGTGTGCAGGGCCCTTGGTATCCCAGCCAGCTTCTTCGTCGCGCATCCATTGCACACGCACCGGCCTGCCCAACTCCTTCGCCAGGAACGCTGCTTCGAAGCCGGCATCGTCGGCGGCGGTACGGCCGTAGCACTGGGGGCCATCCATGTAGACAACGCGGACCTTCTCACGCGGCATGCCGAGGAACTTCGCAATACCGGTGCGATGGCTGTATGCCTTCATGTCGTTGGAGTAGACCGTCATCTGCCCATCCGAAGGGTCGGCCAGCGCCATGGCGGGACCGATGGAGGAGTGACCTTGGAAGGGCACTTCAAATTCTGCTTCGATGACGTGTTTGGCGCCCTTGAGCGCAGCATCCGGGTCACCCTCGACCTCCGGCTTTCCCGTCGATGTGGGAGTGGCGCGACGCATATAGTCGAACAATTCGCTGGACGCGGGAAACGGCGCGGCGTCGGGTCGCTGCCATTGCGTTTTGAGTTTCTGTGCAGCGCGGATGGCCTGTTCTTCGCGCTCACAAATCACCGCTACGTAGTTGCCACGGCTGACCACGCGGATGAAGCCGGGCACGTCTCGGACTGAGGCTTCGTCAATTCGTTGCAGCTTGGCCCCTGCGAAGGGCGGACGGACATTTCGCGCATGAACCATGCGTGGCAGTTTCATGTCCACGGCCCACCGCAACGATCCGTCCACCTTGGGTGGGATGTCGTATCGCTTGTGCGACTTGCCCACGACGCGCAGGTCGGTAACAGGCTTGATGGCAGCCTTGCCGGCGGTCTGGGTAACGCTACGTCCGGTGAGCGCGACGTTGAAGCGCTTGCCACCGATCAGTTCGGCGTAGGTCACTTTTCTTGCGGGATCGGACTTCAGTGAAATGGTGGCATTGGCCACAGTGAGCATTTCGACGGGTGTTACGAGGTGCTCGCTGCCCAGTTCCAGCAGGACTCGGCGCGCTTCCGCGGCTACGCGGCGCATGGGGAAACCGTCTCTCTCAACGCTGGTCGAGCCTCCTGATCCGCCCTGGTCAGGAGTGATGTCCGTGCAGCCCATGATCAGGCGGGTCTTGTCGTAAGCAATGTCCAACTCGTCGCACATCATCTGGCGGAAAGCGGTGCCTGTACCCTGGCCGCCATCGGTCTTGCCGACATAGAACGTCGCGGTATTGTCGGGGTGAATGACGATCCACGTATCGAGCTTGAGGAAATCGGGATCGGGGTAGGGGCCCGCGGCGGCCGCCGGAGCCGCCGCTTGGGCGAGCGCCTTCGCACTGGTCAGGGCGCCGAGACTCAGGCTGATGGCCAATGCACCCGAACCTGTGAGGAAACCGCGGCGGGAAGTCCGCGTGAGGTCGACGAGCGCGTCTTCCAATTCCGCCGGCAACTGCAGGGGATTGCTCATTTGCCTTCTCCCGTGGCTTTCGCACGGCCTGCTGCACGCCGGATCGCTGCCTGGACTCTATAAAAGGTCATGCACCGGCACAGCGCGCCCTCCATCGCCTCGCGGATCTCGGCATCACTGGGGTGTGGATTGCGATCGAGCAACGCCTTTGCCGTCATGATCTGGCCGTTCTGGCAATAGCCACACTGCGCCGCCTGCTCCTCGATCCAGGCTTCCTGCAGCGGATGCAGTTTCCCGTTCTTTGAAAGACCTTCGAGCGTAGTGACCTCGCCACGCACTGCGGAGACAGGCGTGATGCAGGAACGTACGGCCGCCCCACCGATGATGACCGTACAGACACTGCACTGACCGAGCCCGCATCCAAAACGAGGCCCGTGCAGATCGAGGTCATTTCGCAGCACATATAAGAGAGGAGTCGAAGGATCTACGTCCACTTCGTGGGACGTGCCATTGACGTGCAGTTTGACGATGCTCATGACTCCACCTAAGCCGGATTTGCGTGTTTCGCCGCCCGACCCAGACTAGGCAGAAGTGTGTGGAGATTCAACTTGGCCACCACACGGGTAGAGCGGCCGCGCCGCTCATCGGTCGTTATATTCGGATGGATAGCGCGACACGAGGAAGCAGAGTTGAAGTGAAGTACTTCGGGGACGGCCGCAGTGGTCAGCGGGACACGTTCAGGGCGCGGCGCTTGGCGTCAACGTTTCGAGATATTTCACCGTGGCAACACGGTTGGCATACGCTTCTTTGTTCTCGGCTGAGTAGCCTGGCCAAGCCGTGCCTGGCGTATGCGCGTACTCTAGTGCGGTCTTGCCGGTTACATCGCGCAACGAGGGGTCCGCGCCACGACTGATCAGATGCCGCACAACCTTGTCCCAGCCTGACTCAGACGCCGCGAACAAAGCGGTCTGCCCTTCGTGCTCGCGGGTCTCCACGTAAGCGGTTAGTTTCGCCGTGCGTGTGTGGCTGTCCTCGACTCGAGCGTTGATGTTCGCGCCAGCATCGAGGAGCAGGTCAATGACCTTGATGGCGTGTTCCTGGATGTCGCCGGGTGGTAGGGAACTGCCGCCGACGGGAGTGATGCTGCTGCGCCCGCCACCGGTCATGCTAGCGGCCGCCATGAGCGGGGTGATCTGGAAAACATTAGGCAGGTCCACTTCCACGCCGTGGGTAAGCAGGGCTTTGAGTGCCTCCGAGTCATAGCTGAGCGTCGCCACCATCAGCGGGGTGGTACCGCCGCGTAACATGTACTCTGAAAACCGCCCGCGCCCAAGTCCATTGGGCCGCATGCGCGTCAGTTGGTGATTTGGATTGACGCCCAGGGCAAGCAGTCGATTCACGACGTCCATTGCCTTGATTTTGCTGGGCTTGATTGGCACTGGCACCGCGGTAGCGCCGATGCCGAGACGAGGATAGAACGAGTTCTGATCCACGGCGACGTAGAGTGGCGTGCGGCCCGTCATATCCCACGCCTGAGGATTCGCTCCGTGGTCGAGAAGGAGCATCGCGATGTCATAGCTCTTGTTGTCGAGAGCATCTATGAGAGGAGTGATGCCGTCGGGGTTTGGCTGGTTTACATCCGCGCCTGCCTTCACGATCGCAACGGCGCAGGCGTAGCAGCCGGTGCGGGCGGCATAGAGGAGTGCGGTGAGGCCGCCGGTTTGGCGGAACTGTGCACGCGGCTCGGAAGTCTCTTGGCGCGGCCAGTCGTCGTAGGCTGCCCGCGGCTTTACATCGGCGCCGTGATCGAGCAGCAACTCGACTACGTCCGCGTGCCCCTCGGCGGCCGCCCACATCAGTGCCGTCTGGTTGCGAAATCGCTCGACAGCGTTCACGTCTGCACCACGAGTGATGAGCAGCGCCGCGAGTTCGCGCGAGCCGATGCTTGAAGCAAGCATCAACGTAGTCTGATTGTCCTGGTTGGGGGAGTTTACGTCCGCCCCGGCGTCAAGCAACAGTGTCGCAATGCCGACGTCACCCAGCTTTACAGCCTCGGTCAGCGGGCTGGCTCCGAAATGATTGGCGATGTTGGGCTTGGCACCGGCTTTCAGCAGTGCGCGCACCAGGTCGTGATTGACGGAATGAACCGCCCACAGCAATGCCGTAGATCCGTCTGGCTCCGCAGCGTTCACATCGATGTCGGGCGAAGTGATCGCTGCGAGCACAGCTTCGGGGTGCCCTGCTCGCACGAGGCCGGCGAGCGTCTGACCGCCGGCCGACTCGGTCTCGGTGACCGCCTCAGCGGGCTGCAGTATGGCCGTCAATGCCATGCAGATAGCAACGACTGTTACGGCTGCTCTGCAAGAGGTGTAGGCGCGCCGCATTCGCGTCATACGCTGCGGCCCCCAAAGTTCGTGTAGTGGGCCCAAAGCCCTTTGCTCAAGTCGTAAAGGAACTGGTACGGGTCGTGGAACTTGCGGCTGAGGTTATTCATGACGCCCGCGTCGAGCATGTCTTGCGCGCTGCGGCCGGTCATCATCAGTTCCGAGGTCTGGTCGTAGATTTTGAGCATCATGTCGCGCTCGGTCTGCAGATCGGCGCGTGTCATCACCGGCCCGTAGGCAGGCACAATTCGCGTATTTTCACCCGCGCGCTTGAGCAGCAAATCCATCGAGTCAACGCGCGCACCGAGCCAACCCCCTGCATACCAGTCGAGCACCGGATCGCGCAGTGGCGACGCGACATCACCTACGCATAGCACGTCGGCATCTCGCAGAAAGACGTAGATATCGCCACGGGTGTGCGCCTCGAGCAGATAGCCGAACTCGACGCGCTGTGTCCCGGCTTTGGTTTCGCCGCGCACCCGGAAGGTTTCGGTAGGTACACCCGCGGCAGGCAGCGCCTTCACCCAGCGATCCTGAGCCGGGACGTAGTAGTCCGTGGAGAGCCACTCGCGGGTGATCTCATGGGCATGGATGGTCGCGCCAGAGCCCCCGAATAAGACATTTCCGCCGGTCTGGTCTGCGTGATGATGTGTGTTGAACAATGTCCGGACGCGCGCGCCCGCGAGGCTCGCCTTCACGCCGGCGGCCTTATCGGCCGAGCCGCTGTCAACCAACAACATGCCATCGCTCGAGGACAGCGCGACGACGTTACCCGGCGCTTCCGTGATGAGCTGTACGCCGGCGGTCAGTGTCTGGATTGGCAGCGCACTGGCACGAACCGAGAAACGCGCAGTCGAGGGTGTTCGCGGCGCAGCCGACTCGCAGCCGGTGAGGCCCCCGAGCAACGGCGCAGCGGCGAAGCCGGCCAAGACGCCAGAAGACCCTAGAAAGGATCGGCGAGTAGGCACGTCAGACCTCAGTGAGCAGCCCGGTGCTGTTGCCGAAGTTCGCTTGCCTGATCCCGAGCTTGTCGAGCATCGTCAGGTGCAGATTGGCGAGCGGCGTGCGTTCGGGCAGCACGACGTTTCTGCCGCCGCGATGAGCTCCATTCGCGCCACCCAGCAGGAGGATCGGCAGCGGATAGTTGTCGTGGCTGTTGCTGTTGCTGATGTTCGAGCCATAGAGGAATAGCGAATGGTCGAGCACCGTGCCTTCGCCTTCCTTCATGCTCGCCAGCTTGTTCGCGAATTCCGCAAAGCGCTCCATGTGATAGCGCTGGATCACCGTCAGTCGCCGGATGCGCTCGCGATCGTTCGTGTGATGGCTCACTGGATGGAAAGCGTCTGACACGCCAACATGGGTGTAGGTGCGGTTCGTAGCCTCAGCTGCCATCACGAACGAGACGACGCGTGTCAGATCCGACTGATAGGCGAGGGCGATCAGATCGAACAGCAGTCGCACCTGCTTGTCAAAGTCCTCCACGACGCCAATCGGCGCGTCCGGAACCTCGGCGCCTCTGACCTTGTGGGCATCAGCCATGGCAACCCGACGTTCGACCTCGCGGACGTTGTCGAGGTAATCTGAAAGCGCCGCGCGGTCAGCGGGACCAAGGTCCTTGCGGAGCGTGCGCGTGCGCTCGGCGATCATGTCCAGCATGCTCGCGTTCTTTCGAAGCAGCGTCGCTCGCTCGGCTGCGGTGTCGCCTTCCCCCATCAGCTGTATGTATATCTTCCGCGGGTTGTACTCCATGGGCAGCGGCGTTGTTGGGGTCGAATAGGATAGCGTCGATGCGTAGTAGCACCCCGCGCCGCCGCAGGACCCGACCTGAATGGTCGTCTCGGAGCTGACCTCGAGCGAGGGCAGCGCCGTTTGCTGTCCTCGCTGCTGCGCGATGATCTGATCGACCGTGACCGACATGCTGGCGCCTTTGGCCTTCTGGTCGGGTGTTACGCACGAGAGCCAGGTCGCCGGAACGATCGTGTGCACGGAGTTGTGAGTCGGCTTGTTTTCCAGATTCTCGATAGTCGTCAGGCTTCTCTTGACGGACTCGAGGGGCGCCACGATGTGGCCAAGCTTGAAGTTCGCGCCTTCGCCACTGGAGTTCCAGGCGTCGACTTCCTTGCCGAGCGCCGTGTTGTTCATGATCGCGCCGTGCGGAAGGTAGAAGAAGCCTGCGCGCGTCTTTGGCGCGGCATCCGTCTTGGCGAGTGGTGTCGCAGCAGGGGCCATGGCATCCAGGAACGGCAGTCCCAGGGCTACGCCGCTACCACCGCGCAGGAATGTTCGTCGGGACAAGTGCTTCTTGGTAAGGAAATTCGCCATCGTGGTCTCCGTCGCGTTACCTGGCCGCCACTTTCTGTGACTGCGCGCCTTTCTTGCTTTCCTCGGGTCCTTGCTGGCGGAAAGCGTCGCTCCCCACCACGCCCTTGATAAGCGACGCAAAAGTGTAGTTGTCCTTGGCGGCGGCGTGGACGATCTGCCGCACCTGCGGCATGTCGAAGTATTCGATCTCACGGTTCAGGGCGTACATCATCAAGCGCCGGGCAACCGTCATTGGGAACTGGTCCGACTGACGCGTAAGTGCGCGTCTCAGGTCCGCAGGCCCGTGCAGGACGACCCCGCTGGTCATCTCGGTCGTGGCGTCGATGGGCTCGTGAGCAGCCGAGTCGACCGTGCGCCAGCGACCCGTCACGTCGAAATTTTCGAGCGCGAGGCCCAAGGGATCGATCAGGCCGTGACAGCGGTTGCAATTCGGGTTCGCGCGATGAAGCTCCAAGCGAATGCGCACCGTCCTGGGTTTCTCGCCGGGGTGAACCGAAAGATCCGTGACCACGTTGGGCGGCGGCGGCGTTGGCGGTGTGCCTACGATGCGATCGAGGACCCAGGCGCCCCGCAGCACGGGCGAGGTTCGATCGGCATAGGAGGTGCGCAGCAGTACGGCGCCCTTACCCAGCAATCCCCAGCGATTCTCGTCCTTGAGCGTGATGCGCCGGAACTGGGGCCCGAACACATCGGCTATTCCGTACTGACGCGCCAGGGCCTCATTGACGAATGTCCAGTTTGCGTTCAACAGGTCGGTGACGCTGCGGTTCTCGAGCAGTACGCTCGCCAGAAACAGGCGGATCTCAGTCTCGAAGTTGGATCGCATCGTCGCGCCGAAACCCATCTCCTGCGGCTCGACCTGCTCGAGCTCACCCAGGTTGAGCCAGGCGAGCGCGAAGTCCTCGATCAGTGACTTGGCGCGAGGGTCCTTCAGCATCCGATCGACCTCGCCCTGCAGGACGGCAGGATCGGACAGATGCCGGCCAACTCCCTTGGGATCAGTGGCGAGCGACAGCAGCCTGTCGTCCGGGTTCTGATTCCAGAGGAAGAAGGACAAGCGCGAGGCCAGTTCCAGGTCGCTCAGTTGGCGCGACCCGTCCGGTGTGGGTGAAGCTGGGATCGCGCGGTACAGGAAGTCAGGGCTCGACAGAATCGCCGTGATCAACTCGGTTACGCCAGCGTCGAAGCCACCGCCATCTTTCAGCCCCGACTCGTAGAAGGCCATCAGCCGCTTCAAATCCGCCTCAGTGGCGGGCCGGCGGAAGGCTTCCGTAGCCAAATGCCGCGTGATGCGCTCCGCGCAAACGCGCTCCTCACTAGCTTGGCGCGGCTGGCAGACAAAGATCTTCGCGCGGCTCGTGTTGGTTGAGAGGCCTTGCGGTGAGTAGGGGCCCTCCACCTGCACTCCGTCGTGGATGATGGGTATCCCCGCGATCTTGCCGCCCCCGGTAGAGTCATTGCTCTCAGCCCAGGAACGCTCGAGGAACGTGAGGATTACGTCGTGCGGACCCGCGGTGACCTTCGCAGGGATGTTCGATACTTTCGCGATCAGAGCTTCGCGTCCCTGCGGACCGTCGCGGTCGGCCAGGGCCAGGTCGTCCGGACCGCCGATTTGTCGACGTGCGATCTCCTTGCCATCGATCACCAGCACGAGGGTCGCTGATGTCTCCATTCCGTTCGGATACAGGCCTGCGTTGATGCTATCGCCCTCGACGAAACTGAATCGATACTCCCCATCGGCTGGGAATACACGGTTGAAGCGCACGCCGCCGCGCGTGCCCAGCGGAAAGCCGTTGCGGTACTCGCGCTGAGCTTCCTGATTCCCGTCGTCCCGATAGAAGACTCGAACGACTTTGGGCACTGGCTCGCCGACCGCGAGTTTGGCTACGCGGCGCGCGGCCGAGAGATATTGCTCCACGAACGATGGGGAGGTGCTGAGCGCACCCGCAACGTTGCTGAAGCCCTCGACTTCAATGTCGCGAGGCAGCACCTGCCGCGCATCGATCTCGACGCCCAGCAAGCCCTTCACGGAGGCTGCGAACTCGTACCGGTTCAGCCGTTGGATCGGAACGTGGCCGATGCGATTGTTTGCGGCGCTATCAAGAGAGGTCTCGAGATAATTCACCAGCGCATCGACGTCGGCCTGTGCCGGCTGCTTTTCTCCTGCCGGAGGCATCAACCGCGCGCGCAGCTTGCGAACAGCCTTCTCCCAGGTTTCCGGGTCATCGCCTACGCGATGTGTATCAAGTAGCTCGAAGGCGAGGCCGCCCGCCCAGTCCGAGACGTTGTGGCACTGCGCGCAGTGGCTGTCGAGGAGGGCGGCCGGGGATGGGTCCCCGGCGGTGGGCGTTGCCGCCGCGGCCAGGGCCGGCCGGCGCACGTCCGACAGCCACAGGAGGGCCACGACGGCCCCGGCAAGCATCAGCGCGCCCCGGGATGCCCGAGTGCTCAAAGAGGACCCCCTTCTAACTTCAGCTCTGGCACGTTGCTCGCCATACACCGATTGAGTGCTCATACCTATAGCGTGGAGAGGACGGTCGGAGAAGGGGATATGCCGCAGACGACGAAATGCAACCACTCAGCGGTTACTTGCCCGATCGCCGCTGTCGGATTCAACCCCAGATTCGGTAACGGGGTGAAGTTCTTTCACGACCGCGAGCGCCTGACTGTTCAGCGGGCGCGGCGCTTTTTGAGAGCCAAAAGTCGACGCGACGTCGGCGGACTGCCGTCCATCGCTTCAGCATGGACGTGCATTCTCGCCCGATTGCACGCCACCCGGAACTCTGGCACAAGGGGCGGGCACGCCGACCAACGAGAGCAGGGGACCTATGGCTGACAATAAAAAGTCTGACCGGAATACGAACGAATCACGCGCGCTGACGACTTCGGGCCGCGCACGCCGTCAATTCCTCGGGGGCGCGGCGCTCGCCGCCGCTGGCACGTCCGCGGCCTTGATGACGCATTCGTTGCCCACGCGGGCAGCCAACTCCCCGGCCGACGTGGGTAGCTGCGCGTCACCGGCAATTCCAACGCCGATGAAAGACGTGGCTGGCAAAGTGGCGTTCATCACTGGCGGCAACAGCGGCATCGGTCTCGGCATCGCGCGGGCTTTCGTCGCTGCGGGCATGAAGGTAGCGATCACCTATCGCACCCAGGCCAATCTCGATCAAGCGATGACGTACTTCGAGAAGGACAAGGATCGGGTCTACGCGGTGAATGTCGACGTCACTGATCGCGCGGCGCTAGAGAAGGCTGCGGAGGATGTCGTCAATCACTTCGGCAAGGTGAATGTGGTCGTTGCGAACGCCGGTGTCGCAGCGGGCGGCGGCGGCATCAGCAAGGCTAGCTACGACGACTGGGATTGGGGCATGAGCGTCGACCTGAACGGCGTTTTCAATACCATTCATGCGTTTCTGCCGCGTATCCAATCGAATGGTGAAAGCGGCGCGGTGATCGCCACGTCGTCGCTGGCCGGCCTCCTGGGTCACGGGCAATTGGGCGTGTACACAGCAGCTAAGTTTGGCGTTGTGGGTCTGATGGAATCACTGCGTTTCGAGTTGGCGGACAGCAATATCGGTGTCTCTGTGTTCTGTCCGGGAGTCGTGGCCTCCAACATCGGCAGTTCTGCACGCAATCGTCCGGAGAAGTATAAAGGCAAGACCCCGAGCCCGCCGCCACCTCCGCGAGCCGCGGCAGGGGCGCACAACCCTTTGATGGACGTAGCCATGGATCCGCTCGAAGCGGGCAATCGCGTACTCAAAGGCATGCGTAACAACGATCTCTATGTGCTGACGACGCCGGATTTCGCAGACGACTTCCGTGCTCGCGGCGAGGCAATCGTCCTTTCGGTGCCCACGGACGTCACGCCGTCGGCCGAACGTGTTGCTCTGGGTCATCGCATCGCGGGGAAGATGACTTATGTTGCCGAGCGTGACCGCAAGCAGTGCGAACGCAAGGCGCGGACGAAGAAGGCCTGACCGGCGGAACCTGGGCGCGTCCCCCGCTGCGTAAGGTGCTACTTCACCCGACGCGGGGGACGAATTCCATTCGCCACCGACTATCCGGGCGGTCTGCGGCCGGCGACGACGATGGGTTCGCCGAGCGCCTGCTGATATTCTTCCTCGCCGATCGCATTCACCGACCGTAGCTTCGTCAGCAGCTTGTCGATCAGCAAGCGCAGTCCAGGCCCCGGCGCGCCGTGCGCGAATGAACTCTGGTACTTGATCGGCCCGGGGATGATCGCGACCAGGAAGGCCATCTCAGCCGGCGTCAGCGCCCGGGGTTCGCGATCGAAATAGGTGCGGGCCGCGGGCCGCAGGCCACGCAGGTTCGGTCCCCATTCGATGATGTTCAGGTAGATCTCGAGAATACGATCCTTGCCGAGTGCCGACTCGAGCAGGAACGTAATCGCCAGTTCCTGCAGCTTGCGTCCGAGCTGCTTGTCCCGAGACAGAAACAGGTTCTTGGCCAGCTGCTGCGTAATTGTCGATGCGCCACGCGCGGCGCCGCCCCGCGACCAGTTAGTGAGCAGCGCCGCCGGTAGTTCGCGCAGGTCGATGCCGCGATGCCCGTAGAAGCCTGCATCTTCGGAAAGCAGCAGCGTGCGCACGAACAGCGGCGGAACGTCGCGTAGGGCGATGAAGTCGGGGGATGCCGGTGAGATGTCGATGGGGTGATGCGGCCCGGGTCCGTCATCGGGGCTGAAGATAAAATCGCCGCGCACGCGCGCGATCGCGGGCGGCACCTGGCGTGGCGGCCTGAAGTCGATCTTTTGGCTCACCGAGAGCGAGGCAGGGTCCGCAGGGCGTCCGCGCACACGCAGGTCGATCGTGGCCGAGCCAAGATCATGGCCGCCGCCGGGCGCCACTCCCAAGCTTTCTGGCACCGCGAGCCCGGATGTGCCCAGCAGTTGCGCGAAATCCAGATTCCGCACGCCGAGTGCGAGATCGACAAGCGGATCGGTGTCGAGATCGCCCAGCGCGATCGAGCCCGACATGGCCGCGCCGGCCACTGTCGCGTGGAACTCGGGGATCTCGATCGCGCCCTCGGCCCGCCGCCAGACGCCATCGAATCGTATGGTCACGTCCGTTGGATCGCCGAGCTGCACTTCGTCGGTGGCGTTGTCCGCCAGCGCTCCCAAGCGCGCGCCGCGGGCGCCCATGTCCACGTGGAAACGGAACTCATTGGTGGTGGCTCGAAGATCCACGCGGCCAACTGCGATACCACCATCGAGCAGCGGTTGGGCGTCACGGCGCACGTCGAGCAAGCGGCCGACGTCGAGCCCGCGTGCTTCGACGTTCCACGCATTGCCCCCGGGATCCGCTAGCTTGCGGATTGTCAGGCTGGCCTGCGTCTCCGCAAGCGTAAGTTGGAGGTTTCCACCGAGAATGCCCGCGATGTCCCAGGCAGTGGCCGGGGAGTTGACTGTGAACCCTGCTGGGCCCCCGAGAGTGGCGGCGCGAACTGCCAGTCGCAGGTGGCCGGGCCACGTGGCTGTGATCATTTCGGCATGCAGCCGCACTTCATGACCGAGGTCGAGATCGAATCCCTCCACTCGCAGCAGCGGCCAGACGCCGACGTGTACCCGCCCGAGTCGGACAGTCACGCCATGGCGCACGGCTGCGGACTCGATCCGAGCAACCACCGCGTGCTCGAGCATGGGTCTCAGCAACAGCGCGGCCAGGCTTACGACCAGCGCCGCGGCGATCGCTCTGAGCCACCACCGTCGCCCGCGGGTTCCAGACGTAGACATTGGCGCAAGGATGCCACAGCCGGATCGCGTGCCGGTTCACTCGCGGAGGTAGAGGTTGATCTTGAAGTACTTGATCGTGTCTTCATCCAACCTGATAGTCAGTTGTGTCTTCGCCTTGCTGCCGGTAGCCGTGACAGACGACCAACACCCGCACGGAAATACTCAAGCAAAGACTTCCATAGAAATATCGCCTTACGTCAATTGACGTCACCGCATCGGTCCAATCCTTGACTGGACCGACCATGCCAGAAAATCTCTTTTAAAATTAGTGCCTTAGGTCGTCGCGTATTGGAGGTTCGCGCGGGCGGGTACTGGGCGTGCCTGGATGCACGACAGGGTCGGCCTCCTGTGAGGCCTTCGCCAGGCAATCGCGACACGTACTGGTGCTCGATGTGGTTCCACTTCACGGTGACGGCGCAACTGTCAATTGCGCGGACCGCGACGGCGTCGCATGATCTGGCCTCTTTCTCCGGACAGCCACGCTTAGTTGTGCGTACACGTACCGGGTCCTATTCGAGTACTGGGGGTTTGATGTCATGAGCAAAAAGATTCGCTCATTCCTTGTTGTATCGCTCTTTCCATTAGTCCTTCTCGGCAGCGTATTCGCTGTCGCGCAGGCGACGCCAGCGGTCAAGCAGAGCCTCTGGTCTGATCCTGCCACCTGGCCTGACGGGCGGGTGCCGCGCGCTGGCGACAAAGTCGCCATTGAAAGT
>DASYDM010000054.1:0-1584 GCA_036499585.1 Steroidobacteraceae bacterium
CTAGATCACGTTAGCTGAATCGGCCTTCCATGATGGCGAGAGATTCGCCATCCTGTCGGGGTGTTCCAAAGTCATGCCCCTTTTGGAGTCGGCCATGCCAGGGAAGGCAGCCAAAGTCGTGATCACTGAGCGGCAGCAGGCCATCCTTCAGCGGATGGTCCGCTCTCGTTGCTGTCCCCAAGGGTTGGCCCAGCGGGCCCACATCATCCTACTGGCGTTCGAGCGTTGGCGGAACGGACCGATCGCCGAACACCTCGGCGGTGAGCGACACGCCGTCGGCATCTGGCGGCGACGCTGGGCCAACGCTTTCGACACCTTGGTTCGCATCGAGTGTCTCGAAGGCCCGGCGGCCCTCGAGACGGCGATCGAGGATGTCTTGAGCGACAAGCCCCGATCCGGGTGTCCGGGCACCTTCGCCCCCGACCAGATCGCCCGGATCATCGCAGTCGCCTGCGAGCCGCCCGAGGATTCGGGCCGCCCGGTGACGCACTGGACGCCGCCCGAGTTGGTCGAGGAGGTCGTGGCACGTGGGATCGTCGCGTCGATCTCCGTCCGCCACATCGGACGTTTTTTAAAAGCGCTGCACTCCAGCCCCATCGGAGCCGGTACTGGTTGAATTCCCACCCGAAGGATCCCGAGGCATTCGCTCAACAAGTTCGGGACGTGTGCGATTGCTACCAGGCGGCTCCTGCTCGGTTGGCGGAAGGAATCCACACCGTCTGCGTGGACGAGATGACCGGCATCCAGGCGAAGGAGCGGATCGCTCCGACGAAACCGATGCGGCCCGGTCAGATCGAGAAGATCGAGTTCGAGTACAAGCGGCACGGGACGCAGTGCCTGATCGGCAACTTCGAGGTGGCGACGGGACAGGCGATCGCGCCGACGGTTCAGGCGACTCGGAATGAGAACGACTTCGCGGCCCACATCGAGCAGACGATGGCGACGGACCCCGAGGCGGGATGGATCTTCGTGGCGGACAATCTGACGACCCATTGTTCGGTCGCCTTGGTGCTGCTGGTGGCGTCGCTGTGCGGAGTGGCGGCCGATTCCTTGGGGAAAAAGGGCAAGAGCGGCGTGCTGAAGTCGGTGGCGACGCGGAAAAGCTTCTTGACGGATGCGTCGCATCGCGTGCGGTTCGTGTATGTGCCGAAGCACACGTCTTGGCTGAATCAGGTGGAAATCTGGTTCAGCGTGTTGAGCCGACGAGTGCTGCGCCGTGGAGACTTCCGATCGTTGGTCGACCTACGAGAGAAGATCCTGGCCTACATCGCGTACTACAACCGAACGCGAGCCAAACCGTACAAATGGACGTATGCCGGACGTCCGCTCAATGTGTGAAACGAGGGAACTGTGCGCCTTGGTGGCCGCCGGATTCAGCCAAGGTGATCTAGAACGGTTCTCGGTATGATCTAGCGCCAAGATCGAAGGATGGGGAGGCTCTCGGAAATTCATGGAGGGCCAGATGATCAGGGCCAGCGCGCATAAATAGGCAATTTGGGTATTGCGCGTCGCGGTATTCGCGATAGTCTATGGGCAACGATGGCGGTGCCGGTCACGGGGGCCGAGTCCTGTGCCATCGCATGA
>DASYDM010000055.1:0-1525 GCA_036499585.1 Steroidobacteraceae bacterium
CGTTGGCCTAACAGGCCCTCGACCGACTGGCGGACCACGTGGGAACGCTCACGTTCCTTGGCACTCATCCATAGTCCCCCGACGCTCATCGATCCCCCGCGCCAAAAGGGGACATTCTAGCTGTGCGCTAAGGGGACATTCTCGCGTTGCGGTAACACACGCAGGTCCACCATTTACCCACCATTGTCGCTGTGCGAACATGGGTGAGAAGCGGGCTTCCGGCCTGATTTCTACTAAGCAGAGATTCGCGGCCTGGCCAACGGAACGGGCATCCGCTCCCGATTGAGCTCCGCGGCGGCCTGGTGGATGGCCCGATCCAGAGCGTCTGTGTCGGCGAAGGTCTGATGGGCGAGGTGGTGCGCTTTCAGATCATGCCAGACAAGCTCGATGTCGTTCAGCTCCGGTGCGTATTTTGGCAGCCATTCAACGGACAGCCAGTGCGCGCGGGCGGCGAGCGCGGCGCGTGAGGCCTTGCTTGTGTGGATCGGACCGTTGTCTTCGACCAGCACGACCGGTTTCGACGTCCGTCCAGGCCTGGGACCGTGAAGTTCGTCGAGTTGCTCGAGATGGGCGATGAAATCGCTGCTTCGTTTGGTGGGGCTGGTATGGATGGTCAGTTCGCGCGTGATATGATTGAGCGAGCCCAGGATCGCTACCTTTTTTGCCTGTCCGGGTGCCGGCACACGCAGGTCCGCGCCGGACTTCGCCCATGCCCGTGCCAGGTACGGATGGGTCAGGGCTTCGCTCTCGTCGCCGTAGAGCAGGACGATGTCACCAGCTTCAGCTTGCTGCTTGCACAGTTGCAGTCGCAAACCAACCCGTTCGATTTCGTTGGCGATCTGTCGTCCCTTCAGGGTGTGCCTGGGCCGCCGCCAACGGAACTTTTTTTTCGCAACACTTTTGACAATTGCGAGCGGCTGATGCGTGTGCCCGTGCGCGTCTCGATTTCGGCGCGAAGCCGCGGGATCGTCCAGTTCGGCCGGTCGGCCACGGGTTCCTCGAGCAACGGCGAGACAATACGCAACGCGGTTTCACTCTTCATCGGCGGAGGCCCGGGCGCAATGCTCGCCTTTAGCGCGTCGATACCGTGTCTGGCGAAATCGCTCCGCCAAAGGCGAACCGTGTCCTGCCGAACACCAAACGCCTCGGCGATCTGGGGACTGGTCCAGCCCGTGAGGGTCAGCAAGATAGCACGTGCCCGGTCCGCCTCCCCGCGGTCGCGCGATGCCGCGAGTGCCCGTAAGGCGGCGCACTGCTCGCCGCTCGCCATCACCGGAGATCGCCCCGTCATGCTTCACCTCGCGAATCCATCCTCGAAGGGAAGCGAATCGTGGATCCAAGCGTTGGTCAACCCGTCAAATTCTGCTTAGGCCCGCAGATGAACATCGATGGCGAGAGCGATGCGACGATCAGGCGGATACTGACCACGACGCGCCGGATCGCTCTGGTGGGTGCCTCGATGAAGCCGTGGCGAGCGTCGCACGGCGTCATGCGGTTCTTGCTGGAGCACGGCTTCGACGTCACG
>DASYDM010000056.1:0-4580 GCA_036499585.1 Steroidobacteraceae bacterium
CCTCGCGGCCGTAGAAGTCGATCAAACCCTCGACGTCGGAGGCGTCTTCTCCGTCGGTCACCACCACGGTCGTCACCCCGGCAGATTCGAGATCGCGCAACCGGGCGGCGATCTCGACGGGTTCGCCGGGCTCAGCGGCCAGCATCAGCACGACGGGGCCGCTCTCGCGCCCGGCGCCCCCGCCATCGGCGCCCTCGCGAGCCGCCGCTACAGAGGCACGCACCTCATCCGTCGTCAGTTCACTGGCCAGCAGGATGCCGTCGCCCAACTCGCCGGCGAGCCGCAGCGACGCCGGGCCGCGACCCCCAAGCATCAGGGGCACCGTCGCTGTTGGTGGCCAGGTGAGCTGAACCCCGTCGAGCTGCACGTACCGCCCGTCGAACGACACCCGCTCGCCGGCAAGCAGTCTGCGAAGGGTCGTCGCGTATTCCCGCAAGAGGGTGATCGGTGACTCGACCCGAACGCCTGCCTGCTCCATCCACGATTGCACCCCGTGGCCAACACCTGCGATCAATCGTCCGGGAATGGCGCGATCGAGTGTGGCGATCTCCATGGCCGCGAGCGCGACCGTTCGCAGTGGCGCCGGCATGAGACCGATCCCGACCGTGATGCGCTCCGTCGCACCCAGCGCCAACGCGGCCGCTGCGATCCCGCTCTCGGCGAAGCAGTCCTCCCACACCCAGAGCTCGTCGAACCCAGCGCGTTCGATGTCGCGCGCAAGTGGGCGAAAGCGCTCGGGCGGCAGATCGGGGGTGATCGCGAATCCGAGCCGAAGTGTCATGCATCGATCATGCTCGCGACCGCCGTCAGACTCTCACCGCGTTTCTGCGACGCGTTCGCACCGGCCCAGCGATGATGGCGGGATGCCGAGCGAGATCCTGATGCGCATCCACAGCCCCGAGTTCCAGGCCATGGCCGTACGAGTGCTGGAGGTCACCGCGCTCACCTCGCGGCTGAACGCGCTGCCCTTCGACGACGAGGCAGGCAAGGCCGCGCTCTTCGAGCAGATCTTCGGACATCCGGTCGGCGCCAAGGTGACGATCTACCCGCCGTTCTACACCGACAACGGCCTCAACCTGGAGTTCGGAGAGCGCGTCTTCATCAACCAGAACTGCACGTTCTTGGACTACGCCGGCATCCGGCTCGGAGACGGGGTGATGGTCGCGCCGCAGGTCACCTTCATCACTGTCGGCCACCCCGTCGATCCCGAGCCGCGGCACGTGCACCTGACCGGTGGGCAGATCGAAATCGGCGAGAACGTGTGGATCGGCGCAGGCGCCACGATCCTGCCGGGGGTGACGATCGGCAGGGACGCCGTCATCGCCGCCGGCGCGATCGTGGTCGACGACGTTCCCGCCGCGAGTCTGGTCGCCGGGCCGAAGGCGACGGTGCGCCGCCGCTGGTGACCATGCAGCCGAAGTAAAGCCGCTGCGCCTGCCTGGCTTCTGTCAAGCACAAGCGGGCAGCTTCCACCATCCGACACTATGAGTCTGTGAATATCAGCGATCCGGCTCTTCGAAAGGCAGCTTCGGGAAAACTCTCGTACGCGTTTGGCCTTGCCCGAACACTACGAGCCGACATGGACGCATGGTGGGCGACTAGCCCTGTGTCGCTCGTTCAGGAAATGCGCCCCGACAGTACGACCGTCGACTTCGTCCTGCTTACGTCGCCGCTGCCACCGCTCGACGATTGGTACAACCGCATGGGCGACGTGCTTCAGAATTTTCGGAACGCACTAAACCGCTTGACCAACTCGATAGGTTTTGCGTTTACGAAGCCGGCCAAGCCGGGCGATGGCAACTTCCCAATTCATGACGCCGAGATCGGATGGCAGAACTGGCTGAGGAAGCACCCGGAGTTTCCGCTTGACGTTTCGGATCGATTCCGCGCGTTCGAGCCATTCGTCTCCAATCGGTCCTTCCTTCTCGCCCTTCGCGATTCCAACAACTTGGAGAAGCATGATGTCGGATTCTCGGTGTCCGTCATGCTTACTGAACTCAGGGTGAGTGGAACTTTTACAGTCGAGGGCCTGTGGAACCGGGACCACTTGGGAGACAAGTTGAAGCTCATTGCGGGCGAGACCCTCGATGTCCGGAGCGACCGTCAGCTGCTCGGAACCATTGAGATGCCGACTCGCATCGTCGAGGCCGGATCCGATGGCAACGGTACCCAATCGGAGTTCGCGTTTACGCCGATGATGCGGTCTAATTCAGAGGAGATTCCGTTGTTCACCGCGATTGACGCAATTGGTCGTGAGGTGACCTGGGCGATCGCCTACATCACAGGCCTGGTCGCCGACGCGGTGAATCCGCCATCGCATTTCGACCTCTAGGCGTGGCCGTTGCCCAACGGGGAGAGCTGGCCAGCGGCCCAGGTCAACATGACCTCGGCGTACGCCACCTCACCGATGTGCATCGTTGCTACATCGCGCTTCAAAATGCTTCGCAAGTCCTTCAGCCTGTATTGAACAAGGTCCTGGCGTTCTTCGTCGCCAGGAATGTCGCGAATGGAGACCGTCGCAACCTCGCCGGAGGCTTGCTTGCCGATCTTGTAGCGCACGCCGAGGATTACCGTGGGATCTGTTCTGTGAGCGCCGAAAACCCACTTCGAGTGGACAATGGCGTTCCGGTCCATTCTTCCCGAGTCGCACCTCTTGAGGAATTGCTCGACCTTTCTAACGCCTTCCGTCTCCGTGGAAGGCAAATGAGCAAGGCGAGACTTCAAGTACTCGATCTGACCGTTGACGACGACGATGCGCCCAAGGATTTCGAAGAACGCGGGCGACAGTCCAACCCCGAATGCCTTGAGCGGAACCCCGTATCCATCGACATCCGCATAGGAGATCATCGCCGACAGCCACCAGTCTTGTCTGAGCTGAAACCACAATCCGTGATACATAGATTCGCCATTCACTGACTCTAGGTATCAAAGGCGGTGTCACTGGCCCGGACCATCATTGGTGACCATGGATGAGCGCAAGTACTACGGCCAGTGGTGGGAGCCTTCAGGTCTGGATGCCAAGCGCTCAGGAGTGCTGACTGTCGCAGTTGACGGCCGAATGGAGCTGGAGCTGATCGGGGGCATCGACCTCTCTGTTCGGACCCCGCTGCCGGGGGGAGGCGTTGCCATCGGAATCGGCGACCGCGACCTCCCGATCCTCCACGGGACGTGCGAGAACCTCGACATCACTCTCCTTGACTGTCTCAACTTGCATAGTCGCGGCGGTTTCATCGAAGCGCCTTCGTTCCAGCGGCTACTAGCCCAAAGGGCGATTGTTGGGACACATCTCCAGAGCAGACAGGACGATGCATTCCGCGCGATGACGGTTCGTCTCGAGAACCTTACGAGTTGGGTGTCTCTCCCTTCGGTGGTTCACAAGGCTGGCTTCGAAGAGAATGTCTCTAAGGCAGAGGTACGCCTCGTTGATCCCCTCGTCGTCTCGGTCAATGACTGGGAGTTCACGGCCCAGCCTTCGGTACGGGGTTTCGGATTCAAGCGATACCGGGAGAGCGATTCAGTCGTCGGCGACGCGACCACGGAACTTCGTGTCACGCCACCGCTGGCTACAACCCTGGGATCGCTGGACCGCGTGGTCCTGGAGTTCACGGACTTGCTGACGTTGGCAATGGGGGAACCCTGCGGGCTAATCAGTATGGTCGTCGACTTGCTCGACGATGAGGTCTATCGACTCGGTGACGGTACAGAGATCCGCCGACCCAAAACGGCGATGATTTTGGGAAGGCGGGTTCATACGGCCGACCCGGAGGCACCCGCTGTGGAGCTGCGTAAAGCACTCTTCACCTGCAGCGACATTGCGTTTGTGGACGTCGTACCAGCTTGGCTCGAGATCCGACGAAAGGCGCCGTCTGCTTGCAACATCTTCTTTGGCATCAGCTATTCGCGTCCGACTTACACCGAGATGCGTTTGCTATCCCTTGCTATCGCACTCGAGACGTTTCACCGTGACCTTTACGGCGACGTGACCGATTTGTCGCCAGCGCGTTTTGAACAGATCCGAGAAACTATGCTTGCCGCGCTCGACGACGAGCAAGAACGAGCCTGGGTCAAGGAGAAGCTCCGCAACCAGCCCAGCTTTCGCGAGCGAGCTCGCGCACTTGCGGCCGTACCAGACCACGCGGCGCGGGCCTTCGTTGTATCTGACGTTGAGGCCTGGGCGGCCCGGCTCGTGACAGCGCGAAACGGCCTCGCTCACTCAGCGGAAGGTGGGTTGGGCCTCGACATCTTCACACTTTCGCAGCGGACGTCGGGACTTCTCGCATTGCTTCTCATGGCCCGCCTCGGTCTATCTGCAGAGGTTCAATACCGAGCGGCCGAGCGCGTCCTTCGGGTGTTTGAAGCGAGGGGCGACAGTTAGGGATCAGGCCGCCGGCCAATTGACTGCAGTTCCGTATGTTGCAGCAGCGTCCAACACGCTAGCCCTTCGGCGTCAACGGCCCACGGATCACCTTGTGCGGCGCCGCCTGCGCGACCGGCTTGATCGTGATGAGGTCGAGGTTGACGTGCGCGGGCAGCTCCATGGTGTGCACGATCGCGGCGGCGATGTCTTCGGCGACCAGTGG
>DASYDM010000057.1:0-497677 GCA_036499585.1 Steroidobacteraceae bacterium
TATCTCAATCGCGCCAAGCGCGAGTCGCTGTTGAGGATCTGGTCGCAGGTATCCGATGAGGTCGAGTTTCTTCCTGAGAACTCGTGAACGTCCGCACCGGCCCGTCTCACCTCAGGAGGTATCACCAGAAATACACCTGCAGCGAAGGTACGGTCTTCCTAGGCCCAATCTCACCCAACGCCTCACGGTGATCGCGATAGTTGACCTCGCTGCGATCCAGCAGGTTGTCGATCTCCGCAAGGTCGTACCGCGCCTCCGCGGACGTTGGCGGTCGCAGGTCCTTCTGCTCCGGGAATATCCCCATTCCCGCCATGATCGAATACCAGGAGAACACCGGGTAGCCCTTCCCGATGACCTGTTGCCGCACGCCGGCGGCGATGCTCTTGCCTGACATCCAGGCCGACAGCAGCATCTTCAGGTTGTCGGAGAGATTCAGGTTCCGGGCGTTGGCGAGCCAGTACTCCGTGTCCTGCCGTGAGTTCGTCTTGTAGTGGGTGACGATGTAGTCGCGCGTGCCTTCGAAGTGCTCATTGACCCGCTGATTGAAGGCGTCGTGGGCCAAGTCGCTCAGGTCGCCCTTCTCCAGAAACTCGACGAACGTGGCGGCCGTCTGCTGAATGAACAACAGCGCAGTCGCCTCGAGAGGCTCAATGAACCCCTGAGAAAGCCCCACCGCCAGACAGTTCCGGTTCCAGTGGCGGCTCACGCGACCAATCTTCATCCGCAGGTGACGAGCTTCGACCGGAGCATTCAGTAGCCCCAGTCGTTCGCGGAGCTCGGTTTCGGCAGCGTCCGGCGTGCAGAACGTGGTGCTATACACGTACCCATTGCCGTAACGGCTGGTCAGCGGAATCTTCCACGCCCACCCGTGCTTCAGCGCCGTCGAGACCGTTTCGGACGGAATCGATTCCTCGAGCGGGGATGGGATGGCGACCGCGGCGTCATTGAAGAGGTTCTCGGCATACGAGACGTATGGGGTATGCAGCGCTTTGTCGATCAGTAGGCCGGCAAATCCCGTGCAGTCGACGAACAGATCGGCCTCGATAGCGTCTCCCTCTTTGGTGCTCACCGACGCTATTGCACCGTGCTCGTCGAGCGTGGCGTGAGTGACGTGGCACACCCGATAGTGAACGCCACGCGCGAGGGCCTTCTTCTGCAGAAACTGGCCGAGCAGCACGGCGTCGAAGTGGTAGCCGTGCCAGATGTCGAAGGGGAAATTCTGATTGGCCTTGGGCGCTCTACGGCCCGCGGCCAGGCGCGCCGCAATGAAGAACCGGTCGGGGTGGGCATACACGTTCGCGCCGTTAACCCTGGCTTCCGTGTTGTGCACGAACTGCGTCATGGTCAGGTTGTCGAGCATGGACGCGAATGGGTGAAAGTAACGCTCGAAGCCGGGTTTGGTCGACCAGCCGTCAAATGTGATTCCGCACTTGTAGGGTAAGCGGCAACTGGCCGGAGTGTTGTCTACCGAGTAAGGGTATGCAGGTCCGATCGCAACGGGCTGTGGGCGAAGTGTTGCTTCCAGAGCCGTGGGGTGAGTTCGGCCACGCGTGAGGCGGGGTGCAGGGCGACACGCTGCAGGACGTCGACCAGATAGGTGTACGGGTCGATCCCGTGCAGGCGGCATGTGACGATCAGGCTTTGTGCGATGCCGACGTGCTTCGCGCCCAGCTCGGTCCAACAGAAGTTCCAGGCCTTGCGGCCCATGGGAATGGCGCGTAGTGCGCGCTCGAGATGATTCGTGTCGATCGGGACATCCGGGTCCGTCAGGAACACTTCCAATCCCAGACGACGCTGCCGGGCATATTCGAGTGCCTGGATGAACGGGCGACTGGGCAGAAGCCCTTGCCGCTGAAATTGTCGATCGACCCAGTCGAAGAAGACATCGACTCGCGGCTTGCTGTGGGTGAGCCGGTGCAGCCGTTTGGCCTCGGCGAGTAGCTTGCGATCGCGGATGTCTTCCTCGATTGCGTAGAGCGCGGCGATCTGTTGCAGCCCCTCGCGTACGCCCTGGGGATCGTCGGCTTCGGCTTCGAAGAAGCCTCTGCGACAGTGAGACCAACACTGAGCGTGGGTAATGCCGACCTTCTTGGCATAGCCTTGGTAGGCCACATAGCCGTCGGTGAGCAGTACGGCATCCGCAGCATGCTCCACGCCCAATAAGGCCCGTACGGCTTGCGCCGAGCGGGTGGGGAAGAAAGGGAAACACACCTCATCGTGTCCGCCGTACACCGGCCAGAAATATCCTGTCTTCATCTGGCCGTGACCACTGCGCCCGGCCTTCACGGGTGTCTCGTCCATCGCTTTGACACGGCTGGCTCGGATCGAGTCGAGCTGCGCCGCATAGATCGGCTCCGCCAGGCCAACCGTCTTCTGCGTCAACTGGGTCAGCCATTGTCGGCTGACCTGAATACCGCAGTCGGTGAGGCGCTGATGTTGGCGGTAGAGGGGTAAGTGATAGGCGAATTTGTCGACGACGACACCCGCGGCGAAGCTCACATCCGCTCGACTGCCCTCGATGACGCCTTGGGGAGCCGGCGAACAACTGATCTGTTGGGTGTCACGGCGCTTGAGGACGGGGCGTACATACTTGAGTACTACGTAACTGCCGGGGCGTTGGGCCAGGCGGTAGCTGACCTTCTGACCGATCACCTCGAACTGCTCGGGGCTGAGGCCTTCAGCTTGCGGGTTCGGCAGCTCGATGGTCTCAACCGGTACCTGAGTCTCGTCGAAGAACGGCAGGCTCTCGGCATCGCCTGCGGCGTCCGATTGTGGCAGCCGGCGCCGGTGCGCATCGACGATACGCTCCGGGGCGGGAGGACTGTCCGCGACCGGTGCGACGATGTCCCCGAGGTTCAACTGGCGAGAGTCTTCCAGCACCGTCAGGCGCTCGCTCTTGGGACCAAAGAATTGGCGCTGGAACCAAGCCAGTTGGTGCTGCAGGGAATGCACCGTCGCGCTGAGCCCTTGGACCAGCTCGACGACCTGCTCGCCACTGAGGGCGGCGATCTCAGTCGGGCTCGGAACTCGGGACGGCGAGGGGTCGGTCACCACCGTATTGTAGCGAAGAGGCCGTGTTCGAATCAGCTTTGTATATAGGCTTCGGCAACCGGTATCGCTTGCGCAGCTTCCCCGGCTCGATCCCTTCCAACAGCAGCTTCAGTCCCGTCCACTCCATCTCCCGGGTCCGAACCTGGGCCCAGTCGCTGATGAAGCGCCCAGCCTCCAGGCGCTTACTCCAAATGCAAAATCCAGAACGGTCGAAATACAACACCTTCATCTGCGTCGCTCGTCGCGAGATGAACACATATAAATCGCCGTTCAATGGGTCGGCCTGAAGTTCCTGCCGCGTCAAGGCGTGCAGTCCCGGGAAGGACTTGCGCATGTCGCAAGGCTTCCCGTATAGGTGCACCCGGATCTGACCTTCCGGGAAGAACATCAGCTGCGCACCAGGTGCAGCAGCACCCCACCTCCCAGATCCAGCCGCACCTCAAGGCGCGCGCCCGTCCCCAGCGGGCCCAGGTCAATAAATCCTTCCGATCTTTCTGCCCGTCTCTTCTTTTTCGGCAGCGGTTCGGCCGGCACCGAGTCTCCCCGACCCTCCCGCAATCGGGACCGCCACCCGTACAGACTGCTCGCGTTCAGCCCCTCCCCCTCGCAGAACTGCCTCACCGTCAGGCCGCTGCGCTCTTGGCGCTCGACAATCTCCCGCCACTCAATCTCGCTGTGCCGATGTCGCTCGATCTTCTGCATTGCCTTCTCCGTTCGTCATCAACGGAGCCGCATTCTCCTCACTCTCGCGCGAGACGGAATAACGCCTAGCAGTTGCCGCTTACCTTGTAGGTCGCGTGGCAGGCGGGCATCCACTCCGCCTCTTCGATGCCCAGACTGTCGAAGAAGCCCCGCAACCAGGGAGTCGAGCCCTCCCCCACGCCAATGGTGGGAACGGTGGGCGACTCGAGCACAGTGATTTCGACGCCCCTGTCGATCAGGGATCGGGCGAACGTCAGCGCGGTCATCCAACCTGCCGACCCGCCGCCGACGATCACGATTCGGCGGACCGGAAGGGGATCCGAAGATCGCGTGCGGCCGGTCTCGGGGGTGAAGGTCTGGTTGAAGAGCGTCGCGGTCACAGGTCAGGCCCCCGCGAGCAACGCTTTCAGCCGTGCCGCGTCCTCGGGAGACCCGGACAACAGGAGGTGAACCGAATCGGGAGCGGGTCTGGCCACAGCGCGTACGCTGCCCCCTAGGAGCCCTTGATCACCGAGGAGCCCTTGATCATCGATCGCACTTGGCCGGGCGACCTTGAGGAGTAGTCGGCCGGGAACAGCCATCACTTCGAGAATGTTCGCGCGTCCTCCCAGGCGATCGAGAAGAGTTGGTGTGGCGGCAGGTGATGAGGACGAACCACTCGCAACAGGCAATGATGCGCGCAAGGCGGCGCGGATCTCGCTGGCAACCTGGTCGGCTACGGGGCCCAGTACTACCTGCAAGTTGTTCGGCCCCGGACGCACGGTGCCGCGTGAGCCGAGCCGCCTGAGCGCCCCTTCGTTGACACCCCCCTCGTTGTTCAACACGATCCGCAACCGCGTCGTGCAAGCCTCGACTTCCTTCAAGTTGGCCCGGCCTCCCAGGGCCGCAATGAACCCCTCTGCCCGGCCACCAGGGCTTGGCGCCATAGCGGCCTGTGGGAGCACAGCGGCCGAATCGGCGCCGGTGTCGTCAGCCTCCCGACCGGGAGTGGCCAGGTTGAACCGCACAATGAAGTATCGGAACACGCCGTAGTACAGCCCGAAATAAAGCGCTCCAATGGGCACTAGCCAGAGCGGCCGCTGCGCGTGGCTGAAGTTCAACAGATAGTCGAACAAGCCGGCCGAGAAGCTGAACCCCAGCCGGATATGCAGCCAGTCCATCAGCGCCATCGCGATACCAGTCGCTACAGCGTGTAGTGCATACAGCACCGGGGCGAGAAACATGAATGTGAACTCCACCGGCTCCGTGACTCCGGTCAGGAACGACGTCAGGGCCAGTGAGATGAATAGCCCGGCAACAGCCGTCCGGCGTTCAGGTCGTGCAGCCCGATACATCGCAAGGCAGGCACCAGGCAGCCCGAACATCATCACGGGGAAGAAGCCGGACATGAACGCGCCAGCGGTCGGATCACCCGCAAAGAATCGCTTCAGGTCCCCGGTAGCGCCGTGATAGTCACCGACGATGAACCAGGCGAAGTTGTTGATGATGTGGTGCAGGCCGGTGACGATCAGAATCCGGTTGAGGACGCCGTAGATAAACAGCCCGACTGAGCCCGCCCCAACGATGCCGTGGCTCACACTGTCCATGCCATGCTCAACCGAGGGCCAGAATGTGCCGATCACCGCAGCGAGTGCGAGACCCGCGAGACCGGTCGCGATGGCGACGAAGCGCCTACCCCCGAAGAAACTGAGATAGCTGGGAAGATTGATGTTGCCCAGGCGGTTGTAAGCAACGCCGGCAATGATCCCGCAGAGAAGACCGACGGGGACGCTGAGCTTTGACAGCTCCTGAGCTTTCAGGTTGTCGGGCACGGCCATCATGGTTTCGACGCCGTGAGTCGTAACCAGGTAACAAACGAGCGCTGCGAGGCCCGCTGCCCCGTGGTTCTCTTTGGCGAGCCCAACGGCTACACCGACAGCGAACAGCAATCCCAGATTGGAAAAGATCGCATCGCCTGCGGCCGCCATGGCCGGCCAGTTCAACACGTCCGGTTGCCCGATGCGCAGCAGGAGCCCTGCGATCGGGAGGACCGCGATGGGGAGCATTAGGGCTCGGCCTAGTTGCTGCAGCCCTTGGAATCGCAGATTCATGGTGCAACTCCTGATGAGACCAGAGATCGGACCTCTTCGGCCGAGCTCAATTCGAGAGAGCGCAACGCCAACGCCTTGCATTGGGCGACGGTGAGCTGTCGGATCTGGCGCTTGAGGGCGGGAATCGCGGCGGGGACAACGGAGAGCTCGCGAACGCCCAGCCCGATGAGCAACGGCACAGCGAGGCGGTCAGCAGCGATGCCTCCACAAACGGCGACCAACTTTTGGCGCGCCGTGCCCGCCTCTGCCGCCAACGCGATGAGCTTCAGAACCGCCGGATGGAGGGCGTCGATTCGCGGCGCAAGTTCTGGGTGGCCCCGGTCCATTGCCAGGGTGTATTGCGTCAGGTCGTTGCTACCGATGGAGAGAAAGTCTGCAAAGGACGCGACGGCTGATGCCGTCAACGCCGCCGCAGGCGTCTCGATCATTGCCCCCACCTCTACGGCCGTTGACACTCCCAACTCGTCACGCAACTCGTCAATCACCGATCGAACACTCTGAACCTCAGACGCGTCGGTGACCATCGGCAGAAGTATCCGGACAACGCCAGCAGGTTTCACCTGTAGGGCCGCTCGCAATTGAGTCCGCAACAGGTCCGGATGCCGAAGCGCGGTACGAATTCCCCTCAACCCGAGGGCCGGGTTCTCCTCGGCCGGTAGCGGCAGATACTTGAGAGGCTTGTCTCCGCCAACGTCCATCAAACGAAGTACGAGCGGCCGGCCACCCAGCGCGTTCACAACATCCTGATAGACGGCCAACTGCTCAGCCTCGGAAGGCGCAGTATCCCGATCAATAAACAGGAACTCCGTCCGCAGCAACCCACACCCTTCAGCGCCCGCAGCCACGGCGGCTTCGGCGTCTGCAACGCTGCCGAGATTGGCAAACACCTCGACCCGGGTGCCGTCGAGGGTCCGACACTCCTGTTGTGCGTTCGTGCGTTCAGTGGCTAGCTGAGCCCGGTACGCCTTCACCCGAGCTTCGGCATCTTGGAGAGCGGCAGCCGAAGGAGACAGACGCAACACACCCTTCTCCCCATCGACAATCACTCTGGAGTCGTTGGGGACTTCGCGCAGGCGCGGACCCAGCCCAATCAGCATCGGCAAGTCCATCGCCGCCGCCAGGATCGCGACATGCGAGGTGCGGCCACCCGCAGCCAGGCAGATCGCAACCACATGGTCGCGATCAAGGGATACCAGCTCCGAAGGAAGCAGTTCGTCGGCAACGAGTACTGAACCCGCGGGCAGGCTCAACTTCATGGGTCGGGCTTCGCCAGCCAAGGCGAGCAGGACATGCGACTCAATATCCAGCAGGTCGTCCACCCGTTCACGAAGCCGCGCGTCCTTGAGGCTCTGAAGTGCGGCTACAGAGCCGCGCACCGCGGACCGCCACGCGAACCCAGCACTCTTCCCTCCCGCCATTTTCTCCTGGGCGACCTCGTTGAGCTGCGGATCATCGAGGTATGCAAGATGGGTTGCGACGATCTCTCTTCGCGTCGCCCCGCCCACGTCACCCACGCGACTCAAGCGCCCGCGGACGAGAGTCCTCGCACGCTCGAACTCGGCACTCTCGTGCGCGACTCCCCTCCCGGCCTCAACCACCGGAAGCTCACGCTTTTCGATGCGTGCGACGCGACCAACCGCGAAGCCCGGCACGGCGGTGACGCCCGCCAGTTCGTCCGGCGACGAGCTACTGCTCTTTGCCGCCACGACAATGGGCTTCGGCCCTTTGCGTACCGAGCCCTCGCTCAGCGCCGCAACAATATCCTCTACCGCTGCAGGCGCGCCCGTGACCGTTACGTCGTCCCCATGCACAATCCCTAGAGCCATCATCGCGGTGACACTTCGCGCGCTGGCCGTCTTTCCATGCGCGGTGATCGTCACGTCACCCGCCACCGCGGCGACACGCTTGGCAATCTGTGCTGCCGGACGCGCATGGATTCCATGTTCCAGCATCACGGCGACAGTGCGCGTCACCGCGCCTGTCGGCGGCGCATACACGTTCGCCAGCAACGGCGCATGTGCCTCTGTCCCCACTTCCAGTAGTAAGTCCCCTGCTGCGACCAACCCCGGCGCGTGGCGCCATAGGATCTTCATCTTCTCGTTCGGCGTCACCACGACGGGCGTCATCACGCTCTTAGCGGCCCGGGCGATGCCGTCCAGGTCAAACCGAAGCAGCTCCTGGCCGGCAGAAACGCCCTGTCCGTCCTTCACCAGAACTTCGAAGCCCTTGCCACTCAACTGGACGGTGTCGATCCCCACATGAATCAGGACTTCCACGCCCTCGGAGGCCCGAAGACCTACAGCGTGACCGCCCTTGGCCACCGTAACGATGACACCATCGCAGGGAGCGCATACAACGCCGGCCACAGGGTCAATCGCAAGACCGTCCCCCAGCATCAACCCCGCGAACACGGGGTCCGGTACGTCCGTGAGGGGCGCACACCAGCCAGCAAGTGGGGCGAGGAGTTTCATCGCACCTCAACCCAGTCCAACGCCCACATGGGGTCGAGGCGCGGGCGCGCGAAACGCATGCACAGATCGTGACTTCCAGCCATCGCAGGCAGGTGGGCCACCAAAGTGTTCAAAGGCGCCGTAGCAAGAGGAGGCCCGTCGCACTTATCGACACGTATCTCGAACTGACTCTTCTTTCCGAGCTGGATCTTCTTGGCGTCGTCACCCAACTCGAAGTTGAACGGCAACGCCACCATGGATGCCCGCACCTTGACTGCGTGACTCAGGTTGACGTGCCGCCAAATCCAGCACGGATTCATGATGTCGAGGGCCACAATGGAGGTTTCCCGCGCACCCTCGATGGCCTGCCCGCCCTTCCCGGCCTCGAGCAGAAGCCCCACACCATCGCTACACAACTCAAGCTCGCGACTCGTACGGCGGGGGCCCGGCGGTAGCTCGTCCGGTACAATGAATTCGCTCGTGGCAGCATGCAAACCCACCGTTTGCAGCTTCCCAAGCAACCCCTCCACCCGCTGTCGGAAGTCAGCCCACTGCCGCCGCTCAGGAGCCGTCCACCCCACCTCGGCAACGGCAGCAGCCCGAGGAAAAGTCATCCACTCCACACGCGCCTCGGTCCGGATATGCTCCGTCCAGACATTCCCCTGCACGCCCAGAATGTGCTTCTGCTGTTGCGGGGTCAGGGCCGGGTCCCTCGGTTCGAATTTGTAGACATCCTCGAGCGAGATCACTTTGGTCCGCCCCGGCGGCTCGATCTTCAGGGTGCTTTGCCGGTTGTCGAAGTAAAGAGTCGGCCAGGCCGCCAGAACGGCGTCATTGCCTGCCTCAGCGGCGGCATGCGCACCCGCAGTGCCCCGCCATGACATGACGATCGCGTCCTTCGGCAAGCCCGGCTGCAGAATCTCATCCCAGCCCACCAACCGACGCCCGTGACTTTCGAGGAATCGGCCGATCTTCTGCGTGAAGTCCGTCTGATACGCAGCGGCCTTCGCCGCCTCGTCCCCGCCGACATGGATCTCATGGCTGGGAAAGAGCTCCATCACTTCCGTGAGCACATCTTCCAGAAACGCCAACGTCTCCGGCTTCGGATTGAACACGGCAGAGTGAATGCCCCATTTCGCTGACACGGGCGGCGGCGGCCCATCAATCAGCCCAACCTCCGGGTACGCTGCGATCGCCGCCGTAGCGTGCCCAGGTAACTCAATCTCCGGCACGATCTGTACATGCCGCGACGCCGCGAACGCGACGATGTCTTTCACCTGCTCCTGTGTGTAGAACCCTCCGTACACAGGAGGCTTGGGGACACTGTGCCCCGTCTCACTAGAAATGGCCGGCACAGCAGGCACTCGCCAAGCACCCACGCTGGTCAGCTTCGGATACTTACGGATCTGCAGCCGCCATCCCTGGTCGTCCGTGAGGTGCCACTGCAGCACATTCAGTTTGTGCAGCGCCATCCAGTCGATGAATGACTTGATGAAGGTTGGCGATTGGAAATGGCGGGCCGAGTCGAGCATGAGGCCCCGCCACCGATATACCGGCTCATCTCGAATGACCTGCGCGGGTGCGTCCGGCAGCAATTGCCACAACGTCACCGCCCCGTAAAAGAGACCGGCATCGGTAGTCGCCGTAACCACGACTCGCTGCGGTGTGATCTCCAGTCGGTAGCCCTCCGGCGGCAGCCCCTCCGTCCGGACGAAGCTGATCGAGCGCCCGCCAGGCGTGCAGGAGATCGGCCGCTTCAGCAGCTCTCCCAGATATTGGCTCTGGGGTCCGCATACGGCGGTGCTTGCATCCAGATGAAACACCCCCTGCCCCGGGATTATCTCAGCAGGAAGCGGCACCACCCCGACCGCAAAGCTCTGACCCGCAGCGAGCAAGGCGAGCGCGAGGGACACTATCGCGCAACGCCTTGCCGCTGCCAGGGAACCGGCCGCGTGTGGCGGCCGGTGCTGTCCTAGCACCTCAGAACTTGGCACGCACGGTGAAGTAGTACTGAGCACCGTTCTTATAGAAGGCGCGAGGCTGAGTGGTGTTGAGGGCGTAGTACTTGAGCGTCGGGTTGTTCAGGTTCTGGCCGTCCAGAGTGAACGACAGATTATCATTGACCGTGTAGGCAAGCGATGCGGCCAGATCGCCGATGTCGTCCTGCGAGAACGCCGTATTCCGGTCCAGTCCGCTGAAGAACGCTGACCGGTAGGTATACGTCACCCGGGCACTGAACTGTTTGTTCTCGAAGTACGCGCTGACGTTGTACGAGTTCTTCGACGTACCCACGAGACGGTCGTCACCGTTGGTCACCAGAGAGGTCTGTTTTCCGTCGGCGTATGTGTAGTTCGCCTGCACGCCGAAGAAGTCTGTGATGGCCTGCTGGTACGACAACTCCAACCCCTGGACGCGACCCTTCGCGTTGACCGGGACGGTCAACAGGTAGGGTACCTGGGCACCCTGCGGCACCTGGCTGCTGTACGTCAGGTAGCTGCGGGTCGTGGAGCCGAAGCCAATGTAGTTGTGCAGGTCCATGTAGAACAGGCCTGCCGACAACAACGACCGCTTGGCGAAGTACCATTCCAGGCCTGCATCCAGGTTCGTCGACCGGATCGGCTTCAGGTCGGGGTTGCCGCCCGTGCCGGTCCCGGTGCCTCCGACCGTTCCGGGAGGGGACAGATCCGTGAACCCGGCAATCGCCGAATAGTCCGGACGGGTCATCGTCTCCGTCGCCGCGAATCGCGCGATCAGATCCGGATTGAGGTTGATCTTGAGGTTCGCGCTTGGCAGAACATCGTTGTAGGTATGGTCGACCGGGATACCGATGAACGGTCCGAACGCTGATGTCGTGACCGCGCCGGGAGTGTTGGCGCTGACTTGCGTGAAGGTTACCGCGTGCTCGTCTGTCTTGACGTACCGCAGACCGACGTTCGCCGACCATGCCGTGCCCTTGAAGTCCGCCTGCACGAATGCCGCCGAGTTCTTTTCCTTGACGTCGAAGAGATATTGGTAGTACTCCCGCGCAAGCGGATCGCGGTTGACGTTCGCCGGGCTGTTGTACGCCGCCAGCTGGGCCGGGGACCAGTACCACACGTCGTTCGGCTTCGTGGCGCCGAAGCTGTTGTAGTCGCTCGGATAGTTTGCAAATCCGCCGGTGGGATACGCAGCCGTGCTCTGCCCTGCTGCCGTGGGTCCTTGCGCGAGCGCGTTGTCAGACGATCGCTCGTGCGTTTGATAGCGCACGCCGAACTTCAGGTCCGTCCACGAATCATTGTCGATGCCGAAGGTGCCGTCGATCTTCGCCCAGGTTTCCTTGTCCTTCACATCGACGTTCTGGGCGCCGAAGATCCAGCCGAACGAGACCGGGACGCCGTTCGGGGTCGGCGTGTTGTTGACGGTATTTCCCAGATTGAAGTTCGGACCTGCGCCAAGGCCATTCAGCTGGTACCCCGCCCCGCTGCCCAAGCCCGGCTGAGTCTCCGACACATCCTGCGTGGGTGTCTTGCCGTCACCCTTCGAGGTGCCGACCTGACCGAAGAACGACAGCTTGGTGTTGACCTGCCAATCGCCATCCAGGTTCACGAAGTTTGAAGTCGCGCTCTCATCAGGCCGGGAGATCTGATCGTAGACGCCATAGAAGGTGCCGGCGACCGGCGAGAAGTTCGCCTTGGTCAGCGTCCCGTTGCTCACGACGTACCCGGGATCGGGGCCCTGCCCGCTGCCCGTACCGACGAAATGCGTGAGCCACTCCAGGTAGTTTCGGTTGTAGTTCGAGGCATCCAGCTTGGAGTAGAAGCCGGAGAGATCGAGCTTGAGGTCGTCCGTCGGCTTGAACTCAATGTCTACCAGTCCACCCTTGCGCTCACGCTTCTGGGTGAACAACGTGGACCCAATGAAGGCTGGGTAGTACACGTTCGCGAGGTCGGGGTGCGTGAGAACAACGGCGCTGCCCGGCTTGAACTGTTCATATCCCAGCACTTCCTCGCCATCGCGGCGGAGGTGACGGGACTCAAAGAAGCCCTGGGCCATGATGCCGAAGTTGCCCGCGTCGTTCTTGAAGTTGCCCAACACGCTGAACTGCGGATCGGTCTTCGAGGGCAGCTCCGCGTACACGGCGCCGGCCGAGGCCTCCAACGTAAGTGGCTTGCTAAAGTCGAGAGGCTTGCGAGTAATGATGTCGACAGAACCCGCCACGCCACCCTCGACCAAAGAAGCCTCCGAGCTCTTGTGGACGACGACCTGGCTGACCAGTTCCGACGGCAGGAGGGTGTAACTGACGCTGCGACCGACCTGTTGAACCTGGTTCAACACGAACCAGTCGCCGGCGGCAATGCCGTGGCCGTTGATCAAGGTCTGTGTGAGGCTGGGGTTCGTGCCGCGCATGCTGACGCGGTCGTTCTCGTCGAATCCGCCCTCGTTTGCGCTGGCCGAGCTGGTCGTGACACCAGGGACGCGCGTCAGCGAGTCCGCCACGTTCTTGTCCGGCATCTTGCCGATGTCCTCGGCACTGATGACGTCGACGATCGAGTCCGCTTGGCGCTTGACCTCGATCGACTGCTCCATGGAGGCGCGAATACCGGTGACGACCACCTCTTCAACTTCGCCCGACTGGGCGGGCGCGGTCTGCGCGAGGGCCAGGGTTGGCGGCACAATCATCATCAGACCGAGTGCCGACTTGACCGCGAAAGTGATCCGATTCATTGCCTACCCCTAGTGCTGTGGCTGATGCCACTTTGTTCTAACCCGACCGAACCAGTTCGATGCCAAGATAATACCACTTGTGCAAAAACGCCAGCTGGTCGACACCAATTGCGCTGCTATTTTTTAATCCTTTATCTAAACAGTTACTTATAGGCGTTAAATTCACCCTAGGTTCCATATGTGGTATTTAGTTGGTACTATCGAATCATGACGTCATTAGCCGAAACCGTAGGACCCCTGACCGGGTCGCAGCCGCTGTACCAGCAATTGCAGCGGGCGCTGCGCAAAGCCATCGAAATCCGGCTTCTCGCCCCGGATGACGCCCTTCCCGCCGAGCGCGATCTCGCGACCGACTTCAATGTCTCCCGGATCACTGTGCGCAAAGCGTTGGATGGCTTAGTTGCAGAGGGCCTTCTGGTGAGGCGTCAGGGCTCGGGCAACTTTGTCTCGGCCCGAGTCCACAAGAACTTCTCGATGCTGACGTCCTTTTCCGAGGACATGCGAGCCCGCGGCCGCTCACCGCGCAGCGTTTGGCTGAAGCGCGCCGAAGGAACCGTCAATCCCGAAGAGGCCTTGGCGTTGCGTCTGAGCCCAGGCACTCCGGTTTACCGCTTCAACCGCATTCGCATCGCCGATGACGCGCCGATGTCCATCGAGTTCGCGACGGTCGTTGCCTCCGCCCTGCCCTCACTCGAAGCGGTCGATACCTCGTTGTATGAAGCGTTGGAGCGGACCGGGCATCGTCCGGTGCGCGCGCTGCAGCGCTTGCGGGCTGTGTTGTTGACTAAGGATCAGGCGGAGCTCTTGCAGGCCAAGCCGGGCGACCCGGGGCTGTTGGTCGAGCGATTGGGCTCTCTGGCCGATGGCCGGGCGATCGAGTTCTCGCAGTCCTACTATCGCGGCGAGATCTACGACTTCGTCGCCGAGCTGAGCGCGTCTTCGTGAGCAAGATGTATGAAGAAGCGGAGAGCGCATCCGAAGCGGTGCGCGCTCAGCTCGAGCAAGACTCTCAGCAGATTGAAGCTCTTGGCGAGGTGATTCGGCGGCTGGCTCCGCGCGCAGTGATCACCTGCGCTCGTGGGAGTTCCGATCACGCCGCCACGTATGCAAAGTATCTGATCGAGACCCGTGCTCGCGTCCTGACCTCTTCTGCCGCACCTTCCACCAGTTCCGTTTACGGCATCGATCAGGACCTGAGGCATTGCTTGTTCGTTGCCATTTCACAGTCGGGGCGGAGTCCTGACCTGCTGGCCTCAGTGGAAGCGGCCAAGTCCTCTGGCGCCACCATCGTGTCCCTCTGCAACACGCCCGACTCGCCGCTCGTATCGATGTCGGATCACGCGATCAATCTGCGAGCCGGTCCGGAACGGAGTGTCGCTGCCACGAAGTCGTTTCTGGCTACGCTCGCCGCGCTAGCCCGACTCGTCGCTGCGTGGACCCGAAACACATCGCTTCAGGCGTCATTGCAGAACCTCCCGGATCTGATGGATCAGGCGTGGACGCTCGATTGGTCTTCCGCCCTGCCCCTTCTCGAGTCGGCGGAACACCTGTACGTGTTAGGGCGAGGCCTCGGACTCGGGGCTGCACAAGAGATCGCGCTGAAGTGCAAGGAGACGTGCGGGTTGCACGCCGAGAGTTTCAGCAGCGCTGAAGTTCGGCATGGCCCGTTCACGCTCCTTGGCCCGAGATTTCCAGCATTTCTGCTGGCACAGAACGATCCGACGCGAGCCGGCGTTGAGCAGCTTGCGGCGGAACTCGCGGGGCTTAAGGTTCCTGTCTTGGCCGCTGGTACATCGCCTATCCAAGGCGTCAGGAGTCTGTCGACCGTCGACAGCCCTGCCGAGCTGGCTCCGATCCTCCTGGTCCAAAGCGCCTATCGCCTGATCGCCACGCTCTCGGTGCGCCGCGGGTTTGATCCTGACCGGCCCGCGAATCTGTCCAAGGTGACGGAGACTGTCTGATGCGAACTGCGTTGACGAATGGTCGCATCCTGACTCCGGAAGGTATTCAGTCCGGTCGTACGTTGCTACTGGATGGCGATCGGATCGTTGATGTGGTTTCGCCTGATGACGCACGCTGCAGCGGGGCTCAGCTCGAAGACCTGGGCGGAATGTTGCTGGTGCCCGGGTTCATTGACACGCAGGTCAATGGCGGCGGCGGCGTACTCTTCAACGACTCCCCCGAAAGCTCAGCGGTGCGCGCCATCGGTGCTGCGCACAGACGGTTTGGGACAACCGGGTTCTTACCGACGCTGATCAGTGATGATCTGGATGTCATTGCCCGGGCCATTGCCGCGGTTCGGGCGGCTTTCACCGAGGGCGTCCCCGGTGTGCTGGGAATCCACATTGAAGGGCCTTTCCTCAATCCCATTCGACGTGGCGTTCACGATGAGGAGCATCTGGGCGGGAAACTCGACGCCAAGGTTGTGTCCCTGCTGAGTTCGCTCAAGCACGGGAAAACCGTCGTGACACTGGCTCCGGAGATGACGACACCGGAGATCATTGCCGACCTGACCGCCCGGGGTGTGATCGTCTCTGCCGGCCACAGCAATGCCACGTTTGCCCAAGCTAGTCGCGCGATCGCTCATGGGCTGCGTGGCTTCACCCACCTTTTCAACGCAATGTCGCCTCTGTCACCTCGGGAGCCTGGCTGCGTGGGTGCTGCCCTGTACGACGACAGTACCTGGTGCGGAATCATCGTTGACGGTCATCACGTTGACCCGGTAACGCTGAAACTGGCCTTGCGTTGCAAGCGGCGGGATCGGTTCGTGTTGGTGACGGATGCCATGCCTCCTGTCGGGTCGGATTCGGACTCGTTCGAGCTTCAGGGGCAGACGATTCGAGTCGTCGACGGCGTCTTGCGCGACAAGAACGGCACGCTGGCCGGTGCTGCTTTGGACATGGCCACCGCGGTGCGGAACTCGGTTTCGTTACTGGGCTTGGATCTGCAGGAGGCAGTGCGCATGGCCAGCCAGTACCCGGCTGAGTACCTGGGGATGGGCCACGAGTTCGGGCGGATCGTGCCGGGGTACCGGGCCAGCCTCGCCTTGCTGGACGACTCGCTGCATGTGCAGCGGACGTGGATCGACGGGAAACAATGACTATTTCTGCCGGGCCTGGACGCTGGAGAGCGATATCGTGATGGGAGTCATCTCCATCGCGTTAACCTTGGCATGGTAGCTCGCCGCACCGTTCGCTGGCAGCGTGTCATAGCAAGTCGAACTGCCCCAGCGGACCCCTGCACCGTTTTTCGTTGACGTCTGGGTGTTCAATGAGATGGTGCAAACGTTTCTGCCATCTCGCGCCAGAACAACGTTGATGCTTCCAAACTTATCGCCATTCGCGACGGCTTCTAAGCGGACTGCAAATGTGAGCAGCCGTGTGACCCGCGACACTTCCGGGCTCCAAGTCGAATCATTGAGTAACGACGCGTTGCTGACAATCGTTCCAAGCGCTCCGGGCTCCGCCGTTTTCGGCTCGGCCGCCCGGGCCTGAGGGCCCGGTGCATCGGGCACGGCCACGGACTCGCTCGACTTACCGACGATCTGCCGTACGCCCTGTTTCCAGCGCGAGAAGAAGTTGTTGTTGGTCGTCTGGGTGTTCGAGTTGAACGTACCACCGTTGAACTGCTGGTTGTCGTGACCTCCCTGGCTGTAGGTGGGATGAGGATTCAGAGTAGCGACCACTGGCGGCACCACGGCGATAGCCGCCAGGCCGACGGAGATGACGCCTGTCCATAGTTTGAGATTCCCCCCATTGGCCCGAGACTTTGTTGGTGTAGAACTCACGCAGGTTCCCTCTCGTTGTTCTGATTGCGGCGAGACGCGGCGGATGGCACTCACCGCCGAGCCAAAGCTCATTGTACTGGCCCTCTCTCTACCTGAGCATCCCGCGAATTTAGCGATTTGCCGTGACTCAGTAGGACTCCAAAGTGGCCGCCGCCCGTAGGAGTGCGAGCCGCTCTTGTCGGATTCTCGAAGAAAGCCGTCGCACTTTCGCTGACGCGACGATGCTAGTCTGGTCCCTTCCAAAAGGGGGGACGGGCATGGCCAACCACATCGCGCACTTCGAGATCTTCGCGAGCGACGTCGAACGGGCTCGCAAGTTCTACGAGCAGGTCTTCGGCTGGCAATTCGAGGTCGGCGGCCCCCCCGACTTCTATCAGATCGTCACGGGCCCACCGGCTCCGCACGCCGTCCATCGAGGCCTGATCGCCAAACGTCGAGGCCCCGCGGCGCAGGGGGCACTCAACGCATTTCGCGTCACGATCAGTGTGGTCTCTGTCAAAGAGACCGTTGCCGCGATCGAAGCTGCCGGCGGCAAGCTACGATCAGACATCATCGACATTCCGAGCGTAGGCAAGGTCGTGGAGTTCTCAGATACCGAGGACAACATCGCCTGCGCGATGCAGTACGAGGCCGGCGTCGAGTAGCGGAGCGGGCTTCCCATGAGCTCAATTCAGACAGTCAGGTCGTTCATCGAGGGCTACCCTGACGGAGGGAGGATTCCTCGCCATTCTCACGATTGGGATCAACTCGCACTGATCTCAGAGTCCGCTGCGATCGTAGAGACGGACGAACTCTACGTGGTGCATCCGCTACTGAAGGGTCTATGGCTGCCCGCCGGAGTGGAGCATTCGATCTACTCGCCCAAGCGGTTCTACCTTCACACGCTTTACTTCGAACCCAGCACGCTGCGCACCGACTCCCATCCCCAGGTGTTGGGCCTCGACAACCTGGCACGCGAGCTGATCCTGCTCCTATGCACGGTTCCCCGTCCCTCTCAGCGCGGCCCGCGCCACGCGCACGCACTGGCGCTACTCGAGGAAGTACTTCCAGAGGCAAACCCGGAATCATTTTCACTGCCTCGCCCGCGGCACGAGCGCGCTCGCATGCTCGCGGACTACTTCTCTGCTAATCCCAACGATGGCCGGTCAGTCGAACTCATCGCGGCTGATATCGGCGGGGCCAGCCTCCGGACGTTCGAGCGGTTGTTTTCGGAAGAGACGGGATTGACGCTCGCGGCCTGGCGCAGGCATAGCCGACTGCTCGCGTCCTTATCGCTGCTGGCGGAGGGGAAGAGCATCGGAGAGGTTGCCAATGCAGTGGGGTATGAAAGCGCTGCGGCATTCAGTACCGCGTTCAAGCAGTGCTTTGGGGTTTCGCCGTCGAGCTACACGTAGTTAGATCATCTAATCGTCGTACGATCCAGGATCTGCGACGCGTCGGTCTGATCCGCCCCCATCCGCTTTCGCTCCACTTACCGCGGCTTCTGCGGCAATCGATTTAAGCGATTCAACACGGACCGTTCCCGCCCAACTCAATACCTCGGGCGAATTTTGATCTGAATGAGATATCGGCATCGTTGCCGACAGACTATATTTGTCCTGGCGAATATCAGCCCTGCGTCGATGGCGGGGCCAAATAACAAATAACTCGATTGGTGGGTGAATCCTCCGGCTGACGGGCTGGAAACAGTCCGGATCCGCCGCACCGCCGGTCGTCGCGGATTGCAATGCAGGGAGCATCACATCTAACGTCTTCACTCACGCTGGCGGTGCTTGCAAGCCTGCTGGCGTGTGGTGCGGAAACAAGCGGCTCGGACGCGCAACAGTTTGCTCGCCTGTCCGAAGCTTTGGACCGGTCCGGGACAGCCTCCCTGCTGGAGTTTGGGACACCCTGCTGGTACTGCCGGCAGAGTGCTCTCGACATTCCCCATGTCCTCGAACTCGCAAGCTCCCGTCCGCTGACGTCCTCCGAGGCGGCATACATCCGCAGAGTTCTACGCACACGCTCATCGTTCATTGTCGGTCTCGCCAAGTCCTGCGGCCCGTTCGTTCCGGAGTTCGGCTTACGATTTCAGTTCCAGGACCGCCAGTCGATATTCCTGATCTCCCGCTCCTGCCAGACGGCACGGCTATTGCCAGAGCCCGGAAGTCGACCGTATTTCTTCAACATTGACCCGATCCTCCCCACGCTTCTACGCACTCTGCACTTCAAGCGCCAGGTATTCCAATGAACATCAAGCCCTGGATTTCATGCTGCCTCGTCTTAGCGACACTGCCTCTGCGCGCTGCGACTCTGCACGTAATACTTGTCGCCGACACGAGCGACGCCGCCATTGGCGAAGGTGCCAAGCAGAACGACCTCGCAGTTAAGGAGTGGTTCACTCGGGCAGCGACCAGCCTCCATTTGACCCCAAATATCACCCTCCTGGAGGATGCGAAATTTTCGTGCGAGGCCATCAGCACCGCAGTGAAGCAGTTGACGCCAGCTGCTGATGACGTCGTCGTCTTCTACTACTCCGGACACGGATTCCGGACCGCCGCCCAATCGTCATCCTTTCCGGATTTCTACTGTGGCGGCACACAACGGTTTGCGAAGGTCACCGACGACTCGCACACGAAGAGTATGTCTGGCAAAAGGGCTGGCACCGCAATATTGGGGTTCTGTGGCGCTACGCCTCTAGACCCCTATTGCAGTCTCGCAGGCGTCGCTACAGCACTCAAAGCCAAAGGCGCACATCTGACATTGGCGTTTGCGGACACGTGTAACGTGCTCATTCCGGCTCTACCGCCCCTCGGGCAACCGAAATTCGCCCCGTCCGGACCTAACCCCGCCCTGACCCGTCTGCTCATCACCTCCAGCGGATCCGTCACGATGTCGGGCTCCATTCCAAAGCAATACTCGTGGTACCTCCCCACAGGCGGCCTGTTTACCACCCAACTGATTGCAGCACTCGATACGAGTACAGGTTCCGGCCACGCGGGTGACTGGTCGGAAGTGGTGACCTTGGCTACCAAGGAGATCCAAATCGACCCCAACACGCTCCCGCCCACGACGCAGAAACCGCAGGCCGACAATCAGATCCTATGACTCACCGGCGAAACATCCCGATGACTGTAAAAACCCGAGTGCTATTGGCCACTGCTTTCCTGGCAATCGTCGCCAGCAGCGGAGCGTGTGCCCAGTGCGCCGCACCCGGCGGGGTCATCGTTAGCATCACGTCTTCGGTCGGTGCAAGAGCCCTGAATGCAGACGACACAGTCAAGGTCGACCTCACCTTCGACGGAAGGCGGAGAATCGCGGACCTGCAGTTCACAATCGGCGGCCGTCAGATCGACATCAAGCCGAATGCTCAGCACGGCATCGCAAGACACATTCTGCTTCAGACACAGTATGGCCCCACCGGCGACGTATCGCTCGAGTCTGATAGCGGCGGAACGCTGACAATGATGGAGGCTCTCGACTCGCTGACCGTGTCGGCGGTCGCCACGGATGATAGTGGCGCATGCGGTATAGGGATTGCGCAATTTTCCACAGCCACGCCACGCGACTTCGTGATCGCCGTCGGCGTGGCGGGAATACGCAAGGATCCGACCCAGGCCAACAGTGAGGTCGAGAGCCTCACCTACTCTCGGAGTGATGCAGTCGAGGTTTCGAATCACTTGGTACGCCATTCCGGCGTACCGGCGGACCACGCTTATCTGCTCCTCGACAATACTTCGCTCCCGGAGGTACCCGAGGCCAAGCACGTTCTGCCCGTCAATGCGCCTTCCGATATCTCCAAGATATTTGCCCGGATAGGTCGCATCGCGGATCGGTCGGCACACGTGTATTTCTACTTTTCCGGGCATTCGCTCGTCGACCCCAGCGCGCAGGGCGACAGCGTCTTTTTCCTACTGCCCTCATCGGACCTCGGCCCCGGAGGGGAGTCGTCGCGATATACCTGGACAAATCTCGTCAATGACTTCAGCCGCCTGCGCGCCAGGGCCGTGCTGATACTGGACACCTGCTACTCCGGACTCGGCGGTGGCGTGGCCCACGACGACTCGAGCGAAACGACCGCCTCCCCGCCGCCCGAAGGCCCCGCAACCCCCGCGATACCCGCCATACCTGCGCGTCAGCCCCCGAACTCCGCAAAAAAGGTACTCGGGCTGGCTTATCAGGGTGACGAGCCCAAGCGAGAGAAGCTGCCGTCGAACGTCATCGGTGTAGTGACATCATCCAGCGGCACATCGCCGAGCTGGGAAATCGGTGATCCGATCCATCACGGTTTGTTTACCTACTACCTGCTTCAGGTCGGTCAGGAAGTTGTCGACAGCACGAGCACCCCGAAGGCCCTCACTCTCGATGACGCGTTCGGGCAAAAGAACGGCACCAATATGGCTCGGGAGCGCACCACCGCGTATTTCAACAGCAGCTCCACGCCGAAGCAGAAGCCGTGGGCCGACATCCAGAGCGATGGGGTCAATGACATATGGTGGGTCAAACAGTGAAGCTCTCTCGCTCCATCATTGCCGGGATCCTGGTGATCCTTTGCCTGACCGGCTGCAACGGAGAGCGAGTCTCCTTCGCGACGACTCGCTTCGATCCAAACGACGTCAACAACATGACCGTCGCAGTGCTTCCGGTCGTCAAGAGTACGAGAGTGGCGGACCTGAAGCTCCCCGAGGACAAGATTCTCGAAACGGTCGTCAAGGAATCCCGTTTTGTCGGGATCAAGGCGAAGAAAGTCGGGTACATCACTGCGGAGATGCTGAGACAGGCCGACTTAACGCTTGATTTCCCCCTGACACCGGAGCGGCTTGCCTTCGCGGCCAGAAAGCTCAAGTTCGGCGCCGCACTCGGAGTATCCGTCGCCACAGCAGTCGAGTCCAAGCCGCAACTGAAACAGAAAGCGGAAGTAGAACTGTTTATCTCATTTGCGGACGCGCGGGAGTCATCCGACACACGGCCTCCGGCCAGATGGACACTCAGCGGCTCATGGTATGGCCGCGATCTCGCCGGCATCGCCGAGTCCTTTCAAGGGCTCGGGTTTCATTTGATCGATTTGGAATTCTGGGCGAAGGATGCGTTCAAGACCGTGATGTCGGCGGGTGCGCAAATATACGCTACCGACCAGCCGCTGTTGACAATTGCGAACCCGACGGTCGCACTTGGTAGCAAAACGCCACCGCGCATCGCCGATAAGTCAATTGCGCTGACCTTGACCGCGGTTTACGACAGCGGGATTGAGAGCGTCACCGTTGCCAACGAAGCTGCCGGATTTTCAAGAACGTTGTACAGCCGTACCAATGACTCGGCGGCCGGGAAGGCTATCTACGTAACCGTGCCCATTATCGTTCCGCTCGTGCATGGGCAGAACGACATCAAAATGACGGCGGCCCCCACAGCGGGTCTGGGCAGTCCGAGTTCGCGCACCGAATCCTTGATATCGACCACTCCACCCGTCACTCGAGCACTGCTCGTCGGAGTCTCGAGCTACGAAGAACTCGGAGACGTAGAAGGAACTCAGGGCGCGGCAGCCGCCTTCGCGAATGTACTTTCGTCCAAGAGCCATCCCGGCGGCTCACGACAGGTCCAGGCACCGCAGGCCTCCGATTTGGAGTTCCGCAACCAGTTGTCCGGCTGGGTCAACGCCAGTGCCGTGGACGACACGCTCATTCTGTATCTGTCCGGTCGCGTCGGGGGCGGCCTGGATGCCAAGGACGTTGCACCCTACCTTGCCTTGAAATCGGCTCCGCGACAGGCGCCGCAAGTCGCGAGCCTGCCCCTGTCAACGCTTCGCTATCTGATGGCGCCCCGTCCTACCGCGATCCTATTCCTGGACTTGTGCTCGGACTCCGGGAGTCTCGACCCCATGCGAGCCTCGATTTCGCGAGTACTTCCCAACTACGCCGTCTTCTCCCTCACCCACTGCTCAGAGCAAAACGGGGTGCTCGGCAAAGCGGCCGCGGCATGGTGGCTGAAAAATCCAAGCGCTCCCGAGCCGCGATTGAGTGACTGGCTCGCCGAGACAGCCTCTGCAGAAGGTCAACAGTTTACGCGGGGAACGGCGGCCGCCGACCCTGAAACATGACGGCGCAGACGCGCCACGAACAAATAAAAGAAATTCAGGGAGTCGCCATGACCGATCGCATCTCGTTTGCAGCCCTTTGTGCCGCATCTCTCTTGGCACAAAGCAGCGCCTTCGCAGCCACACCGTCTGCCACATTCGATCATTCTGCCAAAGAGGGCTCGACCATTCCGGTATCGGCGGACACGAACGACACAATCAGGGTGACGATCAATAACACATGTCCGGCCGACTTCGACTACGCGCAAATTCCTTCCCTCGGGCCGCCGAAGCCGGCCGCGCAGCCGGCGGCTGCTGGAGTGCAGTGCACCGATCCCATGTACACGGACGACGTCTTGCAGTCCTATCTCACCGCAGCCTTGGAAGCGAAAGGCATCTGCAAGGCGACCTCAACGGACATTTACATAAAGCACGACAGCAAATACGGTGGGTATAACATCCAGATCTCGCCGAAAGATGGGCATGGGCGCTCGCAAAACGGCCATATCGTGGTCGACGCGATTATTCCCGACGCCTACAACTCGGCATTCAAGGCCTACAAGGACGCCTACCAGAAGGCATACGACGCGAACAAGGCTACAAACAGCTGCCAAGCCATCGCCATTACCACCGCAGCTCAGTCCGTCGGGAAGCCGGGGGCGATCGCCACCGTCCAGCTGCAATCGTTGATCGAGACAGTGTCAATCACTACCGCGACACCCGCGGTAGAACTTTCAGGGGCCTTCACCGTCAGCAACCTCCGAGACCCCAAGTACGCCCTGTCCTCCGGTTCCAGCCCGGTGATCGTGGAAAACACCTCGGCCGAGGATAGTCGCAGGCTCGGTGCCGCAGGATTCATTCACGTTCACAACCCGAGCTGCTCATCGGAACATGCGGCTTTGTTCGCACTCTGTCAGCACGTCGCAGCGACGGTTGGACTCGGTATCACGGGGAACAACAATCTCAGCTTCTTCGTCGGCCCGAGCTATCGCTTCCTGGGTCAGTGGTTCGTAACCGCCGGATACAACTGGGGCTCGATAGCGGCTTTGCCGGCCAGCGATCGCGTCGGGGCCGCACCAAGCAGTTCGACGGTCCTTTCGAATCTCGGCACGCGAAACGCCGGCGCGTTCTTCTTTGGTCTCTCGTACAGCTTCCTCAATCCGGGCACGAGCTTTTTCCAAAAGCCGTTCTCCAACTCGCCGCCTGCGGCGGCGACCCCTCCCAAGTAGCCCGCCGCCGGGGCCGGGATTCGCCATGAAGACAAGACACCTGTTTGCGCTCGCTGTATTGGCGACAGAGCTGGTCGCCGCATGCACCTCCAACACGGCACCTCCGCCATCCACGGAAGCGCCGGCTCCGCAGAGTCCGTCACTCCCTACGGCACCCGCTGCCACAGCCCCCATTCCCGACAATACGTTTTCAACGTATTGCGCGGGTGCGGGCTGCAGCGCCGTCAATACTTCGACGTATTCCGGTACAGGAATAGGAGCTTGGTCATACAGCAATACAACAGATACGCCGGCGACACTCGACGTTCATATCGCCGGCGTTCACCAGGGGAATACGGCGATCGTCATCTTCTCCAACGGGCAGCCGAGCTCGACGAGTCCGCCGCAGATCCCGAACAGTCTGAAGCACCAAGGCGCTCCCCATCCAACGCCGGCATCCATAGATCCCATCTTACTTCGGGCCGCGCTCCGAGATCGGGCGCATGGGGGCATGCTCGAACGGAACCGGCAGCGCGCAATTGAGCTAATCGGCGGCCGTGTTGCAAACGCCCCCAACGGTGACCTCACCGCAGCTGCGCCGCCCGTGCCCAGCGCTCCCCCCGCAATCGGAACAACTAAGACGTGGTACGACAATTTCTCTGCTCCGGCCAATAAGTACACTGCGGCGGTCCGGATATCATGCAGGCTGCCGAGCTCTCGAAACGCTGTGTTCTGGGTGGACACGTCTGGCCCCGCGATCGACGTACAGCCGTTCTCAGCTGCCTTCTGCGGCGAAACCGGCGGCTACGCCCGAGTTACCGCTCTCCTGGGCGACGTGTGGGGCCCGGCGACACGCGCGAACCCTGGGGCTCTCATCACCGACGCTCCTGGGCTTCAGAACCTAAACATCGTTTTTCTGAACGTCCCCCCTGGAACTGGCTGGGGAGGCTACTTTGGCGATATCAATAATTTTCGACGCAACAGCACCGATCTCAAGACGTCGAACGAGTCACTTGCCTTCTTCATCAACGCACCTGATGTGAGCTCCGGTCTGAACTACTATCTCTCGACGCTGCTGCACGAGCTTACGCACATGGTCAACTTCTACCAACGAGCTGTGAAGCGCGGTGTTGCGCACGACACTTGGCTGGAGGAGACATCCGCCATGATGACGGAAGACATCGTGGTGCCAGCCGTTGTCTCAAGCGGGTACTCGAACATTGCAGATCAGCGCGTGGCACCGTATCTTGCTTCCGGAGGTGACGTAAGTCTCGTGAACTGGCCCGAGCTTTCAGCTCCCCACTATTCCATGGGCGGGTCGCTTGGCGCCTTTCTGGATAGGCGTTACGGCGTCAGGATGTACCAAGGAATAATCTCGTGTGACGCGTCACGGGCGCCGCCCAGTTACGGCTGCGTCGATTCCCTGATTAAACAGTTTGGAGGAAAAGGCTTCGGCGACGAGTCCGCACGATTCGCGGCCACGATTTTTGCAGAGCTTCCGCCTGGCTCGCCGCTTGACTTCGGATACCCCCTCGTTAGCAATGCCAGCTACACGATGAAGCCTATCGATATGGCGCCCTTCGCCGCTCAACGCCCGGACATCGCCTCGCCTCTAGGTGACACCTTCCCGGCAACGAGCCACACGTATTCGATCGGCACCATAGGCCCGGGCACCACGCAACTCGTGGCGACTGGTATCAAAATACCTCCCCACAGCGCGATGGTATTGGTCATCAAGTGAGGTGCAGTGACCCGACGAGGCGCACTAGTTCTGGTCGGGGCCGGCTGGCTACAGGTGGTCTGTGCTCACGCTACACAGGCCGGCGAGCGGGCTACACCACGACCCGCCACTGTATTGATCGTCCACGGTGTGCTCACAAGGCAGGGGCCGGACAGACACAGCTTCTGGGCGATTACTGACCTGCAGGGGCGGACTTGGGAGATACTTGAGCCGACGCCAGAACAGGTCTTACGATTCGAGCGACTGCAGAACGCGCGCATCGTGGCTCGACTGCGCGTCGTCCCAGCCTCCTTGCGGCTAGGCGCGCGACTGATTCAGATCGAGCCGGAACCCAAATGACGCCGGGCCGTCAGGCGCGGTGAGGCATGAAAGCGCTGCAGCATTCAGTACCGCGTTCAAGCCGTGCTTCGGGGTCTCGCCATCGAGCTACGGTTAGCCCAACCACCGGGTCTCTACCCACCACCTGTTGGCCTGCTGCGGCGCAGGTTGGTCTCGGGTGTTATTGACGAGACGATGACGACCGTCTGATCCTACGCTCGCCGATCCTGACAAAAATCCAATGGAAAAGGGATCTATATGGAAACCAAGTCAATCGGAAGGATCAAGCTCATCGACCTAGGCGCGGTCTCGAGACGCACCCGCGGAGTACCGCTGGGTTTCGTCCCTGAACCGGCACCCGCACCCTTCAACCGCAGGTTGTTCTAGGGTCGGACGTCGCGGCCCTCCTTTTACCGGGGGGGCCGCGATCGGATCTGCGGACGCCCCGCCGGTGACCGTGACCGCTCTTTCTCCAACAAGATCACCGCCGAGTCGGGATCATCACCGCCCACAGGAACGAGCCCATACGTTTCGTGGAGCATTTGCAGGATCGCGCTCTGCGATGAGGAGTGATACGTCCCCGAGATCTGCAGATCGGCCAGATCAGGATCCGCGATCTCGAGATGACGCGGGAAATATCGGTTGATCTGATTCAGAGCCTCCGCCAGTGGCGTTCGGTAGAACATGAGCAGCCGGTCCTTCCAAGCCAGAACACGAGTCATTTCGGCGGAACTCATCCGGTGAATGCGTGGCGAGGCTCCGCTCGACGGATCCGGCAAGAAGACCTGATAACCCGCCGCGATGACTACCTGAGCGTCCGCGTGAACATCCGGACCCGCACCTCGCTCTCCCTCGACGACCAGCTCGCCGCTCGGGCCCGCAGAACAGGTACCCCCCAACGCAATCCGACCCTCCGTCACACTGACGGTGGTGCTCCGACCGTCGGCGGACACGTTGAAGCGTGTTCCAAGGTCGATGATCAATCGCCGATTTACGCAGACGCGAAATGGGCGAGCTGAGTCGTGGGCGACTTCGAATAGAGCCTCGCCTTTGCGTAGCTGCACGCTGCGGAACTTGCTGGCCAGGTCGAGCGCTACTTCGCTGTCGGAATTCAACGTCAGCGTCGATCTGTCGGCGAGGTCGAATGTCTGACTCTCCCCGACACCGGTACCGACCGTGAGAGGTTCACGGCCGTGCTCACTCGAACCTACGAGTGATTGACAGACTGCCAAGCCGGCAACCGCCACCACGATCCCGACGGCGATTCCGAGAATCATCCATTTTCTCGACCTCCACGTAATCTGCATCGCGACTACTTTCTCGCCTCAGGAACGAGCTGTATTACGTTTCGATCCTGGGGATCCGGACGGAACGCGGTGATGCCGTAGTCATTCTTGAGGAATCGGAGAAACGCCGATATGTTGCCGACAGTGACTCTCGCGCGAATTTTGCGTCCAGCCAGCTGCGGATCGACCTCTGCCCGGATATCGGAATGCTGGGCGACCACCGACATCGCCTCGGTCAGCTCGGTTCCCGTCATCCCGACGAAATTGAATTGCTTGCTCCGCCACGACATCGCCTTCTTGACCAGCGCGGGCGTCAAGGAGATTTTCTCGTACGGCATTCCCCTCGCAGTCCGGACGAGTCTCGCCTGCTCGTTGGCGTGCAGCACAAGCTCCCAACGGGACGTCACGTCGCTCACGGTTACTGTTCCGCGCGCGACAGTGATCAGGTCAGGCGCAACGCCCGTGCGAGCACTGACGGCGAAAATCGCACCATTGCCAACGACTTTCACCTTCCCTGCCCGGACGGAGAAGGGTCGCCGGGAGTCGGGCCCCGACTCGAATATCGCCTCTCCCGCCAGTTGCAGATTGCCCGCGTCGGTACCGTAGTTGACCCGCAGCGCGGAATTCGGCGCCATCGTCACGGCATCCCAGTCGGGCAGTGAAAGATGCACGGTCTCTTCGCTGTTCGAGTGGTATGCCTGCCCGCTCTCCGCAGCGCCGACGTCTGCTCGAACGGCACTGGCCGCCGAGTACTGGGGTGTGACTGCGGACGAGGTGGCATGGTCCGCAACCATGGGACCATGGTCGCTCGGGATCGCGAGCATCACCGCTAGCGATACTCCGATGAGAATCCTCGACCTAATATGCACTGACCTTCCTATCGTCGAATACAACGTCGGACAAGTGATCGAAAACCGGTTCGTGACCGTACAGTAGACGGCCCTCCAATCAGGCTCCGTGGTGCTTTCGCGCGACGACTACCGCGGCAATCCTGCAATCGATGTCAGCTTGATACCGCTGACGCTTGACGGTGCTAAGTAACACTCACCATTGGTATTGCATGGTGACGCCCACCCGGCGACCCAACACGCTCCCATTTTCCTGGTCGTAGGCCACCCCCGCGGCGTTGAACACCACTGGGGGGCTGGCCCCAAACAGGTTCAAAGCGCTGATCGAGATGCGGGTGCGTGGCACGTCCGGCAGAACATCCGTTCCCAGGCGCAGACCGAGGGTGAGATCCACCGTCGTCCACTGCTTCACCAAACTGTCATATCCGAGATCGGCGAGGTCGGTATTCCGATAGCTCCCCTGGTGATACACAGCCGTGGAGACCCAGAACGGTCCGCGGGACCAGTTCAGAGCGCTCCGCCACCGCCATCTCAGTGGGTTGTGAGTCGTGTTGAGCACGTCCTGCATCGGCGCCTGGGGCAGAATGGATCTGGCGTAACGCAAGAAATAGGTCGAGGTCAGGTCCCAGGTGAACTCTCCGAGCGACGTGGTCGACTTGAGACGACCGTACAGGTCGAAACCGTTCGCCCGGACTGCCGCGACGTTCCGCAGACGCAAATCTACGAGCGCTGCGATAGGGGTCTCGAGGCAGGCAGTGGCGCCTCCAATGACCGACCCATTCGTGCATGCCTGCTCGCGCTGGGCATCAGTGTAGTTGCGATAAACGAAAGGACTGTATTGCGGGTCGGTCAACACCGTTTGGAGCAGATCCGGTTCCTCAACGTGATTCGAGACCGTGATGTCAAAGTAGTTGAGAGCGAAAGACACCCGCGGCCAGCTGGGCGGCGCGATTTTGAAGCCCACGTTCACGGCTGTGGCTCGTTCCGGCCTCAGTGACGGATTGCCTCCATTTTCGACCAGGACAGCCGAATACCCGGACGGCGAGTTGGGGTCGGGAAGCGCGGTGATCGCGGCGAGATTGGCCGTCTGCGACAAATCGGTAAGCCCCGGTTGCCGGAACCACTTCCCCCAATTCCCGTAGACGGTGAGACTCGAGGTCGGGAGGTAGGCCAATCCCGCTTGAGGAGCATAGTAGGATCCGGTTGGATTGAAGGTCTCCCAACGCAGGCTCGCTGAGGCTTGAAGGCGCCCGACCTGCCTGGCCGTCGCGTCGCCGAATAGATGCGCCTCGAGCTGGGTGAAAATCGACTCGGTCCAGCGGCTCAGCTCACCGGGAGGGGCCCAGGTCGGGCCCGTCGATGAGTAATGAGCCTCGAAGATCTGTTTGCGAATGTCCACGGCGTTGGTCGTGGTCCAAGGCCCCGCCCAATCGAACAGCTCTCCTTTCGTGACCAGGCTGAGATAGTCGTAGGTCGAGTGCTCTGCGTAGCCGCCCGGCTTGTTGATCGAATCGATGACCGATTTCGGCGTGTTGCCGACGCCTGCACCGAAGGGATTGAACGCCTGGATGGCATCACTCTCCCCCAGCGCGGTACTCAAGGCTGTGTCGTCGACGAGGCCGTTCACGACGATATGTTGTGTTTCGAAAGTCTGTCCGGCGTAGAGCTGCAGACCCCAGGAGGCCCCGAACCGGTACTCAAAGCCCGCCACCGATTGCAGGCTTGTCACTCGCCCGTCGATCACGAAGGGCCCGACGTCGTCGCCGAATCCGTACAACACACTGACGGCCGTGTCGAATCCCGGTTTGCCGTAGAGCGCACTCGAGGCGTAGAAGGCATTCGACGCCGGCACCGTGAGTGTCTCGGCCAGTTGTCCCGCCCGGTCCTCCAGCCGGCGCCAGTTGAACATCGCATCGGCGAAGACCTTCAGATCATCCGTGGCCGTGAGTTCGTAGCTGAAGATCGTACTGAGACGCCGTTGTCGGGGAACGATTGCAGTGTCCGCATCCAGGTCATAGAGGTTCGGGCTCTTGAGCAACGCATCCGTCCCCAGACCCACGCCGCCCTGTGCCGGCGGAATGCCCCAGATCGCCCCCGTGCTGTCGATGATGTTCCCGGGGTGGCCGTATGGGATATCGAGATTCGGGCCATGCCACCAGGAGAAGTTGCTGGTCACCTGCTTTCGCTGCGAGGCGTACAACGCATCGCGACTGTAATACTCGAACATCACCGCAAAGCCGCCGTCGACGTCCTGCCGCGCCAGCGATTGACTCAACCGCGTTTCTCCGAACCCTCCATGGGTCACTACACCAAAATGGCTGGCTGACTGGGCGGACGTGTCGACGCCTCGCAAGACGAAGTTGACCACGCCTCCGATCGCGTCGGCGCCATATTGGGGAATCGACCCGTCGGCCACGACGTCTATATGGTCCAGCGCGCTCAAGGGAATGCTGCCGACATCAGTGAATAACGCGCTCAACCCGCTGGGCGCCACTCTTCGGCCGTTGACCAGTATTAGCGTGTCACCGGCACCCAACCCATGGAGATTGATCCCCACGCCAAACGCATCGTTCGACTTCTCTTCGCGAGTTCCACCGCTATCGCTGTGCGTCTCCTCCGTTGGGCCACCCGAATTCACCACGTTCTCGCTGAACACATCGGCGACCGTTGTCATTCCGACGTCCGCCAGTTCTCCGGTCCTATTGCCAATGGTCTGAACGGGAATCCCGGGTGGAATGGCGAGATCGTTGCGCGGTCGTCTCCCTAGCACTCTCACTTCGTCCGTAGACCTAAGTTGACGGTGTCCAGCGAGGCCTCGCATCAGACTACGGAGCGATAAGTCCGGCTTGACGACCAGGGTGGTCTCATCGATCACGACATAAGTCAGCCCGCTACCCTTGAGCATCAATGCCAAAGCCTTGACGGGCTCGAGGTTGCCGGACACGGCGTTGGTGAGTTGATCGTTGACGACGGCGGGATCCGAAAACACGCTGAGGGTCGTTTGTGCCTCGAACTCCGTCAGCGTATCGCCTGCCAGTCCTGCGTGAATCGAGAAGTCCCGGGTCTGTGCGCCGGCCGCGGTACTAAATAGGGCCGCCATGCAGACCGCGGCTGCAATGGCGACGACATGGACGGCCTCAGTTGGCCTGGCATCCATTCGATCCGGACGTGCGTGCGAGCAGGTTCATGTTGTCAGACCCCCGGTCATTAGATTGACGGACAGGTGTCAGCGAAACCCCTGTTCGCGAGGGCGAAAAAGATTTGTGCGACCGCGTCAAAGGCGATTTTCGAAGGAGACGCTCAGGCAGGGACTAAGAGGCAAGCGCCCAGTTCACCTCGAGCGGTGATGGCGCTCTCTCACCAAGGTCACCACCCGCGGTCGCAGGGGATCTGCGGCGGCCGGTACGAGGCCGTAGATCTCTTTTACAGCCTTGAGAAACCCGTCGATCGTCGAGGGTCTCCCCAGCTTCAGAGTTCCGTGAAGGTCGGCGTCCGCTGCCAGCGTGGGGTCACCCAGTTCGATTTCTACATTGCAGTTGCGATTGACACCATCGATCGCATCTCGAAGATTGGCGCCGTCGAACTTGAGAACCCCTTCGCGCCACGACGTCACGAAGGACATTTCGGCGGGGCTGAGCGTCCTGGCCCTGGCAATTATGCCGTCGGACGAGGTAACGATGGTCATCTGATCGTTGGCGGCTAGCTTTCGCCCGATGACCCGCCCGTTCGAGCCGACCACGCGAATTGCGGTGGACCCGCCGGCCAGGATCGGTCGTCCGTCGTCGCCGCATTGGCCTTCCAGTGAGACCTCGCCCTCCACCACAGTAAGCACAACGGAGTTCGACTTGCCAACGACATTGAACGTCGTACCCAGGTCCCGGAACAGAAAGCCTCCCGCGCAGACGACAAACGGGCGGTTGGGATCATGAGCCACATTCAGGGAGATTTCTCCGTGAACGAGATTGACACGTCGTTCGGATTTTTCCTCGGTCAGGCGCAGCTCCGAGTTGGCATTCATCTCGATTATGGGTTTGGTCCTCGAGTGTGATCTGGCGCCGCTTCCCCCATGGGGTTTGATATCCGACCGTTACGGACGGGGCCGGTGGATTTAGCGCATCCAACGCACGAGGAAACATTCGACTCGCGCCCCAACCCGTGAGGGCAAGCAGAACCATCACTGTCAGCGCAAAGAGCGACTTAGACACGCACTGCACCCATGGATTGCCAGTAGGTCTCGTCCGAGAAACACAAAGAAGGGATGTGGCGGGCCGCCTTCCCTACTCTCATAGACGAGCGTGGCAGCGGGATTCCGCTACACGGTCACTGCGAGTACCCGTTCCACGCTGCACGGCCGCGAGGTTTCGGCGTGGTGCAGTGCGTGGGCCACGCCCAGGGCTCAGCGGAACGAAGCCTCTTTGCCTCCGTTGTGAAATGTAACGAAGGTTGAAGACTCGGAGGTGACCATGCTTAGCCGTTCCATTTCGGTCTTGGCCAGTGCCGCCGCCATAGTAGGTGGGGCTGCAGCAACCGTGACGCCCACTGTCGCGGTGGCTCACACGTACGAGCGGTGCGACTTCGACGGGGACCATTGTGTCCGCATTAAATGCGACAACGACGGCGACCGCTGTTGGAAACAATCGAAGTACGCTGAGAGCAAGTCCTATCGTCGGGAGGGGCGCTGGATCTGCGATAAGGACGGCGACCGGTGCCACTATGAGTACAAGGGCCATCCGTGGAATCCACGGCATTGGGACGACGACGATCACCGCTAGAGCAGCGAAACATATCCGTAGGTCATCGCTCTCGAGCGGCGTGGCGGGCGACCGCCACGCCGCTCGGATCGGTCACATTCCGGCCCCCGCAGAGGTCGCCGCCGTCTCTGCCGTTCCAGCCATCGCCAGATGAGTCCGGATGCTGCTCACCGGATTGGCGTGCCCGAATTCATACTGCTCGAGCCGTCCGAGCCCTGTGTTGATGCCGACAACCAAGCCCTCTTTATCCACAATGGGTGCGCCACTCGAGTGCTTGGCGATCTCTTTCGTATCCACGTATCGAAAGATGAGACCTCGCGGCGCGCTCTCCACGCAAACCGCTTGCCGTGTGCGCGATCCATCGGGCATTGCTGCGGCCAACCAGACGGGCTCACCTGGCTCTGGATCTCGGAGCGCCAGCGGTCGCGGCGCGAGCGAATAGACCGCCTTGGTCAGCTGTGCGTGCGACATCTGGAATGCCGCAATATCCCGAAAGGCAAACGGCTCTTCGTCCGCTGTCCTGGAGTTCGGGAGACAGACCATCGGACCCGCTGTCCCCAGCTCGTACAGCGCCCACTGCTTCTTGAGAACGTCATACAACTGCACAGCGGTAACGACTGCCGGCAGCTCGCGACCACTATAGCTGGCGTTGCGCGCGGTCGTGTCGAGCTCCTTCTTCTTGATCACCTCATCCATCACGTGCAGCGCCGTCAACACGAAAACCGCGCTTTCGTGCCGAACGACGAAACCGTAGCCTCCGAACGAGGACTCCCGCCCATACCGAAACTCCGGTCTGAGCAAAAATCCATCCGGCACGGCGGGCGCGGGGTGCCGCAGGGGCGCCACATCAAGCCAGCGCACGAACTCCTCGGGTGAGGACCCTTCAGTTCGGCTGAATCGATGCGATGTCGAGTAGCTGCCCTCAGAATCGGCCGGGTGAGGAACCTCTCCCTTAAGAAGTCCCTCGTAACACGACTCACACAGGTCAATGTCAGGTCCGAGAGGGCAAGTATCACAACGGAAACAGGAACCCAGAATGGGATTCATGCCGCAGTAATAGCAACGGCTCCAAAGGTGTACACGCTGTGCGTCTGTCATTGGGCTCCTCCATGAGCTGCGCCGACGGAACTAGCCGAGCATATCAGTGAGTGCCGATCAGTACTCCACAAAGAGCTCGTCGGGGTAGCAATACAGCCAGCGCTCACCCGGCTCTGCGGAGGCGATTACGGGATGGCTACTGGCTTTCGCGTGCTTACTGGCGTGCTGGTTCGGAGAATCATCACAGCACAGAGTGACACCGCACGTTTGACATGTCCGGAGGTGCACCCAGTCAGAGCCGATCTTGATGCATTCAGAACACTCGCGGCGCTTCGCGTGCATAACTTCGGAAATGGCCTCGAGATGGTGGCAGGTCTGCGGTCTCATCATCTACTCCCCTAGGCGTGCCACCGAGAGGGTACACGAGACGCTTCGCCAAGCCCAAGCGTGGCCCAATCAAGCGTTCAGTCGTGCGCGAAATGGAAGGCGCGATCTTCGGATTGCGAGGACACGGCGGTCTCCATCGGCCAGACCTGCCTCACCACCTCTTCTGGGTTTCCTACCGATCCGTTCTCACGCTCCTCGCGATAGCCAAGGCAGTTTGAGACGTACCAGATCCCGTTATGGTAGCGGCGACGATTGCGATGCTGGTGGCCGTACACGTGGACGCGTGGGCCAAGGCGACGGATCTGATCTTCAATCAATGTTGATCCGGCCACGCGGGAGAAATTGAAGCACTGAATATGCCTATCCGTGCGGACGTGCGGAAGCTCCTGGTCCGGTCCTGGGAACATCAGATCCGCTCGGGGCATAAAGTGGCTGAACGACACGATGCTGGCGTCGTAGGCAACACCCACTCGTGTCTCGTTGAGACTGAGGAAGTATCGAATCGCAGAGAACTCCAGTGACTGCGGAGTGCAATGCCCCGGCGAGTAGGACGGCCACTTGATCAGATAGTCGTCGGACCATACCGACTGGGAGGGCTCCTGAAGCGGACGTGGCCGAAAAAGGGTGTCGGGTCCCTCTTCTGGACGCGTATACCAGGAGAACAGCGGCACGACCCACACACGGCCACTTCCATTGCCCACGGACTTTGCCGTAGTCGATACGCCGTAGGCCTCGCAGATCCTTAGGATCTCATTGAACTTCTGTAGAGAGTCTTCCTGCACGCCGCTCCGAATCCACAGCTCGTGATTTCCTGGCACAAAGAACACGTGCGCAAATCTGGACAGGAATAGGTCGAGAGTTCGGCGCAGTACCGAGATATCGTGGCTCACGTCACCCGCGAGGATGAGCGTGTCGCCGCGATACTCTCGAGTAGACAGCCTCTCGAGAAGCTGGAAGTTTTCGCGGAAATCCGTATGGACGTCCGAAATGGCGAATAGTCGCATATGAGCTCAGCAGGTCGGGGTGCCCGGACCATCCAAGGTGACAAGCCTGGTGTGCCGTCCGAGACGTCAGAGTGCCCTGAGCACCCCGGTCGATGTCGTGAGCCGAGGAGCCTGTCTGCTAGACAGTTCCCTGACCCGTTGTCGGCTCTTGCTGCTTGGCTTGCTGTTCTCGCGCGAACTGCTCCATGTGCTTACGCAGGCTGAGCGGACGCATGTCCGTCCACACTTCCTTGACGTAAGCCAGGCATTCCGCCTTGTTGCCTTCCTTGACGGACTTCCAGCCCTTGGGAACGTCGTTGTATTTCGGCCAGAGCGAGTACTGTTCTTCCTCGTTGACCAGGACCAGATAGACCGTGGTGTCGTCGTCTTCTTCGAATGCCATGCGCGTTTTCTCCTCCGTTGAGAACCCGGTCTCCGCTGAGAATCCGGGGCGGTCCATATCCTTGTCGCGAGACTGTTGGTTGTCAACTCAATCGTTCAGTTCGCCACGGGCGAGCTCAATACCGCATGTCGGAGCTTGCTCTCCCGATAAGTGAATTCCTCTGCAGTGCGACGTATGGGTTCGATCGTGGAATCGGAGTGCACGATCAATCCGCCGCCCTTGGGGATACCGATTCCCGTCGCACTGCCCTCTAGCAGATGAATCGTGGCCGCAAGCGAGCGCCACTCGTTCTTCTCATCGTGGACATCGACGATGATGTTCACGAAGCCGAACGTGTCGATCAGCCGCGATCCGCCATTTTCATCCTCGAGGGCAGCGTTCTTTCCGAACTGCACGGCGCCAGCTGACACACCTACCAACACGACGCCTTCCAGGTAGCGACGCTCGATCACCTCGCGCATCCCTGTCTTCGCGAAGACATTCCAACCCACCTCGACGTCTCCACCTGAGAGGACGATGATGTCCGCCGTATCGAGGAACGCCCTATCAGAATCAGGAAACGCGGCCGTGACGTGCTGTACCTCGCCAACCTCGGCTTGATCGAGCGCCGCCTGCAGGATCTGAAACGCTTCTGGCATGTCACCGTTGGATGCGCCGATGTAAGCGACACTAGGCTTCGGCTTGACGGCCGCCTGGACGATCTTGGAGACGAACGACCCCGAGTCGTCGGACCAGAACAGCAGCTCACTGTCGGCAAGAAGAAAAAGCGAGCGGGTCAGAATCTGCTCGGTCGCCGTGGTCGTATCGTCTGTGTCTATCATTTCCGGGTCGCCTTCGCTCCGACCTGCTCCACCGCGTTCTGAATTCTTCGCTCACGCGTCTCCGGTCGCTTCGCGCCCTCCACCGCCTCGACGTATTCGCGCTGGTGGGTGTAGCTTAGCTCCTGCCATTTGCGCCAGACGGTTACCCTCTTCTTTAGTGCAACTTCGAGATCCGGCGGCGGGGTGACGGTCCGCTCTTCCTCATCCAGCTCCAGGCGAACCTCCAAGGTCTCGGTTCCGGTCAACCCGGCAGCCTCCCGGTTGCTCTTGCGGAGCGGGATCACCGGGCCTGAGCCCATCGAGGCAATGGTGCTTCGATAGGTGTAGCCGTTCAGGGTGACCTTAACGGGAACTCGCAGCTTGCCAAAGACGCGTTTCACGTCGAAATTCAAAGGGATAAAGCACGCCGGCGGGTCGTAAACGAGAGTCGTCTTAAAGACTTTTGTGGCCATGGGATCCCGCCCAGATAGAACAGTGAGAATATGTAAAGAGGGTATGCACTCATGCAGTACATGAAGCTCTGCCCCGCTGATCGCGCCGCGGTCTTCGAATCCCTCGTCCGCATGCCCCAGATTCTCCGGGATACCTTCTCTGCAATCGACCCTGAAACGGCGCGCACCCCCGGTCCCAACGGTCTCTTCTCCCCAGTCGAGCAGGTCTGGCACCTGGCCGACCTTGAGCGGGAGGGCTTTGGAGTGCGCATTCAGAAACTCAGGACCGAACCAAGCCCCTTTCTGCCGGACTTTGACGGCGACGCCATTGCCGCGCAACGCAACTATCAGTCTCTGTCCCTCAGGGAAGCCCTGATGTCATTCGAGGCCTCTCGCGCCGCAAACCTCGATGCGATGCGTGGGCTGAGCCAGGACGAATGGCTTAGAACCGGAACTCAAGAGGGCGTAGGCAGCGTCGGGCTTTGCGATCTGCCCGTGCTGATGCTGCAACACGACCAGGCACATCTTTCAGAAATCGAACAATGGCGCCTTAACAAATCTAAGTAGTTTCCGCGTTCGTGACATCGCGCACGATGACGCGTCGCCCTCAAACCGATACTTCCGCAGTACACAGTCTATTGCCGGTTGTATTGCACAATGACTTCCGCTGGCGCTCGACGCCGCGCTTCCCGGTTGACATGCCTTCTCGGCTTTGCCGTCAGCTTCGGACCCGCTCTTGCGGCAGCAGACGGCTGGGACCCGTCCTTCTCCTGGGGAGGGTTCGGGACGCTGGGAGCAACCTACCACAGCGATCCCAACCTGGTATTTCGCCGCGACATCACTCAGCCCCGCGGCACCAACGCAGACGAGATCACGTTCGATACGGACACGGTGTTTGGTCTGCAGGGACAAGTCAGCTTCGGATCGACGCTGCGCGTTCTCGCCCAGGTAGTTTCCAAGCTCAGTCCCGAGGGTGACTGGCGGCCGCAGGCCTCTCGGGCATTCCTCGCCTACACGCCAGACCAGGCCGTCGAATTTCGCGCCGGTCGGATCGGCTTCGATGCCTATCCTTTGGCAGAGTCACCCAACGTCGGATACTCGTATCTTCCCATCCGCCCGGCACCGGAGTTCTTTGGGCTCTTCAACGCAGAAGAGTTCGACGGAGGCGACTTCAGGGTTCGCCGGTATTGGGCCGGTGGTGTCGTGACGCTGCGCGGCTTCGCCGGACATACTGCAGGCGATAACTCACCCACGCTCGACGCTCGGGTACCGGTCGGCACCGACAATTTGGGCGGTCAGCTCGACTGGGCTCGCGGCCCGCTCCTGCTTCGATTCGCATTGGCCCGCGTGCGCGTAGACAACCTGTTGAACCTGACTACCGTGATCGGCACACTGCGGGCAACCGGGTACCCTCAAGCGGAAACGATTGCAGACCGGTTCAGCAGCCAAAGCAACGTCAGTCACGGCGTCCAGTTCGGCATTGCATACGATGGCAGGCCCTTCGAGGCGCAACTGCTGTACACGCACATTCGTACCTCGATGGGCGTCGGTCCGAGAGTCGACGACGGACTGCTCACACTCGGATATCGCATAGACCGCTTCACGCCATACTTCCTGTGCGCGATCGTGCGCCCCTACGATGACCTCCCGCCCACTGGACTACCCGAGCCCCCGTTCGACCCGATAAACGACGCCGTAGAGACCCTACAGGCGAGCGGACAGGCCAACCAGAAGAGCTTCTCCTGGGGCGTGCGTTACGACCTCTCCTCTCATTTCGATCTCAAGGCTCAGATGGATTCCATTTCGGTTCATCAGTCTCCGCTGGTGTTCGACCATGGAATTCCGACCTCCCTGCAACCTGCGCATCTGACGGTGTTCGGGCTCGCTCTGGATTTCGTGTTCTGAGCCATGCGCTTAGCCCCTCTTATTTTTGCCCTGGTCGCGCCGTTCCTGGCTGCGCTGGCGCAAGCTGCCAACCTGGTCGTGATCGTCAATCCCGCCAGCGGCGTACACAGTCTTTCAGCAAACCAAGCACTGGATATCTTCCTGGGCCGCTATCGCAAGCTACCCAACGGAATCGATGCACTGCCGATCGACCTGAGCAACACGTCCACCGAGCGCAAAGACTTCTATTTGTTGCTCGCGCACAAGGACCCGGCGGACATGAGCTCCTATTGGGCCCGACTGGTCTTCTCAGGACAAACGACGCCGCCGTTGCCAGTAGCGGATGCTCATGCGGCCGTGGAACTCGTTGCGAGCAATAAGAATGCTGTTGCCTATGTAGACCGGTCGGCTGTCGACAACCGAGTGAGGGTGGTCCTTGAGCTCAAGCCCTAACCGCTGGCTGCAATTGCAACGCTACCTCCCGGACAGCATCGTCGCCCGCACGACGATAGCGATCCTGGCTCTCTCAATGGTGCTGGGCTTGCTGTTCGCCTGGGTCGTTTCGGGCAGTGCCGAACATCGCGAGCGTGATCGTGGGCAAGTCCGATTGGCCGACCTCGTCTCGACCGTCGAGCCTACCGTTCGCATTTCCTGCTTTCTGGGTGACCAGAAGCTGGCCGCCGAAATCGGCAATGGCCTGATGCACAGCCGGATCGTCGGCGCGGTCCGAATCACCGCCGACGGTAAGGACCTGTTCGTGGCGGGCCATCCACCCGCCGGCCTCGACGCCAGCACGTACGTCGACCGGAAGATCAGCTCGCCGTTCAATTCAGCTCAGCCTGTTGGACGCATCGAGGTGTACCCCAACCGTGCGCAAATCGAGATCGACGCGCACGCCTACAGCCGCGAGCTAGACACTATTCTCGCCCTGCAGGCTGCGCTGGTTGCACTAGGTGTTGCAATCGCCGTTTACTTTTTCATCACCAGGCCCATTCGAAGCGTCTCGACTAACCTGCATCGGGTCAGGCTCGATGCCGGACAATTCCTCGAGGTACCGCCGCTCAACCAGTCCGATGAGATCGGAAGTCTCGTCTCCGACATCAACGCCCTCATTCACAGCCTGACACGGCTGTTCGCGACCGAGCGCCAGCTTCGCATCGAACGCGAGGTCGGTGAGCGCAAAATGCAGCTGATCTTCGAGAAGGCGGCCACCGGTATCTGCCTGCTCGATATCACCGGGACTCTGCAGTCCTGGAATCCCGCGTTCAGTCGCATCCTCGACGTAACTGGCGAGCTCATCCTTCTCCCAGGCATCACACGTCTCGAGGATGTGTTCGACCCCGGCTCCGAGCGCATCCGTGAGTTGATCCGCCAGAGCGTCAACTCCGGAAACTCGCAGGAACTGGACTTGGAAATTCTGCGTTCAGGTGCATCACGCGAGGCGTGGGTCGAAATCTCCATCAATCCGGTAGGCCCGGATCTTCTGCAGGGAATCGTCAACGACATCAGCGATCGCAAGCGCGAGGAGCTGAGCGCCCAACGCCAGGCGACCCACGACTCACTCACCGGACTGCTGAACCGGCGGGGTATGCAGGCCTCGCTGGCTGCGCTCTTCGAACGCCCGCGACGGGAGGCCTACCCCGCTCTGGCGCTGATGCAGATCGACCTGGACCACTTCAAACAGGTCAACGACACCTATGGCCATGAGGCCGGCGATCTCGTGTTGAGTCACGTGGCTCGTGTCCTGGAAAAGACTCTGCGGCGCGGCGATCTCCTAGGCCGGCCGGGTGGGGACGAGTTCGTAGCGGTGTTGGTCGGCATCAGCGATGCCGCCAAGGTGCAGGAAATCGCCGCCAACATGATCGCCGGCATCAGCCGCCCCATCGACATCGGCGGCGGGCGGCAAGCCCAGATCGGAGCCAGCATCGGGATTTCGTTCGCCGATTCCGAAGACTCCCCGCAGTCTTTGGTACGGCGAGCGGACTCTTCCCTGTACATGGCCAAGCAGCGCGGACGCGGTCAGGCATGCCTTGCCGACGACGACCGGGATGCCACGCAGCGCGGGTTGGACAGACTGACTTCCTCCAATTTCTAGCCTCCGACAGGGATGTCGGGGCACTGGTAATGCCAGTGCCCGTCGTCAAGGCGTTCTGCTGAAGCGACAAGACGTAGATCCGAGCCTTGGATCTGCCGTTCGGCCGTGAGTTAATCCGATCGCGACACAATCCAAACGGGGAGAGGGAGAATGAGGAAGTTACTACTTCTCTGTGGGCTCATGCTCGCGGCGGTGCCGGCCTTTGCGGCCGACGTGGATGGCCATTGGACCGGCTCGCTGGATTCGCCCAACGGCCCGGTTCAGCTGGTTTACGATTTCAAGGCAACCGGATCGACGCTGACGGGAACAAACACCAGCCCCGACGGCATGACCTTTCCGGTTAAGAACGGCAAGATCGACGGGGACAAAATCACCTTCACCATCGACGTCGATCTGGGCGGCCAACCCGTGACGTTCAACTATACCGGCGTCGTCTCGGCGACCGAGATCAAGCTGCACACCGAGTTCGGCGGGCAACCGCTGGATTTCAGCGTCAAGAAGATGTGAGGAAGGTCAGAATCGCCTTCTCTCGATAGATCTCGCCTGGACGAAGAATCGTCGAGGGGAAACCAGGCTGATTCGGCGAGTCCGGAAAGTGTTGCGTCTCCAAACACAACCCGGTCCGGTAGTCGCTTAAGAAATTTCCAGTGTAGAACTGCACTCCGGGCTGGGTCGTCTGAATCTCGACGATCCGCCCGGACTCCCGATCCTCAAGCACGGCCGCCAGCGACAGCCCGCCCGGGGTGGGTTTGTTCAGAACCCAGTTCAGATCGTATTCCGTCTCACCGATCACCCGTGGTTGCCGGAAGTCGCATGGCGTGCCTGCCACAGTGCGTAGCTCCCCGGTAGGAATGAGCGTTGAGTCGACAGGGGTAAATCGATTCGCGTTCAGCATCAGAATGTGGTCGTCTATCCGCCGCGTCGCATCACCGGTGAGATTGAAGTAAGCGTGATTGGAGAGATTGACGGGCGTCGGCGCTGTCGTCTCGGCGCGGAATTCGATCTCCAGGCTGTCGATGTCGTTGCGTAGTAGGTACTTCACGGTCGCGGTGACCTGCCCTGGAAAGCCACCCTCCCCGTCCGGGCTCACGTTCCTGAATTCGATGCGCTCCCCCTCCGCCGAGGTGGCAGCCCCGCGTGTACTCCAATTCTGCCGATCAAAGCCCAGGGGACCGCCGTGAAGGCTATTCGGGCCATCGTTTGCGGGAAGTTGGTAGATCTCTCCGTCCAGCTCAAAACGCCCACCCGCGATTCGATTGGCAAACCGCCCCACTGTCGCGCCGACGTACGACGTACCGGTCAGGTAGGCCTCCACCGAGTCGAGCCCCAAGACGATATTCGCCAGGGTTCCGCGAGTGTCGGATGTCTTGAGGGAGACAATAGACGCCCCGAAGGACATCACACGGAGCTCAACGCCCCGAACGTTGATAAGGGTGTGGATGCCGATTGGATCGGGAGCCATTCGCCGATATTACCTGACGGCGGCCGAGCAGAATCTGACCGGGGTCAGACAGGCCCCGTTCCGAAGGCACCGGAACGATCCCATAGATGGTGTCCAGTGACTTCAGGGTCGTCTCCATGGACTGACTTCGGAGCGTTCCCGAGATCCTGAGTGCCGTCAGAGAAGCATCAGTCAGCTGGAGACGCCGGGGGAAATAGCGGTTCGCCTGATCCAACGCGTCCTGCAAGGGAGTGTCCGAAAACACCAACAACCCACGCGTCCAGGCCAATTCGCGGCTCATTTCAGCCCGGCTCAGAACACGCAGCTCCGGCAGCAAGCCCGAACAAGGGCTCGGGACCACCGCTTGATAGCCTGCCGTCACGACAAACTGCATGTTTTTGCCGCTCCCGTCGGTTGGGCATCGTTCGGCAACCCGGAGCTTGCCAGTTTCGACTGTGACGATCGTTGGCTCTCCTTTTCCGAGGTAGTTTTGCAAGCTAAACGAGGTACCGAAATGCTCGAGATTCAGCATTCCGAAGCCGGGGACAGTCAGTGGGCGCCAGCCAGGCGCGACGTTCATCTCTATCCTGCCCGAACCAACCTCCACGTCACGCGACCAGTGTGTCATCCTAATCAGGACATTCGAATACGCATCCACTGTCAGCCGCGATCCATCCGGTAGCACATGCGTCTGCGGCAATTCGGCTCCCGTCCTATAGATGATGACAGTCTCGTAGGAAGCGAACTCTCGGATTTCCCATGTCGTGACAAAGGAAGCCACGAAGACGAGAGGTACTGAGGCAACCTTGCACCACCAGTCCATGCCCCGGCCTGCAACCAGTTGGGACAGCCAGGTCCATGCACGCACGAGGGCCATTTTGATGAGCCCGCGGGCTAGCCAGCCCAGAAAGGAGAGCACAGCGGCCCGGAGCCACTGCCAGAAGTCATCGTCGTCGTGCATGAGGCATTGATGTCGCGGCTGCAGGGAAGGCTTACATCTGGGTTACCCCCTTATTAACGACTGCTGTCCGATTTTCCGTAGTCCATGAGCGAAATCAGGCCGCTCACGCAGGCCCGATCACAGGATTACGACACCCCGGTTACAGCCGACCCCGGATTGACTCAGGCAAGAGCTGCTTATAGCGCCGGGACAGGGCTAGACGTTGTCCGTCGCGGAGAACTAGTTCGTAGTCCCCATGAAACATGGGGCGGAGCTCGGCGATGAAACTCACGCGAACAACGTGAGAACGGTGGACCCGCAGGAACTCGGTCGGGTCGAGTTGAGCCGCGAAACCGGTGAGAGGCTCTCGGATAAGGTGGCTCTTGCCGCGGGCGAAGACTTCAACGTAGTTACCGGCCGCCGCCACTCGCTGAATGTCATCGACAGCCAGGAAGAACGCTCGCTCGCTGTCGCGCACGAGGATCTGCTTCAGCGGTGCGGGTCGGCCGGGAACACTCGCGAGCATCCGCCGAACGCGTTCTTCAAAGTCGCTGCGGTCGGGCTCACCAAGCGCCGTGCGAACGCGGGCAATGCTTGCGAGGAACCGGTCGTTGTCGAAGGGCTTCAATAGGTAATCCAGAGCCTGAACCTCGAAGGCCTTCACCGCGTGTTCTGAGTAGGCGGTCGTGAACACGACCAACGGGGAGGCGGCCGTCCCACGCAGGCCATCGAGAATATCGAACCCGCTGCGCGTCCCAAGCTGAATGTCGAGGAATAGAACGTCCGGCGATGTCCCCGCGATGGCTTGAATGGCGGTCTCGACCGAGTCTGCCTCCCCTACAGTACGAAAGTCACTCAGGTCAGCCATAAAGCGGTTGAGCTTCGCGCGTGCCGGTGGCTCGTCATCTACGATCACGACTGAGTAAGTCATCGCGTCTCTGCCGGAAAGGACAATGAAACGACCGTGCCCCGCGGATGGCGCGACGAAAACTTGAACTCGTAGTCGCGCCCGTAGAGCAGTTCGAGGCGCCGCGAAACATTCGTAAGACCTGTTCCTCGCATGGACGGGCTATGCATCCCGGCGGGAAGTCCTACGCCATCGTCGCTCACTGCGTAGCAGATGCGCTCCCCCACCCTCTTGACCGACACGGCAAGGCTCCCCCGGCCCTCGGCCAGACCATGCCGATAGGCGTTCTCCACTATGGGCTGAAGCAGCATGCGCGGAACCTGAACGCTATCCATGCCGGGGTCTACTTCCAGGTCGAAGGTGAGTTGGCCTCGGAACCTCTCGGCCATCATTGCCGTGTAGTTTTTAAGCCAGCCCATTTCACTTGCGAGTGGGACCCTGACCTGCTCGTCCGACTCGTACGCGGCCCGCAGGAGATCGCCGAGGTGAGTGATCATCCTGTCGGCAGCGCCCACATCCTCGTGCATCCGATTGGAAATCGCGTTGAGAGCATTGAACAGGAAGTGAGGTTCGATCTGCGCAGTGAGATGTCGCAACCGCGCCTCGCTGAGTTCTCCCGTCAGCTGTGCCGCCTTCAGCTCCCCCGCCCGTCTCTCTTTGAACTCGCGGAATGCAAACGCGATGAGCAGGATGGTGATGTAGGTGATGAGGTCCTTTTGAAACTCGTAGAAGCCCCTGACGATCGGATCGCCGAAGGTGTACACCTCCCCATTCAAGGTATAGCCGATCTTGCGGATGCCGATGAACATCAATACGTGCACCGTCGAAAACACCGTGACGCCCACCGCATGCGCGGCGATGACTGGTCCTCGAGGACGCGCATCCAATCGAAATCGATTTCCATAGGACACCACGATCGGCAGCAGCACCAGGATCGAAAGGATGCTGCTGGTCTCCCAAAGGAACGGCTTCCATCTCGCGTAGGTGGGGTTCGTGCCCAACATCGCGTTCAGGCCGTTGTAGGCGCAGAAAAGTAGCGTCAGTAGCAGCCACAGCCGCCAGCCGGGTACCAACCAGATCCGGAGAATCGGGCGCGGAGCGAGCTCAGAAGAGCCCGTGTTGAGAACGGCATCAGCGGCCATCGGTCCTCCTGCCCTACTGACTTGGGGGGCAAGCTGAATGATACCCTTGGCCGGCACGGCTCCCCCACACCCGGGACGGAGAGGACCAGCACGGGACGAACGGGTCTGACCGTAGGATGGGTGCAGCCATCCTCGCCGCTAGCCGCACCCCGAGTGCAGCTTCACCATCCTCGGACCGCGAGCCTGCGGGAGGGGAACTGCGATGGCGACATCACTAAAAACGGCAGCGCTTGGCACTGTGGTCCTGTTGTGGACCCTACTGACGCCGGCGTTCGGACAGACGCCCCCTGCGCAGGCATCGCCGGCGAGGCCAGCCCGGACCCCGGCCCCAGAAGTACATACCCCTCCACCTGCATCCGATGGGAAGTACGAGAAGATCACCGTTCACGGCTACTCCCTCGTAGGGAATCTGGAAGGCGACTCTCCCGATCGGCAGGTCTCGGTGTATCTACCGCCCAGCTATGAGAAGGACAAGACGCGCCGCTACCCTGTCCTCTATCTCCTGCACGGATTTACGGACTCGGACGATCACTGGTTCGGGCTGCTCGGATCCCATTTCGTGAACGTACAGGGCGCGGTCGATCGGGCGTACAAGAAAGGCGCACACGAGATGATCATCGTGATGCCCAATGCCTACACGAAGTACGCCGGGAGCATGTACTCCAATTCCGCAGTGACCGGGGATTGGGAGCTGTTCATCGTGCAGGACCTTGTGAACTACATCGACGGCCACTATCGGACCCTGGCTCAGCGAGCCAGTCGCGGCCTTGCGGGTCACTCAATGGGTGGGTACGGCACGATGCGCTTTGGAATGAAGTTCCCGAAGGTGTTCTCGAGCCTGTATGCAATGAGTCCGTGCTGCATGGACGCCAACATATCGCCGAACGCGGAGACAATGGATCGCGTTGCGAAAATGAACACCCCGGCAGAGATTGCCGCTGCGGATTTTGGGACGAAGGCCATGGCCGCCTCAGCCGCGGCATGGTCCCCGAACCCGAAGAACCCGCCGAAGTACTTCGATCTACCGGTCGTAGATGGCAAGGTCGTGCCGCAGGTTGTCGCCACCTGGGCTGCCAATGCCCCGCTAGCGATGGTCAATCAGTACATCACCAATCTGCGTATGTATGACGCGATTGCGTTCGATGCAGGAGATAGGGACAAGGGAATTGCCGAGACGGTCAGGGCGCTGGATCGCATTCTGAACGGCTACAGCCTGAAGCATACGTTCGAGATCTACGATGGAGACCATGTCAGCGCGATCAATGAGCGGCTGGCAACGAAGGTGCTTCCGTTCTTTTCCGAGCATCTGAAGGACAAGTAACTCAGACACACTAAATGACCGGCGGCCTTACGACCCCGAACAGTGATCATGCGCGCCGAGGCCTGTCGTCCGGTCGGGAATCTGGTCACTAGACATACCAGCTTCCTGGACTTCGGCACTACGCAGCACAATTGCGTCATCGGTCTCCGCAATAACAACAGGAACGCTGATTTGTATCGCCGCCAGAAAGGCCGACAGGTTTGTTCCTTGATATACACCGGTTACTCTGACAGCCGACGCTTTCTGGTCAACTATACAAACACGCTTGGCTGTGAACACTCGCAGTTCCGTCAGTAGGTCGCCGAGCTTAGCGTTGTGAATTACGAGCATGTTCTTGGTCCACACCATCCCGACATCGCGTATCGCAATTGTTCGCTTGTTTACATAGTTGTATCGGAGCGAGCTCCCGGCGATCAGGCGATCCATAACCTCAGGAATCGAAAGCTGACCAGATATCGCCGACGATCTATCACGCAACGCAGGCGAGTCAGCCAGAAAAAGAACCTGTATTCCGGCTTGAGCTGCAAACACTTTCAAAGCTTCATCTAGTCTCTGCGGCGCAATCTCGACTCGTATCTCAGGGGCTGGCTCCTCCGCTCGAACAGCCTGGAACACTAGCCCTACAGCGAATCCGACAACCGCCCTTGCAATCCAGTTTATGATGATCCGCCTGATTGACACGAACACACCGCAGCCTACGTAGTCGGGCTCCATTTGTTCGACGCTCAGCCAGCGAGTTAGCGCACGCCCCAAGCAGACTCGCACAAGCTTGTAATGTTACGCCTATTGGTAACGTTGAAAAACGACTATTTTGCAAGGCTCGGTGCTCGCGACGTGAAGCCGCTCCACAGCCTCACACAGAATGCCGCCCGACGGTTTCCGACGAGGCACACAAAGCAAATCGCGAGGAGTGTTGCGCTGCGGGTCGTCCCCGGGACCTATTGACCTGCTCGCTCCGTTGGTCGAGCGTGTCGCGGCCGATCCTGACTGATCATCATTGGACATGGAGACAAGGGATCATGAAGAAACACACGAAAAAGCCAGAGTGGTTGACGGACCTCGGATCGGCGAGCGGGCGCACCAGAGGACTGCCGTTTGGCTTCTTCTGGGAAAATGTGCCAGCGCCGTTTAATCTGACCATCTTCTTCGGCTAGGAGCCGGCCACAAGGCTAAGTGTCGGGACCGGGAGCGTTCTGTCTGCCGGTCCCGGCCCTCAAAGTTCGCCCCTCACCAGCGCTTCTCAAAGCTCACGCTCACCCGCCGCCCGAGGAGATCGCCATTTTCCTGGTCGTAGCCGATGCTGGAGACCACATTGTTTAGAAAGGGCGGCTGCTGATTGAAGACATTGAGACCACGCAATGACACCTTCAGCGCACTTGGCAACTCATAGGCGATTACGCCGTCCCAGGTGATCCATGAGCGCACGTGACGCGCGGGTGTCAGCGGCGGGAAGCCCGGATCTTCGTACGCGCTTTGAACGTTGATCGCGGGTGAAATCGAGAGCCCGCGGCTCTCCCAGCGCATCATTCCTCTCACGCGCAGTGCCGTGGGGTTGTGCGGACTATTGCGCTCCTCGATGAGCGCTGCGCCCGGTGCCGGCGCGTCACGATAGTGAAGCATGTAAGTCGCATCCAGGTCCGCGCTGAACCGGCTGGGCCCGCTCTTCCAGGCATACTGTGTGGACGCATCGATTCCATCGGTCTTGAGCTCTTCACCGTTGTGCAAACGCATGTCGACAATGGCACTGATTGGCGCGGTGTAACAATCGCTTACAACACCGATGAACTGGCTGCGACTGCAGACCTGGGCTCGGTCTGCCGGCGTGACATCGCGCTGAACCAGCCATGCGTATTGCGGGTCTGACAATACGGTGGCTGGAAGACCGGGGACCTGAAATACCCGATCGCCGGAATCGATGTTGAAGTAGGTTAGTGTCGTTGACAGGTTGGGATGTGACAGGGGAGCCCACGTGGTTCCAAGGGCCCAGCTCTTCCCGGTCTCCGGCCGCAATTCGGCATTTTGTCCGGCCCAAACCAATGCGTAGGAAATGCGGGACGGAGAGGTTGGGTCCAGGAGAGGTATGCGCTGGCTGACGTCGGTGGCCTCATTGAGGTCGGGCAAATTGGGCGGGCGAAAGAGCCTTGCCCAAGTGCCGCGGAAGGTGAGGTTCGGCTTCGCAGCAAAGGCGAACCCGAACTGCGGGGAGAGCGCCTCCCCTGCATCGCTGTAGTGCTCATAGCGCAGGCCTCCCGAGAGGTTGAGTCTGGGCAGGACCGGGACGGCGAGCTGCATAAAAAGCGCCCCGACCGTGCGGTCTCGATCGACGGGTGGCACGGCGAGGACGTTCGCGGGTCCAAGGGAGGAGCGGAAGTTCTGTGCGCGCCAGTCCGCGCCGGCCGTCACTCCCACGGCGCCGGCGGGAAGGGAGAGGGGACTCCCACTGACGGTCATATTCGCGAAGGTGAAAGAGGACTTGTAGCGGACAAACTCAGATGCCCGGATGGCCTTAAGGGTGTTTTTGCTCGTGTATGAGCCATCCCCCAAAGCATCAAACGCGCTCGAGGCGTCGTCGCTGGTCAGAAATCCTGCGAGCTTGCCGAAGTCGACCAGGTTCTGCAGGTTGTTGTTCTGCGCTTCGTAGGCATAGCCCGCGTAGGTTTCAGACGTCCAGTCCCCTGTAAATTCATGCGTGAGCGTCAAGACAAACTGGCCGGTGTTCACCGTGCCGTGATAGATGACCGGCCCCAAGTCCTGGGAGAAGCCATAGAGCACTTCAATCGGAGCGAGGCTCCCCTCAATGGGGGAGACGTAGTACGGATTGTCGTGCGGGATGGTGAGGGTCGCGGTGAAGCCAGCATCTTGACTGATCACACGTCGTTGGTTCGCCAACGTATCGAGGCTCAACGTCGTGTTGTCTGTCAGGTGCGCATCGGCGGTCGCGAGGAGGCTCAATCGCTGCTGGTGCGGGAGAATCCACGTATCACTATAGCGATCGTGGTAGTTGGGCCCGGCGGTGAGCTGCTTTAGCGAGAGCCCCAACCCACCTTGATCCGCGGGCACGCCCCACAGCCTTCCGGTCGCATCCATTATTGTTGCTGGGTTGCCGGCGATGTTGCCGAGGTTGGTTCCGCCCTGTGCTGTGAGATTGCTTGTTGCCTGCAGGCGATCTGAGGCCGGCAGTGCGTCGCGTTCGTAGTATTCTGCGGCGACAAAGAAGCCGAGACCCGACCACTTGTGGCCGAAGGACTGCGCGAACTGCTTCTCGCCGAGCGTCCCCCGGGTTACGTGTCCGATGACTGCGTCTGAGTCAGGGGCTGCCGTATCCCCGCGCAGGACGATGTTGACGATGCCGCCGATGGCATCTGCACCGTAAGCTGCAGCGTTCGCATCAGACATAAGGAGGATATGGTCAACGGCCGTCACCGGGACGTTCGATATGTCAGTAAAGCCTCCCGCGGAACCGCTGGGTGCTAGCCGGCGACCATTGACTAGAATCAACGTCGCCCGGGAGCCCAAACCGTAGAGGTTCATCCCGCCGCCGAAGGCTGTATTCGTCACCGCCTCCCGCGGGAAGTCGTGGGTGTCTTCGGTCGCACCGCTCCCCTGGTTTTGGGTGAGCGTTTGCGCAAACCCCTCGAGGGTTGTGATGCCCCAATCCGTAAGGGCGGACCCCGGTATCGTCCGTGCGAAGACTCCGGGGGGTATCGGAGGACCATCCCGCTCCTTCGACGCAGTGATTTTGACCTGGTCGGGAATGGCAACCGGAGGTCTGCTCCGCTCGGCGCCGGTGAAGGACCTCTCCTTTTGATGGGGTGCCGGGGATTCGGAGGACTTGGGTAGCGGGAGTGCCTTGATGTTGATTGAGCGCGAATTCAGGAACTCAAAGCCAAGTCCGCTGCCCTGCAGCAGAAGCCGCAGGGCCTCACGCGCCTCGAAATTGCCGACTACGGAAGCCGTCGGATGATGAGTGACAGTCGGGACGTCGTAGAGAATCTGCAGATGGGCCTGGCCGGCGTAGACCTGCAAAGTCTGTTCGGCAAACCCAGCAGAAATTCTGAACGGGAGCGTTTCCGCAGTGCAAAGACCAGGCGTGAATGTGAGAACGACGACCAGCGCCCCCACCGCGCGGCCGAAGATCCGTTTTGACGGCAACGGTTCATGCTCTTGTTGTAGATCAAGAACAAGTGTAGCAGCCGTTCCCCGTCACACGGTATGAGTTCGTTGTCCACCTAACGACGGGATCCCTTATGACATATGCTGGACCTTCATTGTCGTTTGTTATGAGGCCTGGGCATCGTGGCCATTCGCGAGCGTCGACTGCCTTCGCGCTCCAGCACGCTTGCCTCGAGCCCTCTTGGGTCGCATTTCGAACTTCTCGGCCCATTTCGCGATGGTCGCGACCGACGGCCCCAACGCCCGAGAAATAGACCCTACGGACTCGCCCGCCTCTAATCTCTCTCGAACGGCGACACGCACATCAGCACCGTAGCGCATGCCCTTGTCTGCGGTTCGAGCCCCACCCTTTTGATCAAGCGTCGTAACACCGCTGCGGGCACGGAGCGTGGGCGATGCATACTGCGCGAGACAGAGGATATATTCATCCATGTTGGCAAAGCCGTTCTCTGCGGATTGCGCCCTGAGAATGAACTCACGAGTGTGACCAATGCGTTTCTGGACGTCTCTTAGAGTCTTATTTAGGCGATCCAGATCATTGCGCGCTGCTGCAACTTTGCCATCCATGGTTTTGGTCTCCAGATAATAGTGGGTCTTCCCAGCCTTTCAGTGTCCTACGTCAAGATATTACTCCTGATTCACGATTCTGCAAAACCAACTAACGCGCGGCAATCAACGCTCTGTCATGCATGCCTACCAGATGTAGAGCGTCGAATACGGCATGGGACTGCGGCGAACTCACGCACCCCTCCCCGAGATTGGAGAATGCGCGCAGACCAGACCCTTCCATACTCAGGCGCTAGCGACCGCCACTGAGCGTCGCGCACTAGCTTCGATTCTCGCAACAGCAGTGCGCATGCCAATGTGTGAGTCCTGCGGCGAGGATCGATCGCCAAGAGAGACCGCGCGATAGTCACCCGCTAGAAGACGTTGTGCGGACACGCGTTAGGAATTAAAACTGTGGGCGGCTTCAGGTGCCTGCACGGATGCACGAACAGCAAGGGAGTACGCGATGCCACGCACATGGACCGTTGTGACCGAAAACGAACTAAGCGATGCATTACACGCTATAGCTGCTCTTGGATTCGCGACAACTGAATTTACGATAATCGATCGTGCCGAACCAGGCCCAACGCACCCAACTGTGCGGCGGCGCGGAACCGTGATCGTCTCCCGTCGAAAGGGAAATAGCCGAACATATGACGCCGGCGTCGACTCTGCCTGGGCGACAGAGTTGGCTACGGACCTACGATCGGGCTTCTACGGTCTACCCTAGAACCCCCGCCCTTCTTGCCTGCTTGGCACCCTTCAAGCAACAGGTTTGCGGCGCCGCGACCTCTCGGAGCGAGTCACCAGCCGAGAGTTCCCTAGGTGAATATGCCATCGGGGCAGGGAGGGGTCCGAAGACCCGTTCACCTGCTACGCCGATGCCGTTGGATTCCCAACGCGTTGCCGTTGTAAGATCACGCGGCCATGAGATGCGGGCACCTCGTGCAACTCCAAATCTCTTGCGAACATGCTTTCAAGGCAGAGTCTAAGTAGATCATCGTTGAAGACCGGTGCGACGATGCCAGCGCGCTCGAGCTCCTTATGTGTCCCCGCGCAGCCGAATCGCATGCTCCTGGATTGAAGCAGAAGCTGATGTTGGGAGAACGATTCCCTATTCATCGAGAACGCGAATTCGAAGAGAGGAACTACGGGGAGTGACCTTCCCGTTTGATGCAGCCGCCTCATTTCACAGATCCAGTCATACAAAGGCACAAGCCGTATGGATGTGCCCGCGACCTCCTGGCAGCGCTCGAAGACGCCGTCAGCCATTTGCTCGGATGACGATATGTGGAAGACACCTCGCCCGTCACTGTGACGATTTGCAAGATACACGACTGCTCGTGCCACGTAATCCACAGGTGTCGGCGGCATCTCGTGCTGATAGTTCTCGATTCCGCACCCCGAGAGGAGGCTGCTCTTCAAGAGTCGATATCCGTGCTGCAATTCGTCATAGCGTCCCATTTGCGTATCCGCCCAAACAAGACCTAGACGAAAGATGTTGCACGGGATCTGTCTTTCGCTCGCAATCAGGATGATTTTCTCGCCAACCCACTTACTTGCCGCGTATCCATCCGATGTCTGATGCTGTTCGCGATCAATCGAGCTCTCCTCGTCTATTACGCGACCATGATCAGCGGCATTTCGCCCAAAGACACTTAGGGTGGAAATGTAATTGATCAGCTTCGGCTTTCCTGACGTTGCGAGCCCCACCAACTCCCTGACGGCATCGACGTTGGCAGGCTTGGCCATAGCGTAGGTTTCGAGGTGATTCATGCTCGTTCCGCAGTGATAGATGCTATCGACCTTCTGGCTCAGGAATTGATAGGCGCCCTGATCGATCCCGAGTCGTGGGAGCCGCAAGTCACCCGGAATCGCAACAATCCGTTGCTTCCATTCATCGCGCCACAGGTCCCATTTTGACAGCGTCGCCCTGATACGAGTCGCGGCCAAGTGCTCCGATCGCGCCCGTACGAGGCAGTAAACAGTTGCATCGGTGTCCTGCAGCAACTGCGCTAACAAAAAGCGCCCGACGAAGCCCGTGCCGCCCGTCAACAGCACGGCTTTCTCAGGAACGCAACGAAGTCCTGGTTTGGCAACGACCTCGTCCTCAAGTGTCGCTTCCCTCGACAGGTCAAGGTGCTCGTCCTCAACCGCTCCCCCGGAAATCCGCGCAGCCAGTTCCTGCAGCGTCGGCGTTCTGTATATGTCAGTCACATTTAGGGTGCAGCCAATCGATTGACGAATTGCAGAAATGGCCTTCAGAACAAGCATCGAGTGCCCGCCGAGATCGAAGAAGTTGTCCTGGCGCCCAACCCGCTTCACGCCCAGCAACCTCTTCCAAATGCTCGCAAGGGTCTCCTCGAGGTTCCCTCGTGGTGCTTCGTAGTGCTGGTGTACAAAGGCGCCGACCGCAGGTGCGGGAAATGCTCTTTGATCGAGCTTCCCATTCGAGGTGAGCGGGAAGCGATCAAGCGGTACGAACGCACTCGGCACCATGTGTTCTGGTAAGACTGCTCTCAGATGCGCCCGCAGCGCTTCCGCGATCCCATAGCCATCCGCAATGGAGTCTTTGAGAACGACGTACGCTACTAACCGTTTATCTCCCAGCACATCCTCCCGTGCGAGCACTACCGCTTCCTTCACATCCGCATAACGCACTAGCGCCACCTCTATCTCCCCCAGCTCGATCCGAAATCCTCTGATCTTTACTTGATGATCATTGCGGCCCATGTAGTCGATCGTCCCATCCGAGCGCCAGCGACCTAGGTCCCCGGACCGGTACATCAGCGCCTGTGGATTCGCACTGAACGGGTCCGGCAAGAACCGCTCAGCCGTCAACTGGGCCCGGTTTAGGTACCCGCGGGCAATCCCCGCTCCACCAACGTAAATCTCGCCGACCACGGCGATTGGCACAGGCTGTCTATTCTTGTCTAGCAAATATACTTGCAGATCCGGAATGGGCTTGCCTACCGGACTCCTGCCTTCCGACGCGATCTCTTGTTCAGTTAGCCGACGATACGTCACATGCACAGTTGTCTCGGTGATCCCATACATATTCACTAGCTGCGGCTTTTCGGCCCCGTTGCGTTGCACCCACGGCCGCAGGATGCGCAATTCAAGCGCTTCACCTCCAAAAACCACTACCCGAAGTGAATGTTGCATCTCGGAGTGCTGCTCTTGTGCCTCGATCAGTTGCGCAAAGGCACTGGGAGTTTGGTTCAGGACTGTAACTCCTTCCGCGCACACCAAATGGTAGAACGCTTCCGGTGAGCGCGCTGTATGATACGGAACGACCACGACGCGCCCCCCATAGCGCAGGGCGCCCCAGAGCTCCCACACTGAGAAGTCAAAGGCGAGTGAGTGGAACAGTGTCCACACGTCTTGTTCACTGAAGTCAAACCACTTCGCCGTCGCGTCAAAAAGTCGACTCACATTTCGGTGCTCGACCATGACACCTTTGGGCTGTCCGGTAGATCCGGAGGTATAGATCACATACGCCAGCTGGTTCGAGCGTAGGCCCAGCGTCTTTGGGTCCAGGTTCAGCGGAGCCTCACAGGCAATCGCCGGCCAATCCGTATCTAGAGCAATCTCCTCGGCTGCGGAATGCGCCAACCCCTCTATCCACCGACCCTGGGTTAGCAGCACTTTCGGCGCGGCGTCCGTCAGCGTGTAGGCCAGCCGGTCTGCGGGGTATGCAGGATCGAGCGGTACGTATGCGCCGCCCGACTTCAAGATTCCCAGGAGGCCCACCACGATCTCGACACCGCGCTCCACGCACAACGCCACCAAGTGATCCTGCGCAACGCCTCGCTTCCTCAAATACCTCGCAAGCTGATTGGCGCGCCCGTTGAGTTCAGCGTATGTGACCTGTTCTCCCCCGCATACTACGGCAATGGCTTCCGGCCGCCGCTCGACCTGCTCTTCGAGCAATTCGTGGAGCAGCTTGTCCCGCGGATGCGCCTCCTTCATGTTGAATGATTGAACAACCTGATTGCGTTCGCTCTCAGGCAGTATCGAAAGCGAAAGCGCTAGCGTTTGAGCTCTTGGTGCCTGATCCAGCGCTTCCGACAAGGACTGTAGCGCCGTGCAAAGGTAGCCCGCTACGCGGTGTGAGTCGATGCGGCGATCCGTCTGCGCTGTCACCGAGAATCCGTTGCCAACATCGTCCACCGAAATCGTGATCGGATAATTCGTTCGCTCTTGATATATGAGCACCTTGATTCCACGTGCACTGCTCCATCCTGCATCGAGCTTTGGCGAACTATGTCGATAGTTCAACAACGCACTGAATAGCGGACTCGATCCGACAATCCCGCTGCAGCGCTGGGCCACAGCCAGGGGAGTCTGCTCATGGCTTAACAGAGCCACCAATTCTCGCTGCGTCTGCTCGACCAGCTCCTTCGCCGTCACACCACGAAGTCGCAACCTCAGCGGTAGTGTGTTGATGAACATTCCCAGGGTAGGCTCGCCACCTGCTCTTTCGTGCAGGCGGCCCAGCAACAAACTCCCGAAGACGACGTCGTCACGTCCACTCGTGTGCGCTACCACGAGTCCCCAAGCAGCGTGGAACAGTGTAGCGACACTGACACCGAGACGTCGGGCCTGGACACGTACGCGCTGTGCGAGTGCTTGTGACAGTTGAATGCCAGCTTCATCTATCTGGCTTCCGTCCCCATGGACACCCGTCAGACCGAACGGCGCCGTCGACTCGTGAATATCTCCGAGCTTGCCGAGGAAGAATAGCCGTGCGTCGTGTGTCCGTGCATGCGCCAGTGCCTGTGCTACGTGGTCTCGATATGGCACCGACTTGCGTGGGATCGGCGTGCGCCCTTGAAGGCATGCCACTACTTCGGAGACTACGACCTCTGCCGTCACGTGGTCGTAGGTAATATGGTGGACTTGCAGCAATACGTACCAGTGCGCACCGTGCGCGTCGGGAGCCACCTTTAGGCGTAACAGTGGCGCTCGTTGCAGATCCAGCCACTGCCGCTCCGGATTGATCCACTCCCTGATCTGCTCCATCGAACTACGGTCTCGCTCCAGTGCAGTTTGCTCCACCGGCAAGACCGCTTGGCGATACACGACTTGCACAGGTCGTGGCAGTTCGTCCCATAGTATCGCAGTACGCAAATTGTCGTGGCGGTCGATTGCCGCCTGCAGTCCTGCAATCAAGTCCTCAAGCCGTTCACGGGAGGATACCCACAGAACCGTCGAGAGAATGTAGGTATCGCCGCGGTGCTTGTCGAGCAAATGGTGGAACAGGATTCCTTCTTGCAACGGCGCCAGTGGGTAAATGTCCTGGATGTTGGCTGCCCCACCGGGAACAGCCTGCACGATCCGCTCGATGTGCGGCGACTCCAGGTCCACCAATGGCAGCATCTGAGGGCTAATCGCCCCACACTCATCAGGAATTAGATTCGGCGGCACTTTGAATTGATCCTTAGTCTCCCTCGTCAGCACGCTCGCCAGGTCTGATAGAGTCGAACTCTCAAAAACGAGGCGGATTTCCGCAGACAGCCCCAGCCGGCGCAGTCTCTCCATCATTTGCACAATCAGCAGCGAGTGCCCGCCGAGTTCAAAAAAGTTGTGCCATCGCCCGACTCGCTCCACACCAAGCAGGTCTTGCCAGATACCCGCTAGAATCTCCTCTACATCCCCCTGAGGTGCCGTGTACTGGCGGCTCACATAAGCATCGAGGTCTGGTGAAGGCAACGCCCGGCGATCAAGCTTTCCGTTTGCAGTCAATGGCAAACGGCCAAGCAATACAAACGCGCTCGGAACCATATATTCTGGGAGCGCGGATCTCGAATGCGCTCGTAACTCGTCGAGACTGACAGCGTCAGCCTCACTATCAGTCGTCACATACGCGACCAGACGCTTCTCGCCACGTACATCCTCCCGGGCGATTACCACCGCTTCTTTCACGCGCGGATTACGTGTGAGGTGGGTCTCGATCTCGCCTAGCTCGATTCGAACGCCCCGGATTTTTACCTGATGATCATTGCGCCCCAGATATTCAATTGACCCATCAGGCCGCCACCGACCGAGATCTCCGGTTCGATACATTCTTGTTACCATATCCGGACTGAACGGATCAGCAACGAACCGCTCTGCCGTTAGGTCTGGGCGGCTGACATACCCGCGCCCCACACCGACTCCTCCAATGTAGATCTCCCCGGCAACACCAATCGGTACCGGCTGACAATTCGGCCCCAGCACATACATCCGAATGTTCGATATGGGGTGACCGATCGGAACTCTACTTCCTTCCTCCTGCCGATCGCACTCCCAATACGTGACGTCCACTGCCGCCTCCGTCGGTCCATACAGATTGGAGAGGCGAGCGTGGGGCAGTTTCACGAGAAAGTCATTCTGCAAGCCCGCCGACAGCTCCTCGCCGCTGCACACAACGTGACACACGCTCGTACATGAGCCGCGGTCCTGCTGGTCGAGAAAGACTCGGAGCATTGATGGCACAAAGTGCAACCGCGTAACTCCACTCTCGTCGATCAGCTTCGCGAGATAGATCGGATCCTTATGCCCCTCTGGGCGAGCAACAATCAGGCATGCGCCGGTTTGCAGCGTCCAAAAGAATTCCCACACCGAAACATCGAAACCGAATGGCGTCTTCTGCAGGACGCGGTCCTCGCCGCCCATTCGATACTGCTGCTGCATCCAGAGCAATCGATTGACTACCCCCCGATGCTCATTCATAGCGCCCTTTGGGTTGCCCGTGGAACCGGACGTGTAGATGAGGTATGCCAAGTTCGTTTGGCTCTGTTGCATCGAGTATCGTTCGACATTGGAATCGTCACGTCGCGAAATCCCTTGCCAACCATCATCCAGCGCGATGACTTCGCACCCCATCATCACTAAAGTGCTCTTGAACTTCTCCTGGGTCAGTAGAATCCACGGAGACGCAGTCTTCAGCATGTTCTGCAACCGTTCGGCGGGATAGCTCGGATCCAACGGGACATAGGCGCCGCCAGCCTTCAAGATCCCCAGCAGGCCTAGCACCATTTCAACACTGCGATCAAGACAAATCCCGACCAGTTGATCCGGACCCACTCCTTTCTCTCTCAAGTATCTCGCCAGCTGGTTGGCTCTGCCGTTGAGTTCGTTATAAGTCAACGAGTGCCGCTCGTACACTACAGCGACGGCGTTCGGCGTCCGCTCCACTTGCTCCTCGATTAGCCTATGAACCAGTTTTTCCTGTGGATACTCTGATCGCTTGGAATTGTGCCCTTCGACAATTTGGTGACGCACGTGTTCTGGTAAAATCGTCAGCGACAGAATTGGCCGCTCGGGCGTACGCTCCAACGCTTCGACCAATGACGCCACCGCTTGACACAAGTAGGCGGCCAACTGAAGGGGATCTATCCGGCGATCTGTTTGGGCGGTCAATAGAAAGCTATCGCCGCTATGATCCACTAACATCGTTACTGGATAGTTCGTCCATGCCTCTCCCGTCGCGAGTACCCTCACTCCCGTCACGGAGGCTCGATTTGCTTGAGAGGTTGCCACGCTATGCCGGTAGTTCAGTAGTGAACTGAACAGAGGTACCGATGCCGACACTCCGCTGCAACGCTGCGCGAGCGCTAGAGAGGCGTCCTCATGATTCAACAGCTCCGAGAGTTCACGCTGCACCTGCCACACTAAGTCCCTCGCGGTGGCACCTCGCAACCGCAACCGTAACGGTAGCGTGTTGACGAATAGCCCCAAGGCTCGGCCTACCCGCGCTGAGCGCTGTTGCGCGGCAAGAATGACAGTCCCAAACACGACGTCGTCGCGACCGCTTGTCCAAGCGACCACCATAGCCCACGCTGCGTGAAACAGCCTCGCCGGGCTGAGACCGATTTCGCGTGCGCACGCCCTCAGGCGCCGTGCAGTATTTGAATCCAGCTCTAGCTGACCCTGTTCTATCTGGCTCCCGTCCCCATGCACATCCGTCAGACCGAACGGTGCCGTCGGCTCGTCAATGTCGGCCAGTTTCGCGCGAAAATAGGATTCTGCCAGTCCTATCTGGCTTGGCTCGAGGGCTCTTATCACATGGTCTCTATGCGACGTTGTCGACTCTTGGAGCGCATCTGCCCGTCCGTCGAGGGAAGCTATCGCTTCTTCCACCAGCGCTCCAAGTGACTGATGGTCACAGACCAAATGATGTATCTGGATCAGCGCATATACTCTAGCGGCAACGAGATCCACCCCCACGCGCACGCGCACAAGCGGCGCCTGCTGCAGTATAAATGTCAGTCCCCGGGGAATCATCCACTCCTTGACCTGCGCAACCGAATCTCGCGTTGCATCTAACGCGACCTCGTCCACATGCACTTCCGCCCTTCTGTAGACTATCTGTAGGGGTCTCGGCACATTTATCCAAAGGAATGCGGTGCGTAGTATGTCGTGGCGGTCGACTACCCGTTGCAATGAACGCACCAGCGCGTTGATGTCCGCACGAGACTGCAACTCGATCAACGTCGATAAGATATACGTGTCGCTCCGCTCATTGAGCATGTGGTGAAAGAGCATGCCCTCCTGCAGCGGAGAGAGCGGATAGATGTCCTGGATATTCCCTGCCCCGCCGGGGACGGTTTGAGCAACCGTTTCGAACTGCTGCCTACTCAAGTCGGCGAAAGTGAATATCCCCGGCACATTTCCGTTCGAGTTTCGCCCACTGTGGTTTGGTTCAGATACATACTCGACTCCGCTCTTACGTGCCCCATCAACGATGTACCCCTGTGGTGCTTGAAGGAGACCGCGGATCTGAGGCGGACGATCTTCTGCCCCAACGTCGGCAACGTTCTTGTCCTGCATTGATTTCCATCCTTGAAATGGTACCTGCACTTTTTCCAGCGCGCTGACACGCGGCGCAAGGAGCATTGCGCCGCCGTCTGTCTGCGTAGTGAGCTGTGAGCGTTTGGCTAATGAAGGTGGCCTCCGAAGAACCGGACGACGGTTACACGATCCTAATCAATCGTGCTAACTGAATCAGCGCGTCGACAGATTGGGCAGGCGCTCTTGTGCTACGGAATCGCGAGCGCGCTCAAGGACTCGAACTGGCTTTCGCGACGTGTTGAAGCTTAGTGTTTGCAACTATTGCTGTCCGATTCGAGACTTATGGCCGCAAAACCGGGTGGTCGGACATGAAATCCGTTCGTCGGTCACCGGACTGGGGCAAAATCCCGTGCGCGCTCGCGAGTATGCGTCCACGGCAGTGACAGGTTTGGATTGGTTGGCGATCTTGAGCGCAAGGTTCCGGAGGCGGCGGTGACGGCGTCCGTCGGTCCGAGACGGTCCACCAGGCAATTGTTGCCAGGTGAATTCCAGGACCATCGGTCCATCTTGTGGCTGAACCAGAGCATCTGCCGGTAAACGACGCCTGTCGGAGTCGCTGGATCAGAGTCGAAAGTGCTGTATCTCTACCTGCTGGCCCTGACCCTTAAGCGGCGCGGCTCCACACCTACCCGGCGCACGCTCTTGATTTCCTAAATCGAACGGGAGCGACGACCGGTTCAAGGCGAATTAAGACCGCGGAAATCTCCCCATCCGCGTCACTCTCAAACATCAATCGATTCGCCTGGTCGAACAGATACGGCTCATGTGTCGTCATGACATCACTCTCGCGTACAAACCATACATCGTAGTGCCAGTGCTCTAGAGGCAGGGAAAGCTGGTCACGTTGGAGGACCAGTTCGCTATCGTGGACGTGAATGCGGATCGCCCCATAGGCCGGATGTTCATAGGAGCCGGCATAATCCTCTGCCCGATGCGACGGCAAAGTGCCTTTGGCTCGGCGTGCCGTCGGACTACACTCGCGGTCTCTCTTTCGCCTGTTCTCGTTTTGTACAAGTTTCGTTTCGAGAGTCTGAACGGGATTCAAACCCATGATTAGATCGAAGGCATGTTCATTTATAAATCGAGAAAAACGCGGAAATCCGAAGTTCGTAAACGACACGATACCAATCCCTTCTTGCGGGAAAAGCGCGATATCGCTGTTCACGTCGAAAAGGTATCCACTGTGAGATACGCGACCCTGGCCGTTGTAAGTGTCTAGAAACCAGCCGCATCCATAGGCGCAATTGGGCGATATGGATTCCGGCACTGCGCCGACGACCACGCAGGGCGAGTGGATATCTCTTAAGGTGTGCGCCTGAATTAGCGAGGTACCACCCGCGCTGCCATCGGATAGATTGAACGCCATCCAACGCGCCATATCTTCGACGTTGGAGTGGATTGAACCCCCGGACGGCCCGGAATCCCCCGTCGCGAAACGGCGAGTCAACACAAGCTCGTGCTGAGGGTTCTCGTGGTAGGACGATGTAACGTCACCCGCCACCGGCAGTTCAAATCCCGTCGCGGTCATACCTAACGGCTTGAAAAGCCTTTCGCGAACGAGGTCTTCCCACGTCTGACCGGCGACGACTTCGGCTATGTGACCCGAGGCGATGACCGTCAGATTGGTATACTGGAATCGTTCGCGAAGACCCGCGGAGACTTCCAGATATCGCAGTCGCTCGACGAGTTCCGCGCGGGAGATTGGATGGGCCATCCACATCCAATCATGTCGTGGTAACCCGGTCCGCATCGTGATTAGATCGCGGATCGTAACGTGAGAGCTGGCGATGGGATCAATTAGGCGAAAACGCGGCAGATAGTCCTGTACCGGGGCATCCCACTGTAGTCGACCATCGTCCACGAGCATTCCCAGTAGCGTGGCGTTAATAGCCTTTGTCGTAGACGCAATTGGATAGATGGTTTTGGAATTCGCCGGAAGCCTCGATGCAAGGTCACGGTAGCCGTAACCCCGTGAGAATACGATGTCGCCACCCATAATAATGGCTATCGCCGCGCCCGGTATCCGCGCGGCATTGAGCATAGGCTCAATCAACCGATCGAGCTCAGTAAGGCGACCCAAGTTCCTTTTCATTTCCACAAATCAGCCTCATACACGAATGCCCCAGTTGGCCACGGTTACCCGACGTATCGCCGTGCGGATCGGTCCCACGTCACCCGCGATTGACGGTGGGCGTGCTTGCTGTACAGCGCGTTCTCAAAAGTAGGTCCTCACAGAACCCGTGACGCGATAGGTATCGTCGATTAGATGCAAGACGCGCCACTTGTCGAAAGTTAAGCACGGATGAGAAATTCCGAACCCAACCATGTCGCCGACCCTCAATTCACAATTGTTGGGCACGTTCAGGTAGCAATGCTGGTCGTTCAGCCGGGAAACGCTGTAGCCGTGTCCGACTGGAATTGGGGCAGACATCTCGCCACCAGGCCGGTACCACTTCAGAGGCATAGGCATCTCCTCGAACGAGACATCCCGCTTGCCCATGGCGGCAATCGCCAACCCTGGCTCAGGTGTGGATTGCACATAAGCCCACACCTCGAGTGCCGGCAGAAGACCCGCACCCATGTCGGCCTCCGCCGACGCACGGTTCCGCAACTTCTCAAACGAACGAGCGTAGAGAACACTGTCATGAGTCAGGTAACAGCCCCCCCGTAGCAATACGAGCGTGGTACGATTCAAGGCCGCTGCACTGAGTTTGGCACTGACGCGATCAAAGAATGCGGAGCCACCTGCGGTCAATAGGACTTCGCCGTCAGCAAAATAACCTCCATGCACGCACTCCTGGGCGCACGCCAAGATGGAGTCGAGGAACGAGTCGACACGCGCGACCGTGACCTCATCTGTCCGCTCACGAATAATGCCTTCGTATCCCTCAACCCCACGCAAAGCAAGCACATCGGAATTTTTCGCGACTAGGCCCGCGATGCTCACGGCCTGCTCGACGGTTCGACATCCGGTTCTGCCTCCCTCGAATCCCATCTCAACCAGGACCCGGAGCGGCCGACTCAGGCTCCTGCGTCTTGCGATAAGGGCCAATTGTTCAACATTGGCAGATGAATCGACCAGGCAATAGAATTCGAAATCCGGACTTCGCCGCAGCTCTTCGATAACCCATTCGATCGCGCTCTTACCGATCAGCTGATTCGCCAGCAGGATCCGCCGATAGCCGGACCTGCGCGCTATCTGTAGCTGATGGGGTGTTGCGAGACTGATGCCCCAGGCACCATCAGCGAGTTGCAAATCAAACAGTGCTGGGCAAAGAGTTGTCTTGCCGTTCGGGGCCAGCCCCACCCTGTACCGCTCCGCAAAGTCTTTCATCCACGCGCTGTTGTGCCGCAATGCAGATGTTTTAATCACTGCAACCGGCAACGGTAGATCTTCCGCCAACACACTCCAACGACGCTCTCCAACCTGATCGAGGGGTATTTCCCCGGCATGACCCGGAACACCCTTCTCAAGTGGCCCCAGCGGCGCCTCCCACGGGTGGGTCAGATGACCGGGCTCTGTTGAGCAAACCATGCTTCCCTTTCGATCGCCGATCACTTCATCGCGCCGGCGGTCACCGTCGCGACCATATCCTGTCGTTGCAGCGCTCTGCCTGCACGCACTCCGGTCGGTACGCCGTCTTTCAGAGCGATCTGTCCATTGACGAATACGTGTCGAATGCCAATCGCCGCGCTAATCGGCCGCTCGAAGGTGGCCGAATCTTGAACGGTCTCAGGGTCAAACACACAAAGATCAGCGTGCCGGCCAACGGCCACGCGGCCACGATTTTGAATGCCAAATTGTTCGGCTGGCGATCCCGTCATTCTATGCACAGCCTCGACAAGCGTTAGTGCCTTTCGTTCACGGACATACCGGCCCAGAACTCGAGGGAAGGTGCCCCACAGGCGTGGGTGTGGATGCTGGTCCTCGGGGAGACCGTCAGAGCCAATCATCGCCGCGGGAAACTGAAGGATACGGGTTACATCGTCGTCGTCCATGGCGAAGTAGATTGCGCCAGCTGGCTGCAATTTCGCCACCGCCTCGGCCAGCGAGCAGCCTAAGGCATCTGCTGCGTCGACCAAATCCCGGCCGCCAAATTCGGGGAAGGGATCGCACCAAGCAATAACTGTCTTCTCTGCCCGCTCAACCAACTCCGCCCTTAACACAGTCGAAGCCGCCGTGTAAGGGTAAACATCCAAGGCCACAGGCTGAGAAAGTCGCGCTAATGCGATCCTCGCTAGAGTTTCGGCGCTGCGGCCAAAATTCTGTCGTCCCATGCACTTATGATGCGAGATAATCAACGGTACGCCTAAGAGACGTCCTGTCTCCAAAGACTCTTCAATACTTTCCATCACATGATCCGATTCATCTCGCATGTGAGTCGTGTAGACGCCCTGATAGGTAGACAACGGCCCTGCGACTTCGATCACTTCTTGCATTGTTGCCGCCCTCGCGGGAGGGTAATACAGGCCGGTAGACAGACCCAGCGAACCTTCCTTTAGGCATTCTGTGAGCAGTTCGCGCATGGCAACGATTTCTGCGGGCTTCGCGGGGCGATTCAGATCTTCACCCATTACCTCCATGCGTAACGTTATATGTCCTGTCAGAAAGGCGGAATTTACACTTGGCGCAGCGCTCCTCACTTTCCGTAGGTAATCGTCAAAGGTGGTAGCAACGAATTGATCGGATTTTAGAATTAGGCGCAGTAGCCCGGGGGGGTCTCCCGCGGCCCGATAGGGAGCAGCGCTGATTCCGCAATTCCCCCCGATGACGGTCGTCACTCCCTGCGTCAGTTTTGGTGTCATCTCCGGGCGAGCAATGAGAGCAGCGTCATCGTGCGTATGAACATCGATGAAGCCCGGAGCCACCACCAATCCCCGGACATCAAACTCTTCAAGAGCCGTCGCGCCCTTGAGATTCCCGATTTTGACAAACCGATCCGCCCGGATCGCCACATCGGCCTTTGCTGCGGCTTGTCCGGTGCCATCGATTAGCGTCCCGTTACGCAGGATGACATCGAACGGTTGGTTCGCGAGTTCCATGGGTGAGGCTCTACGCGGTAACGGTCGGAAAAATGATGGCGGCCGGAGATAACCTTAGCGGTCCCCAGAGTTAGATCGGTCGATTCATGCATGGATTGCTTTTGAGTTCTCGTCGGTCGCTCACAACCTCATGCCGCAGCTCAGGGAAGTATAGTCTTGCGATTATGAAGATCGCGGCAGTAAGCAGACTCATAGTCACGCAGACGATAGAAAGCGCTTTGGCGATCATGGCTTCGCCGCCCAGCATGCCAGCGAGTCCGCTTACCGCGAGCGGGGCCAACCCGGCAAAAAATAGAGAGCCGACCACGACGCCAATACCGAGATTGAGTCCGCGCAGCTCGCTCGGAATGACGATGATGCTAAGCGCGAGCGAGGCAGCCGCGATGGTGAAGCCTAGGATCAGAAAGATGGCGAGCGTGAGGCCAGCCAGGTTGGCGTCCGGCATGAGGGCGAACGTGGCGGCGAACGCGCTCAACAGCGCAACACCTGCCATGACCGTCACGACGCGTCGCGGCCCCCCATGGCGCTGGCAAAAGTCCACCAGCGGCCCCCCCAGCGCCGGCCCTAGCAGACCGCCGGCCAGCAGAACAATGCCCATGATGGCGCCAACTCGATCGGCGGGCAGATGATACTTACGAACAAAGAGAGGCGCGCCCCACACATACACCGCTCCGTCTGCGATAAACAATGTCGCGCGACCGAGCTGGAGCGGCATGGCCACGGCGCGATAAAGCCAAAGTTCAGGCCAGACTGCGCGGAGCTTTGGCTTTGTCGCCATTCGGTCCCCGCGACCCGGCTCTCGGAGTAGGAGCATCAACAGCAGAACCGGCACTAACAGTCCGCCCATGCACAGAAGCGACAGACGCCACTCTTCCACTTTCCAACCCATGCTCGACATCGGAGCGACCGTGACCAGCAGTGCCCCACCCACGGCAAAGGCGGCTGGCGCGCCGCCGAGCTCGCCAATGGCCATCACCATCGTAGCCCGTCCTCGCCCCATCGGAGCAAAGAGATCACCGGCCATCGAATAGGCGGCAACAATAAGTCCGGCCGCAGACAGCCCAGCCAGCACACGAACAGCAAGCAGAGAAAGGAATCCTGGGGCAAGCGCACTCAGCACGCAAGAGATCAGGGCGAGTGTCATGAGGAAAAGCACCATGCGCGCGCGCGATACTCGATCAGCCATCAGTCCTAAAGGGACTGCACCTAAAGCCACGGGCAGCGCCACCCCCATGCCTTGCAGTAACGCGATCTGGTTGTCGCTCAACCCCAGCGATCCCTTTATCGACTCTTGGAGTGGTCCCAACGCAACACGGGCGTAGGTTGCCGCCCAAGCCGCGACTGCCAACAGCGACAATTGGAAAAGACGCCGCGTTCGTGTAGTCGTACTACTTAGTTCTTTCACCACTCGGTTGGTCATATGGTACTAGTCAACCCAGAAGCGGCCATCAGGCGCCACGGAAACTAATCAATTTCAAGGTCGAGTACGATTGCAATCCTCGTTGCCCGAGTTCCGAACCGAACCCGGAGGCCTTCTGCGGCTCGTGGCTCAACAGGTATCCCTGATCGGCCTCCTCGTGGCCTGAGGTCCGAATCGAAACGTGGCCGGCCTTAATCGCATGCGCCAGGCGCTTACCCCGCCCCATGTCACGAGTCCACACAGTAGCCGCAAGGCCGTAATCAGTCCCGTTGGCCAACGCAATGGCTTCTTCTTCCGTCTTGAAGTCCTGGACACACAGCACCGGACCGAAAATCTCTTCCTGCACGATCGACATCTGCGCATCAACCCGATCGAATATCGTCGGCGACACATAGCATCCGCCGCACTCCTTGATCGTGCCCTTCAATACGGCCTCCGCGCCCGCTTTAAGACCCTGCTCGATGTACGCCTTTACGCGGTCGCGCTGACCTGGGCTAGCCAGCGGACCAAAGGCTGTTGTCTCATCTAACGGATCGCTTGGTAGGTATCCGGTCGCCCGGCGGATGATCTTTTCGAGCAGGGCTTCTTTGATCTCCTCACGCACGATCAGTCGAGTATGCGCGCTGCACACTTGCCCCTGGTTCCAGAGAATGCTTTGGACGACTGCCTCGGCTACATAATCTAGATTGTCCACGTCGCCAAAAACCACTTGCGGGGACTTACCGCCGCATTCCAGTAGCATTGGCTTAGCGTTCGAGCGGCCGGATAGTTCCAGGATCTTTCGACCCGTAACAGTCGACCCGGTGAAGGAGATTAGATCGACATCCCGATGCAAGGCCAACGCTTCACCCACGGTCGAGCCTAACCCAGGAACAACGTTCAGCACCCCTTCCGGCAGTCCCGCTTCCAAGGCCAATTCGGCAAGCCTTAGTGCCGAGCTCGCGGCGACTTCTGATGGTTTTAGCACCACCGTGTTGCCCGCCGCCAGCGCCGGCGCGAATTTAATCACTGCATTAACGCAAGGAAAGTTCCACGGCGTGATCGCCCCCACAACACCTCGGGGCTCATAGGTATTGAACGACACAGTCCCTCCGCCCAGAGGGGCGCTCACGCCGAGCAGCTTATCGGCAAAGCCAGCGCAGGACCGCAGCAGCGCGGGAGCAAACGTATCGGCATCATAGAGGGACGCTTGGATCGGTTTACCCATTTCCATCGTATCCAGCAACGCAAACTCTGCTTTGTGCTGGACGATCAGATCGGCCAAGCGCAAAAGAACCTTGACACGGTGCATCGGTTGCAGTTCAGACCAGCAACCGTCATTGAAGCGTTTGCGGGCCACGCGAACGGCTTCGTCGATGTCAGAGGAATCGCCGACTGCAATCTGACAGAGCGTGGTTTCAGTGGCCGGATTGATGTTGTTAAAGAACTCTGTTGAGTTAGAGCTTCGATAGCGGCCATCGATAAAGGGCCGAACATTCCAACGGATGGTTGTGACCGAGTCCTTCCAGTTCATTTCACTCCGACTTCTTTCGCTTCTCTAGCCCGTTAGAATGACTTGTTGACGCCAACACCGACTGTTCGGGGTCGAGCCTGTGCCGTCCATCCCGTCGAGGCGGCATCGATAATTTCTCTTTCATCCAGGAGATTTCTGCCGAAGACGCTCCATTTCCATCCACTCCATTCGCCACCAACGGTGGCGTTGAGGAAGTTCACCTCGGGCGCGACGGTCTGGGTAACGATGATCAGTCCATTGGCGCGATCGGAATAGTACGATTTACCTTTCCGATTGAAACTCAACTGGACAAATCCAGGCACGGACGCGAGCCAGTGGAACTTGTAATCGGCAGCCGCGGAGACACTATATTTCGGGACTTGATTGATCGGATCTCCCAGGAAATACGCCTGAGGTGTCGTCGTATCCACCTGGGTGATTTTTGAATGAGTCACGTCGCCCAGCAAGGTCAAGGTCAGTCCATCTGTCACGGCCCAGCCGACATCCCATTCCACACCCTTCAGTTCCGCGTTCTGGCCATTGCTAGTGAACTGCAACGGAGTAACGTGATCCACGGGGCTGGTGATGTTATGATCCGCAAGCATTTCCTTGTATTTGCCGTAGAAGGCCGCTCCATTGAAGCGGATACGCCCGTCCAGCAGCGACATCTTCGTGCCTAACTCATAAAACAGCGTAGTCTCCGGCTGGTACGTCGGCGGACCGCCCAACGCTATGGAAAGTGGGGTATTAAATCCACCGCTGCGAAAGCCGCTTCCGACATTGAAATACACGTTCGCGTCTTGCGAGAACGCATATTTGATATAAGCCCTGAAAGTCGTCTTGGAAAAGTCACCTGACAACGTGGTTCTGGGTGACGCCAGCGCATCGAACGATTCAGCCTGGTCGTGAAAATTCCTCAAGCCGCCACCGACCTCGATGTGGTCGGTGACCTGATAGGACGCGTCGGCAAACCCAGCCCAACTCTTTGACCTGTTCGTCGCCTCTGAGTTAGGGTTCCGTCCGAGAAGCGTACGAGCGCCTCCGAATGCGACGAGGTCAAGACCGTGACTGCCAAATCCAAAGTTCTGATCGGAAATCTTGTAATCGCCTCCGATCGTCCCATTGAAAGGGCCTTTCCTGGCGGAAGTGAAGCGAAATTCCTGAGAGGTGATCGTCCCGTGACGCTGATACGGTTCGAATATTTGCAGCCACGGCACCGGTTTTCCTTCTATCAGCTGAGTGAAATTCTGTGCGCTATCGAGCTTTGCGTAGGATGTCGAGCTCAGCAGCTCCGCGAAGCCAAAATCGTAGGTCGCCGCCAGATTGTACATGTCATAGTCATCCGTGAAGTTGGTCGGCAGATGTGGGTCAACTGCCTGGAGAAAATTGCTGTCTCCGGGGGAACCTTGATTCACTATATTTGAGCCGCCGCCGGCATTTCGATGGATTTCGGCCATTCCCTTGATGCTAAGCTGTGGCGTCGGCGCATATAGCAACTTCACCCGCACGTGTTTGACTTCACTGTCATTGATATCCGTCCGGCTGATCGAGGGTTGATTGATCCATCCCGCTACATTTTCGTATTGGGCGGCGACCCGAAGACCTAAGACATCGCTTGCGAGAGGAACGTTGGCAACGCCCGTCAACTCTTCGCTCCAGCCGCCGTAGGTGTCATAGACCTGTGTGGCGATATCACCACCGAGACGGCTCAAATCCGGGTCTTTGGTTATAAACCGGATCACCCCCCCCGCCGCGCCTTCGCCGAATAGGGTTCCCTGTGGCCCTTTTAATACTTCAACGCGGTCGAGATCAATTGCGCGAAGATCCGTGTAGGTCGCAATGAAACCATCCTGGGCCCCACTCACGGGCATTTCGTCGAGATACATACCGATGAGTGATGACGAGCCACGTATGCTGCTGATGCCGCGGATAGCGATAACTTGACGACCCGGCCCGGTCTCCGAGACCGCCAGTCCTGGCACGACGTACGACAAGTCGCGCATATCTTGGATACCCCCAGCATTCAGTTTGTCTCCAGATAGTGCCGTGACACTCATCGGGACGTCGATCAAGCGCTCCTCGCGCTTCTGGGCGGTGACGATAACTTCTTCTATGTGCTGTCGATTACTGTCAGGCTGCGGAGGTTGACGCGTCGCATTGTCAAGTTGCTTAGAAGTGTCTTCCACGGCCTGAATCGAAGGGCGCGCACCGACGTCTGGCGCCGCTACCTTGTCCGCCTTGCCGGGGTCTTTCGAATTGACCTGCGCCGTTCGTATCGCCACTGTCCGCTGATCAAGGTGCTCGGCCTTCAATCCCGTGTGATCAAGGAGTCTTTTCAGCGCTTCATCGGGCGTGTAATCCCCGATGACCGCGGGAGTGACGGCGCTGCCATCGACAGCGGATGTCAGCATGATCGTCAGTCCGCTCTGTTGAGCCAAACTGGTCAGCGCGTCCGAGACAGGCTGGCGCGCGATATCGAAACTCACTTTCTGAGGCCCTGGCGCTTGCTGACCGAAGGCCACGCCAACGATAAGTTGCCCGGCTGCTACCAACACAGTCCGTTTTCGCCTTCGTGTCAGCCAATTACCCATCGCTACACCCCTGATTTATATGATTAATTTTTCGCCATATTTTGTCCATCCATTGGATCGTTTCGCGCTTTTCGCTTTATTAGCCGTTTTCAATCATCTATTTCGGGCACGCCCGTGCAAATATTTTTCTCTGCGTTCGTACCCGATTGCGCCGAGCGGAAGCCACACACTCAGTGGCGACTGGCGTCGGCAGTCGAAGGCTGCATTGCAACACAGCTCCTACGGACCACCCCTCGGTGCATCTCGCGAGGTCGACAGCAGCGCTGGTTCTGGTTGGGTGTGCGGGGGGGTGGTATGACAGATCGCGACGTGCTAAAGGCGCGACCGTCGTTGGACATCATTCCGGTGAGGCAAGAGCCGATCGGAACTAGACCCTACGACGTAATCATCGTTGGCGCGGGAGCGGCAGGCTGCGTGTTGGCTGGTCGTCTATCGGAGACTTCACACAAGCGAGTGCTTCTAATCGAAGCGGGGCCCGATGCCCCGCCTGGTCGCGAGCACGCAGACGTCCGCGATCCTTTCCCGGTCTCTGCCGGCAACGCCAGGTTTTTCTGGTCTGGCCAGACAGCTGAATCCGGTCCCGACCCTGGCTCGGGGCGTTTCCGCGCTTCGGCGCCCTATCTGCAAGCTTTCGGTGTAGGCGGTGGTTCCAATGTCAATGGCATGTTTGCGGACCGTGGACTACCGTCCGACTACGACGAATGGCGCGATCTGGGCGCGGCGGGCTGGGGGTGGAGCGATGTTCTGCCCTATTTCAAAAAGCTCGAGCACGATCGGGACTTTACTGGACCCCTTCACGGCACGGAGGGGCCAATACCCGTGTGCAGGATACGCCCCGAGCACTGGGCTCCTTTCTCGAAGGCACTGGCGGGCGCATTGGTCCGCCGGGGCGCCGCGATCGTTGAGGACTATAACGGTGATGTTCGCGACGGCGTTAGTTCGGTTCCTATGAGCTGCCTCGCAGATCAGCGGGTATCGGCATCAATGGCCTATCTGACAGAGCAAGTTCGGCAAAGACCCAATCTCACAATCTTAGCCAACACGATGGTGGAGCGGCTTGACATTGGCTGTGGACGCATTCGCGGTGTCGAAGTCCGAGGCCCGACAGGGAAGGGCAGAGTTTCCGGTTCCGAAGTCATCGTCTCCTGCGGCGGCGTGTATAGCCCGACGTTACTATTGCGCTCGGGCGTCGGTGCCGCCAAACAACTCTGGCAACTCGGACTCGATGTCGTCAGTGACCTACCCGGGGTGGGGCGCAACCTTCAGAACCATTGCATGGTTGCGCTCGCTATACACCTCCGGGAATCCGCGATGCAATCACAGGCGCAGCGGGCTTGGCAGCAGAACCTGCTGCGCTATTCATCGCAAGTCGACGGATGCGCTACGCACGACATGCTGCTCCTGCCCTTCAACCGGGCGGCGTGGCATGCACTTGGCAGACGCACGGCTGGGCTCGGTGTCTTTGTACTCAAGGCCTATTCGAAGGGCAGCATCGAACTATTGAGCGCCGATCCGTCCATAGCACCGCGCGTCCGCTTCAACCTGTTGGACGACAACCGGGATTTTGAACGTTTGGTAGATGGACTTCGGATCGCCCTGCGCGCGTTAGACGACAGCGAGGTGAGAAGGGCGCGGAACGAAGTCTTCGTCCCTAACGCGGCAATCGCATCCTATCTCGCAAAACGTTCCACCTGGAACCGGGTACAGGCTTGGTTTATCTCCGCCGCATTGAGCAATGCTCCGTTGCGGCATTGGGCGTTGAGAAAACACACACTGGATGTGCGCTCAATGCCTGAGGACTTAAATTCGCTTCGCGGCTTTGTCCGCACGCGTTCGCAGGCTGTGTACCATGTTTGCGGTACTTGCAAGATGGGAAGAGCGGATGATCCGGAGGCAGTGGTCGATACCAGCTGCCGTGTGCGCGGCATCAGCGGGCTCCGCGTAGTCGATGCTTCCGTGTTTCCAAGTGTGCCCTCCGCGGCCACTCATCTTCCGGTTCTCATGATCGCCGAGAAAATGGCGGATCAAATCAAAGCAGAATGGCGGGCAACCGGGAGTGCAGACCTATGACGATCCTTTCCGACGGCGATTTTCGCTACGAAATTCTCACAGACTGGGTAAAGCTACCTGAAGAGGTTGTCGTGGGTGACGTCGCGGCAGTAGCGGTTGACGAGCGTGATCGAGTGTTCCTGTTTACTCGTGGCGAGCATCCTATGATCGTCCTGGATCGTGAAGGCAATGTGCTACGAACTTGGGGCCACGGACTATTCAAACATGCGCACGGACTGCACATCGGTCCGGACGGCACTCTGTACTGCACGGATGACGTTGATCACACCGTGCGTCACTGTACCGCGGAGGGCAAATTGCTGATGCAGCTCGGGGTGCCGGGGAAACCAGCGTCGTTCATGACCAATTCGCCTTTTCATCGCTGCACCCATACGGCACTCTCTCCCCAAGGCGATGTCTACGTCTCAGATGGATACGGGAACGCGTGCATCCACAAATTTACACCCGATGGCCGTCATTTGACGACCTGGGGCCGCTCCGGTTGCTCCCCCGGAGAATTCTTCCTTCCCCACAATCTGGTCTGCGATGCGGACGGATGGGTGTATGTGGCAGATCGAGAAAATCATCGAGTGCAGGTATTTGACGGCGAAGGTCGGTACGAGACTCAGTGGAATAACTTGCACCGCCCCTGTGCCTTGTGCGCGACTGGTGGCGTGACCCCACTATTCTACGTAGGTGAGCTCGGACCCACACATCCCTCCTTTACCGGTTTCCCCAATTTGGGCCCTCGGCTCGTGGTTCTCAATAGAAAAGGCGAGCGCGTTGCCAATTTGACCTCTGCTACGGCAGCCATCGGCCCAGACCGTTTTGTTGCCCCACACGGCATCGCTGTCGATTCACACGGCGACGTTTACATCAGTGAAGTGGCCAACGCTCTCTGGCCATGGATATTTCCCGGTACGGCTATTCCGGCCCGGCTTCCCACTATACGTAAGCTGCGGCGGCTGCCTTTGGAGGCCGCAGAGTAATGTGGTCCTTGCAGAAGGAACCGCGAAATTGCCACGCAATCCGGCTCTGTCACGCTCCCTCTTCTGCCGATAGCGTCGGTGCTCTGGTAAGGACCCGATGCAACAATGCGATGTACGAAGGACCGCATGCGAAAGTTTCGCTGTTGCAAGCTGTTGATTACGGGTACCTCTCGGCGCCTCGATCCTACCAATCGCAGGACTCGTTTAAGTCTGAATCTTCTCTAGATCGGACGCGCTCGACCCGCATGGGGTTGACGGCATAAGGTTACTGTGTCGAACTCGCGCAGCTGCTAATGAGCATCGGCCTGAAGATTGAGAACGCGACATTGACACACATGGAATAGCCTTCTTCTGCGAAGCGAAGTGGGCCAATCGAACCTCAAAGACAAGGAGCAGTCTTGCATGTCCGCTACATCTGTCTCACTTCCATCCGCTTCAACTGAGAAGACCTTCGACAGCTTGGCAGATGTCCTGCTGAACGCAGCGAAGAGCCACCCGACCTCGGGCGTTCGCATAGCGTCTCAGGATCACCATGAGACGGAGATATTCACCTATCCTTCTTTGCTTGATGAAGCTCAGTGCCTATTGAGCGGGCTGCGAACATGTGGCCTTGGTCCCAAAGCAAAGGTCGCACTATTGCTCGAGAGGCCAAGAGACTTCATACCCGCTTTTTGGGCATGCATCCTGGGCGGATATGTCCCGTGCCCACTAACGCGAACCGGCAGTGATCCCGAGCGGTGGGCAAAGCACGTCTCTCATGTAGACACTCTGTTGAATCGACCGCTCTTCATTAGCACCCACGAATCGCTCATGGATCTGCCTACGTCGGTCAACTCCGCGTGCTTGGATGACCTACGCGCAAGCTCAAGATACGAGAGAGTTCAAAGGGCCAGCCAGTCGGATCCCGCCGTCCTCATGCTGACTTCGGGGTCCACCGGCAATTCCAAAGCTGTAGAGCTTACACACCGTAATATCCTCGCATCGATGATAGCTAAACGGAACAGACATCATTGGAGTTCCGCAGACGTTGCATTCAACTGGGTTGGATTTGATCACGTTGCGGCGCTGTTGGAAGCGCATACGACTGCCGCGTCTGTCGGCGCCATGCAGGTACATATAGAACCCGCGAAGGTTCTCGCGGATCCGCTGCTGTTCCTTCGAATCATCGATCGGTACCGTGTCTCCGTCACATTCGCGCCAAACTTCCTACTTGGTCAAATCAACTCCGCCCTTCAATCCACGGACGTCGCACTACACACGCGCAATGGCGCCCCGCCCGATCTATCGTGTTTGCGGCGTATCTTGACAGGGGGTGAAGCCAATGTGGTGCAAACAGGGCTTCGTTTTCTCGAGCTGCTTAAGCCATATGGACTATCACGGGATGCACTGTGTCCCATATATGGTCTGACCGAGACATGCGCCGCTGTCGTGTACTCGCTTGAGTTCCCAATGCTGGACGCAAACCGGGAATTTGCCACAGTCGGCCTACCTGTGGATGGACTCGAAATGCGCATCACGGATGAGGACGGCCACTCCCTCCCCGACCGCGAATCTGGAGAAGTCCAAGTACGAGGCCCTATAGTGTTCTCGAGGTACTACAAGAACGAAGAGGCAACGCAAGCAGCGTTCACCGCCGATGGATGGTTTCGAACCGGCGATCTCGGACGGATCGACGACGAGCGTCTCAGCATTGTGGCGCGCATAAAGGACACGATTATCGTGAGCGGCGTGAATTACTTCAGTCACGAGCTCGAAACACAGCTGCAGCAACTGGACGGCATTGAGCGGTCCTTCCTCGCCGCATTTCCCATTCGACCGAAAGGTGCTGACACAGAACAGCTTGTAGTCGCGTTTGCCACGCCCGTGCCCGCGACCGTTGAGGAGCGTATTTATCAGCTACTCGTCGCCGTGCGCAATACGGCGATTATGCTGTGGGGGTTCCGGCCCACGTTCGTCTTGCCTTTACCGATGAGCGCTTTTCCCAAGACAAGTCTCGGAAAGATTCAGCGTTCACTAATGCGGAAGCGCTTCGAAGCGGGAACGTACAACGCCGAACTCGCCTCCGTCGCGGACATCACCGCCCGACAGCTCGGCGGACATACGGCGCCTAAAAGCCAGACTGAAAGCGGCGTTGCCGAAATCTACGCCGCGATCTTGGGTATCGGTCCGTCCGCGCTCAGCACGACTGCGAGCTTCTTCGATCTTGGTGGGACTTCACTTGATATCTTGAAATTGACCCATGCTCTTGAGATCCGCTTTGGCGTGAAAGCCTCGCTCCCGATCATCGTCCAGAATCCAACGGTGTGTCAGTTGGCGGCCCGGATTTTGTCTGGATCACCGATTGCGGGAGCTACATATGATCCCGTAGTGCCTTTGCAGACAACAGGCAGGAAGACCCCCCTGTTCTGTGTGCATCCTGGGAACAGCGAGGTCTTGGTCTTAGTAAATCTCGCGAAGTACTTCTTGAACGACCGCCCTTTCTACGCTTTTCGACCGCCGGGATTCAATACCGGAGAAGCGTGTTTCGAAAGGCTTGAGGACTTCGTCAACTCCTATGCCAATGCAGTCATCGAGCGCCAGCCGCAAGGGCCTTACGCTATCGCCGGGTATTCCATGGGAGCAGGCATTGCGTTCGAGATCGCGAAGGAGCTCGAGACGCGAGGTCATACTGTGGGATTTCTTGGGTTAATCGACTACGTTCCAAATTTCGTGCCGATCTCAGTGCAATTCGTTGAGATCGCGACTGCCGTCGCCTGGGTTTTAGAACTCATAGATGCGAAGCAATGTGAGCGGCTGCGCGCCGAGATTCCAGATGCTCCGGCAACTCTTGAAACATCGGAATATATATTGCGATTCGCCTCTCGCACGCGAGTTGCACAACTAGACCTCGACTCAACGAAATTCTTGACTTGGTCTCGGGTTGCACACGTAACCGAAGACGTCATGTATCAACACGCAACGATCGGAAAAGTCAGCTCCATGACGATATTTTGTAGCGACGGCATCGCGGGGCTGGCTTTGGGGGATGACTGGCGCAAGAGGCTGCGGCGCTGGGGCGAATTTTCGTTACAACCAGCGAAGTTCGTTGACGTTCCTGGCGATCACTACACACTGATGATGCCGAAGAATGTCGCGAGCTTTCAAGCACTTTTTCGGGCCGAAATCGAAACTGCTCTCCATAAGCATGAAGTCTCATAGCACCATCACCGGCAGGACGCGCAGCACACCGAACGCCCCAACACTTTCCGAGGGCAGCGTTTGTGTCACAGAAATGAAGCCCCTCGGTCATTGCGAGGTGGCACTCAATGGCATTGCGAATCTACGCGGATCTCGGCACGATCCATGACTCCGAGTGCACCGTCTGTGGCCGTCTGCGTCATGGCTCTGGTCCAGGCAACGAGGGCCGGCCACTAGATGAAGTCGCGCACGAGCTTGGGCTGCGTATCGGTATGCCGGTGACGTTATTCTACGAAGATCCCGCCGAGAAGATTGAAGTCTCGGCCGTGCTGGGGAAGGAAGAGGACGCAGAACCGCAATGGAATGCGCGAATCGACTGGCGTACGATTCGGCGCCTTAGAGATCTGCCGATTTAGAGCTAGATGGGTGACTGCCTGTTCGCGAGGTTACTCGTGGGGACGCATGCTTCGTCTGCGATCGAGTTCATGCAGGTAGATCGGGTTGCGCGCGACTTGTGCGAAAGCGACCCGCGCTGGCGGTATCGCCGCCACCGAGCCCGCGGGGATCGATGCCAGCAGTGCGTTAGTCCGATCGCAAATGGCCTGTCGGAATTCTGGATGGGACAGAATATACAACTGGTTGTTGCGGATCCCGTTCAAGACATGCTCACCCGCCTCGAATGCATCCATCGTTGACGCTGACCCGCCGTAGGTCTTTAGCGCGTCCTGTACTGACGTATAGAACTCCTGAACTCGAGCCAACACCTGACCATCAGGTACTCCCGCTTGCGGAAGTGTTGCCGGGCGGTTCCGCGCGCTCTGCTGTACGTTCGAAGTTACAGGCCCTGGACAGAACACTGAGACGCCAATATTTGTGTGTACCAGTTCCGATCGGAGCGCCTCCATCATTCCCACCACTGCGGCCTTACTAGTGCAGTACACGCCCCAGAAAGCGCCGGCCAGTAGTCCTCCGAAGACGGACGAGGTTGCGACTATGTGCCCGCCTTCGCCATGTGCCCGGATCCGCGGCAGAAAGGTGTGGATGCAATTGAATACCCCGCTGACGTTTACACCCATACACCAGTCCCAGTCATCATACGTCGCGCTGGTCAGTGGGATGTCCGGGCCGACACCTGCATTGCTAATGAGCACGTGTATCTTTCCGAAACGACGGACAGTCTCATCAGCGGCGACCGCTACCGCTGCACGATCTGTCACATCAAGACTGATGGCGTGAACGCGACTCTCAGCGCACTGTAGTAGTTCCATCGCCTCATCAAGATGATTCTTTGTCCGATACGTGATAGCCACCTTCATGCCCGCCTTCAAAAGCGCGAGCGCGACCCCAAGGCCGATACCACTGACAGCCCCCGTGATGAAGGCAACCTTCCCTTCTACGTTCCCCATTGGGGCATCGTTGCGGGTACAATTCGGCGAAAGCGAAGAGGACTGGCGAACTGAGAATACTTCGTCGTGCATTGCGTTGTCCTCCGTTCTGGACACTCTCTCGTTTGACCGGATGAATACGAACCGTCGACTTGTTTGGGCAAGATCATTGCCTTGATAGAGAGCACAGTAAGTCTGCGGCGCAATATGCGATTCGGCAACATGCGCTATCCTGAAATCGGCGGAATGGCTTGTGGCATTTCACCCCGCTTCATGGCTTTAGATACGTATTCATACGTCGATTTCGCATACGGGGCGCCGCGTGACGGAGTTGGATTGCGTGGGTATCAGCGCGACTGATTCGCCATTTTTGTTGAACGATATACGTACCAGTCGGTATTAAATTCTTCTGGCAATCTCCTCGATGTGTTAAGCGGGGTGGGCGCCTCCATCAAGAACGGGTTGTAGGTCGGTAAGCGGGACCTTCCTCGGCGTTTATATAAACGCCAGCCTGGCAACCTTCGCGTCACATTTTGGAAGAACTCACGCAACCGGGCGGCGATCCGCTCAAGAAAGCTTCGTCGCTCGCGACGTTCAATCGTTTGGCGGGCTTGAACAGCGCAACACAGATTACAAGCAAGATCGTGCCATGCTCACTTGAGCCAGCATCGCGTCGCGCACTAGACCCACGTCCGCGCCGAGCAGAATCAGCCGGTACCCGAGACTCCTCAGTACCTCAACTGATCTGCCAGGATGTGGAGCCGTGCCGAGCAGCTTTCCCCGGGCCAAAACAGCCCGCTCGATGCCCTCAAGGGCCCGAGTGTAGGCCGTCATGGAGAAGTCTCCCGGGAAGCCCAAGTCTGCCGTCAGGTCGGCAGGACCAACGATGGCCCCATCCACTCCCTCCACCGCGAGGATGTCTTCTACGTTTGCAGCACCAAGAGCTGACTCGATGATCACTAGAAGCGATACCCGTTCTCTGGGCGCATTTATGTGAGCGGCCAGATCCATTCCATACCTAGTCGAGCGATGGAGGGCGGCACCAAACCCACGTGTTCCGGTGGGAGGATATGTCATCGCGCGAGACAAACCTCTCGCCTGCTCCGCCGTCGAGACATTCGGCACGACTATCGCGTCGAAACCCACGTCCAAATACCGGCCCAAGGCCTGTAGGTCGTGTTTCGCCAAGCGAACGAAGGCGAGCATATCCACTGCCGCGGCTGCTCGCAGACCGTGCAGGTAGTCACTCTCGCTGAAGACACCATGCTCGCCATCCATAAGTAGGAAGTCGTATCCGCACATCCCGGCCATCTCCGCTAAAGCGGGATTTGGATTCGATTGCAACAATCCCAGAAGCGCCTTTTGCTTTGACAAGCGCTCCGAAAGCGTACGTAAAGGCTTCACGGCAGCCGCCTCGTCAAAGTGTCGTCGATCGCTTCTAGATTCGTACATCCGCACAATTTCATGGCCCGCACTAACTCACTGCGCAATATCTCCAATGCCCGCGTCACCCCCGCCTCCCCTCCCGCACCTAAGCCGTACAAGTATGGACGGCCGATGGAACAGGCCTTCGCTCCACAGGCCAACGCCTTCAAGACATGTACGCCACGACGAATTCCACCATCGAGGATGACCTCGACGCGCGTCCCAACTGCCCGAGCAATCTCGGGTAGCACTTCGATCGGCGCCGCGGCTCCATCCAACTGACGTCCACCGTGGTTAGATACAATCACGGCACTCGCCCCAATATCAGCCGCCCGACGGGCATCATCGGCTGACATCACGCCCTTAAGGGCAAACGGACCGCCCCAGCGATCAATGAGACCACGAACTTCAGTCCAAGTGATAGAAGAGTCTATTTGAACACCCGCTCCCACATTTCGTGGATAGTTGGCCATGAATAATGGACCTCGGCGCATTTGTCCTACCGCCCAAGCGGGCCGGCTTGCCGCGCTCATTAGAAGGTCCAATGACCACGTGGGCCAACGATTGAAGCCGGTCCGTAAGTCTCGTTCGCGGTTTCCCATCACGGGAACATCGACCATGAGGCCAATTGCCGAATATCCGACCCGTTTACAGCGATCAATGAGGTCTCGAATGAGCTCACGATCCTTGTGCGGATAGAGCAGAAACATTTTCGGAGCGGTACTGGCCGCAGCAATGTCCTCTAGGGTATAGGTCGAGCCCGTAGCCACGCCATAGAGCGTGCCGGACCGCGCCGCTGCTCGCGCGACCGCAAGCTCGCCATCCGGGTGAAAAAGTCTGGATGCACCGGTTGGTGAGCAGAATATTGGCCACTCAATGTCCTGGCCTAGGATTCGGGTCGCTGTGGTCACCGAGGCAACATCCCTGAGGCATCTCGGGATTAGCTTTTGGTCATTAAAGGCATCCGTATTGCGTCGTGCCGTAAGTTCCGTCTCAGCCGCGCCGTCCAAGAAATGGAATATGGCCCGCGGCAAACGTTGCCGAGCCCGATCCCTCAAATCCATGATATTGAGGCAGTTGCCTAATTTCCTTGATTCTCGCATCTTATTTCATCGAAGCCGATCTCTTTTGCGCCCCTGCCGTTGATGGATCGAAACTGCGATTCGGATTGAAGACGGACGAATTGGGTCCATCAAGTCGCGCAAGACGGAAGCATCTGGCGATGAGGCATTCACTCACGTCCGTAGCGATAGTATCGCAATGCGATCGCTGATCTCACTACTAAGCCAGAGCTGGTTTTCGAATTGCAATGCGGTTGAAGTCGCTCCATATGTGCCGGCGAATCCATGCGCGTCATTCACCACGATATCGACAGCAAGTGTCTCCGGATCTATCGCCGCGGCGATGATACCGGTGACAGCCTGCGCCTGCTCAAATAGCTTGTGTTCGTCTTCCGCATGCTCAAACTTTGGCCAGACCGCCCCGGCGACATATAGGCGTCCGTCCTCACCCCAACGGAGGTTATTGACACCGAAGTTGAGTTTTAAGACCGATTGTTCTCCGTCAATCATTGGCATACGAAATACCGATTGCCGCAACGTATCGGCAATGAAGACCCACTCCCCGTCACGCGAGAGCTCTACGCCATTGGACATTCCGCCTGTACCGGGGCCAAACACCAAGCGCTCGCCGGGCCGCGTCCCTTGGTAACGCGCAAACCTTTTCCAGCCATACTTGGGTCTCCACGTTGCGACGTTGAACCCCGATAGGATGAAACCTTCGCCCGGAAGCGGGGCGACTCCATTAGGCCACACGCCGAGATCTTCCAGCGGTGCCACAACGCCACCTCGCCACGTCGAACGGAGCCGTTCACCGTCAACTGCAACATCGATGATCTCAACCGAGTGGCGGCCTCCGTGATTGTTGACGTAAAGGCGAAAGCTCTTGTTGCCGAGCGGCCGCACGTTCAATCCGTGCGATGAAAGGCTCGATGGAGGCTCGGGGCAATCCGGGTAGGTCACCCGATCCCAATCCACGGTGCTTTCCGGTGAGGGGTAGAGCCGACGCACCTCATGCGTGTCGATTCGGATCGATTCTAGAGGACCTGGACCGTATCGAGTAGGCGGCATTCCAGAGGTGATATCCGCATTGAGGTGGCTCGCGACAACCCAAGGTACTCCGGGCAAACGCACCACATCTTCGGCATTGACGGGCCCATATACGAATTTCAGACTAGACGTGTCGAATGAGTTCATGGTGCTTTCAACGACCCCGCCATTGGAGCGGCACATAGTTTCCGATGGGTTTTGCAGCTCCACGCCCCCCGGGCTCTTGGTGAGTCGTTTCGAAAGTGCCATTTTGGGTACACCGGATGCGAAATGTTTCGCGTAGGTACCCGTTCCCGCGCTTACACGCTCGACGGCGTACCTCACGGTCGTATAGGACAACGGGTCTGACCATGTCACTGGGAGGCGCCAATGCAGCAACGCCCCGACCGTGCGGTTACCGAAAAGGTAAGCACCTCCGTAATCCGCGTTGGCTCCATCCGCGGTTGATTGACCAATGCTCAACCCGAGGAGGTGTGCTGGTTCAAGGAACCGGATCTATTGGCACTGTCCCGCGTGAGGCGACTGACCTCGGTGCCGAATTGTTGGGCAGACTGGAATTGAACTAAGCTCGGCTTCTGAAGTCCTCCACGCGAAGGAGAAAGAGGACGATGGAGAAGTCACGGTTTACCGAAGATGATATGGAAGCCTTCCGGTCTTGTGGTTAAAGGTTGTTGGCGTCGCCACATTTGCAGGAGCGTCGTCGTGCCAACCGTCACCGGTCTCGATGTCGCAAACCGGATCTTTCAACTGCCCCCGGTCGATCCAGAGACTGGCGAGCTGCGGCGATTGAAGGCCGCAGCGGTCAGAGCTGCTCGAGAATTTCAGCAACCTGACGCCGTTGATTGTCGCGATGGCGGCCTGCAGCAATTCGCAGCATTGGGCGCGTCGGTTTGCGGCGATGGGCCATGAAGTGAGACTTATTGCCACCAAATTCGTCCGGCCGTTCGTGAAGACGAACAAAACGGATGCGGCTGACGCGGCGGCGAACGTCACGCAACTCACCTCACTCGAGGACGCCTGCCAACAGATCGAGAGCTCGCGAGTCGATTACAATGTCCCTCCGCCCACAGCTGGGCCATCTGACACCCCGACAATTTGCTACGAGTTGTCAGCAACAACGGAGCTCAGAAGCGGGCCAACTTTTGAGTCAGACTGTGCACAAACGGGGCCAACGTCAATCCGGGGAACGTGACCGATGGCGCGGACCTGTCGTTTCGACCGATTTGGACGCCTCGAGGGGTGTCGGCCGGCGGCGGTTGTTGATTTCTGAAACAGTTGGACTTAGTGGAACGGGCTCACTCCTGATTCCGAAGTGCCAGGCCAATCTCACCGCGCAGGACGGATTGGAATCCGGCGACGTGGATCGGTGCCATGAGGGTGTGGTGATTACCTGCCACCCGAATGTATCTGGGGCTCCGAACGAATTCGTTCCATTTCCGCATTTGATTGCTCCAGTCGGCGCCTTCGGCACCGCCTTCTCCGTAAGTATCAGTGTAAAATACCGTCATCTCGTTCACTGTTCCCGACGTAGTGTGTGCCCAGAAATAGGTGGTTAGCGAACGCGCGACCTCCGCCCATACTGAGAATCTCGCGAGATCTAGGTCCAGCTGCGAAAGCCTTTCGCGAGAGGCAATTCGTATGATGTCTTCGCACGGGTTCCAGTCAGGCCGTCGCGCCTGTTCCAGCTCTCGCAGCTCCTTTACTTGCTTCGCATCTATGAGCTGGAGTACATCGGAGGCAAGGTCCAAGGCCAGATTTTGAAAATCCTGCGGCGGCTGCCTTCCTAGTGGCCATGAGTTGATCGACCCTAGGAAGGCAACATGGCAACCTCCCGCTACCAGCCTCTTGGCAAGTTCGAACGCTATAGAACCACCGATTGAGTATCCCAACAGCGCGTACGGCCCGTTTGGCTGAGATCTGCGGATTGCATCGTAGTATGTGTCGACGATCTCATCGAATGTTCTGAAACATTCCTCACCAACGTCAAATCCGCGCGGCCGCAGTGCATAGAACGGGCGTTCATTGACAAAATATTTTGCCAGATTGACAAAGGTAAGTACCGAGCCGTTCCCTGGATGGACACAAAATAGGGGTACTCCTTTTCCAATGCGTTGCATAATTACTATGGGATCATAGTCCCGAGCTTTCTGATTCACCGACGACGCAATACATGCCGCAAGTTGTCGGACTGCGGGCTGCTGCAGAACCGTCGTAAGGGTGGCCGACAGCCCAAAGCGCCGATTGAGCGCGCGTGTCAGCTTTAAGATGTCAAGCGATGTGCCGCCCAGATCAAAGAAGCTTGCAGTTGTGCTCAACGTAGCCACTTCGATTCCAAGTACAGTCGCGAAGATCTCGGAAACAGTAGTTTCGAGCGACGTCTGTGGGGCCGTATAGCCTCCTAGTTGGCAAGTGACAATCTGGTCGATATTTGCCACGTACGTCTTGTAGGCTCCGGCCTCGAATCGTTTGCGCATCAAAGAACGTTGGATCTTGCCTAGACTCGTCTTCGGAAATACTTCCATGGGTAAGGGTAAGACCAAAGCTGGGCGAAAACCCCACAGCATTACGGTCGTGTTGCGCACTGCGACCATCAAGTTGTAAATCGCTTCTTCGTCCTCTAAGGGAATCGATGTGGCAAACGCCACCACTAGCTGTTCCGTGTCAGCACCTTTCGGTCGGCTGGGAAATGCGGCGAGGAAGGACCGCTCGATCCCGCCCAGTTGCTCCAATCGTGTTTCGAGCTCCTGGCTATAGTAGTTCACTCCGCTGACAATGATGCTATCCTTGTTACGGGCAATGAGACAAAGCCGCCCGTCTTCGATACAACCTACATCACCAGTACGAAACCAACCATCGACTGTAAACGCTGCGCGAGTTGCTTCCTCGTTGTTGTAATAGCGATGAAAAATCATCGGACCCCGTAGCTGCAACTCACCCACTCCGCCCGCCCCAACTGCGTACCCATCGTCCCCTGCGATACGCATCTCGAGCCCTCTGAGGGGTAATCCCACCGACGCGAACTCCCGGCTCCCATCCAAATCTGGGAACTCGTGGGAATACACTGATGCGGCGCACGTCTCGGTCATGCCAAACGCGGGCCACAACGTAGATCGGGCGAGACCGTACGGTACGAGCAATTCGAGGAAGTTCCGGCTGGTCTCGACGACATTGGCTTCTCCGCCGGTAACAATTCGTCGCAGACAGGAGAGGTCAAGCGCAAGTCCACCGCGCGCAGATCGCTCCTCACCGTCAGCCCTTAGGGCAGAATTGATTTGCCCAAGAAGAAAGTTCGGAGCGAATGCAATCGAGACTCGGTATTGATGTATAAGCTTGAGGAATCGCAGCGGATCTGATAGGACTGCAGCTGGCTGCGCGTGTAACTGCGTGGCGCCCACATATGTCGCGATCATATGTGATTCCAGTAGCGCGGCAACGTGATCGAAAGCGATCCAGTTAAACATCGTGTCAGCGGAACTTAGCCGTTGCCGCTCGGCCCTGGCCGCGAGCGAGGCAGCGAGGTTGGCGTGGGTGAGTTCAACTGCCTTCGCATTTCCCGTGGATCCGGAGGTCAACATGAGAAGGGCAGCATCCGAGGGGGCCGCTTGGTGTATCTCGTCACTAGGTTCGCTTGTACGCAACAAGTCAAGGCGTACAGAGGTTACTGAGTTTATAGCGCCTAGTAGTTCGGTCAACGAGTCGCCTGTACCAATGAACAGCGGACGCCCAAGTAGCGCGTCGACGTGAGCGAGGTGCTTTCCCCAGCGTTCTTCATCGTTTCGGATAGCTGCCAATGGACAGGGGATAAAGCCACCCAATATGCAGGCCCAAAACGCCGGAAGGAAATCCATCGGGCGCTCGAGCAACAGAGCAACTCGTGCACCAGACTTCAAGCCAACTTCCTTTAAGCCGCCCAGTATGCGACGGGCCTCATCCAGCAGCATAGGGTATGGAGAGAACGTCGCTTGTCGCTCGTCGTCGTCATGAGACACGTACACACCGGACGTCCGATGGTGTCCAGCTGCGTTGAGGAGAAAGTCGGCGGCGCATTCGACTGCTTTTGCCTTTGCATCAGATGCAAGCGGGGCAGATGTCAGGGACATACAGTGACTCCTCCGTGCGTTGTTCCCGATCACCATGCGTTCTTCCGACTCCCGGCGGGACCGGAGACTGATGGTACGGATCTCTAGTCGTCTTTAGTCGATTCAAACAACAAACCAGCAGTTCGTCATAGGCGAGCCGAGCGGTCAATCCTTTAGTTGGGCTACTGAAAATGAGGACACGTTGCGATCCTAGCGAGGTGCCGCCAATTGCAGGCTCGGACAACCGGCATGCCCGATTCAATTCAAAGAGTTGCCTGGGAACGAGGTTTTGCGACGGTTGTAGATACCGCGATCAATCGACGGGAACGTCAGTTGCAGGCATTCATCGGGGAAGGGGACGTAGAACGTGACAAAGAAGGGTTACATGGGAAATCAGTGGAACTTTAGCGCCGCATCGCCAAACGATGAGAACGCCGCGTTCTCCCGCGCGTATTCATGGAATATTCCAATACTCGCAATCACCAAGGTGACTGGACAACGAAGCTGTCGCAATGTCCGCTAGCCCGGCCGCGATTGACCCGTGTCGCGACCTGCGCGCAAATTGGGGTCCCAGGCCGGCGACAGAGATGGGGTCTATGTTGTTGAGCCAATGTCATTTGAACAGCATTTGCCCTCTACACCGATCGTGGAGCGCGATCATACGGAGAACGGAGCTTGCACGCGCCAGCTCGTGTCTAGTTGCGTTTCCCCATCCAGCCGATCCCTCGGCACGTTCTTGTTGCGCTGACCTGCTTGCGTGAATGCCGACTACGTGGCACATAGGTTACGTTGCGCATCGGCGCTGGATCATCCGCTACGGATCGTCCGAGCGCTCGCAGTGAAGGGCACGCATGCTTTCGGCCATCACGGTTGGTCTGCCAAGGAAGGACAATGCTTATGACGGCACGGAAACTCTCCGCCTCCGAAGACGAACTGCACGACGTAGCCGCAGCTAGGACCGGCCTTGGAAACTTCGGTGATGGAACCTATCGTGAAGGCTTGCGTACGCTCCTCGAGGCTCATGACGCGGACCTGACCCTTTCTGACGTCGGCTGGAAAGCAGTGTTTGAATACTGTGTACAGACTCTCGTAGCGCGCCTCTATGCAGAGAGAGGCTGGACCGAACACCCCGAGGTACGCGCGACGCCGATTGAGCGACCGCTAGTAATCCTCGGCCTTCCACGCACAGGAACTACGGCGCTGCACTGGCTACTTTCCCTAGATCCACAGTTCCAGGGTTTGCCGCACTGGCTAGCACGCAGGCCAACTATCAGACCCCCCAGCGCGTATTGGGAATTGCACAGCGAATATCGCAGCTGTGTCGCTGACCTCCGCGCGCAGGCGAGCTATTTGGCGAAGCTAAACACACGGATGCCGGAATCTACCATTTCGGCTGACAGCTGGGCCAGCAAACTGCTGGAGTGTTGTGAACTACTACGTCAGAACTTCTTGAGCGATGACTTGCTCATGCTCAATCTGCCGACGTATGCGGCTTGGTTTCGGTCTCAGAGCGTACTGGCGTCTTACACTCGCTATGTTGACGTCCTGCGACTCATTGGCGCCCACGAGCCACAAAAACGCTGGCTTCTAAAGGCACCGCATCATACGCCTGCGATTGACGCTCTCCTTAGGGTATTCCCGGATGCATGCATCGTCCAGACACACCGAGATCCTGTGCAGTCGATCCCCTCATTTTGCAGCCTGATACACTCGGCCTACAGCTGGCAGTGGGGACGTGAAGGCGAGGAGGCCACCTCCTTGGGGCCGTGGCAGTGTACATACTGGCGAAGCGCGTTAGACCGCGTGCAAGCGGCAGTCTCTTGGAGAGATCCACAGCAGTTCTTTCATGTGGACAACCGAGCTTTTCTCGCGGACCCGCTGGGCACCGTGCGATCTCTGTACGACCGCTTTACACTTATGCTTTCGCCTGACGTTGAGAAAAGGATGCGGGCGTGGGTGGCTCAACATCCTCCACGTCAAGCTCAATACGCCACCAAATTCTGGGGAGTCTCTGCGGCAGAGATTGCCACGATTTTTTCCGACTATCGCGCGCAGCACGGTTTCGCCTGATCCCTTTCACGCCCTCAAACTCGGAGAACAGCGTTCGATTGGGTACGGAGATCGACTCCGGGATCATTCAGACCGCATTATCCGTAGATCCCAGCAGCAGCCTTCAAACAATCGTCTTTTGGATGTTCACTACTTTTCCCTGTCAACAGCCCGCTCGTGCCTCCTGTACAATCACGTAAAACTCGAGTGCGACGTGGTTCGCGAAGCCATCTTCGCAACGGACTTTCACCGTCTTTCGCTGCCGACTTGTGTCGGCGTATACCAAATCGGTGATGACCAGCCGCGCTGTTGGACTTCAGCCGGGACATCGCTCGGGAGGGGTAAGCCAGCTTCAATTGCGACTAGTGTGGACCATCTGGGCGTAGGTATTTCTAGAACACGCATGTAATAGGCCGCGAAATTGCGTGGATCGAATGCTGGATCGCTCCACACAGCCTGCAGTTGTGTAGCGCCTATGTCGTTCGTGAAGTGACCCGTCTTTAGATCGACGGTGCTGCCCACTGCGGGGAGATTATCCGTTGCGGTGCGCTGTTGACGCCGGCCGGACCACACTACGTCGAATACTTTTTGCATCTGCTTCCCGCCCTCCTCCCAGACCTTGACGAGTTGCACCCGGTCCAGGCTTCCGGCGTTGGGGTCCTTAACCGCATACACAACAAAAGTCGGTACGGCGACGATGTCAGTTCTTGCGGGCAAATCACCGCCCATTGGCACGCCACGCGCGTATGCCGCAGCCACCCAATCTACTTCTTGCAAGAGCGTTTTGTCGAAGTTCCAGCCGCCGAAGAACCGGATTTTCAATTTGGTGCCGGTCGTGGCGAATGTCTCCTTGCGTCGGAGAGCGTCATATATAGACTCCCGCGTATTGCTCTCTGCCCATACACCCGTCAGATTTCCAGAAGTTAGCCTTCGCGTCTCCGACTCGCCCCCCCCCAGCGCATGTGCTGCTTGCGCCTGGCTCAGTGCACTACTCGACAAGGCGACTTCATTGCCGTGAACCGCTCCCGCAAAATCAGCTTGAGCGCTTACGGAAAGGCCGCCGTGCAAATCGGACCCACCGACAAATCCATATTTATACGGATTAATGCCTAGCTGACGTTGCAAGACTAGGCCCCGACTCAACGCGTCACGCAGATAAGAACCTTCCACGCGCCCGACTTGATGTCGCGCACCCGCCAAGTAGTCAAATATTTCGTAGTCGGCGAATTCATCATTCTGGGCAAGCAACGGGTGAGTTTCCGACGCACCTTTTATCTGAGAGATTTCGCTAAGAGGCTCATTCGCTTGGCGGTGCTCGGCATACGCCTGACCGATCTGGTGAGAATAGCTATCCACCCAATCGTACATGAGGCCGTTGCTTGCGTTGGCATTATGGGGAATGGCCAGCGCCTCAAAACCCTGCTTGCGAATCGCTTCTAACCAAGCCCACAGGTCTTCGGGGCGTTTCGAATCAAAGGCGGTAAACGGCCTTGGTGCCGAATTCCCTCTGAAGATCACGTTGCGATGCAGATTTGCCCACGAGGGCAATGACACCGCAGTCCACTCATAGGCGATGAAGGTTGTGAATTTTCCTGGCACGTAGTTCCGGTTGGCGAAATCGATTTCACGGGCCCAGCCGGCAGCCGATTCGGCCTTAAGGGCCTCCGGCAATTTGTTCTTGTCGCCGAGGAGAAACTCTCGGAAGAATGACTCGACTTGATTCGAAGGAGATTGCGCCTCCGGCGACATCAGACTTTCTCGAATCATTCTGGATCTCTTACCCACCTCACTCCGAGAGAGTGCGCTGTTGGGGTCATCAAGCGCATTAAACACCCCGAGGTTTTCCGCGTGATCCGTCACTGCCAAGAAGTCCAACGGTTCCCGACGCTGTACCGATTGCCCCAAGTATCGCAACACCTCGCCTTTGGCAAAGCGATAGGCTTCGTCGGGATCAACGCTTACGTTTCCTTGTAGATATGCATCAAGAGAGTAGCTTGTGTGTAGATGCAGATCACCGTAATAGGCTTCCCGCAGCGGGTTTATTTTAACAGTATCGAGCGGTGAACCGGCGAGTGACGTTCCCTCCGAAGTTGCCAAGGCACAGAACAACCCTAAAGGCAGAAGCTTAAGCCTTCTCATGACACTCTCCGAAGAATGCGTAAACATGGTTAGCTGAGACAGTTATGCAGCCGCTCGAGGAACCAAAAGGCGGCGCAGGAACCGATGGCATAGGGGGCAGCCCAGCGCGCCCAAGTTGGCAGTTCCCTGGGTAGTTTTCCAAGCGCCCAGCAGATCGAGAGCACCACCGAGATAAATAGGAGCTGGCCGAGTTCAACCCCGATATTGAACAACAGCAGCGACATGGGGATCGCTTTGGGAGGCAAGCCGATTTGTGCCAGCGCACCGGCAAAAGCAGCGCCGTGCAGCAGGCCGAACGTGAAGGCAATCACCCAAGGGTAGCGTACTGTGAGGCCGCTCCTGCCCCGATAGTTGTGGACAAGCTCAACCGCGACAAAAAGGATGCTGAGGGCGACCAACGCCTCGATCACGGCAGGGCGTACCGAGATGACATGCAGGGTGGTCATCGCCAGTGTGATTGAGTGCGCAACTGTAAAGGCGGTGATGGTCTTGAATAAGGTCACGCGCAGTCGCACCAGCAGTATGAGGCACAACACGAAGGAGAGATGGTCGACTCCCGTCAGAATGTGTTCGATGCCGAGCGTGATGTAGGCGGACAGCGCGACGGCCGTCTGATGCAAGTGCAGCGTGAGGGTTGGGTGCTGTGGATGAAGGAGTTGCTGGACCGAATCCCCGTTGGTGTCGGTGATCGAGACCAGGACATCGGTGATAGTCTGGTCCAGACCCTCGATTTCCAGCGTCCGCCCTTCGAGGCCCTGAGCGCCAGCATCGAGGTTACGCCACAGTCGGATGTGAAAATCGGACGCCGTTTCGATTGAACTCGGGGCCGCTTCAAGCAGACCGCGACTGATCCGTGGCACCAAGTGTACCGCCAGGGCTCCTATGCTTGGCTGCTTCCAGAGAACATCGTAGTGGCCGTTCGGCCGCTCGGTGATCTGTAGACACGCTGGCCTCACTTCATGGGCTGAGGCGGGCAACCCTAAGAGGCTGGCAAGGAGGACTATCGCTCTCGCAGCCCAACATAAGCGCGGAGAGGTCACCTAATCGGTTCCCGACGAAGCTGGAATGACGTTCGCCTTTGCGGGGATCATGACCTTACCCACCGCGTCGTAGCTGACCGTGTACTGGGCACGCAATTTTTCGAACGCCCGCTCGTTGACAATGTGGCGCTGCTCATCCAGATAGTCAGAGAGCACGCGCTCGCGAACCTCAACCAACTGCGGGAGGTGCGGCTGCAAGTGTCCAGTGATATAGACCAAGTGCCATCCATAGCCAGAACGATAGGGACCCTCCCATCGCCCTATGGGAAGTTTGAACAACTGTTCTGACAGTTCGGATTGGCCGAAGACTCTTGTCGCTTCATCGAGCGCCAAAGCCCCCACATCCGAAGGGCCGGGGAAGGCATCGCCAAGATCGCTGGCGTGTGAGGTATGCATTCCGCGCAGCCTCCTTAGGACCTCAGAAGCGCGGGCCTTAGTGGCCGCCTCGCCATCCTTGTCGGCGGTGAAATACACATGACTAAAGGCGACCCGCTTTGGTGTTAGGTACCGGATCGCATTCTGTTCGAACCAACGCTCCAAAACCATCTGTTCAGGAGGCCCGATCACTGCCAGATCCGTCTCCAGGAACTCGAACTTCTGAATTATGCGGCGTCGAACAATCTCGTCACCCTTATCGAGATTGAGCGCGAGGCCCTCCCGCAGAACAATTTCCTCGCGGACATAGCGATCAATCAACGCCCCGAGCTGTTCCGCCGTGGGCATAGAGCCAAATTGCAGAAAGTAGCTTGCGGCAATCCGTTGACGCTCACTGGGCCCTAGGTAGATCGAATAGCGGTCGTGATGCACTGTCCAATATTGGACCCCGCTCCAGATTAGTGCCCCCAACGCGATGAACTGGAAGAACGGCTCGCGCGCGATAGACATAAGTCTGCCGCATGCAATCTCCTTTTTTATTCCGCAATCTGATGCGCGCCTTGCACTCACGCCCCGGCATCCGAGCGACAAGGTCCTGGAGCCACCGCGACGTCGCTCGGCGGGAGACTCGGATATCTCTTCGGCGTCGGGAGAGCAATCGACATCGCAGTTGTCATATCGGCTGCGTAACTCCAAATGTATCCTTCGCTCTTCTCTATTTTAGTTGGGCCCCGCAAGTGGAGGGGGGAGCGAACGCCAATGTTCAACCTGTCGGCAAGTCCGTCTAGGGAGAGTCGCGACTTCGCTCGAACCATCAGCATCGGCCACCTCGGTTATGAGTTTGTTGTTTTGAAAACGCGCAGTCGAGTACTGCGACCATGGTGCTTTTCGACCTCAGTACCCGAAGCTGACGCGGCGCGACAACATGTAGGGTTAGGATCTGCCGATGGAGAATCAATCGTGGCGGATTCATATGCGAATCAGGGCCATCGCGTTCAAAAATGAGAGCCGTAGTACAAAACGAACCGTGCTCGCGCTTAGCGCCGCGCGTGTGTTGATATTTAGCGGTCGTGAGGTCGTACTCACACGTCAAGCCGGTAGACCTTCGTGGCCGTGCCGCTAAAGAGTGCCGCCTTCTCATCTTTTGACGCGCCGACCGTCAGCCGCTTAAACACGTTCCAGACGACCGGGTAGGAGTACGCGCCCGCATCCACCGGGAAATTGCTCTCAAACATACAGCGATGAACACCGAAAGCGTCAATGCACGAATCGATGTAGGACTTCCATTCCTTAGCGAGCACTTCGGAGGTCGACAATGTGCCCGATGCGACGCTCCTGAAATTGGCGAGCGGAAGCCCAAGCCCGCCTAGCTTCACTACGACATTCTCGCACGTCGACAGTGCGCGGATGTTGCGGCGCCAAATCGGAAAGCGCTCCTGCCTCTTCCCTGCGTATTGACCTACGCCCAGCGGAACCCCCACGTGATTGAGGATGATTGGTGTGTCTGAAAAGGCTCTCGCTAAGTCCATGACGTCGGGAAGTTGGGGTTCCAACACGAAGACGTCGTACGACAGTCCCAACCTCTGCAACCACCGAAATCCAAGGCGGAAGTCGGGGTCCTGAAGCAAGTGAGGGATGCCTGGGCCGAAAATTGCCGTATCCGCGTCATAGGCAGTCAGCGCGCCGCAGCGGACCCCTCGATATCGAGCGCCGCCAGAGCGCAGATGGGCGTTCAGCACCTCTTCCGCCGCATCCCCAATCCTCAGATCTACGTTTCCGACGATGCCGGCGCACGCCTTTATGTCTCCGAACGCGCCACTCGCCGACATCGCAGCGACGCCGTTCGCGAATTCGACCTCCCCTACGGACCTCAAGCTGTCTGGACCGCTAGTGCGGTACATAGCATGCGCGTCGATATAGACCGTCGCGCGAATGTTGTGCCCGGTATTGACGTCTGATAGCAGCTCATCGAGAAGATACCGGGCATAGCGCCGAGAAGTTGGCGCTAGTCCCCGGGCGATAGCGGTGTCCGAGGTCTCGATTGCGGCGAGCGCATCTTCAGTGAGAAGCCAGAGATGGTGGTGCGCGTCGACGATGGGTAGATCTGGCTCGAGTATCGGCTCTGCGAGATCTCGTGCTGCAAATGCAGGTTTCGGACTCAACACGTTGCGCCACCGAACCCAGCTGGCGACCAAGATGAGCTTGAGGAGACGCGGGGATTGCCCGCCTTAAGGTCCGGCAGACAGGTAGCGTTATCGGAAGTGCCGGTTTTCCGCCCGAGACCCCCCGGTGTGCCGCCGCCGAATGCGGCGGCGCAAGTATCGCCAAGGTCGTGGCAAATGGCGCGAGTTCGACCTCCTGGCGCCCGGTTGATATATCTGTAGACCACTGATGTATATGGTTTTTTGCGGATTTAGCCTGCGCCCTCCAGTGGCTTGCTGTCGGTCCCACCTCATAAGTCGCTTTTGTAGCCGGTGTTTGGGTACGCGCCATAAAAGAAAATTGAGCCCGCCGTACCCCATTCGGCCCTCCCGGAACGACTTAAACGGTAGGCCCGCATCTGTTAGCGAGCCCAGCTAAGGGCGTAACCTCAAGACCCCTCCAATGAGTAATCAAGACATACACGGCAGATCCTCGTCCTCGGACGGGCAGATTGGCGAAGAAGCCGCCGAGTGGTACTTGCGCCTGGTATCGCGCGGTGCCGATTCTGACGGGAATTCGCACGGCCCCGCCCTTGATGCTGAGTTTCAGGGGTGGTGTCGACGTTCTTCCCAACACGTTCGAGCCTTTCTCGAGATCTGCGAGGTTGACTACCGCGTCCGTCGACTCTCCACAAGGGTCCCGAGTGTTAGACGGCTTTCCCCCGCTAAAGTGTTTCTGGCTGTCGCAGCCTCTCTAGTTGCCCTTGTAGCACCACTGCCGCATGAGACCCTTCGTGCGGCCCCTCAGTTCTATTCCACCGCGATTGCCGAGCGGCAAACTGTGCAGTTGGAGGATGGGTCCTCCGTCGTCCTTAATACGAACTCAAGGATCTCAGTACTCTTTACGCCTCGAGCACGCGAAGTGCGGCTGTTATGGGGTGAGGCGCTCTTTGACGTCCGCCACGATGTTGAAAGGCCGTTTCGCGTTATCAGCGACGGGGTGTTACTAGAGGATGTCGGCACTCAATTCGATGTCTACACTCATCGCGACGGAGTCTCCGTGTCCGTAATCGACGGACGCGTTCACCTCTACTGCGACTGCATGACCGTATCCGCAAGCACTCCCGGCGTCAGTGCCCGCCGCACTCAGACCCCTCCTTCGGTCTCGACGTCTCTCGGACCGAGTGAAGCGGCGAGTATCACGCACACGCAGAGCGCGGACATCTTCGAGAACCATCCGCTCAGCGTCTCGGCACGACAAGACAGTGTTGCCTGGAAGAATGGGGTCATCGTTCTGGACAACCTGACGCTCGGGAAGGCCGTCGATGAATTCAATCGCTACAGCAGACAGAAGCTGATCATCGCTGACCCGTCCATTGCGGGGAACCTTGTTGGTGGGCGTTTTGAAGGCCCGGATATCGATAGCTTTCTAATGGAGCTCTCAAGTACATACGGGATTCGCTCCGTACGCAGTGGATCGGCAAGTGAACCCGGCGACGTCGAGCTCTTCGGGAACACCGGCAAACTCGAACAATAGGAGCGAGGCACACGTGGCGGCGCAGGTAGACGACTCTCAGTTCTCTCATCGACGAGAGGAGTTGAGTAAGCTCTACGAGCAATACCGTAACGCACTGAGACGATTCTTCGTGCGCCGCCGTCGCGAGCACGCGGACGATCTCATGCAGGCACTGTATCTCGAGGTCCTGTCATCGCGACCGAGTGACGGAATGCGCGATCCGGTGAAATACCTGTTTGGAATGGCGCAACACACTCTACAAGATGACTACCGATCATCTCGACGGGAACACTCGCGGTTCGTCACCGTCGACCCGGAAGACCTCAAATCAGTCCCCGAAACCGGGGGCGCATGGTCGGCAACGACTGAAACACCGACGTCACCCGACGAGGAGAAGCTCGAGGCTTGGCTCTCCGAACTTCCGCGTGCTTGCCAAGCAGCCCTTCTGCTTTCGCGTCGCGACGAACGGTCCTACAAGGAGATCGCTGAGCAGCTCGGCGTGAGTGTCCACACGGTCAAGAAGTACCTCGTCAAGGCGATGAACCACGTCCGAATGCGCCTTCGCGACGACCTAACGGGCGCGAAGAGCGGCTCATGAGTACTCAAAAGCGGAATGGCGATCGGCCGCCCCCCGAGGAACAACTTGGCGAAGAGGCCGCAGATTGGTTGCTGCACATGGAGAGTGATGAAGTACATCCTGGTGACGGCTACACCGATACGGTATCGCGGGACGCGGCGTTTCGTGAATGGTGTTCTCGATCCCCGCGGCACCTTCAGATGTTCCTTGAGACCTGCGAGGCGGACTATCAGACACGTAAGCTCGATCCGCAGCGCCGCCTCAACATCCAGGTAATTCTCGAGAATCGAACTGCGGACGTAATCGCATTGCCACGCTCCGGAAAGTCTTCTCAGACTACCGAACCGATATCGCATCGGTTTCGAGCTCATTGGCTTCGAAACGCGTGGGCTGCCGCCGCGGCAGTCGTGGCTGTTGCTATTGGCGTGCTTATACCCGTCTTGCGCGCTCCCTCTCAGGAGTTGACGACGGCCCTCGGCGAACAGCGGACGGCCAAGTTGTCGGATGGCTCGATGGTGTACATGAACACCGACACTCGAATTGCTGTCGACTACTCTGGATCACAGCGGAATATCCGACTGCTAAAGGGCGAGGCCCTGTTCGTCGTCGAGCATGATCCGCAACGACCGTTCATCGTGTCCGCACAGAACGCGCGGGTCAGAGCCGTCGGCACGCAATTTAACGTTCGGGACCGAGCGGACTCGGTTGACGTGGCCGTTGTTGAGGGAGTTGTTCAGGTAACCGCCAGCGACACAATCGCAGACTCCGGAACCGGTTCCCATCTTGCACCGCCACCTCTGCCGATGCACGCCGCCCCTGCGATCACACGTGTTAGCGCCGGGGAAATTGCTCGTGTGACGACAGGTCGAGTGATCGCATCGCATGTCGCGGCGGTCACCGATGCCATTTCGTGGAGGGATCGTCGGTTGATCTTCCACAATGCTACCCTGGGTGAGGTCGCCTCCGAGCTGAACCGATACAACCGTACCCAGATCAAAGTCGATCTGGCCGTGGCCGACAAACCGATGTTCAAGACAGCAGTCTTCGATGCGGACCGACCGCAGGCTTTGATTCTCTACGCCTCGCGAGAGGATTCTTTGTCGGTTGAACCTGACGGGGACGATTGGGTGATACGCGCTCGGGGTTCCCCTCAGTAGCACGTTCACAATTCATGTCCAAACGCAATTAAGGATAGCGAATGCAGGGAGTACGCTATGGACCGTCAAAATCGATCGGAGCGGATAAGTGCTGAGGCCATGGATTGGTTGGTTGAGTTGGATGACGACGCACTCTCTATTCAAGAGCGCGATGAACAAGCGAAGGCCTTCGCAAGATGGTTTTCTCAATCTGAACTTCACCAAGACGCTTTTATCGAGGCTCAGGTCACCTCAGGAATTGCGCGGCGCATGGAACCAGGGCGTCGGATTGAAGTATCGCGCTTGATTCCACCGGGCGTACGGATGAGTGCCGCACCCGTCCGGCGCGCGGGACCCAGAATTCCGTGGATCGTGTGCGCGTCTGTGCTCCTATTGCTACTAGCGCCGCTGCTCATTCAAGCGCTGAATGTATCCCCGGTTACCTACCGCGCCGGAACCGGTGAGCGCATTTTCGTTCCATTGGAAGACGGCTCCTCGGTAGAGCTCAATACCCGCTCGCGGATCGAGGTCGATCTCACCGCGCACCTGCGGCGGGTGACCCTGCTCTCCGGCGAGGCGCTATTTGAGATTCAACACGATGCGGCACGCCCGTTCCGCATCGTGGTCGGTGGCACGGTCATCGAGGACATCGGCACGAAGTTCTCTGTTTATCGGCATCCCTCCGGATCGATCACCGTTTCAGTGCTCGAAGGAGAGATAGAACTCTCCACAACCATCGCCGGATCTTCCGGCCCCTACCCGCTCGAGGTATCCGCGGGACACCAGGTTCTTATCATCGCCGCCCAAGGGTTAGCGACGACTCGGATCTCGGCGGTCTCCCGAGAGGAGATGAACCGCTCTCTCGGCTGGCGCCAAGGACGCATCTACTTCCAGGGTGAAACGCTTGCCGAAGCAATTGCCGAGTTCAATCGCTATAACCGGCCTCAACTGCGCATAGCCGATCCAAAACTCGCAGACTTAACGATCGGCGGCGGGTTTGTGGCGACCGACCCTGCGTCATTCCTCAGCACTCTGGATAGGGTGTACGGCGCGAAAGGGGAGACGAGCGCGGACGGCAGAGATGTTATCGCGCTGCGCAGGTCGGCTTCAGTCAACTGATTGCGTTGGCTCGGCCCGTGCTGTTTAACCACTATCGGACGGATCGATGAGAACACGGGATGAGTACATTGCAGAAGTTGTGGGTTCGGAGCGGCTCGTACGCGCCAAAATCTGGTCATTCACCAGACACCATGCTGACACGGACGAACTTGTCCAGGACACATTGGCGCGCTTGCTCACCGTCTCATCGACAGTCCTTCGCCGTGTAAAATGTGTACGTGCGTTTGCACTCACCACCGCCCTACACATCGCGATCGACTGGAAGAGGCATCGCGAGGCGGTAACGATTGAGTACGTCGAGGACATCGAACTTTCGGCGGATTGCATCCCGGAGTGCTCGATGGAGGAGTCATTCGGACGCGCTCAGAATATCGAACGGCTGGTGAAGGGCCTCATGTGCCTGACTCCGCGAAGCCGGCAAGTATTCGTCATGAAACGCGTGTTCGGCTTCTCCCAAAAAGAGATCGCGGAAGCCCTCGGGATCACCACCAACACCGTTGAACAGCATCTGATGAAGGCGATTCGACGGATTGCTGGATACTTCGCGGGCAAGGACCTCGTCGTTAAAAGGAAGAGACGGATTGAAAGGCAAACCGGCACCCAATCGCGCAAGGCTGCTTGAGGGAATGAGTGGACGTCCGCCGCCAGCTATCCAAGACAGCGGACGTCATACAGACTAAAAGTCGATCTCGCCCCAGGTCCACACGAAGGGCGGGGCCGCACCCTCTTGCCAAAGCCCGTTTTGATCCCCTCTCGTCCGCCGCGACGCTCTGCCGCAATCCATCAGATATACCGTCTTCTTGCGCTTGAACATTTGATACTCCCCCGAAGGGGACGGCCGTTCACGGCCGCTATCCATGATGCGGTGGAGTCATATTCGCGGTCAAACCGTAAGAAGATAGGATCCCTCACCAGCGCTTGCGCAGCTGCACACTGAGGGGCGACCCAGCAGATCCGCGTTTTCTTGGTCGTAGCCAACGCCCACGGGGTTGTTAACGAAGGGCGGATTGCGATTGAAGAGATTCTGCGCGTTGAATGCAATCTGCACCCCTCGAAACGGCCCCTCATCGGCCGTGGTCACGGCGATCTGCAGGTCAACTGTCGCCCAGGAGGCAACATCCTGTTCTGGTCGGCTTAAAGTATTGCGGTAGTGATTGGAATAGTTGAGGAAGAGCGAGCTGCTGAGTTGTCTCAGGCTCCAGCTCAAGGACGCCCGAAACCGAAGGTTCAGCGGCTCATGAGGGGTGTTGAGGAGACCGACATCAGGCCCCGCTGCCGTATCCTGGCGGTCGAAGGAGAAGAGATAGGTCGCCAGCAGTCCCGCCTTCACCTTGCCGAAATCGGTTGTCGTCACATATTCGGTGTCTACGTCAACGCCTCGCGTCGCCACCCTTTCCGCGTTGCGCAGCCGCAGGTCCACAATCTCGCCGATCGGCGCTGTCAAACAGGTCTGAGGCGTTCCCCGAAAGCTGCTGCGACTGCACACCGCCGCCCGCGTTGCATCGGTTGGATTGCGATTGACGGTCGCCGCGAGAGTCGGATCGCTGAGGACAGTGGCCTCAAGAGAGGTCTGCTCCACGCGTCCGCGAACTAGCGTGTCGAAATAGGTCACGCCGAGGGAGAGCCCTGGGATACTCTGGGGTGAGAACCCGGCGCCCAGCGTCCAGTTGTTGGCGCGCTCGGGTTTTAAGTCGGCGTTATTTTCGGTCCACACCAACGCCGTGCTGCCCTGCGGGGAAGACGGGTCGGGCAACCGCACCAAGCCGCTTTGATTGCCCGTTTCCGAAAGATCCGGCAGGTTGGGTGGGCGAAACGCCCGCGTCCAGGTGCTGCGCAGCGTGATTGATTGAATGGGTGACCACGCGAGCCCCAACTGCGGCGCGGTGGCCCCTCCGATATCGCTATAGTGATCCTCGCGTAGCGCCGCGTTCAGCACGACCTTGCCTGGCAGCGGCAGAGACAGTTGCGCAAAACCCCCGACCACTTCCCGCCTGAGATCCGCGCGCACGGGTGGCGCCGGATTCACTGGTGTGGAGTGGGTGTTGAACTGCTGCTCACGGACATCGACGCCCATCCGAAGCTTGAGGTCGCGACCCCACAGCTCTCCCAAAGTGCCCTCGAGCCGGGCGCTGCCCAGGATCAGTGATGAGGTGGCGCGGTAGGCGATTGTCCGTCGCCAACTCGATGCCATCGGGCTCGGAGACAACTACACCGGCACTTTTAATTGTCGCCGGACAGGCGGTTTCAGTTTCGATTGCGCGGAGTGTCGCCGGATTCGTGTGGGTACCATCGCCAAAAGGGATCAAAGGCCGTGTTGAGATCGGGGTCCGCGAGCGCGGCGGCGAGGGCTGCAGGATCGACGAAGCCCCGAATGGTTTGCGTATCGCGTTCGAAGGAGTAGCCGAGCGTCGTCTCTGCCTGCCAGGACGCTGCCGGTTGCCATTTCGCGCCGAGACGAACATTCCCGATGCGTTCATCAGCGTGGGTCGTCAGGGGCCCTAGATCAGGACCAAACCCATAGAGCACCAGAACGGGGCCCGGTACGCCCGTGGGGTTCACATAGAAAGGGTTGGATGTCGGGATCGAGAGCGCAGTCTCATAGCCTGCGGTCTGCGTGACGATCTTGCGGTCCGCAAGCAGCGCATCGGCGGTGAGAGCCACGTCTCCAACACTCTGAGTCAGCGAGCCGAAGAGGCTGGTTCGAGCTTCTTGCGGGAGAACGCTCGCACCCTGCCAGCGATCCGTGAGGGTTTGGGTGCCCGCCACGAGGCTCGCGGCGCTCAACGAGCGCCCGTCCTGACCATTCGGAATAGCCCAGGTATTGGCACCGCTGACAATGGTGCCGGGGTTGCCTCCGACCACATCGAAGTTGCTGCCCCCAAGGGCGCGCTGGTCACTCGTCGCCTGCGAGCGTTCAGAAGCGGCAAGCGCATCACGCGAGTAGTATTCGAGCGCGAGCACCCCGTGGCCGCCGTCCCAGCGGGTGCCGAAGAGCTGGTTGATATCCCGCTCCTTCACTGGGCCGTCGGCCATTCCGGTACGCAGCGTGGTTTCATTTCCTAAGAAATTCGACCGTAGCCGCAAGTTCACCACCCCCGCCAGGGCATCGGTGCCGTACTCCGCGGTGGCGCTCTCGGGGAGGAGATCGATGCGCTCGATCGCACCGAGTGGGATGACGGTGGCATCTTCCCAGCCCGCGTCAGACCCACTGGGCGCAACGCGTTGCCCATCCAGCAGCAGCACTGTGGCGCCGGCGTCCATTCCGCGGATGTTAGTGCCCGCGCCGTGCGCGTCATTGCTCAGTGCCTCGCGCCCCAGCTGTGTGTCCTGACTCGGCCCTCCTCCAAACACTTGCGGTAGGGTGGCGAGGAAGCTGACCACGGTCGGACGACTAGAGTCGCTTCCGCGTCCTGCATGGCCAGCCAATTCGCGGCTTCGTGCTCGAAGACTAGCCATCCGTCAGGGGGAGCCGAGTAAGGGTCTCGAGAGACCTGCGAGAGATCGAGGATGGACGTTGCGGCGCGCGGGGGGGGCGATACCTACGAAGCGTTCACCGGTGTGCTCGGCGATATTCAATCGCGCAGCGATCTCACGTTGGCTGACCGGTAGATTTTACCAAACGCAAAGCCGTCCGTGCTTGCGGTGGCACGCCCCAATGGCCGCGAGGAGCCTCAGATCCTGTTCAGTGCTGACCTGCCGTGCCGTTGTCGCGAATAGCCGACCTCGCCCGACTAGCCTCCCGTAGCTGAACAAGAAGGACACGGGGAAGGTCGATGTCATACGTCTTATCCCGTCGGACCTTTGCACTCATCACGCTCACAAGACATCGCCGGAAGACGACACCAATGGGAATCGAACAGACAGAGTTTCGCATATCACCGGAAGACATGAAGGCCCTCTACGAAAATCACGCAGCTCAGGTAAAGCGATTTTTCCAGAAACGCCGAACCAGGGACGTCGAAGACTTGGTACAAACTGTCTACGCCGAAGCGCTGGCAACCACTCCTCGGAACGCAGTCCTAGACCCTGTGAAATATCTGTTCGGTATCGCACGAAACGTATTACATACTGACTATCGTCGGTTTCATCGTGAGTGCTCTCGGCTTACATTCGTTGACCCAGAAGAGCTCGCATCGGTCCCTGCTACTGAACAGATCCTGTCCGAGGTCGACGCTATCGGCGCGTGCGAACTATCATGTCGAAGAATCGAGGATGCACTCAATGGTATGCCGCGTCGCTGCCAACTAGCGTTCGTCCGCTCACGGCGCGACGGCAGGTCGTACAATGAAATCGCAGTTGAGCTTGGGGTTACAGCGCACACAGTTAAGAAGTATATCGTTAGGGCGTTGGAACATCTGCGAAGTCGCTCCATTACCGGAACATGCGTCGACGTTGCGGACAAGCCCGAGAAGGCGGTCATGCCTCGGGCTTAGGAGGCGTGAGGTCGACGCGCTGCCTGCAACCCAGGTGCCGCGGGCTGTTTGATGCACTTGAGCTTAGCACCCAACCGCAACCTGCTCGCTGAGCCCACATTCCGAATTGCCTGGTCGAGGGGACCGCCCTCGTTGTAGAGCTCGAACGAGGACCAGTCACACGTCTTACGCCCAGCTCTCGACCATGATCCCTTTAGTCTTGTCGGATTTTCCGTCCAGAAGCGTCTTCGCCATGCTTGCGAATTGATGCAAATCTCGAACGCCTCCGTGTGACCTTCCCGTCTTCCGATCGTCCGCCGCTGGATTCTCACGTACGATCACCCGTTCCGACTACCGTCTCCACTCAACCTTGCCTGTCATGCCGGCGTGCACCGGACCGAGCTTCGCATCTGTCCGGACTCAATCTGAAGAGATGGCCCAGTGTCCTCATGGGCACCGCCGCCGGCCGCCTAGAGCCCTCAGTGCTTTTTGGACGCCGTCTGGCCCTCCTCCGCCTTCGGGGGTGGGGGTGGGGGTGGGGGTGGGGGCGGCGGAAGCGGCTTCGCGACGAAATTGAAGACCGCTGTTAGCTTGTCCGGCTTGCCGGCCTCTTTGGCCTTCTCCTCGATGTCCTTCTTCATATGTTCGTCCTTCTTCTCCCCCGCGGGCTACTCAGGTAATTCCGGCTCCTGCCCCTCTTTCTTCTCACTCCCGGGCTGCTGCTTTTGAGTCGCGTGCTGGTCTTGATGCGCGTGCTGCTCCTGGCCCTGATGCTGCCCCTTCTGCTCAACCTGATGAATCTCCTTACCCTGCTCGTGGTGGTGCACTGAGAATTGCTTGATGATGCTCTCGACGTGCATGACGCCAGCGAAAACGGCAGTCGTCACTTCAGTCCCCACCTGAGCGAATTTGCCGGTTGTACTGTCGACCATCTTCTGCAGAATGCCTCCGGGTTTGGCTTCCTCCTCTTTCGGCTGCTCCTTGGGAGCTTCCTTCTGCGTTTCCGGGTAGGACTGCGGTTTATTGGCGTCCCGTTCTGCCTCAACTGTCTTCTTCCAGGCATCCGCCTCGGCATCGTTCTTGGCGACCCTCGAGGCGACGTAGGCATCAAAGTCCACCAGACGCCCCACGACGTCGTTGAATTCCTGGCTGTTGTTGACCATCGTCGGGACCTTGCCCTCGAGCTCCTTCTTCCGCGGCGCATTCGGCCCTGATCGCCGTCTCCTTGTCCTTCCGATCCTGCTCGATCTTTTCGAGATCCTTGTCGTAATCGTTGAAAAGCGCCTCCCAATTCGGTGCGGCCATAGCTGAACTGCCTTCTGTTATGTGTCAGTTCCCTACCGCCAGATTCCCTTGTGAGCCGCCTTGGCCTGATTCTCCGCCGACCGATACTCCACTGAGGCGCTCGCGTCTGTCTCACCCGCCCCGTTCTCGAGAACCACAAGCCCTACATCCTTACCGTTAGGTGTCAGACACCGATATCGCGCCCCGGCTGCGCGGCAGATGAGCGCGTTGCCGTTGGCATTGAGCCAACCCTTCAATCCGTTGACCATGGTTGGCCCGCCTCGCACGCCGGCGATTTGCACCCGCTGACCTGCCACAACGAACGTGTCCGTCGAGATAACCTGGGTCACTGCTCCCGACGGACCGCGACCAGCGCCCGGCGCCGGAGTTGTCGATGGAGACACAGGTGGCGATTGCAGTCGTGGCGGTGGTTCCGAAGCAGTTGGCTTCTGCTCCGGGCCTGACACTGCGGTCGTCTGCGCCGGTTCTGCAGTCGTCGACAGAGGCACCTGCCCTGCGCTGCCGGACGATCCCCCCACATCCGAGGGTTGTGGCGACGGTGTTGGGGGAGGCGGTGTGGGCGCGGTAGTTACTTTGACCGGCTGCGTACCTGCAGCGTCGCGCCGATCCTTGAAGAAGCTCCCCTCCGCAAACGCGCTGCCGACCACGCACAACGCGGCGGCCGCCATCAGCCCCTTCCGGAGAGCCCATCTCTTCCGGAGAACTCCTCCCTTTTGGAGAACTCTCGCCCTCAGAACAACCGAACAGCCGACACAGCGTCCACGAGTCTCAAGTGAAGTCATGTTCCACCATGATGATGTCTTGACGAACGGCACCCGCGCGCTGGATCTGCGCGAAGGCGTGCCAGCGACCCATATGGATCAGATCCGAAGGCGCGACTGCCTCCATGAGTTCGTTGCCTGACTTTCGATAGTCCCTTTCCAAATCTTCAGCGCGCCAGGCAGCCGACTGGACGGAACTCATCTGCTGAACTTCGTCCCCAGCAACGAACCGCGTGTCAGCGGCATACGCCCGAGCTACGCCGGCGTATCCGAGCTGCAAGCGCTCGGGACTGAGTAAGTCTCTCGCTGCACGGAAGAACTGCCGGGCGCCTCCTTGGATTGTTTCCTCCTCGTCCACGGGGGCAAGCGGATGCCAACCGTCGATGAGCACGCGGTACTCGACACTCTCTCGATGACCATCGTCGTAAACGCGGTTGCGCTCGTACTTGCCTGCACACCAGCAGGCGTATTCCACAGTCTCCTTGTCTTCCGTCCTGAAGAAGACCTTCGAGCGAGCCTGCTGCATGAAATTGCCTGCAGCCTCGCGACCGATCGCTTGATAGAGACCTGCAACGGTCTGTGTAGCGAAGATTCCCGCCACACCGGTTGATCTGGCGACATTCCAGAACGTCGCATCACTCAACCCTGATGTGGGATCAGCCGTGACGATCTCCTGCACCTCGTCCATGACGACCATGCAAGGTTGATCCTGCGGCTTGATCTTGTTCGTTCCCTGCCGATACGCGGCTTCGCGCTTGCGGGCTTCACGATAGAGGTTCGTCTTGATCAGCACGTTGACGATGCGTGCGGGAAGGCCGTCCTCGATAGACGACAGCGCGTTCAGCACGATTTTTCCGTTCAACGCATCAGCAATCGGGATGGTGTTCTGGGCGCTACCGGATGCGAAGCGCTGTCTCAGAACCTCGGCCCCCGCGAATCCATCTAGCAGCTGAGTCGCGTTGGCGACGATGCCGGACTTCGTTTCCTTGGCCATGTCGCGCCAGGTCGACTGCAGATAGATGATGCTGTCGTACACCTCACGGCTGGTCATCACGCCGTATAGTTCGCGAATGGGGTCGACGTCGGCAGCGGACTTCGCGCCCATGACCTTTTCATTGGTCGTCTTGATCCACATCGAAACATGCTTGGTGGCTTCCTCGAGCAGTTCAGGCCGGAGCATCGCCTGATATGCCCACCACAAGCTGTATGGCGCGGCGCCGTCTTTGTCTGCCGCAGCTTTGCCTTCCGCCGTGTTCGAATAGGCTCGAGCCAGACTCAGAATATTGCGCAGGACCGTCGCGGCCATATCCGGCCAAAACGAATCCCCACTGCCCTGCCCACCCGACAGCTGCGTCATTACGGACTTCAGAGTTCCTGCGACCTGCGTCGGTGTCAGACCGGCTAGCACGTCGACGCCAAACTGATTGGCCCCGGTACCGATCACGACCAGCTCTGCGTTGGGTCGCTCCTGCTTCGCCACCGCGGCAACGTCATTCCACAGCACGCCCTTGGCGTCGCAGACGTACATCCCGTAGCTCTTCTGTCGCAGCAACTGACGGATCAGGGGCTTCAACAGTGCGGTCGTCTTTCCCTCGCCGGTCCCGCCGAACACCAGCATGTGCTGGAACAACGACTCCTGATCGACCCGCAAGGGCTGGCCGAACGAGGGTGCGGCGAGATCTCCCCGCACGCGAAGTATTCCGGTTGCGCGGCCTACAAAGAAGCAGGGCAGGTTCTTCAGATACTCCGTAGCCTGAATGACCTGCTGACGGTAGGTCTTGCGGACCAGATTGCGGGTCTCGCTTCGATACGCCCACCGGACATCGGCATCCTTCGACTGGCACTCGTAAGGCACGGCCCGCTGGGCGTGCCAGGTACGAAGCAGCATCAACATCGCGAGCAGACCCAGCGCCACGCATACCAGAGCGGTTCCCGGTAGGAACGTCACCAAGTCGCCCAGAGTGCGAACGACCGCCTGGCCCAGAACGACGAAGCCCGCGCCGAATACCCATGACGTCGGCGCCTTAGTAGCTGCCTGGCCGGGCCACTGCTCGACCTGAACGCCTCCGCCATGAAGCTCGGTGCCGATCTGTTTGATGACGTCATAGATGGAGAACAGATGCCAGACAGTGATGACGGCAAAGGCCAAAGCGGCCATGGTCAGTGCGACACGGATTGCAGACTTCAACGCTGCATCCGTCATGTGTCGGTCGGCCAGCCAGGACAGTCGGGCACCGCCGATCAGCCGGCCGTCATCGTAGGGCGGACGAATGATGTCGTCGGGCACATCCCGATACAGATCGGGATAGATGCGTGGCGACCAGAGATACTCGCACGCCTCGCGGCGGTCGCCTCGAATGATCAGCCGATCGATGAAGTTGCGGCTGGACCCGCTGGCGGAGACGCCGAACTGTGCTGCCTTCTCGAGTAGGTGCGCGACCCCCGAGTCTACGGGCGCGACCTTCAGCAGCATCCCAACCAGCCGCTTCACGAGCCACCATAGCGGGATGGCAAACACACCGACGATCGCCAGGATGCCGGCAGGTATCAGGTTCACAGCCTGCAGGATCAACCGCCAGAGCCGCGGGAAGTTGGAACGGATCACTAGCGCGACCCCGACGATGACCGCGATGGTGAAAGCCAACCCGAACAGGCCCGCAAGACCGGCGGAGAACGGGTTCATCGGTAGAAGTCCGAATATCTCACCCATGTTTTCTTCTCCTTATGACTGCGGCCGTGAGCCGGCATCTTTGGGCAAAGCTGGGAGGAAGGGATCGAGGGTCAGCGTGATGGCCTGAGGCGACGTATTCGGCACGCCTTGCGGCACGTACAGACCCGACCATCCAAGGGAGGCGTATTGCCACTTGCCATCGATGTTCTTGGCGATGCCTACCCAACGCACTGCCTGCTGCGATGTGGGAGGACCCACGTGGGCGTACGCCCCGATCAGATATCGATCGCCCGACTTGAGATAACTGATCTGCTCCGTCGGCCAGTTCCCAGCCCAAAAGGCCTCATCATCCGTCTTGGCAAAAGTGAGATTCCCCTCCGGGAGTTTGTTGGAGCCGTTCAACGAGGTCAGCAACGCCTGCACCACGTCCGGAATCTCAGCCACCGACGGGAGTCGATCCGGCTTGTCCGGTTTTGCGGGGAGCCTCCCGAGCGCGGTGAACGCAGCGACCGCGCGCGCCTGAAGCGCGGCGACGCGGGCCTGAACCCGACTTGCCACCGACGTACTGGGTTGGATGGCCGGTCCCATCCGCGCAATGAGGATTCCGCCCCAGAGGAGGATGACGGCCAGGGCGATGATCCAGGGCTGGATCCGCCTGATCCTCGCAGCCCGGACATGACCATCCGTCACCAGCAGCTCCCACATTTGGGTGCGGTTACTGGCAGGTTCCGTTGTCACGGTGACCGTTGGCGCGGCCCGGATCGCCCCTTTGGGCAGTGGCGGGCTCGAGGGAGTCGCCGGGTTTTGGGGTGTCGGAGCCTGTCGGAGTGCCGTGTCGTTCATTTTGGTTGTGCCCCCGCGGAAATGCACCGCTAGGGGGAAGACGCAGTGCCCTCCCGAACGTCAGGCCCCTCCCTGACGCTGTGTGGCTCGATACGTCTCACTCAGTAGGGTCCCGCCTGGGAGGCAAACACTCCTGCGGCGGAGCAGGGTCGTTAAGTGGTTGTAAATGACTGATTTCAAGATTGTCGGGCCCGCATCCCGTGGGATAGGCTATGGCAAAACCATTAGAAAACACTGCGGAATGGGGCGCGCGTGGACCGACACGTCTTCATGAGCGCGTGCCGCGAGGGAGGCGTGGCAATCGAACGAGCTTTGCGCCTGCTCGACCGCAGCTATTTTCCCATCCTCTATCGCGAGTCCCTGCGGGGCTTGCGCGAAAACGAGTCGGCCCGCGATCTCGTCCAAGACACCTTCATCAAGGTCTGGATGCGCTGCGCCACCTTCCAAGGGGACTCCGAACTGCTGCCCTGGATCCGCTCCATCCTGCGCCACGGCCTGCTCGATCGCCTGCGCAAGGGCGGCCGGGAAGTGGCTTTGGAGAGCCCGGACGGACTGGAACCTGAAGTGGAGCGTCGCATCGCCGACGTCTCAGAAGAGGCGATCCCACGACCCGATGATGAGGCACGACGAGCCCAGCTCGATCAGTGCTTCAAACGGTGTTGGGGAAAGTTCGAGGACGCATGTCCTTCGCATGCGCTCGTTATGTCATGGATCGTCGAGGATGGTCTGACACACGAACAGGTAGCGGACCTGTTGGGCCGTACTCAAGGTGCGACCCGGGAGTTCATATCGCAGTGCCGCAAACGGGCGCGGGTTCATCTTGCCGAGTGGTATGAGCTGGCCTTTGGGTCAGGGTGACGCGTGAACGAAGACGACAACAGCATCTGGTTGGAAACCTTGGCGGGCCGTTCGGCCTCCGATGCGAACCACCCTGCCGCGCGCGAGGCCCAATTGCTTCGTGAGTCGATTTCGCGGCGGACTGTGACTGACGGTCCGTTGGTCGGAGAGGATGCACGTCGCGAAGCAGAACTGATCTCACGGGCAGAGCGAGAAGGGTTGATCAGCCCTGCCCGGCACCGAACTCACAGTCGCCATCGGCCGGTCTGGAAGCTGGCGGCTGCGGCGGTCCTGGCGATGGTTGCGATCAGCCTCTTCTGGTACATGCGACCGATGCAGCAGGAGATCGTCCGCGGTTCGCACGATGGCGTTGTGATCATAGTGGCCACAAACCCAACCGCGCTCCGCGATGAGATTGTCAAAGAGCTCCGCGCGGTCGGTGTCGCTGCAACGACCTACAGCCGCCTTGGGATGGAAGGGATCGACGCCGACCTGCCCCAGCCTGTTTCGGCGCCCCTTCGTGAAGTGTTGGACAAGCATCACATCCCAGTCCCGACCGATGGCGTGTTGAAAGTGGAGATCGCTTCGCCCGCCGATACGGAGAAGCGCTGATGTCATCGTGCGCGCTAGAGCTGGCGTCGGCGCGTACAGGATGGGTCGCCACGGTCGCGTGCGCCCTTGCCGCGGTGATCGCCCCGAATACCTCCTTCGCCGCAGTGCCGCTTCCCGATCTGTGCAAGAAGGCCGCTGCGCCGCTCGACGCAAGCACGCCGATCCCGGAGCTTCGCAAGCAAGTAGAAGAGAAGTCAGAGACGGACCCCAATGCGTCCGTCGCGATCCTCTGCATGGCCATCCCGCGAGTCGCCCAGGAGTACGGCGAGCAGTCGTCAGAGCTGGGGTGGTGGGTCGGCTCGCTGATCATGCCAATGATCGCCTATATGAATCAGTTCTCCGAGGCGATCCCGCTTCTCGAGTATGCGCAGCCCATTCTTGAGCGTCAGTATGGGGCCGTATCAGCCGAGGTCGCTGACATCCATATCGCTTACGCCTGGATCTATCAGCGCCAGGGTCGCATGGCCGAGTCTGCGAAGGCCTGGCAACGAGCCCTGCAGATCCGAGAGAAGTTTCCGGGAGACAAGAAAATCGAGCTGCAAAAGGCCCTCGTAGGCCTAGCACTCGTAAAGCTCTCCCAAGGAGACTTCCCTCCGGCCCGGGAGGCTTTGCAGCGCGCCCACGACATCCTGGCTGAGAACGGCGAACTGGTGAGTGAGGCGGCAGCCGCCATAGAGAACGTGACCACGAACCTCGCCTTCCGCGAAGAGAACTTTGCGGACGCCAAGTTGCATGCGGAAAAGCAGATCGAGATCGAGAAGCAGCTTCAGGCGGGCATCGGCCAGTTCGTGCCGGGCTATGTGTTTCTGGCGCAGATCCTGGAACGACTCGATGACTTCGATGCCAGCGAAGCTGCGTCTCGCGAGGCCATTCGGCTTGCTGAGTCCGACCAGGGTGGCCCCTTGCAGCGACACCTATTCACCGCCCTCACCCAGCTTGCGGCCCTCCTCAATGCTCGTGGCCGTCCAAACGACGCGCTGACAGCAGCACAACAGGCAGTTGAGGTCGGCGAGAAGACGCTGGGACCGGATGCCCCGCATCTCGTAAAGACGCTTCAGATCTACGCGGACATCCATCGCGCTCTGGGACACTTGCCTGAGGCGTGGCATGTGTACGAGCGCATGGGTCGGATCGTGGAGAAGAGCCGGGCTGACATCGAGCTCCCGACTCTAGTTTCCTACTACCGCGGGCTCGCGGCGCTGCAATTGGATCTTGGCAACACCGATGACGCCATCACGGCCCTGCAGGCCGGCCTCGAAGCAGCGCGCTCAGAGAGCGCTCTAGCGCTGCAGAGGGGCTATCTGATGGCCACGCTGGCCGAGGCTTCCACGGAACGAGATGCGTCGCAGAGCAGGCAGCGGTACGGGCAGGCACTCGACTTGTTTGCAACACGCCTCCCCAAGAGCCATCCCACAATCCTCCGTGTCGTGAACGAGCTGTGCGGACTGGATATCGGCGGGATGTCTGCCGCGGGTCAATCACCGCAAGGCGCATCCCCTCAGCCGCCACGCACTCAGACACCCTCTGCGCCCTCTCGCGTGGTGCCCACGCCCGCAAACTGCCGTGACGTCCGCTCTCGCCTCTCCAGTACTCGCGACATCGACCCTGCGTTGCGCGCGGCCGTCTACTCCAACCTGAGTGCTTTGAGTGAGACGCAGGGCGACCTGAACCAAGCGTCAGTTCTCGCGGTGTCCGCGGTCTCGGCGGCGGAAGGCCTCGGCACACCTGATCCTCTCTGGCGCTCTTACTTTCGTGCGGCTCGATCACTTCGAGCTCAGGGCCGCACGCCGCTTGCGATCTTCTTCGGCAAGCGAGCCATCGCGCAGATTGAGCGCGAGCGTCAGTACTTCAATGGCGAAGATCAGCGGTTCGATCGTGGCTTCCTCCACGACAAGATGGACGTCTATCGGGCCGTCGCCGACTGGCTCATGGAATCAGGACGCATGGATGAAGGGCTGGAAGTTCTACAGCTCCTCAAGGCCCAGGAACTGTACGACTTCATATCCCGCGACGCCGCCTGGCGACCAGGCACCGACGGGCCGGCACTGGACGCCAACGAACGAACGCTCGCCGATCAGTATTCGGCTGTCCTTCCGGACGACGGTGCCCTCGGATCTGAAATCGAGCGGCTGACTCGATTGCAGACCGGACGCATCACACCTAAAGAGCGCAAAGACCTCGACTCCTTGCTCAAGCGGGCGCGCCAGGCCGAACAGGCTCGCGCCAAGCGCATTCGCAAATTCATCGCCTCCAACTCCGCTGAGAAAGGTGGAACGCGTCAGACTGTGAGCATCGATGTGGCCACGCTGCGCTGGGCGATCGACCACGCACCGCCGAACTCGGCTATCGCTGTCTATCTACTCACCGACAATAGACTCCGCCTGCTGATCGCCACCCGGGGGGCGCAGTCGGAAGTGCTGGTCCCCGTCAATTCCAAGGACTTGCAGAGGGATATCGGGCGGTTTCTGGGTCAGATCGCCAACCGAGGCCCGATCGATGACTCTGCGCGAGCGCTCTACGAGACGCTTGCCCGCCCTCTCGACGAAGCTGCTCAACGCGAGAAGGTGAGCCACCTGCTGTTGTGGCTGGATGGTCCACTGCGCTACGTGCCCTTTGGGGCTCTTAAGGACTCGAAGGGGTATTTAGCTGACCGTTACTCGCTCGAGATGTTGGCTCGCCTGGTTCCGCCCGGTAACAGCGCCAACCCGGCCACAGTCTCAGCGTCGGCGACCGCAAGGCCCGCGGCCGTTAAGGTAGCCGCCGCTGCCGGCCCTCCCTCGCGTGTCTCCCCCGCTGCGATGGTCACACCCGCGTCAATGACGTCAGCGGTAGCTACTGCCCCAAGCGTCCGCGGCTTTGGTGTGACTCGCGCGGTCGCCGGCTACGACGCCCTTCCTGCGATGGCAGACGAGTTGTGCTACGTGGTGCATGGCCCAATAGCGGGACTATCCACGCCCTCCACCGCGTGTTCGCGCGCGGCAATAGGAGACGGTGCGTTGATCGGTGAAGGCTTTGCGGACGCACAGTTCACTGCGGATCGCTTTAAGGGACTCCTGACGCCTCCGCATCAGTACTCCGTCCTCCACGTAGGCACTCACTTCAGCCTCCGCCCGGGCAACGCCATGCGGTCGTTCCTCGTACTCGGGGACGGTTCCCGTCTGATGCTGGATACGCTGTCGACGTATGACTTCTCTGGCCTCGAGCTGGTGACACTGTCGGCATGCCAGACCGCCATGGGCGGCGCCCGCTCGGATGACGGCAGGGAAATTGAAGGTCTGAGCGCCATCGTTCAGCAACGCGGCGCCAAACAAGTGGTTGCCAGCCTGTGGCGGGTGGAGGACTCCAGCACGGCACAGCTCATGCGCGCCATGTACCAGGAGCTCGCAACCAACCCGTCAGACGTCGCGACCGCGCTTCAGCAAGCGCAGCGATCCGTCCGCGCAATCGTGAAGAATGGACATCAGCCCTACGACCATCCGTACTATTGGGCGGGCTTCGTCGTCTCCGGCACTCAGCCTTGACGCCGATCAATCGACCCCGACCATCACGCTCGATGCCTTGATTACGGCGTACGCCATGCCCCCTACCTTGAGACCCAACTTATGAGCCGCGCTCTTGGTAATGATCGAAATGACGGACACACCTGGCGCGATCTCGATCTCTGTATCCACCGCACCGTCGTCGATGTGCTTGACCACGCCTGCCAGGGTATTTCGCGCGCTGAGTTTCATGCCGGCCACCTTTGTATTCGTTCGGATACTGCGGCCATCATACCTCTGTACAAGAGTCCGGTATGACCCCCGCCGAACACATCAAACGCATGGAGAAGTGTGTCGTCGACGGTGGCCTCGCCTGCATGCTCGAGTCAATCGGCGAGTTGCACGCTCAATGGGACAGCATCGACGAAGCGATGCGGTCCGACATACTGAAGCTAGAAGCCATCTTCCTGACGATGCTCAACGCGCGCGTCAAGTCACGCTCGAACGAGCAGGCATAACCGCCCCCGGTGGCGCGGTCCGTGCAGGCTGCTAGTTCCTACACGCGCGCCGACCGCGCAGACAATTTGGGAGCCGTCTTCGAGGGTTGCTTTAACCGGGCACGAATCCCCTCAATAGCCGACGACGTGACGACCGACCGAATCACCATTCTCTTACGCACTGAGGGATTGCGGACGTAGGGATTTGCCGTCGATAGCTTCGCACTCATAGCCGGCATTATAGAGAACAACCCGATCGCGCACCCGTCCTGGTACGGCGTACAGAGTGCTCCTCTGTGCGTGCCTCCGAGCGACCGCGGTGAAGTGTGCCGCGCCACAGCGTGAGGCCCTGTCAGCAGTGATCCGTCAGACACTTGAAGCGGTCAAGTCCCGCCGCTGCAACTCACTTGCCAGCGCCGCCACGATTGGCAGGCCCGTCGCGGCCTCTATGTACAAGAACTGACCCGCTGGATTGAGCTCCAAGAATACATACTCACCCTCTGGCGTCAGCCGCATATCCACGGCGCCGTAGACTAGATCCAGTCGCCTCATCATCGCCTGCAGCTTGTCTTGCACTTCCGTTGGTATCTCGACCGCCTCCACTTTCGCCGCGGAAATGTCCACCCGACTATCTACCGCATACGCCGTCTGCTGCGAATGTATCGCCGCAGGAAACATTTGCTCACCAACCACCGTAATCCGCAAATCGTAGCGCGCCGGAACGTAGTGCTGAAAAATGACCGGCGCGTGCCGGACGTGGTCCAACAGCTGAACCTCTTCTTCTCGTAATAGGCGAGTCTCGCGCCATTCGGTCTCAGTCGAGGAAAACGATTTGTAGATCACGTCGCGATAGCCGCGCGCGTCCGCAAACCGACGCGCCTCGGCGGGGTCATTGGTGATGAGCGTCGCGGGGATCTTTAGACCCACCTCCTGGGCCACGCGCAACTGGTAAGCCTTCCGATGCGCCGCCTGGTCCCGCAGCGGTTCGTTTATCCAGCTGGCCCGCAGTGTTTGCCACAGCCCCGCCATGGCCTCCATCGTCTCATTGGCGGCGAACTCCCGATGACTCGACCGCAGCATCTGATCGCTGAGCCGATGCGGCTGAGGGCGACGCCACCACACGCTGCCGTAGCGTTCCAAGCGCAACTCACCATCCCCTCGAGACTCCCCATGGTCGGTGAGAATCCGCAGCTTCCGATAGTCACGGCAGCAGTGATATTGCATGACCAGCCGAGCGCCTTCCGGCACGAGGCCAGTGTCCAGCACACTGGCCTCCGCGCCCAACTGCTCGACGCCGTGCTTGACCGCGACGGCATGCTCGTCGCGTGCCGGTGCGATGATCAGGACCGCCACCGATCACACTCCGGTGAGTTGCCGATACTCCTGCACCAGCGCGCCATACTCGGCTGACAGCTGCTCAGCGCGTGCGGCATCCGCTGCACTCAAGGTCCCCGCACTATCCGCCTGCGAGTAGCCAGCCAGAGCCTGCTCGTACTGCGCGATCTGCGCCGCCACGCGTGCCAACTCCTGCTGTGCGATGTCCGGAAACGACTGCCGCCAAGCCGTCGTGTGATGGGGAGTGGACAACACGAACGGCAAGTGACGCCCGAAGCCACCCTGCAGCGGCCACGGATCACCCCCCAACCCCGGAATCCCCGGACCTGCTACATCGCGAAACCCGATGGTGGGCGGTGGGCCCAAGTCCAGGAACGCAACGGTAGGATGGTGATCATGAAGAGCAAGTGTTGCCACGTCGGCGATCACGAACGTCGGGTCGGTGTGGCCGACAGTGTGTACATCAGCCTTGGCTAACGTGACTCCCACACCCACCACATCACGCACCGTCAGCGTTGGACCACTCTTGGTGTGACCAATCGAGCTGCGATCTCCATCCAGACACGCCTGCATACGCAGGATCTGCCCATTCGTGAACATGAACATCGAGTCGTCGTCGGTATAGTCCATGTAGTTCATGAACATGTCACCGTTGGGCCCGTTGTTGCACGTTACATGCGGGAATGCCGGCTTACCGAAGTTGTGATCCGCACAATTGGGCGTATCGGCAATGAAATCGTCCCCGTTGCAGCCACCGCCGTCGTCTCCCCAGATGTGCCGCAAATTCAACCAATGGCCGATCTCATGCGTCGCGCTGCGGCCTAGGTTGAACGGCGCCGCGGCAGTTCCGGTCGTTCCAAATCCACTATGCAGGATCACCACACCATCGGTGGCGGCCGGACCTCCGGGGAACTGCGCGTAACCCAAAAGACCACCGCCCAGCTGGCACACCCAAATATTCAGATAGCTTCCCGCAGGCCACGCGTCGACCCCGCCGGTGGCCGCCGACTTGACCTTGTCGTCATCTGCGAAAGAGGCGGAATTGGTATGTGTTCGCGTGATTCCGGTCGTCGCCTTCCCACTGGGGTCGGTCGTAGCCAATTGGAACTCGACACGCGAATCGCCCGCCAGTGGCGCAAACACCGCCGGAGCCTTGCTCACGTCCGGATTTGTCTTGCGATAGTCCTGATTCAAGACCGTGATCTGGCTGTGGATCTGTGCGTCGGAAATGTTCTGCACTGCTGTGTTGTATACAACATGCACCACGACCGGGATGACCGTGACCCCGGTGCGTGCCCCGGAGATGAGATTCCGCGCGAACGAAAATGCATGATTCTCACTCGCAATGCGAGAATTGACGTAAGCCGGATTCGTCCTGAGCAATCGCTCATGAACCGGCATGGTCCCGCAACTTCTGACCTTCGGAACCTCACCCGGCACGGAGCCTGTCGTTGCGCCCGGTGGGCCGCTCGCCCGACCCCCAGAACGCCGCCCGCTACCTCGGCTCTTCCTTTTGCTTCCCATAACAACCTCCCCTGTTTTCCCTGTTGTATCGGTTGACTCACTCTCGAGCTATAGGGGACGCAACTGCAGTTTGTCGGGCTGCGCCTCCTCGATGACATAGCTGCGCCGGCTGCCATCCCCGAAGTCGACATGCAGGTTATCGCCCTGCACCTTCCAGGATCCCCCGCTCAGATTGCGCCGACGATCATCGGGCCCGGCCCCCGATCGCTGCAGGGAGCCATCCGGGTTCAACGTCAGCGCATCGCGCCCGCGTGCCGGTGGGAACGGAAAATCCGAGGGACGGAAGACCTGTGACCCGGCGGTATCCTCTTCGTGGGAATGCAACCAGGTCTTGGCCAGAGAGTCGGGCGTTACTCGCGCAGTCACACCCCTACCTCCCTAGCGCTCGGCAATCCCCAAGCGGGTGCACCTAAGGGGTCGATACTCTCGCCAACACTCGCCACGTGCAACAGAAACTTTTGTGTCATCAGCGCCGACTTCGTTGGTTTGATGACGCAGCGCGGTACTCTCGGGACCGATATGCGACGTTCCCCGCGGCCCTCGTGCGCTTTCATCGATTTACTCGCAGGGACGAACGCAAAACTCCAATGCATGGCACTCCGCGCCTGACTCGACTCCTCCTCCCCAAAAATCCCACGGAGCGCGCCGGGCGCTAATTCTCCAAGGCCTTGCGAAGGCCATCCAACATCCCATTCCAGCCGTGCTCTGTCCCGGACACCGCCTCCCAAGGAAGCCGCTCGTGCGTCAAAGTCATGATGCTCCCCTGACCGTCAGGCACGATCTCGACGATGACCCGCCCGAACTCACTCGAGAACTGCGGCATTCCGAAGGTAAACACGAGACGGCGCGGCCGATCGAACTCCTCGTATTCCCCGATCGCCTTGTAGTCCACGCCTTCACGCCGGTCGAGCACCATCCACTTGCCGCCCACTCGCGGATCCGCCTCCATCTCGTGATGCTCGCTGGTGGGGCCTGTGAAGAGCCACTTCGACGCCACGCGCGGATCCGTCCACGCATCGAAAATGCGTGTGGGCGGATAGTCGAATCGACGGGTGATGCGAAGGGTTCCCAAGTCATCGAGCTGCCGCTGCAGCCCTTCGAGGATCTTGGTCCATCCGTCTGTCGTCCGGCCCGCATACTCCTCGAGAACCCCTTCGTGAGTCAGGGTTAGTTCGCAGCTGCTCCCGGACAAAGCGACGATGTCGATTGAGACCGTCGTAGAGATCGCGGAATACATGGGGACCGAGAACGAAAACACGATGCGCCGGGGGCGGTCGATCTCGAGATATTGACCGACGTGCTCGACATCTCCGGCGTCCCGCCGATCGACGATCACGAACTTCCCGCCCACCTTCGGATCGATCTCCGTCCGCACCACCGTTCCAGTAGGCGTCGAAAACAGCCATTTTCCGGCCGTCTTCGGATTCAGCCAAGCATCAAACACACGCTCCGCAGACGCCGACAACCGACGCGACACCTTCACAACCTGAGTGGCCTGGCTCATTTGCGCACACCTTTCTTTGTAGTTCCCAATGCCTTGCCGCTGTCTTCTTCGCGCAGGACCGCTTCCAGGGCATCGAGTTGCTGATTCCAGAATCTCTCGTAGAAGCTGAGCCAGCCGTTGGCTGCAGCCAGAGGTGCCGCTTCCAGTCGGCACAGATGGGATCGCCCTTCTACCCGGCGCCGCACCAAGCGCGCTCGCTCGAGAACCCTGACGTGCTTTGACGCAGCGGCGAAGGACATCGTGAACGGGGCGGCCAGTTCTCCGATGCTCTGCTCGCCCGTTGCGAGGCGACGCAACATCGCCCGCCGCGTAGGGTCGGCCAGTGCGTGGAACGTGTGGTCCAACGCCGAGGCCCGGAGATCATTCATGAGCGGTCGCCTGAATTACTAAACCATGTGGTTTAGCGTATCGCAGCGCGAAAGGATATTCAACCGTTCGGTATAGCTAGGCCGAACAGGGGATCCCAACGACCCCGCAGTCAGTGCTGCTTCGACACCGACTGTTCTTCCACCGGCTTCGGTGGTGGAGGCGGCGGAGGGGCCTTGACATTGAAGACGCTTTTGAGACTGTCCGGCTTTTCGGCCTCCTTGGCCTTCTCCTCGATATCCTTCTTCATATGTTCGTCTTTCTTTTCGCCCGCGGTCTCGTGGGGTAAGTCAGGTTCCGGCCCATCCTTCTTCTCGCCCCCGGACTGCTGCGTTTGAGTCTGCTGCTGCGCCTTGTGTTGATCCTGCAGAGGGTGATGCTGGCTCTGCTGTTGGCCCGGCTCTTGATGCTGTTGCTGCTGCTCGATTTGGTGCACTTCCTTGTTCTGCGCCTGGTGATGCACGTCATATTCGGCGATGATGCTCTTGACCTGCATGGTCATCGCAAAAGCGGCAGCCGTCAGCTCAGTGCCTGCCTGAACGAATTTGCCGGCTGTACTGTCGACGATGTTCTGCATGAAGCGCCCAGACTTGACTTCCTCCTGGGGTTCTTCCTTCGGCGCTTCCTTGGGAGCTTCCGGATACGTTTCCGGCTTGTTGGCGTCCCGTTCCGCTTCCACCGTCTTCTTCCAGGCGTCCGCCTTGGCGTCAACCTTGCCGACCTCCATTTTCTCGTAGCCCTCGAAGTCGGTGAGCCGCCCGACGGCCTCCATACGCTTCGGGTCTTCATTCGGTCGGGTGAGGTCGTTCTCCAGTTCCTTCTTTTCCACCGCCAATTGGGTTTTCAGCGCCGCCTGCTCGTCCTTCCGATCCTGCTCGATCTTATCGAGGTCCTTGTCGTAGTCCTTGAACAGTTTCTCCCACGTAGGTGCGGCCATGACCGGTTCTGCCTTCGTTGCCCCTGCGGAAACGTACCGCTAGAGGACAGACGCAAGCGCCTTCCGAACGTCAGGCCCCTCCGGGAAGACGCGGCATCGCTGGCCGTGTGGGATCGGCCAGAACGAATCTCCGAGTGGAATCAGCCTGCGGCTTGTAGCGTGGGTGGCGCGGCCTGGCGGGTGCTGTTCAGCTTGATGTTCAGGCGCAGCTCGTTCGCCGAATCCGCGTTCCGGATCGCCTCGTCGTACGAGATCGCGCCTTCGTTGTAGAGTTCGAACAGCGACCAGTCGAACGTCTTCATGCCCAGCTCGCGCGACTTGGACATGATGGCCTTGATCTCATGGAACTCGCCCTTCAGCAGCTTGTCCGCGATGGTGGGCGTATTGATGAGGATCTCGATGGCCGCCTTGCGTCCCTTGCCGTCTTCCGTCTTCACCAACCGCTGCGAAATGATTGCCCGCAGGTTACTGGACAGGTCCATGAGCAGCTGCTTGCGCCGCTCTTCCGAGAAGAAGTTGATGATGCGATCGATGGTCTGATTGGCACTGTTGGAGTGCAGAGTTCCCAGGCACAGGTGCCCCGTTTCTGCGAAGGCGATGGCGTGCTCCATCGTCTCCGTGTCCCGGATTTCACCGATCAGAATCACGTCCGGCGCCTGACGCAGCGTGTTCTTCAAGGCGTTGTGCCAGGACTTGGTGTCGATACCCACTTCGCGATGGGTGATCAGAGACTGATGCGACTGGTGAACGAACTCGACGGGGTCCTCTACCGTGACGATGTGACCGGCTGAGTTGCGATTGCGGTGATCGATCATCGCGGCAAGCGAGGTCGACTTGCCCGAGCCGGTGGCACCCACGACCAGCACCAGACCGCGCTTCGTCATGACGATTTCTTTGAGGGTCTCCGGCAATCCGAGCTTGGTGAAGTTCGGAATCTCATTCGCGATGGTCCGGATGACCATCCCAATGTTCAGCTGTTGCTTGAACACGTTGACCCGGAAGCGCGACACCCCGGCAATGGAAATCGCGAAATTGCATTCTAGTTCGCCTTCAAATTCCTCCCGTTGCCGCTGGTTCATCAACGCATACGCGAGGTCCTTGGAGATCTCCCCCGTCAGCTTCTGATTCGTCATCGGCTGCATGGCGCCACGAATCTTCATGGCGGGTGGGAAGTCTTTCGAAATGAACAAGTCCGATCCGCCGGCCTGGCTCATGGCGGTGAGCAGCTTGGTGATATAGGTCTTGGCCTGCTCTTCAGTGAGGCTTCCCATCGTTTCCCTCGTTGCAGGCCGCGAAGCCATGCAGGCTGCAAGCCCCGATTTTTGGTTCCGTTTGGACCGAAGCCTAGCGAAACGGCGCAGGCTCCCGCCCCGGCCTGCCGCACACTTTGCGGAGCCAAAGGGTGGACAGCCTGGATCGGTTCCCAGATCCAGCTCTGAGTCGCCGCTGCCGAATGCCCGGGACCTGACGTTTCCCGCGCCACCGCGTCTCTCTACCCATCGAACAAGAAAATGCGTGGACGGCATGCGAACCCTGCTCCTTACCGCGATATCTACGATTTCCGTACTGCTCTACGGCTGCGTGACCCCTCCGTCGGCCACGCCCGGAACGGCCGGTGCCGCCTCGCAGGGTCAGACCTTCCACGTCAAAGAGGTCCGGACCATCGCCAATCCATGCGACGTGAGCCGACAACGGATGTCCTCGGTGGGCGGGAGCGCTCTTGGGGCGGTCATCGGGTTCGGCGTGTGCCGGCTAGCAACTCAGGCACTCGGCGGGAAGACCAGCACAGCGGACAAGAATCGGATCAGTGCCGGCTGCGCCGTCGTTGGCGGCATCGTCGGTTACACCTGGGCTGCGGACAGCTCGAGGCGCCAGTGCGACGTATACCAGGCGGCGCAACGGGCTCAGTTGGCTGCGCAGTTTCAGGAAGTGACTGTCGTCCTGCCTCCTCCTCCGGGCGACACCTCCCACAAAGCCGAAGAGGCCACGGTCAGCGTCACCACGTTGCCCGGACTCGGTCACTTCGCGCCCGGTTCGGCGGCGCTGACTCCTCAGGCACGACAGTATTTTTTGGCTATTGCCGGGCAGTATACGTTTGATGCTCAGAAGAACAGTTTGGCTCGAAGCCTTCCCGCGTCACAACAGAAGGAGGCGAGCGATCCTCAGAAACTCGACACGTTGAAGCAGGACTGGGATCGGATTCCGATTGTCCTGATCGGGCACACCGATGACACCGGCTCTGACACCGCGAATGCAGCGATCTCGGAGCAAAGAGCGCGGGCGGTTGCTGACGTGTTTCGTGCTGCAGGTGTGTCGGCGGATCGCATCTACTACCAAGGGGCTGGATCGAGCCTTCCGCAAGGGGACAACCGTACAGATGAAGGTCGCGCGCTCAATCGCCGAGTGGAGGTTGTGGAGCTGCCCCCAGGCTCAGACGTGGCGAAATATCTTTCGCTCCGCAATCCGAACCCCGATCTGTTCAGGCCGCTGCCGCAATCAGTAGCCGAGGCTCCATCGTTTACCAGTCCCCCGGTTGCCCGCGCGGCGGTGGCAAAGAAGCCAAACCGCGATTCCGACGCCTTCGAGGACGTCCCGGCCACTCCAACACCCAAGCCGCGCACCGACCGCCCACCTTCGAGCCCCACTAGCAGACCGCCTGTCACAGGCACCGCCGGCCAGCCGCTCGCGGGTGCCTCCGGCTCAGCGGCCGCGGGTGCCGCCGGCCCGCCAGTCGCCAGTGCCGGCAGGCCGTCCGCGGCCTCCGCCGGCTCGAATTCGCCACTCTCCATAGACTTCGGCGGCGTGCCCGCTCCCGCTAGAGTCACATCCGTAGCCGATGCCCTTGGCAGACCCAGGCCCGAGCGAGGTGGCTGGGGCTTCATTCAGTCAGCTGTGGCAGAGGACGAACCGATCTACGCGGTCGCCTGCACGCGTGATGCTCCCGATCTGAATCGGCCCTTGCCTGCCAAACAACTGAGCACCGGGCAACCTCTGAAGACCTACGAGACAAGGGAATATCTGCCGGGCTTCAACGACTCTGCCTGGCTCGGCTCTACCAATGGCCACGGCGTCGGCCTCAACCACGTTGCCGTCCTCCGCGAAGGCGACCAGCCGGTCAGCAATCCCGACGTTCTCGTGTATCGGGATATGGATCGCACTGGCAACGTGAAGGCGAACCTCACCGCGCCATCGCGAGTGAAGGTGTACGAGGGCGAGAAGGCCCTGCTCTATCGCGTGTTCGTCCAGAACCCGACGCTGCGGTGCCTAGACATCGTCGTGCCGCCTAACGGCTCGCTCAATGCCGAAATCGGCAATCTGTACTACGAGCACGATCACAAGATCTTCACGGCCCCGTACGCACCCAAACGCCTCCAGGCCCAATGAGGGCGGACGCCGAATGATCATACGCATCGCAAGACCGACAACAATGGAACCATTCCATGTCTGATTCCCTTGCAAAACTCCTCGGCGAATACCGTGACTTCCTCTCGATTGTCGCCACGACCTTCCTGATTCTCATCCTCGCGATGCGCTACTGGGATCGTGTCAGCCTGTGGCTGCTCAACATCTGGTACAGCATTCCCCTGTGCGGCAAGCTCGCCCGCCTTGCGCGTGTCCATCGAGCTCCACACGCCTCGGAGGACTGGCACCAGAGTGAGCGAACACTGTGCAATGACTACAAGAGGTTCGTACGCGTCAAGGACCGACGCCAGTTCCTCGAATGCAAGACCTACCTGAAGAAGGCCGGCGATTCCGGCCGCCGCCCACTGCCCTTCGGCATCTGGCTACTGATCGCGGGACTGGTGTTCGTGGAGGCGCTTGGGTTCAGCTATGTGCTTGCGGGTTGGAGCGTGCCCGGCGCGAGCGAGAACCGGCAGGTCCAGTTCAGCTACGGATTGGCGTTCGTGTTCTCAGTCATCCTAGTCGCGTTCACGCATTTCGCTGGCCACGAGCTGTATCGCTCCAACACGGTCCGGCACGCGCTCAAAGAGCGTAGCCACGACCGCAGCTCCACCGGCTCTATCCGCTCCTCGAGCTGGGATCTCGAGGAGAGCCTCAACGATCCGTCAAAGCCGCAATCGGCGGACGACGACAGGCCGGCGTACACGCAATTGGCGAACCGCGTGGGAGCACAGCCGACTTACATGGTAACCGTGCTGACTTTGATCGCGATCTTCGCGGTAGCCAGCATCACCACAGTCGTCAGAAACAAAACCTTCGAGCACGAACAGAACGAGGAGTCCGCCGGACAGGTCGATCCCAACTACGGCGCTGTGCCCTCCGAACTCTCGAAGACTCAATCCGCTGCGGACGACAAGGCAGCGACGGAAGGCAGGCTACTGGCCCGCGAGGCCAGCCTTACGACGTTCATCCTGCTCGCGATCCTGTTCGTGTTCCTGCAGATCCTCGGAATTCTGTTTGGGATGAAATGGGGATTTGCCGGAAGGGAGAGCGCGAAGGCTTACGCACTATCCGGCGGGAAACGGTTCGCCACATTCGAGGACTACCGAGCCTACCACCTCGACTATGTAGTCGACGTCGCCCAGAGCAAGCTGGAATCGCTCCGGCAGAGGATGACCGCGAAGAGTGAGAGCAACGGCTGGCCGATGCCTCAGTTCACGCGCAAGGGGTTCCTGGATTTCGTAGCCGAATCGCAGCGCGAGCTGCCGGCGCCATCTCACGTGATAGTCGCCCACGCGCCCGCCCTGCCGATCGGGCCGCCAGCCACATCTGGCCCAGCGGCTACACACGGCGGCAGCACAGCCTCACTACCGCCCGCGCCTGCGCAGGCGATTCCCTTGCCGCCGGTCCCACCCCCTCCGGCGCTCCTCAAGTATCACTTCACGGACCACGAGAATCGCCCAAGTGCACTGCCCGTGTCGCGCTCAGAGCTCGACAACCTCTTTGCGGCCGGGGCCATCACGCAAAGGACTTGGGTCCTGCTCGAAGGAGCCGGCGAATGGATTCCGTACGGCGTGCTGCGAGTTGCCTCGCGCCCGCCGCCCTCGTCGACGGTCACCCAGAACTGAGGATTCCGCGTGCCCAAGCTTGCCGCTGCAATCATCCTCGGTTTCACCATCTCGGTCGCGTCGACAGCCTGGGCTGCCGACGTCCCTGCCGCCTCTACATTCAACAAATTGGACGCGGTCGCCAGTTGCTACCGCGCCGTCTCACTGCCGTTACCCGCAGCCGAAGAGACCCACGCGTACTTTGTTCTCGTCGATCAGACAACCCTATTCGACGCCTCGCTGAAGCAAACGATCTCCGCGGCCACGCGAACGCATATGCGCGTGAGCACGCAATTTGCGATCGCGACCTTCTCGGCTTTCCTCGGCGACCGCTACACCGACATTGTGGTCGCTGGACGAACTGACGGCGTGCTGTCGCAGGCGGAGCGGGACGATACAAGCAAACCCAAGCTCCACAATCTTGACCTGTGCATGACGCACCAGCTCGACTACGCAAAGCGAATTTCAGATGCGGCGCTAACAAAATCCTTCGGCGCTGCCTCGGCGGAACTCGCGCGGTCCGACATCCTGGCGAGCCTCCACGACTTTGCAACCCACGTCGTGCATACCTCCACGGCCAAGAGCAAAACGCTCCTCATCGCCTCCGACATGCTCGAGAACTCCTCTCTGAGCAGCTTCTACTCCCATCGCTCAGTTCGGAAGCTCGATCCCCAAGCCGAGTTGCTCAAGGTTCGCGAGAAGGGGCTAGTCCCCGACCTCACTGGCGTTCGCGTATTTGTCATCGGTGCCGGACTGCTCGATCCCCAAAGCGCCAACACCTATCGCGACCCACAGACGATGCTCAGCCTTGAAGGGTTCTGGGGTCTCTACTTCAAAGAAGCCCACGCAGAGCTGGTGGAGTTTGGGAAGCCGCAGTTGCTAGGAAAGGTGGAATAGGACCCGCGCCGGCTGCAGGCACTAGTCCCACGCTCACATCCACCGCGCAGGGGCGTGCGACCAGCACGGATGGCTCCGACGCAAGACTTCACAACGGAATACCTCGCTCGCGACGGACTCCTAAACGATTGTGCGGCGCGATTCGCTCAGATCTTCGATTCAATCGGATTTTTGACTTCCCGCCTATACCAACAAAACGAGTGATCGATTCATTCACAACCACGCTTTGGATTAGCAGCATCGTAGAACTGTGAATCCCCTCTCCGCCAACACGACATAACGGGTGGACCATACGCTGTAGTGCTCGACGAAGGATCTCGGCTTCACTCTCGCGGATGCCAACGGAGGCTTGAAGATGCTAAAGGCTCACCCATCGGTCAGGAATTTCTAATGGATCCCATCCCCGCCAAAGTGTCCGAGCGCCTGCGCGCGGGACTCAAGCAGTTTCAGCCAATCCTGAGTTCCGCTAAGACACGGGACGTGAACGAATCCGACACGGTCGTGATCGTTACCGATCTTCTTCAGATCGTATTCGGATACGACAAGTATTCGGAGATCACGACCGAACATCTGATCCGCGGGACCTTCTGTGATCTGGCAATCAAGCTCGATGGGAAGCTGGCACTCCTGATCGAAGTAAAGGCAATCGGAATTGAACTGAAGGACCAGCACGTCAAGCAGGCCATCGACTACGCGGCTAACCAAGGACTGGAATGGGTTGGGCTCACAAATGGCGCGGTCTGGCGCCTGTATAAGCTAGAGTTTCAAAAGCCAATTTCGTTCGACCTTGTCGTGGAGTTCAACATCCTCGAATTGAACGTCCGTGCCAATGATTCTCTGGAGGTCGTCGGTTTGCTGGCGAAAGAGTGTTGGCAGAAATCGATCGTCACCGAATACTACGAGCAGCGCCAGGCGCTGAGTCGTTTCACTTTGGGCGCGCTCCTCCTTACCGATACAGTTATCGACGTAGTTCGCCGCGAACTACGCCGGGTCGTCAGCGTCAAGGTTGACGTCGAAGAGCTTCGTACGGCGCTGCAAAACGAAGTGCTGAAGCGAGAGGTGTTTGAAGGTGACAAGGCGACTGCCGCGAGCCGACAGGTCTCCCGAGCGATGAAAAAATCCCTGCGAAAGGCGTCGGAATCTGGGGACGACGCAGCAGCGCAGCCAAGCGCCGCCATGCCCACGGCCGGCACTCCCTGAGCTGGCTAAGGGTGGAATCGAGGTCCCACGGGCGGATTTTCAGTCCGCCGAGCGATAGTATTAGCCATTGACAATCAGTCACTTGCGGCGCATTCCAACCTGCAATCCAGCCTGACCCCGGCACAGTTTAGCCACAGCCAATCTAGCTTCGGCACAGGGTTGCCGGAGTCCGGTGCCAAGGCGGGGCCGGCATATTGGCCTTGGGGTTGTGTCAGCCGCCTGCGAGAATGCGAAAAATGCCGCCGCCCACACTTCCGCGCTCCGCATCGGCCCTCTTCAGTCATGTAATGGCCGACAATGCGCCACTGTATCGGGCGATCCTGGACGTATTTGCGGCGGCCAAGCGCCAATTCCGCCTGCACCTCCGCCCCGACGATGTACTTGCCGACGCGGCGTGGCCAAGTGGACCGCCGACGCTCGATGCCGTCCAGCAGGCCCTCGGCCAACTCGTGGAGTGGGGCAATCTGCAGTCGCAGCCTGACACGGCCCGTGTCGCGACCGTCGAAGACTTTTACCGCAAACGCCTGCTTTACCGGCTGACGGTCAGCGGCGAAGCGGTTGAGGCGGGATTGCAGGCGTTCATCGAGACTCTCGCCAGGCGTGCCGAACTGCAATCCGTCGCACTCGATGATATTCGGGCGCGCCTCATCTCGCTCGGGCAGCTCATGCGGGACTCCCCTCCTGATGCCGCGAAGATCCACGGCGCCCTTCGGGATCTCGTGCATGTCTTCGAGGGACTGTCGAACAACGCAGAAGCGTTCATGGCCGGGTTGGCGCGCACGATCGAGCTGCAGCGCGCTGAGGTCGCCGCGGTGATGAGTTTTAAAACACGCCTAATCGATTACCTGCAACGTTTCATCGGTGACCTGGTCACGCGGTCCAGTCAGATCGGCGAGCTGTTGGTCGATCTGCGGCCGCATCAGCAGGCGCTGTTGCAAATCGCCGCCGAGCGCGACGCGCGCAATGCGGCTCCGGGGGATTCCGAGATGGACACGGAAGCCTTCAGCGCAAGGCTCATCTCATGGAACGAGCGCTGGGCAGGCCTGGGGCGTTGGTTCGTATCCGGCGGCCGGGACCGCTCGCAGGCGGAACTCCTGCGCGCCAGTGCGCTCTCGGCAATTCCCCGCCTGTTGCAGGCTGTCTCTTTGCTACAGGAACGGCGTGCGGGACGCAGCGATCGAGCCGCCGATTTTCGGCGCCTCGCATTGTGGTTTGCCGAAGCGAAGAGTGACGCAGACGCTCATCGCGTCTGGCGGGTCGCGTTCGCATTGTCACCGGCGCGGCATCTGGCGATTGCAATCGTGGACGAAAAAGTCAGCGCAAATACATCCTGGCGAGACGCTCCCGGCATCGCCGTTCTGCCAAAACTTCGCGAGCAGGGAGTTTTGCCTACACGCGGAACTCCGCCTCGCATCCTGGACCGATCCAAGGAACGCACGTTGCTAGCGGCACGCGTCGCGGAAGAAGCCGCCCAAACTGAGCGCGCACGCCAGCGCCTCGTCACCGACCGCGAGACCCGGCTTTCCGAGTTGGGCCGACTCGATACAATAGCGTTTCGACTGTTCCTGACACTGTTGGGAGAGGCTCTGGCAACTCAGACGGATCCGGATAAGCCCGTGGAACGGCTTACCAGCGACGGCACACTCACGGTCCGCCTCGTTCCCCTCGACCCCCGCAGCCAGGCGGAAATCCAGACCGATCTGGGCTGCTTCCGTGGTCGTGATCACCGCATCCTGATTCGAAGAAACTAGAGCTGGTGGAAGCGCGCGGCCTACAAGACGTACTTACGCACCAGCAGGGAGAAGAAAGAGAGCGCGCTCTGCGCGCCTTGCTGATGCGGCCGCTCATGTCGGCTGGCGATCCGGAGCTCGAGCTCGTGCGCAGACATGCTGAGTACTTGCGCGAATGGTTCGCACGCGAGACAGGGTGGAATCTCCAGGTGGAAAGGCAATGCGCGCGCCTGTACAAGCGGCCTGCGACCTTCGAAGATGCAACCCGCGGCTTAGCGGAATTCGATCGCGATCGTTATGTTCTTCTGTGCCTTGCCTGTGCGGTCCTCGAGCGGGCGGAATCGCAAATCACGCTCCGAGCGTTGGGCGAGCGGCTTTTGGAAGCCGCCGCGGACCCCGATCTGGCGGCCCGTGGATTCACCTACACGCTCGAAGGCGCTCGCGAGAGACGATCGCTCGTCAGCATCTGTCGCCTCCTGCTGGAATTCGGAGTACTTGGGCGTGTCGCCGGCGATGAAGAGGCGTACGTGAATCAATCCGGCGATGTTCTCTATGACGTGCACCGGCGGGTACTTGCGCGGCTGCCGGCTGGAACACGAGGCGCGAGTCTCGTCGCAATTACCCAACCGGATCTCGACTTCGACGGACGCCTTGCCGCTCTCGCCGAGGAATACGTGCCTGACACTCCTGACGGGAGGCGCACGGCGCTTCGTCACCGATTGGCTCGCCGGCTGCTCGATGATCCAGTGCTGTATCACGACGAGCTCATGGCCGACGAGCGCGACTACCTCGCAAACCAACGCGGTCCCCTGGCATATCGGCTTGCGCAGGCGGCCGGATTGACCGCGGAATTGCGCGCTGAAGGGCTTGCACTGGTAGATGTTGACGGCGAGCTGTCCGATAAACATCTGCCAGCGGTCGGTACGGAAGCGCACGCGACGTTGCTCGTGGCCGAGTATCTTGCTCGCGCGGCGCAGACTGATCGCCACACAATCCACTCGCTACATGAGCTTGCCTCGCACCTGCGTTCCGCTGCTGACCGGTACGGCCGCTTTTGGCGCAAGGACGCGCGCGAAGCCGGCGCCGAAGTCGAGCTTGCCGCTGAGGCGGTGCGCCGTCTCGAAGCTCTGAGGCTCATTCAGCGAGTTGAGAACGGAGTGCAACCCCTTCCCGCTTTGCAGCGCTACGCGATCTCGGAGGCGCAGGCTTGATCGGAACCCCTCCATCAATTCCGCTCCCCTCGCCCAGTCGAGTGCGCTGGCAGCCGTTGCGGCTCGGCCTGGTCGAGTTGTATCACTACGATGTCGAAGAGTTCTGGTTTCGCGACGGCCACCTGCTGCTCCGAGGTAACAACGGCACCGGCAAATCCAAGGTTCTATCCCTCACACTGCCCTTTCTTCTGGACGCCAATCTGAGCGCCTCGCGTGTCGAGCCAGACGGTGACCGCGGCAAGCGAATGGAGTGGAACCTGCTGATGAACAAGCGCCACGAGCGCCGCATCGGCTACACCTGGATCGAATTCGGACGCCGCGACAGCTCCGGGCAGGCGTTCACGCTCACCCTGGGCTGCGGGCTGCGTGCTGTTGCAGGCCGACCGGGCGCAGAGCCTTGGTTCTTCATCACAGAACAGCGAATTGGCGCGGATCTGTGGCTGACTACGCCGGAAAAAACGGCGCTGTCCAGAGAGCGGCTGATTGATGCCATCGGCGCCCACGGGCAGGTCTTCCCGAATGCTCAGTCGTACCGTCGGGCGGTAGACGAGCGGCTCTTTCGACTGGGAACCGAGCGATACGACGCGCTGGTGGACACCTTGATCCAGTTGCGCCAGCCGCAACTATCCAAGAGTCCCGACGAGCGCCGTCTCTCCGAGGCACTGACCCAGGCGCTGCCGCCCCTGGATCGTGCGGCACTCGAGGATGTTGCCGAAGCGATGAGCGAGCTGGACGACATCCGGCGCGATCTCGAGGAGATCGAGGCCATGCGCAAAGCGATCTCGTCATTCGGGGCTCGATATAGGCGCTATGCGCAGATCTCGACACGCCGACGCGCAAGGACACTGCGGCAGGCACAAACCGATTTCGACAATGCAAGCCGGGATGTGAACGCGGCGCAGGAGGAACTAGAGGAGGCCCGTGCCAGAGTCGCTCGCTGTTTGTCGAATCAGCAGAAGCTGGATGAGCAGCTCGCCGCAGACAGCGCCCGTTTGGCAGTGTTACAGTCGGACCCGGTCATGAGGGACGCGGCCCGGCTCTCCACGGCACGTGGGCGAGCAGCGGAATGTCGTTTACTCGTGCACGAGGCCGCAGAGCGCGAGACGAGCGCCATCAATCAACACACGCGAGAAGCGGAAGCGGCCAGACGCAGGCGCGACCAGGCCGAGGCCACCCGTTCACAACTGAACGACTCGCGGTCGAACGCTTCCGATCTTGCACGCGATGCAGGATTGCTCGACGGACATACGCGTGGGTTGAGCACCATTACGCTACCTGATGGTGTAATCGATCTGCCTGCGGAATCGGTGTCGACCTTGCTTCGCGAGTGCCGCGAAGGCGAATTACGCCGCCGCGATCAGATCGGACTGCTCCGCAAGCGACTGCGCGAGGTTGACGCGGCTACACATGTTCGCACGCGCGCGCACGACGCTCGAGCGCTTCACGCTGATGCCTTTGACGATGCTTCCGAAGCGGCGCGCTCTGCCGCAGAGAAGTTGCAAGAAGGCGCAGCACAACTTCGAACTTCGTGGCGCCTCTATGACAGTGGCGCGCGCGCACTGCGCATCCAGGACTTCGAGGAGCTCCTGGATAGCCTGGAAACCTGGCATCAAACTCTAAGCGGTGTGAACCCCCTGCGCGCGGCTCTCGATCGGGCGCGGCAGCTTCTGGAGAGGGAGTTTGCTACTCGCGAGGCCGAGATAGGTGACGGGCGAAGACGACTGACACTTGAGCAAAGCGAGCTCCAAACCGAACGCGGCCGTCTCGAGGCGGGCGAGGACCAGGCGCCCCCAGCACCCTATACCCGGGACGCCACCATCCGGAGCCAGGCGGTCGGGGCACCCCTGTGGCAACTCGTCGATTTCGCAGCTGGGGTGCCGGCTGCCTCTCGGGCAGGATTGGAGGCCGCTTTGGAGGCCGGCGGTCTCCTCGACGCCTGGGTACTCCCGGAAGGCACCGTGGTCGGTCGGCGGACGAATGATGTCATGTTGACTGTGCGGCGGCCTTGCGCCGACTCGCTGGCGGACTGGCTGGTGCCGACCATCCCAGCAACAGGCTCCGGGGCCCGTGTCGCGAGTGAAACTCTGTCCGCTATTCTCCGGTCGGTAGCTTGCACTGAGCATGAGTCGATCGAGGCCGAAGCCTGGGTGTCACCAAGCGGGGAGTTTCGCGTAGGTAATACGCGCGGTGCCTGGATCAAGTCGGACGCTCAATACATCGGCCACGCGGCCCGCGAGGCTGCCCGGCTGGCCCGGCTGGCCGAGATTGCGACGCGTCTGTGTGAACTCGAAGCAGCACTCAGTGAGTGCCAGTCGGCCGCCGCCCAACTCGCGATACTTCGCGACGATGCACGGAACGAGTACGAACGCGCCCCCACGGATGAGGTCCTGGTCCGCCTGCATGCGGAGCGCAATGCTGCGGAGCAACAGCGGCGCGATACGCAGACGCGGCCTGGCGAAGCGGAGTCAAAGCTCGCGCAAGCCGAAAACCTCCTTGCGCGCGCCCGAGACGACTTGGACCTGGACGCGCGAGACCTGAGCTTGCCCACAACCGCCGCGGGCATTGAGCTGATCGAGCGGGCTCTTGGCGACTACCGCATCGCAGTCATAAACCTGGCCAACGCCCTTCGTCAACACCACGCCGCCCTGCTCGAGCTCGCTGATCAGACCCGACGCGAGCAAGAGGCCAGCCAGTCATTGGAGGCCGCCGTAGCCGATCATTTGGAGAAGCGGAAGCTGTTGCGTGCGGTGGCCGAGACGGTCGATACGCTGCAGGCGACAGTCGGTAAACAAGTCGAGGAATTGTTGAGCGAGATCGATGCGACCGAAAAGACGTTCCAGAAACACGACCGTGCGCTGAAAGATGCCCGAGTGGAACTCGTCGTCGCAAGCGCACGCCGTGGAACCGCCGAGCAGAAGCACCGGGATCTGAGCGAGAAATTCGAGGACCGCGCGCAAGTTCGTAAAGGCGCAACCGAGAAGCTCCAGGCGTACGCCACGCAGACAGGGTTTCTCGCCATCGCCGTTCCAGACTTACCGCTTCCACCTGGCACGGCTCCCTGGGGCATCGATGCAGCACTGACGATCGCCAGGCGCGCGGAACAGGCGTTATCCGATGTGCCGGCGGATGAACCGGAGTGGGATCGCATTCAACGCGACATTGGACGCGACTTCACCGAGCTCCAGAGCACAATGTCCATTCAGGGCCACTCGGCAACAGCTGAACCCAGCGATCACGGACTCATCGTACGCGTCGTCTATCAACAACGACCGGAGCGCCCGGACGCGCTCGAGCAGCGACTCGAAACTGAAATTGCCGAACAACGCCTAATCCTGTCCGCACAAGAGCGCTCGCTGCTCGAGGAGCATCTGGAGAAGGAGATAGCCGCCAATTTGCAGCGGATGATCACAGCCACAGAGGAACGTGTTACGGCGATCAATGCTGAGCTCGGCAAACGGCCCACCTCTACGGGCATGCGCTACAGGCTCGTGTGGCAGCCATTACCCGAGAGCGATGAAAACGCAGTTCCGGGACTTGCGATTGCACGTAAGCGCTTGCTGAATACGAGCGCTGATGCCTGGTCTGCGCAAGATCGCAGACACGTCGGAGAGTTCCTGCAGGCGCGCATTAATGCCGAACGACAGCGCGAAGAGCGTGGCACCCTCTTCGAGAGCCTGATGCGAGCACTCGACTATCGCCGCTGGCATTATTTCACTGTCGAACGCAACCAGGACAAACAGTGGAAACCTCTCTCCGGTCCCGCATCGAGCGGGGAGCGGGCACTCGGTCTGACCGTCCCGCTCTTCGCCGCTGCCAGCAGCCACTATGAGAGCTCGGATGCGAATGCTCCAAGACTCGTTCTCCTCGACGAGGCGTTCGCGGGAATCGACGACGAAGCGCGAGCGAGCTGCATGGGGTTGATCCGTGAGTTCGACCTCGACTTCGTCATGACGAGCGAGCGGGAGTGGGGCTGTTATGCGGAGATCCCCGGGCTCAACATCTGTCAGCTCGTACGCCGTGAAGGCATGGATGCCGTGTTCGTATCCCGCTGGTCGTGGGATGGACACGAACGTCGAGCCGAGCCAGATCCGGTACGCCGTTTCCCGGAAACCGCGCAAGCCGATGAATCAGATGGCCGTTGATGAAGCGCGACTAGAACGACTACTCGGCGGAACTGAGCTTGCGAACCTGCGACGCCGGCTGCGGGCCCGGTTCGAGAAGGGTGCTTTGCGCGGGGAGTTCACGCTGACCGACTTGGGAGTTGCCGAACGTCGCGCCCTTGCCGGACTGCTTGGCCGGCCAGCGATGGCCGCAACCTCGATGCGCTTACGGTATTCCGAGCTCGATGAAGCGCTCGCACGCGCCGGAATTGCGAGCACATTGCGCGAGGCATTGGAGGTCCTCGACGGCCCTCTGCATGACCGCCGTGCTGCGCAAATAGCCCAACAGAACGCCTGGAATGCCACGGTCTCTCAGGTTGAGGAGCCGCGACTCGCCGCCTTGTTATCCACTACCGCCGGGACCGCGCTGGTGAAGCGGCTCTCGGGTAGCGATCCGGTACAGGCAGCTTGGCTTCTAACGCAAACTACTCGTGTACTGGCGAAATTACCCGGACACGGGATTTCACGGGCGCAACTCGCGGCCGAGGTCTTGGGGGACTCGCATTCCCTCGATATGGGACGTCCCGTGGCAACCCTCGTGCTGCGGGCATGTGCGGTCAGGCTTTCTATTCAAACTGAAGCCACTGGACCATCACCGTCTCAGGATCCGGAAGAATCTGTCCGCGATCGGTGGGCTCGGGTTGGAGTGACGGTGAATGAGCTGGCGCTGCCGGTGCTATGCCTCAACCTTCCAGTCGAGGCCGACTTCGAGAATGGTCATGGACGACCCCAACGAGCACTACCGCTCGACGTGGCGCGGGAGTCCAGGCTCTCCCTACCAGGCGAGCCGACGCACATATCGCTGCGCCGACTGTTGCGCCGTACACCTAACTGGAACGTGGCCGGTCGCGACGTTTTCGTCTGTGAGAACCCCAACATCGTGGCGGTCGCTGCCGATCGACTTGGCACGCACTGCGCTCCCTTGGCATGTACCGACGGAATGCCTGCCGCCGCCCAACAAAGGCTGCTTGCGCAGCTCGCCGCTCGTGGCGCCAGATTGCGCTACCACGGAGATTTCGACTGGGCGGGACTGGCTATTGGCAATTTCGTGATGCGTGAGTTCGGGGCCGAACCGTGGCGCTTCGGCGCAGCGGACTACTTGTCGGCATGCGGCGGCCACGGAGTCGAGCTACGAGACCACGAGCGGGTAATGGCGCGATGGGACGATCGCCTTACTAACGTGATGTCGGAGCAGGGAGCTGTGGTGCACGAAGAAGCAGTGGTTGAAACCCTGCTGACCGACCTTGCGACGATCCTTCCAGACTCTGATCGATAACCGAAGTAACTGTATTCTTTCCGCACGCCTGAGCCATCCATGAGCCGCCGATCTCACCTCTCGAGCCTCCGAAGTGGCTGAATGTCAGTGGCGCAATCAGGTCGGCAGAGTATCAGTCCACGGATTGAAGACTGGGACTCGCGCTTTGACAAACTCGGATGTGTCGCCGCTAGCGACGGTGATGCCATGATGCTGAGCGGTTGCGCCGATAATCAGATCCGGCTGCGAGAACGTATGCCCTGTCTTGCGGCCCTCTTCGACGAGCAGCCGCCACTTGAGCATGATGTCTTCGGTGATCCCCAGCACGCGGTGCTCAAACATCGGTCGCACTTTGCGGGAGAGCCAGTCGTTAAGTTCGGAACGCATAGCAGCATCCGATAGTAGCTCTATGCCAGATCGTATCTCGGCAAGTGTAACCGTGCTGATGTAGAGCGATTCAAGGGGCTGCGCAGCGATGAAGGCAGTAACCTTCGGTTCCGGCCTGGGCCGCCGGAGTTCAGACAGGATGTTAGTGTCGAGCAGCCATCCGGTCACAGAGACACGTCGCGTACCGGCATTGGAGTACGCGTGGCCTCGAGTTCGATCTCACGGTGCGGAGATGACTGCATAGCTTCGATAAGCGCGTTGCCTGTGACATTTCCCTTCAGACGACGAAACTCCTCGGCCGCAATGATCACAACTTCGTCACGCCCATGCACGGTGACGTGTTGCGGCCCGTCGGCGCGAACCTTGCGCACGAGCTCACTGAAGCGAGCCTTCGCGTCCTGTAGCAACCAGTAACCGGCGCGAGGCCTAGCCGATCTGGCCTTGGAGGCTTTAGGAGTGAATCCCTTCGATTTCGACGATCTAGTCATACTGACTAGATTAGGCTGAACGACCTGACGATTCTAGGAGAATAACTGCGCTCGATGTGACCCTCCATCCCGCATTGCGGCCTATCTCAGGCACAACCCGTCACGGCCAATGGGAGTCAGGCACAACCTTCCAGCCCCCGGACTCATGGCAGTTCTTGCCATTTTATGCCATTTGTGGCAATATGATCGGGCTAATGAGGCCGCTATGCAGAGCATGAATATTTCACTTCCCGATCCGCTCAAGGAATTTGTGGACGGGCAAATTGCGCAGGGCCGCTATAGCAGCGCCAGCGAATACGTGCGCGAGCTGATCCGGGCCGACGAGAAGCGCAAGGCCGAAGACCAGCTCGAAGCGCTGCTCCTGGAAGGCTTGCAGGGCAAAGAAACGGCGATGACGGCTGACGACTGGAAGGCAATTCGGCATGAGGCTGTCCAGGTCATAAAGGCAAGAAAGAGTCGGGGCTAATGGCGACGGTCTATTACCGTCCCGCCGCCCGGCGTGATTTGGTCGAGCATTTCGTCTACCTGGCTGTAAACGCCGATGAGGCGACAGCCGACCGCTTCATAGTCAACGCGGAAACCAGTTTCGCGGCGCTTGCCGAGCAGCCGAACATGGGCTCGCCGCTTACGCCGCGCAACCAGCAATTGGCCGGACTCCGCAAGTGGCGTGTAACCGACTTTGACAACTTCCTGATCTTCTACCTGCCGCGCCCAAATGGCGTGTCTATTGTGCGTGTGCTTTACGCGGCGCGAGACTGGTGGGAGCTGTTGGGCATCGATCCTTCCTAGCGGACGATCCTAGGTATCTTCGAATTGAGTTTCAGCGCGACGCCGGAAAGTTCATGGACCTAACTGGTTCGAACGCTGACAATCCGATCGCCCTCAAGCAGGCGCATGCGGATCTGCCCGAGGTTGGAGAACCTCACTTGAGGGGGAAAGTGGAGTGAGTTGAAATTCCTCAAACGCCTCTAGCGCCTTCTCGATCTTCTTCTTGTGCTCCCGCGCCTTACCTTTGCCCACCCACGTCCATTTCTGGATCAGTAGTTTCTTCGCGCCGCGGTCAGCCTTCAGATCCAGCGCAGCCACCACCTCATCGCCGACCACAACCGGGCACGCGAAATATCCGAAGACCCGCTTCTCCTTCGGCAGATACGCCTCGAATCGATGCTCGTAGTCGAAGAATAGGTTCAGCCGCTTTCGCTGCGCGACCAGCGGGTCGAACGGCGAGAGGATGTGCGTCGTGTCGCTGGCATCAAACTTCGATTCGAGAGTTTCCGGTGTGGCCCAATGACGTGTCTTTGCGTCGCCCTCGACCCGAACCTCGACAACCTCCTTGCGGCGAACCCGGGACTCGACGGCCTTGCGTACCCAAGGCTTCCACGGAGCATCGAGATAACAGGCCGACTCCAAGCTAACCACACCCTGTGATCGCAGAGCGCGATCCAGCAAGTACTCGCCAACCTTCCGTTCGCTGGCGCCGGCCGGCAGCCGCTTCCAGCCAAAGTGCCGAGTCGTGAGCTCGTAGGTCTTCACCATTCCCGATCGCTGACTGATGGTCAGAAGCCCGCGATAGAAGGCGTACTGCAGGACCCTTTTGGTCGGCTTGCGGCTCGCCCAGGGATGATCCTTCTCGACCAGCTCGTCCTCATCGACATCTCGAATGCTCAGCGGACCCTTCCTGCGAATCCTGGCAACAACGGACCGCACATCCGCCTCACTCACCGTTGCGAACCAGCGAGGAGATCTGTCGACGTAGGATCGCATGTCTCGCACGAAATACTGGAAGTCATCCGTTGGCACGTACGCCAGCGCATGGGTCCAATACTCGAACACCGTCTTTGAAGCCCGCTGTGCGAGATGCAGATGCTCGCGTCGATACTCGGGAATTCTCGTGAAGAGTATATGGTGATGGCAACGCTCGATCACGTTGATAGTGTCTATCTGAACGTAGCCGAGATGACGCACGGCTGCCGGTGTCGCGTCAGGCCCCCCTCCGAATGGAGCGTCAGAGTCGAGCCGTTGCGCGTGCAGCCAGATGCGTCGCGCCTGCAGCTTGCGAAGGACAGGTGGTGTTGAGGTCACGTCTGGCGAGCAGTTGAGTGGCGACGTTTAGAAGCGCGAAACCCCGCACAGGCGGGGTCTCGTCGATCCGAATTAGTCTAAATGCGAGAGCCTAGCTAGACAAGTCTCATGGTTTCCGAATAGGCGTTGCTTAGCCGCCGCACTCCCTCGAGCAAGGCCTCGGGCGACACCGTCGAGAAACTCAGCCGCATCGTCGACGCGTCACCACCGCCCGGATGGAATACAGAACCCGGCACGAATATCACACCATGCTCCCGCGCCACCGGTAGCAACTCCGCGGTATCGATCGGCTCCCTGAACCGACACCACAGAAACATCCCGCCTTCCGGCTTCTTGAATTCCAGCTCATCACCAAACTCTTCCTGTACAGCACTCGCCAATGCCTCGCACTGTACGGCGTAGCGCGGCCGAGCGATCTCTAGCCTCCCTTCCAACTCCCCTGATGCCAAATACCTCGCCGCGATCTCCTGAGAGAACGATGACGTATGCAGGTCCAGCGCCTGCTTGATCCGTGCAACCGTCTCGCGAACCGCCTCCGGCAGAATCAACCATCCGATTCTCAACCCCGGTGCGACAATCTTCGAAAGTGACGAGGCGTACCCCACCCAGGGAGGCGCACCGGGAATCTCCTGAGCCAGCTCCCACATCGAAGGCAACGGCGAACCCGCAAACCGCAGCTCACCATACGGATCGTCCTCGAGCACAAACACCCGGTTGGCCGCCGCCCAACGCAACAGCGCCCTGCGCTCCGCTAGAGACAAGCATTCCCCAGACGGGTTGGCGAAGTTGCTGACCACGTACGCTAGCTTCGGTCGGTCCGCCCCATCCATTCTCGGCCTCCCTGCCCCGTCGTGCCGGTGCGCCATACCCGACACGCCCTTCCATTCCATCTCCCAAGGTAGCCTCAGATACCGGGCTCCGCGGAGGTCGAACGCCTGCACGGCGGCAAGGTAGGTCGGGACCTGCAAACCGACCACATCCCCCTCATCGACAAACGCACGGGCAATCAAATCCAGCCCCTGCTGCGACCCCGTAGTCACCAGAACGGATGAAGGGTGGACATTGATGCCTCGTTTTCGGACAAGTGCGGCGATAGCCGTCTGCAGCGACTCCTGCCCTTCCGTCGCCCCGTACTGAAGAGCAACACGCGCGTTGCTTTCAAACATGGCATGGGTTGCAGCCCGCAGTCCGTCTACGTCGAACAGCTCAGCGTTCGGCAAACCGCCGGCCAACGAAATGACGCCAGGCGTGAGCGCGTGCCGCAAAAGCTCGCGGATCGCTGATCCCTGCACGCTTTGGGCGGTGCGACTGAACGAGTACGTGTTGCTCATCCACCGAATATCGCCGCCACCTTCTGGGCTGTACCGCCTCGCTTGGGTCAGTACCCTGCGTACTGTATCGGTCTATCCACCAACACAGTTCGGTCACCCCGACGCGTTTCCGGCTCTTCTCCCCTTCCTGTGTTCCCCATACCGTCACGCCCCATGCTTGACGTAACTGGTCTCATAACCTACCTGGCGGTGATGTCGATCACGCCAGGCCCGAACAACGTGATGGTGACTGCATCCGGAGCCACCTTCGGATACCGGGCCACGATCCCGCACATTCTCGGGATCGGCGGCGGGGCGGCGACGCAGGCCATCCTGGTCTGCCTGGGTCTGGGTGCCCTCTTTGAACGCTTCCCGGCCGTTCACCCGGTCATGGCCTGGGCCGGGGCGCTCTATCTCTTATATATGGCCTGGCACATCCTGGGCGCCAAGGCCGTCGGCACGGCGACGACCGCGAGACCCGCCACTTGGTGGGAAGCCGCGGCATTCCAGGCGGTCAATCCGAAGGCCTGGGTCATGGCCATGACCACAGCTGCGGTATTCTTCCCTCACACAGGATCGATTGCGGCGTCAGCCGTCACCGTCGCGGTGCTGTTCCTGACCATCAACATCCCGTGTGTGAGCGCCTGGGCGTTGTTCGGGAGCAGCCTGCGAAAATGGCTGATACGCCCAGGCTATCGGCAGGCATTCAACGTTACGATGGGCGGACTGTTGATCGTTACAGCGATCTTAGGTATCAAGGGCTAAAGTGTTCCAGATCACCCGAAATGCGCAGACGCCCCTCGGCGACCAGCTCGTCGACGAGGTCACGCGCCTGATCAACTCGGGGCAGTTGCCGGAGGGCTGCCGCCTGCCCTCCGTGCGCCAGCTGGCAAGACGCGCACACGTCAGTGCCTACACCGTCACAAACGCCTTCCAACGCCTCACCGCCAAAGGCCTGATCGAAGCACGACCCGGCTCCGGCTACTTCGTAGCCCGCATGCGGCATAAGGCGGTCGCGGCGCGTGTCGAGTTGCCGGGACCCGCGCATATCGACCCTTCTCTGGGCTTTGCGCGCAGCCTGCTGGAACAGGAGAACGTCCTGGTACCCGCAGGCTCAGGCTTCCTCCCCGGGAGTTGGCTCGCCGACGCGATTCCTCCTTCGATCCTGTCCAAGTTCGGCAAGAGCGGTGCGGCACTCGAACCGGCGACCGTCCAGGGAGATGTCGAGCTCCGTGAACGCCTCGCGGAGCGCCTCAGGTTCTGGAACATCCCCGTGCCGGCGTCGTGCCTGATCATTACCTACGGCGCGACACACGCGTTCGACCTGATCGCCTCGACGCTGCTGTCTCCCGGAGACACGGTGCTCGTCGAGGACCCTGGCTATTTTGTGCTCCCTGCGCAACTCAAAGCCAAGGGGCTCAAGATCGTCGCGGTCCCCCGCCTCCCCGACGGCCCGGACCTCGAGGCCCTCGATGCCGCTGCGAAACTGCACCGGCCTCGAATGTTCTTTACTCAGACTCTGTTACACAACCCAACGGGCACCAGCGCCTCGCCTGCGCGATGCCACGGCGTGTTGAACATTGCTGAGCGACATGACTTCCTGATCGCAGAGGATCACGTTTACACGGACCTGGCGAGCCCCAACACAGTCTCGCTTGCGCAGATCGATGAGCTGCGTCGCGTCCTCTACGTTGGCAGCTTCACGAAGGTACTGGGTCCGGGGCTGCGAATCGGCTTCATCGCCACTCGCGAGGAGCTCATGCGTCCGCTGATCGAAGCCAAGATGCTGGGAGTCTTATCCGGCTCCGCGCTCAGCGAATTCGTGCTCCGTGAAGTGCTGAACAGCGGCAAGTACCGCAGGCATACCGAGCGTCTCCGCGATCGCCTTGCCAAGAGCCGCGCCGCCTCGGCACGCCAACTGTCGGAAGCCGGGATGATGGTGAATTCGAATCCTGGCGACGGCATCTTCCTTTGGGCGCAACTCCCTCCGTCCGTCGATCCCGATCGCCTCGCAGTCGATGCCAAAGCCAAGGGAATCCTGCTCGCCAAGGGCACGCTCTTCTCCGAAACCGGCCAACACCGGGATTACCTGAGATTCAACGTCGCCTACGCATCTGATCCGGCACTCACCGATTTCCTCGGCGGCCGGATCAGAATGTCAGCGTAACCGTAATCGTGTCGTTGTAGGTCCCGACCACAACATTCTGCCGCGGCGGGATCCGACCGTACACCGTATGCGTCGCGCTGACATTCGTGGCGGTGATCGTTGAGGTGCCCGACGACCCGTCACCCAGGATAGCCAGCCGGTTCGTGTCGATGTACAGGTTGTAATAGAGAACGTTCATCCCGTTCATGCCGTTCTGCAGTGTTCGTTGCAAGTACGTCCCGGATCCGGTGTCCGCCGTGATCGTGTAGGACGTAGAAGAGTCGCACTGCACCGAGATACTGCCGGTGATGTCCGTGGCAAGCGGGCTGAACACGTCGTAGCTTCCGAAGTTCAGCCCCAGAGTGCTTACGCTACACGCCGCCGACGCGACGCACGGCGCCAGCGCAGCAAGACATGCAAGCACAACTCCTCGTGTACATCGAGCACCCGCCCCCACCGATCTGCGACCCCGCGTTCTGCGACTCATTGGCATACGACCGGCCCCATCTTGGGCAGCGGGTCGTTGGTCTGCTGGTACGGCAGATCGAACTCGCAGCTCTTCCCGTCCCACTCCGCTCGCAGGTGGTTCTGCGCTCCAAGGCCGGTAACGTAGATCTCCCCATGAAAGGCCGTCGGAAACTCCTCATCTTTTCCCGCCACGCGTACAGTCGCGCCTACCGGCAGCAGAGAGCCGTCCGCCAGTTTCACAGTGATCAGCGCGGCTGATGCCTTCTCGAGTGCGAAGTGCAAAACCACGCCGCCCCGATACCACGGCACGGCCTTCACCTGAAACGAGTCCACAAGCACGTCCAGGGGAATGTCCGACTGATCGATGCGAATGTGGTTGTCCTCGTAGGCCCTGAGCCCAGGGATGAGCAGCAACCCGTGCGAGTTGGTCTGCCCTACGAATTGGTTTTCCCGGAAGACCCTCACATCAGCCTGATCGGGTACGTCCGCCAGTGCGAAGCTATCCTGAATCTCCCGGCTGGCAAACACATGACCCGCCATCGCCACCAGCGAGCCACTGGCTGAGACGCGAGCAGTGGTCGTATCAACGTATCGCTGCACCTCGACGTCGTAGTTCCCAACGTCCCTTTGAACAGCGAGGATCGCATCAGCAGCCTTCACGTCGCCCACATCAGCGGTCACGCGGTACCCGTACCCCTCACCGGCCGGCAGATTGCGTTGAGTATCGAGCTGCAACGATCTCCCATGCGAATCCGAAATACCCGTCGAGCTCGCACTCGAGCGCACGTCGATCGGGTGAGTGATGCTCAGCATGTACTGCGTGTCTCGCGTCTCTCCGACGGTACGCGTAGCGGAGACCGACACGTAACCGATCGAGCGGACATTCACCGACTCACGGACGGTGGAGACTTCCAGTGCGCTGCGGTTATAGAAGGTCTCTTTCGTACGGCTCACACCGATCGATCCAAGCCGCCCCAGCCCGAGGGTGGCATAGGCCTGGCTGGTCAGCCGGGCGGTGTCCTGGTCCGGCAGAAGGCCTAGGTGTTGGAAGTTCTGGGTGGCGTATTGGGCGTTGGCTCCGAAGCTCAGTCTCTGGGCTGTGTGGTCGTAGCCGATTCCGACGAGTTCGCCATTTCCGGCCGTCGCGTGACTCGCAGCGACCGACCCACTCAGGACGCCGAATGTTCCAGTCAGGAAGGCCGCCGAGAGGCCCAACGTCTGCTGGTCCTGCAATACCTCGCCATGAACCTCTCCGGTGAACCGGTCGGTGAACCCGATACGGTCCGTGCCAGAGATCAGCGCCCGACCATAGTCAGAGCTGACCAGGCCGTAGTTGTCGCGCGCAAACCCAGCTTCCACCGAGAAATCGCTTAAGCCGGCGCGAAGCAACTGAGGACTTGCGTAGTAGGACTGGGTGATGACCTGTTGGCGCCCCATCAGGTCGTTGACGACCAACCTGATCTGCCCCTCGCCGGTCACGATGGGGACATCGGAGATCCGAAAGGGACCGCGCTGAACGTCGTTCCGCCAGCGCAGAGCGCCGTTGACGAAGACGTCCAGGGTGGACGGCAAAGCGGCCTCACCCGCAACGCCGGGCAACGGCATCGTGATCAGCCCCGGTCGGGTCGAGAAGTCGGTGCCCCACTGGATGCCTCCGAACCTGACAGCCCCTCCCCACCATCGGCTCGATCCCGTGATCGAATCACCGAGCCGCAGGCTCGTCGCCGTGGCTGGGAAGTCCGCCGTCCATGTGGAGTCGAGGCGGACCCCACCACCTTCATGATCTTCATCGTGCCCCAGGAAACGAGTTACGCCGGCTCCGAAGGGCCCGAACACACTGCCCTCGAGCACACCCGTCAGCGCGGCGGAGCCGCCAGTAGTATTCGTCACCGCGAGGTCGTAGTTGAGAAAACCGCCGATGGGAGATCGCGGCGGAGGAGCATATCGGGACTGGACGCCCTGAAACTTCTCCGCATCGAACAGCTTCGCGGGCGCGTCGATCGCGATTTCCTGCTTGTCCTCGTCGACGCTGTACTTCAGGCCCTTGAGACTCTCGAGGGGGACGTACTCTTCGCCAGAGTAGGAGACACTTTGGAGTGTATCGGTTTGGATATGAGCCGCGTGCAGCAGTGCGACAGGCGCCAGTAAGTGTCCGTCGGCCCGCCTCACGAAGAGAGCGACCTGCTGTAGCGACTGCTCGTTGAGCGACACGGCGAGCCAGGATTCCGTGCCGATCAGAGTCGTGGCCGCCTCTGACACGCCGCTAGCCCATGTTATGGCAAGCGAGAGGAGAAACACCGCCGTAGGGGCACCCGTGGCCCTGGCCCCTTTCACCTGTAGCGCCCCTCATTCCTCTTCCAGCTTGGTCTCGTAGCTCGCCTTGCCCGAGTCCGTCACCGACCTGATTCGCATCAGCGTTCCAGGCGCCACCGGCCCAGGGGCATCGACCAACCACTCTCGCGTATCGTCGGGAAGGACGTAGTCAGCGGAGTTGCGTGTCGCAACGGGCTTCCCGTTGTCAGCACGCACGATCTCCAACTGACCCATCTGAATGTGCGCAGTGCCGGTATTCTTTACCCGCAACCGGATCTTGTTTCCCGGAGCGCGGGTGGCGCGCCAGTGAACGACCGCCGCCACGGCTCGCGGAGGGTCGATGAAGATCGGCATGCTGATCAGCAGAGTGACCCGCAGTGCCTGCTTCAGAGGCTCGGCCGGCGGGATCTCGCGTAAAGCGAGCCTATAGGTCAATTCGTGTTGCGGATCTGCGGGGCGACGCAGGCCGACCCGCACGATTTTGGATCCACCAGGAGGAATCGTCAGAATCGGGGGCGTCGCCAACACGTCGTTTGTCGGCGTGAGGGAGTCCTGCCCCTCATGCTGCGACCAGGAAAACGTTTCCAACTGCACGACCGTTGGCTCCGCTCCCTGGTTGGTTACGGTGATGGCGCCCACCGACTCCTTGGCTGACAGGGTCAGACGGACCGGGTTGACGGAAAAGGAGCCGGCTTCCGCAGTAGCCGGCACCAGGGCCATCAAGGCGGCCAGGCCCGCCAGGGCCCGGCCTACTTTGCTTTTGTCGATCATCCTTGTGCCTGACTTCAGAACGTGACGGTCGCGACGACGGTGTCAGCGTAGCTCCCTGACGGAACGTTCTGACCCGCATCGACAGAGCCATACACGGTCAAGTCCGTGTTGAGCCCTGTTCCCGTGTGGTCAACCCCTGTACCGGCTGTATTTCCCCAAACCACTGAGAGCAGGTTGTCGGAATACAGCGAGTACGTCAGGTTGTTAGTCCCACCATCGTTCATCTGCCGCGCGGGGGCCGCGGGAGTCGAGGCGCCGGTGGCGTGCAATCCCTCGCCCAACGTGACCTTTGCACTCGCTCCGCTCGTGCAAGTCACGCTCACGGTCCCTGATCCGGCGAGCGCCGTAGTGTGATTGGTGAACACAGGGTCATAGGCACCGAAGGCCACAGGGGCCGTCGAGATGATGCAGTTCGCGGACACGGTGGCGGTCACCGACAGGTTCGCTGTCGCGGTTGCCGCATTGGTGCCCGGTGAAGTGGCGAGTCCCACCGCCACCGCACCCGCCAGAGTCAAACTCTTGGCGCTGAACTTCTGCTTAAACATGTCTCTCCTCCTAGATGATGTGAAATGGCCATCACGGTCGGATCTAGCGGTTACCCACAGCCTTTCTGTAGCAGTGCGTTCCCAAAGTGTGCGGCAACGCAACTGACGCACTGCGATCTGGACTCAATTCAGGGAAATTCGTGGGAGGGCGGGCAATTCGTTAATTTTTAACGAATAATTCAGACGTCAATCTCGTGGGACCTTGGTCTTAATTTTCGATACCACGAGTTCGCTTGAATCGATACCGCTGGTACGGCGCTCGCCCTTCGGTTCGCGCGATAACCGCACCCATCGGGGTCTTGATCGACCCTCCGGCGTGCTCATCGCCACCTCAGGTACGATCAGGGCGACCCCACTTGAACGGTGATGTGCCCATGCCCATTCGCCAGTTTCTTCAGCGCCTGAGGGCGCCTGCCGTCGATCCCGAAAAGGCTCGCGAAGAAGCAGCCCGATGGCTGAATTCCCTGTCCCGTGGGTTGCGCCTCGATGAAGGCCAAGCGCTGCGCGAGTGGCTGAAGCAGCCTGCCAACCGCACCGCCATCCTCGAGTCCGCCCGGATCTACCACGACCCGGATGTGATCGCGGTGCTCTCCGAACTCTTCCCGAAGGCCGAAGAGCTTCAGAAGCAAAAGCCTGCAACGTCATTCGCGCCCATCGCTGCGATGGCTGCGATCGCAGTCGTCATCTCGTTGGCCTCGCCGATATTCCTCAACCGCGAGTTGCCCTGGGATTACCTCAAACCGGGGAAGCATCTGCCCACCGTCCCCGTTGAGCGGGGCAGCTACCTCACTCACGTCGGCGAACAACAGACCATCACGCTGAAGGACGGCACCGTAGTAAGCCTGAACACAGCGACCCACATGGAGGTCGCACTCAGCGAACACTCCCGGGATGTATTCATCGGCCCGAATTCCGGAGAGGCGATCTTTCACGTCGCGCACGAGCCCTTCCGACCCTTCATCGTGCACGTCGGGCGCCGCATGCTCGAAGCCGTCGGAACGAATTTCAACGTTCGAGTGCTGCGACCCGAGCACATCGAAGTCACCGTCACCGAAGGCAACGTGAAGGTTTACGTCAGCGAGATCCGCCTTCCCGATACCCCCGAGGTGAACCGTCTTCGCGCCGACAGGGCAGTTGACGACACCAACGTCAGTGCCCTCGAGACTGCCCTGGTCGAGCCTGGGTTTCAGTTCGTACGAAAGATCGAAGAGAGCGAAGCGGACGAACGTCTCGCCTGGCAGCACGGGTTGATGTACTTCAAGGCCGAGCCCCTGAGCCGCGCTCTCGCAGAGGCATCTCGGTACACCTCCACTCGCTTCGTCCTCGCGGACAACAAGCTCGCCGATATCCGCATCGCGGGCTCATTCCGCACCGGCGACGTAGAAGGGTTTCTGAATGCCCTGCGGCAGGACTTCAACATTGCATCGCAGAAGGACACGCAAGGCCGAGTCATCCTTTCGGCGCTGCAGCACCCCTAAACTCTCGCAAAACCGGGTGAACCCGCGCGTTTTGGAGACTTCATCGCCAGCGGGCGACCGCGAATACTGACGGGGTCAGCCAGGACGGCGAGTTTCCAATGTCCGCAAACGACTCATCGATGGCCCACATCCCGGATGTGACGAAGGCTATTCAGATCATCCGCGGCCAAAAAGTCCTCATGGATTTCGACTTGGCCGCCCTCTACGGCATCCCGGTCAAGGTCCTTGTGCAGGCTGTGCACCGCAACCTGTCCCGGTTCCCGCCGGACTTCCTGCTCCGACTGACCAAGGAGGAATGGTCCTCTCTAAGGTCACAAATTGTGACCTTAGAATCTCCAAAGGAGGCAGCCGTCCCTGGCCGCCCACACCAAACTCCTACCGTGTGTCCTGCCCACTCGCCGTGGGGACCGGCACGACGGCAATCACATCCGGCTTCACTTCCGTGAACATCAGTCCCGTTCCTTCAACAAGATCATGCATCGCAGCAAGCGGCGTCATCCGACCGCGAACGCCCTTGCTCGGCCGCCCGTGCACCTTGGAGTACTCGAACAGCAACTGATCCCCGGACTCCATCGCAAACTCGACTAACGTCTCGGAGCTGTCGCCCGCGGCGACGTGAAAGTCCACAGGAAGATTCCGGCGCGGATTCTGTTGCGAGTCGTCTACCGTCATCGCACGCTGCCGCGCCAACGCATGCGTCATCGCTGGCGAATACTCACCGAACGGCGAGGTACCCGAGGAGATGTCGACAGCCATCCTCTGCAGGGGTTGGAAGATGAAGAAAGGCGACATGACGGAGATCGCCGCCAGCGCCGGCCACCAGAAGTTCAGGTGGCGGAAGGCTACTTGCCTGAAGGTCTTGAATTTCTTCTTCGGCAACTTCGCATCGGATTTTTTGTCACTTCGCGGGACTGTCCCCGCGATGTGAAGGGGCAGGCGCCCGATAATCCGTCCCTTGCGATCCTGATCGTTGTCACCAGTGAGCATTGTCGTCCCTGCCTCTGCGGTGCTGCCGAGTGCAACCCACAGGGATGACGACCATCAAGTGGAGATCCGTTATGTAGGAGACACCGCGGAAACGCACACGTGAGATACCGCGGTGAAATCAACAGCTGCAGTCTCTCGCAGCTCTTCCAACAGTGTTCCTACACTCTCCCACTGTAAGGAAACGCTGCTTTTTAGCGATTTTCTATAGGCCCAAGTGCTTATACACAAATCTACGCACCGCCTGACTTGTTCCCTGCAGCAAAATGCCGCAACGCCTCCGGCACAAACGACAGATCAGTGGCTTCGCGAATGGCCAGACGCATTTGTGTTTCCAATACGTCTTCGGGCACCGGGTTTTGATATCCGTCGAGACAGCGTGAGATCGACTGCGCTGCACTCACGCCCTCTGTGCGTGCAACGCGGTAGGCTTTGACGATCAACGCTTCTGCCGCCCCCGGTGTCAGCATCAACGGCAACTGAGGCTCGAGTTGACGAAGCTCGTCCTCTGTCACACGCATGTCATATCTCTCTGCCAGAGCAGCGATCAATCCGCCACTTTCGGCACGGGTGGTCGTCGGCAGAATCGGGACTTTCAGATCGATGCGTCCCGGTCGCTTCAAATCGACCTCGATCAAGTCCGGTCGCGAAGACGCCAACACCCACACGACTTTCCCGCGATTGGACGTGTCCGACATTTCCTGCGCGATCATCGAATAGAGTCGCCCAGACAATCCGCTGTCTCCAACTCCGGCATCGCGACGGCCGATCGTCTGGTCCGCCTCATCGATGAACACGATGCAGCGCCCCAGTGCGCGGATGAGCCGGAAGATCTTCTCGAGATTTCCCTCGCTCGATCCGACCCACATGTCCCGAAAGTTTTTGAGCTTCACCACCGGTACGCCGGCTTCCCCCGCCAGGCACTCCACGAGGAACGTCTTGCCGGTCCCAACGGGACCACAGAGGAGATATCCCATCGGCAGAGCTCGCAGGTCGTTGGCACGCCAGAGCAGGACGTCCTGCCGTAACCACTTCTTCAGGGACTCCTGGCCGTGATAGTCCGCAAGGGTCCGCTTCGACTCCACAAACTCGACCAGACCCGGTGCGTCGTGCTCAACCATCTCCTTCTTGAGTACAGCGAAGTCCGACGTCTGCAGAACCTGTTTCGTGTGAGCGCGTACCTTGGTGATTTGTTGAAGCGTACTGACCGAAACACCGGTCATCGCCGTCGCCAGCACCGACAGATCAGTTCCCGTGGGAATCGTCTGCTTGTACTCGTTCTGCAGGATGCCGAGCGCCGCCTTCAACTCGTAGATCGAGGGTAGCGGAATGCGCACCAGCTTCGACTGAGGCGCGAATACGATCAGCGGCTCGAGATCGTTGAGGTTGTCCGAGATCAGCAGGCTCGCGAACGGCAGCTGGTTGAACGGCGCACTCGAGCCCCACTCCCGCACCAGGCTCGTAAGGCTGCCGTGCTCGAGGCCCTTTCCATCCGCAGGCAACAGCTGATCGGCTCCACGCAGAATGACAGCAACGTGAGTGTTCTCGCTTCGACCCAAAGCGCTAAGGTTTGAAAGATAGCGCGCGTAGCGACTCACGAATCGGATCGCACCGAGAGGCTCATGCGGCAGGCTCCTCGCCGCGGCCGGAATCCACTGCTGCAGGCGTTCGCCACCGCGCTCGATCGTCAGGCCGTTGCCGAGATCGTAGGTGAAAACGACGTCAAAGCCTGCGAGCAACTCGTCCTGGATGTATCTCTCTATCGGGACGAGTCGTCCGCCGACTGGAAGACGGTCGTGCACGTTCCCGTAGAGGATGAATTGCCCCGAGGCTCCGCTTTCGAAGGCTACGTACAGTTCCGTCGCCCACTCCGGCGCTCCTTGGGGTGCAGGCATACAGAACCGCTCCTTCCGAATCCTAGTCTTTCTTACACATAAAGTTTTCCGCCTTCTCCGTATCCCCGCTCCCCTTGTACTGCGCGTGTTGCGGATACGGACAGAGCGGCCGACTTCTGCCCGGGAATGAGGCTCCGGTGGCCTCTACCGAGTCGGGCGCCTTCCCGTTCTCCACCCAGTTGACGAGCGGATCGAGGAGGTCGAATCGATCCAGAGTGGCAGGCCCGCCACCGCAGTGACCCATTCCAGGCACGAGGAACAGTCGGCTCCAGTTGGAGACCGTCGCGGCTCCTCCATTGTCCGCCGACATCTCTTCGTAGTAGCGAACCGTATCGCGCGCAGAGAACCAGGGGTCGCTGACACCGTGATAGAAAATCAGCTTTCCGCCGTGACCGGAAAAGGAATTCAGTTGAGTCCAGTGCGCGCTGTCGCCAACAGCGGCGATCTGAGTGGCAGCCGCCCGCGCTTCCGTGTCGACGTGCATTTCAGTCGTGATCACAGGAGCGCCGACCGGGCTCGGCCCGGGGTTGAGCAAGCCTGGAATGAATCCGGTAGCGGCAATGCCCGTGTCGTACCACCAACCCGTGTAGACAGGATTCCCGCGCAGATCCTTCGGTCCCGCAAATCCCCTCTTGACCGCAACCACCTGTTGTCCCGTCAGACAGCGGTCCGTCTTGGGCCCTTTGCAGGTCAGCGTTGCGGGATCGAAGCCACAGCCGCGCGGATCGAAGATCATTCCATCCTTGGCCCCGTCCTTCGCATCGCAGGCCTTGAGCACCGAATCGATGATCAGGTGCTTATCGCTATCGGACAGAGCCTTCGCGGTGATCGGGTGCCCCTTCTCGTCCCGAGGCGCCACCTGATTGAGCGCGATCGTGACCCACTTGTCCGCGAGGTTGGAGAAGTTCGTTCGCATCGCCGGCGAGCCCGCCACGATCCCATCGAAGTACCGCGGATAACGCTGCGACATCATCATCGCCTCGCGCCCGCCGGTCGAACAGCCCACAAAATAGGAGTGATCCGCAGGCTTGCCATAGCGAGCCGTCACGAGACTCTTCGCGACTTGGGTGACCTTACCGATCGCCTGGTATAGGAAGTTCAGCGTCGCTTCCTGGTCCTGAAAGAAGCTCGAGTCGAACACCGCACCGGAGTGACCGCTGTCTGTCGTCACTACTGCGAAGCCACGAGACAACGCCGGCGTCGCGCCGACGGCAGTAGGCCCAATGGGCGCTGCAACGGATCCGTTCAGTCCGCCGCCGCCTTGAAACAGGAACCGCCCGTTCCACTTCTCGGGCAACGACACGGCAAACCCGATTGCGTAGGGCTTGCCGTTGACAACCCGCTCGTCGAGTGCGCCGTCCACCCGACAATACGCCGGCAACTCTCCCGGCATCGGCGGCTGCCCCTGTGCCTGCGGAATCGGCCCCGCCGCAATCGAGACTGCTTTTTTGATCTTCAGGTCGAAGCCCGGCACCTTGACCGAACTCATCTGCTCGCAGGAGATCGGCGTGGCGCCCGGCGCCTGGGCGTTCGACAACGTCGGGAAAAGAGCGCAAGCGACGGACACAGCGAGACTGCGGCGCGCGAACGTACCAATCATGGTGGGCATCCGGTTGGACAGGTCGTCTGCGAGACTAAGAGCTGCTGTAAACGATTGCAACTGGCCGTTCCGCAGCTATCGCACGACCCGCCGACCTGAGGGCGGCCCCTCGACCTCTGACTTCCCGGCCTCGACTTCCCCGCTCCCACCGCGCCCCAAGTCACCACACCTCTGTCATCATGCGTGGATTCGCTTTTTCGCCCAGGAGCCCGCATGAGTTCACCCCATCCGATCCGGCGCGAGGTCGGTACATTTGCTCTGATGCTCACCGGCCTGGGCTCGATCATCGGTTCCGGGTGGCTGTTTGGAGCGTGGCGAGCCGCTGGTCTGGCAGGTCCCGGTGCAGTGTGGGCGTGGGTCCTGGGTGCCGCGATCATCATGACGATCGCCCTGACCTACTCCGAGCTCGGCGCCATGTTTCCCGAATCGGGCGGAATGGTCCGCTACAGTTACTACTCCCACGGCTCGCTCGTCGGCTTCATCGGCGCCTGGGCCAACTGGATCGCGATCGTCTCCGTCATTCCGGTGGAAGCCGAAGCGTCAGTGCAGTACATGGCGTCATGGCCCTATCAATGGGCCCACGACCTCTACATACACCTTCCTGACGGCCACGGCGTGTTGACCCCTCCGGGCCTGTCCATCGCTGCCGTCCTGGTCATCATCTATTTCCTGTTGAACTTCTGGAGCGTGCGGCTCTTCGCGCACAGCAACACCACCATCACAGTCTTCAAGCTGATCGTCCCCGCCGCGACCGGCTTCGCCCTGATCGCCAGTGGCTTCCACAGCGGGAACCTGTCGGTCGGAATCCATGGCGAACCTCATACCTCTACCGACTTCGCGGCCGTTCTGACGGCGGTCGCCACCGCCGGCATCGTCTTCAGCTTCAATGGATTTCAGAGCCCCGTAAATCTGGCGGGAGAAGCCAAGAACCCCGCGCGCGCCATCCCCATCGCAGTGCTCGGTTCCGTGCTGCTGGCAGCAGTTATCTATGTGATCCTGCAATACGCCTATCTCGGCTCGGTTCCGCCGGCCATGCTGGCCAAGGGTGGGTGGCACGGCGTCGACTTCGGGTCACCGTTCGCTCAACTCGCACTTCTGGTCAACCTCAACTGGCTGGCCGTCCTGCTGTATGCAGACGCCTTCGTGAGCCCAAGCGGCACGGGAATCACCTACACCGCAACAACCGCACGCATGATCTACGGCATGCAGCGCAACGGCTCACTCCCGGCGGTGTTCGGCAAACTCCACCCGACCTACGGTGTCCCGCGCCCTGGGATGTGGCTGAATCTCGCCGTCTCGTTTCTGTTTCTCTTCTTCTTTCGCGGCTGGGGCACGCTGGCGGCGGTGATCTCCGTCGCCACGATCATCTCTTACCTCACAGGCCCGGTGAGTTCGATGACTCTGAGGCGCACCGCCCCGAGCATCCCCCGCCCGCTTCGCCTCCCCGGCCTTCCGATCATCGCCGCCCTCGCCTTCATTTTCGCTACCGAGCTGCTCTACTGGGCGAAGTGGCCCCTGACCGGCGAGATCATGCTGCTGATCGTCGTCGCTCTACCGATCTACCTCTACTACGAGGCCAAGGCCGGGTGGAAGGATTTCAGCCGTCACCTTCGCGCGGCCTGGTGGCTGATCGTCTATCTGCCGACGATCGCTATCGTATCTTGGGCGGGAAGCTCAAAGTTCGGCGGCCACGACTACATCACGTGGGGGTGGGACCTCATCGTCGTTGCGGTGCTCGCTCTTGTCTTCTTCGTGTGGGGCGCCAAGTCGGGCTGGGCAACACCAGCTGTGGCCGAAGCGCAGAGGTCGGTCCAAACAACCTAGCGTGCACACCGCCGACGTTCACGCTCGGTCGCGTAGATCGAGCGCATGATCCCCTCATATTCGGGGCGCGTGAGGATGTACAAGTCGTTCTTCCGCATACCTCGAAGCACGACACGCCCAGTCTCCAGCTCACTCTTCACGAGATTGGGATCGTTTGAGGTCACGGTTCCCGGGCAAAAGACTGACGCACCGATGTTGGTTCCGGCGAGCTCCGCGCGTAGCGCTTCCGTCATGCCGACCAGTGCAAATTTCGACACAGCGTAGGCGCCCCCGCCGCTCCCGCCGCTGCCGGCGAACAGGCCCAAAATAGAGGACGTCATGATGATGTGCCCGCCCTCATTGTGCGATCGGATGTGCGGCAGGAAGGCACGAATGCCGTTGAACGGGCCGTTGAGATTGACCTTCATGAGCCCATCCCAGGCGTCGTAACTGGTGGCGCTCAACGTCTCCGGGGCGATCACGCCGGCATTGTTCACCAGAACGTGCACTTTGCCGAAGATCTTGACGGTCTCTGCCGCGGCCCTTTCCATACCTGCGCGATCGGCAACGTCCACGTCGACCGTGTGAACACGAGCTCCGAGGTTCTCGAAGTGCGTGAGGGCCTGGTTCAGCTGATCCTTGTTTCGATAGGTGATGGCAATCTTCATCCCTGCTTCGACAAACGCGCGCGCAATACCCAGTCCGATTCCACTCGTCCCACCGGTAATGAACGCGACCTTGCCTTCGACATTCTTCATCGGCGCTTGTTGCCTCGAGCACTTCGTAGGCAACGCATCGGCGACAGCGCGCGTCGACAAGCCCATTTGCGTCATCGCCAGCAGCGCACCGGCGGCCGAAGTCACGGCGGCAATGCCCTTCAGGAAGGTCCGCCGCCCCAGGGCAACGGCGGACGCATCTGTGTCGTCGCCCTCATGATCTGACATCGAGCCCCCGCGCGTCGGCATCTCCTTGTTAGACGACGGGTCAACTCATGGAATCCTGTACTTAGCCGAATGCTCACGCCATCCGAGCCCATTTCACCAAGGTCGCAAAGCTCGGTGGCTTGCCCTGCATCAACAAGCCGATCTTGAACACCTTCGCTGCAAACCAGACCGCAAGAGACGCGCCGAGAATCCCCGAGGCAATAGCCCCGAACACCTGCCACAGCGGCGGCGGCGTGCCTGACGCAAGGCGTGCCAGCATCACGAACGAATTCAGCGGCGGCACGAAGCTGAACGCCACACTGATCACTGAGTTGGGGTTCTGCGCGACCATCGGTGCCAACGCGTAGGGCGCGATCAGCAGAATCATCACCGGGCCCATCAGAGATTGCGCGTCAGCGGCCTGATTGACGGCCGCGCCAATGGACATCATCAACGCACCATAGACCAGGTAAGCCAGCAGATAGAACACGACCAGGTACACGATCAGCATCGGGTCGAGCAGCCCGAACATCGAATACTGAACTAGCGCGAACAGCCCCAGACCGACGTAAACGACCACGGCCAGCAGGCTGACCCCCATCTGGCCGAGCAGCTTCCCCCACATCAGCTCGAGTGGCGACACCGCAGCCAGCAGAACCTCAACGACCCGGCTCGACTTCTCCTCAACGGTGGAGCTCATCAGCATCGGCCCACCGGTCATCACGCCCATGAACAAAAGGACGCCGCAGATGATCGGCAGCAGTCGGGCGAAGCCACGCCCGGTCTCGCGCTCGCCGGTGGCGCCGACAGTTACGGACGGAGGGCGCGACACTCGCATGGACGCCTCTACCGTCGACTGATCGATGCCGTTCCCCTTAAGGCGTGTGCTGACGAGGGCCTCTCGCATACCGTCATAAACAACGTTCTCGGTGTTCTCATCCACACGCGGCGCGACATAGAGGTCATACGAGCCGTATTCGGACTTTCCCTCCGCAGGCTTGACGGCATCCGCATGCACTACGATCAGGGCCAAATGCCTTTCCGCAGCATCCGGCGTCTGGATCAACCACTGTTTCGCGGTCTGGACATCCTCCGATGAAGACCGCTCGACGACGGTGAGATTCGGGATCGGGGGCCCGTTCCCCTGCGGCCCGCCACCACCGGCGTTTCCCTGCCCCGCACCGGCTGCCCGGGAGCGCCGCAACGCGATCGACAAAGGCGCGAGACTCGATTGCAGCGCGGGTCCGAGACTTCCCGTCTGATCCATGATCGCGACCTGCCCGACGACCGTCGGGGCCTTTGCATTGAGGATGCGCGGCCCCACGAAGACCAGGATCGTAATCAGCAGCGGCATGATCAGAATGCCGAACAGAAAGCCCTTGTTGCTGATGGTTACGGAGAAGTCGCGCGCGGCGACCATCCAGATTTTTTTCATCATGACGCCACCCCGACTCCGCTCAATCCCTGAAGATGCGTCTTCAGAGCCTGTTTCGACTCTTCCGAACCCGCGCTCCCGCCGACGATCCCGATGAACACATCCTCCAACCGGACTCTCGCGAACTCGATGCGTGCGGGCGCAACGGAGCCGGCGATGCTACGCAGCGCACTGGCGGGATCAGTCCCCGCAGCCAACCCGATGGTGCACCCTTCGTCCGTGAGCTGAACTCGCTCCACCCCAGGGACTGATTTCAGTGCCATGAGATCCGCCGACGGATCCAGCGGCTCGAGCTTGATCGTCCGGTGGTCGTATTGCCGTCGGAGGCCGGCCATCGGCTCATCCAGCACCTTGCGACCTTTGTGAATCATCACGATCTGCTGACAGAGCTCCTCCGCATGCGCCATCACATGCGTAGAGAAGATGATCGTCGCCCCGCGCCGCTGCTCATCGGCAATGATCTCCCGAAGCACGCGAACACTCAGAGGATCCAGCCCGCTGAAGGGCTCATCGAGAATGAGCAACTCGGGCTCATGAACGATGGCGGCCACGAACTGCACCCGCTGCAACATGCCCTTCGACAGCTCCTCGCACTTCTTATTCAACGCCTCGGCGAGTCCCAGACGACCGAGCAGGTGCGTCGCGCGGGCGTCCACGGCCGCGGGATCGCCCATTTTCAACCGGCCGATGTAAGACAGGAACGACCTCACCCGCATCTTGCGGTAAACGCCTCGCTCCTCAGGCAGATAGCCGATGCGGTTCTTGGCCTCGAGCGCCGAGGGTTTGCCCAGCACGGTCAGCGATCCCGAGTCGGGAAACAGGATCGACATGATCATGCGGATCGCCGTCGTCTTGCCTGCCCCGCTCGGGCCGATCAGCCCGTAGGTGGCGCCACGCGGAATGACGAGATTGAGATCGTCGATCGCGCGGTTGGCACCGAAGGTCTTGTTGATGCCGCGGACTTCCAACGCAGTGTCCATTCCAACCCCGTTACATCGGTTTGAACCGATACTGAAAAGCGCTGCTGACGGGCAGCACGTCCGAACGTCCCTTGACGCGCAACTGCAATTTACCGTCCGTGTCCGACTCGATCCGATGAATCGCCGCCGCACGAACGATCACGCTGCGGTGGATCCGCCAGAAGGCTTCGGGATCCAGAGCTGAGAGCAATTCACGCAGTGGAGTCCGTATCTGCACCTCATCTTCCAGGGTTGCGACCCGGACGTACTTGTCCTGTGCCTGGAAGAACACCACCTCGTCGACGCCGAACATCTTCGTGACATTGCCGACGCTGCCGGTGATCCAGCGGATGGAACCGAGGCTCGTGCGGGACGGCATCCGTCCCTGCAACGCATCCAGAATTGCGCTCAGGCTCGGCGCGCCGGCCGGGACCGAGCCGGCCCGGTCCTTGAGCCGTGCCACCGTCTGTTCCAACCGCTCCCGCTTGATCGGCTTCAACAGATAATCGACCGCCCCCTCATCGAACGCACTCACGGCGTACTCGTTGTAAGCGGTCGTAAATACGACGTGCGTGTTGGGATGGGCTGCCCGGGCGATCTCCAGGCCCGTCAGCCCCGGCATGCGGATATCGAGAAAGGCCACTGCCGGCTGCAGGCTGGTAATGGATTCCAATGCCGCCAGGCCGTCTTCGCATTGCGCGACGATCTCTAGCTCCGGCCACAATTCCCCGAGCAGATCCACCAGCTTGCGTCGCTGCGGTTCCTCGTCTTCTGCAATGACTGCCTGGAGCCGGCTCATACCGTCGCCTCACTCGCAATGCGCTGGTCCTGATGAGGCACGCGGATCGTGGCCGTGACACCGCCGACTGTTCTGCCTCTGATAGTCAGCGCACCTTGCAAACCGAAACGGGTAGCCAGTTGCTCGCGAACGTTGTTCAAGCCCAACCCGCCGCTCGGCCCCGGGCGTAGTCCGACTCCGTCGTCGGATACGCTGACGGCGAGTTGGCGAATGTCTCCATGAACCTCAACGGCCGCACTGATGACGATATTGCCGCCCGAGGGACTAGGCTCGATCCCATGCTTGATCGCGTTCTCGACCAGGGAGATCAACAGCAGCGGTGGAAAATCGTGGTTGCGCAGCGACTCGGCCACGTCGACCGAATACCGCAGGCGATGCCCCAACCTCACCTTCATCACCGCCAGATAGCTCGCGCACACATCGATCTGTTGCGCCAAGGTCGAGTGCGTACTGCCGATCTCGGCCCGAAATCGGGGCATCGAAGCGCGCAGGTGGTCAACCAGAGCCTCGATAGTCGCTTCGGCGCGTTCCGGGTCCGTCCGGATCAGCGAATGAACCGACGCCAGCGTGTTGAAGAGAAAGTGCGGTTCTACCTGAGCTTGCAGGACCGTCAGTCGCAGATCCGCCTCGCTCTTCTCGCGACGCAGCCGCTGCATCTCTTTAGCGTGTTGCGCGTGCTCCCAGGAGCGCTGCTCCCGGAAGTAAGTCCGCAGCGCCAACCCGCCTCCCAACAGGAAGAACAGCGTTGCATCACAGCCCCAAACGATCGCGACGACGGCCGGCGCGGTTTCGCGAAACCTTTGCACGGCGGGCCCCGAGAAGAGCGCGGAGTAGCGTGGAGAGATCTCGGCTCGCGAGAAAAGTCCTGCGAGATACTGACCGCCGCAACTGATCACAACGCCGACGAGAATCGCGACGACCACGGCAATCCGCTCTCGCGCGAGCGGCATCTGCAGATGACGCACGTAGGTGGCGAGTGCGGGACCTGCCGTCGCAATGAGGATCCAGATCGGCACTCCAACGACGATGCAGAGTAGGCCGATTCGCAGGTCGCCCAACTGAGTTCCGAGTAGAGCCGCCTGGAATAGACCTACGGCCGAGACGAACGGGACAAAGACCGCCGATCGCCGCCAGAACCACGGCACACTATAGGTCGGGTAGGCCCGGTAACCCCCATATTGCCCGGCGACGTTCGCGAAAATGTCGCTCGGCAGGGGATCCTTCAGGGAGTAGTTGGCCATGACGCGGACAATAGCGGCCCGCGGGCGTTCTTAGCCAATCGATGCGACCGGAGGGGATCCTGGTGTCGCCAAACCGCCTGATTGCGGCGCCAAATCGGCGACTTCTTGCTCTCCCGCTCCCCGGGCTCAGATCGCGGTTGTCAGGTGCCCCTCCCGCGCCGCGCCCTCGCCCTCGGCGCTTAGGTCGCGGTTTCGGCCACCTTCTCGTTCTCGGCCGTCAGCGCCTGTCCCAGCCCATCGTACTGCCGCACCAACTGCTGCTGTACGTAGGCATGCAACACCAGCGCCGTCTGCTCGGGTAGTGGCGCGAACTGCAGCCCATAGAACTGAACGTTTGGATGCCGTGCCTCCACTTTGCCGTAGGCAGCAATCACCTTCGCGAACAGCTGCAGGGCGTGCGCTCGGCCCAATAGGTTGACGGTCGCCCTGACTTCGACGTCATGCCCCGCCTTCAGGTTCGCAGCGGCGTCAAGGGCGATTCTGGCGCCGCTCACGCTGAGATCCACCATGACCGCGTGAATGGTGTCGGTCGTCGTGACGGTCGCTTCCAGGTTCGTAGTCGCCCGCGGCATCTCGCGGATCACCCGCCGCTCGATGTTCTGCGGGACCTCGAGGTGCATGTAGTGAAACGGCTCGAAGCCGACTTTCAACACCAGGGCACGGAATTTGTACACCGTGGTGGCGTTGAACAGCTTGCAGTACCAGATCTGCCCTTTGGTCACCGCAACCAACGACTTGTCGGGTCGCGACGGCGCGGTCAGGATGAGGCAGCGGTTGGCCGTCGACACTCCAACGACCCAACACACGTGACCTTCACCCGGATCGCTCGCGGAGATGAAGACGCTGTATCGCTTCGGCTGCGCCCAACTTGGATAGTCGCGGCTCAAGGCCTGCAGCGGATCGAGCGCGATCACTTCCCGCTCGTCGTCCGCGCCACCCGCGATCTTGTCCAGTTCGCGAGCGCAATACATGCCGTGCTTGAGAAGCCGCTCGCGGATGCGGTCGGAGTCGACCACATGGCCCTGCGCCAACAGCAGCTTTCGGTCTCCGTCGTAAACGGAATACGGCAGGGGTCGCCCTAGCAGAATGAATCTCTTATCGACCAGTCTCGTCAGTCCCGACATTCAGCCACTCCCTCTGAGCCCGTTTCGGGCTTAAACGGAGCCTCCCAGGCTCCCCGGATGGGCGTGGGACTTCCTGTCCACAACGCGGACCCTGCCGACCGCTCGGCTGACTCAGGAAATCGGCCACCTCTGGGGAAGCCAAAGGGGCTCGGGAGAAAACTGCGTACTACCGCACGTCCGGGCCGACCAAAGTAGTAGCGAAGGTACCCGACCTCAACCTGCCGAGGCGGCAACCCGCTGACGTCTCAACCGCTGGCGCCTCAACCTTCCGACGCTGCAACCCCCTCCGGGGCCCCGCGCTGCAGAATATCGGGCAGCGCCTTCCCCGTAGGCGTGAACTGTAGCGACACCGAATTCAGGCAGTGCCGCTCGCCTGTCGGCTTCGGCCCATCCGGAAACACATGGCCCAGGTGGCTGCCGCATCGTGCGCACACCTCCTCCACACGAACCATCCCGTAGCTCATATCCCGGATCCGCTTGATGTGCGGCTCCGCGAACGGCTGGAAGAAGCTTGGCCATCCCGTGCCCGAGTCGAACTTGGCGTTGGACCGGAACAGTGGGAGTCCGCAGAAGCGACATGCGTAGACGCCGTCCTGCTTGTTATCCAGAAACACTCCGCAGAACGCCGCCTCCGTACCGTGGTTCAGGAGTACGTGGCGCTCGTCATCGCTGAGGCCTGCGGTAATCTTGCGGCGCTGCTCATCGGTGGGTGGATTTAGATCGAATGCAGTCATGGCGCCTCCCGCTGAATGTGATGATGACCTGCGGCCTGATGTGGGGACTGTTTCCCCACTTTACACTGGCCGCCGACACCGCGCGTCCGGCCTCTAGCGACCCGCTCTCGATCCAGTTTCTGGTGGTCACGCCTCCCTGGCTTCACATCGAGCTCTCCGCCGTCTACACACCGGGTATCGCCCTCGAACTCCACAATGGACAAGGACCCTGCAGCCGTCTAGACCAAAACGGCCTTGCCATTCCTAAATCTGTGGTCGTGCCCATCGAATTGAAAGTGGCAGAGGATCGAGGTCCGGCCGGTGTGGCTTCGCAAGGACAGATCGCGCCGACGCCGCCCGATCTGCAACCGTGCCAATGGACTCTGAGCGAGGTGCGTTACACCCCTCTCGACAACGGACCCCAGGAGTACCGCCTGTTTCAATTCAAAGCGGACGACGATCCTGGCGATCTCCGCGATGGCTTCGAGATGTGGTGCATCCGCGTCCCTTCCAACTACAACGCGACCCACGCGTCAGCGAAGCTTCCGCCGGTGATCTGCGACTATCACAAGGGGTTCACAGATGTCCAACGCCTGGAGTACGCGGTAAAGGACGGGCCTCGACTGTTCGAATTCTGGCGGCCTTTGACGGCCAATGTCGGCGCCAGTCCAACGCTTTACGTTTATTTCCGCGATCCTGACTCTGGCAGTTCCACGCCCGATAAGCGCTGACACGCTTCGACCGTCGCATCCTGCAACTTCTCGTCTCTCGCGGCGGGGTCAACCGCCCGCGGCTTCAGGTGATAGAAATACTGACCCGTCACTTTCGCCGCGGCGTCCTCGCTCACCGCCAGCCACACCTGCGTTCGATGACCCTCATCGAGATTGTCCGTCGCCCCGATCCCGCCCATCTTGGTGGCCACCCATCCCGGCTCCAGTGCGTTCGATAACACATGCGGCCATCGCCTTGCGATAGCAAACGCGAGCAGCAGATCCAACATCTTGCTCTCCGCGTAGACCCTTCCCCCTTGCCATCGTCGCTGGGTCCAGGTGAGGTCGGCTAAGTCGGGGCCAGCTCCCCGGTGCATCCCGGAGCTCAGGTAGACCAGCCGCTTTGGCTGGTGAATCAGTGCCGTGAGCACGTATGGGGCGATCACGTTCACGGCAAGCAACTGCGGCAGTCCGTCCGCAGTTTCGATCCTGCGGACCTCCTGATATCCCAAAGCCACGTTGTGAATGACAGCGTCGAACGGGCCCAGCTCGTTGACCTGCTCGGCGACACTCCGCATCTGCTCAAGGGTGGACACGTCGCCAACGACGACACCTTCCGCGCCGGGAGCGCTCTTCTTCGCATCCTGGGCGCGCGATTCGTTCCGCGCATGCAGGACAACCTGGTGTCCCTGCTCCAACAAGAGCCGGGCCGCCATCAAGCCCAACCCATCCGCGGATCCCGTGACGAACACTCTAGCCATGAGGCTCAGCCTCCTGTGTCTGCTCTGTGCGACTGAGACTAGAGTCCGATGCGGTGATGTTCATTGCAGCATCTTAGCGCGATACAATGCAGCAGCGTTCTCAGGAGTTCCCATGCTGGTCAATGCTGATTTCGCCGCCCGTGTCGTCCTGAAACCGGATGATCTGGAATGGGTGGCCTCCCCGATGGCGGGTGTCGATCGCAAGATGCTGGATCGGGTCGGTGGCGAGGTGGCTCGCGCCACCTCGATCGTGCGCTATGCGCCCAACTCGAGTTTTTCGGCGCACAGCCATGGTGGCGGTGAAGAATTTCTGGTCCTCGAGGGCGTGTTCTCGGACGAGAAGGGCGACTATCCAGCGGGAACGTACGTCCGCAATCCCATCGGCAGCCGTCACGTTCCCCGAAGTGCCGAGGGCTGCACCATCTTCGTCAAGCTCCATCAGTTCGACCCCCGCGACTCCGAGAATGTCGTCATCGACACGCGCAAAGCGCACTTCGGAGCGAGCAGCGCTCCCGGGGTCACCGAATCGGTATTGCATCGATTCGAATCGGAATTCGTGCGGTTGATTCGCTTCGCTCCGGGCTCACGCGCGAAACATCACCGCCACGGAGGTGGCGAGGAGATCCTGGTCCTCGAAGGCACCCTCCAGGATCAGAACGGCGACTACCCCACCGGAACCTGGATCCGCAATCCCGACGGCTCTGAGCACCAGCCTTTCAGCACCTCGGGGTGCCTCGTGTACGTCAAGGGCGGACACCTGCGCACCACCACCGACTGACATCCGCGCGGCGCCCGCTACCGCCGCGACTCACTTCTGCAGGCATCGCTTAAACCGCCCATCCACCCGGTGCGCATACCAATCGGTCGTCAGGCTCCGACTGATCTTCGGCCCGTGCAACTTGATCTCCGGCACCACCGCCGGTGGCACCGGCCTTTCCGATTTCTTCTCCGCTAACTCGAACACGCGGCGATAGAGATCGGTCTTCTCGAACTGCGCCGTCCTGCCCTTCTCCAAGTCGTCCCGGATGTCGCCCTGATCCATCCGCAGCTTCGACATCAGCTTCCGCGCCGCCAACTCCGTGTCTCCGATCGTCTTGTCCCCGCCCGGCCCCTGAACCAACGCTCCATCGGCAACGAGACGCACACCCGACGCACGCGCGAGAGCCTTCTGAAACCCGGCGTCCACACTGGCGTACTGCCCGGCATTGAAGTCGGCAAAGCGATAGAGGTACTGGTCATACGGAGCCGCGTACCCGAGCAGATGCGCAGTCCCGTAATACAAACTGCCTCTCCTCGTAAACAGCTCTTGTGCCAGCGTCGACTTCACCGGGAATGGATACGAGCGAGGAGCCGCCGACGAAGTCGCAAACGCAATGTTGACCTGCATCGGCCCGCGAGTGCGGATGGGATTGAGGCCTTCGAACAGCCGATGCCCTAACGGCACCGAGCCGATGAAATCCTCGAAGATGTCACTGAGATCCTTCTCCGTCCGGGCGCTGTCGATGCGTTCGCTGTAGGTTCGGCCATTCGGTGACTTCACCGCCAATGCGCCGTGAACGACGAACTTCGGCACACTGTGCTGTTCGGCGCGCTCGTCGATCTCCTTCCACGCCTTCACGCCCAGCCCGGGTACTACCGGATTCACCTGGAATCCGGACTCCTGCTCCGTAACCGCCACGACGGCACAAACATGCTCTGGAGTGACCTCAATCGACTGAGCCTTGAACACCGAATAGAGGTCGCTCGCCCAACCCGATCGATCAGCAACTGACGCCGGCAGCAGGCGACTGATCATTGCCCGCGCCTCGACCTCAGTCAGAGGCACTCGCTGTGGGGTGGTGGGCTCCACGCACGACGCCAGCAGTCCCACCCCAAGGACCGCCACCATTCGCCACAATCGAGCCCGGTGGCTCCCACAATCGGATTTCAACCTGTCTCCCGATCCAACCCGGATCTCCACCGCGTGTTGCGTGAGGGGCAGCTCGTGTCCGCCAAAACAATCCTGACCGGTCTTCTGGCCCGCATTCGGCCCATTATCGGCTCACTCGCCAGTTTTTGCCGCCGCGTGGCAACCGCAGTGGTGGGAGACATTCACTGGAACGCCCCGCCCTGGGCCAGCTGGGCGGGCGGACGGGCCCGCGCCGGGCTGCAGAACGTCACCACGAAAGCGAAGCGTTCTCCGCTGATCACTGCTGCCGTGGCCTCCGGGGTGATCGTAGCTCTCACCGGACTCTACTTGGGGGCCCTGTGGTACCTGCACCGCCCCAAGCCCGTCACGGTTGCGTTCGCTACGACCGAGCCCGGTGTGACCTGTTACCTCTGTGAGCCACAGGGCAAGCCCAACCCGGTTTTGGTGCGCTTCGAGCGATCCGTTGCGCCGCTGACCTTGGCCGGAAAGGACATTGATCCGCAATCCGAACTCGTCAACCTCTCCCCCTCCCTCAAGGGCACCTGGCATTGGGACAACGACCGGACTTTGAGGTTCCAGCCCGCGGAAGACTGGCCCGTGGGATCGCGCTTCACAGTGACTCTCGCCCGCAAGGGACTGGTCGCTCCCCAAGTGCTCCTCGACAAATACGGCTTCGACTTTCACTCCGCGGCGTTCCAGATGAGATTCGACGGGAGCGAGTTCCATCAGGACCCCGTCGACGCGTCAGACAAGAAGGTCGTCATCAGTGTGACCTTCACTCATCCGGTTGATCCGGAGAGCTTCGAGAGGCGCATCTCGATGGACCTGCGCGAGCAGACCACCGACACCCTGCAGCAACCGCTGGGAAAGACGCCCTTCACCGTGGTGTACGACAAACTGCACATGAATGCGTACATCCACTCGGAGCGGCTTGCCGTCCGCTACAAGCTGGGGCAGCTCTTCGTCCGCATCGATCCGGGAGTCCACAGCGCGCGCGGCGGCAATACGAACGCCACTGCGCTGTCGACTTCAGTCAGCGTGCCCGCGCTTTATAGCCTCGCCGTCGGACAGCTCTATCCGACTGTTGTCAAAAACGAACGCGGCGAGCCCAGCCAGGTCCTGATCGTTCAGATGAATCAATCAGTGCTCGAGCACGACATGCCTTCGCACGTGCACGCGTGGCTGCTCCCGGAGAAGAATCCCGACGCTCAATTGCAGGCCAATTTCGAGAAAATTCGCCCTAACCAGCCGTACCGATGGACCGAGTCAACCGCGTCGCCCACGATCGTCGAGTCGTCGCAAAAGCTGACACTGACGCAGGTCGCCGGTCCGCTCGAGCACTATGAGCTTCACAGCTTCCGTCACGAAGCCGAGCCGGGCCGCTACGTGTACATCAAGGTAGATGAGGGTCTGAAGTCCTTCGGTGGCTACATCCTTCCACAGAGCGTCGAGCGAATCGTCGAAATCCCGAACTATCCACGCGAGGTTCATATTGCGCAGTCCGGCTCGCTGCTATCGCTGTCGGGCGAAAAGATCCTCACGGTGATGACACGCGATGTCGAGGCAATCCACGTCCAGATCGGACGACTGCTGCCGCGCCAGCTCCAACACGTGGTGACACAGTCCGGAGGGTCGTTCTCCAACCCGTCTTTCACTACAGGGCTATTCAACGCCGAAGATGTAACGGAAACGTTTGTATCGACGATCAAGGTGCCCCGCCTCAAGCCCGGCGTCGCACACTACGAAGCCATTGCGCTGGCAAAGTACCTCACGTCCGATGCTACCGACCGGCGCGGAACCTTCTTCGTCCGAGTCGAAGCATGGGACACCGAGCACGATCGGCCGATCCCTTCCTACGGCAACGGGTTCACACCGGACTCTTCGACCGTCGACACCCGCCTGATCGTGCTCACGGACCTCGGTCTGCTGGCGAAGAAATCCCAGGACGGCTCCCAGGACCTGTTCGTGCAGTCGATTCGCACCGGCGGCCCGCTGAGCGACGTCAAAATCGACGTACTCGGGCGCAACGGCGTCTCAGTGATCTCGGCAACGACGGATTCCGACGGTCATGTCCACTTCCCCGACCTGAAAAGCTTCAGTCACGAGCAACAGCCGACCGTCTACCTCGCGCAACGAGCAGGCGACACCTCCTTCCTTCCCTACGAGGAACGCGATCGGCGTCTCGATCTGTCTCGATTCGATGTGGGCGGTGTCGACAATCGCATCGACCCTGCCGCGCTCTCCGCCTACCTCTTCTCCGACCGCGGACTCTATCGCCCCGGGGAGGAGATCCGCCTGGGTGCGATCGTCCGCCGACAGGACTGGAGCGGCTCGCTGCGAGGCGTACCGCTACGGCTCGACATCACCGATCCCCGCGGCGTCAACATCCGCTCCGAGTCGTTCACACCCGGCGAGGGTGCGTTCGCAGAGATCCGTCACACCACACGCGAAACCTCCCCTGCCGGGAACTACACCGTCGCGATTTCGCTTGTCAGCCCGGGGACAGGTCCCGCGCTGATCGGTTCGACGACAGTCCAGGTTCGCGACTTCCTGCCCGATCGCCTGAGGATGCGCACCACTTTCTCGGCTCAGGTGGCGGAAGGTTGGGTCACACCGGATGGCCTGAGCGCTCAGGTGAGCCTGGCCAACCTCTTCGGCACGCCTGCGGCCAACCGCCGCGTCACCGCCCACATGACGCTGAACCCGGCATTTCCTGCCTTCAAGGCGTTTCCCGACTATCATTTCTATGATCCACAGGCGGCGCAGCGGGGATTCGAAGAGAACCTCTCGCCCGCCACGACGACGGACGCCGGAACGGCAACGTTCGATCTGAACCTGCAACGTTTCGCCCGTGCCACATACCGCGTGGACATCTCCACAGAGGGCTTCGAAGCCGACGGTGGACGAGGCGTCAGCTCGGAAGCGACCCAGCTCGTTTCCAACATGCCGTACCTGGTCGGCTGGCGGGCCGACGGGGCGCTGAACTACGTTTCCCGGGACGCGCATCGGACAGTCAGACTCATCGCCGTCGACCCGCATCTCCAGGCCACCGACGTCGCCAACCTCCACGTGTCGCGGGTCCAGGCCCGCTATGTGTCAGCCCTGATCCGTCAGAGAAACGGGACATTCCAATACGCATCCCGCCGTCGCGACATTGCCATAGACGATAACCCGCTGACCCTCGGCAAAGACGGCTATGCGCTCGCTCTGCACACCACAGAGCCCGGATCGTTCGCCTACCTGATCACCGACCGCGACGGCCAACTGCTCGCGCGAATCGAGTACCAGGTCGCGGGCGAGGCCAATCTGACGCGCACACTCGAAAAAGATGCCCAATTGCAAATGACGCTCTCCCGCCACGACTACTCACCGGGCGAGGAGATCGAAATGCAGATCCAGGCCCCCTACACCGGCTCGGGCCTGATCACGATCGAACGCGAGAAGGTCTTTGCCTGGCGCTGGTTCAAGACCAACACGACCAGTTCCACACAGAAGATCAAGCTGCCGGAAGGGCTCGAAGGAAACGCCTACGTCCATGTCGCGTTCGTCCGGGATCCGTCTTCCGAGGAGATCTACACCAGCCCCCTGTCCTATGGAGTGCAGCCGTTCTCCATCAATCTCGACAGTCGGCGCAACGGCATTCATCTCGAGGTGCCGGAGCAGGTCAAGCCAGGCGAGACGCTGAAGATCGGCTACTCGACCCAGCGCCCCGCACGTCTGGTCATCTTCGCCGTCGACGAAGGCATCCTGCAGGTCGCTGCGTACAAGACCCCCGATCCGTTGGGGTATTTCTTCCAGAAGCGTCTGTTGAGCGTCTCCACGACGCAGATTCTCGACCTGATCCTGCCGGAGTTCCGCCGCAGCGGCTTTGACTCTGCTGCCGGTGGTGACGGCGATTCTGCCTTGGCGCGGCACCTGAATCCCTTCCGGCGCAAGGGTGAGAAGCCCATCGCGTACTGGTCCGGAGTGCTGGACGCGGATCCGACGCGACGCGAGGTGGAATACGTCGTTCCCGACTACTTCAACGGCAACGTCAGGGTCATGGCGGTCGCGGTGTCTGACGATACGATCGGTGTCGAGAGGGCCGCGACAACGGTCAAGGGTGACTTTGTGTTGTCTCCGAACGCGCCCACCACAGTGACACCGGGCGACGAGTTCGACGTCAGCGTCGGTGTCGCCAACAATCTTGCGGGTTCCGGAACCAACGCCCACATTCAGGTGAGCCTCAAGACCGGCCCGGCGCTGCAGGTCGTAGGGCCGCCGACGCAGGACTTAGGCGTCGCCGAGAATCACGAGGGCGATGCGATATTCCGGGTCAAGACCCTCGATCGTCTGGGCGCCGTGGATCTGGAATTTACGGCGGCAAGCGCCGGTTCGACGCTTCACCGCAAGATCGATCTGAGCGTCCGGCCGGCTACGCCCTACATGACGACACTCCTGGCCGGCTCACTGCGTCAGGGGACGCAGACCGTCAAGGTCACTCGCAATCTCTACCCGCAGTTCCGCACCCTGGAAACCGGAGTCTCCCTCGTGCCCCTGTCGCTCGCGCATGGATTGACGGCCTATCTGGCTCACTATCCCTACGAGTGCACGGAACAGTTGGTCAGCCAGGCTTTCCCGGCGCTGTTCTTGAGCGAACGGCCCGAGTTCGGCTACGTCCGCGCGCAGCCCGGCTCCGACCTCCAAGGACTGGTCAACGAGTTACGCATTCGTCAGAACGAGGACGGCGCGTACCGACTCTGGCCGGGTGGAAACTACGTCGCCGAGTTCGTATCCCTCTACGCACAACAGTTCCTCCTGGAGGCCGCTGCGCGTCATCAGAGGGTCGCACCTCAACTCATCGACCATGGCAACGCCTGGCTCCGGGTCATCGCCGCCCGCGATGGCAACAACATCGAACAGGAGCGCGACTCCGCCTACGCGATCTACTTGCTGACGCGCCAAGGCATCATGATGTCCGGTGAAGCTGCCGCCCTCCGCAAGCGCCTGACCGATCGATATCGCGACGTGTGGGAACAGGACAGCGCGGCCGTCTGGCTTGCGGCCTCCCTCGAACTCATGAAGCAGGAGCGTGAAGCCGGCGGAATCATCTCGCGAGTGCAGTTCGGGAAGAGCCAGGGAGATGGGATGTATTTCGACCCCATGACGCGCGATGCCTTCCTGCTGTTCGTGCTGTCGAAGCACTTTCCCGAGCGCCTGACGGGCTTGCCGCCTGACGTTCTCGAGTCCATCGCGGCGTGGGTCAACAAAGGCTATTACAACTCACTATCCGCGGGAGCGACGCTGATGGCGTTGGACGCCTACGTAACGGCGACACACGCCGATAGGGCCCCCCATCTGGGCATTGAGGAGATTCTGCAGAAGGACGGCAGCGCACGAACCCTCGACGTGCCTGCGGAACTGATGCCCAAGATCGCCTTCAGCAGCGAGGCCAAGGCTCTTCGCTACCGCAATGGCAATGATCTCAACGCCTTCTACCTGGTCAACGAGTCCGGCTTCGACCATGCGACGCCGAAAGAGGAAATCAGGAACGGGTTTGAGATCGTGCGCGAGTACACGGATGACTCCGGCAAACCTCTTGCGAAGGTCACCCTCGGTGAGCGCGTCGACGTCCACCTGAAGTTTCGTGCCCTCGACGGACACGAGCACGCGCAGGTAGCCCTCGTGGATCTGCTGCCCGGCGGCTTCGACCTCGTGGTACCACAGCCCTCCGACGCCGACTCGACCGGGCCTGCGGTGCGGTCGGTAACCTGTTCGATCTGTGTTGGGTATCCGCCGCCGATGCTCCAGTACTCCGACACCCGCGAAGACCGCGTGGTCTTCTACACTTCATTGAACACGGGTATCCAGGAGATCGTCTATCGCATCAAAGCCACGAACGTCGGAACGTTCGTCCTGCCGCCTGCCTATGGCGAAGCGATGTACGACCGCGCCACGAAGGCCCGGTCCCTCGCAGGATCGATTCAGGTTGTGAGGCCGTGAAACTCCGACTCTGCCTTCTCTCCATCCTTCCCATTCTGCTTTTGACAGCAGTGGGCGTGCGCCTCTGGCCGCGCCCACCCCTGGCGGCCCGAATCCCCTCCTCCGTCGCGGTGTTGGACGCAGATGGACAGTTGCTGCGTCTCACCATGGCCCGCGATCAGCAGTACCGGCTGTGGGTCCCGCTCTCCGCAGCACCCCCGGAACTCACCGAAGCCCTGCTGCTGCACGAAGACCAACAGTTCTATCACCACTTCGGCGTGAACCCGATCGCGCTGGTGCGCGCGGCAGGGACCACCTACACCGGCGGACCTCGCCTCGGCGGCTCGACCATCACGATGCAACTCGCCCGTCTGATGTACGGGCTCAACACCCGAACGGCGCGTGGCAAGCTACGCCAGATCTGGCTCGCGGTCGTCCTCGAGTTGTGTTACTCCAAGCGCGAGATCCTCGAAGCACATATCAACCTGATGCCCTACGGCGGCAATGTGCAGGGCGTCGGGGCCGCCAGCCTCATCTACTTCGGTAAGCCGCCTGCACGCCTGAGCTTGAGTGAAGCATTCGACCTCGTTCTCGTGCCGCAATCGCCGACGGCGCGCTCGCCCCGGACGCGCGCACCAGAGTGGGAACCAGCCTCACTGACAGCTGCCCGCCACAGGCTGTTCCGCGAATGGGTCAAGCGCCACCCCACGGCCAAGGACCAAAGCGATCTGATTGCGGTGCCGTTGCGCTTCAATGGCCCGCGGGCGCTGCCATTCGAGGCCCCGCACTTTACAAGCGCCCTCCTGACACACCCGGACGCGTCCTTCCGGATCGACTCCACCCTCGACCTGCACTCGCAGCGGATTGCAGAGCGGATCCTTCACGCTTATGTGCAGGAACAGGGGCGGCTCGGCATACACAACGCGGCAGCTTTGCTCGTGGATTACCGTGACATGAGTGTGCGGGCAGCCGTCGGCTCCGCAAACTTCCGCGACGCAACCATCTCGGGCCAAGTGGACGGAACGTTGGCCAAGCGCTCCCCGGGATCGGCGTTGAAGCCATTCGTCTATGCCCTCGCGATCGACCAGGGGCTCATTCACCCGATGACGGTGCTAAAGGACGCGCCGACCTCATTCGGCGCCTACAGCCCGGAAAACTTCGACGGCCAGTTCGTCGGTCCGATCTCGGCCACCGACGCGTTGATTCACTCGAGAAACGTCCCGGCAGTGGCTCTGACGGCCCAGCTGAGTCAACCGAGCTTCTATCAGTTCCTACGCAGCGCAGGCATCTCGCGCATGGATTCCGAACGCCACTACGGTCTCGCACTGGCGTTGGGAGGCGGCGAAGTCACGATGGAGGAGATGGCCTCGTTGTACGCAACACTTGCCAACGGAGGTGTCTTGCGACCGCTGCGTCATCGGAAAGAGGAGTCGTCGCAAGCCCGCACGCGGTTGCTGTCTGAGCAAGCGAGCTTCATCACGCTCAGGATGCTCGAACAGAACCCGAGACCCGATGACTCCCCCGTGGCTGCCAACGGAGGGATTCCGATCGCGTGGAAGACCGGCACCTCGTGGGGCTTTCGCGACGCCTGGACGGCCGGGGTTTTCGGCCAATACGTGCTCATCGTGTGGGTCGGTAACTTCGACGCCAGCAGCAATCCCGCCTTCGTCGGCGTTCAAGCCGCCGCTCCCCTGTTCTTTCGGATCGTCGATGCGTTGCGCGTCGCCGATCCCACGATTCACCCCCTTAGTCTTCGGCCACCGGCGGGGGTCACACGGATCGATGTCTGTGCCGCGTCGGGCGACTTGCCCAACGCGGAGTGCCCGCGCACCGTTTCGACATGGTTTATTCCGGGTAAATCGCCTATTCGGGTCAGCGAAGTTCACCGGCGCGTCTGGATCGACGATCGGACGGGCAAGCAGGCGTGCCCACCGTACGATCTCCACCACGTTCGGTCGGAGATCTACGAGTTCTGGCCATCAGACGTGTTGAAGCTCTTCGCGCAGGCCGGTATGCCTCGACGCATCCCTCCGCCCACGGCCGCCTGCGAAAACCAGGCACCAGCAGGTATCCCACCGCAGATTCACACCCCCCTGGCCAACATCACCTATGCGCTGAGGGCCGCTCGTGTTGGATCGGAATCGATCCCTCTGACCGCGGCGGCAGACGGCGGGGTCCGCACCATCCATTGGTTCGTCAATGATGCCTACGTCGGGACGAGCGCACCCGACGTAGCACTGACCTGGACCCCCAGGAGCTCAGGCTCCTTCACTGTCCGGGCCATCGATGAGGATGGCCGCGCTGACAGCCGCGAGTTACGGGTGGCCGTGGTTCCGTAGAGCCGGGTCGTACATCGATCCGTAACCCAGATACTGATCCACTGCGTCTGTCGGATAGCTGAGTGCCACCGATTCCACGTTGCCCGCGGAATTGAGCTTCGCCGTCAACCTCGAGTTGATGCCCGCCCAATAGGCCGGAATGTTCAATTTGGCATAGCGGGCGACGACTTCGTCCCGGACCGCCGGATCGAACTTGACGCCGTATTTGTCGACGAGCGCCTTGATGGCAGCGTAGTCACCTTCTGCCTTGATCCGCATCAGCTCGGCCAGCAATTTGCCGACGCCCTGTCGCGCCTTCTGATAGTCGGTCACCTGCACGTAGGTCTTGCCGTCGCGCTTGAACTGCGTGAAGCCGCCGGTCGTATCCTTCACATAGTTGGCAATCATCTGCCGATCGCGCTCGTGGTCCTCTTCCAGTGAGTCCCCTTTCGTTACGGTACGAAGTTGCCTCAGGCTGTTGGCAAACTCGAGGTCGTACATCGTCTTCGCGACGGCTTCCTGGTTGCTGATCAAGCCCAGCTCGCGCAGCTTCGGGTCCCAGACGTTCCAGAGCGCCATGAGGTCCGCGCGCCCTTCCTCGAGCGTGGAGTAATACTCCTTGAGCTCGCCTTGCGCCCCGCCGGCCAACCGATCACTGAGCTTCCCGGAGCCATGCCCGATGACCTCGTGAAGCGTGGTCAGCAGGTTCGAAGCCTCCTGCCCGTACTGATTGACCCGCTGCAACTGCTCCGGCGTCGGTGAGAACTCTTCCTGCACGCCCGCGCCCTGGTAGAACTCGAACAGCGCGCGACTGCTGCTCAGGAGCAGAAAGTTCTTGCTGCCGTACTTCTCCCGAATTTGATTCTCGTTCGGGAGGTTGTCGCCGATGGTGCTGACGGCGAAATCGCCGGTCTCGATGGCCGTCTCGACTTCCTTGATCACCGGCTTGCGGAACGTTTGCTTCTTGTACTTCGCGTCCCACGGCGCTTTCTGCTCGAAATACGCGGCGTTGTCCGCAAGCTGCGCGACCCTCGCCGACAGCTTTTTGTCGCTGATGGATACGAACGACTGCGAGCTGCCCTTCATGCCGCGGGCGTCCCGGTAGACCTCGATGAACCCGTTGCAGAAATCCACGACGGCGTCGTTCTGCACCCAGTCGGTGTCGAACTTCAGCCAGTCCTGCGGATCACCCGTCTGGTAGTAGCGGATCAGATCTCCGATGACCTGCGCCTGGGCCGGCTCGGCCAAACCCCGTGCCTTCTCGAGATAGCCGATCGCTTTGCGCAGATAGACCGCGTAGATACCGGCAGGCACCTTTCCGTCGGGCGTGCCCGCGCGATAAACCTCTTCGTGGAGGTGGCCCTGCGAATCCTTCACCACTCGGGAGTTCAGTGGGTACTGATCGTGGAAATCCTTCAAATCCGCCTGCGACAGGCCCGGATAGAAGGTGTTGGAACTGGCCTGAATGATGTCCTTTCCGCCTTCCGGGTTCTTCGCCGTGCTCATCGGCTCGAAGTTGGCGTCGAAGATCGCCGCATGCAGCGCCTCGACCTCACGCGACACGCTGTCGGCCGTGGCCAGTGGCTTCAAGTCCGCGTATCCGGACTTCATCGCGCCGTTGTGTTGCGCCGTGAGGGCCGCCTGCTTCAGTTCCTCGAAGGTGAAGGTCGGCAAAAACTTCTGGGCCGTCGTCTCGTTGTGATTGCCTCGGTTGGCCCAAACGAGCTCGGCGTATTCAGTGATCTTCTGCAGCGTTTCTGGGGGGATGCCGGCAGAATGCGCGACGATCGCCTCGAGAAGCCGCTTTTCCCGGACGCCGTAGGCGGAGAGCTGGTCGTAGATGATCGGGTCGGTCGCGATCGCCGCCTGCGTGAGCCAGTAGGCCAGTGCCTGCTCTTTCGGCGTCAGACCCTGGAAGCTGCTGGCCTGCACTTGCACGAAGCCGGTTGGCCCGACTCGCGCCAATAGCCCTCGCGACTGCGGGGGCTTGTGATCCTGCGCCGCCGCGGTCACGCACACCGCAGCGCAAAGAAACAATGAGAGAAGTCTCGCTTTCATCGGCTTACTCACAGGGTGGTGGTGAATGGCAAGGTCCCAAGCCATTCTCCGAGGGGCTCTATTCTAATCCCCGACCTCTCCAGTCCGCGTTGCAGATTCCGGACCAGCTGGAACGACTGATGGGGCTGCAACTTCTGCGTGTAGTAGCGCAGCCCGCCCCCAATCCCGGTATCTGACGATTTCACCTCGATCAACCAATGCACGCGTCGATTGTGCGTCACGACGAAGTCGACCTCCCGGTCCTCCTTGTCGCGAAGATAATAGAGGCCCCAGTTTTCACCCGCGTCGTCCTTCCGGAACTGCACGAATTTGAGAAGGGTGCAGGCGACCAGATTCTCGAGTTGAGCGCCTCCGCTTTCGTCATAAGCGGCCGCACAATCGTAGAAGTAGACGCGTCGCTCCTTGCGCACGCTACGCGCGAGTTGCGCAGAGTACGGTGGCAGAAGAAAGACGACGTACAGCTTCTCCAGAAGTTCGATCCACGATTTCGCGGTCGGCGGCGAGATCCCGAGCGACTGAGCGAGATTGTCGTAGTTCGTCGGCTTGCCAACCCGATCGCGCATCAGCTCCACCAGGTCGGCGGGCCCCCGCCAGGAACTGACGCGCGACAAATCGCGAAGATCCTCCCGAGTTACGATTTCCATTCTGTCATTGCGCAGCCGCAGGGCTTCGGCTGGGTTGAGGAACGCTTCTGGAAATCCGCCGGTCTGCAGCAACCTCGTCACCCGATCGTCGACCGAGGTCTCGGGGAGGAAGTTTTTCGACTCCAAGACGTCGACGGGATGCAGCCGATAGAAATACGTGCGACCGGTTAACGCATCCCCACTGCGCCGAAATGCATCCAGGCGGGCGCTACCGGTCACGATCACCGGAGGTTTGTTACCGAACTCGTCAACGACGCCCTTGAGAAGATTCTTCCATTTGGGGGCCTTGTGGAACTCATCCAGGACGATGAGGGAAGCGTCCTTGCGCCAGCTGAGATCGCGAATAACCTTGCGATCACGGACGATGTCCCAGTTCAGATACTCCCCACGATCTCCAAGCAGCGACTGGGCCAGGGTCGTCTTGCCGCTTTGGCGCGGACCCGCCAGCAGAACCATCTTCCGCCGCAGATCACGCTGTATGGACGTGTCGAGATATCGCATCTGACCATTCTAAACTCTACTTTAGTTTGGTCAAGACAAATCTAAAATTGGCTTTACTTTGGCCAGAACCGGCCCGAGTCGGCGGACCAGCGCGTCACATTGCCCCGGCGTGCCTCATTGCCCGCCGGGGCGTGACCTCGCATCACTGCTGGTGCTTGTCCCGCTCAGCCTTCGCGCTGGCCTTCGCGGTCGCCAGGTCGGCGTCCGCCCGCTCCTTGCAGGCCTTCTGCGCATCGCCCGACATGGATTCGCACTTGGCCGAAGCAATCTTGTGCGTGCCCTCCGCCTCGACCACCGCTGTGTCGTACGCAGCGCCGGCCATTCTCTGGTCCGCCTTCTGGTCTGCCTTGGACGCCTCCGCGTCCGCTTTGGCGTCGACCTTGGCCTCGTTCTGGTCGGCCTTGGCATTCTGGTCGCTGGCACTGTCACGCGCCTTGGCCACGTCTTCGTGCACGGAGGCGGGCGACGATGCTTGGTTGCAGCCGGCTACGGTGAACACCGCCGCCAGCAGCGCAGAACACATCAAAATCGATCTCATGGCTGTCCCCTCGGCTTAAGAATCCTGAAGAAAGCAACGAATGCCTCACCAGGGGGGTTCCATAGGTCGAATGCCCTGGAAACCGCATTGCTAGCAAGCTAGGATTCTCCTGTTGAGGGGTGCCCGGGTGTGGGCCCATTGAGGATCGTAAGTCCGGACGGGGACTCGGCATTTCCGGCAGGTCCGACGGTCGAACACCGGCAGTCATGGTCATGTGGGGGGTGGCCGGTCACCGGTACCATTGAGAGTCGTCGAGGAGGTGTCGATTGAACGTGGGTCGCAGCTTGAACCGGGTCGGCTGGGTGGTCGTCCTGGCGGGGGTTACCCAGATTGGCGCGGCCGCGGCACTCGCTGCCCCGGTCCCTTCTTCCGCCCCCTCTCAGTCTTCCACCCCATCTTCCGCTCCCCCGCAATGGCATCTGCTGCAGCAGCGCTGCTCCAAGTGCCATAACAGCGAGGATTGGGCGGGCGGCCTGGCCTTCGACACGATGTCCCCGGATGAGATCCCGGCGAACGCCGAGACCTGGGAAAAGGCGATCCGCAAACTCCGCGGGCGCCTGATGCCCCCGCCGGGCAATCCGCAACCCGACCAACAGACCGTCAACGGCTTCGTCTCCTGGATGGAAGGCGAGTTGGATCATGCCTCCGCCGCGCACACCGATCCGGGCAACGTCGGCGTACACCGCCTGAACCGGACCGAGTACCAGCGCGAAATCAAGGCAATGCTGGGCCTGACTGTCGACGTGAAGACGTTGCTGCCGCAGGACGTCTCGAGCGACGGTTTCGACAACATCGCAGCGGTGCTGCGCACATCACCGACCTTCCTCGATCAGTACATCACCGCTGCTCGTAACGTGGCGCGCGAGGCCATCGGCCGCACGAGCGCGAAGCCCAGCAGCCACGAGTTCCGTGCCGCGCCGGACTACGACCAGTCGGAGCATCTCGACGGGCTCCCTCTGGGCACTCGGGGCGGCATGTATGTCGACTACTACTTCCCGGCGGACGGCGAATACGAATTCAACATCCGTAACTTCTTCTTTCACGGCGGCGGTTACGTCACCAAGATCGACACGCCGCAGACGGTTGTGCTGACGATCGACGATGTGCCCGTGTTCAAGCGCTCGTTCGGCGGCGCCGAGGATCTTCGCGCCGTCGACCAAGAACAGGCGATTGCAGCGGACAAGATGCAGAACCGGTTCAACCACATTCGCGTGCGCGTCAAGGCCGGCGACCATCGCATCTCCGCTTCCTTCATCCAGCGCACGTTCGCCGAGTCGGACTCGCCGTTGCAGCCGGTTGCGATGTCGCCCGAGATGGAGCGGGCGCCGACGATTCCGGGCATCGACATCTCCGGTCCGTTCAACGTGAGCGGCATCAGCGAGACTGACAGCCGTAAGCGCATCTTCATCTGCACGCCGAAGTCGCCCGCGGACGAAGAGCCCTGCGCGAAGCAGATCCTGACTCACCTGGCTTCTGAGGCGTTCCGGCGTCCCGCGACCGACGCGGATATCGCGGCGCCGATGAAGTTCTATGCGGTGGGACGTCAGTCGGGTGACTTCGAAGCGGGTATCGAGAGCGGCCTGACGGCGATTCTGTCGTCCACGAAGTTCCTGTTCAGGGCCGAAGCGCCCCCCACGCAGACAGCACCCGGTGCCGCATTCGCGCTCAACGATGTCGAGCTGGCATCCAGGCTGTCGTTCTTCCTCTGGAGCGAAGGACCGGACGCGGCCCTCATCGATGTGGCCAGGTCGGGCAAGTTGCACGACCCCGAAGTGCTCAAGGCCCAGGTGCACCGCATGCTGGCCGATCCCCGCTCGGAGTCGTTGGTCACGAACTTCGCGTTCCAGTGGCTGACCGTGAGCAAGATCGATACGACGGAGCCCGACCCGGTGTTGTATCCGAACTTCGACCGGTCGCTGCGCGAGGGCTACCGCGAGGAGATGCGGCTATTTCTGGATAGCGTGCTGCGCTCGGACCGCAGTGTGCTCGATCTCCTCACCTCGAATCGCACGTTCGTCAACGAGCGCGTCGCCGAGGTCTACGGCATTCCAAACATCCGCGGCGCGCAATTCCGCCCCGTGACACTCACCAACCCCAACCGGTTCGGCATCTTCGGCAAGGGCGCCATCCTGATGGCGACGTCCTACGGCAACCGGACCTCCCCGGTGCTTCGCGGCGCCTGGATTCTGGAGAACATTACCGGCACGCCGCCGAATCCGCCGCCGCCGGGTGTCGAAGCCAACCTGAGAGACGCCGAGCCCGGTCAGAAGATGGATACCGTCCGGGCACGCCTCGAAGCCCATCGCAGCAACCCCTCCTGCAACGGCTGTCATGGCGTCCTCGACCCGCTGGGATTCGCGCTCGAAAACTACGATGTCGAGGGTGCCTGGCGCGACAAGGATCTCGATGCGGGTGTGGCCATCGACTCGCGCGGCAAGCTCTCCAGCGGCGTCGATGTCGCCAGTCCCGCCGACCTGCGCAAGGCACTGCTGGCCCGGCCCGACCAGTTGGTCCAGACCCTGACAGAGAAGCTGATGACCTTCGGCCTGGGACGCTCGCTGCGCTACCAGGACATGCCCACTGTTCGCAGCATCGTGCGCGACTCGGCGCACGACAATTACCGTTTCGAATCGATCGTACAGGGAATCGTCGCCAGCCCTGCTTTCAGGATGAGTGAGATTCCCGATTCAACGAGCCCTGACTCGACGACCAAGCCGGGTACCAAGACCGCCGCGCTGAGCGGTCCTGCGCTCGGCGCCGATGAGAGTCCCAGGAGATAACGATGTTTATCACCAAGAAACACATTTCGCGTCGTACCGTCCTGCGTGGAGTGGGGGCTTCCGTGTCCCTCCCCCTGCTCAACGCCATGTTTCCCGCGGCGACCGCGTGGGCAAACACAGCTGCGGCACCCAAGACGCGCCTGGGGTTCTTTTACTTCCCGCACGGCGCCGTGATGGAGCAGTGGACGCCGAAGGCGGTCGGCAGCGACTTCGAGATGAGCAACATTCTCGGGCCGCTAGGGCCGTACCGTAAGCACCTCACCGTCGTCAGTAACATCGGCAACAAGCCCGGCGAGAGCCGCGCCGTGCACGCACTCGTGCCGGCCACCTGGCTGTCCTGCGTTCATCCGAAGGAGAGCCTCTCTCCCGACATGGCAGCCACTGTCGATCAGATCGCGGCTCAGCACATCGGCCAGGACACGCCCTACCCTTCGTTGGAGACGGCGACTGCGCAGGGTCACGGCGTAGGTAGCGCGTGCGAACGCGGCTACGGCTGCAGCTATTCGGGGACGCTCTCGTTTCGCAACGCGAGCACGCCCCTGCCGGTAGAGAACAACCCGCGGCAACTGTTCCTGCGCCTGTTCGGGCAGGGAGACTCCCCGACCGAGCGGCAGTTCCTGAACAGTCAGACCACCAGCCTCCTGGACATGATTTCGGACGAAACGAAATCGATGAGCCGCCGGCTGGGACCGCAGGACAAGGCGACCCTCAACGACTACCTCGACAGTGTGCGCGAGGTGGAGCGCCGGCTGCGCAACACAGAGCACAGCAGTGTCGCGAAGCTGAAACTTCCGGAAGTCCCGGGTGCGACGTCGGAGAACTTCGACGAGCATCTGAATCTCATGTTCGATCTGATCGCGCTGGCGTATCAGGGAGACCTGACGCGCGTGCAGGCTTTCATGATCGCCCCCGAGGTCAGCGAGCAGACCTACAACTTCATCGGCGTTCCCGACGCCTTCCACGCGCTGTCGCATCACCAGAACGACCCGGACCGCAAGAATCGCCTCGCGAAGATCCAGCGCTATCACACGCAGGTGTTCGCGAAGTTCGTCGACAAGCTGTCGAAGATGCCCGATGGCGACGGCAGCATGCTGGATCACTCGATCCTGCTTTACGGCAGCAACATGAGTAACAGCAACGCCCACAACCAGTATCCCCTGCCCACGGCCATCCTTGGCCACGGCAACGGCACGGTGAAGGGCAATCAGCACATCAACTTCCCGCAGCGCACGCCGCTTGCGAACGTGCACCTGTCGATCCTTCAGCGCGCGGGCGTGAAGATCGACAAGGTCGGCGACAGTACCAGCGCCATCGCGGAGATCTAAATGCGCGCACTGCCGCTTCTCGTCGTCGCGTTCGGACTGTCGGTCGCCCAGGCCGAGGACCCGGTCGTTGACCTCGTAAAGGTTCCCGCCCCGTTGGTCGAGGCGGCGCAAGCCCGTGACGAGTCCGGCGTGCTCAAACTTCTCGCCGCCAATCCGCACCCGGACGTCAACCAACACTCGGCCGACGGTACCACCGCTCTTCATTGGGCCGTGTATCACAACGATGTGCCGTTGATCGACAAGCTCGTCGCGCTGCACGCCGACGTGAACGCGAAAAACGAGTACGGCTCGACTCCGATGTCGGAGGCGGCCGTCGTGGGTAACGTCGCGGTGCTGAAAAAACTCCTGGCCGCGGGAGCGGACGTGGAGTCCCCGAACGGGGACGGACAGACGGCACTGATGATCATCGCTCGGACGGACAACGTCGAAGCCGCGAAGCTGCTCGTGAGTCGCGGAGCGAAGGTCAACGCCCGTGAACAGTGGCGTTACCAGACGGCGCTGATGTGGGCCGCGGCTGAGGCTCAACCGACGATGGTTGAGTTCCTCGTCAAGCACGGCGCAGAAGTCGATGCTCGGTCGAACGTAAACAACTGGGCGCGTCAGGTTACTGCTGAGCCGCGCATGCAAGCGCGGCCCTCGGGTGGCTTCACGCCGATGCTTTACGCAGCGCGTAAGGGCTGTGTCGAGTGTGTGCGCGCGCTGATCAAAGCCGGGGCAGACGTCAACCTGGCCGACCCGGACGGCGTCACTCCGATGGTGCAGGCCGTCGAGAACTTCAATTTCGACGTCGCTTCACTGCTGATCGATCACCACGCCGAGCTGAACAAGTGGGACCTGTGGGGCCGCTCTCCGCTGTATTCGGCCGTCGACATGAACACGCTGCCGGTGAGTGGCCGCGCGGACCGCCCGTCCAAGGATCGGATCACGAGCCTCGAGTTGATCGAGAAAATGCTCAACGCGGGCGCAAACCCGAACCTGCAGCTGAAACTCTTCCCGCCCTACCGTGCCTTGCGTGCCGACCGCGGAGCTGACGGGATACTGACTGTGGGTACCACTCCCTTGCTCCGGGCTGCGAAAGCCGGCGACGTGGCTGCCATGAAGTTGCTGTTGGCCCATGGCGCGGACCCGAATCTGCCGACCGAAGCCGGCGTCACACCGCTGATGGCTGCGGCCGGCACCGGCTCGCTCAACCTCGATACGCGCGGCCGGTACAAGACCGAAGCGGAGGCCATCGCGGCCACCAACGTCCTGGTTGCCGCTGGCGCCGATGTCAACGCCCGCGACAGCGGCGGCCAGACCGCGCTTCACGGTGCGGCCGGCTGGGGATGGAATGGCGAGGTCAAGGCACTGGTCGCCAACAACATCGATCTGCTGGCCAAGGACTCCCGGGGCCGTACGGCTGCCGACATTGCGATGGGCGCGGGCGGCAGCTCAGGTCGCGCGACCAGCAATCCGCATCCGCAGACCGAGGCCCTGCTGCGTCAGTTGATGAGCCAGAAACAAGCGGGAGCCGCGTCTCGCCAACCGCCGATCGCGAGCACGAAAGAATGAAGAAGACGCTGGCCCTAATCGCGCTGGCTTCGATGACTACCGCGGCGGCCTCCGCGTCGGTGACGCCGGTGGCCACGCCCGCCGCCGCTCCGGCGTCCACCGTCGATCTCTCTCTCACTCAGCATTACTGTTCGAAGTGCCACAACACCGAGGACTGGGCCGGCGGTCTGGCCTTCGACTCGCTGTCCGCGAATGAGGTCCCGAAGGACGCAGAGACCTGGGAGAAGGCGATCCGCAAGCTCCGCGGACACCTCATGCCACCCCCAGGCAACCCGCAACCGCCCGAAACACAGATGCGCGCCTTCGTCGGCTCGCTCGAAACCACGATCGATCAGGCCGCGGCCGATCACATGCAGACCGAGACGGCTCGTGTCGGCCTGCACCGTTTGAACCGCAAGGAATACGCGAACGCGGTGCGCGACCTGTTGGATGTCGAGATCGACCCGACGGAGATCCTGCCCCGCGATGATGGCAAGGATGGGTTCGACAACGTTGCGAGTGCCCTGCAGGTCTCGCCGTCGTTCTTGAATCAGTATCTGGCTGCCGCCCGAACCGTCGCCAGCGATGCGTTGGGCAATCCTCACGCGCGGGCGGTAGGCACGACGTACACGTCTGAGGGCGGCGGGTCTCAATACACGCACGTCGAGGGCCTGCCACTGGGCACCCGCGGCGGCATCGTCGTCGACCACAACTTCCCGGTCGACGGCGCGTATGTGATCAACGTCGCCAGCATGGCGCAGGCGCTGTGGGTCTATAACATGGAGTTCGAGAATCACCTGATCGTGATGCTCGACCATCGCAAGATCTACGAGACCTCCATCGGCGGCGAGGCCGATCAGAAAGCGATCGACCAGCAGCAGGATGTGGCGGTCGATGCGATCAACAAGCGGCTGAAGAACATCAAGTTCACCACGACCGCAGGCCCGCACCAGATCGGCGTGACCTTCCAGCAGCGAACGTATTCCGAGTCGGATGACTGGTTGCAGTCGCACATCCCCGGCGGCGGCCAGGATCGAGTCCTGCGTGTCAGCTCGTTCGAAGTGCGCGGCCCCTTGAACGCAGCGTCGATCAGCGAGACGCCGAGCCGCAAGATGATCTTTGCCTGCCATCCGCAGAATGCTCAGGAAGAGGATCCTTGCGCGCAGAAGATCATTGCGAGCCTGGCGGAGCGTGCCTTCCGGCGTCCGATCAAGCCCGCCGATGTCACGGATCTGATGAAGTTCTATCAGGAAGGCAAAGCGCAGGCGGGCTTCGAAGACGGGGTCCGATACGCGATCACGGCGATTCTGGCGGACCCCGAGTTCCTGTTCCGTTCAGAGCATGCGCCGCAGGCTCTCCAAGCCGGAGGCGTGTTTACGGTCGATGACCTGTCGCTGGCCTCGCGACTGTCGTTCTTCCTGTGGAGCAGCGTCCCGGACCAGGAGCTGTTGCGCGTCGCCGAACAGGGGCAGCTGCATGACCCCGCGGTGCTGCAGGCTCAGGTCCACCGCATGTTGGCGGATCCCCGCTCGGTGTCGTTGGCCTCCAACTTCGCATTCCAGTGGCTCAACATGGCGAAGCTGTCCGAGATCCAGCCGGACGTCGCTCTCTTCCCGGGCATCAACGGGGACATCCGCGAGGACTACAAGGAAGAGCTCAAACTCTTCGTCGATGCCGTGTTCCGTGGGAATCGCAGCGTCCTTGACCTGCTGACCGCGAACTATAGCTACCTGAACGAGCGCATTGCGCTCGAGTACGGCATCCGTAACGTCAAAGGCAATCAGTTCCGCCGTGTCGACTTGACCGATTCGCGGCGCTTCGGGCTGTTGGGCAAGGGCGCCGTCCTGATGGTGACCTCGTACCCGAACCGGACGGCGCCGGTGCTGCGCGGCCAGTTCATCCTCGACCGTTTGATGGGAACCCCACCAGCGGCGCCGCCGCCCAACATACCCGCGCTGAAGGACAACGTCGAAGGCAAGAAGGCTCTGACCGTTCGCGAACTGATGGTCGCGCATCGAAGCAGTCCTTCGTGCAACGCCTGTCACGGCATCATGGATCCGCTGGGTCTGGCGCTCGAGAATTTCGACGCCGTTGGCCAATACCGCGCCAAGGACCGCTTCGCGGGAACGCAGATCGATGCCAGTGGCGAGCTGCCCGATCACACGGCTCTCAACGGTCCGGATGATTTGCGCAACGCATTGATGAAGCACCCGGACCAGTTCGTCCAGGCATTGACCGAGAAGCTGATGATGTACGCGATCGGACGTCCGATTGAGTACACCGACATGCCGTTGATCCGCTCGATCGTCCGCAACAGTGCGGCGAATGACTACCGCTTCGAGCCGTTGGTGCTGAGCATCGTCACCAGCCCGGCATTTCAGCGTGAACGTAAGGACCCCAAAGATGTACCTCACACGCAAGCATCTATCGCGCAGAACCGTCCTTAAAGGCACGGGCGTAGCCCTGGCCCTTCCCCTGCTGGACGCCATGATTCCGGCGGGCACGGCCCTGGCCAACACGGCCGCGGCTCCTCGCCCGCGTCTGGGCTTCATGTACTTCCCGCACGGCGCGGTGATGGATCGCTGGAAGCCAGAGGCGACGGGCTCGACGTTCGACTTCCCGCAGATCATCAAGCCGCTCGAGCCGTACAAGCAGTACACGACGGTCGTAACGGGCCTGCGCAATAGGGGCGGCGAGAGCTCCGACCCTCACGGAATCATCCCGGGAACCTGGCTGTCCTGTGTGGGACCTCAGGACCGCACCACGACCGGCGAACGCGGCATGACGGCCGACCAGCTTGCGGCTCGCAAGATCGGTCAGGACACGGCCCTCCCTTCTCTCGAGCTGTCGGCTGAAGCCGAAGGCGGACTGAGCTGCGCTCCCGGTGTGGGCTGCGGCTTCGCCAGCACGATCGCGTTCCGCACGCCGACTCAGCCGCTGCCGATGGAGCACAACCCTCGCAAGGTGTTCTATCAGTTGTTCGGGCAGGGTGACACGGAGCAGGAGCGAACCGAGATCGCCCAGGAGACCGGCAGCATCCTCGATCACGTCATGGCGAAGGCCCAAACGCTGGGCAGCACCCTGGGCCCGGCCGACAAAGCACAGCTTTCGGACTATCTCGACTCGGTGCGCGAGATCGAGCGTCGTATTCAGAAGATGAGCGATCCGGCGAATGCGTCCATCAAGCTGCCCGACGCGCCGCTCGGCGTGCCCGAGCAGTTCGGCGAGCAGCTCAAGGTGATGTTCGACCTGATTGCGCTGGCCTGGCAGGCCGACAAGACGCGCATTGCTTCCTTCATGATCGCCAAGGAAGTCAGCATGCGCACGTACAACCAGATCGGCGTGTCGGATGCCTTCCATCCGCTGTCGCATCACCAGAACGACCCCTCCAAGCTGGATCGGCTGTCCAAGATCCAGACCTGGCACACGCTGCAGTTCGCCGGCTTCCTGAAGCGCCTGTCCACCACTCCCGACGGTGACGGGACGCTTCTGGATCACTCGCTGATCCTGTTCGGAAGCAACATGAGCAACAGCGACAAGCACAACAACGACCCGCTGCCGTCGGCGTTGTTGGGTAAGGCTTATGGTCGCGTGAAGGGTGGCCAACACCTGCACTATCCGCAGGACACCCCGCACGCGAACCTGCTCCTCACCATGCTCGATCGCGTGGGGGTGCCGCTGAAGAGCCTCGGAAACAGCACTGGGTTGCTCGCGGAGGTTTGAGACCCATGCGCGTCGCCGCCCCATCGCTGCACACCGTCGCCGCCGCCGTCGTTCTCGCCCTGGGCGCCGCTTTTGCCGCCCGGGCAGCTGATACCGCACCGCCCCCTGCCACCACTGTCCCCGGATCCAACCTGGTCGCCAGCGTCGGCACCCCGCCTGCCGTCGAGGTCGCCCCCAAGCCGACGATTGCGCCGACCCCCGTCGAGCCGACCCTCGTGCGCCTCGCGGAAAAGGGAAACCACGCCGGAGCAATGGCCGAGTTGCAACGGGGCACCGACGTCCGCGCGCGCGATGTCGATGGCACAACCGCCCTGCACTGGGCTGCCCACTTCGGTGATGCAGACCTCGCGAAAGCACTGATCGCCAAAGGCGCCGACGCTAAAGCCAGAAACGACTACGGCTCGACTCCGATGATGGCCGCCGCCGAGACCGGCAGCGCGCCGGTTATCGAGGCGTTGATCAAGGGCGGCGCCGATGTTGAATCGCCGAACCGGGAAGGCCAGACGGCGTTGATGGCCGTTGCCCGAACCGGCAACCTCGAGGCCGCGAAGGCGCTGTTGAAGCACGGCGCGAACCCCAATGCCCGCGAGACCTGGAGCGGCCAGACGGCGTTGATGTGGGCCGCGGCGCAAAGTCAGCCCAAAATGGTTCGCCTCCTGCTTGATCACGGCGCCAACGTGAACGAGAGCGCTATGGCTCGCGATTGGCAGCGCCGCGTCACGGCCGAACCCCGCCCGAAGGACATGCACCACGGCGGCTTCACTGCCCTTCTGTTCGCTGCGCGCGAAAGCTGCATCGAGTGCGCCAAGGAACTGCTCCGCAATAAGGCCGATCCGAATCTCGTTGATCCGGATGGAGTCACGCCTCTGATCGAGGCGCTGCTGAACATTCATTGGGACTTTGCGAAGTTCATGATTCAGTCGGGCGCCGACGTGAATCAGTGGGATATGTACGGCCGCACGCCGCTCTACGCCGCTGTCGACATGAACACGCTGCCGAAAGGCCGTCGCGTGGAGCTGCCTGCCCTCGACACGACGTCGGGCATGGAAATCATCAACATGCTGCTCGACCGCGGCGCCAACGCGAACGCGCAGTTGAAGTTGCGCGCGCCGCATCGGCAAATTGCCTACGACCGCTACACCGAGCCTCTTCTCAACATCGGTGCCACTCCGCTGTTGCGTGCCGCCAAGGCTGGCGACATCCCCGCCGTGAAGGCCCTGCTAGCCCACGGCGCCATCCCGGACCTCGCGAACATCAACGGCGACACGCCGCTGATGGCGGCGGTGGGTAAGGGCTGGATCAACGCCCCGACGCGTGGCGCCTACTACACCGAAGAACAGGCACTTCAGGTGTACGCCCTGCTCCGCGCCGCCGGCGCTGATGTCAACGCCAAGACCAACTTCAACGAGACGCCGTTACACAGCGCCGCGCTTCGCGGGTGGAACGAGATCGTCCAGAAGCTTGTCGCCGACGGGGCGAAGCTCGATGCCGAGGACCGTCGGGGCCTGACCCCTCTGGACTTCGCGATGGGTCGGATTCCGAAGGAGTTCAATGCCATCAACGCGGAGCCGAAGACGGAAACCTTCGCTTTGCTGAAGACACTCGGGGCGAAGGTCGAGCACCCGAACCTGCCTCCCTGGCCGGCTGCCTCGACGCCTCGCATCACGGCTTGGGTGCCGAGCGACACGAATCTGGCCCCGCCGTTCTAACCGGGTCACTAGGGCCTCGCGCGGACGCCAGGCCCTGGGCCCACTGCCGTCTTCACACCTTCGAGTTGAGCCGTTCCAGTACCCGCCCGACCATCCCGTCGCAGCGGGCCCCGCCGAAGTCGAACAAGTCTCGTTCGGCCAGATCGATCTCCTGCGCCAGCGCTTCGCGCAGCAGCCCTTTGGCCCGGAAGAGCCGACTCCGAACCGTGGCCTCGGGTATGCCAAGGGCTGACGCCGTTTCCTCGACGGTCAGTTCCTCCACCGACCGCAATACGAACACGACGCGGAACGCCTGCGGAAGCTGATCCAACTTCTGCTCGAGCAGCGCTCTCATCTGCGCACGCGCGGCGATCAGGTCCGGCCGGAGATCGTCATCCTCAGCCACGTCAGTCATCTCATCGTTTGGACTCACGAGTGTCATCACCTTGCTCCGGCGCTCGGTACGACGCAACCGACCCAAGCACTCGTTGAGAACGAGTCGTGACAGCCAGGTGCTGAGCGAAGCCTCACCCCGAAACTCCTGGATCGAGTGGTACGCCGACACGTACGCGTCTTGCAACGCATCCTCGGCCTCCGAGTCATCGCGCAGCACTGCACGGGCCAAGCGATAGAGACGTCGATTGTATTGTCGGATCAGCGCGGTGAACCGGCCGCGATCCCCCTCTGCAATCAGCTGGGCCACCGCCAACTCGGGCAGCGCGTCTCTTCGCGCCAACGATTCGGAGCGAGCATGCATGTCAGACACGAACGGAGCTCCCGGTTCTCATTGAACGATGAGACTGCCCGTCATATTGGGATGATAGCGGCAGGCGTAGTGGATTGTGCCCTTCTTGCCAGCCACAAACATCCAGGTCTTGCCGCCGGGAACGTCCCCTGAGTCGAAGCTGTGATCCGCCGCGGTCACCGTGTGTACGATGAGATCCTCGTTCGACCATGTAACACGATCCCCTCGGTGCAGCGTCAGCGTTGCCGGTTGAAATCCCAACCCTGACATCTTCACTTCTAACTTTTTTTTCCCAGCGAGGCCTGCAACATCTTTGCGTGCTCGAGGTGAGCGACGAACGCAGGTCGCACCTTTACCAGCAGCGCCTTCAGGTCCGCATTCTTCGCGCTAGGAATCAACGTGTGATCGACCGCATCGAGAACCGCCTCGTGATAGGCGACCTCATGGTCCACGTAAGCCTTGTCGAAGCCGGCGCCACTGAGCTTGCGCAGCGCGGCAAGATTCTGGTCGCCGCCTTGCTTCAGGCTCTCGCTGGTGGGATTCGGCTCCGGCGTCACTTTCAGGCGCGTCACCAATTCCGTCGCAGACTTGTTCACGCCGGTGTGGTCTTTCACCATGAGTTGCGCAAACTCTTTGACCTGCGGGTTCTGCGTCTTCGACTCCGCCAGCTTGCCCGCATCGATATCGACCTGATTGGCTGTGACGACGATGGCCGCGATCTGCGGATCCGTTGGCCCCTCGGCCGCCCACGCAACCGCACTCGCCAGGACCAGGAACGTGCCGATGACCCGATTTGATTTCATGACGCCTCCAAATGGAAATGGGGGCCCTGGCCCCTCGCCAGTTCCCTCGCCCTTCAACCATTGGATGTCACGTGTCTCCGGCGCGTTCCGGACGCCCCCCGGCCCCTGCGCGCCGCCGGGCACCGCTTCGCAGGGATTCCTTATTGATTTAGACGAACAGCCCCGTGAGCGCCAGCCCGACGCGCTGCCAGATCGGGGAGAGGAAGAACAGCTCCACCTTGTAGGACTCTGCGACGAACACCACCAAGCTGACCCACGAGATGGCATAGACCCGGCGCTGAGTCACCAGGTCCACGACCATCGACGCAAATAGTGGCAACAGCCAGACGGCCAGGTACTCGCCTTGGCCGCCGAATGGGATCCGACCCACTGCTGCGGACGTCAGGGCAACCGTCGCACTGAGAATCAACCGCTTGTGCCACTCGGGCCGCCGCCGCTGGATCATGGCGGCCGCAAAGAACGCTCCGAACAGGAGTATGTCGGTGAGATTGTAAAGCACGACGAGCGAAGCCCGCTCCACCGGCATCTGGTGCGCCTGAACGTGCAGGATCGGCGCGGCGAAACTGACTGCCACTCCAAGGCAAAAAACGAGACAGCCGTAGACGAGGCCGACCCGGCCTAACCTACGGTGATCGCGGATCCGGCCAGAACTGACCAACAATGCCTGAGTGGTCAGAAGAGCAATCCAGCCGATGAACACTGCCGCGTGAACGTGGATGATCCACGGACGGCTCACACCTCCGTGAAGTAACGGCCCGAAATACGTCCGCCAGAATCCCCACACGACAGTGGCGACCAACAGGAACACGATGCCCAGATAGGCCCGACGCGTCCCAACAGGAGACAGGCGTTCCGTCGCCGATAGCTTTTCCGAGGTCACGGCCACCCATGAACCCTACGCCTGCGCCAAAGCGTAATCGACCTCAAACCGCACCGTTGATCAGCACGCGGTGTTGAGACGCACAATCCCACGCTGCCGTCTCTAAGGGCTTCTTGAGAGCGTTTCTCACGCCGTTCTCGACGATGGGCGTCTCACTTAACAGGCGAAATTCCGACTATCACCTCCTTGCGCCCAAGCACACGCAGTATCAAGATGACATCATGAAGAGGCCGCTAAAAAAGCGTCGCAGTGCCAAGCGCGTCCAATCTCTCGGGATAAGCCCCATTTCGGGCTGCCCGGTACTGGTGCCGGCATGCAAACGCGCCTCGATCACGCTGGAACAGGTGAGGCAGGCAGTACGCAGGTTGAATGCACTGCCCGACTGATTTTTGCCTCACACGTCCGCGACCTTGCTCGGGGACGTATTCGTCAACTGTCCGTTTGATGACGAGTACGCTGAGACCGACGATCTGCCGAACTCGGCTGACGGCCTCGGTCTTGGTTCGCAGGAGATCAGGTACTCGGACTTCGATTTCATCCTGACGGGATGGCTGGAATCGCGTTGGATCACACTCTGAGCGCCGGCGCTCACTCCTAGATCGCCGCCGCCCCCAGACTGGTCGCCAGCGTCACCCCGGCCCCCGGCGCAGCGCCGGCAACCTGTGAGTCGAGCATGTTGATGCTCTTCTTCACCGTGTTCACATGCTCCCGCATGAGAAACTCAATCCTCAGGCTCTGCCGAGATTCCAACGCATCGTAGATCGCATGGTGTTGCCGATGCGCGAAGTTCAGCGCGTCGTACATGGCATCCATCTCGGTAGCATCGAACGCGATCGCCTCGGCACTGGCGAACGGCACACTGGCATTGCGCTCCAGCGCCCCCGTAAAAATCGAACTCCCCGCCTCCTCGAGAATCAGCTCATGGAAGCGCCCATTCATGGCGCCATAAGCCGCCTCGTCCGACTCGACCAGCCGCCGCTTCCGGAAAATCTCATCCCCCACCGCGAGAACCTCGCGCAGCCGCCCTAGGAACGCCGCTGAGGGCCCACGTTCAGTGATCCGGCGAGCGGCCAACCCTTCGAGCACGCCGCGAAGGTCGATGGCGTCGAGGATCTCGCTCTGAGTGAACGTCCGGACGACATACCCGCGGGTGCCGGACTCGACCAACAACCCCTCCTTGGCGAGCACGGGCAGGGCTTGCCGGACGGGCGTGCGGGACATGCTGAGCATCTCGGCGAGGCTGGCCTCAGCGACGCGCTGCCCTGGGGACAGCCGTCCCCGCAGGATCATCTCCCGAATGCTGACTGTGGCCCGTGCGAGGTGGGTATCCATGGGGTTCCGGCACCTGAAAATGCTGCAAAGCGGGATCCGCTACATTGAACATGGGATCCCAAGTGCCCAGCAGGAATCCAGTATGCAGCGCATTAAGACCACACAGTGGACGCCAGTAAGATAAATGGGATCCCATATTGACCGACCGGGATCCGCGCGGCCAAGATCCGCGCCTCACCGAAGGCAATCTCCCTGGAGAAGAAATGAGCCGTCAGAGCCTGGAAGACCTGATCAAGAGCGTCGGCAATCCGGTCGACCTGCTGCGCAACTCGCAGTCCGGTCCCAACGTCTATCCCGTCGTCCCGCCCGAGTACACCAACTGGCGTGACGAGCAGCGTGCCTGGCAAGAGGCCTGCATCCTCTTCAACCAGTCCTACCACATGACGGACATGTACATTGAAGGTAAGGACGCGCTGAAGCTCATCTCCGACCTCGGTATTAACAGCGTCAAGGGCTTCGAGCCGAACAAGGCCAAGCAGTTCGTCCCCTGCAACTACGACGGCTATGTCATCGGCGACGTCATCCTGACGTACCTGAGCCGCGAGCGGTTCAACATCATCGGTCGCCCTTCGGTGCACAACTGGGTGCAGTTCCACGCCGAGACCGGTGGCTACGATGTGATGTTGGAGCGCGACGAGCGCACGGTCGAGCGTACGGGTTCGGTCGGAACACGCCGTCAGTATCGCTTCCAGATCCAGGGTCCGAACGCGATGAAGACCATGGAGAAGCTGCTGGGCAAGAAGCCGCCGGATCTGAAGTTCTTCAACATGACTCAGTTCGAGATCGCCGGCTACCGCGTGAACGCTCTGCGTCACGGCATGGCTGGCCAGCCGGGCTTCGAGCTCTTCGGCCCCTGGGAGCAGGGTGAAGAGGTCAAGGCCGCCCTCGTCGAGGCCGGCAAGGACTTCGGTCTGCGCCTGGTCGGCGCCCGCGCTTATTCGTCCAACACCCTCGAGTCGGGTTGGATCCCCTCCCCGATGCCGGCCGTGTACTCGGGCGAGAAGATGAAGAAGTACCGCGAGTGGCTGCCCGCGAACGGCTACGAAGCCAAGGCGTCCCTCGGCGGCTCGATGGACTCCAAGAACATCGAAGACTACTACCTGACTCCGTACGACCTCGGTTACGGCGCGTTCGCCAAGTTCGACCATGACTTCATCGGCCGCGAGGCGCTCGAGAAGCTCGCCGCCAAGCCGCCGCGTCGCACGAAGGTCACCCTCGCCCTTAACGACGAGGACGTGGCCAAGATCATCGGCTCGATGTACAAGAAGGGCGACCGTTACAAGTACTTCGACTTCCCCTCGTCGGTGTACTCGACCCTGCCGTACGACAAGGTTCTGTTCGACGGCCAGCAGGTCGGCATCTCGACCTGGATCGGCTACAGCTCCAACGAGCGCAAGCACCTCACGCTGGCGATGATCGACACCGAGCAGGCGAAGCACGGTCACGAGGTCAAGCTGTTGTGGGGCGAGCCGAACGGCGGCACGAAGAAGCCGACAGTCGAACCGCACATCCAGACCGAAATCCGCGCGATCGTAAGCCCGGTGCCCTACTCGGAAGTGGCGCGTATCGCCTACGCTCCTCCGGGCTGGCGCCACACTTAAGAGACGGCCCGGTAGTCGTAAGTCCAGTCAGCAACGGGCCCCGCGAGGGGCTCGTTGCACATTGACCGGGCGCGATCCCTCTGCCCAGGGCACGCGTATATTCCAAGGGCAGGTTACTCAGGAGCCAGCACCATGGCCAAGATCATCGGCGGCATTGCCACCTCCCACACCCCCACCATCGGCTTCGCACTCGATGCGAACAAGCAGCAGGATCCGGTGTGGGCCCCCATCTTTGCCGGCTATCAACCCGTGGTGCAGTGGCTGGCCGACAAGAAGCCCGATGTGCTGTTCCTGATCTACAACGATCACATCACCTCGTTCTTCTTCGATCACTACTCGCATTTCGCCCTCGGCGTCGGTCAGAAGTACTGGCCTGCCGATGAAGGTGGCGGCCCCCGCAAGCTGCCGCAGATCAAGGGCCACCCCGGTCTCGCGCGTCACATCGCGCTGGGTCTGGTTGCCGACGAATTCGACATGTCGTATTTCCAGGAGAAGGGCCTCGACCACGGCGCCTTCTCCCCTCTGTCGCTGCTGTGGCCGCACGAGAAGGACTGGCCGGGCGCGATCGTCCCGCTGCAGGTCGGCGTGTTGGAGTTTCCGATTCCCTCGGCCCGCCGCTGCTTCAATCTGGGCAAATCGCTCCGCAAGGCGATCGAGAGCTATCCCGAAGACCTTAAAGTGGCGATCGTCGGCACCGGCGGCCTGTCCCACCAGGTGCACGGCGAGCGGTGCGGGTTCAACAACACCCCCTGGGACATGGAGTTCCTCGAGCTGTTCGAGAAGAACCCCGAGAAGCTCACCGAGATCACCATCGCCGAGTACGCCGAGAAGGGTGGCTTCGAAGGCTCGGAAGTCATCATGTGGCTGGTCATGCGCGGCGCCCTGTCCAAGAAGGTCAAAAAGCTGCACCAGGCCTACTACCTGCCCTCCATGACCCCGATCGCAACCGTCATCCTCGAGAACGATTCCGACGACCCGTCGGACGAGTCGGTCGAGGACTACCGCAAGCGCATCGGCAAGCAGTGGGCGGGCATCGAGAAGCTGCCGGGCACCTACCCCTTCACTCTGGACCGCAGCGTGAAGGCGTATCGCCTGAACAACTTCCTCCACGACCTGATCGTCCCCGAGAAGCGCAAGCGCTTCCTGACGGACCCGGAGTCGATGTTCCAGGAGGCCGATCTGCCCGAGAACGAGCGTGACATGCTCCGCCGCCGCGACTGGCGCGCGCTGATTCAGTACGGGGTGATCTTCTTCCTGTTGGAGAAGCTCGGTGCGGTCGTCGGAACCACGAACCTGCACATCTATGCGGCCATGCGCGGGCAGTCCCTGGAGGACTTCCAGAAGACCCGGAACGCGCAGATCCTGTACTCCGTCGCCGGCAAGTAGTCTTGGGTCCCCGGGGCGGTCACTCAAGGTAGTGGCCGCCCTACCCCATTCTCTTTCTTCTGTTTCGCCCTTCCAGTTCGGGCAATAATCCCGTCCACAACAGGCAAGCGAGGCGATCAGGCACTCCTATACTCGCCTTTGCCTTGAATTCGAGGGGGTTTACACGCGTGAGTCGATCCAACCGCCGAGCCGCTTTCCGCCCGCTCGGCCTTTCTGTGATGATGGCGGCCGCTCTGGCCATCGGCTCTTCCCTGGCCGCCACGGCCCAGGCCTCCACGCCTGCCGGCGGCGCCGCCCGAGTGACTCGAGAGCGCCTCGACAACGCCGACAAGGAGCCCGGCCAGTGGATGACCAACGGCCGCGACTGGGGCGAGACCCGCTTCAGCCCGCTCAAACAGATCAACGACAGCAATGTCAGTCGGCTCGGTCTGACATGGTTTGCCGAACTCAACACCTATCGTGGTGTCGAGGCCACTCCGCTCGTCATCGACGGCGTGTTGTACAACGTCTCGGCGTGGAGCATCACGACTGCCTACGATGCCGTCACGGGTAAGGTGCTCTGGACGTTCGATCCAAGGGTGCCGGTGGAGTACGCGCGCATCGCTTGTTGCGGCCCTGTCAGCCGAGGCCTCGCAGCGTGGCACGGAAAAATCTATGTTGCCGCGCTCGATGGCCGGCTCATCGCCCTGGATGCCAAGACGGGCAAATCCTTGTGGCAGACCCAGACACTCGATCCGGGCCAACCTCTGTCGCTCACCGGTGCGCCTCGGATCGCCGGTGGCAACGTAGTCATCGGCAATGCCGGCGGCGACTTCGGGGGTCGCGGCTACATGCAAGCCGTCGACGCCGAGACCGGGAAGAAGACCTGGCGCTTCTGGATCGTCCCCGGCGACCCCAAGAAGATGCCGGAAGGGGCTGCCTCCGACTCCGCCATGCCCATGGCCGCGAAGACCTGGTCGGGCGAATGGTGGAAGACCGGTGGCGGCGGCAACGACTGGGACGCGTTGGTCTACGATCCCAAGTTGGATCTGGTGTACTTCGGCACCGGCAACGGCTCGCCGCATCCCCAGGCCTTCCGCAGCCCCGGCGGCGGCGACAACCTGTTCCTCTGCTCGATCGTCGCGGTCAACGCGCACACGGGCAAGTACGTCTGGCACTATCAAGAAGTGCCACAGGAGGAGTGGGACTACGACTGCACCGCGCCCCTGATGCTCACCAACCTGAAGATCAAGGGCAAAGAGCGTCAGGTGATCATGCACGCGCCCAAGAACGGGTTCTTCTACGTGTTGGATCGCAAGACCGGCGAGCTGATCTCCGCGGAGACGTATGTGCCCAACACCTGGGCCGAGCACATCAATCTCGCGACCGGCCGGCCGGAGGTCAAGTCCACGGCCTACGTCACCGAGAAGCCGTCACTGATTACCCCGAGCTACGGCGGCAGCCATAGCTGGCATCCGATGTCGTACAGCCCGATCACCGGGCTCGTGTATTTCCCCGTGATGGAGCAGTGGGCCGTCCAGTCCCGCCTCCCGGACGGCCAGTTCAAGTTCAAGCTGGGGCAGACGACTATCGGTGCCGGCGTGAAGGGATTTACCGAGCTGCGCAAGGAGCTCAACGAGAAGGCCAGCAAGGAGGATAAGGGTTATCTGATCGCCTACGATCCGGTGAAGCAGAAGGAAGCCTTCCGCATCAACTATCCCTTCCCTGCCAACGGTGGCGTGTTGACCACGGCCGGGAACCTGCTCATCGAAGGCACGATCAGGAAGACACTCGCGATCTATCGCGCCGACAATGGCACCAAGCTCTGGGAGATGCCCACCGAGAGCGTCCCGGTCGCCGCGGCCAATTCCTTCATGGTCAAGGGCAAGCAGTACATCGCCGTCAATGTCGGTTGGAACAGCGCGATCGTTCACAACCTCGGCTTCGACGGTAAACCCTTCTACACCAGCTCCGCGCGACTGATGGTGTTCTCACTGGACTCCAAGGGCGTCACCCTGCCGCCCACGCCGGCGCCGGGCTCGATCCCAGATCCCCCGGATACGGTTCCGAAGCAGGCGGACGTCGATGCCGGCGCGGTTCTCTACGCCCAGCAGTGCGCCATCTGCCACGGCCAGAATGCCAACGGCGGCGTGAAGGATCTGCGGCACATGACGCCCGAGCGCCATGCCGAATTCAACGACATCGTGCTCAACGGCAAGCTGAAGGCTGGCGGCATGGAGAGTTTCAAGGACAAGGTCACCCAACAGCAGGCCGAGCAAATCCACGCCTACGTGATCGCTCGGGCCCAGGAAGACTGGCAGCCGGACTTCATGAGGCCTCGCAAGCCCGCGAACGCGCCTGCCGCGCCCGCTGTCGCAACGCCGGTACGGTGACCCCAACAGCCGCTGAGGTGGCGAGCGGTCGTCCCCTCAGCGGTGCCCCCACGGCTCGGGGGCGATCCTCCACGTTTCGCGTCGAAGTATTCTCTGACCGTGGATCCGATGTACGGATCCTGGAGAGAGATGCTAAAGCGCTGAGCGAGCGCCCTTATCGTCTGGTGCCGGCACTCGGTATTCGCGTGAACATCGCCCAGATCGACGGGGCGCCAAAGGCGTACCAGATCGCAATCACCGGGTCGCAGATCGCGCAACCGAACGAGGAGGCCGGAGCGAACGGGATGATCGGGTTGCCGTACAGGTGGTGGAGAGAGTCCCAGACAGTGTGGGCCAGCCATCCAACGGCAATGGCACGGTAGCGGGACAGGCCAGCAAAGGCCAGCCATGTCATCGCCCCGCAGAACGCGAACTCCCATGGGCCGAAGCCGCCGCTGAGATAGGCCGCGCCCGCGCCGGCAAGAAAGACGGCGCTGAATTTCTGCCGGGCAGGTTCGGCGAGGAGCGAGATGAGGGCGATGAGTCCCGCCGCCACCAGGATCGGAAAGACAAGCTGCGGAACCGTTGCGCCCGCGAAGAAGGATGAAGGCATGGCTGGTCCTTGGAAACGTTCGTGCCGCTCGTTCTCAAACGGCTGCACGCTCTCCCACAGAACCCGTCGCACGCTGCTTGTAGGCCCTCGCGAGTTCCACCCCCTGCGGAATCATGTGGGCCATCATGGCCTCCACGACCCCGACGAGGTCCTGTTTGCAATTGCGCGGGTGGCCGGCATCGAAGGGGGGCTGCGGGTCGTATTCCAGCGCCAGTTGGGTGATCTCGGCGGCGCGGCGCCCGTTGATCGTTGCGATCACGGTGAGGCCGAAATCGATGCCGGCGGTGACGCCTCCACCGGAGATACGGTTCCTGTCGACGCACACGCGCTCGTAGCAGGGGATCACACCCATGGCCTCCAAGGGCTCATAGAAGCCCCAGTGCGTGGCCGCGCGATAGCCATCCAGCAGTCCGGCCATGCCCAAGACCGCAGAGCCGGTACACACCGAGGTGATGTAGCGAGCGGTCTTACCCGCGCGCGCCAGAAAATCCAGGATTTCCGTATCGCGCATTGCATCGACGGTACCGAAGCCGCCCGGCACGAACAGCACGTCCAGGTTCTCGGGAGCCTCAGCGAAGGTTTTCGTGGGGTTCATCGAGACCCCCATGTCGGTAGGAACAGGATCCATTGTCTTCCACAGCAGATGGGTCTGCCCGTTGATTCCGAAGGCCGTTTGCGGGCCGGCGAGGTCGAGCAGCGTGAAGCCGGGGAAGAGCACCATCCCGACTGACAGGGGTTTGCAGCCGGTATACGAAAGATCAGCAGCATTCGCATCGGTCATGGTGGCCTTCCGTTGTATCAGGAGCCTCCACGATAAGCGTCGCCGCGACCGCGCCGTGAGTGGCAGGAATGACAAGTACCGATCACTTGCTGCCACCAGGGCTTTCGACTAGATTTCGTCTCGACAGGAGATCTCGATGCATCAGGTCGCCGTGCTGGCGCTGCACGAATTCGTTCCCTTTGACCTCGGCATTGCCTGTGAGGTGTTCGCACGGGTGAGCCTCCCTAGCGGTGCACAGGCCTACGATGTGCGAGTGTGCGCTCAGTCCCGGACCGTCCGCTCGCGCGCCTTTAACCTGCGCCCTCCCTATGGCCTCGATATCCTTACGCGCGCCGACACCATCGTTGTGCCGGGGATTGAGAATACGCGGACCCCTGTGCCGAGCCCGGTAGTAACCGCACTACGGGATGCATGGGATCGTGGCGCAAGACTGGCTTCCATTTGTTCGGGCGCCTTCGTGCTCGCAGCATGCGGTCTGCTTGACGGCAAGCGCGCCACGACTCATTGGTTGGGTGCCGCGCACCTCGCCAGGTTGTATCCAAAGATTGCCGTCGAACCCGACGTCCTGTTTGTCGACGAAGGCCGCATCATTACGTCTGCGGGCGCGTCGGCCGGTCTTGATATGTGCCTTCATCTCATACGCCGCGATCACGGGCAAGCCGTTGCGGCGCGCGCTGCGCGGCTTGCCGTCGCGCCGCTAAGCAGAGACGGTGGTCAGGCGCAGTTCATCCGATACGAAGCGCCACAATCGACGGAGAGTCTCGCGCCTGTGCTGGAGTGGATGGACGCAAACCTGAGCAACGCGATGGACGTGGTTTCGCTTGCACGCCGAGCACGTACCAGCCCGCGCACGTTCGCCCGCCGTTTCCGCGAGCAAACAGGCACAACCCCGCTGCAGTGGCTGCTGACAGCGCGAGTGCGTCGTGCACAAGAGCTGCTCGAGACGAGCCGCCGGCCAATAGACGACATCGCCCTCCGCTGCGGCTTCGACTCGCCTGTCACATTCCGCGCTCGCTTTCGCAAGCTTGTTGGCCTCAACCCCAGCGCCTTCCGGCAGCGATTCACCGCGGCCGGGTCCAGAAAATAGGCGCCAACCGGCTAAAGCGCTGAGTAGAGCGCCTCGATCAACCTGGCCGCCCGCGGCCCGTTGGTCCCGACGGAGTGCATCTTGTTGCAGCAGTACGAGAACCCGATCCTGGCGTCGGGATCCGCGAACCCGATCGACCCACCCAAGCCGTGATGCCCGAACGAGCGCGTGTTGGGCCCCATGAACACAGCATCCGGTGAGTTGAGCAACACACCAAGGGCCTGGTGATAAGGCCGCTGCTGCATCAGCTCAACCTGATTGTGCTGCTCGATGATCATGGCTTCGATCGACGCGCGCGCGACGAGGCGGACACCATCGACCTCCCCTCCCCGTGCGTAGGCACCATAGATCCGTGCAATAGCGCGCGCGTTTCCGTGCCCGTTGCCGCTCGCGATTTCACTATCGCGCCACGGCTTGGAGTTCATGGTCTGCGCCCACGTCAGATTCGGGTTCTGGGTGAAGGCCTTGCCGAGCAGGTTGTCCTTCTCCGCCTCACGCGCCGCCAACAGTTTGGCGTTCATGTTGGGAATGAGCTCCGCGGCACGCAGGTGATCGTGCTCCGATTTCACGCCGATCTGGAAGTCGGCGCCCAGCGGGCCAGTGATCTCCTCGCGCAGGAACTGACCGATGGTCTTACCAGTCACCCGACGAATGATCTCGCCGAGCAGATATCCCTGAGTGTGAATGTGATAGGCCGCCTGGGTGCCGGGCTCCCACAAAGGCGCCTGTTCGGCCAGCGCCTCGCAGATCGCGGGCGGGTCGTAGATCGCGCCGGGATACAGCGGGTCGCTGATGATCGGCAGAGCCGCGCGGTGATCGAGAATGTAGCGGACGGGAATCGCCGCCTTCCCGTTGCTGGCGAACTCGGGCCAGTATTTGGCCACTGGCGCGTTAACGTCGACGAGCCCGCGGTCGACCAGTATGTTGAAGGTGAGCCCTGTGATGCCTTTCGAAACGGACATCATGCAGACGATGGTGTCGCGCTGCCATTCGTGGTTCCGCGCTCCGTCCTTCCAGCCGCCCCACAGGTCGATGACGGGTCGGCCGTCGAGAACCACGCTGACGCCGGAACCAACCTCGTCCTCGACGCGGTAGTTCTCCCGGAAGGCCTCGACGACGGCTGCGAAACGAGGGTCGTAACTTCCATTTAGCGGGACGGCGCGGCTTGTGCCGCCTGCAGGGCCGCCCGCCTCAAAGGTCTCATTGAGGTAGTTCATCGTCGTACCTTAGCGGGAAATGGGGCCCCGGGCACCGCCCCTCCGGGCGGTGGGCACCGCAGGCTGGTCCGTTGCCCAGATTCGCGAGGCGTGCTGGGGGCCGCCGCGCGCCCAGCTACGGCGTTGCGTTAAGCCGGCTTGGCCAGCCCCTGCGCCGCCGCACGCCGCGCCAACACGCGAGGCGCGGTCTCCCGCAGGCCGAACGCCAGCAGGCCGCCCCCGATCGTGAGTCCGAGCATGATCCACAGCGGCGCCTGCAATCCGACATGGTCGGCCACCTTGCCCGCAATCGAGGGAGCAAGCACTCCGCCGAGCACCTCACCGGCGCCCATGCAGACACCCAATGCCGTGGCGATGTGTCTCTCATCGACGCTCTCGGAGGGTACGGTCGCCATGAACATGGGGAATATCCCGTTCACGCACCAGCCGACGAAAAAGATGGCGGCGAGGCCAGCGGTCGAGCCCTGGTAGTAGAGGGCGCCCAGAGGCAGGATGACCGCGATGAACGGGCAGATGATCATCAACGGCTTACGGCCGATGAAATCGGACAGGGCCGAAGTTGCGAACGCGCCGATCGCGGCGGAAATACCGAGCGTGCCCATCAGCCAGCTCTCGGTCTCGGTGTCCATATGCCGTACCTGGGTCAGATACAACGGCATGAACGCCCAGCACACCACCAGGTAAGAGACCAACAGCACGCCCATGACGCAACAGATGAGGACGTTGCGGTCCTCCAGGGCCTGCAGCATGGTCATCTTCGGCGCGCTCGATCGCTGCGCCTGCACCACTTCCCGGGGCGGCTCACGCACAACGACCCAGATCAGCAATGCCATGATCAGCCCCGGCAGGCCCGCGAGATAGAACGCGTTACGCCAGCCGAAGTGGGCCGCAAACACAGTCAGCAACACCGGTGCGACGAAGGAGCCCAGGAGGTTGGAACCGAAGTTCTGTGCAACACCCATGGCCAGTCCACGCCAACCTGGCGCCACTTCCGCGTTGATCAGCGTCATGCTCATCGGCATGACACCGCCCTCCGCGGCTCCCATGAGTAGTCGCGCTCCGAGCATCAGCACGAATGAGCTCGCGATGCCGGTGAGGAAGGAGCAGACCGAGAAGCACAGGGTCGCCAGGATGAGCAGCCCCTTACGGCTACCGGTCTTGTCCGAGACCAGGCCGATCACGAACGCTGCGATCGCCCAGGTGAGCGACAACGCACTGGCCAGGTAGCCGACCTGTGCGTTCGACAGGTGCAGCTCCGGCTGCACGAAGGGCATGAGGAAGTTGAGCGAGTTGCGATCGAAGAATACGAACCCGAAGTTGATCGCCAGCAGGCCCACCAGCACGAACTGGTAGCCGGTGCCGCTCGAGGCCCGGGGTATCGAGCCCGTCGAGGAAACCGGAGTGGTCGCCGCCATGATGCCCCCTCTCTATCTCTTTATTTGACTGGGAACTGCGCCCGCGTGGTCCGGAAGGCTTCCGTCGCGGCGCGCTCGAGCGGCCAGGAGCGCAGCTCCTTCGACAACACCTCGATTCCAACCGGACCGTCGTAGTTGGAGTCGGCGAGCTTCGCGGTGAAGCTCTTGATATCGAACTCGCCCGTGCCACAGAGTTTGCGGTGCGCAGTGGTCTCCGTGACGATGTCCATGCCCGCCGGCGTCTTCAGATAGCCGTCATTGATCTCCAAGCCGACGAAGTGCGGCTTGGGAAACTTCATGACCTCATCGTAAGGGATCCCCAACTTCACGATGTGCCAGAGGTCGAAAATGATCCCGCCGTTGGGCTGCGCCGCGCCGACGACGAGCTCGCGAGCTGCCGCGAGACTCTCGAGTACGCAATTCGGCATCAGCTCGAAAGCCACCTTCGCGTCGCCCCGCTTGGCAACGTCCTGGCACAGCCTGGCGAACTCCTCCTGCAGCCGCGACATGAGGCAAGGGGTCTTATAGAAGTCCCCGACCTTGAGGTGTCGCGCACCGAGCGCTTCACAGACATCCAGCAGGAACGCACGGCGTTTATCGGACGCCGCACGACGCTCACCCGGCTCGAGAAACCAGTCCACCAGAAACTCGACCTCGACGTACTTCATGCCGTTGTCGTCGAGAATCTTGCGCATGTCGCGCAGCGAATACGTCTTCAGCACGTGCTCGAGGTCGGCGTGCCAGAGACCTACACCCTTGAAGCCCGCCTTCGCGATCGCCTCGATGCGCTCGCGGAATTCGAAGGTGCTGTACTCGTGATCGGTGTGGGGAACGGCGCCGCCGGACAAGGTCCAGTACGACGCGATGAGTTCGACTGCGTCTGTTTTCATGTGGCCGCCGAGCGTGCGGGGGGCCTTAGGGCCTGTCAACGCCGTGGCGCAGCACGGACCACCAGCCGCACAGTGGCCATCCGAGGTCCCACGAGAACGCCCACGCGCGCATTTCCCTCTTCTCTCTCACTCGATTTCCTCCCTTCCGATTTTACTTTGCATTGCGGAGTACTTGACGCCACACAGCCCCAAACGCTACCTTTCAGCGCCATGCGGCCCTCCCCGACCGTCAGCATCGAATCTCACGCGGCAGCGACTCTTCGCTACATCCGCGCCTCCATCGAGGCCGCTGGCGGCACCGTCGCGGTCTCAGGGTCTGCCAGCATCACAGCGGGCATCGTAGGTCTGGTTGCGGCGGTCGTCGCCTCAGCTCCCTCGCTAAGGCCTTATTGGCTCAACGTGTGGCTCTGGGCGGCATGCGTGGCATCGGTCCTAGGTGGCGGCGTGATGGCCCGCCAGGTGTACCTGCAAGGCTTCACACTCTTCGGCGCACCGGTGCGCAAGTTCATCACCTGCTTCGCGCCGGGCCTGTTCGCCGGAGCGGTGATGACGGGGGTGCTGATCCAGGCCGGCAGCTTGAGCTCCATCCCGGGCACATGGTTGCTCCTATACGGATGTGCCCTCTTCTCCACCAGCGCGCCGACCAGCCGACCGGTCGCAGCACTGGGCGGCCTCTTCGCCCTCCTCGGACTGGTCACTTATTTCCTGCCGCAGACGTTGCACACAGTATCGCTCGGCGCTGGATTCGGCGGCCTGCACCTGGTCTTCGGCCTCCTGCTCCATCGGAGGGACCGTGACCGCGAAGCCTAACACCCGCTCTCAACCCGAGGCCCCGGCGCCCAAGCGCGCCAACAAGCCCACTTTGGTCAGCTCCGACTCCTCCGACGCCCGCTTCGATCGCTTGGTCTACGAGCGTGTGCGCCTCGGCATGATGAGTGCACTGGCCGTTCGCGACGAGTTGACCTTCAGTGAGATGAAGGCTCTGTTCGATGTCAGCGACGGCAACCTGAGCGCGCATGCGCGCAAGCTCGAGGAAGCGAAGTACCTCACCTGTACGAAATCGTTCGAAGGCCGTCGCCCGAAGTCGGTGTATCGCCTGACTGCGGCGGGACGTGCCGCTCTGAACCGCTACCTCGATCATGTCGAAGCCGTGATCAAGGCGACCCGCCCGAGGTAACCCGTTTCCCCGATATAACTCTTCTATTTCCGAGTCACGCCCAATTACTTTGTAATACAGAGTACTCTACAATGCATCTCGCCATCATCATGGACGGTAACGGCCGCTGGGCCACGCAGCGCAACCAGAACCGTCAGGCCGGCCATCGCGCCGGCGCGAAAACAGCGGACGCGATCGTGCGCGCAGCGGTCCAACACGGGATCGACACACTCACCCTCTACGCGTTCTCCGCCGACAACTGGTTCAGGCCTCGCCTGGAAATCGAGGCGCTGTTTGGCCTCCTGCGACGCTACCTCATGACCGAAACCGACCGGTGCGTCGAGCACCAGGTGCGCATCAACATCATCGGCCGTCGTGACCGCTTGAGCACAGGCCTGGTCGCGCAGATAGAGAACAGCGAGACGCTGACAGCCGACTGCTCGCGCATGCACCTGCGCATTGCCCTCGACTACTCCTCCCGCCGCTCGATCGTTGAAGCAGGTTATCGGCTCCAAGCCGCCGCTTCGGACCCGCCCGAAGACTTCCTGCGCCGTCTTGCCGAAGTCGATCACTCCAACCCGCCCGCCCCGCCCGTCGATCTCCTCATTCGTACCGGTGGCGAGCAACGGCTCAGCGACTTCCTCCTCTGGGAATGCGCTTACGCGGAGTTGCTGTTCCTGGACTGCATGTGGCCTGACTTCGACGAGCCCGCGCTGGCAAAAGCACTCGAGCAATACAGCCTGAGGCAAAGACGCTTCGGCCGAATCCCGACCGCCACGGGAGCGCATCCGTGAACACCATGGCTACTCCACTGGCGGCCGTGCCTCCATTAGTCTGGCATCGCGTGCGACCCGCGCTCCTGCTTGTACTGCGCGGGCGCCAGCTGATATTGCCGCCGGAACCGGCGGGCGAAGTGACTTGGATCGGCGAACCCGCAGCGAGCCGACAGCTCGCCCACGGGCATTCGGTTGAAGCGACGATCCTCGAGCATCTGCCGCGCCCGCTCCAAGCGGACCGTCATGAGCTCGGAGCCGAACGTCGTGCCCGCACGGGCAAAGACGAAATGGAGATGTCTTTTGCCGATCCCGTTTTGAGTGGCGACCGCCGCGGGGCTCAGGTCCGCCTGATAGTAGCGATCGCGGAGCGTCGCCCGCAGACGCTCGAGCATCGACTGCTCCTGTGGAGCCCTGATACCCATCGGACCCGTGGTCAGTGCCAACAAGGCCGCGATCTGCTCGGCAACCACCGAGGCCGGCAAGGCCAGTTGGTCGACTTCGGCCGGGTCGAGACACTGCACGGCGCGATTCAGGGCCGCGCCCCATCCTTTGCGCGTCAGGCGACGGGCCGCCAGCAGCTCGGGAGCGGGTAGCCAGTTCTTGAGCCATTCCCTGGGAAAATCGAGCGACAGGCATTGCGTAGGAACCGGACAAGTGAGCTTGTACGGCTCCTGGCTATCGACAAGCACACACTCACCGGCGCGAACCGTGCATTCGCGCCCGAACTGCTGCAGAGAGAAGTGACCCGCACGCAAGTGCAGCAGAAAGACGTATGACGCGCGGCTGCGGGCGATACCCGCGCTGGTCCGCTGCATCCACTGCGGAGCCGCCTCGATGAGATTGATCTTCACCGGGCCCATGCTGCCCTGCTGCAGCCGGGCCGCGAACTGCTCAGGCGCCGACACCTCGATGTCGAGCTCGAGAAGGGCCTGGCCTACGGTATCGACCCAATAGGCCAGGGCCCGACTGTGTTCCGCATCCTGCGTCGACCAACTCCGCATGGCGGTGACAGTCGTGCTGTTACTTGCCGATCTTCACCCGCAGGCTGACGTACCACTCGCGCGGCGGGTTGTAGTAACCACCGACCTGACCGGCACCGTTGTTCGGCGAACCAGCCGTGATGTAGCGGTCGTCCGTCAGGTTGGTCCCACCGACCGCGAGGTCGTACAGGTTGTCAGCCGAGACGTAGTGGATCGAGGCGTCGATGTTACGGGTCGGCGGACGACGCAGCTGCGGGCTGTTCAACGCATCGTTGAACATCTCGGCCGTGTAGGTCCACGCGCCGATCAACCGCAAGCTAGCATCGTTGGGCAGCGGGATGTTGTACTCAGGTGTCAACGACACCTTGTACTTCGGGGTCTTCGGCAGCTTTGCATCCAGCGAGCTCACACCCGGCAACGTACCATCGCAACCAACGGGGCAGTGCACCGTTCCGTCCGGCGCGATGTACTGCGGGATGCCCGAAATCGGATTGACGTACGTGTAGTACGCGTCGATGTACGAAGCGGATGCTCCGAGCTGGAAGCCGCCGGCCAGGTATTCCAACTCGAGCTCGCCGCCCTTGATCTTGGCGTCGCCCGCGTTCTCCACCACCGGCGAGATACCTGTCTGAATGTTCAGCTGGATCGCGTCGTAGTCGGTGTAGAACACCGCGGCATTCGCCAGGAGGTGATGGTTCAACCACTCGGACTTCAGACCCAGCTCCCAGGTCTTGGAGTACTCCGGAGAGAACCGGGCATCGGTCGGACTGGCGATGGGCTGATGCAGACGGGTCGTCCAGCCACCAGCCTTGAAGCCCTTGCCCCAGCTGAGATAGGCCATCACGTCGCTGTTGAAGTGGTACTGCACTCCGAACGTCGGGTCGAAGATGTGCCACGACTGACTGTCAGGCTGATTGGGGAAATAGCGGATCGGCCCGAGACCGACCGGGAAGCCGTTCAGGTCGCCCTGGCCACCGAGGAACTCCGCCTTCACGTCGGTGTAGCGTCCGCCGGCTGTGAATCCCCAGTTGTCCGTCAGGTTGTAGTCGGCATGGATGAACGCGGCGAGGTTCTTGTTCTGGACATCGTTGGCGAAGTCATAGATGAACACGATGTTTTCGAACGGCACGTAGTCGTGCACGTAGCCCGCTTCCTTGAAGTAATAGAGGCCGCCGACCCAGTTCAACTTGTTGTCCAACGACTTGCCCAGCAACTGCAGCTCCTCCGACCACTGGTACTGATGCTGGTGATCGGTCACTTCCGCGAGGGTCTCGGGCGTGCCGTCCAGGTCCGTGCCGATGTTCCAGTCGATCTGCCGGTAGCCGGTGATGGTCTTCAGCTGCAAGCCGTCGTTGAGGTCGTAGACTCCGGTGGCGGAACCGCCGAAGGCATCATACTTGGCAAAATCGGGGCCATTCGCGTAGGTCGTATCGATGTTGCCGGTGTCCGTCGCGGCGTAATCGAAGTAGAGGCGCGGCTGGTTCGAGCCCAGGTAAGGGCCGCCGGGGTGATTGTTGTAGTTGAACGGGCCCGGGGGTCCGCCAACGTACCCCGCGCCCAGAAGCGCGGCGCCACCGTGCGACAGCCCCGGCACGGCAGCGCGCGGGTTCTCGCATATGTTGACGAACAATCCACCAGGGGGTCCTTTACTCACGGGCGGCCCGCCGACGGCGGCAAGCGTCGCCTCATACGTGGAGGCGTTGCTACCGATGCACGTGTTGTACAGCGTTGAGAATGTGGACTCATTGACGTTGCCACCGAAGGTCTGCAACACCTTGTACGGCAACGCCGTCTGGTTCTCGTGCGACCAGTCTCCCGTGAACGTCCAGTTCACCTTGTCCGACGCGTTCCAGAGCACTTTGCCGCGAACGGTCTGGACGCCTTGACCACCGTAGTCGTCCGCAGTCTGGTAGCCCGACTTGGGATAGGCAGTCTGGGGATCGACGACGAACGGTGCCGCATAGGGACTGCCCGCCGGATACGGAATCACTTTCACGTAGCCGTCGCGCTCCTGCGAAGAGAAGCTGATCGATGACAGCAAGCTACTGCTGAGGGGAATGTCGGCCGTGAGCGAGAAATCGCGACGGTTGAACTCTCCGCCGGTCGCCTCGGCGATGACACGAGCCTCAGTCCCTGGTGTATGCGTCACGATGCTGATGGCGCCACCGATGGTGTTCGCGCCGAACAGTGTGCCCTGCGGGCCCTTGAGAATTTCGATGCGCTCGACGTCCAGGAGATTCTGGTTGGCGCCGATCGTGCGGGCGAGATAAACGCCGTCAAGGTAAACGCCAACGCCAGGGTTCAGGTTGAACGCGAAGTCGTCCTGCCCGATGCCGCGAATGGAGGCCGACAGCACCGAGTTGTCGCCGGAGAACGGGGCGCCCGCGTCCAGATTGACGCCGGGAGAGAGTCTGCCAATCGACTGGACATCGTTGATGTCGCGGCTCTGCAGCTGATCGGCTGTAAAAGCCGTCACCGCGATCGGAACGTTCTGAACGTTCTGGGACCGGCGCTGCGCCGTTACCACAACTTCCTGCAGACCGCCGCTATCGGCGGTCGAGGCCGTAGTCGCCGGAGCCTGTTGCGCCTGGGCCGCGCTCGCGGCGCCTAGTAGTCCCAATGCCAGGCTCACTGCGATAGCCACCGTGAGCTTTGACTGCAGCGCGGGCGTGCCGCGGCTGATTCGATCGACGATCGTCTTCATGCTTTCCCCTACGAAGCGATTTGCGGACAAGTCGCGAGGATCCGCGGGCGACAGTAGCGGCGCATGAACTGTTGTTGGAGCACCGCAACGGCGCGAGCGACCTCTTTGTGCGCTGGATAGTAACGAACCGTGGTAGCAACGGCGCGACTGAGAGTGCGATCGTCCACGAACCAGAGTGAAAAATTTCTCCGTGGATCGAATGACGGTCCACGTCTCGTCTCATTGCAACAACGACGAATCGATCCTTAGACTACTGCCGCATGAAGCGAAGCCAAGACCGAATCCTCACGACACACGTCGGTAGCCTGCCCCGCCCTCCCGAGTTGTTGGAACTGGCCAGTTTCGTCAAGGGGCCGCCTCGGGATCCCATCGAGTACAACGCTCGCCTGACCCCGGCAGTGGCCGAGATCGTCCGAAAACAGGTCGAAGTCGGCCTCGATATCGTCAATGACGGGGAGTTCGGCAAGTCCAGCTGGTCCAACTACGTCCTGGCCCGGATTTCGGGGTTCGAGATCCGCCCCCAGCAGATGCGTCCCCTGCTGTGGCTTGGCCAGGACCGTATCCGTTTCCGGGAGTATCTCGAGGAGACCTTCCCGAGAGCGAAGGTCGGCTCGCCCACCGAGGCCTGCATTGGCCCCATCAGATACGAGGATCGTGAGACCGTCCGCCGCGACACGACAAACCTCACTACAGCGCTCAAGTCTGCCGGCGCCGTAGAGGGCTTCATGACCGCCGTTGCACCGGCGAGTACGGCGTTCGATGGCGTCAACGAGTTCTATCCGTCCGAGCAGGACTTCGTATTCGCCATCGCGGACGCACTCCACGAGGAATACAAAGCGATCCACGACGCGGGCCTGGTGGTCCAGGTCGACGATGCAGTGATCGCTAATATGTACGACGAGCTGTGCCGGACCAGTCCCGAGCGTTATCGCGAGTGGGCCGAGCTACGCGTCGCGGCTTTGAATCGCGCCCTGAAGGACATTCCCGCGGACCGTGTCCGGTATCACGTGTGCTTCGGAAGCTGGCACGCGCCGCATATATCCGATGCGCCCTTGAGTGACATCGTGGACTTGATCCTAAAGGTCAACGCGGGTGCCTACTCCATCGAGGCCGCCAATCCGCGCCACGAGCACGAGTGGCGCGTGTGGCTGGATGTGAAGTTACCGCCCGAAAAGATTCTGATCCCCGGGGTCATCACACATCACATCGTGACGGTGGAGCACCCGCGATTGGTGGCAGACCGGATCGTCCGCTTCGCCAAGCTAGTCGGCCGCGAGAACGTCATCGCCGGCAGCGACTGCGGCTTTGCTCAAATCGATCACTTCTCGCGGGTCCACCCCAACGTGATGTGGGCGAAGATGGAGGCGCTGGTCGAAGGCGCCCGGATCGCCAGTCAGGAACTTTGGAGATGACGCCGGCGGTAGTCGGTCGGCGTCATGCCGTACTGACTGCGAAACGCCTTGCCGAAGTGCGTGAGGCTCGCAAAGCCGCACGACGTGGCAATCGAGCCCAGCGCTCGTGCCGTTCCGGTCCGCTCCTCGAGTAAGCGAGCGCTCTCCTCGAGCCGGCGCCGCATGATCCGGCGCGACAGCGTCTCTTCCTGACCGGCGAACAGCAGGTGCAGATACCGGGGCGTCAACCCCATGCTGCGCGCGATGTTCGTGGGGGTCAGGTCCGGCTCCGTCAGATGCTGTTCGATGTAACTCAACACCCGAACGCGGCGTGAAGCCGCCGAAGCGGGTCGATTCGCGCCGCTATTGGGAAGAACGGCATACGCACTTGCGGTCAGCTCGAGAAGTGCCCTCACGATACGACCCTCCGCACCCCCGTCCCCCGCCGCACGGCACTGCACCCAGAACCGGCGCAGGAAATCCGACAGGAGACGGTTATGGTTATTACGGTGTGGCATGGCGACAGCCACGACGTTCTCGGCATACGCCACGTAGGAGCGCATGGTGTCAGCCGAAATTCCCAGCACGAGCACATCGTTGGGCTCGTCGAAATTCATCTGGTAGGGTCGGGTGTTGTCGAACAACACGAAATCGCCGGCGGTGAGCCGGGCCTCGCGGCCATCCTGGATGTTGAGGCTGCTGCCGGTCAGCTGCAGCTGCAGGAAGAACAGCGGGTCCCGCGTCCGGGCGACGTGCTCGCGACCATGGTGCACGACGGACGGATCCGAGTGCACCAGGCCGAATACAATCCCGTCCACTGACGTGCGAATGAGCTGCGGCGCATATCGCGTCGGGTCCGCGGGGTCCGCCACGATCGGCGAGAAGGTGTTGCAGGCGAGATCGTTCCAGTATTGGAGTCGTTGTCCAACCGGAATCTCGGCGGTTACGAAAGTCTCTATCGGACCCATGACTCTTTCCGTTCAGACTCTCTAGCGGTTCAAACTTCCACGCATCGCGCTTACTGCCCGATGGTCTCGCCGTCGCGCGCCGCCTTCAGCGGAACGTGTTGTTCGAGGTGTGATCCCCCGCCATCCAGCGCTTCAGATCCGCATGCGCGTTCTGTTTCCGGATGGTGTTGATGCGGTCCGCTTCCGGAGCATCCAGGGTGAATTCCAGGATGAGGCCGTTGGGATCGTTCACGTACACCGAGCGGCAGTAGCCGTGCTCGAGCACATACATCTGCGGGGGCTTGTACCCGGCGGCCTTCAGGCGTTCCTCGATCCCCTGCTGCGTCTCCTTGTCGACGTTCAGGGCGATGTGATGGAACGGGCTGTCCGGCATCTTCGGTCCGAAGAGCTTCTCGTCCTCGGGGTTGGCGAACTTGAAGAACGCCAGTGCGCCACCGTCGGCCAGACCGAAGAACAGGTGGCAATACACTCTCTCGGCGCCGAACAGCTCATCGATCTCGCACCACGTGGCGTTCAGGGGCAGCCCGATCAGCTCCTCATAGAAATTGCGGGTCGCCTCGAGATCGCGGGTCACGTAGGCGGTGTGGTGGAGCCGGGACGGCAGCTTAGCGGCGGTCGTGGACATGGACATGGTCTCCGATAAAAAAGGGCCGATCAGAAGCGATAGTTGAGGTCGACTCCGTAGCGGCGCGGCAGGGCCCGCCACAGAAACCCACCAGGGGAGAATTCCGCATTGTACTTCTCGTTGGTGAGGTTTTTGGACCACGCCATGACCGACCACTTGTCGCCCTCGACCCCGGCGCGCAGGTCGAGCAGATTCACTGGATCGCGCGAGGTGAGGTTGTACGGCTCCCACCACGTTCGTCCGATATTCTGGTAATCGAGGCGGATCAACCCGTTGAGGCTGCCCTGCAGCGGCTGCTTGTACTGGATGCCCGCGTTGAACGTCGTCTTGGACACGAGCGGCGCCTGATTGCCGATGACTGTTGGATCGGCCATTGCTGTGATCTCGCTGTCGGTGTACCCGAAATTCACGTAGACGTCGAGACGGTCCGTGGGGCGGGCACTGAGCTGCAGCTCTGCACCCTTATAGTTCGCACTCAGGTTGCCCAGGTTCTGGGTCGAGTTGGCCGCCAGGAAGACGAAGAAGTACCCGTTGGTCGACTTCGTCCGATACAGGCTCAGGCCCGCGTTCAGCCGCCGATCGAGGAACTGGCCCTTGACCCCGACTTCCCAGGTGTCGGCCACTTCGGCATTGAACAGATCGTTCACTCCGAGGACGGGTGGCGCGCTGTTGCGTGCTGCCGCGCCGACTCCCGTCTGGTTGAACCCGCCGCTGCGGAAGCCGCGGCTCCATCCACCATAGAACGTAATGTCGTCGCTGGGCTTGTAGCGGATCGTGCCCTTGGGCTGCAGCTCGCTCCAGGTGTGCTTGCGGATCTCGCCGGAAACCGCCGTCGGATCGCCCAGCAGCGCCAGGAATGACGGCGGCGTGTCGGTCCGGTTCTGGCGCGAATCCTCGTCATAGCGGAGCGCGCCATCGAGCTCCCACTGCTTGCTGAGCTCGTACGTCGCATCGCCGAAGACGGCCCAGGCGTTGTTGTTCTGCGAATCGGCCAGGAAGGTGGCGCTGGGGTTGACCCCCGTGAGCCGGGGCTGCTCGTAGACCGGGAAGACGCCCAGGCCCTCATCGACCATGTTGCCGGTCGAGATGAACCGTTCGGTGTGGACGAAATAGGCGCCCCCGATCCAGGAGAACGCACCCATCTGTGGGGAAGTGAAGCGCAACTCCTGGCTCCACGCCTGCACGTCGATGAACTGGCTCTGGTTCAGGTCGGTGCCGAGCAACGCCTGGAAGATCGAAGTGGCGCGGGGCCGGAAATCGAACGCGTCGCCGGTGTCGATTTCTTTCGTGCGGTCGTAGTTGGTGATCGAGGTAATCGTACCGGCGCCGGTATCGAAGTCGAACTTGGCGACCAGATCGCGGATGTCGCGGTTGTCCTCGCCGGGGTTGTTCACCTGAATCGGTGAGGTGACGTCGTTCGCGTTGGGCGCGGTAGTGAACGACGCGAACGGGTTCGCCTCATTGTCCCGCGGAATCACGAAGTAGTAAGCGCGGGTTTCCAGATGATCAACATACGCGCGAAAGTCGCCCGTAATCGCATCGCTGGCCTTCCAGAGCAGGCGCAGCCGTCCCGAGTAGTCGCGCACAGGGTCCGCTTTCTGCCCCAGATACGCGTTATCGAGATAGCCGTCGGTGTTGTAGAAGTTGAGCGAGGCACGGTACTTGAGCGTCCCCGCCGCATCGATCGGGCCGCTTAACGCTACCTGGGCGCGCTCGGAGGTACCGTTTCCGAGCCCGACCCGGGCTGTGCCTTCGAACTGATCGGACGGATCTTTGGTGCGAATGATGATGGCGCCACCGATGGCGTTTCGGCCGTACAAGGCGCCCTGGGGCCCTTTCAGTACTTCGATCTGACGAACGTCGAACAACTCCTGATCGAATTCGTAAGGGTTGCTCTCGAGGACACCATCTACCAACACGGCGACCGAGGGCTCGCTGTTGCGTGCCTGGGAGATGCCGCGGACCGTGATGAACGAGTTGCCTGCGTTCTGGGTCTCCACCAGCGTCACGTTCGGGATCATCGCGACGAAATCGCGAGTACTGTCGATCCCGGCGTCCTTGATCGTCTGTTCCGTCAGAACATCGACGGTCACCGGAACATCGCGGAACGTCTCGTCGCGCTTACGCGCGGTGACGATGACTTCCTCGAGGTCCGTTGCCGCCTGAGCGTGCACGGGCGCGCGCACCTCATGTACCGCTTCCATGGCCATGATAGCGCTAACCGCTACAGCAACTGACACTACCTTGTTCTTCACTTCAGTCCCCCTGTCACCCGTGAAAGGATGAACGACCGCCGTGTTATCCCACTGCCGACCCGGAGCCAAGTGTCTGGCTTGCCCCTTCGGTCTACCCTGTCGTCTTATCTCTTGCCGGCAACCTCTTCGCGCACGATGCGCGCACCTTCAACCATTGCCTGAAGCTTTCCGATGGCGACCTCGCGCGGCAGATACTTCATGCCGCAGTCGGGCGCTACGATGATGTTTTCTGCTTTGACGTAAGGCAACGCGCGGCGAATGCGCTCCGCCACGACTTGGGGTGTCTCGACCTGCGGATCGGACAGATCGATGACGCCGAGGATGATCTTCTTGTCCGGCAGATCCTTGAGCACGGACGTATCCAGGTTCGACTGGGCCGTCTCGATGGAGATCTGCTGGCAGCTGCAGCCTTTCAGCTCGGAGAGGAACGAGTAACCGGAAGGACGCGCGTGGATGATCGCAGCGTAGCCGAAGCAGATGTGCACCGCGGTCGCGCCCTTGATTCCGTCGAGGGCTCTGTTGAGAGCCTCGAGACCGAACTCGCGCGCCTCATCCGGCCGCGCCTGCATGTAGGGCTCGTCGATCTGCACCACATCGGCGCCCGCAGCGAACAGGTCGCGAATCTCAGCGTTCAGCGCGACGGCGTAGTCCATCGACGCCGCCTTGCGGCTGCCGTCGTAGGCGTCGATCTGCGCCTGCTGTGCCATGGTGAACGGACCCGGCACGGTGACCTTCGTCATCCGCTTGGTGTGCTTCTTCAGAAACAGCAGATCGTCGACTTCGACCGCATGCTTGCGACGAATCTTGCCGACGACGCGGGGCACCGGGTTGGGGTGGCCGCTGCGATCCAACGCGGTTCCGGGGTTGTCCAGATCAACGCCTTCGAGCGCGGTGGCGATGCGGTTGGAATAGCTCTCCCGGCGAATCTCACCGTCGGTGATGATGTCCAGGCCTGCCTCTTCCTGTGCCCGAATGGCAACCAGGGTGGCATCGTTTTGCGCTTCGACCAGGAAAGGCTCGGGCACTCGCCACAGCTCGCGAGCGCGTACACGGGGCGGGAAACGGCCAGCCAGCTTCTTACGGTCGATCAGCCAGTCAGGCTGCGGAAAACTTCCCACCAGGGCTGTCGGAAACAACGTCGCCATCGAATACCCCTCTTTCATCGGCGGCAAGCTCTCGCTTGACGCGTACATCACTTCGTCGGCCGCCGACCCTTATTCCACAACCGATCTAGGGCGTGGTTTTTGCCGGCTACGCCACCCTCATCACAACCCCGGCCACGCGACCCCACCGGCAATCTGCCCGCGGATCGCAGCGCCATGCTCATTCAACAACGGTGCCGCACGCACCGACTCTGCTCTCTTCCCCTCGACCTGCACCGCCGGGCGCACGGCCTTCGCGCCGCCGTGCGGCGATTCCACCGGCACGATCAGCCCAAGATGGCCAACCTGCGGGTCGTTGCATACGTCATCGATTCCGTTGATTGGCGCGTACGGAACGTCATTGCGTCCCAACGCTGCCACCCAGTGCGCGACTGGCTTCTGCGAGAAGCGTCGGTTCAACTCGGCGCCCAGGGCCTCGTAGTTCTCAATGCGCTTCAAGCGCGCGGAAAAGCGCGGGTCCGCGCTGAGTTCGGGCGCTTCGAGTGCCGTGACCAGCCCCGACCAGAACTTCTCGAGCGACGACAAGTGAATCGCGATCATCCGGTCGTCCTGCGTTCGCAGGATGTAGGCCTGCGCCAGACGCGGGCGATCCTTCGACGTGGGGGTCGTGCCGAGAGCGAAATAGGCCGCGAAAGGCTCCAGCGCGAAGTGCGCCATCGCCTCGAGCATCGACACTTCGATCAAGGCGCCCTTACCCGTGCGGCCGCGCTGCACCAGTGCGCCGAGGGTGCCGTAGGAGGCATAGATTCCGGTGATCGCGTCAGCCAGTGCCGGACCGAGGAAGCGCGGGTTCTCGCGATCCACGACGACACTGAGAAAACCGCTGAGGGCCTGCGCAACCGAGTCGTAGCTCGGGCGCTCGAGATAAGGGCCGCTCGAGCCGAATCCGCTGATCGAGGTGTACACCAGGCGCGGATTGAGTTCCTTGAGGCGCGCAGGGCCCGCACCCAGGCGATCGGCGGTGCCGGGCCGGAAATTCTGGATGAAGACATCCGCTTCGCGAATCAACCCGTCAAACAACGCGCGATCTCCTCCGGCTTTCATATCCAGGGCAAGGCTGCGCTTGTTGCGGTTGTACGCTTGGAAGTGCGGCGAGTACTGGCCACCCTGATAGGCGCGGTACGGATCGCCGTCCGGGCTTTCGATCTTGATCACGTCGGCGCCGAGGTCGGCCAGCATCATCCCGCAGCAAGGGCCCGTGATAAACGTCCCCTGCTCGACCACCCGGATTCCACTCAACGTTCCAGACATATTGTTTGTACTCTTCACTCTTCCGAAGGCGTGAAGCCGTCCGGAGCCGGGCCGTCGTAACTGATGGCCTGCTCGGCGGCGTGCGAGAGGACGAAACCGATCGGCCGCAGCTGCTCTTCCAGCAGATGCGCGATCAGACCGGCGGTGCGCGCGAGAATGGGAATGCCCTTGAGCGCCTGCACCGGAAAAGACGCATCCAGCAGCACCGCTGGAATCGCCCCCGAGACGTTCAGGGTCAATGACTTGCCGATGAGCGTCGGGAGCATCTTCTCGACCCGGAGGGCCACTTCCGCGTAACGCCCGCGGGTCCCCGTCTCGACTCCAACCTCAAGCAGCCGGAGCGCCCGTGGATCGCCGCCTCGGTGCAGCGGGTGTCCGTAACCCGGGATGGCACGCTTAGCGGCCCGATATTCCTGCACGACAGCCGTAATCGCCTCATCGAGACTCGCTCCCCCGTCCCTGCGCTGCTCAACCAGCGCGAAAAATCTGCCCGCCGCTTCGGCGGAACCCAACACTACCGACCCGCACCCGAGAATTCCCGCCGCCACCGCACCCTGAAGCGCTTCCGGAGCTGCAGCGAGCGTCATGCGGCTCGCCTGCACGCTCGGCACCAATCCGTGCTCGGCAATGGCGACCAGGGTTGCATCCAACACCTGGCGCTGGCCCTTGCTCGGTACCGCGCCGGTCACCAGCAGCCAGAAATACTCGGTAAAGTCGATCTTGCCGATGAGCTCACGCGTGAGATCCTTGCCCCGCACGATGATGGTCTCGGGGTTGGAGGCGCAGATCGCCGTCTGGCGGTGGGTCTGGGGACCGATTTTCACGCGGTTCGGGGCTCCATCGTACTGTCCGGGAACGCGCCATGCGGTTTTCGCATAGCGAAAGGAGTATCGTTATGCGAAATATCGTGATCCTTTAACGCGAAGGTCGTCAAGCTGTGTCGCGGAACAGGTCCTCTTCTCCCCGACGTCGCGAAGCCCCGCGCCAGCGCGAAACGCCCGCGCCTCGGGAAGCGATCGCCGCCGCCGCGCCCCGTCGCGAAGCAATGGGCGGCCTCGCCAAGGGCCTGGCAGTCATCCGCGCATTCACACGGGACCGCGGCGCCCTCACCCTGAGTGAAATCGCCCGCGACGCGGAAATGCCGGCCGCAACAGCGCGGCGCTGCCTGCTGACCCTCGAGGATCTGGGCTACGTAACGCGCAACGGCCGCAGCTTCCTGCTGCGACCCAAGGTGCTCGAGCTGGGCGCTGCGTACCTCGAATCGATGAACATCGAGCACCTGACAAAGACCCATCTGGAGGAGCTCGCCGCGAGGACCTCCGACTCGGCAGCGCTGTGCGTCCTCGATGGCACCGAAATCGTCTACGTTGCCCGCGCTTCGGTGCGCACCCTCGTGCGCCTGGAGGCGCATGTCGGAAGCAAGTTTCCTGCTCACGCCACCTCGACGGGCCGCACCCTCCTGGCCGGTCTGAGCCCCGATCGCCTGAGCCGTTATTTCGACACCGCGCGCTTCGTCGCTTTGACTGACAGAACTGTCATTGACCCTGCCCGGTTGCGGCACCTCATCGATGACTGTCGCAAGTGCGGCTACGCCGCAGTCGAAGATGAGCTCGCCTACGGGGTGATCGCACTGGCCGTGCCGGTGTTGGATCAGAGCGGCCGCGTCGTCGCAGCGTTGAATACGTCGAGTCACTCGCGGCGTTACACGAAGACGAAGTTGATCAGGGAACGGCTGACGATGCTGCAACAGGTCAGCCGCGAGCTGTCGGCCGACCTCGGGAGTGTTCCCGGGCTGGCGTTGAGCGCCGTCCTTTGACGATTGGCGTAAAATCGCCTGCGGCGTTTTACGCAGACATTACTCCGTAGCCCGCCGCCCTGATTCCACAACCGATCAGGGCGTGGTTTTTGCCGGCTCCGCAGCTTGCGATTGTTGGGGGGAAATTCATGTCAGCGACTCTCGAGGTTCCGGTTCTCATCGTTGGCGGCAGCCTGGTCGGCATGTCAGCGGCAACACTCCTTGGCCAGCACGGCGTTCCTTCCCTTACCGTCGAACATCACCGCGGCACGGCGATCCATCCGCGCGCGGCAATGGCAACACAGCGAACCATGGAAGTCTTCCGTGGCGCGGGCCTCGAGTCATCGATTCAAAAGCGGTCGGCCGAACAGTTCGTTCAGGACGGCGGCATCATCGCCGTCGCGACTCTGGCCGGCGGTGTCACTCAACACTTCATTGCAGACTTGAACGCCGGCGTTCGGGACGTGAGTCCGAGCGAACGGCTGTTCCTCTCGCAAAACGCACTCGAGCCCCTGTTGAAAGAGCGGGCTGTCTCGCTCGGCGGAACGATCCGCTTCGCGACCGAAGTCATCTCCGTCGAGGAGCATGCTGACGGGGTTACTTCGAAGATCCGCCATCGGGACAGCGGTGAAGTCACCACCGTTCACTCTCAATACGTGATCGCGGCCGACGGATCCCACAGCCGGATTCGTAAACAACTCGGCATCGGCATGCACGGGCATCCGACTTTCTCCAGGAGCGTCACGATTTATTTTCGGGCGCCGATGCGACCGATGCTGGACGGCAAGCAATGGTCGGTGGTGTATGTCAACAACGATCGTCTCCGCGGGTTCTTCCGTTTCGAGAAACCCTTCGACAGCGCGTTTCTGGTCGTCAACACCGTTGGCGACGCCACCCGTCCGGTCACCGACGTTTCGACCGATTTCTCCACGGAGCGCGCCCTCGAGTTCGTGCGCATCGCCTTGGGACGCGATGACGTTCCGATCGAGATCGACAACGTCATGCACTGGCAAGCCGCCGCAGAAGTGGCTGACCGATTCCAGACCGAGCGCATTTTCATCGCAGGCGACGCCGCACACATCATGCCGCCAACCGGGGGGTTCGGTGGTAACACGGGGGTGCAGGATGCGCATAACCTCGCGTGGAAGATGGCGTTGGTCCTCTCGGGCCGCGCACCCCGCAGCCTGTTGTCGACCTACGAACACGAGAGGCTATCGGCATCGAGCCTCACGGTCGAACAAGCCTACACACGCTACGTGCTACGAACCGATCCCAGCATCGGAACGTCGCAGGCTCAGGCACTCGTGAACGATCTCAACATCGAGTTGGGATACGTGTATCGCTCAGCGGCAATCAATCCCGACGGTCCGGACGATGGCGCCATCCACTTGAGTCCTCGCGAGACCTGCGGGCGCCCCGGCACGCGCGCTCCTCACATGTGGCTCACCCGGGATGGCGAGCGGGTTTCGTCGCTTGACCTCTACAACCACGCGTTCGTGTTGCTCGGGGGCCCTGACTCCCAGGACTGGTGCGATCACGGTCGCTCGGTCGCTTCACAGACGGGCATCGACATCGACGTACTGCGCCTCGGCACGCAGGGCTTGGCGTGCGGCGCTGACACCGGCCCCGAGGGCGCCGCCTCGCCCGACCAATTCGCGGCCGCTCACGGCATCGACCCCAGCGGCTGTTTGCTGGTCCGTCCTGATGGCTTCGTCGCCTGGCGCGCCCGCTCCGACGAGCACGCGTCCCCCGAGTTGCTCGCCTCCGCGGTAACGCAGGCGGTCGGGCGAGGCTAGTCCGGATCTCTACATAATCTGAGTCCGCCGCCCGTACAGGGGCGGTCGACTTCCTATTGCGGCCTGTGTCTGGTTGGTATACTGTGTATATCAATATGAACAGTTCGTCCTGGCTCACCATCTCCCAGACCGACCCCCGGCCGATGTATCTGCAGATCAAAGAGCAGATCCGGCACCGGGTGGCCATCGGCGACTGGCGTCCCGGCCAGGAAATCCCGTCCATCCGGGCCCTGGCCATAGCTACCCACGTCAGCGTGATCACCGTGAAGCGGGCCTACCTCGAGCTGGAACGCGAGGGGGTCATCGTGACCCGTCAAGGCAAGGGGTCGTTCGTCATGGAGGGGGCTGACCTCTCGACGACGCTGCAGGAGCAGGAGCTGGACCAGCACCTGCAGGCCGCGGTCCGCGTCGGCCGCTCCTTACGTCTGAGCGACCACGAACTCGAGCATCGCCTGCGGGCCGCCAGCGAAGCGCACGGCACCCCCGCCGCCACCGAATCCGTAGAGGCAGAAAAAGAATGAGCGCGTCCATCATCGAGCTGCGCGACGTCCGCAAGCGGTTCAAGTTCTTCAACCTCGAGTCCATCTCCCTCGAGCTCGAGCCCGGACAGATCATGGGGCTGGTCGGGCCGAACGGCGCCGGCAAGAGCACGACCATCCGGATCCTGATGGGGCTGCTCCACGCCGACTCGGGTTACGTCCGGGTGTTGGGACACGCGATGCCCGAAGCGCAGGCGCTCGCCAAGCGCGACATCGGATTCGTCACCGACGAGATGCATCTCGTGAAGAACGCCACGCTCGACTGGCACATGCAGTTCGTGGCGGCGATCTATCCGACCTGGGACGCCAACTACGCCGCCGAGCTGCTCTCTAGGTTCAACCTCAAACCGGCTCAACAGGTAAAAGGCCTTTCGCACGGTGAGCACGTCAAAGCGTTGCTGCTGCTGACCCTGGCGCGTCGGCCTCGCCTGCTCGTTCTCGATGAGCCCACATCCGGACTGGACCCGGTCGCACGGCACGAAGTGCTCTCCGAGCTGATGGATGTTCTGAAAGACGAGCAGCGCGCGGTGTTGTTCTCCTCTCACAACACCATCGATGTGGAGCGCATCTCCGACCGCATCACCTTCATTGATCGTGGCCGGATCATCGACTCCTCCGACAAGGAGATCTTCCTCGAGCGGTGGAGGCGGCTGCACCTGCAACTGGCCGACCAGTTCATCCTCCCGAACCTGCCCAACATCGTCGACTCCGCAGGCACCGGGCGTCTGATCACGGTCACGACAAACGATTACACACCCGATCTGCACGAAATCTTCAGACGCGCCGGCGGCACGGTGCATGAGGTGCAACGCATGTCTCTCGAGGAGATCTTCGTCGCTAATGTCATGCGCAGCAGAAAGGAGCGCGCCCAGTGAACGCCGTCCTCTTGCGCCAACTCGTCGGCAAAGACCTGTACATGACGCGATTCCTGCTCGTGGGCGCCGTCATCTCGGGCCTGGGATCGCTGGCCCTCTGCACCCGGGGCCCGGTGGGCTTCACGTTCGGCAGCATCACCTTCATGACGACCTTGATCGCGCTCGGAGTGATGAGTGCGATGTACGGCGTGTTCGAGGAGCGGAAGGACCGGTCGTACCTGTTCATCCTCAGCCTGCCCCTGTCGGGGCAGGACTATGTGAAAGCGAAGATGCTGGGCTCGCTCCTGACCTTCGCGATCCCGTGGGCGATTCTCACCATCGCGGCCGTCGCCATGCTCAGCCTGTCGCCCGGAGTTCCCCACGGCCTGGCGCCAATGAGCCTGCTGGTCTGCTTCTACACACTGCTGAACACGTGCGTGCTGATCGCTGTCACGCTGCTCATTCGGTCCGAAGGAGTAGTGGCCGGGTGCATCGTGCTGACCAACCTGCTGGTCTCGTTCTTTCTGTTCACCATCGCCCGGATTCCCGGGATCGCCGGCAGTCAGACCTCCATGCGGGCTGACTGGAACGAGAGCGTCCTCATCGTACTGATCGTCGTGTTAGTGCTCATCGGGTGTGCGATCGCGCTGCCCCTGCGCGTGTACTCACGAAAGCGCGACCTGGTTTAACGAAAGAATAGGGAGAACAGATCATGTCGAGCCCGAGCCAAGACCGTTATCACGCATTGGATGCCGTACGAGCGTTCGCGCTCCTGCTCGGCGTCGCCTTCCACGCCTCGATGTCATTCATTCCGGGAATGCCCGTGGGCGCCTGGGCGATCTCCGACAACTCCCCGAGCCTCGCGCTCGGCGAGTTCGCGTTCGTGGCGCACCTGTTCCGCATGACGTTGTTCTTCTTCATCGCGGGCTTCTTCGCCCGGATGCTGTATCACAAGTACGGGACACGCGGCTTCTGGACCAATCGCTTGAAGCGCATCGCGGTCCCGCTCATCGTCGGTTGGGTAATCCTCTATCCCGCCATCGCGTATGTCTGGATCACCGGCCTCACCAAGACCTTCGGCAAAGTTCCGGTGATGACTCCGGAGATAGCCAAGATGATGCCGCATCCGGTCGCGGCCTTCCCGCTGACCCACCTGTGGTTTCTCTACTATCTGCTGCTGCTGTACGTCGCGGTAGTCATGATCCGCGCGCTGGTTGACCGGACGGACCGCTCATCGGCGTTCCGTACGAGAGTCGACGGGCTGGTCTCGTTCCTGGTCAATGGATATGGGGCGAACTTCCTCCTCGCCATTCCGGTGGCCGTGTGCCTGGTCAACTTCCGGCCCCTCGGATTCTTTCAGGGCATCCCGACTCCCGACCAGTCGCTGCTGCCGCAGCTGCCTTCCTTCGTCGGCTATGGGCTTGCCATGGCGTTCGGCTGGCTGCTGCAGCGCCAGCCTGGACTGTTGGATTCGATCGCGCGTCGTTCCAAGTTTCACCTGGTGCTGGCGCTCGCCATGACGGCCGTATGCGTGAAGTTGTACGGTCCGGTCAACGTGATGAAGGGAATTCCCGAAGGCAGCGTGAAGGTTGCGTTCGCCGTGGCCTTCGGGGTTGCCTCCTGGAGCTGGACGTTTGCGATCACGGGCTTCGCCCTGAACCGCTTCTCCAATGCCAGCCCCCTGCGCCGGTACATTGCCGACTCTTCGTACTGGATCTATCTCGCCCACCTGCCGCTGGTGGCCGGGTTTGCGGTGTTGGTCGCGCACTGGCACGTACATTGGGCGCTGAAGTACGCCACCGTCCTCGGCGGCAGCCTGGCCATCCTGTTCGCTACCTATCACCTGCTCGTGCGGCCGACGTTCATCGGCCAGGTGCTGAACGGCCGGAAGGTCCCCCTTTTCAACAAGAAGTCTTCTTTGCTCGTGGCCACGGCTCCCCAGGCGGCTGCCACGGCGGATGCGCCTCAGGCGACTGGCGCGCCCCAGGCGGCTGCCGCGGTGGACGCGCCCCAAGCGGCTGAGGCTCCCCTCGCCACCCTGCGCGACACCTCGAAGACCTTCGGCAAGACGACCGCCCTCAACCACGTCGACATGACCGTGAAGCGCGGTGAACTCGTTGCGCTTCTCGGCCCCAACGGCGCCGGCAAGTCGACGGCCATCTCGCTGTGGCTCGGCCTCACCGAACCTGACTCCGGCGCCGTCACCCTTCTCGGAGGTTCTCCGCAGGATGTCGATCGCCGCCGCGAGATCGGCGTGATGATGCAGGAAGTGGAGCTGCCGAAGGAGCTCAAAGTCCGCGAGTTGATCGGGCTGACGGCGAGCTACTACCAGAATCCCTTGGCCGTAGATCAGGTCATGGAGATGACCCGCACCGCCCCATTGGCGGATCGGCTGTACAGCAAGCTGTCGGGGGGGCAGAAACGTCAGGTGCAATTCGCACTGGCCATCTGTGGCCAGCCGCAGTTGCTGTTCCTCGACGAGCCGACTGTCGGGCTGGACATTCAGGCACGCGAGGCGATGTGGGCGACGATCCGGGAGTTGGTCGCCAAGGGCTGTGCGATCGTCCTGACGACCCACTACCTGGAGGAAGCCGAAGCGCTGGCCGATCGCGTAATCATGCTGGCCAACAGTCGGGTGGTCGCCTCAGGCAGCGTCGAGGAGATGCGCTCCATCGTCAACCGACGCCAGATCACCTGCGACTCCACGGCAACACTCGCCGAAGTGCGCAAGTGGCCCGAGGTCGTCGATGCGACGCTCGAAGGTACGAAGCTGCGCGTCATCGCCACGGACGCAGAAGCGGTCGTCCGCCGCCTGCTGACCCTGGATGCCACCCTACACAACCTGGAAGTCCGTCAAGCCGCGCTGGCTGACGCGTTCACCCAACTCACCAAGGAAGCCGCCTAATGATCACCTCAGCCGTCATCGGGGCGACCCTCGTACCCGCAACAGTCCGGCCCTTGGGGGTCCAGCCGCCGCGTGCCGTGACGCAGATGCCCATGCGTCGGCTACTGCACGCCTACTTCTCGGAGGTGAAGTACGAATTCGTACGCACCCTGCGGACGATCGCGTTTGCGGTTCCGTTTCTGATCATGCCGCTCGGGATCTACCTGCTGATGAACATGCTGACGCCCGCCAGCCTGTTCGTGAAGCAACCCAACATCGCCGTCGCCATGTTCAGCGGGATATGCGTGTTCTCCGTCATTGCTCCGGGCATCTTCGCGGTGGGGTGCAGCCTCGCCATCGAGCGGGACGCCGGGTTGATGAAGTTCCGACGGGCCCTACCCGCTCCGGGTGGCTCGACCATCGTCGCCAAGATCTGCGCGGCCATGCTCTTCTCGGTCGTGTCGCTCATTCCTCTGACGGTGGGTGCGCTTCTGCTCGGAAAGCTGACGCTGGGCGTGGGCTCAATGGCTGCCATCCTCGGAGTCAGCGTGCTGGGTTCCATCCCGTTCAGTGCGATGGGCCTCTTCCTCGGAGCCTACGTCAGTGGGAGTGCCGCGCCAGCGTTCGGCAATCTCGTGTTCCTGCCGATGATGTGGCTCTCAGGCCTGTTCATACCGCTGCCGGCCGCGGTGCAGGGGCAGATGATCTTCTGGCCCTCATTCCACCTCGATCAGTTGGCGCTGCACGCCGCAGGCATCACCGAGTTCGCGCGCTTTCCGCCGCTGACCTCAATCGGCGCACTCCTCGGAGTCACGGTGCTGTTCGGCGGACTTGCTATCGCACGCCTGAGCAGGAAGGGCTAACCACTAGGCGCCGCGCGGGAAACTGCGCGGCGCCCGCGCTCCACCTGCCCGTGCGCCGGGCCGAAACTTGCGTACGCTAGGCGCAAGTCTTGATACCCAGGCCGCCGCCCCACATTGATGGGCAGCCGGCCCTCCAGCAAGGCCGCCGAGGAAACTGCAAGCTATGCGCAAGTCACTGATTCTACTTACCGCCCTGGCTGCCACGAGCGTGGCGCTGGCGAGCCCGACTCCGCACGATGTGTATGAGGCGGCGAACTCGGGGCATCTGGCTGAAGCGCAGCAGATGATGACCCAGGTCCTCAAGGAGCACCCCAAGAGTGGGGCGGCCCACTACACCGCAGCGGAACTCTATGCGCGGACGGGCGACTACGGCTCCGCCCGCCGGGAGCTGAACACTGCGGAGACCCTCGAGCCGGGGCTACCGAACGCGGACCCCGCGAAAGTCCGCGCACTTGAGCGCCAGATCTCTCAGGGCCAAACCCGCGCGCCAGCCCGCGTGAGCGGCAACGGCTATGGAGCCAATGGTTACGCGTATGCCCCTGCCCCACGTAACTCCTTCCCTTGGGGCACGGTGCTGATCGTGGTAGGTGTCGTGGCGCTGGTCGGCTTCATCTTCCGCCGCCGTGCTCAGCAGCAGGTGGTCTACGGCGGTCCCGGTGCGGCCGGCCCCGGAGGCTACGGCACGTACGGTGGTGGCTATGGCCCAGGCTCCGGACCCATGGTTGGCGGCGGTGGCATCGGCTCCGGCATCGCCGGTGGCCTTGCGAGCGGACTGGCAGTGGGTGCCGGTGTTGTGGCGGGCGAGGAGCTTGCGCGTCACTTCCTGGACTCCGATGGCCGACGCGTCGAGGTACCTCCCCAGAATAGCGATCAGTTCGTCGATCCGAACGTCAACTCCGATATGGGGGGCGAGGACTTCGGACTGAAGAACGGCAGCTCCTGGGATGACAACAGCAGCTCCGGCGGAGACTCCTTCGGGGGTGGAGACTTCGGCGGTGGAGGCGGCGGCGACGGCTGGACCTGACCAGCCTCTCTTCCGCGCCCATCCCAATGAGGCCGGCCCGCAAGGGCCGGCCTCATTCGTTTCAGATCCTCATTTCGTAATTCGCAGCCGCGTGCCGCCGGTCTCCGAATCCTTGTACTCGCGATTGGAGTCGCAGACGTACTCGTTCATCTTGTAGTTCGGGTAACGCTTGTACTTATAGACGAAGTTCCACGGCCCGGTGAGATACACAGGATCCTCCACCGTCACTTCGTCCTGCATGTACATCGGCGGTACCAGGGTGAGGCGCTCGTGGATGCGCATCTGGTCGCTGTGGGGCGCGCCGCGAAACTTCACAGTGGGTTTGATCCCAACCGTGTCGATGATCAGCGTGTTTCCCTCCCAGTGCCCCACCGAGTGTCCCCAGTATCCAGGCTCCGCATCCTCGATCGGGATCGGCTTTTCGTCGAGATAGACGCGGCGGACCTGGTTGTAGGCTTCCTGGATGACCGTGACCTGCCCCGGAGTCTGCAACACCTCCATGGGAAACATGCCCATCATCATGGCGGGCATTCCGTCAGGAAGGCATTTCACGTAGTCGCTGAACAACGGCTGCCCGCGAGCATCCGCATCCTTTGCCGCCTGCTGTTGCGCCTGCCACTCGGCCAGATACTGCTCCTTCAGCGGCGGGGGCGACACGGGAGGCGCCGGCGAAAATTTCGGGTCGGGCTTCTCGCCGATCTCCGGATAGCGATTCCACGTGCCTGTGATGCCATGAACGGCCGCACCCGATCGTCCCGACTTGGCGGGGGCCGAGGATCCCGGCTGCCCCGGCACGGCCGAATCCGCCGACCAGGCCGATCCAACCATCAGTGCGGCGACCATCGCCGCGGCAGAGCCCATCACTGCTTTCATGTCCGTCTCCGCAAGCGTTGCGCCTACTGAATGTTCGGCTTGCCAGCCGGTCCCCCGTTGAGGAACTTGCGCCCGTCGGGGAGCGTGACTTGCTTCAACAAGCCCCCCGCCTCGCCGGTGCGCAGCGGCGCAATGATGGCCGTAATCTTGTCCCCGACTTTGATCATGTTGAATTTCCAACCGATGCGGTTGAGGATTCCCGGGTTCGCGCACTCGATCAGAAAGCTCTTCGTCGTACCTTGCGCATCCGGCGCATTCAGCTCGATGTAAACGTGCGGATTGCTCCACTCGAAGCTCTTGACCGTGCCGCTCAGCTTGATCTGATGATCGCTGTCGTACATCGCGAAGGAGTGATGCGCCAACGCCGGCGCCATCACCGCCAATTCGGCCGTCGACGCTGCCGACAGTGCAGCCAGCACCACAATAATCCTTCTCATATCGCCCCCCTCCTCATCGTTTCCGTAGCAGTGTCACACCCTCGCCGATCGGCACGAGGGCGAGATCGACTCGCTCGTCGTTATGAACCTTCTCGTTGAACTCGCGCAGCGCACGCGCTGAGGTGCTCTGCTGCCGAATGACGGGCTGACCAGACACGGCCAGCGTGTTATCCGCGGCAATCAACCCGCCGGAGCGCACCAACACCAGCAGCTTCTCGAAGTACGCATGGTAGTTGGGCTTGTCCGCGTCGACGAACGCGAAGTCGTAGCGGCCCTGACCGCCCGCCGCGATCAACTCATCGAGCGTCTGCAGAGCCGGTTTGATGCGCAGATCGATGCGCGACTCCACGCCCGCCTCTTTCCAGAACCTGCGCCCGATGGAGGTGAATTCCTCGCTGACGTCGCAGGCGATGAGCTGGCCGTCCGCCGGCAGCGCCAGCGCGACCGACAACGCCGAGTAACCGGTGTAGGTGCCCACCTCGATGCAGCGCTTTGCGCCCATCAACTTGACCAGCAGCGCCATGAACTGGCCCTGGTCCGGGCTGATCTGCATCTCCGCTTCAGGACGGGGAGCCGTAGCCTCGCGAAGGCGCTTCGCTACGTCAGGCTCGCGCCCGAACATCTCAAAGGCGTACTTCGCAACGTCTGCGGGCAGGAAATTGTTTCGGATCGTCTCGCTCATACGGTCACCACGACCTTCCCCATTTGTTGATTCGACTCGAGATAGCGGTGGGCCTCGACGATCTGCGTCAGCGGAAAGGTCTTGGCGATGACCGGCTTCAGATGCCCGTCGGCGAGGCCCCGCAGGATCAGGTCCCGATAGCGCACGAAGCGTTCGGGTTTACGCCAGATTGCCGAAGCAACCCAGCCGCGCACGCTCAGTCCGCCGAGGGCGACGGGCCAGTGCGGATAAGGTGTTTCCTTCCCACTCAGGCCACCATAGAGGATGAGCCAGCCTTCTTCGGCGGTGCACGAGGCAAGCTTCGTGACGTCCGGGCCACCCACCGGATCGAACACGATGCGGGCGCCCTTGCCGCCGGTAATGCGTCGAACTTCCTCGACGACGTCGCACTCGTCCGTCGCGACGACATGCTTTGCGCCATGAGCCTTCAGTGCGGCGGCCTTGTCGCTCTTGCGAGTCGCCGCGATCGGGATGGCTCCCGTCCAGTTCGCCAGTTGGATCGCGGATAAGCCGACGCTGCTCGAGGCGGCGCGGATGAGGACGTAATCGCCCAGCGTCGCGCGTGCGACCTCGATGATTCCGAGCGCCGTGAAATAAGGCATCCAGACGGCCGCCGACTCGACGACGCCCAGTCCCGGCGGGCACGGGGTCAGGCTCCTGGCGGGAACGATCGTCTTCTCGGCATACATGCCGTACTCGCCGAGCATGTAAGTCGGCATCACGCAGACGCGTTCGCCGGTCTTGTAACCTTCGACGCCGGAACCGAGGGCTTCGATGACACCAACGCCTTCGTACCCGATCAGGGTCGGAAGCTTGGGTTTTACAGGGTATTGCCCGGCACGGAACCCGGCTTCGGACCGGTTCAGGCCGATGGACTCGACGCGCAGGCGGACCTCGCCCGGGCCCGGCTCACCAATGTCGGTGTCTTCCAGCCGCAGCTCTTCGGGACCCCCGAGCTGATAGACACGTACGATCTTGCTCATACCCCCTCCGTGCGGGTTCTCTCGAACCTCGCACCTCAGGGGTAGTTTGCCGCAGCCTGCGGCCCTCAGGAGACCAACCTGCGGTTAGCCGACCGACCGCAGCGCGTTAGGCGGCCGCGCGGCCAGTAGCCGCACTACCAGCCGGCAGCCGTCAAACTCGCGGGGGAGACCCGTTCTCGCACGCCATGCGTCGCCAACCCGCTCGGACGTGCTGATAGCACTGTCGAACGAAAACGGCATAGCGACAGTTGGGGACTGATCGCCTCGGCAGACCGTTGAACTCGATTCCGGCTTCGCTTCGGCTCACGGCCCTTCGCCCGAGAACCTTCACGCAGCAGTAGCTTGCCCCTCGGCTGCCGTGAAACGACGATTCGTTAGGTCCTGATAACTGCCTACTCTCCCTCTGGCGGCGCTACGTAGTGCGTCACACGAAGCGGAGCCGTGAGGCGATGCTTTACGCCTTCTTCTATCACCCGATCGGCATTTGTCACGCGTTCGTGCTGACGCATGTGCTCCAACCAGCACTCCGAGTAAAAAGTCTCGATGAACACGTTGCTTTCCGATACATCTTCGAAAACACCCCACGTGTAGGCTCCGTCCCGAACGCGCTCGCCCCCGACCCTCTGAATCGCACTCAGAAACGCTTCACGATCCTGGGCGCGCACACGATATTCGACGGTAACGAGAACCGGCCCCGCGTTGCGTTCGATCGGGGTGCTGACCACCGGCACGGGCCAGTGCATCGAGGGAGTCAGATCGATGGCCGCATCGGTGTCGAGCTTGAATCGCCGAGTGGCGGCAACTCCTATCAACATGCCCGCCGCGGCAATGAAGTGCGTCATCGAGAGACCCTCGACGGCAGCCACCTGACCCCAGATCAGGCTGCCGAGAGTCATCGCCCCGTTGAACACCGTCACGTAGATCGCCAGCCCTCTTCCTCTCACCCAGGCCGGCAGCGAAAGCTGGGCCGAGACGTTCAAGCTCGAGAGCACGACGATCCAAGACACACCGGCCAGCACGCTGGCGATCACCGCGACGTACGCTACCTTCGCGATTCCCAACAGCAGGATCGAGACCGTCGTTCCGCACGAACCCGCAGCGACCAGGTGATTGATGTCGTAACGCTCTCTCAGACGGGGAAGCGCCAACGCGCCCAATACGGCACTGGCACCGATCACACCGAGGAGCGCGCCATACAGTCCAGCGCTTCCCGACAACTGCTCTCGCGCGACAAGGGGGAGTAGCGCCCAGTAGCAGCTTGCGAAGAGAAAGAACGCTACCGCGTGTCCCAGCGTTGCCCGCAGTTGAATGCTGTTACGGGCATACCTCAACCCCACACGCATACCGCTTATGAACTGCTCGGCGGGCAACCGAGAACTCCGCGGGTGGGGGCCGACCGCGGCCGCCCCAATGCCACCGGGGCCGCGGCCGGACGCCCTCGCGGCCCGGCCTCCCTCAGTAGCCCCGGCCTGCTGCCGCCCCCACCAGCGCAACGCGCTGATCGATCCGTAATTGCTGACGGCATTGATCCAAAACGGCGCCGCGATCCCGAAACCGGCCGTCAACAGTCCGCCCAAAGCAGGACCTACCGCCCGGCTGATGTTCACACCAACACTGTTCATCGCGATCGCCGGCGGCAGGTCTTCGCGGGGCACGAGCTCCGGCACGACGGACTGCCACGGAGGCGCAGTCGCTGCGGAACCCGACTCGATCAGGAAAGTGAGCAGGAGCAGTGACACCGGAGAGATCAAGTTGCGCCACACGAGATAGGCCAACACCGTCGACGCCACGGCGATGAAAATCTCGCCGCGTATCAGGAAGCGGCGCTTGTCCACGAGATCCGCCAGCGTGCCGGCAGGGAATGCAAACAGGAACAACGGTGCGCTCGCGGCCACCTGCACCAGCGAGACCATGACGGGATCGGTACTGAGACTGGTCATCAGCCAGGCCGATGCGGTGGCATACATCCAGCCGCCCACGTTCGATAGAACTGTGGCCGTCCAGATGATGGCGAACACCTTGTGATGAAAGGGCCGCCAGGGCGAAGCGTTTGTCATAACGCGCGAGTCTAACCGTCCGCGCGGCACCATCTCGCGGTGTCCCTCACGCGTGCCGCCCGCACTTCCACCGTGCCGCCCCGCACTTCCACCGTGCCGGCCGCCCTTCCACGCGCCGCGCTCCCTTCCACGCGCCGCGCTCCCTTCCCTCGCGTTCCCCACGGTTGCCCCTGGTAATGCGAATCATTATCATTCACGTCAGCCATGCAACCTTCTGCGCCGCTGGGCTGAGATCTGAACCCCTGTTCCGGCGAGCTCTGACTCCATGTCCCTGACGCCGGAGCAATTCGATCGAGCGGCCGCCCTGGAGGTCAGCCAGCAACGGGTGCGCGACCTGCAACGCATGAGCGCCGCCGAGATCCGTCGCCTCCTGACCGGGGACCCTGCCGAAGCGTTACCTTGGGTTCGCAGTGCAGCCGAATTCGGCATGGCCGCCGCGCAGGTGCGCCTCGGCCACATGTTGCTGGAAGGACTTGGAGTCCCGCGCGATCAGGCCGACGGTTTCTCCTGGTTCGAGCATGCCGCCGCACAGAACGACGCCGATGCTCTCAACATGGTGGGCCGGTGTTACGAGAACGGCTGGGGCGTCGAGGTGAATCTCGAGAAGGCCGTTGCGAGCTATCAGGCAGCGGCCCAGGAAGGATTGGATTGGGGCGAATATAACTACGCCCACATGCTGTTCGACGGTCGGGGCATCGAACAGGATCGCCGTCGGGCTCTGCTCTGGTACGGCAAGGCGGCCAACCAGGGCCATGGCCGCGCGATGAATCTGGTCGCCCGATGCCTGGAGGAAGGCTGGGGTTGCGCGCGCAGCCCCGAGGATGCGGCCTACTGGTATCGACGTTCAGCCGAGACGGGTTATTTTCGGGCGCAGTTCAATCACGCGTTGATTCTTCTGCAGAAGGGGCAGCGCGCCGAGGCTATCGAGTGGCTGCAAAAGGCGTCGGCCGGGGGCGATGATAAAATGAAGAACGCCGTCGCCGCCGTACTCGCGACTCTCTCAATGCCCTGAGGCTGCAGCGGTCAGTGCCGTGACGCCGCGGCGATCAATGCCCTGACGCGGCGGCGATCGTCCGCGCCAGCGCCCCAAACTCCACCGGCTTCACCAGGTGATCGTCGAACCCCGCCTCGCGGGTCCGCATGCGATCCTCCGGCTGACCATATCCCGTCAGCGCCACCAGCCTCACGCCGTTCAGCTGCGGTGACGCGCGCATGCGCCGTGCGACTTCGTACCCATCGATGTCCGGCAGACCAATGTCCAGCAACACGATATCCGGCCTGAACGTCAGCGCCCGATTCACCGCCTCTCGGGACGTGTACACCAGGTCCGTCTCATGCCCGTCGAACTTGAGCACCATGGCCAGTGAGTCCGCCGAGTCCACGTTGTCATCGACGATCAGCACTCTGCGGGGGGGACCCTTGGCGTGGGACTTTGCGGGCGGTTGCACTTGAGGCTCTCCGATTCGGGGCAGACGGATCTCGAACATGGATCCCTGGCCGAGGCCTGCGCTGCGGGCGAGGACCTGGCCGCCGTGCATATCAATGAGTCGTGACACGACGGACAATCCGATACCCAGGCCGCCTTGAGCACGATCCAGGGTCCGGTCGCCCTGAACGAACAGATCGAACACCCGCGGCAGCAGCTCGGACGATATCCCGATCCCGCTGTCGGAAATGGCGACGACCGCATCATCGCCTTCGTCGCGGGTCTCGATCAATATCCGGCCGCCCGTGTCGGTGTATTTGGCGGCGTTGTTGAGAATATTGACCACACATTGCACCAGTCTTGCGCTGTCACCGTCCACGTAGAGCTTCTGTGTGCGGGTCGTAGTCGAGAGTGTGTGCGCTCTCTCCCGAATCAGCGGGGACACGGTTTCAACAGCCTGCGTCACGATCGAGGTCAGATTGACCGGCTGACGCTGAAGCTGAATCCGCCCCTGAGTAATCCGCGACACATCGAGCAGATCGTCCACCAGTCGCGTCAGGTGCGCGGTCTGGCGGCTGATCATGCCCAGCGGCGATTGAACGTTCTCATCCGCAGGCAACGCGCGAGAGAGCACTTCGCTCGCGTTGCGAATCGGTGCGAGCGGATTGCGCAGCTCGTGGGCCAGCATTGCCAGGAACTCGTCCTTCAACCTGCCGGTACGACGCAGCTCTTCCTCGACGCGCTTGCGCTCAGTGATGTCCTCGATCACCGAGATCAGATACAGCGGCTCACCATCGGGGTCACGCACCACCGAGACAGTGAGGTTTACCCAGACGAGCTTGCCGTCCTTGCGGATGTACCGCTTCTCGGTGCCGTAAGTAGTGATCTCCCCTGAGCGCAGCTCACCGACCTTCTCGAAGTCGATTCCCAAGTCATCGGGATGAGTAATGTCCGCGAACGACCGCTGCAGCAACTCCTCCCGCGAATACCCCGTAATCTCGCAAAACCGGTCGTTGACCAACAGCCAGCGGCCATCCAGGCGGACCCGGGCTATTCCGACGGCAGCCGTTTCAAAGGTCGCGCGGAATTGCTGCTCCGTGGCGGTCACCGCTTCCAACGCGCGCGTCAGGCGATTCTCGCTCTCGCGAAGTTGCACCTCGTTGTGTGACCGCAGCCGAATTCGCTCGAGAATCGCGCCGACCCGAGCGAGCAACTCACGCGCGGAAAAGGGTTTGATCAGGTAGTCGTCCGCCCCGGCGCCCAGACCTTCGATTCTCGACTCCTCTCCCGCGCGAGCCGACAGGAGAATGACCGGCAACCCCGAGAGCGCCGGCTCGCTGCGGACCTGGCGCAGCAATTCGAAGCCGTCCAACTTGGGCATCATGACATCGGAGACGATGAGCTCGGGCCGCTTCCGCCGGATCGCCATCAAGGCCGCCTCTCCGTCACCGACAGCCTCGATGTCGTAGTACGGTGCGAGCAGGCCGAACACGTACGCCAACATATCGGCGTTGTCGTCGGCCAGAACGATTCGCGCACCAAATGTCGTTGCAAAGCGGCGGTCATGGGCTCCCACCCCGCCGCCGGAACGGGGCAACTGCTCCTCGGCGCTGCGGGCAGCGACCTCGGCGGGCAGCCAACGCTCCGCTTCCTGCACATAAGCATTGGCGCTTCGGGCAGCCGATCTCGAAGGGCTGGCCTCCCGAACACGCTCTCGTGGAAGATGGTCGGAGCCCATCGGTATACGAACCTTGAAGGACGTACCCGCACCGGGTTTGCTCTGGGCTTCGATCGACCCACCGTGGTGCTTCACGAGCTCCTGCACCAACGCCAGGCCGATGCCCGTGCCCTCGAAATTTCGGCCGCGAGAACCCTCGACTCGATAGAACCTCTCGAACAGGCGAGGCAGATCATGCTCCGGCACACCAACGCCGGTGTCCTCGACGTCCAGCGCTGCGTGATTCCCATCGGGCCTGACCCGGACAATGATCTCTCCGTCGAGGGTGAACTTGAACGCGTTGGAGAGCAGGTTGAGGACGATCTTCTCCCACATCTCGCGATCGACATACACGCTCTCCGGGAGCGGCTGTATCTCCACATCGAAGCGAAGGCCGGCGCGCTCGATGGCGGAGCGGAACGCGCTCGCAAGATCCCGCGTGACGGCGCCGAGATCTGTTGGCTCATAGGAAGACTGAACCCGGCCAGCCTCGATCCGCGAGAAATCCAGGAGTGAGTTCACCAATCGCAATAGGCGCAGAGCATTGCGATGCGCCACTTCGAGGTTTTGCCGCACCGATGCCGGGATCAGCGCATCCCCCAGCGCATCCTCCACAGGCCCCAACATGAGTGTCAGAGGCGTGCGGAACTCGTGGCTGACGTTGGAAAAGAATGCCGTCTTGGCGCGATCCAATTCCGCGAGCGCTTCGGCACGCGCGCGCTCCTTCTCGAAGGCTTGAGCGTCCGCGATGGCGGAGGAGATCTGCCCCGATATCAGGTCCAGAAAATCGCCAAGCGCTCCTTCCGGCGGACGGCGCGGACTCACGCCTACCACCAGCGCACCGCTCACGCCCCCCGGACCGATGCCCTTGAGAGGCAGCACGTAGCCGTTCTGGATGAGATCCGGCCAGGGTCCTGCCGCAATCCCGACTCCCTGGGCAGGCAGATCGCCCACGGCATGTCGCAAACCGGTAGCGATCGCGGCACTAGGGTTCCAGGGATTCCCGCTGCCCCGCAGATCAAACGTCTTTGGCAACAGAGACTGCGGCAACACGCGCGTCGTCGCCACACAACGCAGTTGTTCGCCGGAAGGGTCGAGCAGATATAGCGCGGTCAGGGGTAAATCGAGCGGATACTGCGACAGCACGTCGATGCTGCGCTGACAGCACAGCTCGACAGAGTCGACACCCGTTGCCTGGCCGGCCAGATCGCTCAGCACTCGCAGCCGACGCTCGCCGATGACGCGGTCGGTAACCTCGGTGACCACGCACAGCATGCCGGCGATCCGGTTGAGATCGTCATAGACAGGGCTGTAGGAAAAGGTGTGATACGTCTCCTCGGGGAATCCCCGGCGCTCGAGGTAGAGCAACAGGCCCTCGTCCCAGGTCGCCTCGCCGCTGCTGAGCACGTGTTGGATGCGGGGCCCGATATCGGGCCAGATCTCCTCCCACACCCGGTCGGAGCGCGCCCCCAGCACCCAATCGCGTTTGTTGCCCACCGTCGGCAGATAGGCGTCGTTGCAGAAGAACGTGAGCTCCGGTCCCCAAAGCATCCACATCGCGTACCGCGAGTCGAGCATCACGCGGATGATCGTCTTCAGGCTTTGGGGCCAACGGCTCGCCGGACCCAAGGGCGTCGCGGCCCAGTCCAGAGCCCTCATTCGAGCGCCCATGTCGCCGCCGCCGGTGAGAAAATCTGACGTGCCGGCGGACCCCACACAGGCTCCTAGTGGGTTTCGTGCAGAGCGTTGACGTCCAGCCTGCCTCCGCCGGCGATCGTGCGGGCCATCCGATCCGCGAATTGACTGAGGGCCAGATTCATTGCGGCCGGAATCCCTCCCACGCCGGAGCAGGACCCACTCGCGGGTGTCTGCACCGTCGCCGCTCCCTGGCTGTTGTGTTTGTTGTCCGGGGATCGAACGGTCCAGCTGCCTCGCAGCGTCACCGAGCAAGCCGCATCTGCATAGAACTCCTGAATGTCCAAAGCGATCGACTGGCGTCGCTCGCCTCCCGAGGGCTCGTTCGGGCTCACCACCATCTTCGGTGGAAACAGGCTGGACAGTTCCTCTGACAGGACGCGGCGGATCATTTCATCTAAAGGCGCCGCCCACCGATCTTGTTCCTCGATCTGGATGCGCGTGGTGTCCACCTTGCGCACGAGCTCGAGGCGATCCAACTCACCCGGGATCGTGACCCGATCGAGGCGCAGCGGGACAGTGTCGGCGGGAACCGTCAGACGCGCCGGTGCTTGAACACTCGACAGCGTGTAGTAGTGCATCGGCGGGCTCGACGCGCAGCCGACCGCTGTGCACACCGCCGCCAGGGCCATCATTTTCTTTTGGGCCCTCTTTTGGGCCCCGTTTTCGGTCCTCTTCTCGGCCCTCTTCACTTATCCCCCTTCCGACCGCGCAGCAGCGCCTCAGGGTGCCTGTCGAGATAGTCCGCCAATCCGCGCACCGAGCGCGCAGCCTCGGTCAACTCACGCATCAGTCGCGGCAGATCGGTTCCGGTGGGCGCTGAGTTGCCAATGAGTCCCTGGACCGTGTTCAGGGTGCTCTGAGCCGAATCGGCTGTGTCACGCAGGCTCTTCACCAGCGACTTGATGTCGGGGTCGAGTTCCTGGGTCAGCTTGTCCAGATGCGTCAGCGTCTCATCGAGCGACTTGATCGCATGTCCGAGTTCCGGTCCCGACGTCGCACGGTCGACGTTCTTCAGCACGCTCTGCAGGTTCTGCAGAACCTCGTTGAAGTCACCCGAAGACCCTGCCGGGATCTTCATGTAGTCGCCGACTTTCTCGGGCTTGACCTTGGGCGCACCCGGAGTCATCTCCAGGCCCACGATCTTCAGCCCCGTCAGGAAACTGACCGTCGTCACCTGAGCCCTCAGCCCGTCGCCCACCAGAGAGTCGACCCAGCGTCTGACCGTCTCCTGCTGACTGGTGCCCTTGGGACGCGGCATGTCGAGAATCTCGACTCGTTTCGGATCAACGGAGAAGATCACGCGGGTCACGAGAGTGTGACGTTGCGGGTCATAGCGCAGATGCGCTTCCTCCACCTCCCCGATCTCGTTGCCCTCGAGCTCGACCGCCGTACCGCCGCCCAAGCCGCGTTGGTTTCCGGGGAATTCCGCGAGGTAGTACAACTCATCGCCAAGAGGCGCGTGCACCGCTGCGCGCCGGTTGTCGAACAGATGGAACGGAGCCTGGGGTGGACTCGAAGCCCGGCCCAACACTTCCTGTGGCGTCTCGAAGGCGATGCCGCCGGAAAGCAGCTGCTGCCACGAGTTCGCCCGGAAGCGGATCCCCTGAGTACCGACCGTCAGATCGACGCCGCCCGCATTCCAGAAGCGGGTTTCGGGATGCACCAGCTGGTCATACGGAGCCCGCACGAAGGCGGTGACCGTGACGCCGTCCTTCGTTAGCGCATAGTCCTCGACCTCGCCGACGCTCAACCCGCGATAGGAAATCGCGGAGCCGCGACTCAGCGACCCCAGGTCGGTAGCGTCCAGGACGAAAGAGCGGCCCTGCGTGTCGGGCGGCAGAATCGGCGGCTCCTCGAGACCGGTGAACTCGCGCCGCTGCTCTTTTCCTGGCTCACCCGGATACATCTCGATGTACGAACCCGAAACCAGCGTCGACAGTCCCGAGATACCACCCACTCCAACACGAGGAGCGATGATCGCGAACCGGGTGTGCTCACTGAGGTAGTTCGCCGCACTTCGGGTCATGCGCGCATGGACCAACACGCGTGACATGTCCGAGGTGAGCTCCATCGATACCACGGTGCCCAGATCGACGTTTCGATGTTGGATCTTGGTCTGGCCCGGCGTCAGGCCGTCGGCCACTTTGAACGAGATCGTGATCGCGGGTCCCTGATCCGACAGCCCACGCCACGCGAGCCAGATCACCGTACCGGCGGCAATGATCGGTACGACCCACACCCACACGAACCATCGGTGGCGCCGCTGTTTTGCCTCCGGCTCCTTCCGGTCTGCCTCTTCACCCAAATTCTCTTCAGTCATGCCGCGGCACCGGTACGTCCCACATCAAGCGCGGGTCGAAATACGACGTTGCGACCATTGTGAGGATCACGACCGCCGCGAAGGCCACCATGCCGTTGCCGGAATGAACGGCGGTCAGCGCACCGAACTGCAGAATCGCCACCAGGGTCGCGACCGCATACACGTCGATGTTGGACCAGCGGCCGACAAGATCGATCGCCCGATACAACCGGGTCCGCGCCACCAATAGCTGACGCGAGCGCACTCGCGTCGCGACCAGCATCCAGGTCAGGCTGAACAGCTTGACCAGCGGCAGCACGATGCTGGCGGCAAAGACGATCACCGCCAACGGTAACAAGTGATTCTGCACGAGCTCCATCACTCCACTGAGAATCGTGTTCCTGTCCTCACGCCCGAAGCGCACGATGGTCAACACCGGCAGCACATTCGCCGGGATATACAGCAGGTAGCCAGCAATCACGAACGCAGCGGTCCGCCGCATCGAATCGGGCTTGCGCCGATGCAACCGGGCGCCACAGCGGGCGCAATGGTGCAGGTCCTGGCCCGGCGCCGCAATCAGATCACACACCGTGCAGGCGGCGGCCCCGCTCCCCTCTTCCTCCCCGGCTTGCGTATCGTTTTTCCTTTCCGGCCCCTTTCGGATCGGCAGCGCCTCCCAGACCGTGCGGTCGTCCAGCTGGGTAATGGCGAGCATCAGCACCAGGGTGGCGGCGATCAGGCACCACCCGCCCATCGCCACATCCACGTTGGCGACGACCTTGATACGGCTGTAGGCGACGAAGCCGCCCACGAGGTAAACCTCGATCATCACCCAGGGACGCAGGTGCTTGATCCAGCGGTAGAGCGAACCCAGCCCCGCGACTCGGCCGCGGTGCAGGCCGACCAGGACTCGGATCAGCAGGGTCAGGAACAGGATGGGCAGCACGATGCTGAAGGCGGCGATCAGCAGTCCCAGCGAGGGAAATCCATCGCGCCACATGCCGAACACCGCCGACGGCAGCCAGGTCTCCCGCACGGCGCCGAAGGTCGAGACGATCAGTAGGGGCGCGGTGTAGGCCGGTATGAGCAGCAGCAGGGCCGCCACCGACAGCGCCAGGGGTGCGTCCACCCGGCCGGTGGCAGGACCGACGAGCACGCGCCCGCAACGGCCGCACTCCAGTACGTGGCCTTTCGCCCTGACAGGCAGACGCTGCAGCAGCCCGCAGTCGGGACAGGCCAGTCGCTCGCGGTTCACAGGTTCGGCCGGAACGGGCAACAAAATGACTCTCTGTGCATTTTAACTGCGGATTATAGAACGCGGCCTGTACTGCACGGGTTCCGCATAAGCCCGCGCTGGAGAGCGCATCCCATGCCCAATCCCGCGGAGCTGCGCGCCGAGCGACAGTCGCTGCGACTCCTGAAGCGCCTGGGCGTCGGTCTGCTGGCGTTCGTTGCCCTGTTTCTGGGCGTTCTGCTGCTCCTGGGCTCCAGCACTTCCCTGCTGCGAGGGCCCATCGCCCACGTCGTATCGGGTCGCCTGAAGCGACCGGTCACCATTGATCGCATCGAGGAGGTGCAGCTGTTCTCGCTGCACCCCCACGGCGTGTTTGTGGGCGTGACCGTTGGCAATCCGCCCTGGGCACATGAGGCCGGCACCCCGTCACCGGCCGGCGCCTCCTCCGCCAGTGCCTCCCGCGCCAGCCCCTCTCCCGCCGACGCGTCCCCCGCCAGTACGTCCCGCGCCAGCCCCTCTCCCGCCAGCGCGTCGTCCTCGGCGGCCGCCGCAAACCATTTTGTGCACATCGGCCGCATAGCCATCGAAATGAGCGCTTTACCGCTCCTGCTGCGCGGGGTCCTGGTCCTGCCTCATGCCGACGCGCAATCCGTCGACATCCGTCTGTTGCGCGACGCGTCGAATCGCGCGAACTGGCGCATCGGGTCCTCCGACGGGCGAGCGCTGCCCGACAGCGCGGCACGACTGCCGGTGGTGCAGAGCCTCGCGGTCAAGAATGCCCATGTCGAGTTGGACGACGAGTTTCGCAACCTGAAGGCCACCGGCACCGCCTCCGCGGACGGTCCCGCGTCCACGGCAGACCGTAGCGCATCCACCGCCTCCACAAACCGTGCCGCGTCCACTGGCACATCTGCGGCCCCGCCCGGCGCCGGCGCGGCCCCCAACTGGCTCCGCATTCGAGCCACGGGCCAGACGACCGGTACCCCTTTCGCCATCACTGCCGTCGGCCAGCCGGTCGAATCCATGCGCACCGGCCGCCCGTATCAGCTCACCGTCAACATCGTCAACGACGGTACGAAGTATCAGGGCGAAGTGACCTTCGCCCCGCCCTTCGAACTCGACACCGTCGCCATCGACTTTTCGGCACGAGGTCCCAACCTGGCCGACATCTACAACCTGACGCATGTGAAGTTGCCGAACACAGGCGACTACCAGCTCTCCGGCCACCTGAAACGCGAGCACGATCTTCTCACCGCGGACCTGAGCTCCAAGAGCCTCGACCTGGCCAGCGCGTCGGCCTCGCCCACCGGCAAACCAACCTCTCCCACCCAGTCGGCCTCGCCCACCGGCAAGCCAACCTCTCCCACCCAGACGGCCTCCTCCGCCGGCGGCCCCGCCTCCAAGGGCCCCGATGACGCCCCCTTCTTTCCCCGCACTCAGCTCAACCCCGAGAACCTGCGCAAGATGCACTCACGCATCCACTATCATGCCGACACCGTCCGAACGCGCAAGCTCACGCTGAAGAACCTCGACTTCCAACTCGACGCGCAGCACGGTGTGATGAAAATAGAGCCGGCGTCATTCCAACTCGCGCAGGGTCGGGTGACCGGCAAGCTCAGCATCGACGCGAGCAAAGACAACCCCGATGTCAGCCTCGACGCACACGTCGCCGATCTGAACCTCGCGGAGTTCCATCCCAAGAACGGCCCTCCGCCTGTCGAAGGCAAGTTGTTCGGCCGCGCCGTCCTGCGAGGCCACGGCCGTTCCGCACACGAGGTAGCGGAAACCTCCGATGGCTCAGTGACGGTAGTCGTACCTCATGGGGAAATCCGGCAGGCGTTCGCGGAGTTGGCCGGCTCCGACATCGTCAAAGGACTCGGCCTCATGATCGCCAAGGACCAGGGCAAGACCGATGTTCGGTGCGGTGTCGCCCAATTCCGCGCCTTCAAGGGAACGCTGGTGTCGCAGAGTCTGGTCTTCGATACCGATGACGTCCTCATCACCGGCAAGGGCGAAGTCGATCTCGGCTCCGAGATCTGGGATCTGTCGCTGAACGGTGCACCGAAGAAGGTGCGTTTGTTCCGAGTTCGCGCCCCGATCGAGGTGCGCGGTCCGCTGCTGAAACCGTCGTTCAACATGAAGACCGGGAATTCTCTGGGACAGGGCGCCGCCGCTCTGGGGCTTGCCGCACTGCTCACTCCCGTCGCCGCGATTTTGCCGTTCGTGGATCCTGGGCTTGCGAAGAATGCGGACTGCAGTGCGCTCATCACCGAGGCCCGCCAGACTGGACAGGACGCGGATCACAACAGATGATGGCAGCGTATGAAGATCTATGGTGCCGACGGCAAAGAAATGATGACTGTGACGTCCATCGAGCGCGATGGCTCGATGCTGGTCGTCAAAGGGAAGTTGTTCGGCACGATGCCTTTGACCGCGAAACTGAAGCCGGAGGAAGCTCGCAAGGCGTTTCGCCTGTTGAACCTGCGGACCCTGCTGTTCGTCCTCAGCCTGCCATTTCGAAAGAGCTGACTTTCCCCGGCTCCGCCGTCGAAGCCCCATCGCGTCCCAGGATGATGTCGGCGCCCTTCTCCGCGACCATCACGACTGCGGCGTTGGTATTCCCCGCCACCACTCGCGGAAAGACCGAAGCGTCCACGACTCTGAGGCCGTCGATACCCTTCACGCGTAGCTGAGGGTCGACGACGGCGAGCGGATCGACTCCCATGCGGCAGGTGCTACAGGGGTGATGCACGCTGACAGCCGTGTTGCGTACGTGTTGGGTGATAGCCGCCTCGTCCTTGACCCCGGGCCCTGGAACCAACTCCGCGCCGTGCAGGCTCTCGAAGGCGGGGGCCGCGAGAATTCGGCGCGCAATCTGGAATCCGTCTACCAGGGTCCGCAGGTCATCCGGATGGTCCAGATAGTTGGGATCGATCACCGGGGCGGCTCGCGGATCCGGCGATGCCAGCGTCACCGTCCCTCGGCTCTTCGGGCGCACGGCAATCGGAATGATGCCGTAGCCGTGCCCGACTGGAATCGGCGAGCCCGAAGGATTGCGCAGCAGCGGCATGAAGACGATCTGCAGGTCCGGCCGCTCCGCCTCCGGGCGCGTGCGCACGAATCCCGTGGCCTCGAGCACGTTGCTGGCAAACGGCCCTTTGCGCCAGAGGAGGTACTCCAGGACATTCCAGGCGCCGCGCGGAAGGGCTTTGACGGATACTCCATACGAGGTCGCGTCGGCCGTCTTGAGCTGGACGACACTCGCCGGATGGTCGTGCAGACCGGCGCCTACGCCCGGCAGGTGATGTCGTACTTCGATCCCGAGGTGTTGGAGCTTTGCACCGTCGCCGATACCCGAGAGCATCAACACCTGCGGTGAGGCATAGGTACCTGCGGAGAGAATCACTTCTCGCCTGGCAAGCAGGCGTTCTGTAGAGCCGCCGCGTTCGATGACGACACCGCGAGCGCGTTCGCCCTCGATGATCAGAGTGCTCACCAACGCTTCTGTGATGATCGCCAGGTTGGGCCGACTGCGAATCGGCTCGATGTAGGCCGTGACCATGGACTCGCGGCGGCCGCCCCGGATCGTGGCCTGGCGTGTTCCAAAGCCCTCCGGATCCGCCGCATTGAAATCGCTGCAGCGCTTGTAGCCCAGCGACGAGGTTGCCTCGAGAAAACGGCGGATCAAAGGATTCGGGCGCGGGATGTCCATCACGTTCATCGGGCCGCCGCTGCCGTGATAGCGGGAGGCTGCCCAGGTTTCGTTGTTCTCCGACTTGCGGAAATACGGGAGCACGTCCTCGTATCCCCAACCGGCCGCGCCATCGCTCACCCAATCATCGAAGTCCCGTGGGTGGCCGCGGAAGAACGCCATGCCGTTGATCGAGCTGCAACCGCCGAGCACCTTGCCTCGCGGCAAGGGCACCTGACGGTTGTTCAGATTGCGCTGTGGGACGCTCTTGTAGCCCCAGCCGATCTCGGGATCGGCAATGGCCGCCGCCACGAACGACGGAATGCGAACCTTCGTGCGCGCATCCGACGGCCCCGCCTCAATCAGAGCAACGGTGACCGAAGGATCAGCAGTCAGCCTGTTGGCCAGCACGCACCCGGCGGTGCCCGCCCCAACAATGACGTAGTCGACTTCCACGTTCACACGACAGCTGAAATGACGATGTCCCCGAGACGTTGGAACCGCTCGATGTTGTCGTTAGGCTCCATGACGCCAGCCGTCAGGCACACGAACGTCAGGTTGCGGACCGGGTCGACCCAATACAGCGCGCTACCGGCACCGTAGTTGCCGAAGGTTTCGGGAGACGCCAGGGTGCCGAACTGGTGGTGGCAGATTGCCGATCCGCGCAGCGAGAACCCCAGGCCGATGTAGGCCGGAGACGGCTCCCACCCGCGCTTGTGCGCGAGCATCTTGTACAGCTCGTTCGGCTTGTGCTCGCCGGTCCAGTTCTTCCGGGCGAGTTGCAGCGTGGCCGGCGACAGAATGCGCGCCCCGTCCAGCTCCCCTCCGCGCCGCAGCATCTCCGCGAAGCGGAACATGTTGGGAACGGACGCAACCGCACCCACCCAAGGCATCTCAGCGTGCTCTTCCTCGAAGGCCCCGTTGGGCCCCAGGTTGCTGCTGCCCGGGTGGTTGATCGAAACATTGCCGCGCATGTCGGGCACGACGTGACGCGACTTGAGATCCGCGCGCCGACCGATGGCCGTGTCCTTCATCTTCAGTGGCTCGAAGAGGTCCTCACGAGCGATGTCGCGATAGCGGCGCTTCTTCGGGTCCGTTCGGCGCACCATCTCGCCGAGCAGCGCGATGTTCGCGAGCGGCGAATAGGCGCAGTGCTCGCCCGGAGGCTCCGTCGAGTGAACCCGCTCGATGATGGCCGCAATGATCTCATCGAACTTGTCGATGTACATCCCCGGCTTCGCTTCCCAGACCATGGGGAGCCCGGACTGGTGCGACATCAGGTGGAACACCGTGATCTGGCTGCGCAGACCGTTGCCCCACTCCGGGATGATTTCCGACACCTTCGTGGTCAGCGCGAACTGACCCAACTCGATCGCGCGCAGTGCGAGGATGTTGGTGAACGCCTTGGTGACCGAGAAGATGCTGAAAACGGAGTCCGACTGCAGCGGCTTCTTGCCGTCCTTGTCCTGGGCGCCGATGGTCTCGCTGAAGGCGATCTTGCCGTCGCGGGCCACGATCATGACGGCGCCGTAGTAGAGGTGCCGCGCGACGTCGGCCTCGATCACCCGCTTGAGGTGATCCAGGCGATCCTGAGAGAACCCGATATCTTCCGACACGTCTCAACCCTCTCGTTCATTGGGCAAAGTCGCCTGCGGCGCTTTGCCGGACATCAGCTGCGTTGCCGGCGGCACTGATTCGATTGTCGATTCTGGCCGTGGTTTTTGCCGCCTACCCCTCGCCGAACAGTTTGGCGATGTAGTGACTGTCCATGTATTCCCGCAGCCGGTGCACCTTGCCGTCCTTCAGCTCGATCGCCCAGCAATACAGGTTGTCGTAAATCCGGCCGTCCGCCACCTTGCCCTTGCCCGTGCTCTCGGCGATGACCAGATTGCCCTTCGAGGCAATCGACGTCAGGTCCACCTTCGGGTCTCCCGGCGCAAACATGGCGCGGATCGGAATCATGAAGTCATCGACGATGCCCTTCGGCCCCTTGTGAACACCCACTCCCGGGATGTCGCGGACCATGGCGACCCACGTCGCGTCCTCGTGGAGCATCCCACGCAGACGGTCGTAGTTTCCGGAGCACAGGGTGTCAAAGAAGTCGATGACGAATCGCTCGTTGTCGTTGTCGCCTTTGACCGGCATGTTCTTCCCCTCTCAATCTTCTTTGGCGAAAAATTTCCACGAATCACCGGCCTTCTCGACCCACCCGGCTGTCGGCTCCGCGAAGTGGCTGCCGATGACCAGCATCCGACGATTGTCCACGCGTCCCAGGAACTCCCGTCGAGTCCGGGCCGCCATGGCCTTGTCGTCATCGAAGTTAGCGAGCTTGTCCGGCACCGTGCACTGACACGGATGATGCATCAGGTCGCCGGTAATGACAGCTTCTTCGTCCCGCGAACGGATCCGCACGCTGCAGTGGCCGGCCGTATGGCCGTGCGTCGGCTCGAGCCAGATCTCGTCACACACACGATGATCCGTGCCGACGAATTCGGCGAGCCCCGCGTCGACGATCGGAGCGATGCAGTCGTCGAAATGCTCCATATGCCCATCGCCGACGGTCCGCATCTCGCGCACCGCGTCCCACTCCTTCTTCCCGAACAGATAGCGGGCCTTGGGAAAGGTGGGAACCCATTTTCCGTTCACCCGCTGAGTATTCCAACCTGTGTGGTCGAAGTGCAGGTGGGTGCACAGCACGGTGTCGATCGAGTCGGCGGGACAGCCGGCAGCGGCAATGTCGGCCAGGAAGCTGGTTTGCAGGTTGGTGAAGACACCGAAGCGGCGTTGGCGGTCATTGCCGATGCAGGTATCGACCATGATCCTGCGGGTCGGGGTCTGTACGACGAAAGCCTGGAAGGAGATGACCATCTGGCCTTCGGGCGTCACGAATCGCGGCGCCAGCCAGGTGAACTGGCGCAGCCAGTCTGCATCGGCATCCGTGTAGAGCATCTGGATGTTGTCGGCGAACTGGCCCACTTCAACGATGCGGCTGACACGAACGTCGCCAATCTGCCAGTGCCTGATGTCTGCCAGCGCCATGCGCCACCGTCCCCGTCGCGCGACCCGAAGATAGGGCCGATCCGTGTGCCATCGTCCCTAGGGCACCCCCGTGCAGCAACCACCCACGCGGGTGGACCGCCCGCCAGCCCCTAGAAGATCACCCCGTGGGCGCGGGCGCTATTGATTGCCTGCAGCCGTCTGCGGACTGACAGCTTGGCAAAGATCCTTTTCCAATACCATTTGACCGTGTTCTCTGACAGAGCCAAGCGTCGGGCGATTTCGCGATTGGGGACGTCACCCGCCGCCAGCTCCAGAATGTCGAGCTCGCGACGGTTGAGCTCCGCAGGCTGCGCGACCAGGCCGTCCGCCTCGCGGACCCGGGTCGGCCAGTGTTTCTCCGCCTCACCAAACGCCATCAGGAGCTGGTTGGCATAGGCCCGCTCCGGCTCCGTCATGGTCGCGGCCCCGGACACGGCTGCATTGAGTACTTCGTACACCTGAGGACCGCCGTCCAGGAAGGTTCTCATCAGTCGGCCTTTGACGCCCTGGCGCAGCGCGTCGCAGACATGACGGCAAGCCGCGCTGAGGTCGTTGCGTTCGTAGAGCATTGCGGCGAGCTCGACGGCCAGGCGGACCGATGAGCGGTAGCAGCCCCGCTCCAACGTGAAGCGATACCAGTTCTTCAACAACCGAACCGGGCCGTCCAGCTCACCCTGTGCGACCGCGGCCCGCGCCCAGGCGATCGCCAGAATCTCATCCCGCGTGCTGACACCCTCGTGCGGCTGGAATCGGGTGCTGCTACCCAACAGCTCGTGCTGACGGGCGATGTCCACCGCCTCGTCCTGCTTGCCGAGCCGGATCAGCTGCCGCAGACGTTCCGCGACGACATTGGCGCGTAAGCGCTCGAATCCCGTCGAGATCGCATAACGATCGGCATCGTCCAAAGTGCGCTGAGCCACTTCGAACTGACCGTCGAGTGCTTCGAGCCGCGCGCGGGTGATGAACCCCGCAATCAACTTGTCGACGTACCCGAGGCCATGTGAGATCTCGAGATAGTCGGCTACGTGCGTGCGCGCCTCGTGCAACTCGTTCTGCTCGTAGTGAATCTCGGCGAGCAACAGGGCCGGCATCGATGCCAATGGCGAATGACGTCCGTGCATCGCCGTGGCGCCACGCAACGACCGCTCGTACATGTCGCGAGCAGACTGCGTGTCGCCCTGCATCAGATAGGTCAGACCGGTAATGCAATCCTGGAAGATGCCACCGAAGTCGAAGCGGGTCTTCTGATAAGCATCGTGCAGCGCAGCCGCCGTAGCGGCGACACCATCGTGACAGTACTGCTCACGCCGCGCGGCCATCAGAGCGCCCGTCGTCGAGACTTTCATCGCCCGATCGGTCGGGTGGTCTGCTGCGAGCCAGCGCTCGCACATCCGTCGCGTGTTCGTCATGTCATCGCTGACGAAGCTCACCATCATCTCGCGATGGGCCAGTTTGGCGGCGATGTAGTCGAGATCGACATCTTCGGGGGGACGCCGCTTGCCGCTGCGCCAGTCCTGCAACACCCGCTTCAGGCGTTGCAGCGCCGTGCGTGACTTGGCGAACTCCCAATCCGCTTCCCAACCCCAGATCCGATCGAGCTGCAGGTTCGGAAACTGCTCGAGCACCGTCATCGGAATCTGCTGCGCCAACCGCTCCTGCAAGGCAATCTGGCCGTCCTCGAACAGATTGAGCTGATCCAGGAGACGGGCCGCACGCGTGAACGAGCGCGCCTTGACGGCGTGCTCGATCGCTTCGATTGCGCACCCGTTGTCCTCGAGCCACTGAGAGGCGCGTTCGTGCAACTCCCGGGCGCGATCGGGATAAAACTCACGCAACCGCTGCTCGAGGAAAGCCGCGAACAGGTGGTGATATCGATACCAGTGGCGCTCGTCATCGAGCGAGAACAAAAACAGGTTTGCGGACTCGAGCGCATCGATCCGGGCCCGTGCGTCGGTTCGACCGATGATGAAGTTGCACAGCCCCGTGCACATGCGCGCCAGAATCGAGGTTTCCAATAGGAACTGACTCGTCTCTGCGTCCAGCCGCGCCAGGACCTCGCTCTCGAGGAACTCGACGACATTGCGGTTCATGCCGGAGAAGCGTTCGGCGACCGCGGCCGCCTCGTTCTCTCCCTTCATGCCGAGCGACGCGAGCTGCAGGCCCGCAACCCAACCCTCGGCTCGCTCGTTGAGACGTGCGGCCAAAGTCGACTCGATCTGGACTCCCGCCGTGTTGCGGAAGAACTCCTCGGACTCGCTGTCGGTGAACCGCAACTCGCGCGCGCCGATCTCGGCAAGCTCGCCCAGCAGTCGCAGGCGACTGAGCGGCAACCCCGTTGGGGTCACGCGGGTCGCCAAAACCCAAGACATCCGGGAGACAGGACTCTGCATCAGGCTGGTGAGCAAGCCCGTCACCGCGACGTCAGTCAGCAGGTGGCCGTCGTCCACACAGACGATGACATCCTTCTCCAGGTCCGCGATGGCGTTGCTCAGCAGATCGCAGGCCGTTGTCGGCGGGAGACGCGCGCCGGAACTGACTGCGTCCTTCAACTCGCGCGGGAGTGGCACTCCGACCATTTCCAGCGACGCAATCAGGTGTTGGAGGAAGCGTGTAGCGTCATTGTCAGAGGCGTCGACGCTCAGCCAGGCCGCGGCCACATCGGCATTGCGCTCGGCAGCGTGGAACTGCGCCAACAGACTGGTTTTGCCGAATCCGGCCGGCGCCTGAATCAGTGCCAGCCGCGGGCGCGGCGCGGCAGAGAGTCTTTGCACCAGAGCCTGGCGCTCCACGAGGCTGCCCTTGCGGGTCGGGGGGCGGAGCTTGGTGCGATTGATCGTAACGAGCATGTTCAGGCTACCGTCAGCCCGCCATCTACGACGAGCGTATGTCCGGTGACGTAGGACGCTGCATCCGAACACAGCCACACGATCGCTCGCGCGGACTCTTCGGGCGCTGACACGCGCCCCATGGGGACGCTGGCGGCGATGACGGACACATCGATCTTTCCGGCGATCATTCGGTGCAGGAGACCGGTGTCTACCGGCCCGGGTGCCACCGCATTGACGCGGATGTTGGATTTCGCGAGCTCGAGTGCGGATGCCTTGGTAAGGCCTACGACAGCATGCTTGCTCGCTGTGTACAGCGCGACGTTGGGGATTCCGGTCACGCCGGCGCTGGAAGCCGTGTTGACGATCGCTCCGCCACCGTTGGCGAGCATGTGGGGGACTTCGACCTTCAGCCCGTGCCAGATGCCCTTCAGATTGACGCCGATGATGCTGTCGAAGTCGTCAGTCCCGGCCTCGTGCACCGGGCCGAAGCGGCCTTCGATTCCAGCGTTGTTGACGGCAATGTGGATGCGACCGAAGCGCTCGACGCCTTTGGCAAAGGCCATGGTGAGCTGCTCGAGCCGGGTCACGTCGGCTTCGATGAACATGGCATTGTGCTTGCCGGGCGCGCGTCCGGTCTCACGGCGCTTTTCTTCAGCGACCTGAAGCGCGTCGGCTTCGACCCGCTGCCCGTCCTTCGCGCCCAACCCGACGATCACGACGTTCGCCTGAGCCGCGGCGAACTCGAGAACGACCGCTCGTCCGATGCCGGCGGTCGCGCCCACGACAAAGGCCGTCTTTCCGGCGAGGTCGCCCGGCTGACCGGGTCCACGCCCCACCGGGGCGACACTCATTGCAGACCCTCGCACCGCACCGATGCCGCTTTCATTGCAGGTCCTCGCAACGCCCCAATGTGGCCTTCATTGCAGGTCCTCGATGATTTTCATGCCCGTCGCCCGTCCCGCGCCGAAGACGCCGCCGCCCGGATGTTGAAACGGTCCGACCAGATACAGCCGCTCCGTACCCGGCACGGTGAACTGGCCGAGTTCCGGTGTCGGCCGGTGCGCACCCGATTGATAGGCCGATGTCGAGATCCCATGCAGGTCCCCACGCCTGAAGCTCGGCGATGTGCGTTCCATGTCGACGGGACTGTCGCAGTGGTACGCAACGATATTGTCCGACGACGCATTGGGCAGGAACCGCCGCATGTGGGCCAGCATCCGCTCCGCATAGTCGCGTTTCGTATCGTCCCAGGAACGGCCGTCGATGCGGTCGTACGGGACGTAGTCCCAAGCATGGAGTGTGGCACCGCCCGGGGGCACACGCGAGGGATCGAATCCCGAGAGCGATCCCAGGCCGACCAGGGGGTAGCTCGAAAATTGACCATAACGCAGGTCGTCGAAGGAGCGGCGCAGCGTCTCGTACTCGTTCGGCAGCAGCTCGGTCATCACCGCATCGATGGGCGCCCCGGCCGCGGTACGCAGCGGAGCCTTCAGCGCGGCATGGACCGTAATGCAGGCGTTCGAAGAAATCTCGGTTGCGGCGGCCTCTTTGGCGACCGTCGGATCGATGCCCTCGACCATGACTCCCAAAAGATGCGGATGGATGGCGCCGATCACGGCGTCCTTCGCAGCGAACTCACGGCCGTCCCGAGTCCTCACACCAGTGGCTCTACCGCCTTTCACGGTCACCTTCTCGACATCGACGCCGGCGATGACTTCGCCGCCGTGATCGCGAATGCAGGCGATGAGGGAATTCGTCAGCGCGCCGCTCCCGCCAACCGGTACGCCAAAGCCGTAAGCTTCCAGGAAGGCCGTGAACACGAACACACCGAGTGCGGTGGCCTTCTCGTCCGGCGATACGAGGTTCTCGCCCGCAACACGCGCAAAGTGCATGCGCACCTTGTCGTTCTCGAAGTAGTTGCACAACAGGTCATGTGTGCTCATCTGCGAGATGCGCCAGATCTCACGCCCTTCCCTGCTCTGATCCATCATCGCCACCGACGCACCCATCGGCATCGGCGCTGCATACAGCGTCGCGGCGATCATCGGCAACCAGGCGGCAGCCTGCTCGGCCAGTCTGACGAAGGCCTCTGCATCCTTCTTGGAATACTTCGCGATCTCGGCCTTCGTGCGCTCGCGATCACGGTACATCGCCAGCGAGGTGCCATCCTCGAACAGCGACTGCATCGGCTTCTCGGGGAAAACATACTTCAGGCCGTACTTGGATTTCAGACCCACCTCGTCCTGCGCCAACAACGGGTTGGCCTGGATGAAGATGTGCGCCATCGAGTGCTGGTCGTGCTTGTAACCCGGCACCGTCAGTTCGCGGGTCACGACGCCGCCACCGAACCATTCGTTGCGCTCGAGAACCAGCACGCGCTTGCCGGCCTTCGCCAGATACGCCGCGGCGACCAGGCCATTGTGACCGGACCCGATGGCCACGACGTCGAACTTATTGCTCACAATCTTCTTCCCCCTCTAATCCAACCTGACCGCGACGCCCTCCACGGCTGGCGGGAATTTCGCCATCACCATGGGATCGTGCCCTGGAATGATCCTCTCCACCTCGCCCCTCGCCAGCTCCCGCAACTTGCGCCAGCCGTCTGCCATCTCGGTGACATCCGCCACAATGGGGAAAGGCCGGTTCTCGAGCATGTTTGCAAAGTAGTGCGCGGCATCCGACGCCAGCACCAGCCATCCGGACTTCGTCGAGACCTTCACGGCCTGCAGTCCCCGCGTGTGGCCTCCGATGCGATGCACCGTTACACCCGGAGCGATCTCGCTGTCCCCGTCGTGGAACATCACGCGACCGCCATATACCAACCGCACCGCAGTAACGACATCGTCGCACTCGTAGGCCCCCGAGAAGAACGGGATGCCCATATAGCGCCCGGTGGCGTACGCCATCTCGCGATCCTGAAGATGAAACCGCGCCTTCGGAAACTTGGCGAGGTTCCCGGCGTGGTCGTAGTGCAGGTGAGTGACGATGACGTCCTCCACCGTGTTGGGATCGACACCCAGGAGCTTCAGTCCCTCGGTCGGCGGCCGCAGAAACGTGCGCTTACGCCGTAGCGCCGCAGCCTCATCAAACCCGGTATCGACGACGATCGTGCGCTGCGCGTTTCGGATCAGCCACACGAAGTAGTCCATGTGCGCCGCCGTCTCGTGCGGGTCGCCCCCGATGAAATTCTCCGCGCTGTGACGCTCAACCGTCGCATAGCGCACCGCATAAACTTCATATGGAGCCGGTTCTGTCATGGAGCCTCCCGGCGGCCCTTCACTTCTGCGCCCGCCGGCGCGCCTCGAGATATTTCACGATTTCCGTATTGTCGGCTTTGAAGCCGAGTTCCTTTTCGGCCTGCGACCACATCTCGACCGTCGGTTTGAGGATATCCACCGGCGTGCCGGAGTCCTGCGCCAGTTCGAGCGCCAACCGCAGATCCTTTGCCATGAGGCCGAGGAAGAACCCGGAGTTGAAGGTCCGCGGCAGCACGAACTTCGGATACTTGTTGTCCGTCGCCGTGTTGCGGCCCGTGGAGGCGTTGAAGATGTCGATCATCAGCTTCGGATCGAGCCCGAAACGTTCACCGGCCAGGACCGCTTCGGCCGCCATCGCCAGTGCGCCCGCGGACAGGTAGTTGTTCAGGGCCTTCATCGCGTGGCCCGAGCTTGCGGGGCCGGTTCTGAAGGTCTGGCCCATTGCGTTCAGGATCGGTTGGCAGCGGTCCAGCACCTCGGTGTCGCCGCCGGCCATGATGGCCAGCTTCCCGTCGATGGCTCGACCGACGCCACCGGAAACCGGAGCATCGACCAACGTGATGTCCTTGGCTGCGAGATCCTTGACCAGGGCACGCGTTCCAACCGGCGATGCCGAAGTCATGTCGATCACGATCGCGCCGGACCTGGCTCCTGAGGCGACACCGTTGTCGCCCAGTAAAACAGTGCGAACGATGTTCCCCTCGGGAAGCATCGTGATCACGACACGGCACGCCTCGCCGATCGCCTTCAGGCTCGCCGGGGCTTCGACCTTGGCCTGCGGCGGCAGAGTCGCCATGAACTTCTCGACGGCTGCCGGGATGGCATCGGCCACGACGAGCGCGTAGCCCGCCGCAGCCAGATTGCGGGCCATCGGAGCGCCCATGTTGCCCAAGCCTATGAAGCCGATCTTCTCGGGCGGCCGGAACGAGCTCGTCCCGCCGGCCGACGCCGCGCTCACGCCACCAGCTGACGCGGCGCCCAACGCGCTCACGCCACCAGCCGACGCGCCACCCAACGCGGTCACGCCACCAGCCGACGCGCCACCCAACGCGGTCACGCCGCCAGTGGACGCCGCGCCCGCGACTGTGCCAGGCGCACCGGCTCCCTCATTTGCCATGGGCCGCGATGACCTTGTTCGCCGCCCGGAAACTGTCCACCGCAGCAGGCACGCCACAGTAGGTGGCCGCCTGCAAAAAGATCTCCGCGATCTCTTCCGGCTTCAGGCCATTGTTGAGCGCACCCCGGGTGTGCGTTTCCACTTCGTGCGAGCGTCCCAACGCCGTCAGGATCGATAGTACGATGATGCTGCGCTCGCGATGCGACAGGCCCTCACGGCCCCAGGTACCACCCCAGCAGACCTCGTTCAGCATCTCCTGCAGCGGTCGGTTGAAATCATTGATGTTGTTCAGCGCGGCATCGACGTATTGCGCGCCCAGCACCTTGCGACGAATGGAAAGTCCGAGCTCGGCGAGCTCCTTGCGGGTCTGATCGGCCATGGCTGGAAAGCCTCTTTCTATGCAGTGGAATGGAAGTCGCGCGGGAGTGTGCGTAAGGGGCCTGCCAGCGTCAACGAAGGCAAGCGGCCTGCGAGGGGCCGATAGCCTGCGATCCCCCGCCGGCCATTAGCACCGTTGGGGGTACTGCCACTATCCACCCCAAAGGGTGGGCGCAAGCTGCAATGATGCGCGGTCCGCTGCGCGGTGACGTAACATTCGGGTCTGCCAGAGAGTTGTCCCCGAGGGGCTGTTCCGCCATGAAAAAACCTATCGATTTCACCATTGATCGCCGCCGGTTTCTCGGTGGTGCGGTCACCACCGGCGTAGGGGTTGCCGCCACGGGACTCGCCGGCCTGCAAACCGCGCAAGCCGAGGTGCTTTTCCCGCCCTCGGGAACCGGGGGCTTTGGCGGGGGCGGTAGCACCGGCAGCGCCGTCTATCGCTCCGAAAACGATCTCTATGACTGCGAAGTCGAAGGCAAGCTGCCCGCCGACCTGGACGGCGCCTTCTACCGCATCGGGCCGGATCCGCAGTATCCGAAGCCCTCCAAGTACATGCACGACATCGCCTTCGACGGCGAGGGTCACATCTCGATGTTCCGCATCAAGGACGGACACGTCGACTTCCGCAGCCGCTACGTCCGCACGCAGCGCTGGAAGGCGCAGCACGCGGCCCGTCGCTCGCTGTTCGGGATGTACCGGAATCCAACGACCGACGACCCGAGCGTCAAGAACCTGAGCCGCGGCACCGCCAACACGCAGATCTTCTATCATCACCAGAAACTGATGGCGATGAAGGAAGACAGCCCGCCGGTGCTGCTGAACCCGCACACACTCGACACGGTCGACGACTACTACACTTTCAACGGCGGCCTCGAGGGCAAGACCTTCACCGCGCACCCGAAGATCGATTCCGAGACGGGTGAGCTGATTGCGTTCGGCTATGAGGCCAAGGGCCTCGCAACCGACGACGTGTTCGTGTTCTCCGCCGACAAGAGCGGAAAGGTCAACTGGCGCGCCTGGATCAAGGTCCCCTACGTCGGCATGATTCACGACTTCGGCGTGACCCAGAAACACATCCTGTTCTACGTGCAGCCGCTGGCTACCAACATGGATGTCATCAACTCGGGCGGCCCCCACTACGCGTGGGACTCGACGCTGCCGACCTGGCTTGGTGTCATGCGCCGCGGCGGCGACGGTAAGGACCTCCGTTGGTACAAGGGCCCCGGCTACATGGCCACTCACAGCATGGGCCAGTGGAGCGATGGCGAGAAAGTGTTCTGGGACATGGACGGCGGCCAGTCCAACCAGTTCGGCTTCTTCCCGCAGCTGCACGAGAAGTTCGACCCGGCGAAGGCTCAGGGCCATATCCTGCGCGCGACGGTCGATCTCTCGCGCAAGAAGGTCCACGAATACACGTACGAGTGGATGTATCCGCAGATCAACGGCGCCCTGTCGCGGCAGGACGATCGCTATCACACCGTTCACTACCGCTACGGGTTCTTCAACTCGATGGGCCCCGGCGGCTCGTGGTACGTGATCGACCAGCAGACTCAGAAAGTCCGCACCTTTACTCTCAGCCCCGACGCGATGCTGGCCGAAGCCACGTTCGTGCCTCGCAGGAAGGGCGCGGGCGAAGGCGATGGCTATCTGGTCGGCGTGGCGACCTACTTCAAGCAGGGCGGTCGCAACGACCTCGTGATCGTCGACATCGATCACCTCGAGGACGGCCCGATTGCGCTGGTGAGAATGCCGTACCGCATCGCCGGGCAGATCCATGGGTTCTGGGTGCCGGGCTACGACCTCCCGCCCATCCAGACTTGAACCCCTTCGCATCTCCCCTCATCGTAGCGGGATGAGCATCGTCTTCGTCCTGGCGGTCCTTCTCGGGACCGCCCTACAGATTTGGCTCGCCGGACGCCAGTCCGCCGAGGTTCTGCGCAACCGTCCCCAGGTCCCCGGACCTTTTGCCGCCCAGGTCACTCTGGAAGAGCACCAGAAGGCGGCCGACTACACCGTCGCCAAGGTCCGCCTTCACTACATCGAAACGATCTTCGGTGCTCTGGTCACGCTCGCCCTGACCGTGGGTGGCGGCATCGCGGCCCTCGACACCGTGTGGAGGAATTCGGGTTGGTCCCAGCCCTGGCTTGGCGCCGCGGTCATCGTGACGGTGATCATCCTGACATCGCTGCTCAACATGCCTTTCAACGTCTGGAGCACGTTCCGCCTCGAAGCGCGCTTCGGGTTCAACCGCATGACGCCGCGCCTGTTCGTCATCGACCTCATCAAGAGCGCAGTCCTGACGATTCTGATCGGCGGCCCGGTCGTCCTCGCGGTCCTTGCCCTCATGGAGCGCGCGGGTCCCTTGTGGTGGCTCTGGGCGTGGGGCTTGTGGCTGGTGTTGATGCTCGTGATGACCTGGGCTTACCCGGCTGTCATCGCGCCCTTGTTCAACAAGTTCTCGCCATTAAAGGATCCCGCGTTGCGGGAGCGCATCGAGTCACTTCTGCAGCGGTGCGGCTTTAAGTCGAAGGGTGTCTTCGTCGTCGACGGCTCCAAGCGCTCCGCGCACGGCAACGCCTACTTCACCGGCATCGGTCGCAACAAGCGCATCGTGTTCTTCGACACCCTCCTCGACCGGCTGGGTCACTCCGAGGTCGAAGCGGTGTTGGCGCATGAGCTCGGCCACTTCAGCCTCAAGCACATTCGCAAGCGCCTGATCGTCTCGGTCATCACCTCGTTCTTCGGGCTTGCGCTGCTGGGTTGGCTCGCCCACCTCCCGCAGTTCTACACCGCCCTCGGCGTCCCTAACCCGTCGTCACACAGCGCGCTGCTGCTCTTCGTCGTCGCACTGCCTGTGTTCAGCGTGTTCTTCACTCCGATCGGTGCGATGTGGTCACGCCGACACGAGTTTGAGGCCGATGGCTTCGCCGCCCAGCACTCGAGCGCTCACGACCTCGCCGGTGCGTTGGTGAAGCTGTATCGGGATAACGCCTCGACGCTTACGCCCGACCCGGTGTATTCGGCTTTCTACTACTCGCATCCGCCGGCGCTCGCGCGAATCTCTCGCCTGCTAGCGTCCGCCAGCCCCAGCTGACGGGGGCCGCGCGGCGATGTAGTAGAGATCGATTGTCTTCCCCACCTGCTGCATCGGCTTGTAGGCATTCAGCCACTCATAACCCTTCGGCCAGTGCTCCCGCGCCAATGCGGTGATCGCCACCCACCCGGTTGTCGGAGTGAACGGCGCCAAGCGAGTGAAGGGTGGTAACGGCTCCCGATCGAGATCCGCGGTTCCGATGTAGGCGAGGTTGATCCGGGGCACCTTCAGCGCAACCAGCGTCTTCTCCAGGCGCTTGAGGTCCTGACCCCAGTCAAGGTCCGAGTCCACGAGGACATGCTGCGGGTTGGGCACCGCCTCGTTGAAGTACGGAAGGTAGTCAGGGTACGCGGTGTACAACGTGCTCAGCTGCCAGCCCACCAGAACAACGATGACGGCGCGACCGATGAGAGCCACCTGCCTTGGGGGCGCCCGAGGCACGGGATTCTGTGCGCCAGCGCCTGCTCCCCGCACTGTCCCAACTGAATGCGCCCCAGGCACCACGGTCTGCGCCCCGCCCTGCCACCGGCGCACGAGTGCCCCACCCATCCACCGCCAGGCCTTCGCCAGCAAATAGGCGCTCCCGAGCGCGAGGAACGGATACAGGATCAACACGTGGCGGATGCCAATGTTGATATGGCTGTAGCTGCTCGCAAAGATCAACATTCCGATGAACAACAGCAGCGGCGCCAACCGCCACAGATTGCGCTCGCGCCAACCGTCTCGGGCCATCAGCCCCAACCCGACAGGGCTCGTCACCAACACCGGAATGGGTGTCTTGACTGCCAGAGCGACGAGATAGAAGTACCACCAGCCGTTCTTCTGCAGAGACCCCAACAGGAACGACACGTGGCCCGTATCGTTGTGCGCCTTCAGCGCAGTGACGCCCTCGACGAAGAGCTTCACGCCACGAGGAAGCCAAACGTGTGATGTCACCGACATCACGGCGCTCAGGAGACGCGGGTGCCCATCCAGTAGATATCCCAACGCCCAGTCGAAACGCCGGGTGACGAGCGCCGGGTCGGCGGAGTGAATGCCGTAGGCGATGATGATGGGAATCAACCCGACAAGAACCGCCAGCGCCAATCCCCCGAACTTGGCCTTCCACGAAAAGGGATTCCACAGACGCGGCTGCGGTCTCTCGGCGTGCGGCACCGCCACGCGACCATCCACGCCATCGCCGGCATCCCCCGCGGCCACGCGACCATCCACGCCGCCTCCGGCTCCCCCCGCGCCGGCGCGGCGATCCGCGACCTCGCGCCGGTCCGCCGTCACCCGAATCACCCGCGCGCTCCCGAGCACCAGCATCCCCACGAGGATGAACGGTATCGAGGAGAACTTTGTCGCGAACGCCAACCCCGTGGCCGCTCCGAAAAGCGCAGCGTCCCGCCAACGAGCGCTGTCGATCCAGGCCTGCAGCGTGTAAAGGGCCAGCAGCGAGGTGGAAGCCATCGAAACATCCAGGGCAGCGAGCGCCGCGTGCCCGAGGATCGGCGGGATGGTCGCGAGCAGGACGACGGCGAACAGGGCTTCCCAATCGTTCGACAGGATGCGGCGGGCCCAAAGCCACATGGCCAGCAGGAGGAGCCCATAGAACGGCATCATCCCAGCGCGCGCGAGCATCAAGTACTCATCGTAATGCCCGCTGCGGTAGAGGATATCGACCCCTTCCTGAACCCCATCCGGTGGCGGAGTCCCATAGGACCGGGCTCCGGCCAGATACGGCCCGAACGCCATGAGAATCCGCGCAACAGGAGGGTGTTCGGTGTCGTACTCATACCGACCCCGATCGAGCAACTCGATCCCGGCTGCCAGATGTTCCGGCTCATCCCACGTGTGTCCGTAGACACGCCAGGCACCGGTTGACAGGAAGGCGGTGACGAGAATGATCAGCGCGAGCGCAACGCGAGTTGCCGGCGCCGACGGGCTCATTCAGCCGTTGAACGGATTGCGTAGAACGATCGTCTGCTCGCGATCCGGTCCGGTCGAGATCATGTCGATGCGAGTGCCGACTTCCGCTTGCAGCCGCTCGAGATAGTTCCGCGCGTTGCCAGGAAGGTTGCCGTACTCGGTGATGCCGATGGTCGAGTCTTTCCAACCCGGTAGATCGACATAGACCGGCTCGACGGTCGAGTAGCCTTCGACGCTGAGCGGCGGCTCGGCCACGACGGTGTCACCAACCTTGTAGCCCACGCACACGCGGATCGTGTCCAGGCCGTCGAGCACGTCGAGTTTGGTGATGCACAGCCCGGAGACACTGGACTGGATGACCGAACGGCGCAGGGCCACCGCATCGAACCAGCCCACGCGGCGGCGCCGACCGGTCACCGAGCCGAACTCGTGACCCACCTTGGACAGATGTTCACCCGTGTCGTCGAAGAGCTCGGTCGGGAAGGGACCGGCACCCACGCGGGTCGTATAAGCCTTGACGATCCCCAGCACTTCATCGAACACGCGCGGGCCCAGACCCGTGCCGGTTCCGGCAAAGCCGGCCGTCGTGTTGGAAGAGGTGACATACGGATAGGTGCCCAGGTCGATGTCGAGCATCGCCGCCTGCGCGCCCTCGAACAGAACGTTCTTGCCGCCCTTGCGCAGATCGTGCAGCGCCAGCGTCACGTCGGTGACCATGGGCGCCAGTCTCTCCGCATACGCCAACTGCTGATCGAGCGTCTTCTGGAAGTCGATCGCCGGCTGGCGGAAATACTGCTGCAGGACGAAGTTGTGGAAGTCCAGCATCTCGCCGAGCTTGGCGGCGAAGCGATCCCGCTGGAACAGGTCCGCGACGCGCACCGCACGGCGGGCCACCTTGTCCTCGTACGCCGGGCCGATGCCGCGGCCGGTGGTGCCGATCGCATTGGCGCCCTTCGCCTGTTCGCGAGCGCGATCCAGTGCAATGTGCGAGGGCAGAATCAACGGGCAGTTCGGTGAGATGCGCAGCCGTTCAAACACCGGCACGCCGGTGTCGATCAGCTTCTGGCTCTCCTCGAACAGCGCATCCAGACACAACACGACGCCGTTGCCGATGAAGCAACGGACATCCTCCCGAAGTATTCCGGACGGGATGAGCGACAGGATGGTCTTCTTGCCACCGCGAACCAGCGTGTGGCCCGCGTTGTGACCGCCCTGGAAACGGGCGACGGCGGCGACTCGATCGGCGAGGAGGTCGACGACCTTGCCCTTGCCCTCATCACCCCACTGCATACCGATAATGACGACGAACTTGCCCAACAGCGCACGGCCTCTAGCGAGCTAGGAATAAAATGATGACGCCGACCAGCATGCTGCCGAGGCCGGCGATCCGCAACTCACGGTCGCGCACTTCCAACAGCCGGGCGAGCGCTCGCTTGACGCGGCCGGGGCTGAGGAAGGGCGCGATTCCTTCGAACACGAGGAACAGGCCGAAAGCTGCGATCAGATCGGAAATATTCAACGACACGGGAAGACTACTACCGCTTGCCCGGGTCTTTCAGGTACTTGAAGAACTCGCCATCGGGAGTGACCACGAGCAGGTCACCGTCCTTGCCGATCGAGCGCTCGTAGGCCTGCAAGCTGCGCCAGAACGCGTAGAACTCCGGGTTCTTCGAATAAGCAGTGGCATATATCTTGGACGCCTGCGCATCGGCCTCGCCCTGAACCTTGAGGGCGTCCCTTTGGGCCTCGGCCAGAATCTCCGTGCGCTGCCGCTCAGCTGCCGACTTGGTGCGCACGCTCGCGCTCTGCCCTTCGGCGCGCAGACGGCTCGCGATCTTCGCGAAGTTCTGCTTCATGCTCTCGTAGACACGAGTGCTGACGTCGTCCGGCAGATCGATGCGCTGCACACGGACGTCGATGAGATCAATACCCAACTGCGCGACGTTGTGGCTGGCCTGACCGAACATGTCGCCCGTAACTGCGGCACGCTCCGCGGAGACGATCTCTTCCAGCGTGCGCTGCGCCACCACGCTCTTGATGCCGTCCTTGACGATCGAGGCCAGGCGCTCGCTTGCCGTTTCCTCGCTGCCGCCGGCAGTCTGGAAGTACCTCGACGCGTCCTGGACTTTCCACTTCACGTAGAAGTCGACGATCAGTCCCCGATTGTCGTTGGTCAGGAAGGTCTCGCCCGTGTAGGACTGCGACAGGATGCGGCCGTCGAACTTGACGACCTGGTCCCACGGGTACTTCCAATGCAGTCCCGGTTCGTAACTGCTGTGGATGATGGCGCCGAACTCGGTGCGCACCGCCATCTGCGATTCGCGCACACTGAACAAGGACATGACCACCACGAAGCCCACCACAGCGACCGCGACGGCGATACCGACAGCGCGTGAGTTCATCAGCGCTCTCCCCGCCCGCGGGCTTCGACTGTGACGGAGGACTCCGGCTCCCGCTGGCCACTTCCCGTTCCGGTCCCGTTGTCCTGCGGTGTCGCACTGACCTCCGGCTCACGGGCGGCCTTGTCCAACAGCTTGTCGAGCGGCAGATAGAACATGTTGCCGCCGGAGCCACCGCCGGCCTTCGAGTCGATCAGCACCTTGTGCGAGCGTCCGAGGATCTGCTCGATGGTGTCCATGTACAGCCGGCGGCGCATGACTTCAGGCGCCAGCGTGTACTGCCCCTCGAGCTGCAGGAAGCGCGAGGTCTGACCTTCGGCCACCGCGACGACCTGCGCCTTGTACGCCTGCGCATCCTGTCCCATACGAGCGGCAGCGCCTTCGGCCACCGGGATGATCTGGTTGGCGTACGCCTGGGCTTCCTTGATGTAGCGCTCCTGATCGGCCAACGCCTTGTTGGCATCGCGCTGCGAAGGAATGACCGCCTCGGGGACCTGCACATCGGTCAGGTTCACCGTCGTCACGGTGATGCCCGAGTTGTAATCATCCAGAGTCTTCTGGATCAACTCCTTCGTGCGCCGTGTGATCTGCGGACGGGTCGACCCGACCAGCACGTCATCGAGCTCGCTGCGTCCGACGATTTCGCGGATCGCGCTCTCGGAGACCTCGCTGAGAGTCTGTTCGGGGTCGCGGACGCTGAACAGATACTTGCGCGGATCGGTGAACTGGTACTGCACGGCGAAGCGCACATCCACAAGGTTCACATCCGAGGTCAGCACGCGGGACTTGTAGTCGCTGCTGTTGAAGTTCGTGACGTTCACTTTGGTGAGCGTCTCGATCGGCCACGGCCAGCGCCACCCGGCGCCCTGTCCCTTGATGGCCACCAGCTTCCCGAAGCGCAGGATCACGCCCCGTTCCGCCGCCTTGACCTGGAAGAACCCGCTGAGGAGCCACAGCACCACGGCCACCAGGGCGACCGTCAGCATCAGCGAGCCGCCCTCCCCGCCGCCCGGGCGCAGGAACGACTCGAACCGGCGTTGCCAGCTCTTCACCCGCTCGTCCAGATCAGGACCGCTCTGGCCCGGACGCTTGCCCCACGGGCTGTTGTTTTGACCGCCTGGTTGATTCCACGCCATAGGGCACGCCGAGAAGAGATTTAACGATGGGAAATGTGAAAGGCAGCCGTCGATTGTAGGTAGGAGGTCTCGGGTTCACAAGGCACGGCTCTCGGAGGCACCTCCAGGATCTGGACCCCCTCCGTCCGCGCCAGGGAAAGCAGCTCCACTTCGGGGAGTTCGACGTCCAGTTCGATCGTCCCGTCGTCCGCGCTGTGCTCCCCACGGACCGCCTTGGCCGCGTACAGCCGTGAGCGCAGCGCCCCCGCTCCGGCAGGCACCCGAACCTTGGCGCGGCGCGCGAATCGCGACAGCCGTTCGGCAATTGCGTCGCTCAACAGATCCATCCCAAAACGGTTCTGCGCCGAGATCCACACTGCGGCCAGCCGGCCGTCCGACTCCCGATCGACGTGCGGCAGGGTCTCCAGGCGATCGATTTTGTTATAGACGATGATCTGCGGAATCTGATCGGCCCCGATCTCCTTCAGTACCGAGTCCACCTCGGCGATGTGCTCATCCCGGCGAGTATCGCTGGCGTCGACGACGTGCAGCAGCAGAGTCGCCTCGCGCGCTTCGGTGAGCGTCGACTGGAATGCCGCGACGAGTTCGTGGGGCAGCTCGCGAATGAATCCGACCGTATCGGCCGCAACGACCAGCGTGCCACCCGGCAACGTGAGGCGGCGAACAGTGGGATCGAGCGTCGCGAACAGCTGGTCCGCGACATAAGCGTCCGCACCTGTCAGCGACCGGAAGAGCGTCGATTTGCCGGCGTTGGTGTACCCGACCAGGGCGATGGAGGGGACCGGGATTTCGGCCCTTTGCTGCCGGCCTGTTTCACGCTGTTGTTTGATCTTTTCGAGGCGCTTGGTCAGAACCCGTACGCGCTGGCCGAGCAGGCGTCGGTCGGTCTCGAGCTGGGTTTCGCCGGGGCCGCGCATGCCGATGCCGCCCTTCTGCCGCTCGAGGTGGGTCCAGCCCCGCACCAGGCGGCTCGCGATGTGCTTCAGCTGCGCGAGCTCGACTTCGAGCTTGCCCTCAAAGCTGCGGGCGCGTTGCGCGAAGATGTCGAGAATGAGGCTGTTGCGGTCGAGCACGCGCCGGCCCGTGAGCTTCTCCAGGTTTCTTTCCTGGCTGGGTGAGAGCGCGTGGTCGACGAGGATGACGTCCGCTTCGAGGGACTCGGCGATGGCACGGACCTCGTCCGCCTTACCGCTTCCCATGAAGAAACGAGGATCGGGCCGATCACGCCGGCCCGTCACGGTCGCGACAGGACGCGCGCCCGCAGATTCCGCCAGCTGCGTGAACTCCTGCAGATCCTCCGGCTCGACCTGAGCGCCTAAGCCCAGACGAACCAGTACCGCACGCTCACCTGTGCGTGGGCGCTCGAACACTCAGGCTTCCAGTGGACCGGAAATCACTCGACAGGAGTCTCCGGCACAACAGTCCCATCTTCGTTCGTGAGGCGCACGTTGCGCGCCGGCACGACCGTGGAGATCGCGTGTTTGTACACCATCTGACTGACACTGTTCTTCAGGAGCACCACGAACTGATCGAACGAGTCGATCTGGCCCTGAAGTTTGATGCCGTTGACGAGGTAGATTGAAACCGGAACTCGTTCCTTACGCAACGCGTTCAAAAAGGGGTCTTGCAGTGACTGGCCTTTGGCCATCGGGTTCTCCTTGTTTTCACAGCTTCTAGTTGTTCGATAAGGGATCGCAAGCGAACTTTCCCTGTCCCACGATCCAGCAAGCTCCGTACCTCGCGCAATACAACCTTATTCGTAAGGTCGTGGATTTGTAGTGCCGAGGCCCAACACACTTTCCCATATTACCACGCACGCTGCCTCAAAGCCCAAGCTCTCGCAGCGCCAGGCGCGCGTCGCTATTCCACGACGCCTCGGATCCTGTCGCATCGGGATCGAGCCACTGAAGTAACGGCTCCGAGCGGATCCAGGTGACCTGTCGCTTCGCCAGTTGCCGCGTAGCGGTTATGCCGCGGCGCGTGGCCTCGTCCAGGCCCACCTCCCCCTCCAGGTGCTCCCACAGCTGCCGATACCCAACTGCACGGATTGCAGGTTGATCGGCGTTGAGGTCACCCCTATTACGTAAGGCGCGAACCTCCTCGAGAAAGCCTGCGGACAGCATTGAGTAAAAACGCCGTTCCAGGCGCTGGTGCCAGACCGTTCGATCTCCAGGGACCAATGCCCATTGTTTCGTCGGAACCCCCTTCAGCGGACTCACCGTGTCCTTCTGCAGTTCAGATAGGGGACGCCCCGTCTCGTAACAAACCTCGAGGGCGCGCTGGATTCTTTGACTGTCGTTCGGACTGATTCGTGCCGCCGCCTGTGGGTCGAGGCGGGAGAGTTCGGCGTGAAGCAGCGGCCAACCTTCGCGCTCAGCCCGAGCGTCGATCTCTTGCCGCAGCTCCGCCGAAGCCTTCGGTAGCGGGGCGAGTCCGTGCAGCAGCGCTCGAAAGTAGAGCATCGTTCCGCCGACCAGCAGCGGCACGCGGTTTCGTCCGTGAATCTCACGGATCAGTCCCATGGCTTCGTTTACGAACCGTCCCGCCGAGTAGCTCTCGGTCGGCTCGCAAATGTCGACCAGGTGGTGAGGAATTCTGCTCAAAATCTCGCGGTTGGGTTTTGCGGTACCGATGTCCATGCCGCGATACACCAGCGCCGAATCGACACTGACAATCTCGACCGCGGCGTGTTCCGCGAGGCGGATCGCCCAGTCGCTTTTGCCCGCGCCCGTCGGCCCGGCCAGCATCAACACCGGGAGGCTCACCGGTGCTGCGCCACGCGTGCGCGCCACCGCGCACCCGTACTCACTACCGCCCCCGCAGAAACAATGCGTCCAGCTCGCCTAGCGATAGCCGCGTCCACGTGGGCCGCCCATGGTTGCACTGATTCGCACGGTCGGTTGTTTCCATTTGTCTCAGCAGTGCGTTCATTTCCGGAAGAGTCAGCCGTCTGTGCGCGTGAATTGCCGTCCGACATGCGAGCGTACCCAGAAACTTGTCTGCTGCTCCTTCCAAATGGTGTGCGTCCGAGTCCGATCCAAGGTCGCGCACGACGGACCGCACGATTTCCGCGACGTTCTGACCAATGAGAATGGCCGGCACCCGCCGCAGTGCAAGGCGAGTCGGCCCCAGAGAGTCGAGTTCGAACCCCGCGCGTTCCCACCCTTCCCGGCCTTCCAGAACCTCATCGACCTCGTGAGCCTTGAGCTCTACGACGATGGGTTCGAGAAGCTGTTGGGAAGCCGCTGCAGACTCCGCGTAGTCTGCCTTCATCTTCTCGTACAGCACGCGCTCGTGAGCCGCGTGCATGTCGACAAGCACGAGCCCCTCACGGTTTTGGGCAACTATGTAGATGCCATGAAGCTGTGCGAGCGCCACACCCAGCGGATGATCGCTGTCGGCACTCGACGGCAGTGCCGGCGAACCCGCCCGCATTGGCGAGTAGAGCTGCGTGTCCACACGACCTTCGGCAACTGCCCACGTGGAGTTCGACGGAACGACGAGGTCGAGCGACTGCGTTGACAGATGTTCGCGGTGCATCGCCTCTGCGACGCGCAACACCTCAGTCGGCCCGCGGCCTCCGCCGCCGCCCCAGCGAACGCCCGCGCTGGGGTAAGCCGCTGCACCATTCGCTTGATGCCCGGCCGGGGCGCCATCTTCGGTGCCTTCCGCGCTCCCCAACACACCCCCGTGTCCCCACGCCGCCGCTGCATCCGCCGCCGGCGACGCTGACGCATCGGGTTTCGTGCCCGCGAGCACTCTCTCTAGGCTTCGAAACACGAACTCGTGAATCTGCCTGCTGTCCCTGAACCGCACTTCCAGCTTCTGCGGATGCGCGTTGACGTCGACGAGCTTCGGATCGAGCGTGAGATACAGGACGTAAGCCGCATGCCGTCCTCCGTAGAGAACGTCCCGATACGCCACTCTCACGGCGTTCATCAGAAGCTTGTCGCGAACGCTGCGACCGTTCACGAACCAGAACTGCTGGTCCGGCTGCGCGCGCGAGGCCGTCGGCAGGCCGACCCAACCACTGATCTCGACGGGGCCTGCCGAGTGATGGATCGGCAGTAACTGTCCCACGAACTCCTTGCCCAAAACGGCCGCGAGACGTGCGTTCTCCGCGTTCGTCAATCCTCGCGCCGCACCTTCACGCGCGAGTTCGCCCCCCGCCCCGCGCGCGGACTCGGCCCCCGCGCCACCGCGCACCGCCGGCGCATCGAGCACGACTTTCTCGCCATTGCGGAGACGGAACCCCACGTCGAAGCGGGACAGAGCGAGCCGCTCCACCAGCCTCGCGATGTGTCCGTGCTCCGTCGCATCGCTTCTCACGAACTTGCGCCGCGCTGGCACGTTGAAGAACAAGTCGCGGATTTCCATCGTCGTGCCCAGCGGATGAGCCGACGGCTTCACCTCGCTGACCGCACCGCCGTCGACGCTGATCTGCGCCGCGTGGTCGGCATCCCCAGGCCGCGACGTCAGCCGCAACCTCGACACAGAACCGATGGATGGCAAGGCTTCCCCTCGGAAGCCCAACGTGGCGACCGACTCGAGATCGTCCAGCGATGCGATCTTGCTCGTCGCGTGTCGCGAGATCGCAATCGGCAGCTCACGTGCCGGAATTCCGCAGCCATCATCTCGTACGCGGATGAGTCCGATGCCTCCGTGCTCGATGTCGATCTCGACCTTTGTCGCGCCCGCGTCGAGGCTGTTCTCAACGAGCTCTTTGACGACGGAAGCGGGTCGTTCGATGACCTCGCCAGCCGCGATCTGGTCGACGAGTTCGCTCGGCAGGACTTGTATGGGCATGCGCCCGGAGTTTACAGGCGATTCGCGTCGGACGGCGCGTTCGGGGAGAGGACGTGGGCTCGTCGCGTGAGCAGATCCTCGCGCGCGCCCGCAGTGCGCGCGACTCCGCGCCCCGGGGCGTGACCCTAACGCGTGGTCGCCGGGCTCGCGAGCAAGCTCGCGCTTGCGACAGTGCTGTGGCGCGCCTGCGCGGCGAACCGTGTGCCCGGCGGCGGGTTGTGCTCGAAGTATCCCTTCAGGCCTGTGAAGATCGCATCAGCCAGCTTCCCCTGTTGATTCGGGGACTTGAGCCGTAATTCTTCTGCAGGGTTGGAGATGTACGCCGTCTCGATGAGCATCGACGGAATGTCGGGCGATTTCAGCACGACAAATGCGGCCTGCTGCACCTGCGACTTGCGCACCTGCCCCACTCCGTCGAGCGATGACAGCACGCCCTCTGCGGCAGTCACGCTGGCACTGACGTTCGCCGTCTGAGATAGATCGAGGAGCACCGACGCGAGCTGGTTGCTCTTGTCGTCGAGCTTCACGCCTCCCATGAGGTCCGCCGCGTTCTCGCGGTCTGCGAGCCATCGCGCAGCCTCGTTGGTCGCGCCCTTCTCTGACAACACGTACACCGAGGCGCCCGAAACAGTCCGGTCCACAATCGAGTCGGCATGAACCGAGATGAACATGTCCGCCTTGGCGATGCGCGCTCTACCGATGCGATCGCGCAGCACGATGAACTCATCTTTATTGCGGGTCAGCACCGCGCGCATGCCGGCCTCACCGTTGATTCGCTCGGCAAGAGCTCTGGCGATCGCGAGCGTCACGTCCTTCTCGCGCGTACCGCCGTGACCGATCGCACCCGGATCCTGGCCGCCGTGACCAGCGTCCACCGCGACGACGACATCGCGATCGGAGTCCGCGGGTGCATGCGGCGCCCTTACAATCCTGGGGAACGAAGCTGCGACAACGGCCGCTGCGGCACCTGAACCCGCGGCACCGGAAGCTGCGGCGACGGACGCTGCCGGTTCCGCGGCCGCGCCGCGCACAAGAGGTTCGCGTAAAGCTAAGGGCGCCATCGTCGACGCCAATCGCCCCCTCTTCGGGGACAAACGCCCCAGGGTCACAACCAGACGCTGCATGCCACCGGGGCCCGCACCGACCCACGCGGAGCTGGCTCGCGCAGACGAGGTCACTTTGACGACGACGCGCAGCGTGCCGCCCGGCTGCACGCCGGTGCGAACATCTTCGACGATCCCGTCACCAGGAGGCGCGTGAACACCCTTCGCGAGACGCGTGTGCCCGAGATCGATGACGGTTCGATCCGGGCCGCTGAGGCGAAATACCTTCTGAGAAGTGGCGCTGCTCAGGTCTAAAGTGAGCTGAGCACCATCGGGGGTCGCTGCAAGTTCAATGTCCCTGAGCTCCGCGCTGGCAGGCGAGGCTGCGCCGCTACCCGCCTGTACAGCGAGCATACCGAGCCAGGTGACGTAAAAGGCCTTCCTTATCATGAGGTTCGGCAGGTAATTTGTTACTTAATCTACGTGCCTCGCGCCGGCATTTCAACTATTTGCCAGCGACCGTCGTGCCTGAGGCGTTCGGCGCGCGCGCTTTGCGAGCGGACGTCCTTTGCCGGCGGTCCCTCTTGCCGGCGGTCCCTCTTGCCGGCGCGTCTCGTCACGACCGCGCCTCACGCGAGGCTCGCGAGCCACTCCTTACCCAAAACGCTCTCGGCCTCTATCTCGATGACATGCGCGGGTTCACCACCCACGAGCCTGATAACCAGGTCGGCAGGCGGAAGGTGCCCGGTCCCCCGCTCCGGCCACTCCACGAGCCACACGTGCCCCGGCACTGCCCAGTCGCGGAGCCCCAGGTTCTCGAGCTCGGACGGCTCGATGAGGCGGTACAAATCGAGGTGAACGAAGGTGGCACCCGCACGATAGGTTTCCACGAGCGTGTATGTCGGGCTCTTCACGGCCCCCACCACGCCCGCCTCCCTAAGGAAGCCCCGGACCAGCGTCGTCTTTCCGGCCCCCAAGTCACCAGTCAGGCAAACGACCTGTAGCGGGTCGCCGGCAGGCCGCGCAGCTGCCAGCCGCGCTCCAATCTGCTCGGTCTCCTCTGCGCTCGCAGCGGCTAGAGATTTACGCAAGTGTGCAGCTCGCGAGCGACGTCGCCAGCCAGCAGCCCACGCTCGCCAGTCCGGGCCGCAGCATCACCGGCCATCGCGTGCACCAGCACCCCAACGCGAGCCGCCAGCCAGATGTCCTGGCACTGCGCGAGGATTCCGGCAATTGCCCCAGTGAGCACATCACCCGTTCCCGCGCTGGCCATTCCGGGGTTACCCCGCTCGCAGAGTCCGGGTGTGCGATTGCGACTTCCGACCAACGTGCCGGCACCTTTGAGCACCACGGTGCCGCCGTACCGCTCGGTCAGACGATCCAGTGCGCTCAAACGGTCCTTCTGAATCTCGTCGGTCGTGACACCGAGCAATCGGCCCGCCTCCCCGGGATGGGGAGTCATGATCCAGTTGTCCCGTGCTCGACTCTTAGCTTCGGCGACAAGGTTGAGGGCGTCAGCGTCGACGACTGTCGGCTTGTTGTGCCCAAGTACGACGTCCAGTGCTGCACGAGACCATGCCGTGCGACCCAAGCCAGGACCGATCGCCAGGACATCCGCGCGATCGACCGCCTCAGATAGCATGTCCATGTCCGTCAGAGGCAGACAGATCAGCTCGGGTCGACCGGCGGCAATCGCAGCAACATTTTCAGGCGCGACGGCCACCGTCACGAGACCCGCACCGACTCTGAGGCAGGCCTCGCCAGCGAGTCGGGACGCGCCGGGCATACCGACATTGCTCCCGACGATCACGACGCGACCGAAATCGCCCTTGTGCGCCGCACGTCGACGGCGAGGCAGTGCGCGCTGAATCTCCGCGTCGATGATCCGTTCGAGCCTGGGCTTGTACTGGGCCGCATCGGGTGGCGCCAGCTCGAGGTCGTCGAAAACGACAGTGCCGGCGAACTCCGGCCCATCTCCTATAAAGAGCCCTGTTTTCAGCCCGACGAAGGTGACCGTGCAGTCCGCACGAATCGTTTCGCCTCGGGGGACGCCGGTGTCGCTGTCCAGCCCGGAAGGCACGTCGATCGCGAAGACCGGTCGTTTCGAGTCGTTGATGGCGCGGATGACAGACGCGAGTTCGTCGCGAACTTCTCCCTTGAAGCCTGTCCCCAGAAGGGAATCGATGATTACGTCGCCATCCGTGAGGCGCTCCGGCGCAAAGGGGCGTATCGATCCCCCGCTGGCCTTGAAGTCTTCATACGCTTGCTTCGCATCGCCACGCAGACCATTAGGTGATGTTGCCGCAAGGACCGAAACGGTGAGGCCTGCCGCTTGGGCGAACCGCGCAAGCACATAGCCGTCGCCGCCGTTGTTGCCGCCTCCGCAAACGATCACGGCTCGGTACGCAGTGGGCCATCGCGCCCGCATATAGCGCAGCGCTCCCTCGCCCGCCCGCTTCATCAAGGTGTACCCGGGAATGCCGAGGGTCTCGATTGCATGCGCGTCGATCGCGCGAACCTGGGCTGTGGAATAGAGGGCAATCGGCAGTGGCATACGCTGATTATACTGACACGGGTGACCGACAAGGCCCCAACTCAGCTGTCAATCGACCTCTACGAGGCCAAGCGGGAGTTTCGCGCCCGTGCGCTTGCGCTGGGTTTCGGCGAGCTTGGCGTTACAAGCATCGAAATACCCCAAGATGAGCAGCATCTCCTGCGCTGGCTCGAGGCCGGGTACCACGGAGACATGGACTACATGCAACGGCACGGCACCCTCCGAAGCCGTCCGGAGCAGCTGGTGCCCGGTACCGTGCGTGTCATTAGCGTTCGCATGGACTATTGGCCCGGTGAGTCCGCCCCAGCCGATCAGACTTTGGGCGATCCGGTGTTGGGTTACGTGTCGCGATACGCGCTCGGCCGTGACTACCACAAGATCATGCGGCGGGCGCTGGCGAAGCTCGCTGAGGAAATGAGTGAGATCATCGGGGCTTTCGGCTACCGCGTTTGTGTCGACAGTGCGCCCGTCCTGGAGAAGGCGTTGGCCCGCAATGCGGGGCTCGGTTGGATCGGTAAGCACACGAACCTGATCTCACGGCACGCGGGCTCGTACTTCTTCCTGGGGGAGATTCTGACGGATCTCCCGCTCCCCCCAGACGAGGCCGCCACCGCGCATTGCGGGACCTGCGAGGCCTGCATCCCTGCCTGCCCAACCGCGGCGATCGTCGCGCCGCATCGCCTGGATGCCCGGCGTTGCATCTCCTACTTGACGATCGAGCACAAGGGATCGATTCCGATCGAGCTGCGCCCGGCACTGGGTAACCGCATCTACGGGTGCGATGACTGCCAGCTCGTCTGTCCCTGGAACAAGTTCGCCACCGCAGCCGCCCACCCGGACTTCAAGGTGCGACATCAACTCGACCGCCCGCGGCTGACCGACCTGTTTGCGTGGACCGAATCGGAGTTTGACGAGCGCATGCGCGGTTCGGCGATCTACCGGATCGGCTATGAGCGCTGGCTGCGGAATATTGCTATCGCCCTGGGCAATGCCCCGGCGTCGGCGGAAGTGAGTGCGGCGCTAAGCGCCCGAAGCGAGGACCCTTCGCCGTTGATTCGCGAGCATGTCGCGTGGGCTCTGGGGGAACAGGAACGGCGCCAGACCGTTCGGGGGGAGGCTTAGCAGTGCAGCGGCGTCAAAGGCTCGCTCGCTACCCGCTTTCGCCAATTCGATTCCCGTATCTCTGATATTGCTGGCCGTTATGGCCCGAACCGACTATTGCCGATAGGTACTATCGGCCATCCAAATTACAAATACCGGGTATCAACGACCGACCGGGACGGCGACAAAGCGGTTGTACACGACGATACCGACGTGCCCCAACAGCAGCGCGCCGATCGCAACCAACTCACCCAACAGAAGCTCCATACATCACCCTTTCATTTCCAAATTTGAAATAACTCCACGCCGCGCAGTGTACGGCTGTCTCGCTTCTAACATCAGCCTCTCGCGGCAGGCTACGAACGCGCATTTGGGGGGATTGCCAAACGGGCGAAAAGCTGAAGTGATTCGCCATCGCGCACCAGGCCCACCGGAGTTGGAATACCTCGCTGGCTAGCCGTTCCCGGGCGCGGCCGTTGGCGCCATCACCCCTCGACCGGCGCCGCCATCCGTAACTCGTCGATGCCCCCGCTGGCGCCATCGCCGCCGCGACTGCCCGCCCCTCCCTTGGCACTTCGCACTTCGCCCAGCGACGCGAACCCCTCACGGTTTTTGAGTTCCGGCACCCTCGCGCACCGCCGTAGTACGCCCCACCGCCGACTGGTGGTGTGAACACCACCAGTCCGTTGTGAACCCGGCCTTTGTGAGCGAACCTCGCCGCCCGAGGGGGCAGGCCGGCGAGCAGTGCTTTTTGCGAGCCGCACGACCTGCCGAAACGGCGGCGCCGGAGGGCTCCGCCCCATTCGAACAACCACATCCGAGAACCCGTATGGCCAATAGGCGCTCGTCCAAGCCTCCATCGACCGAACAACCCGCCGCCACCGATCGTCGCGCGTTCCTGAGCACGCTCGCGGTCGGCGCGGGCGCCGCAACCGTTCTGGCAGCCCTCGGCACGAGCCGAAGCGCCTTGGCCCAGCAGGCAGGTGGCGGCGCTCCGGCCCCTGGTGGCCGGCCCAACCGGCCGCCTCCGCCGCCGGAGCCCACCGAATCGCAGCCCGCACCGCTCAAGGAAGTGAAGGGCAAGACGGCCTACGTCACCGGGGCCTCCGACGGTATCGGCTTAGGAATTGCCCGTGCATTCGTCAACGCCGGCATGAACGTCGTCATTGGCTATCGCAACGAGAAGCGTCTGGCTGAAGCGATGCCGCTGTTCAAGAAGACCGACCCAGTCTTCCCCGTCAAACACGACGTTGTCGGTCGCGACGGTTGGGTGCAGCTGCTGGACCAGGTGAAGGCGAAGTACGGGAAACTGCACGTGGTCGTCAACAACGCCGGCATCAAGACGTTCGCCAAGGCGAGCGAGGCAAAGCCCGAAGAGTGGCAGAACTCGATCGACGTGCACTTGGGCGCGATCTATCACAGCGTGGCGGTGATCCTTCCTCACATGAAGGAGCACGGAGAAGGCGGCCACTTCTGCACGACTTCGTCCATGAGCGGGCTGCTGCCCGCCGTGACTGCGGGTGTCTATACGACGACCAAATTCGCGTCCACCGCCATCATGGAGGCGCTGCGAATCGAGCTGGAGGGCACAAACATAGGCACGTCCGCCTTCTGCCCTGGCGGCGTCAACACCGACAATCTGCCTCCCGGCTCTCGCCCGCCGCTTCCGGACGGTCGGCAGCGCCCCTCGTTTGGCGCCACGCTGATGGATCCGTTGGAAGCGGGCGAGCGCGTGTTGAACGGCATTCGCAACAACGACCTGTTCATCATCTCCCACACGGAGTTTCAGGACGGCATCCGCGAGCGCGCCAATGCCATTCTGGATTCGTGCCCGGATGAGCCGGTGCCGGAGGGTCGCTATCCTCCCGAGATCAGAACCCGCCACACCGGGATCTATCCTCGCGAGAGCACGCATCGCAAGGTCAAGCGCAAGTCGTATCGCGGCTGATTCTCCACCACCTCGCCGGGGCCCGCTTACATCGGGCCCCGAGCGACGCGTGTCGTCCCTTGACTCAAAATACGAATCCGTGTTCTGATTCTGATCAGAGTCGATCCTAAGCCTGAGCATTTAACAAAATAGCTAATAAATCAGGGACTTCGGCTCCGACTCAGGCACGGATCCGGTCGGTCAAATCCAAGGGGGGTTCAACTTGAACAAGAAACTCGTCGCCGCCTTCGTATGCGCGGCGGTCACAGCGGCCCTGCAAGCGCGGGCCGCAGATTCCACGGAACCGGCGCAGCTCGAGGAAGTGAAAGTCACCGGTACGAGAATTCAGCACGTCGGCATGACCACGCCGACGCCGGTGACCTCCGTATCGCTCGACGAGCTCACCAATCTGGCGCCGACGACCATCATCAATGCCCTGGTGGAGTTGCCCCAGTTCTACGGCAGCGCCACGACGGCCAACTTCAACACCGGCGCCAACGGATTCTTCACCTCCCCCGGGGGTGGCTCACTCAACCTGCGAGGCATGGGCACCAAGCGCACGCTGACGCTGTTGGATGGCCGGCGCATGGTGGACTCCACACTCTTCGGCGGCCCGGACATCAATCTCTTCCCGCAGGCCGTCGTGAAGCGTGTCGATACGGTAACCGGCGGCGCCAGTGCGGCGTACGGCACCGACGCGGTCGCAGGCGTCGTGAACTTCATCCTCGACACGAAATTCAACGGCCTCAAAGGGACGGCCCAGGCCGGCCAGACGAGCCGCGGCGACAACAAGAACGCCGAATACTCGCTGACCTTCGGCCGCGGGCTCGGCGACCGTACGCACATCATCATCTCGGGCGAGCACTACGCGGAAAATCCGATCTACACCTGGGCCGGCCGCAACTGGTACCAGAGCTGGGGTCTCCTGCAGAGCAGCGCCGCCGGCAACGGCAGTAGCGCGGCCAACCCCCGGTTCTATCCCGTGCCCTATGTGACCTCGACCAATGCCTCGTACGACGGCGTGATCAGCGCCTGGCAGGCCACGGCAGGTCACACTGTCCCTGCCTCTTTCACCCCGATGATCTTCAACAGCGATGGCTCGGTCGGTCCGTTCGTCCCGGGATCACAGGTCTCGACGGCGACCAGCGCCCAGTCGGTGGTGGGAGGCGGTAGCGGCACGGACAACAACACGGATCGCCCGAGCGTCGAGCCGCAGTCCAGTCGCAACAGCTTCTTCACCTATCTGGATTCGGACCTGACCGAGCGCCTCAACGTCTATTTCCAGGGCATCTATGCCACCGAAATGGTGAAGACGACCAACTCAGGCGGACTGTTCTCGCCCACCAGCGGCGCACCGATGACGGTCTACGCCAACAACGCCTTCCTGCCGGCAAGCCTGGCGCAGCTGATGGCAACCAACAACATCGCGTCGTTCACCTTCGGCAGAATCGGCGACAGCCTCGATATAGCCAACAACGGATACGTCGAGAACGACACGAAGGTGCGCGCCGGCACGCTCGGTTTCAAGGAAAAAGTGGGCGGCGGCTTCTTCAAGGACTGGTCGGTCGAAGGCAACTATCAGTTCGGCGAGACCAATCTCGACGCGCGCCAGATCGGCGGCATCCGGCTCGACCGGATCTTTATGGCCCTGGACGCCGTCCAGAACCCGGCCACCGGCCAGATCCAGTGCAACGTCACGGTGGTCTCCGGCCAGTATCCCAACTGCGTGCCCTTGAATCTCTTCGGTCGCGGACATGCCTCGCCGGCGGCGATCGATTGGGTGACCGGTTACGACCCCGGCATCCCTGTGACGACGACGCCCTATTACGCGAGCGGCCCGCAAGGCGACTTCAGCTACACCAGCGGGCCTGACAAGGTTCGCAGTGTCGATATCCAGCAGAACAACGCCGAACTGGTCGCCTCGGGAGACCTCTGGAAGGGCTGGGGCGCCGGTCCCCTCTCCATGGCGGTTGGCGCTACGTACCGCCGCGAGGCACTCAACCAGATCGTCTACGACGCCCAAGGCAATCCCTCCACGAGCCCGAACGTCCTGCCGGTTCCGGCCAACAACGCCACCCTCGGAATCCGCGGCGTACCTCCGGGTGCCGCGAACAATTCCGTGGATGTCCAGTTCTCCAAAGTCCCATTCGTCAAGGGTGGGTTCGACGTCAAGGAGTTCTTCGCTGAGACCGAGGTGCCCCTCCTGTCGAACAAGCTGTTCGCCCAGCAAATGAACTTCAATGGCGCGATCCGCTGGGCCGACTACAGCGGCAGCGGATCCATCCTGGCCTACAAGTTGGGTCTGGACGACCAACTGGTCCAGGACGTACGTCTGCGCGGGACCTTCTCCCGCGACGTGCGTGCAGCGAACCTGGATGAGCGTTTCGACCGAACCGGCGGCGCCGCGACCGTCATCGACTACGGCAGGGCCGGAAATCCGACCGAGAACATCACGATCGTCCAGGGCGGCAACCCGGCGGTGAAGCCGGAGACGGCCGATACCGTCACGGCGGGCATCGTCTACCGGCCGCACTGGCTGCCGGGAGCGGACTTCTCGATCGACTGGTTCGATGTCTCGCTGAAGGACGCCATCCAGGCTTACACCGCTCAGCAGATCGTCACCGCCTGCTACCAGCAGAACAACACGGATCAGTGCGCCAACATCAGCCACAATCCCGACGGCTCGATCTTCATCGTCAACCAGACGTTCCAGAACGTGGCCAAGGCCGCGGTCAGGGGTATCGACTTCGAGGGCGGCTACACGCACGGGGTGCACCTTTTCGGGGGTGGCACCGAGAGCCTCTCCGGACGTCTGTTCGCCAGCTATCTCGCCTCCAACGAGCAGGTCAGCTCGACCGGGGTGAGGACCGAGTACGCCGGCGACGTGGGCTTCTCGGGACTGCCCAGCTGGAAGGTCACCGCATACGTCCAGTACGCCAACGGCCCCTTCACGACCTTCTTCGAAGGACGCTTCATCGACGGCGGTAAGCTCAATGCCACATACAATCTCACACAGATAGACGTGGCCAACAATCACGTACCGTCGGTGACGTACTTCGACATGCGCGCTTCCTACGACATTCCGGTCGGGTCCGGTACGTTGCAGTTGTATGGCGTGGTCAACAACTTGTTCGACAAGGCGCCACCGCTTGCGCCTGCATACGTCGCCCTCGGCAGCGCACCTGCCCAGACCAACCAGAGCTTCTACGACGTGCTGGGACGACGCTTCACGGTCGGCATCAAGCTCACGATGTGAGCTGAAGGTAGTCGCTGTGAAAAACAGATATGCGGCTGGCGGCTCGCCCCAGGGCGAGCCCGCCTCGGTAACCCGACGCGTCGTTTTGACCAGGGCTCTGGCCCTGACTGCGACGACACTCGCGCCAGTGGCGCTCTCGAGCACCGCTAGCGCGCAGGACGTGGGCGGCAGCATCGTTGCGGCGACTGTGCCGCCTCAGCGGGGACCCAGACCCGGCACCTGGCTGGTGCTCCTGGGGACTCGCGCGGGTCCGGCTATCGACCTCACGCGCGGCCAAACCGGCAGCGCCGTGGTGGTCGACGGCAGGCCTTACCTGATCGACTGTGGATACGGAACAGTACGTCAGTTGGTAGCCAGTAACGTTGGGTATCTGCAGGTCAACACCGTCTTCTTCACCCACCTGCACGACGATCACACCGGCGACATGTCCGCCCTGCTCTCGTATCAGTGGAGCAACAGCAAGACCACGCCGACGGACGCTTACGGGCCGTATGGGACCAGTCGACTGATATCGGCGTGCATCCAGGTGGTCCGCGGCAACGTTGAGATCCGTACGGTCGACGAAGGACGAACCGTAGACCCCGAGAAGCAATTCCACGGATACGACGTAGTCGCCTCGGATACGCCAGTAAAAGTGTTCAAGGACGATCGCGTCACCGTGACGGCCATCGAGAACACCCACTTCCCGCCTCGATCCAAGGCCAACATGCAGCATCGCAGCCTCGCGTTGCGCGTGATCACCAAGGATCGCTCGATCGTATTCGCCGGAGACACGGCCTACTCGGCCAACGTCGCCACGTTGGCCCGCGGTGCAGACATTCTCGTCTGCGAAGTCGGCGATGCCAACGTCCTCGCTCAGATGGCAGAGCGGGCAAAGGTCGAGGCGGCCGCCGGTAACCCCAACAACATCTATCGTCACGTCGCCGAAACTCACTCTTCCCCGGCCGACGTGGGCCGCATGGCCTCGGAAGCCGGCGTCAAAATGGTAGTGCTGAATCATCAGCTGTCCGGCCCCGTGTCAGCCGGTGGCCTCGCCTATCCCGTGACCGCATTTATCCAAGGTGTGCGGGAGAAATTCTCCGGAGAAGTGATCGTCGGGCAGGACCTGATGGTGCTTTAGCGCCAGCACCCACCCTGATGCGCAGGTGGCACGTCGCCGCCGGTCCGCTTATGTCAAATACCACAGCACCCTCCTGAAGCACCCGGCGCGAAGGCTGCAAGCCAAGCTCGCGTCCGAGCGCCCGAGCTTCGCAGTACCGGCAGCACCGAATCGCTCTCACGATTTCCACCTGCGCTCGCATCGCCACCAGTGAGTGCGAGGCGCTCTCATACGGTTTACGTCAAATCGGTATCGGACTAGTATCGATTCAACTCGCGTGCGGAAGGGGCACGCGAATAACAAACTCGAATCGAACACGATCGATAAAAACTTCAGGGTGGAATCCACATGCATAGGAATCCGTGGCTGACTGCGGTCTCCTCGCCTGTCAGGCGATCGGTCCGCGCAATTTCTTTTATCGGTGCACTCGCTTCTGTGGTGATTTCTGTCGGCGCCCCGACGACCGCGGCGGCCGGTGGAATCGATCGGACACGCGCGCCTGCGCGGATCCAGATCACCTCGCCCAGCCAGCTGCCGTTGAAGGCACGCGCAAACGAGCGCACTCAGGTAGTCGTCGTCATGAGCAGCGAGTCGGTGGCACAAGTGCGTGCCCGGAGCGTGGACCTCAAGGTCAATGCCTCCGATCACGCTGCCATTCACTCCCAGCTGGCGCAGCAACACGCGGCCATAGCGCCTTCGATCGTCTCCCGCGGTGGTCGGGTTCTGCGCCACTACTATGACGCGCTCAACGGCATGCGGGTCGAGATTGCCCGGAGCGAAGTCGCCGGCCTCAAGGACATTCCGGGTGTAACCCAGGTTCTGACCGTCGGTCACTACAAGATCAGCAACTCGACGACGGTCCCCTATATAGGCGCTCCACTGGTCTGGCAGGGCACACCGTCCTTCAAGGGCGAACACATCAAGATCGCCATGATCGACACGGGTGTCGACTATACGCACGCGGACTTCGGTGGCCCCGGCACCGTCGCGGCCTTCCAGACCGCGCTGGCCAATGACGCGGCGGCTCCGGATCCGAGCCTGGTCGGTCCCCAGGCGCCGAAGGTCAAAGGCGGCATCGATCTCGTCGGCGATGCCTACGACGCGGACACGGCAGGCAGTGTCCCCGTGCCGGATCCCAACCCACTGGATTGCAACGGTCACGGCAGCCACACGGCCGGTACGGCAGCGGGATTCGGTGTTGCGCTGGATGGCACCACCTATCGCGGCCCGTACAACCAGGCCGTTTATTCCACCGGCTTCAAGGTCGGCCCCGGCGTAGCTCCGCTCGCTGACATCTATGCCGTCAAGGTATTCGGGTGCACCGGCACGACCAGCGTCGTGGCGGACGCAATTGACTGGGCTGTGCACAACGACATGGATGTCATCAGCATGTCCCTGGGCTCGCCGTACGGCGACCCTGCCGCGGACGATGCCGAGGCTTCGGACGCGGCCTCAAAGGCCGGCGTGATCGTAGTGGCTGCTTCCGGCAATAACGGTCCGGCCGTCTACATTACATCCGACCCCGCCATTGCGAAGCGAGCCATCAACGTCGCGGCGATCGACTCCCACCTGTTTCTGGTGAACGGGGTCATCCTGACGCTCTCCGGAGGTGCTTCCGCCGGCGGCATCAACGAGAACCAACTCCCGTTGCCGACGGGACCTCGCCCCGTGTCAATCCTGCTCACCAACGGCGCGCTGGGCCTCGGCTGCGACGCCAGCGAGTTTGCGAGTGTGCCGAGTGGAGCGATCGTCGTGCTGTCTCGTGGCACCTGCACGTTCCAGATCAAGATGGACAATGCGATGGCAGCCGGGGCTTCTGCGGTCGCAGTCGTGAACAATGCCGCTGGCTTCATCTCACCGGCGATCACCGGAGTCACGATTCCGTTCATTTCGCTGCAGCAGTCCGACGGCCCCAAGTTCGTCTCCGCCCCCCCGGGTGAGACCGGAACCCTCGTGGCGGGCAACGTCCCGAACGCGGGCTATCGCATGGCGGCGACGTTCTCCTCAGGTGGCCCGCGTGTGGGCGACGGCTCGTTGAAGCCTGACATCAGCGCTCCTGGGGTGGATGTCATATCGGCGGGCTTCGGCACCGGAAGCGGCGGCGCTACTGAGTCAGGCACGTCCATGTCCACGCCGCACGTAGCTGGCGTTGCCGCGTTGACGATCCAAGCTCATCCCAACTGGACCGAGCGCGCCTCGAGGGCTGCGGTCCTGCAGACCGGTTCGCCGTCAGCGCTGTTGGGTTACACGCCCCGCCTCGAAGGCATGGGACTCGTTCAGCCCCTGCCGGCAACACAGACCAGTGTGACCGTCACAGGGCAGAACGATGACGACCTGGGCCCGTTGTCCTTTGGCGTAGCGGAACTGCTGCGAGACTTCCAGGACTCGCGTGATCTGGTCGTCCGGAATCACTCAGCCATCCCGGCGACGTTCAATGTCAGCGTGACGAAGGTCGCCGGTATTCCGCACACCGTGAAGGTCTCGAAATCGACCATCGTGGTTCGTGGCAAGGATACGGGGGATTTGCGCGTATCGATCAACGTACCAGCCAATACCGTGGGCGGCACACACGACGCGCAAGGGAATCTGCTGTACGAGGAGGCTGCGGGCTACATCACGTTGACGCCCGTCGACCGGTTCTCGAACGGCGGCGTTGCCTTGCGTCTGCCGTACTACTTCGTGCCGCGCAGCCGATCGAATGTCGGCGCGACGTTGAACAACGGGAAGCAGCTCTCGGTACGCGTCGACAATCGCAACGGCGTCATCCCGGGTAATGCCGACTTCTATGTCTGGGGCCTGAGGAATCCAAAGACGAAGATCCTCGAGACCGGAATGTCGCCCCGTGCGGTCGGTGTTCAGTCGAATCTGGTTCCGGGCGCCACGGCCGGGACGACCGACAGCGTGCTCGTGTTCGCCATCAACTCGCACCAGCGCTATTCGACGTTGGGTGAGGGTGAATACGACATCCTGGTCGACGTCGACGGCGACGGACAGCCCGACTTCGACCTGTTCTCGGGCGATGTCGGCAACGTCACGACGGGAAGCGCCAGTGGCCAGTTCGCAAGCTTCCTGCTCAATCTCAAGACAGGCGGATTGCTTCAGTACCCGATTGACTCGCCGACCGATGGATCGACGGCGGAACTGGTTGCCGTAGCTTCGGATCTGGGCGTCACGCCGGCGCATCCGCAATTCAGTTACACCCTGTCGGCCTTCGACAACTTCGGCAACGAAGAGGATGTAGCGCAGACTGCGTCGTTCAACGTGTTCACACCGGCCCTCACGAACGCGTTGTTCGTAACGATCCCGCCGAACGCGGCTGGGAACGTACCGGTAGGCGTCGACACCGTGCAGCTGAAGAAGACACCAGCCCTCGGCTTCATGGTGGTGACCGAGGACAACGAGTCGGGAGCCGATCAGGCGAATCTCCTGGCGGTTCCGAAGAAATAATCCGCTAGCGATACAGCGTCAGGGGCGCCCGTAACAGGGCGCCCTTTTTTTCACAGCCAGCGCACCCCTAAGGTTTGCCGCCCCGCCCACGCGGCGGCGGCCAGTTGCGTAACGCGAGTTCCGCCACACTGCGCAACTCATTGCGCGTCGCGCCCCCGGCTGCCTGGACCGTAATTCCGTAGATGACGACCGAGAGGTAGCGAGCCAGATCGGCGGGATCCGCATCCGCCGGGAGATCCCCCTGCGCCTGGGCGCGCTTCAGTCGCTCCCGAATGTGGCTCTCGCCGAGTTTGCGGCGGCGCGCGAGTTCTTTGCGAATCGCCTCGGACTGGACCGAACAAGCCAGCGCGCCCTGGACTCCCAGGCACCCCGGAGGATTCTTCTTGTCCCCGTGCAGATCGGCAGCGCCCTCGAGCAACGCCCGCGCATAAGCGCTGGCCGTCGGGGCGGTGAGCGCGGCTTGCCGATATCCTGCGCGGGCCTCGTAGAGATCGAGCGCTTTCAGGAACAGCGCCTCCTTGCTACCGAAGGCGGCATACAGGCTCGGGCGAGTCAGAGCGAGCTCCCCGGTGAGATCGGCCAGGGAGGTGCCCTCGTACCCATGGCGCCAAAAAAGCTCCATGGCCCGCTCGAGCGCGCGATCGACATCGAATTCTCTTGGACGACCTGCCACGTGAGCCCTATAATTATATACTGATCGGTACACAACTATTCTGCAAGGCGAAACCCCTATGCCCAGACACGCGCTCGGATCCCTCGCCTTGTTTCTCTGCCTGCTGGCTGCGCTGCCTGCGGCCGCCAACATACAACCTTATCCGGCCGGTTTCAGCGTTCGGGACATCCCCGCCAACGGCACGACGATTCATGTCCGGGTGGGCGGAACCGGCCCGGCAGTGGTGCTGCTGCATGGCTACGGCGACACGGGCGACATGTGGGCACCGTTGGCCGCCGCGCTCGCGAGCTCCCATACGGTGATCGTCCCGGATCTTCGCGGCATGGGGCTCTCGGCGGTCGCGGAAAACGGCTTCGAGAAGATGAATCAAGCCAAAGACGTCGCCGACGTCCTCGATGCCTTGGGTGTTTCACACACGGATGTCGTCGGACACGACATCGGAAACATGGTCGCGTTTGCGTTTGCTGAGCGGTATCCCGAGCGCACCACGAGGCTCGTGATGATGGACGCACCGGTCCCTGGCGTGGGGCCGTGGGATGAGATTTTGAAGAGCCCCCTGCTGTGGCATTTCAGGTTCGGGGGGCCGGACATGGAGAGACTGGTCGCCGGCCGTGAGCGCATCTATCTGGATCGCTTCTGGAACGACTTTTCCGACGACCCCGCCCGGTTCGATGAAGCCTCGCGCGCCCACTACGCTCAGCTCTACGCCAAGCCAGGTCGCATGCATGCGGGGTTTGCGCAATTCGCCGCGTTCGATCGGGACGTGACCGACAACAGGGCCGCCGTTGCGCGTGGCAGGCTGCAAATGCCCGTGTTGGCCATCGGAGGTGACCATTCCCTCGGTTCGACCATGGCATACATCATGAGATTTGCGGCCGACAACGTCCGCGAGGTCGTGATCAAGGATTCGGGTCACTGGCTGATGGAGGAGCAGACGCAGCCGACCGTCGGGGCGATTGCGCAGTTTCTGTCCACCCCGCCGGGAGTCCCCTGCCCGCATCCCTGACTCGAAGGCCCCGCCGGCAGCTCCGGCTGGCGATGGCCCGACCCCCTAAAGGCGTTCCCGCCCCGGCCCGGGTAATATCGCGCCACGCCCGACCTCGAGCCTTTCCGTACGGATTCCCGTACGGAAAGCCCCATCGGGGCCAGCTAACCCATTGATTTAATGGCGCTCCCTACGGGATTCGAACCCGTGTTACGGCCTTGAGAGGGCCATGTCCTGGGCCTCTAGACGAAGGGAGCGGTTAAAGGTAAGCCCGGCGCAGAGCGCGGTATTATAGGGAACGTTTCTCATTGCTCAAGCCGAAAGCCAAGAATTGAACGTCCCCGAAGCGTCCATAGTGACGCCCGCAGCAACGCCCCGGATCATTCCGAGAGCCGATCACACGGTCTCGCGGTCCCACGTCTCGCCGAACGCGCTACGCGTTCTGTACAAACTCCGTGACGCCGGCTTCATGGCGTTTCTCGTCGGCGGTTGTGTCCGCGACCTCCTGTTGGGAATCGAACCGAAAGACTTCGATGTCGCCACCGACGCGTTACCCGAGCAGGTCAAGCGCCTCTTCCGCAATTGCCGGCTCGTAGGCAGGCGCTTCCGCCTGGCTCACGTGTTCTTCGGTCGCGACATCATCGAGGTCGCGACTTTCCGGGCGGCGAGCGCGCCCGAACAAAGCGACGAGCCTTTGCCGGAGGCAGACCCCGAGGAGGGAGAGTCAGCGGAGCTCGATGCCAACCTTCCCGAATCGGATGACGCTCCGCCTGACAACGACGGGCCGGACCCCAACTCCGAGCGGGTCTTCGATGAGACCGGCCGCATCATCCGCGACAACGTGTACGGAACGATAGACGCTGATGTCTGGCGTCGCGACTTCACCTGCAACTCTCTCTATTACAACATCGCCGACTTCTCGATCTGGGACTACTGCGGCGGTATCGAAGACGTCCGGGCACGCAGGTTGCGCCTCATCGGTGACCCCGAGACTCGCTTCCGCGAGGATCCGGTACGCATGCTGCGAGCCGCACGCTTCGAAGCGAAGCTGGGCTTTACGATCGACCCGCCGACTGCCGAGCCCATCGGCCGGCTGAGCGATCTGCTCGGCGGAGTGCCGCCGGCGCGACTGTTCGACGAAACCTTGAAACTCTTCCTGACAGGCCACGGGACGCGCAGCTTTGCCGTGCTGCGCGAGCGCGGGCTGCTGGCATCACTGTTGCCAACAGTCGATGCATACATTGCGGCGCACCCCGATAGCTTGGTCGAGCAGTTGCTGGCGCAGGGACTCAGGAACACGGACGAGCGCGTGCAGGCTGACAAGCCCGTCACACCCACGTTTCTGTTTGCCCTGCTGCTGTACGGGCCGGTTGCCGCCATCATCGAGGCGACTCCGCCACAACATTGGCACGAGCTCGGTACGATCCTGGACGCCTGCGATCGCGCAGCGCGCGAAGCCCAAGAGCACGTGGCGATACCAAAGCGCTTCACGTTGGGCGTTCGCGAGATGTTTGGGTTGCAGCCGAGATTGGAGCATCCGCGCGGCAGGCGCGCGCTCCGCGTTCTGGAACATCCTCGGTTCCGCGCGGCATACGATCTCCTGCTACTTCGAGCGGAGTTCGGACTCGCCCCCGCGGAGATTGCCCAGTGGTGGACTCGCATCCAGGAAGTGTCCCCAGAGGAGAAGGCCAACATGGCCGACTCGCTGACGGGTCAGGCCCAGCGAGCCGAAGGGCCGCGACGCGGCGGACGTAGTCGCAGACGCCGCCGACGCTCACCGGGCGCTGGCGCGGCCTGAGACGGTCGCGTGGAAGTCTGGCAGCCCGCGTATATCGCGGTGGGCAGCAATCTGGGCGATCCCCACGCCCAGGTCTTGAAAGCCTTCACCGCCATCGGCGCATTACCTGATACGCGCGTCGTAGCGACGTCCCCGTTGTACGGCTCGACACCCTTTGGGCCTGTAAAGCAGGCGGACTACGTCAATGCAGTCGTCGGCACCCTGACGCGACTCGACGCGAAGGCGTTGCTCGGGCGGCTGCGCGAGATCGAGATCGCCTTCGGGCGACCCGCTCAGCACGAGAAATGGGGCCCAAGGGTCATCGATCTCGATGTTCTGGTCTATGGTCGCGAGCGCCGGACTGACCCCGAACTGACGCTGCCGCACCCGGGGATAGTGGAGCGGAATTTCGTTCTGTATCCTCTCGCGGACATCGCCCCTGACCTGGACGTACCGGGGCTCGGTCGGGTCACCGAGCTCAAGGAACGTGTCTCCCCCGACGGCCTAAGACGTCTCTAACAAAACACATGCCCACCGAGGCCGCGCACCGCTACATCGTCATCGAGGGTCCGATAGGAGTCGGCAAGACAACCCTTGTCCGACGTCTGTGCTCGAGCCTGTCCGCGGAACCGCTGCTCGAGCAGGCCGGGGAAAACCCGTTCCTCGAGCGCTTCTATCGCAATCCCCGGGCGGGTGCGCTGCCCGCCCAGCTGTACTTTCTGTTCCAACGCGCTCAGCAGCTCGCTTCGTTGAACCAGCAGGACCTGTTCGCGCCCCTGCGGATCGCCGATTACCTGCTGGCAAAGGACAGGTTGTTCGCGCGAGTGACCCTCGATGAGGCGGAGTACGGCCTCTACGAGCAGGTGTACCAGAAGCTCGACATCCAGGCGCAGCAGCCGGACCTGGTCGTCTATCTGCAGGCGCCGGTCGATGTGCTGATGGAGCGGATCGCCAGGCGGGGCATCGACTACGAGAAGCAGATCGAGCGCGCCTATCTCGAGCGGCTGAACGAGGCCTATGCCCGCTTCTTTCATGAGTACGAAGCCTCTCCCCTGCTGATCGTCAACGCGGCCTCGATCGACCCGATCAACAACCCATCCGACTACGATGAGCTGCTGACGGCGATCACCCGGATGAAGCGCGGGCGGCTGTACTACAACCCGCTGCGCAGCCGCGGGATCTGACCTAAAATCAATCATGGCCTGAGATCGGTTATGGAAATCGTCACCAGTATCGCGGCGATCCGCGCTCACGTGGGCGCGTGGCGCCGTGAGGGCTTGCGCATCGTCTTCGTGCCGACGATGGGCAACCTGCACGCCGGGCACATGAGTCTGATCGAGACCGCCCGCCGACATGGCGACCGCTTCGTCGCCAGCCTCTTCGTCAACCCGATGCAATTCGGGCCTAACGAGGACTTCGCCCACTATCCCCGTACACCGACCCAGGACGAGCGCATGCTGGCCGATGCCGGCTGCGACGTGATGTTCATGCCGGATGTAGCGGAGATCTACCCACAGGGGGCCGCTCGCTCCACAAGGGTGGAGGTGCCAGGGTTGTCCACCATTTTGTGCGGTGAATTCCGGCCGGGCCACTTCGACGGCGTCAGCACGATCGTTGCGACGCTATTCAACATCGTAGGCCCCGATGTGGCGGTGTTCGGCGAAAAGGACTTCCAACAGCTCACCATCATCCGCAAGATGGCCGCCGACTTGCGGATGCCGGTGAAGATCGTCGGCGCGCCGACGGTCAGGGATGCGGATGGCCTGGCCATGAGCAGCCGCAATCAGTATCTGACACCGGACGAACGAAAGGCCGCGCCGACTATCCACGGCACGTTGCAAGCGGTAGCGCAACGCCTGAGGGCCGGCGAACGTGATTTTGCCGACCTGGAGCGATTCGGCCGGCGCGCCCTCGAGACCGCGGGACTTAGACCCGACTACTTCTCCATCCGCCAGGCTGACACTCTCGCGCAACCCGCACCGGATGCCACCGAGCTGGTGGTGTTGACCGCGGCCCGCTTGGGCAAGGCGCGGCTCATCGACAACGTGCAGGTCAAGACCAGCTGACCCCGAACAGGGAGGCAGCGCCGGAGGCCGTCCCCCGGCGCCGCGAGAGCCTTTCGTTCAGCGTGTAGCTGGCCCCTAAAAGACCTGATCCACCTCATCCAACGCGGACACCGTTCCGCCTGAGGCGGTCTTCGCACGGCGAGGCGCCGTCTCGAGCAGGAAGAGCGAGACGATCAGTCCCAGGAGCTGTCCGGCCATGGCGAAGTACAGCACGTATTGAATCCCGTGATCCTGAGCGATGCCTCCGGCGATGTGGGGCGCGACGCCGCCGCCGAAGATCTCGCCGCAGCCGATCACGAAACCCGAGACGGCCGCCATGAGGCCGGCCGGCGCCGCCTCGGCGGGGATCGGACCCGCCAGAATGGCCAGTGCCCCGAAGTTGAACATCGCCGCCACGAAGAGCAGACCAAACAGCATCCCGAGCTGAGAGCCCGTGTGGATGAACATCCACAGGAACACTGCGGCGATGACGAAGGACAGAATGGTCGCGTTGCGGCGGCCGATGTAATCCGAAACCGTCAGCAATCCGAACTGGCCCAGCGCGCCGCCAAAGCCGATGGCCGACACCACGAATCCCATATCCTGGTTGGACAACTTCAGATAGTCGGTCAGGTAGTTGGGCATCATGGCGCCCAGCACGAAGATCCCGGTCATCGCACACAGCAGGCACAGCGCCGAAACCGCAACGTTCCGGTGCTTGAACATCCTGGACAAGGCGTTGCTCACCGAGGCCATCAATGGCTCTTTCGGCGCGCTCGCCGCTACGGCCGGTTTCACCGGCTCGCGGATGATGAACCACATGAGCACGGCCACGATCAGCCCGGGTATGCCGACGATCCAGAAAACCGTACGCCAGGTCGTGAACAACAGCAGCTGAGTCGCGATGATCGGCCCGAAGCCGTTACCGAATAGCGAGATGCTGCATTGGAAGATGCCGTTGTTCATCCCCCGCCGCTTCGGATGCGATGCCTCTACGGCCACCGCCACACCACAGGGCGCGACGCCGCCTTCGGCGATTCCCATGATGATGCGAACGAACATGAGACTGACCAAGCCGGTTGCCATGCCGCTCAGGGCGGACAGCGCCGAGAACAGCACGACCGCGGGCACCAGAACCTTGCGACGGCCGATGCGGTCGGACAGACCGCCGATGAACATCGCCGAGATGCCCCAGGCGACCGCCAGAACGCCGACGAGGTCGCCGATGTTCTGATAGTTGAGATTCAGGTCCTTCATGATCGCCGGAGCGAGCGGCGGCAGGATGAACCGGTCCAGTCCCACCAGGCCGAACGCGGCGCTCAGGATCAGAACGGCTTTGAACTCGTAGGCCGAGTCCCAGGTCTTCGCAGTAGACACGTTTTCCCCCAATCGCGGCGCGCACGGAACCTGTTGGTACCACTCCCCGGCTGGATTTCAGGTCCAAACGGGAATCGAATTCTTGTTTGCGCGGCATCATGAGCCAACGCCGACGGAGCGGTCAACGTCCGCGCGGCGGACCCGCCCGCAGCGAGGACGGGGGCGGGAAACGCTGCCGCGGATCGGGGAAAGCCTCAGGCAGGGTTGCGCAGCCTGCTGCGCGATGGGATCGACTCGGATCGGGTGGCCGCTACGCTGTCAGTCGAGCGGGCTGCGCCTCGCGAAAGGCGAAGTCCCGGACGAGGGCACACGTAGCGTGCCCGTCCGGGACCCGACCCATTCATTACAGCTGAATGTTGATGTCGTTCTTGACCTTCTGCACGCCGGCGACGCTCTGTACGTCGCGCAGCACCTTGGCCGCTTCCGACGGAGTGTTGGCTTTGCCGGTGACGGTCACGATGCCATCCTTCGCCTCGACCTTCATGCGGTGCATGACGGCCGGATCATCGACGCTGAGCTTGCCGGTCACACGCTCGACGAGCGCCGAGTCGCTCACCGCCTCGTCGGCAAGCGCGACGCCGGCGACGAAGGCCATGCAGCCGACAGCGGCGGCAAACAACGATTTCGTCCGATTCATGGGATCAATCCTCTCCAGTGGTCCACACGTACACACAACGACACCCTCGCGGGGTCCCGAGTTCGCACTCGGGCGCGAGCGTTTCCCTACAAACAAACACACAGACCTCGAGCACGAGGCGCGTGCAGCAACGCTTGCGCCGAGCATGCGGGCTGACGGGCAGGTCGTGGCTGAAATATGCAACGCGATTGCACTAAGAAAATTCATGTCACGCCAGTAACTGCGTCTCGCCTTTCCTGCGTTGAATCAGATACGTGCGCGCGGTGCGTTGGCTTGACAGTCCTTGAGACGGAGTGTGATCCGTTTACGGTCGTTCACCGTTCTCCAACATATGTTTCATTCCGGTGAAATAAGGCAAAAGCGTGCCGTGCTTCCATCCCAACCCTGCGTTCAACGTAGTCACGACTCCCCTGTTGGCTGCCCCGGCCGGCCGTCCATGGCCGGCGTTCGGGCCTTCGGCCCTCACCCCACGTATTGGCCGCATTGCTGCTGGCCACGGGACATCTGAGCTCACTCGTGTGGAGCCGCTTCCGGCGGTGAGCCTCGCACCGCCGCGGCGATCGCCGCGGCGGCCTATTTCCTTCCGAACGCACTTTCCCTGGAACCACTGGCGCGGGAGCGCACAGTGGACGTGACGCACATCACACTGGCGCGTTATGTCACCAGACATTGGCCGTGCTGCAGCACACTGCTAGGATCTTTACCGGCCTTAAGAAAACTTTTCGCGGACCGCAGCACGTTCGAGCCGCCGATAACGGCGGGCAGAGGGTAAGAAGGACCTTCTGATCGGACCAAAGCCTCGGATCCGCGTGCAGAAGAACAATTCGAACAGCGTCCCTATCGCTCGATGACCCGCATTCGCCGCTGAACGAGCGGCCAAGCCTCCGGTCGTGGCAGCGCGGACGCGTAGGGGGTCCGAGTGTTGCGCCGCCTGCGATCAGCTTCGTCGATTGCGTCCTCTCCCATTGCGATCCTGCGTCCCGCCGCTGCCTTTCTGGCCCTCGCCGCCGTGGCGCTGGCCTGCGGCACTACTCGCGCCGCGACGGCTGAGAGCAGCTCTGAGCTCGCGCCGGGGGTGTTCAGCCCCGACGGCAGCGGCGCACTGCAGAGCAGCGACGTCGAGCGCAGACCGCATCGCGTCGCGCCTTTCGATACGACACCCAACACCGCGAGCGCACCGGCTGTGGATTTCACCGGCGTCATCAAGGACCAGGAGTGGGCCCTCGTATTGGGCAAGGCGCTCTTCTGGGATACGGTCGCAGGCGCAAAGGGCAACAACTGCACGAGCTGCCACTTCACGAGTGACATCAACCGCAGCATCCCCGACCAGGCGCCTTCGGACACGCAGATGCGCCGCGTGTCTCAGTCGAGTGCATCGACCGATCAGCCGGGCGCCAGCGGCTCGCTGTTCGAAATTGCATTCGGCCACAACGCAGCCTCCGATGACATTCGCGGTGTCGTCGACGTCTGCGGACGCGGCATGGCGCAGGTCAACCTGGAGATCCCGGATTCCGGGCACGTGACACGGATCAGCTCGACGACCTCCGATGCCGCGGAATCCTCCTGCGGGAACGACAACGCCGCCCGCCTCGCCCGCAGCGTTCTCCAACACCGCCCGTTGGCGTTGCGCTCGATCGATCCCAAGGACGGCGTGTTCGGTCAGTCAGGGCCACACGGAAATCTGGTGTCGTCCTCGGGACGCGGCCTCGAAAAGACCTACGCGTGGCTGGTGAAGCAGTCGTTCGAAGAGACTCTCTGGAAGAACACGACGGCCGCTTCGGGCGATACCGGCGGCGACGGCGAGATTCCCCAGCTCGCGCCCATCCCGAGCCAATACGACCGGATCGAGCGGAATTTCCCGCTGTTCTGGGGGATTGCCGTGTATCTGTACGAATCGACGCTGAACGACGATCTGCTCAGTCACCACGCCGCGATTCCGGATGGGGGTGACTGGACGCCGGCACCACCCCAGCGCAGCGCGCCAAGCCTTTTCTAGACAGTCCTGCGGCGTTGCGCCGCAGGACTGCACTTCGAGCTTTACTTCTCGGCGGCCGGATTCGCGCCCGGCGCAGCCGGCCGTTGCGGCAGATTGGCCATCACCTTGCCATCCGGCAGCGTCACGGTGGAGCAAAACCCACCCTTGCGGCCATCCTTCAGCAGATGGACCTGCATCTCCACTTTGTCGCCCGGCTTCAGCGTGTGCCGCGACCAGCCGTTGCGGCTGAGGTAGTTCGGGCTCATCCCCTCGATACCCCAATGCTCGACGCCACCCTTACCGGGGACGTCCATGAAGATGAAGGTGTGCGGGTTCGTCCAATCAAACTGTGTGATGGTGCCATCCACCTTCACAGTGTGCATCATGTCGAACATCGCGGTTGAATGATGGGCGTACGCGGCGCCTGCAGTGGCAATGGTTACCAACACAGCTGCGATCGACGCACGGGGATTTCGAAACAAAGCTTTCACGGTCAACTACCTCTCGATTCTCAGTCCAGCCTTACCCTTATCGTCGGCACTGTCGCGATTGTTCTGATCGCAGATGTATTCCTTGATGTCCCAGTCTTTGTGCCGCTGATAGGCTTTTGCGAACGTCCACGGTTCCATCAGGACTTTGGGATCGGTCACGGTCGAGTCGATCACCATCCGCTCGGGCGAAATCATGTGGATCCGCTCGACCATGTGCATATCTTCGGTGTGTCCGACGCCGGGCGCGAGCAAAGTCGTGTCGACAAACCCGACGGTATCCACAACGAGGGTGTCGCCCTCCCAGTGGCCGATAGAATGTCCCTGGTACGAGGGGTCTGGGTCGGCCGGATGCTTGCGGCCATCGGTGAAGATGCGGCGCATCTGGCTGTAGGCCTCGATGGCGACCGTGATCTTGCCAGGGGTGAACAGGAATTCAACCGGATACGGCTGCGCCATGATCATGGGCATCCCCGGAGGCACGCAGTTGGCCGTCTCGGTCTGCTGCTCCTCGCCCTTCTTCTGCCGCGCCTGGTAGTCCGCGTATTTCTTGGCGTATTCCGGCGTCAGGTGCGGGGGCGCAGGACGGGCAAGACCCCCGCCACGGAAGTCCAGATCCCACACGCCACTCCAATCCGGCAGTTTGGCCAGTGCAGCATAGCCGCCGCCCGCGGCTGCCTTCGCAGCGGGCGCCGCTGCAGGCGCATCAGCTGCCCACACGGCTCCCGTAGCCAGGGTGCCCAGGACACCGGCTACCACGACATTGATAAATCCCCCACGACGCATCGGCATCCCCTCGCAATGAGAAATGTTGCGGCCGGCAGGGTAGCCGCCGCAGTTGGCAAACTCTAAGTGTATGCCCTTGGAGCCCCAATATTGAGGGGGGCCGCCCGCAGGTCGGACGACGGGGCTTTCTATAGGAAACGGATTTGGAGGAAAACGACTGCCCGCGTCGCGCGTGATAGCGCGTGCGGGCAGTCTAACCGCACCGTCGGCTCGAAGGCCGGCGGCCAGCCATGGGCTGTCAGGAACGAGCCTGTCAGTTTCGTGCTGTTACCGGCGGTGATACCCCGGCTCGTACTCTTCGGACCGGACGAAGTAAACCGGCCGGTTGCACGCGTGATATTCGTGGCACCACTTCTTCCAATTGCGCGCATGTGCCGGCGGCACGTGCAGATACACGGGCTCGGCCACCACACCGCGCGGCCGCTCGATGACTACCGGCTTCTCATACACCAGTCGCGGCGGCGGACGACCACCGAGGTCGACGCGACCGTACACGCCAGGGGCAACGCCCTTGATGGCAACACTGATGTCGACGTCGGCCATCGCCAGCGGCGCGACAGCGCCCATGGCGAGTGCGCCAACCATTGCACTCCCAAATAACCTGTTCATGAATGGCTTCATGATTCCTCCTCAGCAGCTGCAACGCGCGGGTTGAGCTGAAGTTTCACTGCCCTACCGCAGGGTGAACGTAACCGCTGTACGGCACCGCCACATAAGGGGACTGTTGCAAATCGGCTACCGCCCCGTACGAACATCCGTAGCGTTGCGCCCGCCGCCTGACTGGCGCGTGAACGGCGGCGATTAAGTCACGACTCCACGCCTGGACGGCGTGGAGTGATCCTCATTTTGAAATTGCTTACGGCAAGCTTACCGCCCGATGAGCCGCGCGTACCGCGGCGCGCGAGCTCACTTGCTCGCGCAGCTTTCGGGCTTGTAGGGCTCGCCAACATCGAGCGCCTGCACGATCGCGGCAATTCTCTTGACGTTGGCAGCGGTATCTACGATCAGCAGGTCGTTGCTGCATGCATCGGACGCCAGATGTCCCCACTGTGGCAACAGCGGCCGCAGGATCGGCACCATCCGGGAGGCGACGCCGCTCTTCACGTGGATGACGCTCGTGACGATTTTGTCATCCGGCGCCGAGTCCTTGCCGAGCATCACCGGAGTGGCCTGCATCCGTGCATTGGCGTCGGGCAGAATCTTGACCACTGACCCGTCCTCCACCATCACGAAGCCTGCGACCGCGAGGATCGGGCCCAGATCGTTGTAGCCGATCGACGCCGCTGTCTTGCCGATGACACTGACCTGGGAGGGGGCCCGTGGATCGACGATGAAAGTCTTGCCGGACTTTTTTGCAATACTCTCGAGCAGCTCGCCGAGCGGCAGGTTGCCGCCCATCAACGGGACGTTGACCAGTTGTCCGCCCACCACCTGCCCATGGCTCGCGGAATCATCCGCCGCCACCGCGCTGCCGAAAATCAACACACAACACAGAAGAACACCGGACTTCACGCTTGTTCTCATGGCCCTCTCCTCTCCCTTCAGATCCTGGATTGGATGCCCGCTCTACGGAGCGGAAAACCTCGTCGCGAATTGCCGGTAGTCGCGCTGCGTCTGTGCCGGCTGCAGCACCGCATCGAACTGATTCACAGCACCGCCGGAGCCCAGCGCGACCGGACCGCCACGCACGAATGCCCCGAGATCCTTGACTGGACGCAGATGGGAAGTATTGAGGTACAGGTAGAGCGGTCGGGAGGCCGGATACGAGCCGTCAACGATTGATGCCTCCGACGGTGTCACGCCGCCGACGCAGCCCAGATCCAACGCAGCGCCACCCCGAATCATTCCCTCGACCGTTCTCAGGCCCACTACGGCGAGCGCACCGGGTTCGCTCTCGAGGCGGGAATCGATCGCGGTGATTCCGACATTGCCCAATTCCGTATACGCCCCGTCACGCCGCACCACTCGGCAGATGTCGTCATGCTGCTTCGGGTCCGACCCGCGCAGCGCCGCAATCCAACCGAACGAGTCACAGCCCTGCTCCATCAGCAAGTCCAGGAATGCATTCCCCGACGTGGACGCAAGCGGAGGCCCGGTCACCTCGATGCGTTGCGAGTCGCCCACGCCCTCGATCTGACTCCAGGTCCGATACGGGTTTGGAACCAACACAGTCCCCCCCATCGGATCCGGCACACGAGCGGCAAGCGCGAGAAACATCTGCCGCGGGGTGCGATTGAGCTGGCCAGACAGATGACTGCGCGCGAGCACCACCGCTTCGTACCCGAACACCAGCGCCTGTACTGCGTTGGCGCCCCACTTTGCTGTGCAGCTCTCACTCTCGGCGCGGCTGATGACCCGGTCTGCGTACACCACATCCGGGGAATCCAAGCCAGCGCCGGAACAGAACTGCGCAAACGCCTGCTTCGCCGTCGCGACGAGCACCTTCGGGGGAGCCAGTCCCTGCCACCCATTGGCATCATTGAATCTCTGGGCCGCACCCACGGCGAATGGGCCCATGCCCCGAGTCGCCACTAGCAGTGCATAGCCGCGGCCACCCTGCCCGATCCCGACTGTCCCGACACCGTAGTTGGCCGGTGTAGCCAACGCACCGCCGTTGGGGGTGCTCCCAGAGGGCAGCGGCTCAACGGGCACCCGACCTGCCCCCGGGAGCAGGTCGGAAGGTCCGACTGAACCGTTTCGGGTAGCCACCGTCCACGCGTTCCGGAGCGGATCAGCGCCACCGCGCGGCGCCGCCGAACCCGCGCCGGACCGGGCTTCACCGCCGCCCCTGGCAATCTGCGCATCCCCGCTTCCAGAGGCGAGGCCGTGTGACTCGAGAAAGGCGTGCACCCCCGGGAAGGTTTGATTCAGAGCGACTGCCGCCAGCGCCATGGCGGACGCGCCGATCAGCATGCCGGTGAACAGGGAGCGCAACGGAAACGGCCGCGGGCGCGAGCCGCGATCGGTGTCAACCACGGTCACCGTCATCGGATGAGCGGGTCTGCCCTCGACCTCGCCCTCGATCCGCTTGAGCTTCCGGCGCAGGTCGCGCAGGAACGCCGGGCGGGGCTCCTCTCGCAGCCGATGCAGAAAGTCGTCATTCATGATCGGCAGCCTCGTCGGCGAACCACTGAGCACGCAGAGCGCGGACCGTGCGGTGGAGAATGGTCCCGACATTGGACTCGCTCAGTCCCGTCAGTCTCGAAATCAGGCGATTGTCGAGCCCCGCGCCGTATTTGAGGGCAATCAATTCCCGCTCGCGCTCGGGCAGCCCCGCCGTCAGCAGGGCGAGCCGCGCCAGGTCCGATCCCCGCTCGACCTCCTGTTCCGGGGTGCCTTCGGCGGCGACGTGCGCAGCGTCATCGAGGGGCAGGTGAAGCCGCCGCGCCGCCATATGATCTATGGCGACGTTGCGGGCGATCGTGAACAGCCAGGTGGAGAAGGCTGCGAGCTCGCTGCGGTACGTGGCGCGCGAGCGCCAGGCCTTTTCGAAGGTGCGAGCGGTCAGGTCCTCCACTTCGGACTGGCTCCCCAGCCGAAAGCGGAAGAAGTTGTACACCCGGGGCGCCTGGTCCGCATACAACGCATCCCAGTCGAGCCCGTCCGACGCTGCTCTGCCCCCCTCCATCAACCGGCCCAATACTGCCTCTGCCGCAAGCATGCCGTTATATACCGGCACCGCGGCGAGCCATCACAGGCTGGGCCGCTCACCATTCTTTAGACGACCGCGCTATCGGCCGGCCCCGGGCGCGCCGCCATCCGGTGCGCCCGGCGCCAGCGATACGGCCGCTCGCTGTACACAACCCTTTGATCGCAATAGATATTCTGGGAATCGTAGCATCTGACGTCCTACTGTTGGTCGGACCGCCCGTGGCCCGCGAGATATCAGGTAGTGCGATTTATACTCGCGCCTGTCAAATCCCTACCCCGCCCGCGAATTATTCCGAAAGGTGTCGGCCGATGAACGTTGGACAAGTCACAGCAGAAATCATGAAGCGCGAAGGAACTGACTTCCTTCTCGCCTACCCCCTGAATGCCCTGACGGAGTTCTGCGCCTCGGCGGGAATCCGGCCGATCATCGTCCGCCAGGAACGCGTCGGCATTCACATGGCCGACGCGGTCAGCCGCCTCTCGCAAGGCGACAAGGTCGGCGTGTTCTGTTGTCAGTCAGGCCCGGGCGTCGAGAACGCCTTCGGCGCGATCGCGCAGGCCTATTCCGAGGGCGTACCGCTGATCTTCATGCCGGGCGGTCCTTCGCGTCGCGAGGCCTGGGTTCGCCCTGGCTTCAACGCAACGCTCAACTACCAACACATCACCAAGCAGGCCGAGACGGTCAACACGCCCGACCAGATCATCCCCGCTCTGCGTCGCGCTTACACGATGGCGCGCAACGGCCGGCCCGGTCCGGTGCTGCTCGAGATTCCCAGCGAAATGTGGAACCTCGAAGTTCCCAACAGCGGCAACATCGACTACAAGCCGACCCGGCGCATCATCTCCGCCCCGAGCCATGCGGACGTCGATGCCGCCGCCGCGGCGCTGATCGCCGCCAAGCGGCCTCTGATTTATGCCGGCCAGGGCGTTCACTACGCCCGCGCGTGGCCCGAACTGAAGGCGGTGGTGGAGTTGCTCGAAGCTCCGATCACGACCAGCCTCGAAGGCAAGAGCTCATTCCCCGAGACGCACGAACTGTCGCTCGGCTCCGGCGGCGTCGCCATGCCGAAGGCCGTGTTCCAGCGCGTGCAGGACTCGGACGTCGTATTTGGTGCGGGTGCGAGCTTCACGGCGACGGGATTCGGTATCCGCTTCCCGACAGCCGACAAGACCTTCATCCACAACACCATCGATCCGATGGACATCAACAAGAACATCCCGACCGAATATCCGATGGTCGGCGACTCCAAGGTCGCGCTGCAGATGCTGCACGACGCGGTCAAGGATCGGATCAAGAAGCCGCGCGGCCTGCGTGCCGACGTGGCGAAGTGGATCAGGTCGCAGAACGACCCCTGGATGAACGACTGGATGCCGCGCCTGACCAGCGAGGCCAGCCCGCTGTCGCCATATCGTGTGATCCACGACCTCATGCAGGTTGCGGACATGCCCAACACCATCATCACGCACGATGCCGGTAGCCCGCGCGATGAGCTGTCGCCGTTCTGGAAGTCGGTCGCTCCGCACAGCTACATCGGTTGGGGCAAGTCGACCCAGCTGGGCTACGGCCTGGGACTGGCGCTGGGCGCTAAGCTGGCCCATCCCGACAAGCTCTGCATGAACATGTGGGGTGATGCGGCCATCGGCATGACCGGCATGGACTTCGAAACGGCCGTGCGTAACCACATTCCGATCATGTCCATCCTGTTCAACAACCACGCGATGGCGATGGAGTTCAAGGCGATGGCCGTGTCGCGCGAGAAGTATCACTCGACCGACATCTCCGGCAATTACTCCGACTGGGCCAAGGCTCTGGGCGGCTACAGCGAGCGGGTCACCAATGCCGCCGAAATCACGCATGCGCTGCTGCGGGGCATTGCGGCCACCAAGGAAGGCAAGCCGGTGCTCCTCGAGTTCATGACCACTCAGGACAAGGTCTACTCGACGTGGGAAACGGGCTATCAAGGCGCCATCCAGCAGAAGAAGAGCTGACACGGTCGAGGCCGAGCTGGTCGACCCTCAGCGCGCAAGACATGCACCACCACGCGCGCCGAGGTTCGATTCCCTCAGGTTGATCGAGACGAAGGGCGGCCCGCAAGGGCCGCCCTTTTTCATTGGCGTTTTTGGCGCTTGCGTCACCACGCAATGCGCCCCCCTATCGTTAAAATGCGCAGCGTATGGGGGAGCGTCCGATTCAACATGCCGACGATGTACGCGGCCGGCTGGCAGCAGTCGTCGAGAGTTCCGACGATGCGATCATCTCCAAAACCCTTGAAGGGATCATCGTCACCTGGAACCAGGCCGCGCAGCGGATCTTCGGCTACACCGTCGAGGAGATCGTCGGCCGGTCCGTTACTGTCCTGATCCCGCCCGAGCTTGTCGACGACGAGCCGCGGATCCTCGAGCGTGTGAAGCGCGGCGAGCGAATCGACCACTACGAAACCACTCGCCTCCGCAAGGACGGCACGAGGATCCATGTCTCGCTGACGGTCTCGCCGATTCGCGACGGCAGAGGCCAGATCATCGGCGCATCCAAGATCGCGCGGGACGTGACCCGCCAGAGGGAAGCGCAGCAACTTCTGGCGCAAGAGCGACGGACCCTGGAACTGTTGCAGTCCACCGGCACTGCCATCGCCGGCCAACTGGACCTGCAGACCCTGGTTCAGACCGTCACCGATGCGGCCATTCAATTGAGCGGCGCCCGATTCGGTGCGTTCTTCTACAACATGATCAACGACCAGGGCGAAGCTTACGTGCTGTATACGCTCTCGGGCGCCCCACGTGAGTCATTCGAGAAGTTTGGGTTGCCGCGCAACACGGGAGTGTTCGAGCCAACCTTCCGCGGCAGAGGACCGGTTCGGTCCGGCGACATCACCCAAGATCCCCGCTATGGAAAGATGGCGCCTCACTACGGCATGCCGAAGGGCCATCTGCCGGTGCGAAGTTACCTTGCCGTGCCTGTGATCTCGCGCAGCGGCGAAGTGATCGGTGGCCTGTTCTTTGGTCATCCCGAGACAGACGTCTTCACCGAACGCGTGGAGCGTGTGATCACCGGTGTGGCCGCGCAGGCGGCCGTTGCAATCGACAACGCCCGACTGTTCGAATCGGCCCAACGCGAAATCGCCAGTCGTGAGCGTGCCGAAGCCCTGTTGCGCGACACCGATCGTCGCAAGGACGAATTCCTCGCGACCCTCGCCCATGAGCTTCGCAACCCGCTGGCCCCCATTCGGCAGGCCGCCATGATCGCCCGCTCGGCGACGGCCACCGAAAGCCAGAAGCGGTGGAGCAACGATGTCATCAGCCGCCAGGTTCACACCATGGCGCTCCTGTTGGATGACCTTCTGGATATCTCGCGCATCACACGTGGAACGCTCGAACTGCGAATCGAGAAGACCCAGCTCTCGCGGATCATCGACGCCGCGGTCGAGACGGCCCGACCGGCAATCGACGCGAAGCAACACGTTCTCACTCTGGAGGTCCCGAAGGAGCCCGTCGAGATCTTCGCCGACCCGCTGCGCCTGGCGCAGGTGATTGCCAATCTGCTGACCAACGCCGCGAAATACACCGACCCCGAGGGAAACATCACTCTCAAGGCGACTCGCGAAGGCGACGGCGTCGTGCTGCGGGTCCGCGACAGCGGCATCGGCATTCCGCCGCAGATGATCCCCGAGCTCTTCAACATGTTCGCGCAGGTGCAGTCCGATCGGGATCGCTCCGAAGGCGGCCTCGGCATTGGGCTCGCTCTTGCCCGAGGGCTCATCGAGCTACATGGCGGCCACATCGAGGCCCGCAGCGCCGGGTTGGGCGAAGGCGCCGAGTTCCTCGTGCGACTCCCTCTTCGCGCCACGGTTCCCGAACCCCGATTCGAAGAGCCCACGTCTGAGGCGGGATTGACGCTGAGCCGGCGCGTGTTGATCGCCGACGACAACCGTGACGCCGCCGAGAGTCTGGCCACGCTGATGCGCCTGGATGGCCACGATGTCCACGTGGTTCACGACGGCAGTGCGGCGGTGACCGCTTTCATCCGGTTCAAGCCGGAGTTCGTATTCCTCGATATCGGGATGCCGGGATTGAACGGCTATGAGGTCGCGCGGAAGGTACGCAAAGGGTCGGTGGGACAGCCCATTACCCTCGTGGCAGTGACCGGGTGGGGGCAGGAGACGGACAAGGCCAGAGCCACAGCGGCAGGCTTCGACCACCATTTCACCAAGCCGGTGGACCCTCAGCGCCTGACCTCGTTGATACGCGAGACGCCGCCGGCCGCGTAGGCACCCTCGCCGCGCACGACTCGCCACATGGGCGCACGCGGCTCCCTACCTTGCTTCCCCGCTGAACGTCCGCAGCGCCGGATTCGTGCGATCCGGCATGCTCAGCGCCGCCTTCACGCCTGGCCTCGCCGCAACCCGCGCCTGCCAATCCATCAAGCGCGGTGCGCGCTTGGGCACATCCATTTCCGGGAAAAGGCGATTCACGGCAATCCCGCAGGTTGCGAAGAAATTGACGTCGGCCAACGTGTAGCTCTCACCCGCAAGAAAGGGTGTCTTCGAGAGTTGCTGCTCGATCTTGTCGACCGCCACTTCGATCTTGCGCGTGGCGTTGTCGAGATCGGCCTGGCTGAAACCCGACCGCGCCGCCTTCCACTTCTCTCGCTGCTCGTGCAACGGAATGCGCTCCATCAGCTTGTCGAACTCCCCCGAGTCGATGGAGCGCGCGATGATGCTGACCATCCGGTGCCATCCATGGATGGAGACATAGTTCATCACTTGCTCGTCGACGAACTTGTTCCAGTAGCGCATTCGCGCCTTGCCGACGGGATCGGCAGGACGCAGAGCCGGCGCCTCGGGGAAGGCGTCCTCGAGGTATTCGTTGATCACCGAGGTGTGGGTGATGATCGTGCCGTCGTGATCGAGGACCGGGACCTGGCCCTCCGGGTTGATCGCGACGAACCAGGGCGCGTGCTGCTCGAACTTGTGCAGATCGACGTACACGCTTTGGAAGTCGAGTCCCTTCTCCTTCAGCGGGATCAGGGACTTCAGGGAGTTGGCCAATGGCTCAGCGTGGTACAGCTTCAACATTGACGTCTCCCGCCTCTATCGATATCGGCCGCTCTCAGCCCGTGGGGCTCATGTCGACGACGCACACCGTCGCGCCGACCTCCGCGTTCTGACCCGCGGGGACGGTGATTTCCAGCAGCTTCCCCGCCCCCGGAGCGTTGATCTCCTGGGTTACCTTTTCCGTCTCGATCTCGTACAGCACATCCCCGGCGGCGAACGAATCTCCCACCGCCTTGTGCCATTTCGCGATGGTCGCTTCCTGCATGCTCATCCCGACCTTGCTCAACTTCAGATTGACTCGCATGGAACCTCTAGGCCGCCTTCGAGCGGACCAGTTCGGTCGCGACGCGAATGATGCGCTCCTCGTTGGGAATGACGCCCCGTTCGGCGTTGGGTGCATAGGGCATACACACGTTCGGCACTGTGACGCGCTTGACGGGTGCCTTCAGCGACGAAAAGGCTTCATCGACCAGAATCGCCGCGATGTGGCTCGCGACGCTGCAACGATCACGAGCCTCGTCGACGACGACGGCGCGGCCGGTCTTGCGGACCGACTGAATCAAGGCGGCCTGATCCAACGGCACGATGGTCCGGGGATCCACGACTTCCGCATTGATGCCCGCGGCTTCCAACTTGCCCGCCGCCGCGAGTGCCGGCTTCAGCATCGAGCCGAGGGCGATGATCGTGAGATCCTTGCCTTCGCGCGCGACGTGAGCCTTTCCGAACGGCGTCGTGTAATCGCCATCCGGCACTTCACCCTGCTCGCCACCGCGGCCGATGGCCTCGAGAAAGAACGTTGGGTTGTTGCCGCGGATGGCGGTCTTCAACAAGCCCTTGGCGTCTCCAGGGGTTGCCGGCATCACGACGTTGAGTCCGCCCAGATTCACCAACGCGGGATAGCCGCTGTCGGAGTGTTGGGCGGCGTTGGATCCGCCACCGCCGTAGGCCGCGATGACCGTAATGGGCATCACCGCCTGGCCGCCGGACATCAGGCGCAGCTTCGCCATCTGATTCGCGATCGCGTCGAACCCGGTGTAGATGAAGTTCGAGAACATCATGTGCAGGATCACGCGGTAGCCCGCGGATGCCGCACCGACAGCCATACCCGTCAGCGTGGCTTCGCAGATCGGAGTGTTCCGGATGCGATCGCGGCCGAACTTCTCGAGCAGGCCACGAGCATCGCCCATGATCGCCAGCTCGACGTCCTCGCCGAACAGGATGACTTTCGGATCGCGCGCCATCTCTTCGTGGAGCGCTTCGTTGATCGCTTGAATATAACGTTTACGTGCCATCGCGAATTCCCCTCAAGCACTCTGGCCGACGAACATCAGTTCGAACGGCAGGTTCGGATCGGCCGGCTCGGACTCCTCGGCAAACTTCACGGCCGCCTCGACCTGAGCCAGGATCTTCTCATCGAGCGCCTCGAGACTGGCTTCCGTCGCCGCTCCCTGCGCGATCAGCTTCGCGTGCAGGCGCGACACCGGATCCTTTTCCTTGGTCTGCCAGGCCGCGATGTCACTCTTCTCGCGGTACTTGCCGCCACCGAGCATCAGGTCCTCCGCTTCGAGGTGCCCCTGAATGCGGTAGGTGTGAGCTTCGATGAAGGACGGGCCGCCGCCGCTGCGGGCACGCGCAAGCGCATCGCCTGCCGCCTCCCACACCGCTTGAGCATCGTTGCCGTCGATGACGTAGGCCGGGATCTTGAACGCCCGCGCCCGATCGACGATCTCCCCGGAGGTGATGTCCTTGGCCGGCGTGAATTCGCTGAACTGATTGTGTTCGCACACGAAGATCATCGGCAGCTGCCACAAGCTGCTGACGTTCAGGCACTCCATGAACACGCCCTGGTTGGAAGCGCCATCACCGAAGAACGCCACCGACACCCGATCGCCCTTGTCGAGCTTCGCGGCGAAGGCCGCCCCGGTGGCGATCGCGAAGCCGCCCCCGACGATGCCATTGGCGCCCAGGATGCCCTTGCTGTAATCGGCGACGTGCATGGAGCCGCCCATACCCTTGCAGATCCCGGTTCGCTTGGCCCAGATCTCCGCCATCATGGCGCCGGGATCCCCGCCCTTGGCCAGGAAATGGCCGTGGCCGCGATGCGTACTGGTGATCCAGTCCGTCGTCTTCAGCTGCAGGCACACCGCGGCAGCGATCGCTTCCTGGCCGATGTACAGGTGAACCGCACCGGGCAGCTTGCCCGCGGCGTTGTCGGCTCGGAGTCGTTCTTCCATACGCCTGATGAGCAGCATGCGCTCATACAGGGCGACGAGTTGGCCGGCATTCGGCACTGTGTTGGTGGTAGCCATTTACTTCGCCATGTTGATCACGCGTTGTTGCGTGAACTCTTCGAGACCTTGTTGACCCATTTCGATACCGAGCCCGGACTGCTTGGCGCCCGCGAACGGTATGTCCGGCGGCAGGTCGAGGTGCTTGTTGATCCAGACCGTGCCCGACTCGATCCTGCTGGCAACCTCGTAAGCGCGCTGGTTGCTGTTCGACCAGACCGTGGCGCCGAGGCCGTATTCGCTGTTGTTGGTGCGAGCGATGGCGTCGTCGATATCCTTGTACTTGAGCACCGGCAGGATCGGGCCGAACTGCTCTTCCTTCACGATCGCCGCATCGTCACCCACATCGCGCACGATGGTCGGGCGGATGAAATAGCCCTTGCCCTTGACGGGCTCGCCACCGGCCACGATCTTACCGTTCTTCTTCGCATCCTCGAGATAGCCCTTGACCTTCTCGAACTGCGCCTTGTTCTGGATCGGGCCGAACTCGGTGCCCTCCTCCAGGCCATTACCGACGATGGCGCGTTCGGCGAGCTTGCCCAGCTCGGTGCAGACCTCGTCGTACATTTTCTCAGGCACGTAGGCACGCTTGATCGCCAGGCAGATCTGCCCGGAATTCAGCATGGCGCCCATGAACAGCTTCGGCGCGATCTCCTGCGGGGTCACATCGTCCAGCACGATCGCGGCATCGTTGCCGCCGAGCTCGAGGGTGACGTGCTTCAGGGTCGGGGCGATGCTCTGCGCGACCTTGCGGCCGGTCGCAGTCGAGCCGGTGAACGCAACTTTCGCGACATCCGGGTGGCTGGTCAGCGCACCGCCGAGATCGTTCTGGTCGCAAATCACGTTGACGACGCCCGGGGGCAGCACTTCCGCGCAGATTTCGGCGAAGCGCAGTGTGGTCAGCGGCGTGGTCGGCGCCGGCTTGACGACGACGGTGTTGCCGGCGAGCAGCGCAGGAGGAACTTTCAGCATCAGAAGGACCAATGGGAAGTTCCAGGGAGTGATCGCCGCGACGACGCCCAACGGCGAACGCTGACGGATGATCTTGACCTCCGCGGTCTCCTTCAGGACTTCTTCCTTCAGCTCCATCTTCGCGAAGGTGCGGATGATGCGACACGATTCGGCCAACTCGAACATCGCACCTCCCATCGGCTTGCCCTGCTCCTGAACCAGCAGTTGAGCGAGCTCCGCGGTGCGGCTCTCGAGGCCGTCGGCCAGCTTCAGCACCAGTGCCCGACGCTTCTCGAACGGAACGTTCTTCCAGGTGGCGAACGCCGCTTTGGCCGCGGCGACCGCTTCGTTGAGCTGCTTGAGGTCCGCGCGCGGGCACTTGGCGAGCACTTCCTCGGTGGCCGGATTGATGACATCCAGCGTGGAGGCGCCGGGGACCAGTTTGCCGTTGATCAGCAGACTGAAATCGTCTGTTGTTTGGGCCCGAAGTTCTGCGTTCATGGGGCTTGACTCCGTACGAGTGTTTTTGCGACCGGTAAGCGGCGGGCGGCCACCAGTGGGTCGTGAATGGTATTCCCGAACCGGGGGCTGTGGCCATACGCCGGCCGGTCCTCCCCACCCAAGCGACCTGTACGCGAACACAGGAGTTCCCGCAGGTCACTGACGGGATGCACGAGTAATCTCGCTACCACCCTGGCGGGTAGGAGCCGGCCGCTCATCGTCCCGCGCCCCCGCGGCGCGAGGGAAGGCGTTCCGGGTGCAATACTTCCGTCATACTAGCCCTCGGCGCGCACGGCACGAGGGGGTAAGGTCGTTGAGCGAAGTCATTCACGTCGAGCAGCTGGTCGACGAGCAGAAGATCCGTTTCTTCAATATCTGGCTGCTCATCTGGTCGTTCCTGGCCATGTTCTCCGACGGCTACGACATCCAGGCCGTTCCGTTCGCGGCGCCGGAGTTGATCAAGGACTGGGGCATCACCAAGGGTGCCCTCACGGCCGTGCTGACGGCCAGCAACATCGGGGTGCTCGTGGGAGCGCCCCTGATGGGCTGGATCGGCGACCGCTTCGGCCGCAAGGTCGCGATCATCGCCGGCAGCGTGCTGTATGGTCTGACCACGCTTGCGATGCTCGCCACTCACTCGCTCGACCAGATGTTCTGGCTGCGCCTGATCACCGGGGTCGGGCTCGGTGGGCTGATGGCCAACACGATCGCCCTGAACTCCGAGCTGGCCCCCAAGCGCTGGCGCGCGACGCTGGTCGTACTGATGTTCATCGGTATTACTTTCGGCAGCGGCACGCCCGGACCCGTCGCCGCCTGGCTGATGCCCACCTACGGCTGGCACGTCATCTTCCTGATCGGCGGGCTCGCTCCTCTGGCCGTGGCCGCGGGCCTCGTCTTCGCTCTCCCCGAGTCCATCAAGTTCCTGGCGATGATGCCGCATCGGAACCGCGAGTTATTGAAACTCGCCCGACGGATGCGCCCGGACCTGACGATTTCCGACGACGCGCGCTTCGTCTCCGCGGCTGCGGTCGATCATGACAGTGCCAATCCGGTTGCAAGCCCTGTGGCCAATCCCTCGGGCCTGTTCAAGGGCGGGCTGGCTCTCATCACGCCGCTGATCTGGCTGTGCTTCTGTACCGTCCTGATGTCGAACTATTTCCTCAACAGCTGGATGCCCCTGCTCTTCCAGGACTCCGGTCTGTCGGTCAAGCAAGCGGCCCTGACGACCAGCCTGTACCACCTGGGCGCCAGCATCGGCGGAATCCTGATCGCAGTCCTCCTGGACCGTTTCGGCTTCATCGCGATCGCCGTGATGTGCGCCATCTCCGTGCCGTTCGTTGCAATGATGGGTCAGCCGGGGATCTCCCCGGAACTGCTGGCGGTGGCCTCGACGATCGCCGGGTTTGGAATCCTGGGGGCCCAGTTCGGCAACAACGCCAGCGCGGGACTGATCTATCCGACGGGCATTCGCTCGACGGGCCTGGGTTGGGCGTTCGGTGTCGGCCGTTTCGGGTCGATCCTCGGCCCGACCGTCGGGGGCTGGCTGATCGCGCGCCATGTGCCGACGCCGGAGCTGTTCAAGGCGGCGGCGGTGCCGATGTTGGTTTGCGTCATTGCGGCATTCATCCTGACGCGGCTTTGTTACGTGCGATACGGCCGACTGAGACTCGATGACGTCCCGGTGTCAGATGCGCAGCATCCGGCCGGGACGCTGGGCAACACACCAGCCAGTCGGTAGCCTGTCTTCTCATGAAGCTCAGCACCGATCGCATTCTCACCACACACGTCGGCAGCCTCCCCCGCGGCCCGGCAGTCGTAGACAGGCTCATGCGTAAGGAGCGCGGCGAGTCTTACGATCGTGCGGACTTCGACAGCACGATGCGGGACGCCGTCGATGCCCACGTCCAGCGGCAGGTTGCGACCGGCATCGACGTGGTGAGCGATGGCGAGACGAGCAAGATCAGCTACGCCACGTACATCAAAGACCGGCTCTCCGGTTTCGGCGGCGATAGCGAGCGGCAGATCGCACTGGACCTGAAAGCCTTCCCCGAATTTCGCACCCGCATGGCCGTCTTCGCCGGCAAACAGACCTTCAAACGCGAGTCCTGCATCGGACCGATCGCCGTGATCGAGCGGGAATCGCTCGCGGCCGACTTGCGCAACCTGCGAGCCGCTGCCCAGAAGCACTCGCCTCACGATGTATTCATGAACGCTGCCTCTCCGGGCGTCGTGTCGGCGTTTCAGCCCAATAAGTACTACCCGACGCACGAGGCGTACGTCGAGGCAATCGCCGCCGCGATGCGCAGGAGTACGAGGCCATCGTCGACGCCGGATTCGTCCTGCAGGTTGACTGTCCGGATCTGGCGATGGCGAGGCACACCGGGTTCCAGGATCTGCCCGAAGCCGAGTTCCTCAAGCGTGCCGAACATCAGGTCGAGGCTCTGAACGAGGCGCTCGGGAACATCCCGGCCACATCGCTACGCATGCACTTGTGTTGGGGCAACTACGAAGGCCCGCACACGCACGACATTGCGCTCGAGAAGGTGTTGCCGATCGTTCTGAAGGCCAAGCCCGCGGCGATTCTGTTCGAGGCCGCCAATCCCCGTCACGCCCACGAATGGGCCGTCTGGCGCGACGCACGCATTCCTGGCGACAAGGTGCTGGTTCCCGGGCTTCTGACCTCGACGTCCAACTACGTCGAGCATCCGGAGCTGATCTCCCAGCGCCTGTGCCAGTTCGCGGACATCGTCGGCCGGGAGCGGGTGATCGCCGGGACCGACTGCGGGTTCGGAACGTTCGCGGGCATCGGCAAGATGGATGCCGAAATCTCGTGGCTGAAGCTCAAGGCCTTGGCCGAGGGCGCCGAACGGGCCTCGCAACGCCTCTGGGGCTAGGCAGCGCGAAACGGCCGTAGGCGGCTGCGGACAACGAGGGCCCGCGCCTGGCCCGCCGGGCTCAGGCACCCCCTTGAGCCCCTGCAGTCCAAAAGATATCATCTTTTGGTGGACACCACCGCCGCACCCACCGGGACCCAGGTTGCCCAGCACATCTTTCGTGCCGGACGCTCCGCCTCGCTCGCCGCCGGCATCGTCGCCGCGATCCGCGACGACCTGTTTGGCGAGCGGTTGAAACCGGGCGATTTCCTGGGCACGGAAAAGGACCTGGCCGCCCGCTTCGGTGTCAGCCGGATCGTGGCCCGCGATGCCCTGCGCTCGCTCGAGGCCCTTGGGATCGCCAACATCAAGATGGGAAAGGGCGGGGGCGCCCGAATTGCGACCGGCAACCCGGGCCTGTTCGCGGAGGCACTGGCCGTCCAGCTCTATCTGACCGGCGTGGGGCCGGAGGAAATTCTGGACGCGCAGCGGGCAGCGGAAGTCATGGCGGCGGAACTGGCCGCCGAGCGCGCGACCCCGGCCGAACACTCCAACCTCGAGCGTCTGCTGGCGGACGCCGAGAGCAAGATCAAGGACACGGCGGCATTTACCCGCTCGTGTCGCGACTTTCACGTAGCTGTCGCCGAGGCGTCCCACAACCGGGTCCTCGTCGTTCAGCTGATCTCCCTACAGTACGTCTCGTGGCCGAAGGAAAACCGCCAGGTCACGCCGAAGTTGGTTCAGCACATCCTCGATGTGCATCGGGAACTGGCCGCGCTGATCCGGGTGCGCGATGGCGCCGCGGCGAGACGGTTGATGGACGAACACGTTCGCATGATTCGCGCGCGCAGGGTTGCCCAACACGGCACTGCGCCAGCACCTACACAATCTGCCTGCTGCTGAGGTCACCATGAGCACCCTTGCGTCCGTCAACGACACGCCCGCCACCCGGTTCGTCATTCAGCCTCATTTCCGCCTGCAGGAATGGGTCGCCGAGGAAAAGGGGTATTTCACCGACGAAGGCCTCGAGTACATCTTCAACGAGGAGGTGCAGGCCAGCGACGGCCGCGTCCACGACAAAGGCAACAAGGTTGGCGCGTACCAATCCTTCGAGGCGGGTCGCAAGTCCGACGTGAGCTGTGCCTGTCACTGGACGGTGAATGTCGCGGCCGCAACCGGACTCGGCAAACTCTATTCCGACGCCTACTCTGTCTCTCCGGCCGGCATCTTCGTTCCGGCCGACTCTCCGGTCCGTACGCCAGCGGACCTCGCTGGCGTTGCGATCTCGGTTGGATTTCAATCCGGCAGCCACTATTCGAGCATCCAGGCGCTCGAGCAGTACTTGCCTACGGATCGCATACATCTGTCGTTCAACGACGGCATGCTGTTCAAGCGCATGGAATTGCTGCTGGACGGCCAGATCCCCGCGGCCGCGCTGTTCAGCGGCCCGTATTACTTCGCCGAGCAGCTCGGTTTCCGCAAGATCATCGACACGACGTTCATGATCGCCACGATGATCAGCGGCAATCCGGATCTCGAGGATCTGAAGAAGTACTTCCGCGCCCTGCAGCGGGCGCAGCGGGACATAGACCTGCGTCCCGAGCTCTATACGCACTACTATCGACGGGAATTTCCGGTGCGGTATCACGACAAGATGGACACGCGGCGCTGGGGACCCGGCGAGCGGATCGTGTTCGAGCCCTACACCCAACAGGCCTACGAGCAGTCTCGCGAGTGGATCGCGCAGCACGAGATCTTCGCCGCGGGGGGCATGGGCACGGGTCAATATGAAGAGGTCATCGCATGCACGACCCGGTGAGCGCGCAACGGTACAGGGCCTGCGGGCCCTGACCCGACCGCGAACCCGTCATGTGCGGCCGCTACATCACCGCGCAGCAGGAGAAATTCGAGCGCGCGATCAAGCTTCAGCGCATCCACTGGCAGTTCTCGGCCAGTTACAACGTTGCACCGACCCAAAACGTCCCCGTCGTTCGTCTCGCCGAAGGCGTGTGGGAGGGCGTAATGATGCGCTGGGGTCTGGTGCCCTACTGGTCTCGCGGGGTGCCACCGAAATACTCCACGATCAACGCGACGATCGAGAAGCTCACGAGTGCGGCTGCCTGGAAGGGTCCGTGGCAGCGGGGTCAGCGCTGCATCATGCCCGCGGCGGGCTTCTACGAGTGGCATCTGTCTGAAGCCGGCGTCAAACAGCCCTACTTCATCCACCTGAACGATCGCGAAGTCTTCGGCTTCGCGGCACTCTGGGATCGCAGCTTCAAGGAGGACGGCACGGCGATGGAAAGCTGCACCATCGTCACCATGCCGGGGAACCGGTTGCTGCGGGACATCCACAACACCGGCGTCCACCCGCACCGCATGCCGGCGATTCTCGAGGAAAAGGACTACGAGGCGTGGCTGTCAGGAACGCCCGAACAGGCTCATGCCACGCTGCGCCCGTACGCGGACGACTTGATGGTCGCCTACCGGGTCAGCGTACGGGTCAATGCGCCCAAGCACGACGATCCGGCGTTGATCGAACCGGCGGACGCGGCGCCAGAGGAATTCAGCCTGACGCCGCCTCCGGGTTAGCTCAAGCTCTTCAGCGTGTCCGATGCCAGCTGCGTCGACGGGGCCGATGCACTCTGCGTAGACGGCGCATACGCCGGCAGCGCGCTTGCCAGCACCGAGAGCTTCCAACGCATCGAGAAATTGAAGCTGCCGCCACCGGATACGGTGCCGAGCTTGCCCAGCACGTCCTGGATGAAACCGCCGATTGTCTGCTGCGGCGAGGAGCCCGACGTGCTCGGGGAGCCGGAGGTGTCAGCTGTACCCGTCGAGCTCGAAGAGCCCGAGGTGTCAGTAGTGCCCGTCGAGCTCGCTGTCCCCGCGGAACTCGAGTCTGTCGAACTGGCCGGGGTCACCGAGTTGGCACCCGTTCCGGTGATGCTCGAAGTCGAACTCCCGGCTGTGTTGTCCGTGCCGGTGGTGTCCGTGGTCGAGGCACCATTGGAGGACGCGCCGCCCGGAGCACTGATCGCGGAACCCACTGCGCGCAGCTGCACATATGACATATGCAGGCTGAAATTCGCGATCTGATTGGGATCCGCGTTCAAAGAGGCGGCAGCGCTGAAGGCATCCTGTACGTCGCCCGAGAAGAACTGTGTCGCGAGCGAGTCGACTTGCGAGACCAGGTCGTCAATAGCCTTGAGCTCATCCGAGCTCAGGTTTCCCTTCACCGAAATCTGGATGCGGCCGCTGGAGATCGCCGCGGCCTGAGAGCCGCCCGAGTTCGAAGTGCTCCCCGTGCCGGAGGTGCTGGTGCTCGATGACGAGGCACTGGTGCCGGAAGTGGCGCTGCTGCTGCCGGTGCTGTTTGGCCAACCGGCCGGCAACGCAACCGCGTCCTGTTCGCGGAAGCGGATCGTGACCCGGTCGCCATCCGCCGTCGTGATCTTCAGGGTCTCGCGCTCGCTGGCCAGGTAGCCGACGGGACCGCTCAATGAGGAGGATGCGGAGGTGCCGCTGACAGGAGGGGTGGCGGCCGTCGTGCCCGGGGTCGTCGTGGATCCCGATGAGCCGACCGACCCGGATGAGGAGCCCGTTGACCCCGTCGACCCTGACGAGCCGGCAGCGCCAGAGGCCGCGGCGGCTCCCGTCGGATCGTATTGGTCGATCGCACGCGACAGATCGCGACGAAAGCGATTGACGAGTTCGGCGGCCTTGGAGGCACTGACACCCTGCCGGGTCAGCGTCTTCTGAGCCTGATCCAGCGCGTCATTGATGGCCTTGGCCAACGCCGGAGCCAGATCCTGACCCTTGGCGTTACCGGCTTTCAGGGCCGTCTTGAGCGCTTCCGCAACGTCCTGGACGTTGCCCTGGAAGCCCTTCTGACCGAGCGCCGTCCAGGTCGCCGCCAACAGCGATTGCCATGCACCGTTGGCCGAGGACAGACCGTGGCCGCCAGCGGCATGAGCCGCCGTCACATCGTTGAATCGCATTCGATCGCCTTCCATCGCCCCGGATCGGGCGCATTAAGTCCAACTGACCCCTAAGCTCGGCCGGTGACTCGATAAGTTGAGTGGCCAAAAGCCGTAACCGGTCGCAGTTGCGCAAACTGCGACCAAAGTCACGACAGGGGTACGCGCAGACGGCAAGAACCGTCTGCGCGAGGCGACGAAGGCGGAGCCCGGCTAATGCGGCGCGAATTCCACGTGGGTCGTCCAGTGCGGGAAGGCCGGCATGTCCGTATCGATGACCAGGTTTCCCTTCGCCTTCTGCTGTTTGGATGTCAGGCGGACATCGGTGGCCACTCCGCAGGGCGCATCAACGGGAAACATCGAGTCGACCGTGATCGCGTTCGCCGCCGCGACGTCCGCCGGATCCTGACTGACAGGTTCCACGTGCGCCCCCGTGATCTGGGTGTGTTCCGCGGTGACGAACGTATAGGAAACCGTCCCCGGCCAACCCTTGGTGCTCTTCGCAGTGGTGTCGACCGTCGCCTCCTTGGTCAAGGGCGGCGGCGTCAGTTGCACCTGTTTGGGCTGCTGGGGCACGAGCTTCTGCTGCATGGACACGCCGCCGACATTCCAGACGACCAGGTACTGCAGTGGAAAGCTGCTTTGGCAGTGCAGCGGAACCATGCGCTGCCAATGTGTCTTCTTGGCGTCCGCCAGCAGCTCCGTACGCTGTTTGCCGTCCACCATGAAGACATGAACCGTATCGCCGCCCGCCAGCATGCCCGTGGTCACGTCGGCCTTGACCTCGTACATGCCGACCTGCTGGTTGGCGGGATAGGACGTCGGCGTGTCGTCGTGCAGCTGGACGTCGCACCCGCCCAGTCCGAACGCGACTGCCGCACCGATCAAAGGAAAACTCTTGCGAAAAATGGCGAAACGCTTCGCCGGGACTCTCGTGATTGCGGCCGGCAAAGATGCCAGCTGGATCCAATTCGACATGCCGCCCCCTCAGTTTAGTTATCCCGCGGGGGCCCGATGGCGCCGCGCAGGTCCGATTCAGCTTGCCGATCGACGAACGGCGAGAGTTTGGCAAGTCCGGGGGAGGGAAACAAGTTTGCGCCGGAATCGGCACATCTCGAGCTCTCGAGGGGGGACACCCCTGAAACACAGCCGGGCGCTCCATGATGGGCGCCCGGCAGGACGGAACCTTGTGAGGTTACGATTTTCCGCAGTCTTACTTCTTCTTCCGCGCGCCGGAGCGCTTCGCCGCACGGAAAGAAATCCCTGCGCGCATGGCCTTCTGCTGAACGGCCGCGGCAGTACGACCGAGCTTCTTCGCCACCTGGCTGGTCGGGGTTCCCGCCTTCGCGAGTTGTTTCAGAGTTCGCAATTCGCCGGCGCTCCAGGAGGCACCGTCATTCGAGGGACGCTTCGCCATTATTCATTCTCCACAGACACCCAAAGAGGGCGGAGGCGGATCATACACAACTCGGACAGGCCGTGCAGGCCCAACATGGTGTATTGACTTGTTGGAAATAACACGATTGGCCCTGTCAGGGACTCCCCGAGGGTGGTGCGCACCGCCGCAGGGCGGTGACCGAACGGGCTCGAGCGGTGGGAACGGGTGTCAGGATCGTCGATTGCAGGCCGATTGCGCGCCGTTGCGGCACGGCGGCGAGCTGTCAGATGTCATTTTGCGGCCCGTGAGGCAGCGCTCACGCTGCCCGCAGGACCCTTATGGTATGGACCGTGGATCCCAACCGCCGGCCAAACGCAAGCCGCTCGATCGTAGGCAAAGGCTGACAAACATTTGTTTACAACGCGGCGGTTGAGTCGAAAGCTGCGCGAAATTCCCGGAGTTGGACCGGGTCGAGATCCGACACCGCCCACAGCTGCAGTCCGGCCCGTGTCCAGTGTATGACATTGAAGCCGTCGCGCTGGCCCGCGCCCTGCGGCGGGGCTCCGGCGGCGGGCCACATGAACAGGTTTATGACGTGTTGCCGGCGGTGGTAGACGACGGCGGCCACGACCTTGCCGCCGATGTAATCCAGACGGCCTCCGACCAGCGGAAAGCCCCGATCCGCCAGCTCAAACACGGCCGGCGCGAAGTCCGTCTTGCCGTTGAACCAGGGTTTGACGACGTGCCGGTCGGAGGTCTCGATGTCGATCAGGTGGTCGACCAGCAGCGAGCGCACGTGACTGGCGATGACCTGATCCTGAACGGAATCGGGGCGTGCCCGCAGGGCAAACAGCACCGAGCCCACACCCACCAGCATCGAGGCCGCCACCACGCAGGCCGCCAGGGATGCGCCGGCCCACCAACGCCGCCGCCCTCCAACCCCGGAGGCAGCCCCGGGGACGGCAGGCGCCGTTTGCGCTGCACGATCCGCGTTGACCGCAGAACGGCGAGCGGCCAGATCCACAGGTTGTGCGGCGGTCGAACTCGGGGCAGCGCTGCCCGTCTGCGATTGCGCCGCGAGCGTGGCCAGTACGCGGGCACGCAGGTGCGGCGGAGCCGTGAATCGGACGTCGGGGGCCTGAAGTCTCGTGCGCAGCTGGCGGAGGCGCTGCAACTGCTCCTGACAGCCCGGGCATACCGCGACATGCTCCTCGCAGGCCAGGGCATTGACCGCATCGAGCTCGCCATCGAGCAGACCGTGGAGCAGCAGCTCCTTATCCGAACATGCACTCACGGCTGCGGCTCCAGTTGTTCAGTCAGCATGCGACGCGCCCGTGCCAGCCTGGACATGACGGTGCCGACGGGCACGCCCGTAATCTCGGCAATCTGGCGATAGGACAGCTCCTCGAGCTCCCGTAGAACCAGGGTTTCCCTGAAGGGCTCCGGCAAGCTTTCCACGAGCTGTCGGATCCCCTCGATCTCGTGTTGACGCAGCACGAAGGCCTCCGGGGAGATCTGGGTCTCATCCACGATCTCCTCGAGCCCCTCCTGCGTCGTGGGCGGCGCGGCCCGGCGGCCCCTCGCCCAGTTGGAAGCCGTGTTACGGACGATTGCCAACAGCCAGGACTTCGCATCGCCACCCCGATAGTTGGCAAAGCCGCGCAGAGCGCGCAGGAAAGCTTCCTGCACGATATCCTCGGCCGCAGAGGGGTCGCGCGTGAGGAAACGCGCAAAGCTGTACGCAGCGTCAAAATGGGGAAGCAACAGGCCGGCGAACGCACTGCCCGCCAACCCGTCGCCCACCGTCCCGCCCTCGCCGGGCGCGGCACCGACGCCGCTATCAATCGTCGATGAATCCAAGCTACTCCCGTCTCACGACTACCTTCCCGGTCATGTGGGGGTGCAGCGTACAGAAGTACGCAAACTCCCCGGGCTGACCGAAGGTGAAATCATAACGGTCCGCGGTGTCCAATGTTTTGGACCGGAACGTCCCGTCGGTGGCTGACACCGTGTGAGGGTCGTCGTCGTCGTTGATCCAGGTGACGGTCTGTCCTGCCCGGATCGTCGTGGTGTTCGGGCCGAACGCGAAGTTGCCGATCCGCACGGTCTCTCCCGCCGCCGTCGCAGCCTGCGCCGTACCGGTCGTCGTCCCTCCCCCTGCCGCAGCCCCGGCGGCCGCCGCCGCAGCCGTTGGGGTGCCACCGTCGGCGAGCGACATGTCCGTGATCGCCAGCGGTTGGTTGCGTCCGACGACACTGAGGCTCCGGATCCCGAGCACGCCGTGCAGTTGCTCCGTCGGCACCTTCAGGGGTCCCGGGCCCGCCCCTGCTCCGGGAGCCGGCTGTGGAAACGCAGTCGAACGCGCGGTGTAGAAGGCGATCTTGCCTTCCATCTGTTGGGTGATCTGGTGGATGTGACCGTTCAGCACGGTGACGGACCCGAAGCGTCGCAGGTACGAAGTCGCCCGGTCGGCGTCGTCCGTTCCCCAACCCCATTGCGGGTACAGACTCCACAGCGGCATGTGTGCCAACACGACGATCGGCGTGCTCGCGCTGCGACCCTTCAGGTCGGCCTCGAGCCATTCGAGCTGATCATTGCCCAGGCTTCCCATCCCGCCGGGCTTGAGGTTGGCCACGTTGTTGAGCGCCACGAAATGCACTCCGTGGCTGTCGAAGCTGTACCAACCCGTCCCGCGGGTCCCCTTGCCGAAACGCTCGAGATAGGCCTTGCCGCCGCCCTCATCGAGCATGTCGTGCTCGCCGGGGACGTAGAACACCGGCAGCCCGGCCTCCTTGATGATCTGCTCGGCGTCGTCGAACTCGTTCGGTTTGGAGAGTTGAGTGATGTCGCCCGTGTGCACGATGAACGCCGGCTTGCTCGGCAACGCGCGAATCTTGGCGATGGCTTCCCTGAAGCTCGCGCGCGCATCGGGATTGGCGGCCTTGTCGAAGCCGATGTGACTGTCACTGACCTGTACGAAGGTCAGGCCGCCCTCGGCGGTGGCGCCGTGCGCCGACTCGATTCCCATCGAGACTGGCGTTCCGCCACGCGCGGTCCATAACAGACCCGCACCGGCCCAGGCCATGCACTGCAACACGCCCCGCCGGTTGATTTTTGTAAAGTCCGAATCGCTCATCGCTGCGTTCCTCGGTTAAATGAGAGGTCACGAGCGAAGACACGGCGGATGCGGGTTTATTCCCGGGCCCGGAGCCGCATGGGCCGCGCGGCCGGGCATCCGTCCAGCCCCGCAGGCCGCGGGGGCTGGGATGTCGACATTACAGTTCGTGGTCGTTTTTCGGCGGCACGGAAGGACCCGGCGGGGGCCAGCGGTCCTCGTGCCGCTTGTGCTCGACCGAGTAGTACACAAGATAGGCCACGCCAACGGCGACTGCGATCCAACCCCACCGCGCAACACCGCCGTATTCCCATGGCGCGTGGCCGAGAGTCAAGGCCAACCCGACACCCAACCAAACCAGGCCACGGAAGAGATACTTGGAGACCGGCCTGCTGCCGTTGCCACCGGCCGGACTCCCGGGGGCATACGGGGGAGCCGAATCTCCATTCGGTTGTGTATAGGGGCCCTGCGATTCCGGGGGCAGGCCGATCCCCTTGCTGATCGCCGCCATGCGCTCCTGATGGCGCATCTCGAGCTCTCGGGCCTTGTGGCGGTGCCACAGGACCATCCAGACGATGAAGGCCCCGATCGACGTCCCGATCGCGAAGAAGGGAATCAGTAGCGCCAACGTCGACTCGGACATGTCGAAAACCTCATAGTCACTCATGCTGATGATCCTTAGCCCACCAGCACGCGGAGGATCCATTCGATCTCCGGCCAATGCAGGTGGATCATATAGCCTATGACCACCCCGATCACCGCTGCGGGCACTGCATCCTTCATCGCTATACCAACCGGCACTCTCTCTTTGCCACGGTGGTTGATACTCGGGAGCCGGGCGACGGGTTTCGCGACCAGGCGATATTTCTTTTTCGCCGAAGGGGTGAAACCCAGGGGTCTTCTGCCCGGTATATACACTGTGCAGCCGCCTTGCCCTCATTGAACTGAGCCTCAGGTGGCGACCGACAGCGAAGTCATCGGCCTGGTTCAGGCCGGCCGGCAGGATGAAGCGCTGACGGTGATCCTGGCGGCCTACCGCCGCAAGGTGTTCGGACTGGCCTACAGCTTCCTGCGCTCGCGTGAGGCGGCGCAGGACGTAGCGCAGGAGGTTTTCATACGAATATGGCGAGCCCTGCCAGCCTTCGACGGTCGGGCGTCCCTGTCGACGTGGATTTACACTATTGCCCGGAATACGAGTCTGACGGCCCTGCGGGCGCGGCGGGATCACACCTCGCTGACGGACCCGCAGACGCAGGCTCAGGTGGAGTTGATGGACGAGACGGCTTCGGCGGAAACCTCTGCAGCCCATGCCCAACTGGTGCGGTTGGTGGCGCAGTTGCCGGAGCGGCAGCGACAGGTCGTGACGCTCTTCTACATGGAGGAGCAGTCACACGAGGAAGTCGCGGCGATGCTGGCGATGCCCGTTGGGACGGTGAAGACCTTGTTACACCGGGCACGCGCGAAACTGAGCGAGGCCTGCGACCCGCAAGGGCCGCCGGAGTGACGAAAGATGACTGACAACCCCGGTGACTCACGCGGCGCAGCGCGCCTCGACTCTCTGGACTCCCGACTCCGGTCCCTCTTCGGCTCCCTCGATGCGCCCGCGGGTTTCGATGCAGCGGTGATGTCTCGCCTCCAGGTCGAATCCAACGCCGTCACAGCCGAGGCCATCAAACGCGCCGAGCTCGCCGAATATCGTCGCTACCACGCGGCGCGCAGCTCCCTCTCCTGGACCTACTGGATTCGCCGCTGGGTGACGTTGGAGACAGTCGGATTGGCCATGGCCGCGGTGTTTGCGGTGCAGTTGATCTGGGCGCGTCTGTCGCCCCGGTTGCAGGATCTTCCGCCCCTGCCCGCGCCGGTCGCACAGTACCTGCCGCTGGTCCTGACATGCCTGGCCGCTACAGTGCCGTTGGCCTTGGCGGTCGTGGTGACCCTGTCTCCCAAGGCCCGCCGGCGGCGGCTCACCCTGGCGTAACCACGCCGGCGCGAGGAACCGTTCCGCGCTCGCGCATCCCTCAAAGCGAAACGGGCCGTCTTTCGACGGCCCGCCTCTTTTCACTTCACTCGTCGGTACGGCGATCAGGCCGTGCGGGTGCGCCAGCCCTGCGCATAGGTCTCGCGGGCGACCGACCCGTACGGGGTCACCGAAACCTTCACGCGGACTTCGACCTGCTTGTGGCGCTCGACGGTGACCTTCTTGGTTCCACCGTTCTCTTCGCCCCAAACCAGCGTCAGAACGTCGCCGACGTTGATGTTCTCGTCGACCACGCCCAGCGACAGACCAACGCGCTCGTTGTAGCTGTAGCCGCCGAACATCGAGAAGCCAACGGTCTTGCCGCCCATCTTCACCGCGTCGTATGACGACGAGGCATAGTTGGCGATCGGAACGTTGAAGTACTTGGCGTTCTGGCCGGCCGGCTCGAGGAGCGATGCGAAGATCTTGCCCAGGTCCTCACGGTTCCACTCGAACGTGACCTTCTTACGCTGCGGACGCTTGTCCTTGACCATCTTCTCGAGCGCTTCGCGACCGATGAAGTCGTGGTCGAACTTGACGAACGGGCCATAGCCCAGCTCGTACGGCGTCAGGTAGTAGTCTTCGATGTTGTCCGAGACGAAGCTGCCGCCGATGGAGCCGGTGGCCTCGTAGCCGTTGGCCGGCAGCCACTCGCGGTACTTCTTCATCTTCTCGCCGGTGTACACGCCCGGCAGGGGCGAGGGAATCCAGCCCGACTCCAGCGTGTTGGACGCGTAAGCGCGCGAACCGACCGGGACGAGGCCGAACTCTTCACCGGCCTTCAGGATCGTCTCGCGGATGAACTCACGCTCTTCGTACGGACCCCACAGCTCGAGGCCAGGAGCGCCGGCCATGCCGTGCCGCAGTGCGCGAACGCGCTTGCCGCCGACGTTGATGGCATCCATCGTGAAGAACTTCACGTCCGGGATCGGGCCGCCGTTGAGCTTGTTCAGCACCTTCTCGGCATTCGGGCCCTGGACCTGGAACCGATAGTGACGGCGATTGACGGCCTTGCCCTTCGGGTCGCCCGGCGAGCGGTCGTCGCGGATCATGTCGACCTTGAAGCCGCCCGTCTCGCCGTGGAACTGGATCCAGTTCACCGACGGAGCGCGACCGACGAACAGCAGTTCGTCCTTGTCCATGTAGAACAGAATGCCGTCGCCGATGACGTAGCCGTCATGGCTGACCGGCACCATCTGCTTGGCCTTGTTGACCTGAAAGTTGTTGAAGCTGTTGATCGTCGTGTACGAGATCAACTTCAACGCGTCGGGACCCCTGACGGTCAATTCCGCCATGTGGTGCGACTGGTCGAACAGCACGGCGCTCTCGCGCCAGGCACGCTGCTCGTCCATCCAGTTGTGGAACTCACTGGGGACGACCGGATAGACGTACGCCCCGATTCTCGAATTACGGAGCATCTGGACCGGGTTGCCCCCGGCCTTCAGCACGCTCTCCAGGTTTTGCTGACTCATGGTTTGATGGACCTCTACTACGAAACCAGTTGCGGTTCTTTGATGGGTGTTGAAACGATTCGTGTGTGCCGGGTGTCGTCAGGCGGCGGTGCAATGGCGCGCCCCCGTGACTTAGTTCACTGCGTGATGGGCAGGCCCTTTCTCAGGTTCGCGGCGTCCACCGTGTTCGACAGCAACACGGCGATCGTCATCGGACCCAAGCCGCCGGGCACCGGTGTGATCCAGCCGGCACGTTCCGCCGCAGCGGCGTACCCGACATCTCCCACCAGTTTCCCGCTCGGCATGCGGTTGATGCCCACGTCGAATACCGCAGCTCCCGGCCGAATCCATTCGCCTGGAACAAACTCAGGCTTGCCGACTCCGACCACGACGACTTCGGCGCGTTCAACTTCCGCGCGCACGTCCTTCGTGCCCGTGTGGCATACAGTGACCGTCGAACGGGCGAGCAGAAGCTCGAGCGCCATTGGACGGCCGACAATGTTCGATGCACCCACCACGACGGCCCGCTTGCCGACGAGGTCGATACCATAGGTCTTTGCCAGAACGATCACGCCATAGGGCGTGCACGGACGCAGCCGCGGACGCTTCTGCGCCAGCAGCCCCGTATTGAAGGGATGGAAGCCATCCGCATCCTTCGCAGGATCGATGGTATCCATGATCTTGTCGGCATCGAGTCCCTTGGGCAGCGGCATCTGGATCAGAATGCCGTCCACGCGCTCATCGTCGTTCAACTGCTTCACGAGCGCGAGCAACTCGGCTTCGCCCGTGGTCGCCGGCAGGTCGTGCGAGAACGATTCGACGCCGATTTCAGCGCAGGCCTTGCGCTTGCTGCTGACGTAGACCTTGGAAGCCGCGTCTTCGCCCACGAGCACCACCGCGAGACCCGGCTTGCGGCCGAACTTGGCGGTGAAGGCAGCGGCGCGCACCCCCGTCTGCTGGCGGTGCGTTGCGGCCGTGGCCTTGCCGTCCAGGATCACGGCATTTTGTTCTTTGAGGACTGACGACATTTAAGGTTTCCAATCACGCAAAAGGGAGACCGCCCAAGAGGACGGCCCCCGTTTTCTGTGCCCTTCAATAGCTCATCAATACCGGCCGAGCAAGACCGGCAGAGACATACCAGCTATCAGTATCGGTAATGGTCGGCCTTGTAGGGGCCGGCCTTCGCGACGCCGATGTACTTCGCCTGCTCTTCCGTCAGCTCGGTCAGCACGGCGTTGAGCTTCTTCAGCTGCAAGCGCGCCACCTTCTCGTCCAGGTGCTTCGGCAGCGTATACACGCCCACCGGATACTTCGACGTATTCGTGAACAGCTCGATCTGAGCGATCGTCTGGTTGGCGAACGAGGACGACATCACATAACTCGGATGGCCCGTGCCGCAGCCCAGGTTCACCAAGCGCCCCTTGGCGAGCAGGATGATCCGCTTGCCGTCCGGGTAGATCACGTGATCGACCTGCGGCTTGATCTCTTCCCACTTCAGCTTCTCGAGCGAGGCAACGTCGATCTCGTTGTCGAAGTGGCCGATGTTGCAGACGATGGCCTGGTCCTTCATCTTCTTCATGTGCTCGCCGGTGATCACATGGAAGTTGCCGGTGCAGGTGACGAAGATGTCGGCCTTGTCGGCGGCGTAGTCCATCGTGACGACGCGATAGCCTTCCATCGCAGCCTGCAGCGCGCAGATCGGGTCGATCTCGGTCACCCACACCTGGGCCGACAGAGCACGCAGAGCCTGCGCGGAACCCTTACCCACATCGCCATAGCCGCAAACGAGGGCGACCTTGCCGGCCACCATCACATCCGTCGCACGCTTGATGCCGTCGACCAGCGACTCGCGGCAACCGTAGAGATTGTCGAACTTCGACTTGGTGACCGAGTCGTTCACGTTGATGCCAGGGAACATCAGCCGACCTTCCTTGTGCATCTGATACAGGCGATGCACGCCGGTGGTCGTCTCTTCCGTGACACCGCGGATTTCCTTCGACACCTTCGAATACCAGCCCGGGTGCGCGGCCAGCTTCTTCTTGATCGCCGCGAACAGGAAGGTCTCTTCCTCGCTGGTCGGCTTCGAGATGATCGAGGGATCCTTCTCGGCCTTCACACCGATGTGCATCAGCAACGTGGCGTCGCCGCCGTCGTCGAGGATCATGTTCGGGCCGACTTGTCCATTTCCATTGGCGGCGCCGAACTCGAAAATGCGATGGGTGTAATCCCAATAGTCTTCGAGCGACTCGCCCTTCCACGCGAACACGGGCGTGCCACCTGCTGCGATCGCGGCAGCGGCATGATCCTGCGTCGAAAAGATGTTGCAAGAAGCCCAGCGGACATCCGCACCGAGCGCCTTCAGCGTCTCGATGAGCACAGCCGTCTGGATCGTCATGTGCAGCGAGCCCGTGATACGCGCGCCCTTCAACGGCTGGGTCTTCGCGTTTTCGTCACGGATCGCCATCAGCGCCGGCATTTCCGACTCGGCAATCGCGATCTCGCGACGACCCCAGCCGGCCAGCGCCATGTCGGCGACTTTATAGTCGGTGAAACCCGAAGTTTTTACATTGGCGTTCATGGTCAGTTCTCCGATGCAAGAACGAGCGCCGTATCGATGAATCCGCCACCCCCTGAGCCTGGCAGGCCAACGCCTGTCGCAGCGCCCCTCAGGAGGTGGCGACGCCGCACGGAACGTGCGGCCTGAAATCATCCCGCTAGTTCATCATTAGGCGGCCTTGACGCTCTTCCCTTCCGACGCCAGCGCCTCGGCGCGGTCGGTCTTCTCCCAGCTGAACTCCGGCTCCGTGCGGCCGAAGTGGCCATACGCCGCCGTCTTCTTGTAGATCGGGCGAGCCAGGTCGAGCATCTCGCGCAAGCCAAAGGGAGTCAGGTCGAAGTGGGCGCGGACGAGCTGCGTCAGACGCTCACGCGACAGACGGCTGGTCCCGAACGTCTCCACCATGATGGAAGTGGGCTCGGCCACGCCGATCGCGTACGACACCTGGACTTCGCACTTCTCTGCGAGGCCCGCGGCCACGATGTTCTTCGCAACGTAGCGTGCAGCATAAGCAGCCGAACGGTCGACCTTCGACGGATCCTTACCCGAGAAAGCGCCACCGCCGTGACGGGCGTAGCCGCCGTACGTGTCGACGATGATCTTGCGACCGGTCAGACCGCAGTCTCCCACGGGACCCCCGACGACGAAACGGCCCGTCGGATTGATGTGGTACTTGGTGCGCTTGTCGATGAGCTTCGTCGGCAGGATCGGCTTCAGAATCTCTTCCATGACGCCCTCGCGCAGCGCCTTGGTCGAAATGTCGTCGCTGTGCTGGGTCGACAGAACCACCGCCTCGATACCGACGGGCTTGTCGTCCTCGTAGCGGATCGTGACCTGGCTCTTCGCGTCCGGGCGCAGCCACGGCAGCTTGCCCTTCTTGCGCACTTCCGCCTGCTTCTTCACGAGACGGTGCGCCAACGCGATCGGGTACGGCATCAACACGTCCGTCTCGTTGGTCGCGAAACCGAACATCAGGCCCTGGTCGCCGGCACCCTGCTTCCTCTCATCCTTACGGTCGACACCCTGCGCGATGTCGGGGGACTGCTTGCCGATGATGTTGATGACGCCGACGCTCGCGCCGTCGTATCCCATCTCGGAGGAGTCGTAGCCGATGTCGAGAATCGTCTTGCGGATCAGGGCTTCGAACTCGACGGAGGCGGTCGTCGTGAGCTCGCCAGCCACGATCGCGACTCCGGTTTTCACCAGCGTCTCGACCGCGATACGTGCGCGCTTGTCCTGCGCGATCACTGCATCGACCACCGCATCGGAAATGGCATCCGCCATTTTGTCCGGATGGCCTTCGGACACGGACTCGGACGTAAACAGATAGTTATTCGCCATGTGCGTATTCCGCCTGGAGCAACGGGTTAATGATTAAAACAGAAGTCCTTCACTGACGACCGGAAGGCTCGCTTCAGCCGAAGCTTTCGGCGAGCCGTTGATCGAATTCCTTTCGAGTAAACGAATGATTCTGCGGGCCGCGCGACTCGATCTTGATCGCACCCAGCAGCGACGCAATGCGTCCCGTGGTCTTCCAGTCGAGCTTGTGCAGCAGGCCGTGCAGGACACCGGCGCGATAAGCATCGCCGCAGCCGGTCGGGTCGACCACGGCCTTGGGGCGCGCGCACGGAATCTCGATCTGCCCGTCCCGCGTATGGATGATCGACCCGTCACCACCCCTGGTGATGATGAGGGCCTCGACCCGCTGCAGGAAATCCTTCTCCGTCCAGCCCGTCTTCTGCTGGACCAGCTGCCACTCGTAGTCGTTCACCGCCACCCAGGTGGCTTGATCGACGAAGCGCTTGAGGTCATCGCCGCCAAACATCGGCAGGCCCTGACCCGGATCGAAAATGAACGGGATGCCGGCCGCCGCGAATTGCTCCGCGTGCTGAACCATGCCGTCGCGGCCATCCGGCGCGACGATGCCCACTGAAATCTTGCCGCCCGAGCCGCTCTTGGCGTCCTGCACCTTGTTGAGGTGCGAGTGCCCCATGGCGCCTGGATGAAAGGCGGTGATCTGGTTGTCGTCCTGGTCGGTGGTGACAAACGCTTGGCCGGTGTGCTCGGACTCGATCACGCGCACGTAGTCGGCCGGCACGCCGGTCTTCGTCATCCACTCACGATACGGGCCGAAGTCCCGACCCACGGTGGCCATCGGATAGCCGATGTCGCCCAGCAGCTTGAGGTTGTAGGCGATGTTTCCTGCGCAGCCACCGAACTCCCGACGCATCTGCGGCACGAGGAACGAGACGTTCAGCATGTGCAGTTTGTCGGGCAGGATGTGATTACGGAAACGATCGCCGAACACCATGATGGTGTCGAATGCCATCGAGCCGCAAATCAGAGCTTGTGTCATCAGGCATCCATTATAAATTTGCCGCCTTCGGCGGGCATGTCGAAGTTGCCGTCCACCACCGCACGCATCCATTTCGACGTGGCGACCGTGCCGCCGAATGCATAGAAGTGGGGGTGCACCAGGAGGTTGCCCGGCGAGCCGGCACCACCCTGGACAAGGCCCATTAGCATCTCATCCGGAGTGGTCGCGAGTCGAGCCAGCTTGGACATCGCGCTCATGTTCTTCATCAGCGAGTGCAGCGAAGCTCCGACACCGCAAGCCATGGCGAACTTGATCAGCTTGGGCAAGGGCGTAGGACCGGCGACCCCCACGTAAACCGGCAGGTCGATTCCCTGCTCCCGGAGATGGGCGTCCCAGGCAGTGATCGACTCCGGATTGAAGCCGAATTGGGTGCAGACGTGGACCTTGATCCCCGTGCGCTTACCGAACTCCTGCTTGTGCTTGAGCGCAGCCCAGAGCGTCGAGGGGCCGACCGACTTGTGGCCCTCGGGGTGTCCGGCCACGCCGATGCGTTTGATGCCGGCCTGCTCGAGCAGGCCCGCGTCGAGGATGTCGAGCGAGCTGGCGTACCTGCCGAGCGGTTTCTCGAGATCGCCAGCCACCATCAGGCACTGGTCGATGCCGCTGTCCACCATCTCCTTCAGGCCGTCCTTCAGTCCCTGCTCGCTGGGAGTGCGGCGAGCGACGATGTGAGGCGTGGCGCGATAGCCCAGCTGCTGAACTTTAAGGGCGACCCGGACGATATCCTCGAGCGTGGCCTTCGGGGTGTGCGCGATGTAAACCTGAGTGCCAGCCGGAATCCTCGTGGCCAGTGTCGGCAGCAGTTCCTCATCGAGAGTGGAGATTTCGAAGGACGCCCCACGCGTGAACTCGACGACGCGCTTCTTCAGCTCCGCCGGGCTCAAGGTCTGCGTGGCGTTCATGGATTCGGGGCTGGCGCTCACGGAAGCCGGCTCTCAGGGCTTGCGGCGGGTTACAACGAAGGTTTCATCGTTGAACCACAGCCCGCTGTGCTTCTGCAGAACCGTCTGGGTCGCATTCAAATAAGCCCCGTCGTGCATGACGGATTCCAGACGTTCGTCTTCGATCTGGTTGACGTAGATCGCGGCATTCCAGGCCGCGTAGAGCGTCGAGGTACCGATCCGGCTCGAGATCTCCGACGGCAGCGTGTGCATGTCGTAGCGGAACACGGCCTTGTCGTCCGGAAGCGCGGTCAGCTGGAAATCGCGGGCGTCGCGACCCAACTCGGTCCGCAGCGCCGCGAGCAGCGCGTGGCGATCGACCGCGAAGGGATTCTCGTCGGGCCAGAGCTTCTGGATGATTTCCAGCGCGGGGTCCTTCCCACACGACTGGATCGCCAGCAGCCGCCCGCCGAGGGCGAGGCTCCGACACAACGGCGCCAGAACCTTCTGGGCCTTGAATTCCGCGGACATCCGCGCGCGCCAGGGCTGCGAGGCCAGGATGAAGTCGTAGCTCTCGAAGATCCGGCCCGGCTTGGGAATCACCGAATCCAGCAGGAACTTGTGATCTTCGCGATAGATCACCAGCACCGAGGGGCGCTGATAGATCGGGTTGCCGCTTTTGGCGCTCGGACGCGTCTGCCAGCCGTAGTCGAGGGTCCGTTCCAACTCATCGATCTGCTCGGCATATTCGTGGGCCGAGTTGCCGGTCAGGCGCACTTCCTGCCAGTTCAGTGCGGCCGCCGACTGCACGTCCCGCGGCATCAGCCGGGGCGCTTCGGCGTAGTTGAGATTGGTGATGACCAACACCGTGGCCGGATGCTCGAAGAAGCGATCGGGCATCTTTTCGAGACCCAGCCGGACGTCCTCCAGGCTGATCTCTTTGGCGACCGCCAGCAGCGGCACGGTTGGAAACAAGCGATGCGTGCTGCGCATCAGGCGCGACAGCACCGTGGCGTCGCCCATGCCGGCATCGAAGATTCGCAGTGCCGGCGGCGAGGGCCGCACGTGAGTCAACTCTTGATAGGCGCGCCGAGCGACGGCCGTCTTCTCGTTGCACGTATTGACGAAGGCCAGGTACTTCTGACGATTGTCGTAGAAGCGAAACGGCGTTGTCTCTTGAGAGGCCTGCCCGGCCCCAGGAGCGGACTTGTGGTCCGCGTGTACCTGATTACCCGCGACGTTCATATGCGTTTCGCCCCCTCGACGAATGGGGCACGGTAGCCAGTCCCCGGCTGAGGCGGAAATTCGTAGTTGGCATGGGAGCTATAGACGCGGCCGATGCGCTCGGTCACGGGGAATTTCCAGCTTTTCCTGCCCGCAGCGCGGTGCGGCCCCTAAGCCGGGCTTGCCTTCTTCGCGTCCGCCGCCAGCAAGCCGACCGCGTCGCGGGCGTTATCGTCCAGGCCCGCGCCCTGGCGTTGTTCGTAATAAGTGATGATCTGCTCGCGCATCCGCGGGTCCCAGTAGCGCCGCAGGTGCGTCGCAACATCGGCGGGCGCCTTGCCAGGGGGCGATTCAGTCGTGAAAAACGAGCTGATCTGGTTGGCCATCCTGATGAGCAGATCGATATTCATGTGAGCCGTCCGGGATTCGCGTACACCACGTGCTTGTCGCGCCGGGCAAAAGCCACGAGCGTCAGGCCCGTTCTCTGGGCAAGTCGCACCGCAAACGCAGTCGGCGCCGACAGCGCCACCAGCAATGAGATGCCGACCGTCGCGCACTTCTGAACCATCTCGAAGCTGGCGCGACTCGTAATCATCATGTACCCGGCCTGCAGGTCGGCCCCTTCCCGCACCAGTGCGCCGATCGCTTTGTCGAGCGCATTGTGCCTGCCAACATCCTCGCGAACGAGGTGAATTCCCTTACCGGGAACCACCCAGGCGGCGCCGTGCACACTGCCGGTGCGCGAGTTGATCAACTGCAGCGGGCCCAACTGCTCCATCCGCTGATGAATCTCCTCAGCGCTGACGGTAGGACCAGGCCCGACCGTCGTCAGGTCACGAATTGCATCCTCGGCGGTCTCCGCACCGCACAGGCCACAACCCGTTCGCCCCGTCAGGTTTCGCCGTCGGTGCAAAAGCTCAGAAAACCGATCCCAGGCGACCGTCACCTGAACGTCCGTCGACTCGGCGCCCTGGGTGACCTCCACCGAGCGAATCTCATCGGGCCGCGACACCAGCCCTTCGCTCAACGTGAATCCAACCGCGAAGTCCTCGAAGTCGGCCGGAGTCGCCAACATCACGACATGCGGAACCCCGTGGTACACAAGTGCCACGGGAGTCTCTTCGGCTACCTGGTCGGTCGTGTGAGTCGTCGCGCCGTTGACCCACCGGTCAACAGTCACCTCGGAGCTGACTGTCCGCGCAGGGATGGCGCAGGCCCCGGCCTGCGCGTCATTCGATTCAACCGTATCTGCCATCACCCCATTCTACGCCTGCCGGGAGCCTCACGCCGTCGCAGGGTTGCGGTTCTTGCGCGGCTGCTTCGCCTGATGCGGCTTGGAACGCTCATCCGCCGCCCGCTTCTGCCAGGCATCCTTGTGGTTCACCAGAACCACTTCCACCGCCGTGACCTTGTACTCGGGACAGTTGGTCGCCCAGTCCGAGTTCTCGGTGGTCACCACATTGGCATTGGTCTCGGGGAAGTGGAACGTCGTGTACACGACCCCGGGCGCGATTTTCTCTGTAACTCGACAACGCAGCACCGTCTCGCCCGCCCGGCTTGTCAGGCCGACCCAGTCGCCGTCGCTGATGCCGCGAACCTCGGCGTCATGGGGGTGGATATCCAGTCTGTCTTCCTGGTGCCAAACGACGTTCTGCGTACGCCGCGTCTGGGCACCCACGTTGTATTGGGTCAGCACGCGACCTGTGGTCAGGATCAGCGGGAAGCGGCTGTTGACCTTCTCGTCGGTCGGCACGTATTCGGTCGAAAGGAACTTACCCTTGCCGCGGACGAACTGATGGATGTGCATGGTGGGCGTGCCATCCGGGGCCGCCTCGTTGCAGGGCCACTGAATGCTGCCCATCCGCTCGAGCTTCTCGTAGGTGATATTCGTGAACGTCGGGGTCAGGCGCGCGATCTCGTCCATGATCTGCGACGGATGGTTGTAGTGCATCGGATAGCCGAGGGCGTTCGACAGCAGCTGGGTGATCTCCCAGTCCTCATACCCTGCCATCGGCTCCAAGACCTTGCGTACAGGCGAGACACGACGCTCGGCGTTGGTGAATGTGCCGTTCTTCTCCAGGAAGGAAGAACCGGGCAGGAAGACGTGTGCGAACTTCGCAGTCTCGTTCACGAACAGGTCCTGAACGATCACGCACTCCATCTTCTCCATCGCGCTCTGGACGTGGTGCGTGTTGGGATCGGACTGAACGAAGTCCTCACCCTGCACGTACATCGCACGGAACGTGCCGTCCAGCGCCGCCTCGAACATGTTCGTGATGCGCAGACCCGGTTCGGGCTCGAGCTTCACGCCCCAGGCCGATTCGAACAGCTCGCGGGTGGCCTTGTCTGATACATGCCTGTAGGCACTGAACTCGTGCGGGAAGGAGCCCATGTCGCACGAGCCCTGAACGTTGTTCTGGCCGCGCAGCGGGTTGATGCCGACGCCTTCACGACCGACGTTGCCGGTGGCCATCGCCAGATTGGCGATTCCGATGACGGCCGTGGACCCCTGGCTGTGTTCCGTCACGCCGAGTCCGTAATAAATCGCGCCATTACCGACCGTCGCATACAACCGGGCCGCCTTGCGGACCCGCTCGGCCGGTACCCCGGTGATGCTCTGCGCCGCCTCGGGCGAGTTTCGCTCTTCAGCGACGAATGCCTTCCAACGCGCGTAGGCCTCGGGCTCACAGCGCTCGGCGACGTATTCTTCCTTCGTCAGTCCCTCGGTGACGACGACATGCGCCAGTGCGTTCAGCATGGCGACGTTGGTGCCCGGCGTGATCTGCAGGTGCACATCAGCCTCAATGTGAGGCGAACGCACGAGGCCCGTAACACGCGGATCAATCACGATCAACTTGGCGCCCTGACGCAGGCGGCGACGCATCTGCGACCCGAAGACCGGGTGGCCCTCCGTCGGGTTCGCGCCGATGACCATGATGCAATCGGACTTCATCACCGAATCGAATTCCTGAGTGCCGGCCGACTCACCGATGGTGTTCTTCAGGCCGTAACCAGTGGGCGAATGGCACACGCGGGCGCAGGTGTCGACGTTGTTGGTTCCGAACGCAGCCCGGATCAGCTTCTGCACGAGGAAGGTCTCCTCGTTCGTGCAGCGCGACGAGGTGATGCCACCGACCGAGTTCTTGCCGTACTTGGCCTGAATGCGGCGGATCTCATCGGCCGCGTAGTTGATCGCGACATCCCAGGACACTTCGGTCCAGGGATCGGTGATCTTCTTGCGGATCATCGGCTTCTTGATCCGATCCGGATGTGTCGCGTAACCGAACGCGAAACGACCCTTCACGCAGGCGTGGCCATGGTTGGCGTGACCATCGCGATTGGGAACCATGCGGATCACTTCGGCATCCGCGCCCTCGCCCTTGAACTCGGCACGGAAGCTGCAACCGACTCCGCAATAAGCGCATGTCGTGGTGACAGCTCGCTCCGGCTGACCCAGCCCGATGATCGACTTCTCGGTCAACGCAGCTGTCGGACAGGACTCGACGCAGGCGCCGCAGGAGACGCACTCGGACTCGAGGAAGGTCTCCGATGCGCTCGCCGATACCTTCGACTCGAAGCCGCGCCCCTGAATCGTCAGTGCGAGAGTGCTCTGAACCTCGTCGCAGGCGCGTACGCACCGCGAGCAGACGATGCACAGCTCGGGATCGAATGCGAAGTAGGGATTGCTCTCATCCTTGGCGGCCGGGCGATGAACTTCGATGCCCGTGTCATCTGCGTGGCCCTTCAAGCCATAGGAGGTTTCCGTGATCCCAACGTGCTCGGCCATGTCCTGCAATTCGCAGTGGCCGTTGGATGCGCATGAGACGCACTCGAGCGGATGATCCGAGATGTACAGATCCAACACGCCCTTACGCAGACTGGTCAGCTTTTCCGACTCGGTCTTGATCTTCATCCCCGGGGCGACCGTGGTTGTACACGAGGCCGGGTAGCCACGACGTCCCTCGATTTCCACGAGGCACAGCCGGCACGACCCAAACGACTTCAGCGTGTCGGTGGCGCACAGCTTCGGAACCTTCACACCCGCGAGCGCCGCAGCGCGCATGACGGAGGTGCCATCCGGTACAGTGATCGGCGTTCCGTTGATTTCGACCGTGACTTGAGCTTCGGAGCCGTCTTTGGGCGCCGGAGTGCCGAGATCTTCGTAGTTAATGGCGTACATGTTTGAAGAAATCGTCTCTGAAGTGTTTGAGGGCGCTCTGCACGGGGAAAGGGGTCATGCCGCCGAGACCGCACAGCGAACCCTGCAGCATGGTTTCGCACAAATCTTCGAGCAGTTTCACGTTCCGCTCGTTATCGACACCGTCGAGGATCCGATCCATGACCTCCACCCCGCGGGTGGAGCCAATCCTGCACGGGGTGCACTTGCCGCACGACTCGACGGCGCAGAACTCCATGGCATACCGGGCCATTTTCGCCATATCCACGGAGTCGTCGAATACGACGATGCCTCCATGACCCAACAAGGCGCCAATCTGAGTCAGCGCTTCGTAGTCGACGGCGACGTCGAAATCCTTCGCGGGGATGTAAGCCCCTAACGGGCCGCCTACCTGAACCGCCCGAATCGGGCGACCGGTCGCGGAACCGCCGCCGTAGTCGTACAGGATCTCGCGCAAACTGACGCCGAACGCCCGTTCCACCAGACCGCCGCGCTTGATGTTTCCGGCGAGCTGCAGCGGCAAGGTCCCGCGCGACTTGCCCATGCCGTAGTTCTTATAGAACTCGGCGCCGTGCTGCAGGATGGTCGGAACGCTTGAATGGGTGATGACGTTGTTGACGATCGTCGGCTGGCCGAACAACCCCTTTATCGCCGGCAGCGGCGGCCGTACGCGGACTTCGCCGCGCCGGCCCTCGAGGCTCTCGAGCATCGAGGTCTCTTCGCCGCAGACATATGCGCCCGCACCCAACCTGACTTCGAGGTCGAACCGCTTACCGCTTCCCATGACGTCCGAGCCCAGGTATCGGGCCTGGTACGCCGCGGCGATCGCGTTGTTGAGCGCACGGTACGCATGCGGGTACTCGGCGCGCAGGTAGATGTAGCCCTGGGTGGCGCCAACCGCCACGCCCGCAATCGTCATGCCTTCAACGAGGGTGAGGGGGTCACCCTCCATGATCATGCGATCGGAGAAGGTGCCCGAGTCGCCCTCGTCCGCATTACACGTGATGTATTTTTGCGCAGCCTTCTGATCGAGAACCGTTTTCCACTTGATGCCCGTCGGGAAGGCCGCGCCACCGCGACCACGTAGTCCCGAGTCCAGCACCGCCTGGACGATCGCTTCGGGCGCCATCGCCAGAGCCTTGCGAAGGCCCTGATAGCCGCCGTGGACGACGTAGTCCGCGACACTCAGGGGATCGACGATCCCGACCCGGGCGAACGTCAACCGCTGTTGGCTCTTCAGCCAGGGAATCTCGTCCGTCAGGCCCAACGACAGCGCATGCTTTGCGCCCAGCAGAAAGTTGCTCGCGAAGAGCGACGGCACGTCGGACGGCTGGACGGGTCCGTAGGCAGTCCGCCCCGCTGGGGTTACGACCTCGACAAGCGGCTCGAGCCAATACAGGCCGCGCGAACCATTGCGAACGATGCGCACCTCCACGCCCCGGGCGGAGGCTTCCTTCTGGATCGCATCCGCAACTTCGCCGGCCCCGAGCGAGAGGGCGCTCGAGTCACGGGGGATATAAACGGTCACTACCGAAGCGGTCATTGTTTCTGACCCCGCTCGGCCACCAACTCGTCGAATCTTTCCGGCGTCAGCCGGCCAAAAGGCCGGCCGTCCACCATCGCGGCCGGCGAGCAGGCGCAATTGCCCAGACAGTAGATCGGCTCGAGAGAGAACCGGCCGTCAGCCGTGGTCTCGTGAAAGTCCACGCCCAAGCGCTGCTTGGCATGCTCGGCCAACGCATCGGCACCCATCGACTGGCAGGCCTCCGCCCGACACAGACTGATGACGTGCTGACCCGGCGGGGTGCGCCGGAAGTAGTGATAGAAGGTCACGACACCGTGCACCTCCGCCCGCGACAGGTTCAGACCGTCGGCGACCAGAGGGATGACCGCCTCGGGCACGTAACCCAGGCTGGATTGAATGGCGTGCAAGACTTCGAGCAACGGACCGGGTCGGCCTTTGAAGTCGGCGACGATGCGGAGGACCGTTTCGGATTGAACAGGTGTGGCTGTGGTTTTCATATGCGGCAAGCCAGCACGCTAACGGTCCGGGCGGCCGCAGACCATATGAGGGCGAGTTCATAAACCTTCCCCCACTGGATCAGGCACATAGCTCATAATGGGAGCTCTTCAGGCGCCCCTGACGCACTGCATGCAACTTAATCGGTTCGACCTCAACCTGCTGATCGCCCTGGACGCCCTGCTGCACGAGAAGAACGTCACACGGGCGGCCGAACGCGTTTTCGTCTCGCAGCCCGCCATGAGCGCCGCGCTTCAGAAGCTCCGGGAGTACTTCAACGACCAGCTTTTGGTTCGGGTTGGCCGCGACATGGAACTCACGCCGCGAGGGCTGTCGTTGGTCGAGCCGGTGCGCGAGGCCTTGCTGCGAATCCAGGCCACCCTCGGCACGCAGCCCACGTTCGATCCGGCGACGGTCCAAAGGACCTTTACCCTCATCGTGTCGGCCGATGCGATTCTTCGCGCGATGCCGAAGGTGTTCCGGCGCATCACCAAAGAGGCGCCGCGGGTTCAGCTGCACGTGGAGCATTTCTCGGAGACGACTCTGTCCCGGCTCGAGTACGGCGACGCTGACATTTACATCGGTCTCAACAGCCTGAGACTGTTCGGCCTGAAGGCGTACCCGGAAACACTGCGTATCACGGATCTGCGCCCGGTCCGTTGGGCATGCGTCGTGTCGCGTGATCACCCGACTGTCGAGGATCGAATTACACCAGAGCAGTACCACGCCCTGCCCCACGTGTTCGGCTGGCCCAGCGGTCACACGATGCCCTTGGAAGAGCTGGTTCGGCGCCTGACGAATGCGGACATCGACGTCCGCGCGACGACTCAGGGTCTGTTGGAAATTCCGCCACTGTTGGTGGGGACGGAATTGGTTGCGACGCTGCCCGAGCACCTGGCCAAGGAGCTCGCGAAGCTCGCGCCGGTGAAAGTGCTGCCGCTACCGTTTGAGCTGCCCGAGACCCGGGAGGTCGTGATCTGGCACAAGCGCAATGAGCCGGACCCCGGGCACGCCTGGCTGCGCGACATCATCATCGACGCCGCGCGAGAGCACTAGTTTCATTGGTGTAGAGTCGCCTGCGGCGCGCTGTGCCTGTCCATCCCTGGACGGCACCCTTTCGGGCCAACCTCCGGTTGTCCAAACGCGCTCCCTGCGCGTTTGTATGCGGACACTACTCCGTACTCGAGAGTACCGAGTTCTCGGCCACTTTCGTCCTCTGCCCGGCGAGCCTTGCGGCACGAAGCGGGACCGCTTATGGCCGTAGTGCCCACACCAAGACGCCTCCTCCGACGAGCAGACATCCGTGTACCCAACGCGGATAGCTCCGCCGTTGCACTCGAATCGAGCTCTGCGGGAAACAGAGTCTCCAAATTCCGGATAGGGACAGGCCCGCAAAGAGCGTCCAGAAGTACCACCCGCGCCACACGAGGCAGGGAATTGCCAAAATCAACAGTAGGATTCCTACTGCTCGGACCACAGGAGATCGTCCCATCCACCGTTCCGTTTGCCCAGGTGCGAAGAGGTGCGCCAGGCCGGAGACGACCAGAAAACCAATCACGCCCCCGCAATAGACTGTTTCCGTCATGTAATCCCGTCGAGTTCTCGGCTACTTCTCGTCCTCTGCCCGGCGAGCCTTCTCAATGCGTAGCTGGGAAAGGGTCAGCTCAAGGGTGAGCCACTTCTGTCCGCCGGCAAAAACGTGGTTTTTGCCGGCTGGTCAGGTCAGGCGTCGGGCCACACCTCGTTCGCGATCTCCACCACGAACCGTAGCTTCCGGGCCTGCTGCTCGACCGCGATGTCGTTGCCGTGGACCGTGCTGGCAAACCCGCACTGCGGCGACAGCGCAAGCTGATCCATCGGCGCGAACTTCGCTGCAGCATCGATCCGTCGCTTGATGTCGTCCTTCGACTCCATCGCACCCAGCTTGGTCGAGATCAACCCGAGCACCGCCAGCTTGCCGGGGCCCAGGAATCGGAGCGGCTCAAAGTCGCCGCTGCGGTGATCGTCGTACTCGAGGAAGTACGCGTCGAACCTCATCTCCCCGAGCAGCGCCTCCGCAACCGGCTCGTAGCCACCCTGCGCCGCCCAGGTACTCTTGAAGTTGCCGCGACACAGGTGAACGCCGACCGTCATCCCCGGAGGCTTCTGGTCCAGCATGCGATTGATGAACTTCGCATAGCGGCGTGGCAGCTCATCCGGGTCGTCACCGCGCTGTCGCGCGGCCTCACGCATTTTGGGATCGCACAGATAGGCGAGGTTCGTGTCGTCGAACTGAACCAACGTGCACCCGGCCTTGGCGAGTGAGTGAAGCTCTGCAGCGTACGCGTTCGCGACGTCCTGATAGAACTGCTCGAGATCCGGGTAAGCCTTCTGACTGACACCGGCGCGACCGCCGCGGAAATGCAACATCGTCGGCGAAGGAATCGTCACTTTCGGTGTCCGCCGGGTGACACCCTTGAGGAACTGAAAGTCAGCGAGCTGAATGTCCTTGTGATGGCGCACTTTGTCGACGACGCGAATCGTCGGTGGCGACAAATGCTCCTTGCCGTCAGCGCCTTTCACCATTCCGGGCTCGTCGGTCTCTACGCCACCGAGCTGAGAGAGGAAGTCGAGGTGGAAGTACTCACGACGCAACTCACCGTCGGTGATCGCGTACATGCCGACTTCTTCCTGAAGGCGCACGACTTCAGCAATCGCCTTGTCCTCGGCTGCGCGCAGTTGCGGTGCGGAAATTTCTCCCTTACGCGCGCGCTCGCGCGCCGCGAGCAAATAAGGAGGCCGTAGGAAACTCCCGACATGGTCGGCGCGAAACAGGGCTCTGCCATCGGCACCGATGGCATGAGTCAGGGGTTTTGCGTTCATCGGGTTCGAATCCTTCGAGTGAAGTCACAGATGCTTGTCGTCCAAAGAACGGCGATGGTGCCGCAAATGTTCCTCCATGAACGTCGAGATGAAGTAATACCCGTGGTCGTAACCTTCGTGCCGTCGCACCTTCACCTGATAGCCCGACTTCTTCGCCGCTTCCTCGAAAAGGTGCGGGTGCAGCTCGCGCTGCAGAAACTGATCGCCCGAGCCTTGATCGATCAGGATCGGCGGCCGCTGCGAGGCATTCTCCACGCGCGCGACCAGGTCCGTCGCGTCATATTGGCTCCACTGCCCTGCATCGGGGCCCAGATATCCTGAAAATGCCTTTTGTCCCCAAGGGCATTGCCGCGGCGCGCTGATCGGCGCGAACGCCGACACCGACTTGTAGACATTGGGATTCCGGAGCGCGAGGGTGAGCGCGCCGTGTCCGCCCATCGAGTGCCCGAAAATTCCGGTGCGCGCGGGATCCACAGGGAACTTCGATTCGATGAGACTGCGCAGTTCCTGGGTCACGTAGGTATACATCCTGTAGTGACGCGACCAGGGCTCGACGAGCGCATCGACGTAAAATCCCGCACCGACACCGAAGTCCCACGAATTACTGTCACCCGGCAATTTCACGCCGCGCGGACTCGTGTCCGGAGCGACCAACGCGAGACCGAGTTCGGCCGCGACGCGTTGCGCACCGGCCTTGATCATGAAGGTCTCTTCGGTGCAGGTGAGTCCCGCAAGATAGTAGAGGACCGGCACACGTCCCTTCTGGGCCTGCGGCGGCAGAAAGACGGAAAACTTCATCGGACAAGCGGTGCTCGCGGCCTCGTGCCGATAGAAGCCCACCGTGCCCTCGAAACAACGGTGTTGACTGATGATTTCGTATCCTGCTCCGGCTTCGGCCATCTTCTGTCTCCGCTTCGACGATTTCGGCAGATAATACGCGGATGCCCAGCCCCTACGAAGCCCCAATCGATCTGATGCGCCTCGCGCTGGATCAAGCGTGTGCCGCCAGCGGCGCAAACGCGATCGACGGCTATGCCGAAACGCTCTGCGAGCTCGCGACTCCCATTCTCGAAAGCGCCTCGCGCTTCGCGGGCGAGATCCTCTCCCCCCTGAACCCTATCGGTGATCGCACGCACTCTCGCTGCGGACCCGAGGGGGTCGTGACGCCGCCAGGATTCCCCGATGCCTATCGTCGCTTCCGCGAAGACGGATGGGTGTCGCTGAGTGCTCCGACCGAGTATGGCGGCCAGGGGTTGCCCGGGATGCTGTCGGTCGCCACCGGCGAAATGTGGGCCGGCGCCAATATGGCCTTCGCGATGTGTCCCGAACTGGCCGTCGGCGCGCTCGAGGCGATGCGGGTTCATGCGCCGCAAGCGCTGCGCGATGAATACATGCCGTTGATCGCCAGCGGCGAGTGGACCTCGTCAATGTGCCTGACGGAGCCGCAGGCAGGGTCTGACCTGTCGACGATCCGCACGCGCGCCGAGCCTGATGGGGAGACGTGGCGACTGTTCGGCCGCAAGATCTACATCTCGTGGGGCGACCACGATCTGACCGACAACATCGTCCACTTCGTGTTGGCCAGAACACCCGACGCGCCCGCGGGGACGAAGGGTATTTCGCTGTTTCTGGTGCCGAAGAAAATACGTTCCGCCGATGGCGGACAGATTCCGAACGACATTCACGCCGTCTCCGTCGAGAACAAGATGGGAATTCACGCGAGTCCCACCTGCGTGATGGCGCTCGGCGAAGGCCCCGGAGCTCGCGGCTGGCTCATCGGCAAACTGCACGAAGGCCTCGCGTGCATGTTCACCATCATGAATCACATGCGCATCGGTGTGGGCACGCACTCGATCGGCCTGGCCGAGCGCGGCCTACAGCTTGCTCGTCATCACGCGCGAGAACGCCTGCAGGGTCGTAATCAGGCTGGTGCTCAGCGACCCATCATCGAGCACGCCGACGTTCGTCGGATGCTTTTGACCATGAAGTCGTTGATCCACGCCGCCCGGTGTCTCACGTATGTGGCTGCGGCGACCGTTGATGTGGCCCACTGCGCTGCCGACGAGGGGAAGCGCGCTGCTGCAGCGCGGCGGGCGGAGCTGTTGACGCCAATCGTCAAGGCATGGGTATCGGATGTTGGTTTCGAAGCCGCCTCCCTGGGAGTGCAGGTGCACGGAGGGACGGGTTACATCGATGACGCCGAGATCTCCCAGGTATTCCGCGACTCGCGCATCGGGTCGATCTTCGAGGGGACCAACTACATCCAGGCCCAGGATCTCGTCGGCAGAAAGATCCTGCGCGACCGCGGCGTGGCACTCGAGGAATTCCTCCGCGATGTGGAAGCCGCCGCAGGCGCACTCCCGGCAGATCCGGCGCATCCCTTGCGATCATTACGGGAAGGCTTGATCGAGGGATGCGCGGACATTCGCAGCCTGACCGCCGACCTGATGAACCAGGCGCTACAAGACCGGGAAATCGTCGGTTCTATTGCATACGACTACCTCAACTGTCTGGGCGTGTTGGCCGGTGGGTGGCAATGGGCGCTCACCGCGGCCCAAGCAATTAGCGCCACTACCGGTACTTCCGGTTCAACAACGTTGGAACGGACAGCCGCGTTCTACGGGGCCCGGGTGCTGCCGAGGGTAAAGGTCCATTCCGCGGCGGTGCGAAGCGGATCCGACCCCGTCATGGGTGTAGCGGTTGCGGACCTGTGAGCCAACACCTTCAACGTTGAGGCAACTGAACTTCGGTTGTGGTACATAGCCTAACGCAGCCAGTTGGAACAATCTGGCTGGGGAAGGCGCAACCATGGTTCAGCTCGAGACGTTCACCACGGCCGGACTGGAGCCGCGGCGGAAGATCGAATTCTGGAACGACACCGCCTGCTCATCGTTCACGCCGATGGTGTCGGATCCCGTCAACCCGCGTAACTTCTGCGGTCAGTTGACCCGCACCCGCCTCGGCGACCTCAGCTTGACTGAAGTGTATTCGGACGCCCAGACGGTCCGGCACCTGCGTGCCCACGTCGCGCGATCCCGGGCATCCATGTTCTTCCTCCATCTGATGCTCGAGGGAGAGAGCGTGAACCGCCAAGACGGCCGCGAGGCGAAGCTGGCTCCCGGCGATTTCACGTTGTGCGACACAACACGCCCGTACGAGATCCTGTTCGAGAACCCGAACCGAATGTTCGTCGTCGGGGTCCCCGAGGGGGTCCTGCGGCGGCACTTAGCGTGCCCGGAGACGGTCGTCGCCGTACCGATGCCCGGGGAGACGGGATTCAGCGGACTGCTCTCATACTTCGTGCGTGACCTCTGGAATCGTTGCCGAGGCGAGTTCGACGCCTCGGTCGGACCGCAGATCACCCGGGCCTTTCTGGAACTGCTGGCCAGCGCTTATACCGGCATACCGGAAGCCAACGCGGACCGCTCGTCACTCACCTCCGCGCACCGGGTCCGTATCCTGAACTACATTGAAGCTCACCTCGGAGATCCCGACCTTACGCCGATGCGTGTTGCCGAGGCCTGCAAGATGACGGCGCGCTATCTGCACCACTTGTTTTCCGGGGAAGCGGAGACGGTCGCACGCTACATCCTGCGGCGCAGGTTGGATGAGTGCTCGCGCGCACTCACCCTCGCCTCGCAGCAAGGCCGGACGGTCACGGCCATCGCCTTCGACTACGGATTCAACAGCGCGACCCATTTCGGCCGCGTGTTCCGCGAGCGTTTCGGATCCACTCCGCGAGAGTACCGGCGGACTCACACGACTTTGTAGATCCAGAGGCGGATGCCCAGCGGCGCCCGGGTTCCCGAACACAGGAACAGGTGCCGATTGAGCCACTCGTACTTTCCCGCCGGAGCCGAGAACCGAGGCGCCGCACGGAAGTAGTATTCACTCGGATCCACCGGCTCACCGGCTGCCAGGCGCTTCATCACCGCCTCCGGCCCATGGCGCAGGCCGAAGTTCTCGACCTGAATCCGTACACCGTCGTCTGTCTGGATCAGATACCGCGCTTCGAGCTGAGTGACTCCATCGGTGCGGATGAACTGCCAATCGCCACCGCCAGGCAGTATCACCGCGCGCACGCCCGGACCCTCCACTGTCCCGCTCTTGATCGCGACCATGCGGCGTAGACCTTGCGGGGTGTCGCCCACGACCAGGGCTTGATCCAACACACCGTTCAATTCGAACACGAGGTCGAGCTCGGGCTTCATGGTGCGGGGCTCCAGGGTTTGCCCGTAACCGGGTGGGTGTAGTGAAAAGGAGTGACGCCCGTTTCCGGCCAGAATGCGGGAGCAATCGTCTCGATCTCGTCTGGTCCGGCCGGATCCTCGGGAAACGTCCGGGTGAAGGTGAGCGGAGGCTGAGGGGGACTGTGCGCCCAACCTGCCTCGTAGTCGCCGCGGAACACGGTCTGGCAATTGTTGACGAGGATCTTCCAGACCTGGCCTTCGCGAACGTACGTGTTCTCGTACACACCGCCCTCCCACCACTGCCGAGGTATGTGCGCCGGCATATCCTTCTTCGTCTCGTGAACGCCGGCCTGCATCAGATATCGGAACCGGCCCCGCGCCGTTCCGCGACCCGGCGCGACATCGATGATGTCCTGTAGCTGCAGGTGGTCGAGCAGAAAGCCGTAGATCGGGCCGTTGTGTCCCTGCGTGAAGTTGCGGCGAAAGCGATCGCAGTACAGACGCCGCAGGCCGGCCTTGCCGCGAAAGATTCCGCCCATGAAGTGCACTTGGCCGTTGTCGGCAAACAGATCGACGACCTCGTCGTAGAGACACTTGTCGAGGTAATAGCCGTACGCGAACTGCACTTTCCGGATCGCGTTCACGTCCTCGAGTGTGCTCAGGTGCGTGGTCAGCCGCTCGACCTGGCTACGTAGTGATGCGACCTCGTCACGCAGATCGCCGACGTTGCTCTCGACCACCATGGCTACCTACCCCCTTTGTGTCCCGGCCCGCGATTCTCGGCTAGCATTCTCGCACTGAGCACACGAAAGGCACATTCATGGCCACTTCCGATAACCGCCCCTACAAGCGCATCGCCACCGAAGAGGCGTTCGCCACACCGGAGCTGTTCGACCTGTACCGCAAGCTTCTGGCTTCCAATAGCCTGAACGATCCCGGGTTCAACAGCCTGTGGGGCTTCTACCTGGGCAGCCCCAGCGAGCGGGCACGGGCGATCATCGACAAGCTGGCGTGGCTCGATGAGCGTCGCGTGAAGGACATGGACACGGCCGGCATCGATATGATGGTGCTGTCGCTGACAGGTCCGGGCGTACAGATTTTCGATGCCGCCACGGCAGTCTCCGTTGCCCGATCGACCAACGATCAGCTCGCGGAAGCGATCAGGAAGCATCCGACACGCTTCACCGGTATCGCCGCGATCGCACCCCAGAATCCCCAGGAAGCCGCCAAGGAGCTCGAGCGCGCCGTGCGCAAGCTCGGCCTCAAGGGCGCCGTCATCAACTCCCACACTCACGACGAATATCTGGACGACCCGAAGTTCTGGGACATCTTCGCGGCCGCCGAAACGCTGGATGTGCCGATCTATCTCCACCCGCAGGGCCCCTCACGCGGCCTGATCGGGCCGCTGCTCGCGCGCGGTCTGGACGGCGCGATCTTTGGATTCGGGGTGGACACGGGCATGCACATGCTCTCGATCATCACGAGCGGTGTGTTCGACCGGTTCCCCAAGCTGCAGATGATGGTCGGTCACATGGGCGAGGCGCTGCCGTTCTGGATGTATCGCCTCGACTACATGCACCGCGCCACGGTGAGCTCGAAGCGCTACGCCGCGATGCAGCCCCTGAAACGGCAGATCAGCGACTATCTGCGGGAGAACGTTTACGTCACCAACAGCGGTGTCGCCTGGGCGCCCGCGATTCAGTTCACCCAACAGGTATTGGGCGTGGATCGCGTGTTGTACGCGATGGACTATCCGTACCAGTTCAACCTCGAGGAAGTCGGCGCTCTCGAGCGAGAGAAGGGAGTGCCGGAGGAGGTCCTCCGGAAGTTCTATCAGACCAACGCGGAGCGCGCTTTCAAGCTTTGACGCGCGCCGGCGCAAACCCGGGGCCGCCCGGCCCCGGGCCGGGCGCTATGCGCGATACGATGGCGCGAGCACGGCGTCGATGACCGCGGCTCGCCCTTCCTTGATGGCTTTCATTGCCCGCTCGAGCGCGGGCTTCACTTCGGCTGCCGTCTTTACCCGCTCTGCGTGCGCCCCGCCCGCGGCCGCGGCAATACCGGCGTAGTCCGGCGTCGGAGTGAAGCTCGTGGAAATATCCTCTCCCTGAGCCGCCAGTCCCTCGGGGTGCACGCCGATGGTCGAGAACCGCGGCGCTCGCCAGCCCTCGTTGTTGTAAACGACGTGCAGGAACGGCGTGCGATACCGCTTCGCCATCCAGTGCACCGTGGCTGGAATCGAGAACATATATGAGCCGTCCCCGGTCAAGGCCACGACGGTTGCATCAGGCCGCGCCAGCTTCACGCCGACGGCTGCGCCGCCGTTCCACCCAAGCGAACCACCGCCGGCACTGAACATCGTTCCGGGCTTCGTGCGACCGATGTGATTCGTGATCACACCGAAGTTGGTGACGCCCTCGCTGAGAACGATCGCGTCAGGACCGATCGCCTCGCGCACACAGGCAGTCAGATACTCAGGGGTCAGCTCGTCGGAGCTGCGCTGTTCGGCCTTGGCCAGCTCCGCAGCGCGTTCGGCGTGCCGCTTCGAATAGTGCGCAGTCCGTTCCGCCACGGCGCGCTCGTCGAGCTTCACGCCATCGAGATGCCGATTGATCTGCTGCAACGCGACCGCAGCATCGGCCCGGTAGATCTGCTCGGCATGGATGTACCAGAGAGGCATCTTCTCCTTCAACGGATCCACATCGATGTGGAGGATCCGGGCGGTCGGCGAAGGGTGGTTGATCAACGGGATCCAAGGCACGTCGCTGTCCACGACCAGCACGACGTCGGCCTCGGCCAATGCGGGATGCTGGCGCTTCTCGTTCCACTGGCCGCCCTGATACAACGGATCGTCGGAAGGATAGTTGACCGCGCTCGGCACGGATTCCAACACACCGGCTCCGAGTCGACGGGCGAGCCGCACGAGCTCATCGACAGCGGCAAGGTTGCGTCCCAGGTACGTTGTCACGATGAGCGGCCGCCGCGCCCCTGTGAGCGCAGCGGCCACTCGCGCAACACCGTCCGGCGACAATGCAGTTGGGGCCATTGCTGGCCAGCGATCGCGGTCGATGGTTACCGGTGCCGCCTCGGCCTCCAGGACCTCACGTGTTGCCATGAGGTAGACGGGCCCCTTCGGATCGCTATACGCAAACTGCATCGCCCGATGCACCAACTGTTTGACATTCGTCCCTGACCTGATCTCGTTGTCGTAGCGCATGTAGCCACGGACGATGCCGCGTTGATCGAATACGTCCTGAATCCAGTGGATGAACTCGTTCCGGCTCCCTCGAGCCTCCCCTTCCTGGGTCGCCGGCGACATGCCGGCGAAGATCAATACGGGCACACGGCCTTTGGCTGCGTTATGGATCGCGCCGCCCATCGACTGCGTGCCGCACTCCACGTGCACGACCACCGCTTGAGCCTTGCCAGACACCTGCGCATAAGCGTGCGCCGCCGTGAGCGCGACCATTTCGTGCGGACAGGTGATCACCTTCGGAAACCGGCGGCTGCCCTTGGGTTCGGCCGCCATCGCCTCGATCAGCGCCGTGTGGTCGCTCCCGAGGTTCGCGAAGATGTATTCGACCCCGGCCTCAGTCAGGGCATCGAGCAGCGCAGCACCGGCAGTCGTCATGGTAGTTCTTCGAATGGGGTATAAACTGCCATCTTAGCAACCGAGGGGCTCGTATGGGTAACGAGATCACCGGTGGCGAACTCGTCGTTCGCACCCTAGCCAAAGCGGGCGTCAGGCAAGCGTTCGGTCTGCACGGAGCCCATCTCGAGACGCTGTTTCAGGCCTGTCAGCGTCACGACATCAAGCTCATCGATACGCGGCACGAGGTGGCCGCTGGTCATGCTGCCGAGGGTTTCGCCCGGGCCGCCAGAAAGCTCGGGGTCGCGATGGTCACCGCCGGACCCGGGTTCACCAATGTCATCACGTCGATGGCGAATGCGCACCTCGACCGGACACCGGTCCTCTACCTGAGCGGCGCCGCCGCACTGCGCGACGCCGAAACCAACACGCTGCAGGCCGGGATCGACCAAGTCGCGATCGCGCGCCCGCTCATGAAGTGGGCCCATCAGATCACCACCCCCGACCAGATCCCGCGGCTGGTGGCGCAGGCAATACGCATCGCAACGTCCGGCCCGACCGGACCGGTGTTGCTCGACCTGCCTGCCGATGTGCTCGGGGCAAAGATCGACGCCGACAGCGTGAAAATCCCCGAGTCCATTTACGCCGACGCACCGATCGCTCCGCACGGCGACCTCGTGTACGCGGCAATGGAAATGCTTCTGAAGGCACGACGTCCGGTCATCATGGTCGGAGCGGGTGCGTGGCAATCCGGGTGCGAGGAGGAGTTGCGCACGTTTGCCGACGAAGCCGCAATCCCCGTGTACTCGGACTTCCAGGCGCACGGGCTGCTGCCCAGCTCACACCCGCTCTACGGCGGGACGTTCCACAAGATGGCGGACCTGACGGGCAGCGAGCGCCCTGACGTAGTCCTCGCACTCGGGGTGCGCTTCGGCCTGTTTACCCTGGGATCCAGCGATCGACTCGTCCCCCGAACCGCGAAGCTGATCCACGTCGAGATCGATCCGAAAGAGATCGGCCGACTGCGGGATGTCGCGCTCGGCATCGTTTCCGACAGCCGCCAGATGTTAACGGCGCTGGTTGCGCATGCGGACGGGGTCCGTTGGCCCGACACGCGCTCCTGGGTGCAACACATCCAGGCCCTCAAGCACAAACGCCTCGAGAACCAGGTGGCGCAGATGTCACCGACCTCCCCACCCATCCATCCCTGTCAGCTCGTCAAGGCGTTGGTCGAGGGGATCGATGAGGAAACGCTGATCGTGGCCGATGGCGCCGAGACGTATCACTGGCTGAACGAGGTCGTGCATCAGAACCTGCCGGGAAGCTACATCACGCACGGCTTCCTGGGAGCCGTGGGGTTCGGCATGGGACTCGCCCTGGGGGCGCAGACGGCGTTTCCGAATCGCCGCGTGTTGTGTCTCGTAGGCGACGGCGCGTTTGGATTCACGATGGCGGAGTTGGACACGATGTCGCGGCACGGGCTGCCGATCGTCGTGGTGATCATGAACAACCGCAGCTGGGCCGCCTCGCAACACTTCCAGGAAATCGTGTCGGGACCTTCGAAGGTCACGGGCACTCGCTTGTCCGATGCCCGCTACCATGATGTAGCGAAAGCACTCGGGTGCTATTCGAAACACGTCACCCGCGTGGAGGAGTTGAAACCCGCATTGCAGGAAGCACTCGCTTCGGGCAGGCCAGCCTGCCTGAACGTGGAGGTGGATCTGGCTCCGCTACCCCCGGAGTTACATCTGCTGATGGAGCGCCATTCGTAAAGGCGGCGGGCTGCGGCGGCCCGCGCGCAACTACTCAGCGCTGGCTGCGTCCAGCGTCGCTACCTGAGCGGGCGTAAGCGTGAGTTGCACGCCCGCCATCAACTCTTCCAGCTGCTTGACGCTGGTCGCGCTGGCGATCGGCGCCGTGACCCCCTTGGCCAACAGCCATGCCAGCGAGATCTGGGCGGGTGTCGCAGACATCTCCGCACCCACCTTATCGAGCGCAGCCAAGATTCTGAAACCCCGCTCGTTCAGCATCTCTTTCACGCGATACGCGCGAGCGCTGCCAGCCAGATCCTTCTCGCTGCGATATTTCCCTGTCAGAAATCCACTCGCCAACCCGAAATACGGTATGACGCCGATCCCTTCGCGACGGCAGTACTCGGCCAGCTCGCCCTCGAACTTGTTACGGTCGTGCAGGTTGTACCAGGGCTGAAGGCTTTCGTATCTCGGAAAACCGCCGGCCGCGCTGGCCTTCCGCGTCTCGGCGAGACGCTCGGCCGTGAAGTTGGAAGCGCCGATCGCACGAACCTTACCGTCGCGAATGAGCTGCGCGTAGGCTTCGAGCGTCTCGTCTATCGGCGTGGTCTCATCGTCGCGATGTGACTGATACAGGTCGATGTATTCGGTGTTGAGCCGCTCCAATGAACGCTCGACGGCGCGCAGGATGTAGGCCTTCGACAGGCCCTGCTCGCCCGGTGCCATCTCAACGCCCACCTTGGTGGCGATGATCACGCGATCGCGCACGTGTCGCTGGCGCAACCAGTTGCCGATGACGGTCTCGGACTCACCGCCCTTGTGGCCCGGAATCCAGACCTGATAGGCATCCGCCGTATCGATGAAGTTGAATCCGGCCGCCACGAATGCGTCGAGGATCTTGAAGGAAGTCGCCTGATCGGCGGTCCAGCCGAAGACATTGCCGCCGAAAGCCAGCGGGGCGATCTCCAGTCCCGAGGAACCCAGTTTGCGCTTGTTCATGACACTCGAAGCTTCAGGCCACTCGATCCGGGGGCGCGGCACCGGCGAAGAAGCTATCGAGGTTCCGGGCCACCCGCATGCCCATCGCAGTGCGTGTTTCCAGGGTGGCGCTGCCAAGATGCGGCAACAACACGACGTTCTCGAGCGAGAGCAACTCTTCCGTGACTTTCGGCTCCTGCTCGTAGACGTCGAGTCCTGCTCCGGCGATCGTGCCGTTACGCAGAGCAACGACGAGCGCCTTCTCGTCCACGACCTCGCCGCGAGCGGTATTGATCACGAACGCGGTCTTCTTCATCAGGCCAAGGCGGCGCGCATCGATCAGGTGGCGGTTCGCGGCCCCTCCGGGGCAATGGAGCGATATGAAATCGGACTCCGCCACCAGCTTGTCCAGCGAGTCGTAGAAAGTCGCGGCCGTTTGCGCTTCGATGTCCGCGTCGGCTCGACGGCGAGCGTAATACAGCACGCGCATTCCAAATCCGTGGTGAGCCTTCCGCGCAGTGGACTGGCCGATACGGCCGAACCCGATCAGCCCCAGTGTCTTGCCTGTGACATCCAGTCCCAGGTTACGCATCGGCCCCCAACCCGGCCAGGTGCCGCTGCGGATTTCCCGCTCGCCCTGCCCCGCACCGCGGGCAGCCATGAGCATCAGCGTCATGGCAATGTCTGCTGTTGGGTCGGTGAGAACGTCGGGCGTATTCGTCACCGCGATCCCCAAGCGCTTACAGGCTTCGAGATCGATGTGGCTCACCCCCACTCCGAAGTTGCCGAGAACCTTAACGTTGCCGGCTCCGGCCTCGAGAATGTCGGCGGTAAGCTTGTCCGTCACCGTCGGGCATACGGCATCGTGAGAGCGAAGCGCCGCGCGCAGGCTGTCGGAGGTGGGAAGAACGTCGCGCTCGTTCAGAGTGACGTCGTAACGTTCGCACAGATAGCGCTGGACCTCGTCGGGCCAGCGCCGGGTGATCAGTATCTTCGGTCGCGACATGGGGGCTCATGGTCGAAATAACGGGCCCCGAGACAGTAAACTAATTGCGCGCGCTGCGTCGATACTCACTTGGAGTGACGCCGTAATGGCTGCGGAAAACGCGGCCGAAATGCGTCAGGCTGCTGAAACCATAATAAGAGGCGATGTCCGTGAGCTGCCGCCCCGGCGTCTGGGCTTGACCGAGCATGCGAGCGCACTCTTCGAGGCGCCGGCGAGTGACGTACTGCGTGACCGTCTCTTCCCGCCCCGCGAACAAATGGTGCAGGTAGCGCGGGCTGATCTGGCAGGCCTGTGCGATCCGCGAAGGATTGAGTTGCGCATCGCGCAAATGGCTCTCGATGTACGCCTGGATTCGGGCCCGATGCGCCGGCGCCAGCGATGCGCGTTCGGACTGTGCGTTCGGTGTTGCCGAAAACGTTGCCGCGACCAGATCCAACACCGTCTCCGCCATGCGCGGGGCCACGCTGGGCTCCATCGCGTCATGCCGAGAATCCCACAGGCTGCGGACGAAGTCCGACAGCAGGCGGCTCATCCCACGGTTGCCTGGAACCCGCATGGCAACGAGGTTGTCCGGATTGGTGACGTGTCTGCGCAATAACCCGTCCCCGACGCCGATCACCAGGCGCCGTCCGGCGCTGGGCAGATGCAGCTCGTAAGGCAACACCGTACCGCAGACGGTGAAATCACCTGGGTTCAGGCTGGCGTCGCGCCCGGCTTGGGCGTTGACGCTCGTCCCCTCGAGTTGCAGAAACAGGAAGTAGCTGTCGTCGCTGGTCAGCGCGACGTGCTGCGACGTGTGCCGGATGGTCGTGGCATCCGTTATGACTTCGGAGACCCGTAGGCCGCCGATCTCGATCCGCGACAGGCTGGCGGAAAAAGACTCGACGTTCGCCGGATCACAGGTCAGAGGCGCGAAATTACGGCACGCGACCTCGTTCCAGTATTCCAGGCGCCGCCTGGGCTCGAGACCCTCCGTGGTAAAGGACTCGACGGGAGTCGTAACCGACTCCGCCCCCAATGATGTGGCCGTCATCAATTCCCCCCCGGGAAGAACGCACCGTACCGCGACTTATTCTTCTTGTTGATTCATTTTGAAGTTTTGTGCGGCCTGACGCAATGCCACCGCGCACCACTGGTTGGAGTGCCTTTCAACTACTTTGCATGAGCGGTGTGTCCACTGGCAAAAGTCGCCTGCGGCGCTTTTGCCGACGTTGGCTACGTTGCCGGCGCCAAAAAGCGTGGTTTTTGCCGCCTGCGCCAACTGCTTTTCAGGGCGCGTGGGCGCGATGGATGACGTACTGACGGATTGTTTCAATTTCCGCAGCACTGAGCGCCGGCGCGAAGGAAATCATGCCGTTGCCCTGCTTGGCGCCATCGTGGACGATCGCCTGCCAGAGCTCCGGGCTGCCGAGCGCATTCGAGTACCGTAAGTCCGGTATTACCCCGCCACTGACCGCGCTGTCGCCGTGGCAAACGTTACAGTACGAGTGGTAGTGCGCCTTGCCTTGCGCGACCACCTTCGCCGCAGCCTTGTCCGGGGGTGGCTCGAGCTTGCGGTCCGAGGGCGCCGGGGCTGCCGGCAGGGTATCGGTGCCGTTGAGCTTGAACGCGAGCAGTCGCGGGACGTTCTGGTCATTGCCGACGTACCCGCGGGCCAGTTCGCCCGCCGACAGCGCGAACGCTCCTCCCCACCCCAGCTCGACCGCAACGTATTGATCCGCGCCGACCTGGTAGGTCACCGGCGGAGCCATGATTCCGGTACCGGTCTGAACCGACCAGAGGCGCTTGCCGTCATCGGCCTTGAACGCCGCGAACTCGCCGGTCGCGATGCCCTCGAAGACCAGATTTCCAGCTGTGGACACGACGCCGCCGCTCCACGGCCGCTCGAGGGGCGTCTTCCAGACCTCGCGCTGCCCCACAGGGTCCCAGGCCAGGAGGTTGCCTTTGAGACCGCTCTTGATCGCGGCCACGACCTTCGGATCCTCCGGGAGACTGCCGGCGTCGAAGTCGATGCCCGAGTCCCAACCGAACGTGCGCGGCGTGAAGTGCTTGTCCCCGAAATACACGAAGCCGAGGTCGTTCTCGGGGATGTACACCAGCTTCGTCTGCGGGTTGTACGACATGGGCATCCAGTTGTGGGCTCCGCCGGGCCCGGGTAGCGCCTGCCAGGGCTTACCGGTCTCGCCGAAGTGCGCCTGCGGATTCACGCTGGGACGGCCGGTCTTCGGATCCAGTCCCGTAGCCCAATTGACCGCTCCATAGGGCTTGCCCGAGAGGAACTCGCCGGTGGCCCGATCCAGCACGTAGAAGAAGCCATCCTTCGGCGCCTGCAGCAGGACCTGTCGCTGGCGGCCGTCGATGGTGAGGTCGGCGAGAATGATGTGCTGCACGGCCGAGTAGTCCCAACTCTCGCCGGGAGCCTCCTGGAAGTGCCACACGTACTCGCCCGTGTCGGGCCGCACGGCAATGATCGATGCGATGAACAGGTTGTCGCCCCCGCCCGGACTGCGTACTGCGCTGTTCCAGGGCGAACCGTTGTCGGTGCCGAAATACAGCAGGTCGAGCTTCGGGTCGTACGCCATCGAATCCCAGACGGTGCCGCCGCCACCTAACTTCCACGATTCGGCATTCCAGGTCTTGCGCGCCGTCGATTCCAACACCGCATCCGAGGCTGCACCGTCGGGCTTGCCGGGTTCGCCGGGCACCGTGTAGAACCGCCAGACCTGTTTGCCCGTCTCGGCGTCATACGCGCTGATGTACCCGCGCGTGATGTATTCCGAGCCTCCACTACCGATGATGACCTTTCCCTTCACGACACGCGGTGCACCGGTGATGGTGTAGGACTTGGAAGGATCGACCGTCACGACGGACCAGATCTGTTTGCCCGTCGCCGCATCCAACGCGATCAGGCGGCCGTCGATGGTTCCGACGTAAACCTTGCCGTTCCACACTGCAACCCCGCGGTTGGGCACGTCACAGCAGGCCTTGAACCCGGCAGGTCCCTGCGCCATTGGATCGAACGCCCAGACCTGTTTTCCGGTTGCCGCATCCAACGCGAAGACCTTGCTCCACGCCGTCGTGACATACATGACACCGTCGACGATGACCGGTGTGGACTCCTGCGCACGATGCGCGGCATCGAGATCAACGTGCCAGGCGAGCTTGAGCTGTCCGACATTGTCGGCAGTGATCTGGTTCAGTGGACTGAAGCGCTGCTCGTCGTACGTGCGGCCGTAGGTCATCCAGTTTCCCGGCTCACGATCGGCGGCCTCAATCCTGGCCGCATCCACCGCCGCCGGCTTCGGGGCGGCGGCTGGCGCGGCGGCCGGGGGGCTCTCGTTGGAGCTGCAGGCGGCAAGCAAGGCAACCACAACGGCGAGACTCAGCGCCCGCGGACGTGACCCGTGCATAAACCCCTCTCTACGTTCTTTGTTGTCTTGCTTGAATCGGCGCACGCCGGACCGGCGCGCGCCTTCAGACCCAGCGTCTTCTCAAAGCGCGATGCACACCGACTTCAGCTCGGTGTACTGCTCGATGACCGCGCGACCGTGTTCGCGGCCGAAGCCGGACTGCTTGAAGCCACCGAACGGCATCGCGGGATCGACGTAACCATGGCAATTCACCCAGACCGTACCGGCTCGAACCTTCGACACCAGCCGGTGCACCGCGCTGATGTCTCGCGACCAGATGCTGGCGCCCAGCCCGTAAGGGGTGTCGTTCGCCATCGCGGCGATGTCGTCCAGGTCCTCGAACCTCTGCGCCACCAACACGGGCCCGAAGATCTCTTCGCGCACGACCTTCATGTCCGGACGAACGTTGGTCAGCACGGTCGGCCTCACGTAGAAGCCCGACGATGCGGGCGCCTCGCCGCCGGTCGCGACCTGAGCGCCTTGCTTGCGGCCGGACTCGATGTATCCCAGAACGCGCTCCTGCTGCTCGCGTGAGACGAGCGGCCCCATCTGGGTCTGTGGATCGAGTCCCGGCCCGAGCCGGATCGACCGAGCCGCGGCGCTGACGCCCTCGACCACCTGATCGAATATCTTCTTGTGGGCGAACAGGCGCGTGCCGGCGGTACAGACCTGGCCCGCATTGAAAAACACGGCATTGGCAGCGCCCCCGATGACCTGATTGAGGTCCGCGTCGGGAAGCACGATGACCGGAGACTTGCCTCCCAGCTCGAGCGACACGCGCTTCAACGTGTCGGTCGCCGACTTGTTGATCATCTTGCCGACTTCGGTCGACCCCGTGAAGGCGATCTTGTCGACGCCGGGGTGAGCCACCAGCGCGGCGCCCGCAGTTTCGCCCAGGCCCGTGATCACATTGACGACACCGGGCGGGAAGCCGGCTTCGGCGATCAATTCGGCCAGACGCAACGCGGTGAGCGGCGTCTGCTCGGCCGGCTTCAAGACGACAGTGCAACCTGTCGCCAGCGCGGGGCCCAGCTTCCACGCCGCCATTGCGAGCGGGAAATTCCAGGGAATGATCTGCGCAACGACACCCACCGGCTCGCGCATCGTGTAGGTGTGAAATTTCGCAGCGGGGTTAGATCCGCCGATCGAGGTCTCGAAGGTGGAGCCTTCGATCTTGGTCGCCCAACCCGCCATGTAGCGGAAGTAGTCGCGCGAGTCGCCGACGTCGATGATCTTGGCCATGAACTTGGTCTTGCCGTTGTCGAGACTCTCGAGTTCGGCGAGTTCGTCCAGGTTGCGATCGATCAGATCCGAGAGCTTCCACAGCAACGCCTGGCGCGCGACCGGCTTCATGTCGGCCCAAGGACCCTTCTCGAACGCCGCACGCGCCGCCGCGACCGCGCGATCGACGTCGGCCGCATTGGCGTCGGGGACGATGGCGATCTCCCGGCCCGTAGCCGGATCCACGACCGAGATCCGTTCGGACGATTTCGCTTCGACCCATTCGTTGCCGATGAAGAGCCTGGGCGGTCGCTTGAGGAAGCGCTGCACGGCGGGTGAGGGCTCCAGCTGCGGAGCAATGGCGTTCTGCGACGGGGCGATCGAGGCGTTCACGGTGAGAGCTCTCCAAAAGTCTCTTCAGGGGACCATCAAGCCCCAAACCGTACCACCAGCGCTCGACCGGCAGCGAGAAAGACTTCGTCCAAGGGCGAAAGAGCCAAGCCCGAAGGGCTGTGCGGCTTGCCCACCTTGCATCCCTGCCCCCGTTGAGCTTGACTACCCTCATGATGCCGGTTCTGGAATCGTTCTCGACCTCCGAGGTGCCGCAGCACAAGCGGGTCGAATATTGGAACGAGCTCACCAGCCACGCCTTCACACCGCTCGTCAGCGATCCCCTCGATCGGCACGCGTTCACGGGCAGTCTGACCCGAACCCGGGTAGGTGACATCCGCTTGGCGGAGGCCCGCTCCGGGCCGGCGATCGTCTACCACTCCCGCCAGCACGTCGCGCGCTCGGTCGAAGGGATCTACCTGCTGTGCCTGCAGCTCGAGGGATCCAGCCTGGGCCTGCAGCATGGGCGAGAGTCGGTGCTGCACACCGGCGACTTCCAGCTGCTCGACAGCTCGCAGCCCTACCAGTTGTCCTTCAAAGAAGCCAACCGGCAGCTGGTGCTGGCGATCGCGCACCGGGATCTGGTGCGGCGCCTGGCCAACCCGGAAAGCGTCATCGGACTGGCGGTCTCGGGCAAGTCCGGTATTCCGAACCTGCTGTCGTCGCTGCTGACCGGATTCTGGCAACAGCGTCGCAGCGGCGAAGACCGCTACCTTTCCCCTCGCTTCAGCGAAGCTGTGCTGGATCTGATTGCCAGCTCATACGTGTCTTTCACCGGGGCTGGAACCGAACAATCCTCGGTCGCCGTCGCGCGACGCGAACAGGTCCGCAGCTATATCGAAGCACATCTGCACGATCCGGCGCTGACACCCGGCAGCGTTGCGGCAGCGGTCCATTTGTCGACGCGCCGGCTGCATCAGCTGTTCGAGAGCGATGGGGAGACGGTCGGAAGTTATATCCTGCGCCGGCGGCTCGAGGAGTGCGCTCGCGCCATCACCGATGCGGGCCAGTTCGGCCGCACCGTTACCGAAATCGCATTCCTGAATGGATTCAACAACGCCTCGCACTTCGGCCGGGTCTTCCGCGAGCGCTTCGATTGCACGCCGAGCGAATATCGCCGCCGCGCGGCCGCGGAATAAAGTCGTACAATCACCGGTCTGGATCCGCGAAGAAAACCTTTCCGTGAAGAGGCTTGCGCGTGGGGCATCCCCAACGATGTGCCGGCCGGCACCACACCGGCCTCGTAATGTTGTTAGCTGCGTTGCTGTCGCTGGCAGGACCCAGCGCCGAGGCGGTGACCTTCGGCGGAGATGTCACCGCCGTCAGCGACTACATTTATCGGGGCGTCTCGCAGAACTACGGCGATCCGGCGGCCCAGGTCGACCTGCACTTGGGGACGGACAGTGGATTCTTCGTCGGCGCATGGGGATCCACCCTCAGCAGCCATGGCTTTCGTCCCAACTTCGAGACCCAGCTCTACGCCGGCAAGCGCTTCGCGCTCTCCGGTGAGTGGAGCGCGACCACGCAGGTCGTCGACTATGCCTACCTTGGGACCCACGGCCGGCGCTCGTACGATTACCAGGAGCTGTCGCTGTCGCTCACCTACCTGGACAGCCTGAACTTCTCGGTCGCGGTCACACCCAACGCCGTGCGCTATCTGGGCACGTACCGGATCGGGCGATATCCGGCCTATGACGCCGACGTCACCGGCCAGTTGCACCTTGTCGGCGCCCTGTTCGCAACCGGCGGGGCCGGGTACTACTACCTGTCCGGCCCGGGGGGCTCCGAACCGGGAACGCCCGGGTACGCCTATGGGAACGCGGGGCTGGCCCTTGCCGTGCACGACTGGCGCCTGGATGTCGGATACTTCGTCGCCGAGCACAAGTCGGAATACTTTTTTCCATATGTCACGAGCGACAGCCGCTTGGCGGCAAGCCTGAGCTGGCGGTTTTGAACCGGGAACGGCCCTGGCGACACTTACCGCCTAAGGATGCCGACCTTGAGAGACTCAAAACACTCCGACCCTCGTTCCCCTGCTGAAGCCACCTCTCGCGGTGGCCCGTCCGCCTATCGGGAGAACGAGCTGATCAAGCGCATCGCCGATGGCGACCGCCGTGCCTTTGAAGAGCTGTACAACCTGTATCACCGCAGGCTGGCCCGGTTCCTCACCCGCCTGACGCGCCATTTCGACGTAGCCGAAGAGATCATCAACGACACGTTCCTGATCGTCTGGCGCAAGGCCAAGGACTTCCGGGGCGAGTCCCAGCCTTCGACCTGGATTCTGGGGATTGCCTACCGGAGAGCGAGAAATGCGTTCCGGAGTGCGACACGCATCACTATCGGGGAGAACCTGGAGGGGCTCTTACCGCCACTTACGAGCAACGAGCCGATGCATGCCGAGGAGCTGCGCGACTGGCTCGTCCAAGCGCTCTCGCAGTTGCCCGAGGAACAGCGAATGGCGGTCGAGCTTTGTTATGAGTTGGGTTATTCGTGCGAGGAGATCTCGACGATCATGAATTGTCCCGTCAACACCGTGAAAACGCGTCTGTTCCATGCACGCGCGAAGCTGCAAAAGCTGTTGCCTGCGCTGGCTGGCAGCGCCCCGTCCACGGAGAGAGCCAAGTGACGCCCGCGGAACGCCCGTCGGTTCATGAGGAGGCCTGGCTGCTGTTGCCGTGGCTGGCCAATGGCCGTCTGTCTGAATCGCAGCGCGACAAGGTACAGGAACACTTGCAGAGCTGCGCAGCGTGCGCGGCGGAATTGCAGGTGCAGCACCGGTTGCACGAAGCGCTCTCCGCGCCGGATCGCGTGACGTACGCGCCTGGCCCGTCGTTCCGGAAGTTGCTCGATCGCCTGGACGACCCGACCGCTGTTGCCGACGATGAATCGGCTGAAGGCGCGCAGGTCATTGCTCACCCCGCGAAGAGTGCCCAAACCGCTGGCCGCCCCAACGAGACCATCCGGTCCGAGGTCAGTGGCCGTTCCCGTGCTCCTCGCAGCACGCGATCGCTGTGGCGGCCACCCGGACTTGCCTGGGCGGCTAGCTTCATCCTGATGGTGAGCCTCACCGTCCTGGCTGCGACGGCCTACCGCTGGTCCGAGCCACGATTCATCACCGTGACCGATCGGGTTCAGTCCGTGCGTCCCGGCGTGCTGCACGTCGCGTTCGACAAGGGCCTGACCATCGGTGAGGTCGAAGAAATGCTGCGAGTCAGCGGAGCCCGGGTCGTCGAAGGACCGGATTCGACCGGCATCTTCGGCATTGCCCCCGCGGACCGGACCGGTTCCGTCGCCAATGATTCCATGGCCAACCTTGCCGCGCGCATGCGGACAGACCCACGAGTGCGTTGGGTCGAACCCGTTGCTGAAACGACGCCGCGCGCGGAGGACGGTCGATAACCGTGATCCGCCGTACCGTGTACGCGTTGGTCGCACTGCTGCTGACCTGCGGCAGCGTGGGACAGGCGTTCGCGGCAGCGCCTCCCGATCCAACAGCCGATACCACCCGCCGGATGATTCTGGTGACGTTCTCGAACGAGCCGTCCCAGGTTGCCGGCCGCGCGGGCTCTACAGGCCGTCGCTACACCGGCAATGGCTACACGGTCGCGCAAATTGCGCACAAGCAGGCGCAGCGTGTCGCGCAGGCGTACTCCCTGCACGAGGTTGCCAGTTGGCCCATCCGCGCGCTATCCGTGCACTGCGTGGTTTACGAGGTGACCGACAATCGCTCCCTTGCGATGTTGCTTGCCACGCTGGCCAAAGACCCTGAGGTCAAGCTGGCGCAGCCCCTGCAGCAGTTCCACACCCTGACGCAGGCAGACACAGCCGCTCCCACGGCTCCGACGGCGGCTGGCGCGGCCCCCACGAGCGCTCCTGCGGCCTCCGCGACCGCCCCCACCGCCCTCACGGCGGCTCCTCCGGCCGCGGACCCGACGGCGCCCGGGCCATCCCAGTACAACGACCCTCTCTACGATCTGCAAACCAACCTCGCCGCACTCGAGATTCCCCGCGCCCATCTGCGCTCGGAGGGCGCGGGAGTTCGTGTTGGCCTGATCGACACGGGTGTCGATACCTCTCATCCCGACCTGCACAATCGCATCTCGGGCACACACTCCTATATCTCCAACAGCGGCGGCGCGGGATCGTATCGACATGGCACCGCGATGGCGGGAGTCATCGCCGCGGCCGCCAACAACCGGGTGGGAATCGTCGGCATCGCGCCCTTGGCCAAGGTCGAAGTGTTCGAAGCCTGCTGGCAGCTCGAACCCAACGCTGACGCCGCCGCGTGCAACACCTTTACCCTGGCCCAGGCGATCTCTGCCGCGCTGGATGCCCACTTGCCGCTCATCAACCTGAGCATTGCGGGTCCCGCCGATCCGCTGCTTTCCGCTCTGGTGGAAACCGGCCTGCGCCGTGGAGTCGTGTTTGTCGGGGCAGCCTCGGAATCGGCGGATTCGTTTCCAACAGGCATCCCGGGCGTCATCAGTGTGGGAGCCAGCGAGCGCAACGCGGGCACTTCCGAGGTGACCGCGCCAGGCAACCACGTGATGACGCTGCGACCCAAAGCGCAATACGACTTCGATTCGGGTACCTCGATTGCCACGGCCGAAATCAGCGGAGTCGTGGCGTTGCTGCTGGCTAACTCGCCCCACCTCTCTGCAGCCTCGATCGAGTCGCTCCTGACTCAGACTTCCACGCACGACGGGCTGGTCAAAACCAGCGATGCGTTAGGCAAGGCAGGCGTGGTGGACGCGAATGCCGCGTTAGTGAAACTGAGGGAGCTTCGGGGTCAGCGGGTCGCGACGCGCTCTGCGGTTGACTGAGTGGTGCCGGGCCGGGCACGAAGCCCGACCCGACACCCCCTCAACACGGCTTGGTATTCTTGCTACAAATTCGTCCGGCGTCGCTTGGCGCACATACTTCCACTTCTGCGCGGCAGCCGTCAATTAATAACTGGCCTCGCCGGCCGAACTGTTGCGTCGGCGACACACCCGCGGCCGTTCCGCAGGCCGCCAGGGGTCACGGCCTGATCCGGCCGATCACTGCCTGATCCAGCGGATCAGAATCAGCGCGAAGCCGTCATTTGTCGGCACGAGAAGCGGCGACATGGGACTCAACCGCACCAGCGTCTCCGTGTGTCCAATGCTCGCTCCATTCGCAGCGACCACCGTGACGATCAAGTCAATGCCGCTTCGGGTCGCGCGAAGGGTGAGCTCACCTAGCTTGGGCACGCTGACGTGACCGAGAGCGACGTCGTGAGCGCCATCCTGGGGATAGGCACATCGCACCTCGATCGGGCGCTCCTCAGCGGGAAGCTCCGAGCTGCCAGTGGCCGCATCCTGCGTTGACGCCTCACTCACAGAACCGCTAAACGCCAGCGACACCAGAAGCCACGCGACGAACGGCCTCCTCAACATTAAAACCTCCGCCCACAGTGGCGGCTAGAATAAGCCATCCCATCCCGTGACCGAGCAGGACCCCTCCCATGCGCATGAAAAAACTGGGCAATACCGGCCTCGTCGTTTCCGAAATCTGCCTCGGCACCATGACCTTCGGCGGCGGATCCGAGGGCATCTGGGCCGCGATCGGTCGCCTCGACCAGCAGGCCGTCAATGAGGTCGTGCGCTCGGCCTTCGATCACGGCGTGAATTTCCTGGATACGGCGGACGTCTACCACAGCGGTCGCTCCGAGATTCTGACGGGAAACGCGCTGAAGGCCCTCGACCTCGCGCGCGACCAATACGTCGTTGCCACGAAGGTGCACGGCCGAATGGGCCCTGGCGCGAATCAGGTCGGCCTGTCTCGCGCGCATATTCTCAATGCTGTCGATGAGAGCCTGAAGCGGATGCAGCTCGACTATATCGACCTGTATCAGATCCACGGCCGCGACCCGCTGACGCCGATGGAGGAAACGCTCGGGGCTTTGAACGATTGCGTCCGAGCAGGGAAGGTCCGCTATATCGGGCTGTGCAATCTCTCCGCGTGGGAGATCGCCAAAGCGTTGTGGATCTCGGACGTCAGGGGGTATGCGAGATTCGAGAGTGTGCAGGCGTACTACACCATCGCCGGTCGCGATCTCGAGCGCGAGATCGTCCCCTTGGCCAACGATCAGAAGCTCGCAATCCTGCCCTGGAGTCCGCTGGCCGGCGGCCTGCTGTCAGGCAAGTTCTCCCGTGACGGCAAAGGGCCGGAGGGCGCCCGCCGGGTGAACTTCGATTTCCCGCCGGTAGACCGTGAGCGTGCGTTCAACTGCGTCGATGCGATGAAACCGATCGCGCAGGCGCACGACGTGTCCGTCGCGCGCGTGGCTCTCGCCTATCTGCTGCAGAAGCCCGCGGTGACGTCAGTGATCATCGGCGCCAAGTCGAAAGAGCAATTGCTCGACAACGTCGCGGCGACGACGTTGAAGCTGACCGCAGATGAGATCGCGGCACTCGACAAGGTGTCGGCGCTGCCGGCGGAATATCCGGGCTGGATGACGGACCGCCAGGGCTTGGACCGCCTCGGGATCCTGCGCTGATTGGCCGAAAGTCGGCTACGCCGCTTTCGGCGGACGTGGGCATTCAGCCAGCTCTGGCGACGCGCAAAAAGCGTGGTTTTTGCGCGCCTGCCGATCCTTAGCTGCCGCGCGGCGCGGCGTTACTTTGACCGACGAGTTACCAGCGCCGCCCGGCAGATCCGCTCGCACAGCTTCGGAAAATCGATCCCCGCGACCTTGGCAGCCTGCGGCAGCAGGCTGGTCGCGGTCATGCCCGGCAACGTGTTGGCCTCGAGTGCCCAGAAGCGACCGTCGGGGTCCATGCGAAAGTCGACGCGGCTGTAGACGCCCAACTTCAACGCATCGTGTGCAAGCAGGGCAAGCTGCTGTAAGTGGTCCGCCGCCTCGGCCGGCAGATCCGCGGGAAACACTTCCCGGGCGCCGCCCTTCTGATACTTGGCCTGGTAGTCGAACACCTCGCCTTTGACGATGATCTCCCCGACAGGCAGCGCCTGACGATCGAGGATCCCGACCGTCAGCTCACGGCCAGGGACGAACCTTTCGACCATCACTTCATTGTCGTACCGCTGGGCCAGCTCGATCGCGGCATTCAGATCGGCCGCCTTTCGGACGATGCTCAGCCCGACCGTGGATCCCTGCTTGTTGGGTTTCACCACAACGGGCCAGCCCAAAGTCTCACTCACATCGTGCGCGAGCACCGGAGCCATCAACCAGTCGGCGGTCGGAACCCCCGCGGCGCGAAACAGCCGCTTGGAGAGATCCTTATCCATCGCCGTGGCGCTCGCGATGTGATTACTGCCGGTATAAGCCAGGCCCGCCAGGTCCAGCACCGCCTGAATCCTTCCGTCCTCGCCCGCTCCACCGTGGAGGGCAAGAAACACGACGTCGACATCGCGAATGTCGGGGGCGTTCGTCGTCAGAGACAGAGCCGACTCGCGCATGCCCGCGAGCATCGAGCCTGACGGAGGCTCAGGAGCCACGCCTGCGGTGAGTAGTTTCTTCTCGGCCTCGGCGGTGAGGCGACCCGTAGCCGTATCCACCGCGAGGACTTCGTGACCGAGGTCTCGCAGCGCAGGAATAATCTGCGCTGCGCTGGCGATAGACACGTCACGTTCTTCGCTCGTGCCGCCAAACAGAACTGCAATCTTCATCTAGAAAGGATAGTGCCTCGGCGTCGTCTGAATCGTGATCCAGCGCAGTTCCGTGAACTCATTCACTCCGGCACGGCCGCCGAAGCGACCGTAACCCGAGCCTTTGACGCCGCCGAACGGCATCTGCGCTTCATCGTGCACCGTCGGCCCGTTGATGTGGCAGATTCCAGTCTCGATCTTCTTCGCAAGCTCGAGCGCGCGGGCGATATCGCGGCTGAAAATCGCTGCCGATAGGCCGTACTCGGTATCGTTGGCAAGCTTCACCGCCTCCTCGGCTGACTTCACGCGGGTAATCGACACCTGCGGGCCGAAGGTCTCTTCGCGAAACAGCGGCATGTCGGGCGTGACCCGATCGACGACGATGCCCTTCATGATCGTGCCGTCACTCTCGCCGCCGGTCAGAAGCTTGGCGCCTCGGGACACGGCCTCTTTGACAAGATGCTGCACACGGTCGACCGTCGGCTTGCCGACGACCGAGCCCAGGACAAAGTCACCCTTGCGCGGATCGCCCGTGGGAAGCGCAGCAACGCGTTTGGTCAGCTTCGAGGCGAACTCGTCAGCGACCTTCTCGTCGCAGATGACCCGCTCCGTCGACATGCAGATCTGGCCGGAGTTGGCGTAGGCACCAAACACCGTGGCGTCCACCGCCGCGTCGATGTCGGCATCGTCGAGAACGATCAGCGGTGCCTTGCCGCCCAGTTCGAGGAGCACGGGCTTGAGGTACTTGGCCCCGATTCCGGCAATGATCTTCCCAACCCGGGTCGACCCGGTGAAGTTCACCCGACGGACGGCGGGATGCGAAATCAAGGCTTCGGCGATCGCCTCCGCATCCTTCGGATCGTGAGTGACGACGTTGACGATCCCCTCGCCAAGACCGGCCTCGGCGAGCACTGCGCCGATGAGGCGGTGCGTCGCGGGGCAGACTTCGGAAGCTTTCAGGACGACGGTGTTGCCGCAAGCGAGCGGCATGGCGATCGACCGCGTTCCCAAAATGATGGGCGCGTTCCACGGCGCGATGCCAACGACGACGCCGACCGGCTGACGAATCGCCATCGCCATATTTCCGGGAACGTCGGAAGGCACCACTTCGCCGGTAATCTGCGTGGTCATCGCCGCCGCTTCTCGCAACATACTGGCAGCGAGATGCACGTTGAAGTGACCCCACCCGCCGGTTGCGCCGGTCTCGGTCGTCAGGATGGCCGCGAACTGTGCGGCTCGCGCCTCCATCAGATCAGCGGCTTTGTTCAGCAGCGCGCGCCGGGCGTTCGGTCCAAGTGCGGACCACTTGGGGAACGCTGCGGCAGCGGCATCAGCCGCAGCGCGAGCGTCCTCGACGGATGCGGCAGCCGCACGTGTGGCAACCTCACCGGAAATCGGGTTATTGCGATTGAATGTGGCGGATCTGGTGGCAGGGACGTCGCGCCCTGCGATGAGCAACTGGATGTCTTGCATGGTCCCCTCTTGCGATCGGTTTCTTCAGGGCTTCAGCGTGTAGTCGGTCTGATTCCTGGCGTAATCGCTGAAGTAATCCAACGCAGTCGGATTCGTCACCGCGTCCCGGTTCGCCGCCTTCTCGGGAGCCACGCCCATCAGGATCCGCCGGACCGGAACTTCCATCTTCTTGCCCGTCAGGGTGTAGGGAATCCCACTGACCTGGTAGATCCTGTCAGGCACGTGACGCGGCGAATACTCGCGCCGCAATGTCAGACGCAGGCGATCGGCGAGCGCCTCATCCAACTGGATCCCTTCTTTCAGCTTGACGAACAGGGGCATGAAGAACCTGCCGTGTGGCAGATCGAGATTGACGATCAGCGAGTCGTCGACTTCCGGCAGCGTTGCCAGCGAGCGATACACCTCGGCGGTGCCGATTCTGACACCGTGGCGGTTGAGTGTTGCATCCGATCGCCCGAGCACGAACGAGCCGCCGCGCTCGTTGATCCGGAAGAAGTCGCCGTGGCGCCAGATGCCGGGGTATTCGGAGAAATAGGATTCCATGTACCGCTTGTTCTCCGTGTCATTCCAGAAGCACACGGGCATGGACGGCATCGGCGCGGTCATCACCAGCTCGCCGACTTCGTTGACGACGCTCTCGCCCTTCTCGTTGAAGGCATAGACCGCGGCGCCCAGCGCGCGCGCCTGAATCTCACCTGCATAGACGGGCAGGATCGATACGCCGGCCACGAACCCCGTGCAGACGTCGGTGCCACCGCTTCCCGAGGCGACCCACAGATCCTTCTTGACGTTGTCGTAGAACCACTGCATCGCTTCCGGGGTCACCGGTGACCCGGCGAGCGTCACCGCTTCCAACGTCGACAGCTTGTACTTCTCGCGCGGCACGAAGCCGCCCTTCTGCAATCCAGCCACGTATGTCGGACTGGTTCCGAACAGCGTCGTGCCGGAGTCGTCGACCATCTTCCACATGACATCCGGCGCGGGCCACGCGGGGTTACCGTCGTAAAGAACGGGCACCACGTCGGACAGCAGCGCGCTGGTCAGGAAGTTCCACATCATCCAGCCGGTAGTCGTGAAGAAGAACAGGCGCTGGCCTGGATGAACGTCGAAGTTGAAGGCGAGGTGCTTCAACTGCTCGAGGATGATGCCGCCGTGACCGTGGCAGATGGGCTTCGGCAGGCCCGTCGTGCCCGAGGAGAACAGGATCCACAGCGGGTGATCGAAGGGCACCTGCTCGTACTGGAAATCGGCAGCCGCGACCGGCGGCTGCCCCAGCAGATCGTCCCAGAACACGGTGTTGGCCGTGAGGGGAGCGCGGTCCTCGCGATTGAGATACGGGAGATAGATCACCCGCTCGATCGTCGGCAGTTCGCCGAGAATCTTCTGCACCTCGGCCTTGCGATCGAACGGCTTGCCGCCGTACTGATAGCCGTCGACGCAGAACAGCACCTTGGGGGTGAGCTGGCTGTAGCGGTCGAGCACGCCGCGGGTGCCGAAGTCGGGACCACAGCTCGACCAGATCGCGCCGATGCTGGTGGTCGCCAGCATGGCGACGATCGCTTCGGGGATGTTGGGAAAATAGGCGACGACGCGATCACCGCGCTTGACGCCCAACTTGCGCAGCTGGGTCGCGAGGATCCTGACCTTCCCGCCCAACTCCTCCCACGACATCTTCGCCAGAGGATGCCGCTCGGTGAGGTGCATGATCGCAGTGGCGTTCGGCCGCTCGTGCCGGAGCGCGTGCTGCGCGTAGTTCAGTCGCGCCCCGGGAAACCATTTCGCGCCCGGCATCCGCCGGTCGGCGAGAACCCGCTCGTGGGGCGCGGAGGAATCGACCTTGAAGTAGTCCCAGAGCGATTGCCAGAAAGCCTCGAGCTCGGTCGCCGACCAGCGCCACAACTCGTCGTAGGTCGCGAACCGCAGTCCTCGCTCTTTGGCCAGCCACCTCATGTAGGCGGTGACGTTCGACTTTTCTATGCGCTCCGGACTCGGCGTCCAGAGCAAATCGCCCTCATTCAACATCGACATCTCCGTGTGAGTCCTCTAGAGCCGCTCGATAATCAGTGAAATGCCCTGCCCTACGCCGATGCACATCGTGCACAGGGCGTAGCGGCCGCCCGTAGCCAACAGTTGATACAGGGCCGTCGTAACCAGGCGTGCACCGGAGCAGCCGAGCGGATGTCCGATGGCGATCGCGCCCCCGTTGGGATTGACGTGAGGTGCATCGTCGGGAACTCCGAGCTGGCGCAGAACGGCGAGCGCCTGAGACGCGAACGCCTCATTCAACTCGATCACATCCATCTTGTCGATTGTCAGTCCGGTGCGCGCGAAAAGCTTGCCTGTTGCGGCTACCGGACCGATTCCCATGATGCGCGGCTCGACTCCGGCCGTGGCGGAGCCGACGATTCGTGCACGGGGTGTCAGGCCGAAGCGGCGCACAGCGCTCTGCGAAGCGACTACGAGTGCACAGGCTCCGTCATTCACGCCCGACGCATTTCCGGCCGTGATCGTTCCGTTCGCGCGAAACGGCGTCGGCAGCTTGGCCAGTTGCTCGTAAGTTGTTTCCGGTCGCGGATGCTCGTCCTTCGTCACGACTACCGGCGCCCCCTTGCGTTGGGGGATCTCCACCGGAATCAACTCCGATGCGAAGAAACCGCGCGCATAGGCGGAGCCCGCGCGCTGCTGGCTGCGCAGTGCAAAGCGATCCTGATCCTCTCGGGAGACGTGGAAGTCGGCGGCGACGTTCTCACCTGTCTCCGGCATGGAATCGACGCCGTACTGCGCCTTCAGCCGCGGATTGACGAATCGCCATCCAAGCGTGGTGTCGTAGATCTCCGCGGCACGACTGAATGCCGAATCGGCCTTCGGCATTACGAACGGCGCGCGTGACATGGACTCGACGCCGCCTGCCAACACCAACTCGGCCTCACCCGTGCGGATTGCGCGACCGCCGATGGCGAGGGCATCCAACCCGGACCCGCACAGGCGATTGACGGTCACGGCGGGAACTGCGACCGGCAGGCCGGCCAACAGAGTCGCCATGCGCGCGACATTGCGATTGTCCTCGCCTGCCTGGTTGGCGCAACCGAGCACCACTTCATCCACGGCCGCAGGATCGATGGCGGGATTGCGAGTCAGCAGGCGGGAGAGCGGTATGGCGGCAAGGTCGTCGGCCCGGACGCCAGCAAGGGCGCCCCCGTATCTGCCAACGGGTGTTCGCACGGCATCACAGATGAAAGCGTCGATCACGGCATCCCCTCGAAGTCCCCTTTGATCATACCGGGTGACACGAGGCTTCGCGGAGAGTACGATTACCGCACTGTCCTCGATCCCTAGAAGAAGAAAGCCGTGCTGCACTCTAAAGGATTTCCCAAGAACTCGGGTTCGTTTATCGCGCCACGCGTGATGAGCTCGACCGACCCCGATAACGCCCTCTTCAGGGGTGGCGATCCCGACTTCATGACATCCCTTGCGCGCGGGCTGCACGTGATCCGTGCGTTCGCAGGAGTCGATCGTCGGCTGACGATCGCGGATGTCAGTCGGGCAACCGGGCTCACCCGGGCAGTGGTGCGCCGCTGTCTCTACACCCTGCGCGAGCTCGGATATGCCGCAACCGACGGCAGAACCTATTTTCTGCAGCCGCGCATCCTGAACCTGGGCTACGCCTATCTCTCGACCGCGCCGGTACCCATCGCAGCGCAACCGGTGTTGGAGGAAATGAGCGAGGAGCTCGGCGAAGCCTCGTCGGTTGCCGTGCTCGATGATGGCGCCGTGGTTTATGTCGCGCGCGCGGCTACGAAACGCATCATGTCAGTGACATTGGGCGTCGGCAGCCGGCTGCCTGCCTACTGCACCGCCTTGGGGCGCGTTCTGCTGGCTCACCTGGGCGAGGAACAGGTGTCCACCGAGTTGGGCAAGGTCGATTTCGTCCAACACACCAAATACACGGTCGTCTCTCGCAAGAAGCTCGAAGAGGTTCTCGCTACCGTCCGTACCGAGGGGTACGCGCTGAACGACCAGGAGTTGGAAATCGGTCTGCGCTCCATCGCAGTGCCGGTGCGCAATGTGGTCGGGGCCGTCGTTGCCGCTATGAACGTGAGCACTCAGGCATCGCGCGTGTCGCGTCGCGAGCTGTTGGACCGGTGCCTCCCGGTCCTGCTGTCGGCGGCCGAGAAGCTGAGCAGTCAGCTCCCGCCACCGCGCTGATCTATTGGCGGCAAGAGGCACTTGCCGCCGGACATCACTTCGCAAACCGCCGGCCCTGCTTCCATTGTCGATTCAGGGCGTGGTTTTTGCCGGCTAGGTAACCATCATGGATGTCCGCGACGCAGGCGAAACCGATGTGCCTGGTCTTCTGGCGATTTACAACGAGGTCATCGCAACCTCCACCGCGGTCTACACCGACAATCCGGTGACGCTCGACAACCGCGTTGCATGGTGGCGCGAGCGGGTCGGCAAGGGATTTCCGGTTCTGGTCGCGAGCGAAGGCTCTGAGGTCCTGGGCTTCTCCACGTTTGGCGACTTCCGCGCGTGGCCAGGTTATCGATATACGGTCGAGCACAGTGTGCATGTACGAGCGGACCGCCGCGGGCAAGGTATCGGTAAGGAGCTCCTGACGGCCCTCTTCCCGCGCGCAGAAGCGCTCGGCATGCACGTCATGATTGCGGGCGTCGATGCCGCGAACGCCGCCTCCATCCGTTTTCACGAGCGATTGGGCTTCGAACGCGCAGGGAACCTGCGTGAGGTCGGCCATAAGTTCGGGCGGTGGCTCGACCTGGTATTTCTGCAGCGGTGGATTGGGCCGCGCTAGTTAATCGGCAAAATGCGCCTGCGGCGCTTTCGCGGACATCAGCTGCGTTTCCGGCAGCAAAAAGCGTGGTTTTCGCCGCCTGCCTTTGTCGCCTCCCTTCCGGTTAGACTGTCGCGCATGTTCGGACCCATGCCGCCCGCCACGCGGGCCATCCTGATCGCCAATATCCTGATCTTCCTGCTGCAGCAGGTCGCGTTCAACCTCATGGACGTGTACTTCGCGCTGTGGCCGCTCGGTCAGTACTTCGAGCCCTGGCAGGTCGTCACGTACGCGTTCCTGCACGCGAACCTGATGCACATCTTCTTCAACATGCTGGCGTTGGTGATGTTCGGCGGCAGCCTGGAGCAGTTCCTCGGCAGCAAGCGCTATCTGATCTATTACTTTGCCTGTGTGCTGGCGGCCGCCGGAACCCAACTCGCGGTTCAGGCCGCGACCGGCTCGATGGAGGAGACCCTCGGCGCCTCCGGGGGCATCTTCGGCCTGCTGCTCGCGTTCGCGATCTTCTTCCCCAAGGCGCGCATCCTGGTGTACTTCGCGATTCCCATGCCGGCGTGGCTGTTCGTCGGCATCTACGGGCTGGTCGAGCTGTTCATGGGCGTGGCGGGCAAACAGGACAGCGTGGCGCACTTCGCGCACCTCGGCGGAATGCTGGGCGGCGCCATCCTGCTGCTCTACTGGCGATCCGTCGGCACCCTGCGCTACTGATGTAGGGTTGTACTGACATTGCGGCTTGTATTTCGCCGCCGCACCCGTCCAGAATTCGCGGCTTCGCTCCGGCCGAGGTCCTGAGTTTCTTTTTGGGGTCCTCAACACCGGGAACTTTTGGGCTACCTCCTTCATCTAGACCGCCACCTATGATCAAGACAGAACATCTGAGCAAGCGGTACAAGACACTCGCCGCCGTCGATGACATCAGCTTCCAGGTGGCGCCGGGCGAAGTTCTCGGCTTCCTGGGCCCGAACGGCGCGGGCAAGACCACCACGATGCGCATGCTCGCGGGCTTCATCGCCCCGACGGCCGGAACGGCCAGCATCTGCGGGCACGACATTCAGACGGCTCCGCTGGCCGCGAAGGCAAGTCTGGGCTATCTGCCGGAAGGCGCCCCGAGCTATGGCGAGATGACCGTCCGCGGTTTTCTCGATTTCATCGCGGAGCTGCGCCACCTCGAGGGACCCCGACGCCAGTCGCGACTGGATCATGTGATCGGGCGTCTACAGCTCGAGAAGGTCCTCGAGCAGACGATCGAGACCCTTTCAAAAGGCTTTCGACGCCGTGTCGGCCTTGCGCAGGCGATGATCAGCGATCCGCCGGTGCTGATCCTCGACGAGCCCACCGACGGCCTCGATCCGAATCAAAAGCAGGAAGTCCGTGTCCTGATCAACGAGATGGCGAAGGACAAGATCATCGTGATCTCCACTCACATCCTCGAAGAGGTGGAAGCCGTCTGTACGCGGGCCATCATCATCGCTCGCGGTCGGATCGTCGCCGACGACACCCCCGCACAGCTCGCCACCAAATCGCGATATCACAACGCCGTATCGCTGCAGTTGGAAACGCCCGCGCAACTGTCCGATGCGCGGGCAGCCATCGCCGCGCTGCCGTCGGTCGCGGATGTCGAAGTCACCGAGCGTTACGCCCGACTGACGGCACTGCCCAAGGCGGGCGCGACCATTCTGCCCGCCATTGCCGAGCTCGCGACACGACAGGGTCTGCGCCTCAAAGAGCTGCACCTGGAATCCGGGCGGCTGGACGAGGTGTTCCGGTCGATCACGGTTTGAAAGTCTGAAGTCCGCTCCCGCCTGCTTACGGAACCGCCCATGCGAAACTCGACCATAATCATGCGCCGTGAGCTCGCGAGTTACTTCGCGACTCCGCTGGCCTACGTCTTCATCCTGATCTTCCTGGTGTTGGTCAATTTCTTTGCGTTCTTCTTCGGTGCGTTGTACGAGCGCGGCCAGGCAGACCTGCAGAGCTTCTTCACCTACCACCCGTGGATCGATGTCTTCCTGATCTCGGCCGTATCGATGCGGCTGTGGGCCGAAGAGCGCCACTCCGGCAGCATCGAGCTGCTGATGACTCAACCGGTGACGCTCCGGGAGGCCGTCTGGGGCAAATTCCTCGCGGCCTGGGCCTTCGTAGCCATCTCCCTCGTGCTCACCTTCCCGATCTGGATCACCGTCAACTATCTCGGCAAGCCGGATAACGGCGTCATCGTGGCGGCCTACATCGGCAGCCTGATGATGGCCGGGGGCTTCCTGGCCATCGGATCGTGCATGTCGGCGCTGACGCGCAGCCAGGTCATTGCGTTCATCGGCACCGCGGTCGTTTCGCTGGTATTCGTGCTGTTGGGCATGCTGCCCGGAATGGTCAACAACATGCCCGACTGGGTTCAGTCCGCGGCCGGTGCTGTGGCCTCGCTATCGATCTACACGCACTTCACCTCGATCTCCAAGGGCGTGGTCGATATCCGAGACGTGCTGTATTTCGCGATGCTGATCGGACTGTTTCTGCTCGCGACCTCCATCGCCCTCGATGTCCGTAAGGCCGAGTAGCCCGGGAGCCCAACCGATATGATCAAACGCTCTACCCTGGGTGGCGGCACACTCCTCGCGCTGGCCGTCCTGTTCGTCGGACTCACCGTCTTCTTCGGCTACGTCCTGCGCGGCTGGCGGCTCGACTTGACGCAGAACCGCACGTACTCGACCGCTCCCGGGACCGACAAGATCCTTGCGAGCATCAAAGAGCCCATCAACCTCTACTTCTTTTACTCGCAGAAAGTCGGCGCCGAGTTCACACAGATCAACACGTACGCCGAGCATGTTCGCGAGTTCCTCGAGGAGCTCGCCTCCCGCTCGAACGGCAAGGTCAGGCTGCACGTCATCGATCCGCAGCCCTCATCGGAAGAGGAAGATCGTGCCTCCGAGCTCGGAGTCCGTGGCAACGCGCTCGGCAACGGCAACTCGCTCTATTTCGGCCTGGCGGGCACCAACTCCACCGACGGCAAGCAGGCGATCGAGTTTTTCGACCCGGCCAAGTCGGAGTTCCTGGAGTACGACGTCGTCAAGCTGGTCTATCAGCTCGCCAGCCCGAAGAAGCCCGTCATCGCCTGGTACTCGAGCCTGCCGATGGGCGTGGGCTTCGACCAGCAGACGCAGCAGGTGCGCGAACCCTGGGCCGCCTACGCCCAGGCCGAGCAGCTCTTCGATGTGCGCCCGCTCGAGCCGAACGCCACCAAAATCGACCCCGATGTGAGTGTGTTGGTGTTGGCGCACCCGAAGAACCTCTCGCCCGCCCTGCAGTTTGCGATCGACCAGTTCGCGCTGCGCGGCGGACACATTCTGGCCTTCGTCGATCCGGTGGCGGAGCAGGATCAGTCGGGCGCGGATCCGCGTAACCCCGTGGCCGGCATGACGGCAGACAAGTCCTCGCAGCTCGACCCGCTCCTGAAAGCCTGGGGCGTGCAGTTCAACGCGAAGCAGGTCGTGGGTGACGCTGCACGTGCGCTGCAGGTGACGGTGCGTCAGGGCGAGCCGCCCGTCGAGCATCTCGGGATCCTCGGTCTGGATCGATCGGCGATGACTCAGAACGACGTCATCACCTCCGGATTGCAGACCATCAACGTGGCCACCGCAGGCTACCTGCAACCGATCAAGGGAGCGAACATCAAGTTCGAGCCCCTCTTGCAGTCGAGCACCGAGGCGGCGCCGATCCCGGCGGACAAATTCGGGATGCTGTTTGATCCGTCGACGTTACGGGAAGGGTTCAAGCCTTCAGGTCAGCGTTACGTCATCGGCGCACGGATCACGGGCAAAGTGAAGACCGCATTCCCTGCCGGTCCGCCGGCGGGTGTGACGCTCCCCGCGGGCCAGATGGCCCTGAAGGAATCGGCAAAGCCCATGAACCTGGTGATCTTTGCCGACACCGACATGCTGTCGGACTTCCTGTGGGTTCACGAACAGAATCTCTTCGGACAGCGCGTGGCCTCGGCCTTCGCCAGCAACGGCGACCTGCTGATGAACGCCCTGGATAACCTCGCCGGCAGTGCCGACCTGATCAGCGTTCGCGGTCGGGCGACGTTCGAGCGCCCCTTCGATCGCGTCGAAGCACTACGTCGCAACGCAGACGTGCGCTTCCGCGCCAAGGAGCAGGAGCTCGAGCAGCAACTGCGCACGGCGGAAGAGAAGCTGACGGCGCTGCAGTCCCGTCGCAACGACAAAACGGCCGTGATTCTGACACCCGAACAGGAGAAGGAGCTCGATCACTTCCAGGACCAGAAGCTGCAGATCCGCAAAGACCTGCGTGCCGTGCGGGCGGGCCTCAATCAGGACATCCAACGCCTCGGGACCGAGGTCAAGGTCGTCAACATCATTCTCGTCCCGTTGGCCTTCGCGTTCGCAGCGTTGGCCATAGGCTTCTTCCGTCGCAACAAGCGTGCATCCGCCGCGGCATCCACCCAGCCCGAGGGGCCGGCCCCATGACTCCCCGTCGACTCGTACTTCTGTTCGCCATCGGCTTTCTGGTGATCGTGCTGGCCGTATGGCTGTCCTCCAAACGCCACCTGGAGCGCGCCACTTCGGCCGGAGATCTGGTTCTGCCGGGATTGGAGAAGGCCCTGAACTCGATCTCGCAAGTCACGCTCGCGAAAGGCGACGCCACGAAGACGACCTTGAAGAAGGGCGACATGGAATGGACGGTCGGCGAGCGCGGCTACGCGGCTGACTCGGGAAAAGTCCGCAAGCTCCTGCTGGACCTCGCGTCGCTGAACGTAGTGGAAGAGAAGACGCGGACACCCGGGAATTTCCCGCAGCTCGGTGTCGAGGATGTCAACTCGCCGAAGGCGACCGGCACACGCGTTGATGCCGTCACGCCCGGTAAGACGTATTCGATCATCGTCGGGAAGTCGTCGGGCGCGAAGTCGGGTTACGTTCGCGTGGCCAACTCCGATCAAAGCCTTCTTGCCGCACCGGCGTTGAGCGTCGATGCCGACCCGCGCCAGTGGCTGGATAAGAACTTCCTCGACATCGCACACGAAAAGATCAAGGAATTCGACGTCAAGCCCGCCGACGGACCGGGATACACCGCCGCGCGAGCGACCAAGGATCAGACCGACTTCGCCGTCACGGGGATCCCGAAGGGACGCGAGCTTGCCAATCCGACCGCCGCCGATCCGATCGCCGGCTCGTTGGCGAACCTGCAACTCGATGACGTCCAGCACGCACCGGCGCAGGCCCCGGACCCGAAGGCCGTGGCCCACGCGACCTTCAAGACATTCGACGGCCAGCAGTACGAGTTTGCCGGCCACAAGGAAGGCAGTCGGACGTTGATCGCCGTGACCTCCTCGGTCGCGGACGAGAACAAGCGGCTGCAGGGCTGGGAATTCGAGGTCCCCGCCTACAAGTACGAGGCGATGTTCCGGCCTCTCGAGGACTTGCTGAAGAAGCTCCCCGAGAAGGCGAAGCCCGAACCCAAGAAGACTGCCGGTAAACCCGTCAGCGGGCCCGCGCCAGCAATAGCAAAGTAACTACTGCCAGTAGCGTCGTCGGCACCCAGGCGAGAATCACCGGGTTCAGATCGAAGACGATCGTCCCACTCTCGATCAGACGCTGCAGCAGGAAAAACGTGATGCCGAGGATGAGCCCGATCATCGATCGGGCTCCCGCTCCCGCCGAACGCAGCGAGCCCAGGGCGAACGGAACGGCCAGCAGGGCGGCGAACAGGATCGCCACCGTCCGCGCGATCCGGGACCAGAACGCAAACACGTACTCTCGCGCGTCGAGCGAGTTGGACTTCAAGTATTGAATCAGTGCCCACAGCGAGCGGCTCGTGAGCTGACCGGGATTCTCGACGGCGAGGCCCAGGAACTGCGCGGTGACGCTTGTGTCGAGCAGCCTCTGTCCTGACGGCACGGACTTGACGCTGTCGTCCTCGAACCGCGACTCGGTGTACTCGCCGAGCATCCACTTCCGGTTCGCCCCCGCCGTCGCCCGGCCGGCATGACCGATGGCCACCAGCTTGTGGTCCGGCGACAGCTCGAAGACCTGCATCCCGCCGAATTGCCGCTCACCGGACTGGCGCGCGACGTTGATGATGAGGTTACCGTCCCTCACCCAGGCGCCGCTGCCGCCGAAACTGATGTTGTTGAGCTTGCTGAAGGCCTTCTGTTCCTTGGCGGCTTCCTGAAGCGGCGGCGCGAGGAACTCTCCGAGCCCCACTTCCAGCGCGATGAGCAGAAGCCCCGCGATCATCACCGTGCCCGACAGCCGGGCGATGGAGATGCCGGTCGCGCGGATGACCGTAATCTCGCTACCGCGTGCCAGCGTGCCCAGGCCCACCAGGGAGCCGAGCAGCACCGTGACCGGGAGGAGTTCGAACGCCTGTTGCGGCAGATTCATTGCCGTGAATTCGATCGCACGGAAGACCGTATAGCGACCTACCCCGATCTCGTCCTGCTGGTCGATGAAGACGAACAACGCGCCCAGCACCAGCAGAACGATCATCACGAGGAAAATCGCACCCAGCATGGTGCGAATGATGTAGCGATCCAGAATGTTCATGCGTAAGTCGCCACGTTCACAAATGGGGTCACGCCGTGGCCTCCCGCGGGGCGGGCCGATGCCGCAGCCGCGCGATCCACCGTGGGGTGAAGATCACAACGAGCCCCAGCAAGATGACGATCGCGTGTGCCCACCACAGGCCAAACGCCTCGGGAATGGTGCCGCGCGCAATCCACGACTTCCCCGCAGAAACGAGGTTGAAGTAGACAAAGTAGATCACCACCGCGAGAAAGAATCGCGCGTAACGACCCTGACGCGGATTTAGCTTTGACAGGGGCATCCCCAAGAGCGCCAGCACCAGGCAGATCAGCGGAAGCGAGACGCGCCAGTGCAGCTCGGCGCGCTGCACTCTATCGGTCGACTGAAACAACACCGCAGTGGGGGTGGCGTCGAGATTCTTTACAACATCCGTCGGTGCGGGTACCTCCACAGGAGCCACGTACTCAGCAAAGTGCACGATTTGCCACTGCGAAGTGCCTGGGACGCCTTCGACACGTTCACCGTCGTAAAGGGTGATCGTGTGCGTCAGACCGTCAGGAGTGACAGTGTGTTTTGCTCGGTCGGCGAGCGCCACCGACACCTGAGACCCGTGGTTGAGCTCAACGAAGACATTCCGGAGGGTGCCGTCCGGGTTCACTTCCTCGGCATATACGACGGCGCTGCGGCCGCCGAATGTGCGAAATTTCCCTGAAGCGATGGGGGCGAACTGGCCAGCCCGCAACGCCTCGTTGCGCAGCGTAAGGGTTTGGGACATGGCGTTGGGCCCGAGCACGAGCGTAAGCCATGCCAGGAGGCCCGTTACGACGACGGCCAGGATGCCGATCGGGACGTAGATGACCGACGGGCCCACCCCACAAGCCAGCGCCGCAGCCATTTCGGTGTCGTGGTAGAGACGACCGAAGGCAATGACGATCCCGAGCAGAAGTCCCACCGGAACGAGGATGCTCAGGTTCTGTATCGTGCCCAGCCAGATCAGTTGCAGGACGACGGCCTGCGGAAACTGGTTCACGGCGGCCCGTTCGAAGACGGCGGCGACCTGATTGGCGAGCAGTAGTACCAGCAGCACGCCGGTCACCAGCAGCCACGCTGTCACCACCTCTCGCAGAATGTAGCGTCCGAGAATCTTCCCCAAATCGAATCCGCTTCAGTCCTCACGACCGTGCGCTGAAGGGCCTCGCTCTCTGAGGCCTCGCAGCCGGCAGGGCCCAACGCCAGTGGGAACTTGAGTTACACTTACAGCACTTTACGCGCTCGCCACCGACGGTGAGCGCTCATTTTGATGAACCAAACAGTATGGGCGAGCCCGCAGCGCGCGGCCTAAGGTAAAGGAATCGGCCGCCCGCACCAAGCTCGCCCGGGAGGGGAGCATTCAATGCAGTTCGAGGTCTGGACCCGCGGCTTGGCCACGCTTGACGTGGATTGCCTGGTGCTGGGAGTTTTCGAGGACGGAGAGCTTTCCGAAGAGGCGCAGACCGTCGATTCTGCCGCGGCTGGACGGATCAAGAAGCTGCTCGGTCGAGGGGATTTCCTGGGCCGTTTGGGGGATACCCTGCTGCTCACCGACGTCTCTGGCGTCGAAGCCTCCCGCGTGTTGCTGACGGGCCTCGGAGGCCGCAAGAACCTGTCCCGCAAGACCTGGCGTAAGAGCCTGACGGCTGCGATCAACGCGCTGAACCGGACACGCATTGCCACAGCGGCCATTGCTATTGAAAGGCCCCCGGCCAAAGAACTCGACGACTACTACCTCGGGCGCGCCGTCGCCGAAATCGCTGGCAGCGCTCTTTACCGAGTTAACGATCTCAAGACAGGGAAGAAGCCCAAGGCGCCTTCCCTGCAGAAGATTCTCGCGGGTCCGGTGAAAAAAGGCGGTGTCGAAGATACCGAGCGAGGCCTCGAACACGGGGCAGCAGTTGCCAACGCCGCGAAGATCCAACGCGACTTGGGGAACCTTCCTGCAAACGTCTGCACGCCTACCTATCTCGCCGACCAGGCGCGCGCGCTCGCAAAGAAGCACACCTCGCTGCGGGTACAGGTTCTGGACGAGGCTGCGATTCGGCGCGAGAAGATGGGATGCCTCCTCGCCGTTGCGCAGGGCAGCCATCAGCCGCCGCGGTTCATCGTCCTCGAGCACCGGGGTGGGAAGGCAGACAAGCCTGCGGTGGTCCTCGTAGGCAAGGGTGTGACGTTCGACACCGGCGGCATCTCCCTCAAGGATCCGGGGGCAATGGATGAGATGAAGTTCGACATGAGCGGAGCGGCGGCGGTCATCGCCACGTTGTCACTCGTGGCAGAACTCCGATTGCCTCTGCGGGTCGTGGGACTCGTCGCCGCGGTTGAGAACATGCCGGGCGGGAAGGCGATCAAGCCGGGTGACATCGTGACCAGCGCGTCCGGCCAGACCGTCGAAATCCTCAACACCGACGCTGAGGGGCGGCTGATTCTGTGCGATGCCCTTCATTACGCTCGCCGTTTCCATCCGTCGGCCGTCGTCGATATTGCGACACTGACCGGTGCATGCGTCGTGGCTCTCGGGCACCATCACGCGGGCGTCTTGGGGAATGACGAGGATCTGATCCAGGAGCTGGTGGACTCCGGGCTACGGGCCGATGACCGCGCCTGGCACCTGCCGCTCACCGAAGAATACGCCGACCAGCTGAAGAGCAACTTCGCCGACTTTGCGAACATCGGCGGACGGGAAGGTGGGGCGATTACCGCGGCTGCGTTCCTTGGTAAGTTCACACAGGGGCTGAAATGGGCGCACCTCGACGTCGCGGGCACCGCTTATCAGGGCGGTGCGCAGAAGGGCAGTACGGGTCGGCCGACGCCGCTACTGTGCGATTTCCTCATTCATCGCGCCGCACGCTGATCCGGAATGGCGTCAGCCACGACCGCAAGCGGCGGCACATCCGTTTCTGCCGCCTCGAGCGGCGGAAACTGATGCTGGCTCGCAAGATCCGGGTGATCAAGGCGTGAACGGCGAGCCAACGCCGGGCGACACCGCGCCACCTGGCACCGCCTCGACCGACGCCACGCAATCCCTTCGCGTGGACTTTTACGTCATCGAGGACGGTGGGGGTCATGCGCGCCTGACCCTTGCCTGCAAGCTGGCCGAAAAGGCCTACCTCGCTCAGCAGTCCGTCCTCGTGTGGCACACGGACCCGCAGGAGCTGCGGTCGTTCGATGACATGCTCTGGACCTTCCGGGATGGGAGTTTCGTGCCTCACGAGGCGCTGGCGCCCGATGCCCTGGCACCCATCCAGCTCACCGCCGGCGCGGCCCCGCAGGCCCCGGTGGACCTCATCATCAATCTGGCGGCGGACGTCCCCCCGTGCATCGCACAGTCCGCGCCCCCCATCACCAAACGAGTGATCGAGATCATTGATGGGGATGAAGGCCGCCGCCGGGCCGGCCGGGCCCGGTTCAAGGCGTACCGCGACCTTGGGGTGACCCCCGCCTCGCATAATGTGGCTTAGTTTATTGGCGCAAAGTCGCCTCCGGCGCTTTGCGCGGACATCAGCTTCGTTTCCGGCGGGCAAAAAGCGTGGTTTTTGCCGCCTGCCGTGTACCCCTCTGTCCGATACTCTAAAATGCCTGGTCGCCCACTCCTAACCTCTTGATCGATGGAAAAAGTCTACGCGCCGCACGATATCGAGCGGCGAATCTACGAACGCTGGGAGTCCAACGGCTGGTTCGCGCCCCGCGGTGACGGCGCGCCCTTCTGCATCGTTATCCCACCCCCGAACGTGACGGGAACGTTGCACATGGGCCATGCCTTCCAGCACACGCTCATGGACACGCTCACCCGATACCACCGCATGCACGGTGATTACACGCTGTGGCAACCGGGCACCGACCACGCCGGCATTGCGACGCAGATGGTGGTAGAGCGCCAACTCAACGCCCAAGGCATCAAGCGCACGGACCTCAGCCGTGAAGTTTTCGTCGAGCGCGTCTGGGAATGGAAAGAGAAATCGGGCGGCACGATCACCGCCCAGATGCGCCGCCTCGGCGAGTCGGTTGACTGGACACGGGACCGATTCACGATGGACGCCGGCCTGTCGCGGGCAGTCCTCGAGGTGTTCGTCCGACTGTACGAAGAAGGACTGATCTACCGCGGCAAACGCCTGGTCAACTGGGATCCGGTGCTCCTGACGGCCCTGTCGGATCTCGAAGTCGAGAGTCAGGAAGAGGATGGCTCACTCTGGCACCTGCGCTATCCCCTCGAGGACGGCTCAGGTTTCGTGATCGTCGCCACCACGCGTCCCGAAACGATGTTGGGTGACACCGCCGTGGCCGTGAACCCCGACGACGAGCGCTATCGTCATCTGGTCGGCCGGAATCTTCGGCTACCGTTGGCGGACCGGCTGATCCCGATCATCGCCGACTCGTACGTGGATCCGGCGTTCGGCTCGGGTTGCGTCAAGATCACTCCGGCGCACGATTTCAATGATTACGAAGTCGGACTGCGCCACAGCCTGCCGCAGATCAACATCTTCACCCCGCGCGCCGCGATCAACGAGAACGCCCCGGAGCGCCTGCGAGGCCTGGACCGTTTCGAAGCCCGCAAGCGGGTGATCGCGGAGTTGGAAACCGCCGGCCTTCTGGACCACATCGACAAGCACAAGCTGATGGTGCCGCGCGGAGATCGCAGCGGCGCCGTTCTCGAGCCGTACCTGACGGACCAGTGGTACGTGAAGATCGCTCCGCTGGCCGCTCCGGCGATCGAGGCCGTGGAGCAGGGCCGCACCCGGTTCGTGCCGGAGAACTGGAGCAAGACGTACTTCGAATGGATGCGCAACATCAAGGACTGGTGCGTCAGCCGTCAGTTGTGGTGGGGGCATCGGATCCCTGCCTGGTACGACGAGGCCGGTACGGTTTATGTGGGTCGCAACGAAGAGGAAGTCCGCACCAAGCACTCACTTGCAGCCAGTGTCACGCTGCGTCAGGAAACCGACGTTCTGGACACGTGGTTCTCCTCTGCGCTGTGGCCGTTCTCCACGCTCGGCTGGCCCGACAGCAACGCTGATCTGACCCGTCTGTACCCCACCAACGTCCTGGTGACCGGCTTCGACATCATCTTCTTCTGGGTCGCCCGGATGATGATGTTCGGACTGAAGTTCATGGGCGACGTCCCGTTCCGGGATGTGTACATCACCGGCCTGATCCGCGATGAGCGCGGCGACAAGATGTCGAAGTCCAAGGGCAACATCATCGACCCGCTCGACATCGTCGACGGGATCGATCTCGAGTCGCTGGTGACCAAGCGCACCACGGGGCTGATGCAGCCGCAACTGGCGCCGCAGATCGAAAAATCGACGCGCAAGCAGTTTCCGGACGGCATCGAATCGCACGGCACCGATGCCCTACGCTTCACGTTCGCCGCGCTGGCCTCCCCCAGCCGCGACATCCGCTTCGATCTCGGCCGTGTGGCGGGTTATCGCAACTTCTGCAACAAGCTCTGGAACTCGGCGCGCTTCGTGTTGGCCCAGACCGAGGAAGCCGGCCCGATCGCGAGCAACGAGGGGGTCGAGCTGTCGATGGCGGATCGTTGGATCCGGTCGCGTTTCGGACGAATGCTCGCGCAGGTGGAGAACGCCTATCGCGATTACCGGTTCGACTACGCAGCGACCGCTCTCTATGAGTTCACCTGGTATGAATTCTGCGACTGGTACATCGAGCTCACCAAGCCGGTGCTGCAGTCGGATCACGCCTCGGATGCGGCCAAACGCGGGACGCGTCGAACGCTCATCCAGGTGCTCGAAGCCCTGCAGCGCGCGTTGCACCCGTTGATGCCGTTCATTACGGAGGAGATCTGGCAGCGTGCAGCCCCGTTGGCGGGACGCAAGGGCCCGACGGTGATGTTGGAGCCCTATCCGTCACAGAAGGAGTTTCCGACGGACGAGCTTGCAGAGGAGGAGATCACCTGGGTCCGTGCAGTGATCCTGGCTGTGCGTCAGATCCGAGGCGAGATGAACATCCCACCCTCCGCGCGCATTCCCGTCCTGTTCAAGAATGCCTCGCCTTCGGACCGGGTGTTTGCCGAACAGCACCGCCCGTACCTCGAGCGCCTGGCGGGCCTCGAGCACGTCACGATCCTGGAAGCCGATGCACCCGTGCCGCAGTCGGCCACGGGCCTGGTGGGCGAATTGATCCTCCTGGTGCCGCTGGCCGGGCTGATCGATGCCGCGGCCGAGATCGAGCGGCTGACCAAACAGGTCGCGCGGCATCAACAGGATCTGACGAAGATGCGAGCCAAGCTCGGCAACGAGAACTTCGTGCGCAACGCGCCGCCCGATGTCGTCGCCAAGGACCGCGAGCGCGTCGCGGAGTTGGAGCGCAACATCGCGAGCCTGTCCGCGCAGATCGAAAAGCTGAAGGGACTGCTCTAGGTCATGAGTGCCACGACGCCGGCGGCGAGCGCCACCAGTACGCAGTCGGCCGGACAGTCGGCCGCTGAACTGACCGCCGCCATCCAGACCCTCGAGACCCTGATCCTCGGCAAGCCTGTCCAGATCCGGCTCTGCCTGGCCTGTCTGCTGGCTCGCGGACATCTGCTCATCGAGGACGTACCCGGTGTGGGCAAGACGACGCTCGCGCACGCCCTGGCACATGTGTTGGGACTGGCCTGGCAACGTGTGCAGTTCACGAGCGATCTGCTGCCGGCGGACATCATTGGCGTTTCCGTCTTCGACCGCGCTAGCCAGCAGTTCCATTTCCGCAAGGGCCCGTTGTTCACCCAACTGCTCCTGGCTGACGAAGTCAACCGCGCCAGCCCGCGCACGCAGAGTGCGCTGTTGGAAGCGATGGAGGAGCGGCAGGTCAGTGCGGACGTGACGACGTATCGCCTGCCGGATCCCTTCTTCGTCGTCGCCACGCAGAACCCGCACGAGCAGCTCGGAACCTTCTCTCTGCCCGAATCGCAGCTCGATCGCTTCCTCATGCGGGTCACGTTGGGGTATCCGGATGCGGCCCACGAGCGTGAGCTCCTGAAGAACGGCGAGCGGCGCGAACTGCTGCCGACGATCCCGCCGGCCCTGAATCCGGAGGGCGTCATCCGGGTGCAAGGCGAGGTCAAGGGCGTCCACGTCTCGGACTCCCTGTTGGACTACGCCCAGGCGCTGATCGGGCGAACCCGGGATCGCCAGGACCTGAAGATCGGCCTGTCGCCGCGGGCCGGGCAGGGACTGATCCGGGCCGCGCAAGCGTGGGCCTACGTCGCCGGGCGTCGGGCCGTTCTGCCGGAGGACGTTCAGGCCGTGTTGCCGGCGGTCGTCTCGCATCGTCTCGAGCGTCGGGAACCGACCGGCAGCGAAGACGATCACACCATTGCCAATGAGTTGGTGAGGTCCGTCCCCGTCCCGGTGTAGGGTGGTGGTATGAGTCTGCGAGCCCGCTGGCGCCAGCGAATGGCAGTCTGGGTGCGCCGCCGCCAGGGTATCGATGTCCTGCCCCTCCTGCTGCAGCGACGCCGCATCTACATCCTCCCGACCCGGGCCGGCCTGGGGTTCGGTCTCGTGCTGTGCTTCATGCTGGTGGCCGGGCTGAACTATGCCAACAGCATCGCCCTGTTCCTGACGTTCCTGCTCGGCGGCTTCGTCCTGGTATCGATGCACCAATGTCATCGGAACCTGTTGGGAGTGTCCCTGCACGCAGCCTCGGCCCCCGCCACCTTCGCCGGTCGCCCCGGGCAATTGCACCTGAGCTTGGAGAGTCCCGCGCCGGTCCCTCGCTTCGACATCGAAGCCGGAGTCTCCTCGGAGGCGACCTGCCGCACCGACCTGCATCCGGGAGAAAAGGAGCGCCTCGACCTGAGCCTCGCGCCCGCCCAGCGAGGCCTCGTGCAGATCGATCGGTTGCAGGTCACGACCGCTCATCCGTTCGGCCTGTTCAGAGCCTGGACGTGGGTCCACACGCCACTCGAGATGATCGTGTACCCCCGCCCGCACGGTTCGCTCCCCATGCCGACGGAAAGCGGGCAAAAATCAGGTCAACACGCAGCCGCCCACACCGGCGCGGACGAATGGATGGGCCTCAGGCCATTCCGCGATGGCGACTCCCCCAGGCAGGTGGACTGGAAGGCCTATGCGCGTGAGATGCCTTTGCTGGTGAAGGAATACAGCGCCTCGGGCAGCGAGTTGCGGGTATTCCGATTCTCGCACCTGCCGAATCTCGCCACGGAGCAGCGGCTGGAGCAGCTCGCCAAGTGGATCGTCGATGCCGAGTCGCTCGGTGACCGCTACGGTCTCGAGCTGCCCTCGACGCGCATCGCTCCCGACCGGGGCCCCGAGCACCGGCACCGCTGCCTCACCGCTTTGGCGCTCTTCGGGGTGCGCGCTTGAGAGACATCGCCTGGGTCGCCACTGCGTTGGTCGCCGGGCTGCTGTTGAGTGCGGACCGGGTGCCGATGTGGGTCCCGATCGCCTCCGGCTTGCTGATCGGCTGCCGGGTATTTTGGCTGAAGCGCCCGCCGAGGCCCCTGCTCCGCAACGCAATCGCCTTGCTGTTTCTCGGCGCCATCGCGGCCTGGTATCACACTTTGAACGGACTCGCTGCCGGCACCGCCCTCTTGATGTTGATGGGCGCGAGCAAATTCCTCGAGACCGAAAGGCGCCGCGACGAGTACGTCGTCATCGGCTGCGCCTTGTTTCTTCTGCTGGCGGCGTGTCTGGATCGGCAGGAACTGGTTCGCGCTCCGCTGTACCTGGCGCAGGCCTGGCTGTGCTGCGCGGCGCTCGCCGTCGCGTCCTACGCCGGGCGGCGCCCACCTCGTAAGGCGAAACCGGGCTCCCCGAAAGAGTCCGAGCTCTGGGTCACTCCGGCAGAGGGGCTGGTACGCCAGGGCCGCAGTCGCTTCACCGATCGCGCCGCGATGTCCGTCGCGGGCCGCGCGCTGCTGTTCGCTCTCCCTCTTGCCGTGTGCCTCTTCTTATTCTTCCCGCGGATCTCCGGGGCCTTCTGGGCGTTGCCGCACAACGAAGACGCGACGACGGGCCTGGGCGACACGATGAGCCCCGGCAGCATCACCGAGCTGTCGACTTCATACGATGTCGCATTTCGAGCGCGATTCCAGGCCAGCCCGCCACCGGTCCAGGAGCTGTATTGGCGCGGTCCGGTGATGCACGAGTTCGACGGCCTCACCTGGCGCCGCGTCCCCGGAACCTTCTACAAGCAGAAGCCGCGGCAGTACACCGGGACGCCGTACGCCTATCGAATCTCACTCGAGCCGAGCTCGCAACGCTGGTGGTTCTCGCTTGATACGCCCAAGAACCGACCCGACGGCAAGGTCATCTTCACCGGGGACTACGAGTTGATCGGGACCGATCCGGTGACGGAGATAACGAGCTATGACGCGGTCTCGTACACGCAAACTCGCTCGGGCGGCGAGCTGACGGCATTCGAGCGCCGGCGCGATACATCGCCGGCGGGCAACACCAACCCACGCTCGAAGGAATTCGCGCGGAACCTCCTCGACACCGTCAATGAAGCGCTGGCGAAGAGCCGCGCGACCGGACGCGACAGCGGGATCAAAGCCGACCAACTCTTTCTCAACGCCCTGCTCGATCACTTCCGCACCGGCGGCTTCGAGTACACGCTGACCCCGCCCAGACTCGGCCCCAACTCCGTCGATGATTTTCTCTTCACGACCCACCAGGGATTTTGCGGTCACTTCGCCTCCGCCCTGGTGACTCTGCTGCGCGCCGGGGGCGTACCGGCCCACGTGGTCACCGGTTATCTCGGCGGCGAGTGGAATCCGGTCGGTGGCTATTTCGTGGTCCGGCAATCGGATGCCCACGCCTGGGTGGAAGTCTGGCTCGAAGACCGCGGCTGGACGCGCGTGGATCCAACGGCCGTCGTGGAGCCCGGCCGCCTGCAGCGCAGCATCTTCGACCTGCTACCCAACACCGGGTCGGCCCCGACACGCCTGCTCCGCAGCTCTGCCTGGCTACGGGCCCTCACTCAGCGCTGGGATGCGATGAACTCGTGGTGGAATGACCGCGTAGTCAAATTCGATTTCAAGGCGCAGATGGGCCTGCTCGAGCGGCTCGGCATCGACTCTCCCGACCTGGCTCACCTGGCGTGGGGGTTTGCCATCGCCCTGATCGGCGGGAGCCTGTGGATTGGATGGCAGGTCGGCCGTGGCTCCCCCGCGGCTCGGCCTGACAGACTGGCGCGGGCCTATACGCAACTCTGCAACAAACTGGCACGGTCAGGAGTGCCACGCGAGCCGTACCAGGGCCCGCTGGCATACGCGGACGCTGTCAGCGAGAAGCGGCCAGACCTTGCTCCGCGGGTTCGAGCGCTGGCAGTCGACTACGCTCGCTTACGATTTGGCCCTACGGATCCCGACTCGGCTCGACGTGTAACTGACTTCGCGAGATCGGTGTCTCAGCTCAAGATACGGCCGACTCCGGCTTAGGATCCGGCAGACGTACTCGCGTAAGGAAGAACGCCCCCAGTACGAAGAGCACGACGATCGACACGTTTGCCAGCCTGGAATCCCCGGTCACGAGCGCCGTGATCCCGATGAGCAGCGGGCCCAGGATCGCGGCCGCCTTACCCATCAGGTTGTACAAGCCGAAGAACTCGCCGGCCTTGCCGGGCGGGACCAGGCGCCCGAACAGGGATCGCGACAGCGACTGAATACCACCCTGCACCAGTCCCACGACGATGGCCATGACGAAGAACTGAGTTTCGGTCTTCAGGTAGTACGCGTAAGCGGTGATCCCCGCGTAGACGGCAATGCCGATCATGATGCCGGTCCGTGCCCCCACTTTCTGACCCAGCCAACCGAAAGCCAACGCAGCCGGGAAGGCGATGAACTGCACCACCAGCAGAGCCGTCACGAGCGCAGTCTGGTTGAGACCCAGCGCGAGTCCATAGTTCACGGCCATCTTGATGAGCGTGTTGACGCCGTCGATATAGAACCAGTAAGCGAGCAGGAACCACAGCAAAACACGGTCGCCACGCAAGTGCCGTAGCGTGCTCAACAACTCCCGCGCCCCGGCGCGAATGGCCTCACCCGCCGGCAGCGGCACCGACGTCGGACGCTCTTTCACGAACGCCAATGTGAACAGGGTAAAGCCCATCCACCACACACCCACGCTGACGAACGCCCAACGGACCGCAGCAGCAGTGTTGGCGATACCGAACCACTGCGGGTGGGTCAACATCAGGACGTTCACCGCGAAGAGCAGACCGCCGCCAAGATAGCCAAGCGCGTAGCCGTAGGCGGACACGAGGTCGTATTCGCTCTCCTCGGCCACATCGGTCAGCAGTGAATCGTAGAACTGATTGCCGCCCCAGAATCCCAGCGAAGCGACAACATAAAGGACGGACGCCGACACCCAATCGCCCTTCTCCACGAAGTAGAGCGCGACCGTCGTTACGGCGCCTATGACGGTCAGCCCGCCAAGCAGCCGCACGCGCGCACGGCCTTTATCGGCAATGGCGCCCAGCAGAGGCGCCATGAACGCCACCACGAAGCTCGCGGTGCTGTTGGCGATGCTCAGACGGAACGTGCTCTGAGTCGCTGTAACGCCCGCATTCCAATACTGCGCGAAGAACAGCGGGAAGAAGCCGGCCATGACCGTCGTCGCGAAAGACGAATTGGCCCAGTCGTACATGGCCCAGCCGAATACCGCCTTGCGCGTGAGGACTCTCACGCCGCGTGTTCTCGGGTCTCTCGGAACGTAATGCCGGGCCAGCGCTCCAGCGTGAGCCCCAGGTTCACGCGTGAAGGCGCCAGGTACACCAGTGCGCCCGAGTGATCCAACGCCAACGCGTCGTACGCCTTCGTCCTGAACTCCGCCAGTTTCTTCTCATCGCTCGAGCTGATCCAACGTGCCGTATACACGTTAATGTTGTCGAAAACGCACTGCACGCTGTACTCATCCTGCAACCGGAAGGCGACGACTTCGAATTGCAGCTGCCCGACGGCCCCCAGGATCAGGTCGTTGTTGCGCAAGGGCTTGAACAGCTGCGTCGCACCCTCTTCGCACAGCTGTGACAGTCCCTTCTGCAGCGCCTTCATCTTCAACGGATCCTTCAGGACCGCGCGGCGAAACATTTCGGGCGCGAAGTTCGGCACACCGGTGAAGGCGAGCTTCTCGCCTTCGGTGAAGGTGTCACCGATATTGATCGTGCCGTGATTGTGTAAACCGATGATGTCACCGGCAAACGCCTCATCCGCCTGTGACCGCTCGGCCGCCATGAAGGTCAGCGCGTCGGCCACGCGCACTTCTTTAGCCAGTCGCGTGTGGTACAGCCGCATGCCCCTGGCGTAGCGCCCGGAGCACAGCCGCATGAACGCGATGCGGTCCCGATGGCCCGGATCCATGTTCGCCTGGATCTTGAACACAAATCCCGTCAGCTTGCCCTCGAGAGGCTCGACCACCCGTTCGCGGGTCTCCCGCGCCAGAGGTCCGGGGGCGTTGGCGGTGAACGAGGCCAGCAGTTCCTCGACGCCGAAGTTGTTGATGGCCGAGCCGAAGAACACCGGGGTCTGCGTGCCGGACCGATAAGCCTGTGGGTCGAAGGTCTCCGTGGCGCCCTTCACCAATTCGATTTCGTCGTCGAAGACACCGGCCAGCTCGCCCAGAAACTCCCGGGCTTCCTCGCCGTGCAGCTTGTCGATCGTGCGGTTCTCGCCCACCCGACCCTTCTCGCCCGCTTCGTAGACGTAGATCCGGTCCTCGAGGAGGTGGTAGATGCCCCGTAGCTCCCGTCCCATCCCGATCGGCCATGTGATCGGCGCCGTCCGGATCCCCAGCACTTTCTCGATCTCGTCCAGCAGCTCGATGGGCTGCCGCCCATCGCGATCGAGCTTGTTGATGAAGGTCATGATCGGGGTATCCCGCAGACGGCAGACCTCCATCAGCTTGATCGTCCGTTCTTCGACGCCCTTGGCGCAGTCGATGACCATCAGAGCGGAGTCGACCGCCGTCAGTGTCCGGTACGTGTCTTCGGAGAAGTCCTCGTGACCCGGGGTATCGAGCAGGTTCACGACGCAGTCCCGGAAGGGGAACTGCATGACCGACGAGGTCACCGAGATTCCGCGCTGCTGCTCCAACCGCATCCAGTCGGAGGTGGCGTGCCGGGCCGCCTTACGCCCCTTGACCGTGCCGGCCATCTGAATCGCGCCCCCGAACAGCAGCAGCTTTTCGGTCAGTGTGGTCTTGCCCGCGTCCGGGTGGGAGATGATCGCGAACGTGCGTCGACGATTGATTTCGTTAGAGATTATCACGATAGCCTAAAAATAATATGCGGAATATCCTAGATATAACAGAGCAGAATACCCTAGTCTCTGAATTACCTTCGTAACATCAAACCGATTAACCTAAATCTTCATGGGCGCGTTGGCCGAAAAACTCGCTGAGTCCCTCAACCGTCTGCGGGCGACGGGGGCCCTAGCCATCCGGACCGACCAGTTATCCCGGACGGACCGCCAGCGCCTGCTGCAGGCCGGTTTCATCCACGAGGTCATGAAGGGCTGGTACGCCCCTGCTCGCCCGGGTGAGACCGAAGCCGACAAAAGGCAGGCATGGTACGCATCGTTCTGGGGCTTCTGCTCGGGTTACCTCGAGGATCGCTTCGGGGGCGAATGGTGCCTGAGTCCGCAAAGCTCGATCAGTCTTCATGCAGGCGACTGGACCGTTCCCCAGGAGCTGCGGGTCCGTTCGCCCAAGGGGGGAAACAAACCGACCTCGCTCCCCTTCGGCACGTCCGTATTCGACGTGCGCCTGGAAGTCCCGCCCCCGGGAGACCGGGAGGTCATCCCCACCCCTCTCGCCTCTGGGGCCGCAGCCCGGGGCCAGCGCGTCTTTGCCCTGCCTGCTGCCCTGATCGCCTGCTCCCCGGAAGCCTTCACTGCCCGTTCCAACGTCCTGCGGACGGCCCTGGGAAGGGTGGACGACGCGTCGGACCTCCTTCGGAGGCTGCATTCTGGTGGGAGGACCGTGGTTGCGGGCCGCCTCGCCGGTGCGTTCCGGAGCATTGGACGGCCGGACACCGCCGATCAGCTGCTTCGGTCCATGCGCGAGGCCGGCCATCTGGTCCAGGAGACCGATCCGTTCAGGCGTCAGCCGCTAAGGCCCGCGGATCGCTCGACCGCCCGGGCTGGCGAGGGTCTCGACTCCCTGTGGTCAGAGATGCGGGAGCCCGCTCTGCGCGCTTTCCCTCTTCCTCCGCCCCAGACCCAGGACCCCTCGACGTACCTCGCGCGTCTCGATGCCCTTTATGCAACTGACGCCTACCACTCGCTGTCCCTCGAGGGTTACACCGTAACGCAGGCGCTGATCGAGCAAGTTCGCCCTGGCCATCGGGGTGGCGCCGACAGCCACCCTCAAAATCGCAATGCCTTGGCAATCCGCGGCTACCGGCAGGCGTTTCGACGCGTGATGAAAAGCATCCAGTCGATTCTTGGCGGCGAGAATCCAGTCGCCGTCGTTCAACGCGACTGCGAAGGATGGTATGCAAACCTGTTCGGCCCGAGCATCGCGGCAGGCCTTTCAAACCCGTCCGCTCTCGAGGGGACGGTGCTGCCGGAGTTCTTCTCGTTACTGGCCCAAGAAGCTGACCCGCGCGCCCGCGCAGTCCTCGGACACTTCCTGTTCATGCAGGTGAGGCCACGCTTGGAGGGCAATGGGCTCATGGCGCGCTTCGTCATGAATGCGATGCTCGCAGCCGACGGCTATCCGTGGACACTCATCCCCATTGAGGCGGCGACGGAGTACAGGAAGGCCTTGCAGTCGGCGGGCACCCACCGCGACATCCGGCCCCTCGCGGAGTTTCTCGCGCGCCGGGTCAAAGCAACCGCTTAGCGCTTCGACAGATTGACGGACGCCCTTAGCGAGCGGTCCGACGACGCAGGCCGGCCAGGCCAAACAAGCCCGAACCGAACAACACCAGCGCACCCGGCAGCGGCACGGGCGACTGCGTCACCTTCCCGCTGAAGCCGACTGAATCGTGCGCGGTCAGCGTGAAGGCCAGGAGCGACGACATCGTCACGCAGTCCTGCGTGCACACCAACGAGCCGTTGGCCGAATAGTTTGCCGTCTGCGTGCCGCTGGCGATGGTGAAGAGCGTGCCGATATCCACGTTCTTCGAAACCTTGGTACCGTTGGAATACAGGTCGTACGAGGTCAGCAGTTCATTCAAGAAGGGATTCACCGTAGCGCCGTCGTCGAGGCCATCGGTCAACGTCACACCCATCTCGGCATGAGAGTTGATCTGTCCGTTCAGATGCGGGTTCAGCGGAGCGTTGAAGCTGAAGGAGAACGTCAGCGGGTTGTCGGTATTGTTGGTTGCGTTCGCGCTGAACAGCAGCAGAGGATCGGGGTCGAACGTCGCGCTGCCAATCGTGAACTCGCTGCCGTCATTGGCCGTCAGCTTGATCTGGTTGGTGAGGCCGAACTCTGTCTGACCCGTCTTCGGGTCCACGAACGAGGTCCAGTCGAGCGCGACGTTGTTGAACGTCTGGTCTCCGATCGTCACGGACATTGACGTCCCCGGCACGATGGCCGCGATCGTCTCGGCTCGAGCAACGGACGATCCCAGCGACAATCCCGCCAGAACCAGCGCCCCCGCGCCCGCGATCAGAATTCGGCTTTGCATTGACAGCCCCGCCCACGCCTTTGGTCTTGGCGGTATTAGGAGGGAGCCGTGTGACGATTCAATAAACGTTATGTGAAGGGGTGGGAGCCGCGCTCCCGAGGCTGGTCGGGCCGCCGTCGCACGGTTTCAGGCACCGCGCCGGCGTCCCCGGAGCGGCAGTTTGAGCACCGCAGCATCCTCGCGCCCGCCGACGGCTTGGTAGTACCCGCGACGCATTCCGACCTGATCAAACCCCAGCGACTGGTAGAGGCGGATCGCGGCCGTATTTGAGGGACGCACCTCCAGGAAGGCCTCGCTCATCCCTGCCGCGGTGCCCCTCTCGATGAGGTACGTGAGCAGCCGGCGCCCGATCCCGAGACACCGAAACTCTTCGAGCACGCACAGGTTGAGGATATGCGCCTCGCCGGCACCGACACTCATCACGCCGTACCCGATGACGCGGTCATCTACGACTACAACGCGACAGATGTACCCGACGCGCAGACAGTCGCGGAAGATCCCTTCGCTCCAAGGGAATTGGTAGGACGCGCGCTCCGTGGTGACGACATACGGAATGTCGGCTTCGGCCATCGGCCGGATCAGAATCTCCGGAACGGCCGCGAGGAGCTCAGGTGCGGTCGCCATGTACGCCTAACCTATCGCCTAACCTTATGTGAGCTGCCGGAACAGGCCCCGTGCGAACTTCAGGTCTTCCCACGCTTTTCGCTTGTCGGCGGGTGTACGCAGCAGGTAGGCGGGATGATACGTCACTATGAGCGGGGTATTCAGCTCGCCGAAGTGATGCACCTTCCCGCGGAGCCTGCCCAACGGCATATCGGTCGCCAGGAGGTTCTGCGCCGCGATGCGCCCGACGGCCAGGATCAGCTTCGGCTGCAGAAGCCGGATCTGTCCCATCAGGTACGGAAGGCACGCCGCCACCTCCTCCGGCTTCGGGTCCCGGTTGCTCGGCGGCCGGCTCTTGAGGACGTTGGCGATGTAGACGTTTGTCTCCCGGCTGAGCCCGATCGCCTTCAGCATGGCGTCCAGGAGCTGCCCTGCGCGGCCCACGAAGGGCTCGCCACGGCGATCTTCCTCAGCCCCAGGAGCCTCTCCGATGACCAGCCAATCCGCCTTACGGCTGCCCACGCCGAACACGCCCTGGGTCCGGGATGTGTGGAGCGAGCACTTGGTGCAGGCGAGAACCTGCGAGCGGAGGGCCTCCCATTCGGCCCCTACGTCGGCGGTCAGTGCCAAGGCAGCGGCCGTGGGCGCCTCGGGCGGGGCTGGCCGTGCCGGTACGGCGGCCACCTCGGCCGCGGGCCCCGGTGCTCCCACGGCCGGCCCTGGTACTGCCACCGCGGGCGCCGGTACGTCGGCCACCCCACCCCGCCTCGCCACCCACACGTCGATGCCAATGGCCTCGAGGTACTGGTTACGCTCGGCCGCGTTCACCCGGGAGGCGCTCCCGGCGGCGACGCGCCGGACCCAGGCGCGGCGGGGCCAGACGCCGCGGGACCCGGAAGCGCCGCGGGAGCCTGAGGCCCCGCCCCCCTGGGCGGCTTACGGCCCCGCGCCCGTCGGGCGACCCACAGCACGGGGGCGGACAAGGCGTAGGTGGCGAACATCGATAACAGCATCGTCGGCGGGTCAAGCGCGACGAGCACGAAGAACAGGGGCACGATCACGACGTACGCGAACTTGATACGGCGGTCGACATTGAGTTGCTTGAAGCTCGGATAGCCGAACCGGCTGACCATCAACGCACCCGCGGTCGCCGTCACCACGAACGCCGCGATCAGCCCAACAAGACCTGGATCGTGGGGCCACAAAGACGAGAACCACACGAACGCGGCCACGTTCGCTGCCGCGGACGGACTCGGCAAACCCTCGAAGTACCGCTTGTCCGCCGTGGCGGCGCGAACGTTGAACTTAGCGAGCCGCATCGCCGCAGCTGCCGCGTAAAAGAAGCACGCCAACCAGCCGAAACGTCCCCAGTAGTGGCCGTACTCGGCGATCCGGACGACTCCCCACTGATAGGCAACGATGGCAGGCGCCAGCCCGAACGACACCATGTCCGCCAGACTGTCGTATTCCTTGCCGAAGGCCGTTTCGGTCTTCGTCAGTCGGGCAATGCGACCGTCCAGCGTGTCGAAGATCATGGCGATGAACACCGCCATGCCGGCCGGAACGAAATTCTTGTCGATCGCTGCAACGATCGCGTAGAAACCGGAGAACAGGCAGCCGGTCGTGAGCAGATTCGGCAGCAGGTAGATGCCCTTGCCGCGCGGTTTCCCGCTGGGCTCGACCGGTTCAGTTTCCGACTCGGTTTCCGTGTGCATCCGCCTCGCTCTTCGTTGGGTTGCCGGCACGCCGCGCCGGTTGCGCATCTTATCAGCCTGCTAAGATGCGGGCCTTGCAGGCTGTGAGGCCCTGCAGGCTACGAGGCCTTGCAGGCCACAAGGCCGCATTCACAACCACCCGTCCGCTCAAGTCAGGAAGCTCCGTGAGGCTGTCGCAATACCCGATCAACACTGTCAAGGAAACTCCCGCCGACGCCGAGATCGTCAGTCACAAGCTGATGTTGCGAGCCGGACTCATCCGGCGCCTCGCGGCCGGACTGTACAGCTGGCTGCCGATGGGCCTGCGGACACTCAGGAAGGTGGAACGGATCGTCCGCGAGGAAATGGACCGGGCCGGCGCGCTCGAGCTGGTGATGCCGGTCATTCAGCCTGCCGAGCTCTGGCAGGAGTCCGGTCGTTGGGAGAAGTACGGACCCGAGCTGCTGCGCATGAAGGACCGCCACAAGCGGGACTACGTCGCCGGCCCTACGCACGAGGAAGTCATTACGGACATCGCCCGGCGCGAGCTCAAGAGCTATCGCCAGCTTCCGGTCAACTTCTATCAGATCCAGACCAAGTTCCGCGATGAGATCCGGCCCCGGTTCGGAGTCATGCGGGCACGCGAATTCATCATGAAGGACGCGTACTCGTTCCACGCCGACGAAGTGTCGCTGAACGAGGGCTATCGCGCGATGTACGACGCGTACACGCGGATCTTCACTCGCACTGGTTTGAAATTCCGCGCGGTCCGCGCGGACTCAGGTGCCATCGGTGGTGATGTCTCACAGGAGTTCCACGTACTCGCGGCTTCCGGTGAGGACGCCATTGTCTTCTCAGACAGCGACGAATACGCCGCAAACCTCGAAGCCGCTGCGGCACTTCCGCCCACGGAGCCTCGGCCCGCGGCCACGAAGCCGCTGGAAAAGGTCGCGACTCCGGGCGCGCGCACCATCGAACAGTTGACGCAGTTCCTGAAGATCCCGCCGTCAGCGTGCATCAAGACGCTGTTGGTCGATGGGGACGACGAGAGCGTCGTGGCCCTGGTCGTTCGCGGCGATCACGAGTTGAATGCCATCAAGGCCGCGAAGCTCCCCGGAGTCGTCGGCCCCCTGCGGATGGCCTCGGGCGAGCGCATCGCCGGCGCCGGTACCTCGGCCGGGTTCATCGGTCCGGTCGGCCTGAAGGTCAAGCACCTGTACGTCGATCACAGCGCCTTTGCGATGGCGGACTTCGTCTGCGGCGCCAACGACGCGGATGCCCATCTGACCGGCGTGAACTGGGATCGAGATGTTCAGGGGGCCGTCGCAGCGGACCTGCGCAACGTGATCGAAGGCGACCCCAGCCCGTCGGGTCGCGGGACGCTCAAGATCGCCCGCGGAATCGAGGTCGGCCACATCTTCCAGCTCGGCTGCAAGTACAGCGACCCCATGAAGGCGGTCGTGCTGGATGAGAGCGGTCGCGAAGTGACGATGTTCATGGGCTGCTACGGCATCGGTGTGACGCGCATCGTGGCGGCGGCCATCGAGCAGAATCACGATGAGCGCGGAATCATCTGGCCCGATCCGATCGCCCCGTTCCAGGTGGTGCTGGTGCCGTTGAACCTGCAGAAGTCGGACCGGGTTCGTGAAGTGGCCAACAGGCTTTATGGCGAGCTCACCGCGGCGGGAATCGAAGTGCTGTACGACGACCGGGATGCCCGTCCCGGCGTCAAATTCGCCGACGCCGAGCTGTTGGGAATCCCGCACCGGGTCGTGGTGGCCGAGCGGGGCCTGGAAGCTGGCAAGCTCGAGTATCGCCATCGGCGCGACACAGAGAGCACGGACTTTGCGGCCAACGAAGCCCTCGAATTCATTCGCGCCCGCCTCGCGTGACCAGTTAGCGCGACCCCCGCGCGCGGTGCTTCCGCGCGCGGGGGAACCGCTCTCGCGGCGCCCCACTATCGCGCGTGCGGGGGTGTCACGCGTGTTGGCTGCAATCACAGCCGCACTGGCGCTCGCAGCCCCCCTCTACGCCGATCAGCAGCGCGACCCCGGCCTCAAATCCGTCGTCACGCGGGCCATCGCCGAGGCCGAGTGCTTCAGCGACAAATACGACTCGGCTGTCTGGTACAAGCTCATGGAGCCCCGCCTGCGTCCGATCGTGCGCGAGCAGGACGAACGGCTGGACATCCTCAAACAGGTCTATTGCGAAACGCACCGCAAGGGCGAGGCCCGCCTCCCGCCCGGATTGGTGATGGGCGTCATCTCCGTCGAGAGCCGCTTCGATCGATGGGCCGTCTCCTCATCGGGAGCGGTGGGCTTGATGCAGGTCATGCCCTTCTGGCCGGAGCAGTTGGGCATGCGTCGTTACGAGCTCATCCACGTCGCCCCCAACATCCGCATGGGCTGCGCGATTCTGCGGTACTACCTGAACTACGAGCACAACGACGTCAGGAAAGCGCTGGCGCGCTATAACGGCAGCATCGGGCGACGTGATTACCCGGACAAGGTGATCTCGGCCTGGACGCGCTTCAATGGAGCGGACGATCTGGGCTTCGCGCCGCAGACCCTGCCGCACCGTTGACACTCTTGACGACCCCCTCCCGCCGCGGGTCGGCGCCACCCTCGAACGTTCCATCCGCTTTGCGCAGGATGCCGTGTAGCCCAGAGCCTTCCGCTCGTCCTCCGGTCAGATCGACACCCCGCTCCTTGAGGCCCGCCTTGATATCCGGGGAGAACCGGCTCAGCTCACCCATGAACTGCGGTCCGATGGCGATCAGGTTGGGCAACTCGATCGCCTCCTGCATCGACAGCCCCCAGGCCAAAAACCCGACCACCGCCTTGGCGTTGTAATCCAGGATGGCCGACCCGCCGGGGGAACCGACGGCCGCGTAAAACTTCCCGTTGGAGTCGAGCACGATGATGGGCGACATCGACGATCGCGGGCGCTTGCGAGCCTGCACTGCGTTGGCAACCGGCTTGCCGGCGTCGTCGACCGGACGGAACGAGAAATCGGTGAGCTGGTTGTTGAGCACGAACCCGCCAACCGTCCTTTGCGACCCGAAGACCGATTCGACGCTCGTCGTCATCGACACCACGTTGCCCTTCGCATCCATGACGACGAAGTGACTGGTGCCGGGCTGTTCGACGGTAGCGTCTTTCCCGTCAATCACTCCGGGCACCTTGCCAGCCGTGGGCGGCGGTCCGGCTCGGTCGCCTATCAGTTGGGCACGCGCCTGGACATACGCAGGATCCAACAGGCCCTGCAGCGGAACGCGCACGAACTCGGGGTCGCCGATGTATCGATCGCGGTCCGCGTACATCAGACGACTCGCTTCGGCAAACTCGAACCACGCCTTGGAGTCCTTAGGTCCCCGCTGCGCGAGGTCAGTGTGATCGAGCATCGACAGCAACTCGAGAATCGACACACCGCTCGAGGGCGGCGGCGGCACGCAGACGGAGTAGCCGTGGAACGGCGCGCAGAGGGGCTTCGCCCAATCCGGCTTGTAATCCTTCAGATCCCGCAGGCTCAGCGTGCCAGGCAGCGGCTCCTCGCGAGTGCGCGCGACGATCTGCTCGGCGATCTCGCCTTGGTAAATCGCACTGGCACCCTCTTTGGCGAGACGTTCGAGGGTGTGGGCGTAGGCTGGATTCTTGAAGTCATCACCAGGGTGAAGCGGCGTCCCATCGGGATGCGAGAACAACTGGCGCACTTCAGGTGTGAGCTGCATGTTCTCCGAGAGAAAGCCGCCCATGCGCACGGGAACCTTGAAGCCCTGACTGGCGGCGCGGATCACCGGGGCAAACAGATCCTTCCAAGGCAGCGACCCGAGCTTATCGTGAGCTTCGGCGAGCAGCGCGAAGGTCCCGGGCACTCCGGTCGATCGCCCGCTGCGGACCGCCTGGGGGAACGGCAACGGTTTGCCGTTCGCGTCGAGAAACATGTCAGACGTGGCGCCCGCGGGCGCGCGTTCGCGACCGTCGAGAGACGACACCGTCCCGGACGCCGCATCGTAGTACATGAAGAACGAGCCGCCGCCGATTCCGGAGCTCTGCGGCTCCACGAGACCCAACATGGCCTGGATGGCGACCGCCGCATCCACGGCGTCTCCCCCTTTTTTCAGGATCTCGATGCCCGCATCCACCGCCATCGGATTGGCGGCGACCACCATGGGTGTGAACTTGTGAGCGTGGTGCGCCGCCTGTGAGCCAGGGCCTCGGCCGGCGCCATGTCTTGCACGCGATCCCGTATCGTCGGCCGTCGAGACAGTGCTGACCAACGCGGCCAAACAACACAGGAGGCCAACCCAACCGAACTTCGCTCTTGTCATCTTCATCCTGTCTGGAATCGATCGGGCGCCGCGTGCGCCACTTCTGCACTGACCACGGACGTGACTTTGGAGGCGGAAGACCCTACCCACAACCGTCGCTCGAGTTCCTGCAACGCCTCGGGCGTGCCAAAGGCCACTACTTCTACTCTCCCGTCGGCGAGATTGTGCGCATGTCCCGTAATCACCAGTTCCCGCGCGTACTGCGCGACGGTACCGCGATAGAACACACCTTGAACGCGTCCCGAAACGAGAAATCGCCGTCCGCTCACCGTGGCGCCCACCCTCTAAATAAGCCAATCGCGTCGAATACGCCAATGCCTTCTAATAAGGTCAGCGTCTCGCACGGATATTAGGATAATGTCCCGGCCCGCGGCGATTGAGGGTTCTTCGCGTGTCCGAGATTCTGGTTCTGTACTACTCCCGAAACGGGGCGACGGCCGAACTTGCGCGCCAGGTGTGCCGAGGCATCGAGAGCGTTCCGGGAGCGGCCGCGAAGCTTCGCACCGTTCCTGCGGTGGTCACCGAGAGTGACGGTCCCGCAAAACCGGTGCCCTCCTCGGGCGCGCCCTACGCGACCCTCGACGATCTACGCAACGCCGACGGTCTCGTGCTGGGAAGCCCGACCCGCTTTGGAAACATGGCCGCGCCACTCAAGCACTTCCTCGACGGCACCTCGAGCCTCTGGGTCTCCGGGGCTCTTGCCGGGAAACCCGCGGCGGTGTTCACCTCGACGCAGACCATTCACGGCGGACAGGAGACCACGCTGCTTTCGATGATGCTGCCCCTGTTTCATCACGGAATGATCCTGGTGGGCATCCCTTACACGGAACAAGGTCTCAGCGAGACGCGAGGCGGAGGAACGCCGTACGGGGCATCTCACTTCGCATCCGAGAGCGCGCTATCAGAACACGAACGCGCCCTTGCGCAGGCACTCGGGAAGCGCGTTGCCGATATCGCGCAGCGGCTTACTCTTTCAAAACCGACCGGATGAATGGCACCGTAAGCCGCCGCTGCTCCACCAACGCGGCTTCGTCCAACGTGTCCAGAATTCCGTAGAGAGTCTTCATATCCCGCGGGAACCGCCGCTGCAGCCAGCGCGAGGTGTCCTCGGGCAACTCAAGTCCACGCAACCGTGCCCGCAGCTGCAAAGCTTCCCGCTGCTCTGCTTCATCCAACGCACGCAACTGGAAAATCGCGCCGGCGGACAGACGCGACCCCAGATCGGGCAGCGACCAGGGCAGCAGCGAGGGCGGCGAGGCGGCGGTAAAGATCAATCGCGCGCCGTTCTCTTCCATCTCACGGACGGTCCCGAACAAAGCGCGCTCCCATTCCATGCGCCCAACGATCCGATCCACGTCATCGACACCAACACAATCCAACTGCCCGACGCCTTCCAACGCCTCGACGCCCAGCGGCATCAACTCGGCCAGCGGCAGATACCCCGCCCGCATCTTCTCGCTGGCGCGCGTACAGACGGCCTGCAGAAGATGCGTCTTGCCCGCGCCCGTGGGTCCGCAGAGCCACGCCAGCCCGGAAGTCTCCCCCGCAGCGATGCGCGCGACGTGTTCGACAGCCTGACGGTTGCGTGCGGGGAGAAAGCTCTCAAAAACGGCGCGGTCTGGGATTCGAACACTTAGGGGCAACTGACGCATGGGGCCACGCAGTCGCTACAGGGTCGTGGCGGGTTGGGACCAGGCGCGGCGGGTGAATGTGCGCATGTAGTCGAACCCTGAAATCAACGTGCTGCCGAAAGCGACGATCGCGCCGAGGTTCAGGAGCACCTGGGGCGGAAACCATTCTGTCGCTGCGTGCAACATCACACCCATGAGGAACAACAGCTGAATCGCCGTGTTGAGTTTGCTGATGATCGTCGGTTTGCCCCGCAGCGGGCCGAACCAGAATTTGAAGACCACTGCCCCCAAGCCTATCAACACGTCACGAGCGACCGCGGCCGCGGTCAGCCACCACGGGGCCAGGCCCAGCCAGGTAACCTCGACGAACGCCGATACCAACAGCAGTTTGTCAGCCAGCGGATCCAGGAACTTCCCCAGCGCCGACTGCCAGCCGTAGTGCTTCGCCAGGTACCCATCGAGCACGTCGGAAACCGCGGCGACGATGAAGAGGATCAGCGCCAGCGTGAAGTGCCCCGTCCAGATGGATCGCAGCACCGGCCAGACCAGCGCGATGCGAAACAGGCAGATCAGATTGGGGAGGTGGCGCACGAAGCGGGGCTGTACGGAAGCCGGATCGCAGGCCGCTACTGCGGCCGGTAGGTGTAGACGGGTCTGGCGTTCTGGGTGCCGGAATTGACGAACCGCCCGGACCCGACGAGCGCGTGATCAACCGCCTCCGCACCCCCGCGCACGACCACCTGGAAGGTCGCGGACATCCCGCCTGCCCCGACGACGGTGGTCCGCCGGCTGCCGGGCATCCCCTCGAGCATCCGCTGAGCCACGGCAAAGTCCGAGAGGCTGTTCAGGCCATCGATCTGCACGACCGCCGCGGACTCCAACTGACCGGCTGTCCCGGCCTGCGTCGGCGCAAAGTTATCCACAGCGCCGTCGATGCCGGCCGCCAGGGTTCCCGTCCAGCTTTGGGTCGCGAAATCCGTGTATAGAGTCCATTGCAGCTGGCCGGACCCTCCCGAAGGGTCGCCACGTCCCACAAGCACGGCATCGCCACCGTAGCGCTGAGCTACGTGCATGATCGCTTCACGAGCCAGGTCGTTTCCTGAGGAGTCGGTGACCGTGAGCGGAACGAGGGTGATGGGCAAGCCACGTTCGCCTGCCGCGGTATCCAGATTGGTCCGAGCCGCGTCTTCCACCGCGCGAGGCGGCTGTGGAGAAAGCACGACGAGTGTGAATGGACGGTCTCGTCCCCAGACAGTTCGGCCGGCGGCAGCGATGGCGCGATCGACGGCCGCGCTATCGAATACAACCTGAGGTTGTCCGCGAGAGCCGGTCGCGTATGACTTTACGTAAGTTCCCGCGCTACCGACCAAGGTTGCGAGCGCCGGATCTTCCCCGGCATCACGGCGGCCGGTGGCACGCACCAGGGCATCCCGCATTGCATCCTGCAAGGCCGCGGGTGTCTGGCCGCCGCGCAGATCGACTTCGTAAACCCGTACGGGGCGAGCTGCCCAGGCGCCCGTCGCGAGCCCGCAGCAGAGGAGGCAAACGGCGCCGGCCCGTATCCTGGCAAAAACGATTCGGCTCACTCTTTTGGGGGCCAGTATTTTGGGCACACGGCGTGTTGAGGAGGCCCGCATCTAAGTACAATACCACACCATGACAGAAGCTCCTGGCATCACTTATCGCGACGCCGGCGTTGACATCGACGCTGGCGACGAACTGGTCGAACGCATCAAGCCGCTGGTCAAACGCGCGCAACGGCCCGAGGTTCTTGCGGGCATCGGCGGCTTCGGCGCCCTCGTCGAAGTTCCAATCGACCGCTACAAGAAACCCGTTCTGGTGTCAGGCACCGACGGTGTCGGCACAAAGCTGCGGCTCGCGATCGACGCTGGTCGTCACGACACGATCGGGATCGATCTGGTCGCCATGTGCGCCAACGACGTTGTCGTGCAAGGCGCCGAACCATTGTTTTTCCTCGACTACTACGCGACAGGAAAGCTGCGCGTCGACGTCGCCGAAGCCGTCATCCGCGGAATCGTCGAAGGTTGCACTCAGGCCGGCGCCGCGTTGGTCGGCGGCGAAACCGCTGAGATGCCCGGCATTTATTACGGCGACGACTACGACCTCGCGGGCTTCTGCGTTGGCGTAGTCGAGAAAGACGGGATCATCGACGGCCGTACCACGCAGGATGGCGACGCGATTATCGGACTGGCCTCGTCCGGTCCGCATTCCAACGGGTACTCACTGATCCGCAAAATCGTAGCGCTCGCCGGATCGGATGTTGATGAGGATCTCGAGGGCAGCCCGCTCATTCAGCGTCTGCTCGCTCCGACTCGCATCTACGTGAAACCGTTGCTCGAGTTGATTCGAGCAATGCCGGTCAAAGGCCTCGCTCACATCACGGGCGGTGGGTTGACGGATAACATTCCGCGCGTGTTGCCCGATGGGTTTGAGGTTGTTCTGCAGCGCAAGTCCTGGCACCGCGATCCCATCTTTGATTGGCTGCAGCAGCATGGTCGAATCACGCAGCCCGAGATGTATCGCACGTTCAACTGCGGAATCGGCATGATCGCAGTCGTACCACGTGACAAGGCTGACGCAGCGATCTCACTGCTGAACGCCCGCGGCGAGAAAGCGACACTCATCGGCGAAGTGCACAAAGGCAGCCGCGGTGTTGTCATCGAAGAGTGACCGCCGCCCCCGCGAGCGGTAGAGCCGTGACTGAGCGCGCCCCCCTTCGCCTCGCGATCCTCATCTCGGGTCGTGGGTCAAACATGGCCACGATCGCACGGGCGTGCATTGCGCAACAGATTGGCGCCTCGGTCGCTGTAGTTATCTCGGATCAGCCTGAGGCTGGCGGTCTCGCTCTCGCTCGCAGTCTAGGAATCGAGACGCGAGTTGTTCCGTGGCAGGGAGCCGCGCGGCGCGCAGAGTTCGAGGCGGCACTAGGTCACGCGATCGACGAATCCGGCGCCGAACTGGTCGTTCTGGCTGGCTTCATGCGCATTCTCTCCGGACCTTTCGCCGAGCGATACGCCGGGCGCATGCTCAACATTCATCCCTCTCTGCTGCCTGAATACCGCGGCCTCCATACGCACCAGCGCGTACTCGAGGCGAAGGAGAAGGAGCATGGCGCCAGCGTGCACTTCGTTACAGCAGAGCTGGACGGCGGCCCGTTAGTATTGCAGTCGCGCGTGCCGGTGAGGCACGACGACACCGAGGCCACGCTTTCAGCCAGGGTACAGGCTACGGAGCACACCATTTACCCGCGCGTCGTAGGATGGATTGCCGACGGCCGGCTTCGCTGGCGCGACGGGCAAGCGTGGCTCGACAATCGTCCGCTCGACCGCCCGGTCGTGGAGGATTTCGGTGAGGCCACTCATAGCTAAGTTGTTCTTCGCCCTCGCGCTGCTCGCTGCGGGTGCGGCGTGCGCCGATGAACTCAAGCCCTTTCAGGCCTCGTACACTTGGGTCTGGCATGGCCTCACCGTCGCTCAGTCTTCTCTTCAGCTGACCCATACTGGCGACTCGTGGGTCTATCGCACGAAAAGCGAACCTCGCGGGATCGGCAAGATGCTCTCGGAGCGCCCTGTGCAGGAAAGCATCATGCGCGTCACTGCCGACGGCGTTTTCCCTCTGAGCTACAAGGCTGACGACGGCACGTCGTCCACCAAGCGCGATGCCGACGTCAAATTCGATTGGGATGCCAAACACGCAAGCGGCATGTACGAGGACGCCAAGGTCGATATGCCCATCTCGCCCGGCATTCAGGACGACCTGTCGATTCAAGTGGCCCTGATGGCGGCCCTGCTGAAGGGCACCACTCCCGACCGCTTTTCGCTGATCAGCGGCGACTCCGTCCGCGAGTATCACTACATCCGCGAGAACGAGGTCACTCTCACGACGGCAATCGGGACCATCCAGACAATCCTCTATCGCAGCGAGAAGATCGGCTCGCCTCGAGTGACTCGCTTCTGGTGCGCCCCCTCCCTCGGCTTCATTCCCGTGAAGGTCGAGCAGAAGCGCAAGGACGACGTGGAGTGGGCGATGTTCGTCGAGTCCGTGAAACGCGAGCCGTAAGACCGGCGGTCCGCCTCGCCGCCAGCGCTAAAACGCCGGCGCCCTGAATTGCTTCGCCAGCTTCAGGTCCTGCCCCTGATAATTCGAAGCGATCTCCCGACCGTACAACGCGCTCGGACGCTCCGCCATTCGTTCGTACTGAAGCCACCCAACTCTCTGCCCGTGCTCGAGCACGAACGGGACTTCGTGGGAGCGCACTTCCAACACCCCGCGACTGCTCCCGGCCTGCTTCGTCACCGGGTCCCAGCCAAACCCGGGATCGAAGAAGCCGGCGTAGTGAACGCGAAACTCCCCCGCGCGCGTATCGTAGGGAAGCATCTCGGCCGCGAAATCGGGCGGCACGGCAATCGCCTCCTTGGTCATCAGGATATAAAACTCATCCGGGCTCAGGACGATGGACGGCGAGCGGTGAAAGCGGATCGGCTCCCAGAAATCCACCGGATCGTAGTCCCGTCGCGCCAGATTCACTCGCCGGGTGTGCTTCTTCGCGCGCCAGCCGATCAGGGAACCGTCTTTGCCGGATCCCATCAGATCGATGGAAAACGGCAGGCGCCCGGTGCGGTCACCCGGCTCGGGACTATCGGCAATCTGGCGCTCCTGCAACAGCCGGCCCCAATCGGCAGCCGTTATCTGTTTGGGCGCCTCGCCCCGCGTTCTGCGGAACCGCAGCTGATTCAGACGCGTGCCCGTCTCGACGACGACGCTGAAGCTGCGCGGCGCCACCTCCAGGTAGAGCTGTCCCTCGTAGCCTTCCTCGACCTGATCGAACAGAGTCGCTTCGTCGGCGATCAGTCGAGTCAGGATGTCCAGGCGACCGGTGGAGCTCTTGGGATTCGCAAACGCCGCGACGTCGCTCTTGAGCCTGATGGATTCCAGCAGGGGGATGACGTAGAGGCGCCCTTGCTCCAACACGGCGCCCTTCCTGAGGTCCACGCCGAAACTCTCGAAGTCCGGATCCATCTCCCGCATTTTCTCGAGCACCCGGACACCCTTGCCCGGCAGGAAGCTCGCATCCACCCGATAGGCGATCTCGCCCAGCCGCAGGTCGATGCTCGCCGGCTGCACTTGATCCGGCTGGATCTCCGAGAGGATGTTGACGGGAGCGATGTCGCGGGTCGCGATCATCTCCTCGATCTTCTGGCACGGAAGAATGCCGGTGTAGACCGATGCGCGGGCCGGCGGTTCGATCAGGTTGACTGCTTCGCCAGCCATCGCGGATCAGCTCTCTTCCACGACGATCTTCGGAAACACGCTGCTGCGATCACGCGCGCGCCGTGCCAGAGCTCCTGCCGTCCGGCGAGCCATCTGGAAGTACGCGAGCGCACGCGCTGAATTCGGCGCCGCTACGACCGTCGGACGACCTCCGTCGGCCTCCTCACGAATGTGTACATCGAGAGGCAGTTCGCCCAGCAGTACCGTCGAGTATTGCTCCGCCATCCGGGCTCCGCCGCCTGCACCAAAAATGTGCTCGGCGTGGCCGCAGTTCGAACAGACGTGAATGCTCATGTTTTCGACGATACCGAGGACCGGGACGTTCACCTTCTCGAACATCTTCAGCCCCTTGCGGGCGTCCGCCAGTGCGATGTCCTGAGGTGTGGTGACGATCACCGCACCCGCAACCGGAACGCGCTGTGACAGGGTGAGCTGAATATCCCCGGTGCCCGGAGGCATGTCGACGACCAGATAGTCGAGCGGACCCCACTGCGTCTCGGAGAGCAACTGCGTCAGCGCCTGGGTGACCATCGGTCCGCGCCACACCATCGGTTGCTCCTGGTCGACGAGGAACCCAATCGACATCGCCGCGACACCGTGGGCCATCAGCGGCTGCAAATGCTTGCCGTCCGGTGTGGAAGGCCGCTGGCCCTCGAGCCCGAGCATCAACGGTTGGCTGGGCCCATAGATATCGGCGTCCAGAACGCCGACGCGCGCGCCCTGCGCGGCCCAGGCAAGCGCCAGGTTCACAGCCACTGTCGACTTCCCGACACCACCCTTTCCGGAGGCGACGGCGACGACGTTCTTGATCTGGTCGATCGGTTTGAGGTTCCGCTGCACGGCATGCGAGCGGATGTCGGAATCCAGCGCTATTTCAAGGGTCGTACGAACTCCGGCGGCCTCGAGATGCGCCGTCAGAGCTTTGGAGAATTCCTCGTGGTAGTCGCCTACCGGGAACCCCAGTCCGATCTTGGCTTTGTATCCCGACCCGGAGGCCGAAAGCTCGCGCACAGCCCCGGCGGCACCGAGTGTCTCCCCCAGGTAGGGGTCCAGGTAGGCATCGATGGCCGACCGTAGCGTATTGAGGGTGGAGTCGTCCGGCATGTTGAAAGTCCGAAAAGGGCGCGAATTGTAGACGGTGCGGCCTCGATTCGCATGATTCGCGGCATGAGACGCGGTCGTAAGGTCAGGCCCAGGCCTGTGGCATAATTTACCCATAAGGATCGTCCACCGGCCCAAATCATGACGACGGTTTACTGCAACCTCGCTGGAAGTGCCCGCAGCGGAAAGGCTGAATGAGCTTTTTCACGAACTTGCGTGCGGACAGGCTGATCACCGAGATCCGGGGCACGACCGACCCCACGAACCCTGCAACCCAGAAAGCGGTGGCCCGGCTGAAGGATCTGGGCGCCGGGGCCATCGAGCCAGTGTTTGCGGCGTTGCCGGACGCCGATAAGAACGCCACCGTGGCCTTCGTCGAAGTGCTCGGCGGTGTGGTCAGCCAGAAGACCTTCCCGCAGTTCGTGCAGGGCCTGATCCAGGGCAGCCCCCGCGTCGTGGCGGGCATTGCCTGGGCGCTGACCGGCAACCGCAACTATCCGCCGCACCTGCTGCTCGAAGCGCTCTCGACGCCCGGCGTGGCGAAGTCGGCGATTCTCGAGGTCATCGGCGCGCAGAAGAATCGTTTCAGCGTGCGCGAACTGCTGACCGCCGCCTACGCACAGGAAGCGAACGAAAAAGCCGCCCTGTTCCGCATCATCGGCGAGATCGCCGACATCTCGTGCGCCTCGGAGCTGGTCGGACGGGTTCAGGGCAAGGACCCCATCGCGCGCGTCCACATCATCAACCTGTTGGCCCGATTCAACACCCCGGAAGTGCAGACCGCCTTGCAGGGCCTGTTGAAAGATCCCAACAAGCTGATCCGGGGCGCGACGCTGTCGGCCCTGCAGCGCATGGACGGTCCGATCGACATCGAGCGGGTGTGTGCGCTGCTGAAGGACCCCGAGATCGACGTCCAGAACAAGGCCATCGACGTCGTCATCAAGGCCAATCACCCGGATACGATTCGCTACCTGATCGAGGTTCTCAAGGATGAGAACGAGAACGCACGCCGCGCGGCCGTCGAAGTCCTGAACGAGGTCGGCAGCGCGAAGTCGGTCAAGTATCTGCTGGAGGCGCTCAAGGACAGCGACTGGTGGGTTCGCAGCCGCGCCGCCGACGCCCTGGGCAAGATCGGCGGCCCGAAGGTCATCGATGCCGTGCTGCAGCTGGTGCGCGACAAGGACGACGACATTCGCCGCGCCGCCATCGAGATTCTGAATCAGACCAAGGATGAGCGGGCCGTCGAGTCGCTCATTCAGGCGACTCGCGACCAGGACTGGTGGGTCAGCGAGCGCGCCGTCGATGCCCTGGCCGAGATCGGCAGCAAGCGCGCGGTTCCGCGGCTGAGCGAGATGCTTCAGACCGGGCCGGCCAAGGCCCTGCCGATCGTCGTTCGGGCGCTGGGCAAGCTGGGGGACGCGCGGCTGGTCGAGGGGCTGATACCGCTGATGAATCGCCCGGAGCGCGAGATCCGCATCGAGGCCATTCAGGCCGTTTCCAGACTGGTCGACGAGCGCCGCGCCGAGCAGGTGCGCACCGAGTTGCAATCCCAGGTCAACTCACCCGATCAGACCATCGCGCGCATGGCCGCGGCCGCCATCTCCGAGCTCGAGAATCGGCTTGCCGGCCTGACTCCGACCGGGGGCGCGACGCCGATCTCCGGGATCACCTCGCCTGGCTCGACCCGGGCGTCGGCTCCCACGAGCGCGACGATAGCGACACCGCAGCCCCGGGCGCCGACGCTGCCTGCGCCCGAGCCGCAGAAGACCATGCTCATGTCCGAGTCCGCGGTAGCGGCGGCTGCGAAGCAGGCCGAGGCGGCCGCGCGGTTGGACATTCAGACCTTGAAGACCGGCGACATCATCGAGGGCCGCTACAAGTACATCGATCGCATCGGCCGGGGCGCCTTCGGTACGGTGCTGTTGATGGAGGACACCGTCGTCGATGAGCGGTTGATCCTGAAGTTCCTGAACCCCAACGTGTCGAACGACGAAGAAGTCATGAAGCGCTTCGTCCATGAATTGCGCTATTCGCGCAAGATCACGCACAAGAACGTCATCCGCATCTACGACTTCCTGTTCATCCAGGGCAACTACGCCATCTCGATGGAGTATTTCCCCTCGCACACCCTCGGTGCCGAGATCGTCAACGAGAAGCCGCTCGAGCTCAAACGTGCGATGCAGTTCGGCATCGACATGTGTACCGGCATGACCGTGGCGCACCAGCAGGGCATCGTGCACCGCGACCTCAAGCCCGCGAACGTGCTGATCAACCAGGAGAGCCTGCTCAAGATCGTGGACTTCGGCGTGGCCGCCGCACATCGCGAAGGCGACACCCAGCTGACCAAGACCGGCTACGTCATCGGTTCGCCCAAGTACATGGCTCCGGAGCAGATCCTGGGCAAGAAGGTCGACGAACGGGCCGACATCTACGCCTTGGGCGTGATGCTCTATGAGATGGTCACCGGCGTCCCGCCGTACTCACGCGGCGACCACATGTCCGTCATGTACCAGCATGTGCAGGGCAAGGCGCGGATCCCGCAGGAAGTGAACCCCAACCTGCCCCCCGGGCTGTCCGACCTCGTGATGAAGTCCATGGCTGTCGACAAGACCAAGCGGTTCCAGACCATGACTGAGCTCAGCGGGGCGCTGGAAAAGTACCTGAAGTAGGTGTTCGGGGGGCGAGCCCCCGTAGGACGCCTGAGGCTTCGCTTGACCCGTTCGCGAGTTGTGCCGTCCCTGGCAGCTCAGTCCGGCCCGGTCGTCCTGGGCCGGTCGTTCGGAGTTTCGGTCCTCACCCACCAGCCCCGGGTTGCCAAACTGCGTGCGTTACGTCAAATTTCTGGCGTCAAGCTGTTGATCCTAAAGTCTCGAGCGGGCAAAACAGCAGTAGCGATTCTTTCCCTGGGGCGCGACTGAGGCGCCGTATCGCCGTTTCCTATACCGGACGAGGGTTGCGCCTTGGCGCGTATCGATGCGTTCTTGAAGCTGGGCACCCAGCAGGGGTGCTCGGACATTCATCTCGCCGTCGGGGTCCCCCCCATGCTGCGCTTGCACGGCGATCTGCTGCCGATCAAGTTCCGTGAGCTGCGGGCCACGGAACTCGACGGCTACATCATGGAAATCCTGACCCGCAACCAGACCGAGACTTTCAACAGGGGTCTGGATCTGGACTTCTCCTATGTCTCGGCCGAAGGCGGCCGCTTCCGGGTAAACGTGTTCAGGAAGGATACGGGCGTGGGGGCCACCTTTCGGGCCATCCCGTCCGAAGTCCCGACTCTCGAAAAGCTGGCGCTGCCGCCGATCGTCACCAAGCTGTGCGATTTTCACCAGGGGATGGTTCTCGTCACCGGCTCCACCGGAACCGGCAAGTCGACCACCCTGGCGGCCATGATCAATCACCTCAATTCGAGTCGCCGGCTGAACATCATCAGCCTCGAGGACCCGATCGAGTTCGTTCATCGCAGCAAGAACAGCCAGGTCATCCAACGCGAGCTGAACACCCACATCCCGAGCTTCGCCGAAGGCGTTCGTGCAGCCATGCGCGAAGACCCTGACGTGATTCTGGTCGGCGAGCTCCGCGACGCCGAAACCATCACGATGGCGATGACAGCCGCCGAGACGGGACACTTGGTTCTCGGCACGCTCCACACGACCAGCGCGGTCAAAACCATCGATCGCATCATCGACGCTCTGCCCGTCGAAGAGCGCGAGCAGACCAAAAGCTTTCTCTCGCAGAGCCTGTTGGCGGTGATCACGCAGATTCTGGTCAAGACGGTCGACGGTCGCGGCCGCAAGGCGATCTGCGAGTCGCTGGTGATGACGAAGGCCATCGGCAAACTCATCCAGACAGACCAGAGCCACCAGATTCCGTCCCAGCTGCAGATGGGCAGGGATCTGGGCATGGAACTGATGGACCAGGCGCTGCTGCGTGCGATCACGGCACGCGAGATCGATCCGGACGATGCATACGCGTACGCGGTCGACAAGCGCGCCTTTCAGAAGTTCGTCACTGACACCAGCATGCTGCCGAAGGTCGACGTCAGCAGCACCGCGCTCACGCCGCCGTCCGCGGCCTCAGCCTGAGGAGCGACGGTGCCGGTCATCGACTCCTATCTCATCGAGATCCTGGAAAAGCGCGGGTCTGATCTGCATTTCATCGCCGGCGATCCCGCGCGGATCCGTCAATTCGGCGATCTGCAAACACTGCGGCCAGAGCGGCTGGCGCCCGATTTCGTCAAGGAAGCGTTGTACGAGATCATGCCGAAGCCCGCCGTCGAGCGGTTCGAGGCAAAGGACGGCGCAGACTTCGCGCACACGATTCCCGAGCGCGGTCGGTTCCGCGTCAACGTCATGCGTCAGATCAGCGGTATGGGCGCCGTTTTCCGGGCCATTCCGTCGAAAGCGCTGACGATGGACGAGCTGAAGCTGCCCGAGGCCGTGCGGCAGATGGCCCGCGCCAATAGCGGCCTGATCCTGGTGACCGGCAAAACCGGCTCGGGCAAGTCGACGACGCTCGCGGCGATGATCGACGACATCAATGCACGAGTGAAAGGCCACATTCTGACGATCGAGGATCCGATCGAGTTCGTGCATCAGCGCAAGAGCTGTCTCATCAGTCAGCGTGAGATCGGCGTCCATACGATGAACTTTGCGGACGCCCTGCATTCCGCCCTGCGCGAAGATCCCGACGTCATTCTCGTCGGTGAGTTGCGCGACCTCGAGACGATGAGCATCGCGGTCACCGCCGCCGAAATGGGAATTCTCGTGATGGGCACGTTGCACACCAACGGCGCCGCGCAGACGGTCGACCGCATGGTCAACGTCTTTCCGTCCGACAAGCAATCGCACGTCCGCACGATGCTCTCGACATCGTTGCGGGGTGTTGTCTCCCAGCAGTTGCTGCAGAAGTCCGACAAGGGCGGCCGCGTCGCTGCCCTGGAGATTCTGGTGAATACGCCGGCTTCGGCGAACCTGATCCGGCAGGGCAAGCTGGACCAGATCGAGAACGTGATGCAGGCCGGCGGTGCGTTCGGCATGCGGACCATGGACACCGCGATTCAACAGCTGCTGGACTCGCGGCAAGTTACCGGCAAGGAAGCCTATAAGAAGGGCATCAACAAGGCCAGATTCGAGGCGGTGAAGGACATCGGCTAGCCCCGCCCTCCTCGGACGGTCCTCGTGCCCTTCCCGCCCGGCTAGCCGCTCGGGCCTCCTGCGCCCCGCCGTCGGGTAAACTAGCCCGATGCCGCGCAAGATTTTCGTCACCACCGCCCTTCCCTACGCCAACGGCCCGCTCCACATCGGCCACATGATGGAGTACATCCAGGCTGACGTCTGGGTACGCTTCCAGCGCATGCAGGGCCATGAGCTGCACTTCGTGTGCGCGGACGACGCGCACGGTGCGCCGATCATGCTCAAGGCCGAATCCGAAGGGATCACTCCCGAGCAGCTCGTGGCGCGCGTCGCTGCGGGACGCCCCCAGTACCTGCGCGGCTTCCACATCGAATTCGACCACTGGCATTCGACGGACTCGCCCGAGAACGTCGAGCTCTCGCAGGATGTGTACCGTCGGCTCAAGGCTGCGGGCCTGGTCTACGTGAAGCCGGTCGAGCAGTTCTATGACCCGATCAAGGGCATGTTTCTCGCCGACCGCTACATCAAGGGCGAGTGTCCGAACTGCCACTCGAAGGATCAGTATGGCGATGCCTGCGAGGTTTGCGGCACGGCCTACACGCCGCAGGACCTGGTCGACCCTTACTCGACCCTGACGGGCGCGAAGCCCGTCATGAAGTCCTCGGACCATTACTTCTTCCGATTGTCCGACCCGAAGTGCCGGGTGTTCCTGCAGAGCTGGATCGGCACGCCGGGCCGCCTGCAATCATCCGTAGCCAATAAGGCGCGTGAATGGTTGTCGGGTGAGGCCACCGAGGCTGAAGGTGGCTTGGCGGCAAGCGACAACGAAAAGGCGCTGGGAGATTGGGACATCTCGCGCGATGCGCCGTACTTCGGCATTCCGATTCCGGATGCCCCTGGCAAGTACTTCTATGTCTGGCTGGATGCGCCCATCGGTTACCTGGCCTCACTCAAGAGCTACTTCGAAAGCGGCAAGGCCCGCGCAGCGGGCGAGTTGCGCCGCTACGAGGAGTTTGTCGCGGCCGCGGACACCGAGCAGATCCACTTCATCGGCAAGGACATCATCTACTTCCACACGCTGTTCTGGCCGGCGATGCTGAAGTTCGCAGGCTCACCCTACAAGGTGCCTGACACCGTATTCGTCCACGGGCATCTGACGCTCATGGGCGAGAAGATGTCGAAGTCCCGAGGCACCGGTATCGACCCGCTGCGCTATCTCGAAGTCGGGATGAACGCGGAGTGGCTGCGTTACTACATCTCGGCCAAGCTCAACGCGAATGTCGAAGATCTGGATTTCAATCCAGACGACTTCATCGCGCGCGTGAACAGCGATCTCGTCGGCAAGTACGTCAACATCGCGAGTCGCGCGGCCAACTTCATCACCAAGCACTTCGCCGGTGAGTTGCGTTACGTTGGCTCAACTGACGTGATGTTGGCAGAAGCCCGCCGTATCGCGCGGGTGGTGGCAGAGAGCTATGACGCCCGCGAGTTCGGCAGGGCGACCCGGGACATCATGGCCACTGCGGACCGCATCAACCAGGAGTTCGATGCCCGCCAGCCGTGGGTATTGGCCAAAGACCTGGCTCGCTCGGCAGAACTGCAGGACGTGTGCTCGCGCGCGTTGTTCGGCTTTCAGCTGCTGACGATCCTGCTCGCGCCGATACTGCCCCGTATCGCAGAGACCGTGGCACGGGAGCTGTTCGGCCTCGATCGGTCGCTCCAGTGGACCGACGCGGGCGAGCTTCCCGAGCGCATCAACCCGTACCGACATTTGATGACCCGCGTCGACCCGAAACAGATCGAGGCGTTGATCGGGACTGAGAAGCCCAAAAAGGAGCCTGCGAAGGTGAGTGAATCCCTGGCACCGAAACCCGCTGCGGCTGCGGCCACCCCCGCTCCCGCGGGTCCAACCACGATCTCGATTGATGAATTCAAGCGCATCGACCTGCGTGTGGCCCGCATCGCCAACGCCGAGCACGTCGAGGGCGCGGACAAGCTGCTCAAACTCACGCTCGATCTCGGCACCGAGACGCGTACGGTGTTCGCGGGCATCAAGTCAGCCTACGACCCTGCCACGCTGGTTGGCCGGCTTACCGTGATGGTCGCGAACCTGGCGCCCCGTAAGATGAAATTCGGGATGTCCGAAGGCATGGTCTTGGCCGCCAGCGGTGACACGCCCGGCTTGTACCTGCTCTCGCCGGACTCGGGCGCGACACCCGGCATGAAGGTCAGCTGACGGGGCTCAGGTGCAGTGTGGCCGACGCGGGTGTCATTGATGGATTGTTGCCTCAGACGCAGTGCACCCGTTGCGGCTATACCGGTTGTCGGCCTTACGCCGAGGCAATAGCCAAAGGCGAAGCCAACATCAATCAGTGCCCTCCGGGTGGATCGGCAACGATCCACGCCCTGGCCGACCTGTTGCACCGTGACTTCCTCCCACTGAATCCGGAAAACGGCATCGAAGGACCTGCACTGGTCGCCGTGATCGACGAGGATCGTTGCATCGGCTGCGCGAAGTGCCTGCCGCCCTGCCCCGTGGATGCGATCGTTGGGGCACGGAAGCAGATGCACACGGTGATCGCCGCACTGTGCACCGGGTGCGAGCTGTGTATTGCCCCGTGTCCTGTAGATTGCATTGCAATGATGCCGGCGACCCCACCGGCGCCGACTCCGACTGAAAATCGAGAGCGCTTCCAAGCGCACAACACCCGAACGGCAGGGCGCGCCGCACAGCAGGCAGAACTGTTGAAGGCCAAGAAAAACCATGCACGCCACCACCCGTAGAGCGATCTATCGCCGCCTGCAGGCGGCCAACCCCAACCCGACCACGGAACTCGAGCACACTTCCGCGTTTGAGCTGCTCGTGGCCGTCATGCTCTCGGCCCACACGACCGACAAGAGCGTCAACTCCGCGACGCGAAAGCTCTTCCCGGTGGCGAACACGCCGCAGGCGATTTACGCGCTGGGCATCGAGGGTGTGACGGAGTATTTGAAGACCGTAGGCCTGTACAACACGAAGGCCAAGAACCTGATCGGGCTTTGTCAGCAGCTCATTGAAAAGCACGGCGGCCAGGTTCCCTCGGACCGAGACTCGCTCGAGGCCCTGCCCGGCGTCGGTCGCAAGACCGCCAGCATCATTCTCAACATGGTGTTCGGACAGGTCGAAATCGCCGTCGACACACACATCTTCCGGGTGGCCAACCGGACCGGTCTCGCTCCCGGCAAGAATCCGCACGCGGTGGAAGTCGCGTTGATGGCCAACACGCCCGATGAGTTCAAGAAAGACGCCCATCACTGGCTGTTGCTCCATGGGCGTTACGTGTGTCTGGCGCGCAAGCCCGGGTGCCCGGAGTGCATCATCGACGACCTCTGCGAATACAAGGACAAGACGAAGGCGCCGAAGGCCGTGGAATGGATCAAGAAGGCCGCGGCCAGCGCGAAGTCCTCTCGCAAGAAGAAGTAGCCAGATGCCTGTCTTCGCCGGCCAGAACCGGGATCAGCTACGCCGCATGTACCTCGATGCGTGGCGTAAGTTCTCGGCAAAGCAGCCCCTCGAACCCCTCGAGTCCCAACTCGCCGCGCTGATCACCGAGCACCCCGAATACATCCCCTGGCTGGAATCCGGCGATGACGCGCTGGTCGCCGAGTTCACCCCGGAAGGGGGGCAACAGAACCCGTTCCTGCACATGGGACTTCACATGGCACTCCGGGAGCAGGTCGCGACCAACCGGCCGGCGGGGATCACGCAGATCCACGAGAAGCTGAGCAAACAGCTGGGCAGCGCGCATGAAGCCGAGCATGTGATGCTGGAACCGCTCGCAGAGACGATCTGGGAAGCGCAGCGCGCCGGGAGGATGCCCGACGAGCAGGCCTATCTGGAACGACTCCGCAAGCTCTAGCTGACTGTCAGCTTGCCCGCTCCGGGTGTGGCCGAGTATCCAGCGCCGGGAATAACCCGGGCATCCATCGCGATGCCAGAGCGGCCGGAAACGCGAGCCGCAACGGCGCGCGACTGCTCTCCGAAACCAATACGCCGTATTCAGTCAGCGCTGAAACGATGCGCCGCGCCTGGCGCTCGCCGGTGCCCACGACGGCAGTTGCGTCACCGCGTGGCAGTTCGCCGCGATAGAGCAGTGCCTCAAGGACCGCGCCAGACTTCGTAGGCAACCGGTTTAGGCGAATCTCTTCCTCCGCCCAAACGAGGATGCGGGCACGAAGTGAATCCGGCTGCATCAAGCGCTCCATGAAGGCAACCTGGTCGAGGCAGGTCGAGAGGAAGAAGCGGGTGAATTCCGCAAGGGCGTCTTCGCTGAGATTCCCCCGCCCATCTAGATCGTTACGGCGCGTCTGATCACACGCGGCAAGATGCGCTTTGTAGTCTGTCACATTGCGCGCAAGACCCCGGGCGACTGACCAGACAGCACCCGTGTCGAGCACCTCTAACAGCGTTGCGTGCGACATCAGTCGCGTGACGCGCCCGTTTCCGTCCAAGAACGGATGAATCCAAGCGAGCCGGTGATGCGCCGCTGCCGCCGCCAGAATGGTCTCCGCCTTGCCGAGTCGGCTGTACACCTCTTCGAAGCGCTGCAGGAAACGTGGGATGGCCGACGCACCGATGGGTATATGGTTTCCTACCGCGACGTCGCGCCTGCGCCATTCGCCGGGAATGACTCGTATACGCTCATGCGTCGCGCGATCTTCGACCCAAAGCAGATCTTCCGGCAGGGCTTCGCAGAAACGGAGATGAATCTCGCGGATCGCTTCCGTGGAAACAGTGCGATCCCTGAGCGCTCCATCGTCGATCCACTGCTGGACGCCGATGTGCGCCTTCGCTTCAATCTGGAGATCGCGCTTCTTCGCGTCCCGGCTGTAGTCACCCTGCAATGCGCGTTCGATATCGACCGGATGAGTGTCATGGCCCTCGATGAGATTGCTGTAGTAGCAGTTCATCGACCGTACGAGCGTTGCTAGGGAAGACAGCAAGCTCTCGGGCAGCGAGCGGCGGAAGCCCGCGCTCCGCTGTGCGAGCTCGACCGCAAGGTCGGTGAGCACGGGTCGATGGCGAGAGCCCTCCCCAAGGACAAGCGGTTCCATCAGGGAGGTGGGCTCTCCACGGTCCGTGACGGCCGCTTTGATGTCCGGTTTTTTGTCCGCTTCTCGAATGACCATAATTAATTATAGATCATTGAGTTACGAATAAAGAACAGGGAATTCCATCCCCTTTAAAGTCCGGTTAAAAGTCCGGGAAAATCCCTCTACATCAGAGACTTAGGCTGAGCCAGGCCCTATTTCGCCTTCGGGATATACAGATCCGTCAGCGTGCCCTCGAAGGCCTCGGCCGCATTCGCGACCGTCTCCGACAACGTCGGGTGCGGATGGATCGTCAGCCCGATGTCCTCGGCGTCCGCGCCAGTCTCGATGGCCAACGCCACCTCACTGATGAGCTCGCCGGCATTCGTGCCAACGATGCCGCCGCCGAGCACCCGATGAGTCTCGGGATCGAACAGCATCTTCGAGAAGCCCTCGTCCCGGCCCAGCGAGAGCGAGCGCCCGCTGGCAATCCAGGGAAACGCGGCTTTCTTGAACGGAATGTTCTTCGCCTTCGCTTCGGTCTCGGTCAGTCCCACCCAAGCCACTTCGGGATCGGTGTAGGCCACTGACGGAATGGCACGGGCGTCGAATGAGCGCTTGTGGCCGGCCGCCACTTCGGCAGCGACCTTCGCTTCGTGCATCGCCTTGTGCGCCAGCATGGGCTGACCCACGATGTCGCCGATGGCAAAGATGTGCGGCACGTTGGTGCGCATCTGCTTGTTCACCGGAATGAACCCGCGATCGGACACCGTCACGCCAGCGGCGTCGGCGCCAATGACCTTCCCGTTCGGGACGCGACCGACAGCCACCAACACGCGATCGAAGACCGCAGGCTGAGGGGCTTTCTCGCCTTCGAACGTGACCCGCAGCCCTTCCTGAAGGGCCTCGACTTTGGTGACTTTGGTCCCCACCAGAATCTGCTCGTACTTGGCGCGAATGCGCTTCTCGAGCGGCCGGACGAGATCCGGATCGCATCCGGGCATCAGGCCCGGTGTCAGCTCGACCACGCTGACCTTGGCGCCGATCCCGTGATACACCGTGGCCATCTCCAGACCGATGATGCCGCCGCCGACGATCAACATTCCCCCCGAAAACTCGGGCAGCTCGAGCGCGTCGCTCGAGTCCATGATTCGCGGATCGGCAGGCAGTCCCGGCAGTTTGATGGCCTCGGACCCCGCCGCGATGATGCACTGGTCGAAACGGATGCGCTCCGAGCCGCTGCTCCCCATCACCTCGACGACGTTGGGCCCGACGAAGCGGCCCACGCCCTGCACCACCTCGACCTTGCGCTGCTTCGACAGCAGGCGCAGCCCACCGGTCAGCTTGTTGACGACAGACTGCTTCCACGTCCGCAACGCGCCGCGATCGATCTTCGGATGGCCGAAGGAGATGCCCTTCGAGCTCATCTCTTCGACTTCCTCGATCACCTTGGCCGCGTGCAGCAAGGCCTTGGAAGGAATGCACCCGACATTCAGACACACGCCGCCGAGGCTGGACCACCGCTCGACGAGGGTCACCTGCATACCGAGGTCGGCAGCACGGAACGCGGCGGTATATCCGCCCGGACCTGCGCCCAAGACCAGCAGTTGTGTCTGGCGGTTGAAATCGTCGCTCACCCGGTCCTTGCGGGACAGGTCGGGCACCGGCATGCGCACGGTATCGCCCGCACGTTCGTTGCGGGCCTCGGGCGCCGGCTGGGGCGCACTCGCCACCGCAGGGCCGGCCGCACCATTGGTGGCCGCGGGCGCATTGGCGGCGATCGCCGCGGCATTCGGCAACACGATGGTGTCCGTATGCTTTGGATCGTCGCCGTCGTCTTCGGCTTCGGCCGGAGCTGCGGCTTCGCTCGCTTCGACGCGCGCGATGACCGTCCCCTTCCCGACCTTATCGCCGCGCTTGATCAACACCTCGGCGATCTTGCCGGCCGAGGTCGCCGGGACGTCCATGGACGCCTTGTCGGTTTCCAGGGTGACCAGCGGGGTATCGATCTCGACGTCGTCGCCAGCCTTGACCAGGACATCGACGACGGAGACTTCGTTGAAACTGCCGAGGTCGGGGACAACCAGGTCGACGCGGCTCACGGGAGTGCCTCGGCGAGCTGACCAGGTGTCGACAGGACCTGCGCGAGGTAGGTGGTGAACCGGGCAGCCGACGCCCCGTCGATCACCCTGTGATCGTAGGACAACGACAGCGGCAACATCAGGCGCGGTACGAAGGCTCCGTCCTTGTAGACAGGCTTCATCGACGAGCGCGAGACACCCAGAATCGCAACCTCGGGCGCATTGATGATCGGCGTGAACGCCGTGCCCCCGATGCCGCCGAGACTGGAAATCGTGAAGCAGCCGCCCTGCATCTGGTCGGCTTTCAACTTACCGGTGCGTGCAGCTTCCGACAGCTCGGCCAACGCGCGAGCGGTCTTATAAATGTCCTTCTGATTGGCGTCTTTCACCACGGGCACCACCAGTCCATTGGGTGTGTCCGCCGCAAAACCAATGTTGAAGTACTTCTTCAGGATCAGGTTCGTGCCGGTCGGGTCGAGCGAGGCGTTGAATTGCGGGAACTGCTGCAGCGCTTTGACGCAGGCCCGCACGATGAACGCCAGCGGCGTGAGCTTGATGCCCGCATCCTGAGCGGTCTGCTTGAGCCGGTTGCGCAGCTCCTCGAGCTCGGTGATGTCCGCTTCGTCGAATTGCGTGACGTGCGGAATGTTGACCCAGCTCGCGTGCAGACGCGGCCCGGAGATCTTCTGGATCCGCGACAGCGGTTTGCTCTCGACCGGACCAAACAGGCTGAAATCGACCGGCGGAATCGTTGGCAGGCTGCCGGCGCCGGGCGCCGAGGCAGGAGCGCCACCGCCCGAGAGCGCCTTCTTCACGAAGGCCTTCACGTCGTCGTGAGTGATGCGCGTTTTGAATCCCGTTCCGGACACTCGAGTGAGATCGACACCCAGCTCGCGAGCGAACTTGCGGACCGAGGGACCCGCGTGAGCGCGGGAGAAGCCGGGCTCGTTGATCGGCGGCAGATCGGCGCCGGCTGCGGCGCCGTTGGCAGCAGCGGAAGCTGGCTTCGCAGGCGCTGCCGCAGCAGGGGCCGCCGCGGTTTTCGGGGCTACCGGAGCCGCAGGCGCAGCTGCCGGGGCCGCTTTGGCGGGCGCTGGCGGAGGGGCGGCTGCGGCCGGAGGCGCCGCAGGTGCCTGTGCCGGGGCTGACGCGCCGGCTGCTGCTCCCGTGGAGCGCACCGTGGCGATCAGATCTCCCGGGGACACCTTGCCGCCTTTGGCGACATGCATTTTCTCGATCACACCGGCTGCGGTCGATGGCACGTCCATCGTCGCCTTCTCGGTCTCCAAGGTGACCAAAGAGCCGTCGGTTTCGATCGTGTCGCCAGGTTTGACGAGCACGTCGATTACCGCGACGTCCTTGAAGTTGCCCATGTCGGGCACGCGCACTTCTACCAGGCCGGCTGCCGCGTTCATCGCTTGGTTCTTCTAGACTTTCCAGGGTACGGGTTTGGAAGGATCGACTCCGAGCGCCTTGATGGCCTTGACCACCGTCGCGCGGTCCACTTTGCCCTCGTCCGCCAGCGCCTTGAGGGACGCGACGACGATGTGGTTGCGATCGACTTCGAAATGCTTACGCAGCGCGGCGCGTGAGTCGGACCGACCAAAACCGTCGGTTCCGAGGGTCACATAACGTCCGCCGACCCACTGTCGGATCTGATCCGGGACGTTGCGCATGTAGTCGGTGGCCGCGATCACCGGACCGTCCCGGTCCTTCAGCAGCTGCTGAACATACGGGACCTTCTGAGCCTCGGTGGGATGCAGCATGTTGGAACGCTCGACCTCGAGCGCTTCACGGCGCAGCTCGCTGAAGCTGGTCACCGAGTAGACATCCGACGGCACGCCGTAGTCCTTCTCGAGAACCTGTGCGGCCGCAAGCACCTCACGCAGGATCGTGCCGGAGCCGAGCAGCGTCGCCCGGACCTTGCCCTTGCCACCGGACTGCAGGAGATAGGCGCCCTTGAGAATCCCGGCCTCGACGCCCTTCGGCATCGGCGGCTGGACGTAATTCTCGTTCATCACCGTGACGTAATAGAAAATGTTCTCCTGGTCGACATACATGCGACGCATGCCGTCCTGGACGATCACGGCCAACTCGTAGGCATACGTCGGGTCGTAGACGACGCAGTTCGGAATCGTCGTCGCCACCAGGATGCTATGCCCGTCCTGGTGCTGGAGACCTTCACCCGCGAGCGTGGTACGCCCGGCGGTGGCTCCCAACAGGAAGCCGCGAGCCTGAATGTCGCCCGCCGCCCAGATGAAGTCGCCGACGCGCTGGAAGCCGAACATCGAGTAGAAGATGTAGAACGGCACCATGTTGACGCCGTGATTGCTGTAGGCGGTGCCCGCGGCAATCCAGGAGCACAGGGCTCCGGCCTCGTTGATGCCTTCCTCGATCATCTGCCCCTTCTTGTCCTCCTTGTAGGACATGAGGGTCTCGGCATCCTGCGGCGTGTACAGCTGCCCCACCGAGGAGTAGATGCCGATCTGACGGAACAGGCCTTCCATACCGAAGGTTCGCGCTTCGTCAGGAACGATCGGGACGATGTTCTTCCCGATGGTCTTGTCCTTCAGCAGGATCGTAAGAATGCGCACGAACGCCATGGTCGTGGAGATCTCACGCTCCCCGGTGCCCTCGAGCACCGGACCGAAGGCCTCGAGTGCCGGCACTGCCAACGGCGGGGCCTCCTTCCGTCGCGCCGGCAGATAGCCGCCGAGGAAAGTGCGCCGCTCGCGCAGGTACTTGAGCTCGTCCGAGCCCTCGTCGGGCTTACGGAACGGCAGTCCGGCGATATCCGCTTCGGTGACCGGAATGTTGAATCGGTCGCGGAAGGCGCGCAGGTCGTCTTCCGAGAATTTCTTCTGCTGGTGGGCAACCATCTGGCCTTCGCCGCCCTTGCCCAGACCGAAGCCCTTGACGGTCTTCGCCAGAATCACCGTCGGCTGACCCTTGTGGGTCGAAGCCGCGGCATAGGCCGCGTAGACCTTCTTGGCATCGTGGCCGCCGCGGTTCAGTCGGTAGATCTCGTCATCCGACATGTTGGCGACCATGGCCTTGAGCTCGGGATACTTCCCGAAGAAGTTCTCACGCGTATACGCGCCGCCCTTGGCCTTGAAGTTCTGGTACTCGCCGTCGACGCAATCCTCCATCACACGGCGCAGCAATCCCTTGGAGTCGCGGGCCAGGAGCGGGTCCCAGCGCGAGCCCCACAGGACCTTGATGACATTCCAGCCGGCGCCGAGGAAAGCCGCTTCCAGCTCCTGGATGATCTTGCCGTTGCCGCGCACCGGGCCGTCGAGACGCTGCAGGTTGCAGTTGATGACGAACACCAGGTTGTCGAGGCCTTCGCGCACCGGCATGGTGAGCGCGCCCATCGACTCGGGCTCGTCCATCTCGCCGTCGCCGAGAAACGCCCAGACCTTGCGGTCGGAGGGCTTCTGCATGCCTCGGTTCTCGAGATAGCGGATGAAGCGCGCCTGATAGATCGCCATCATGGGCCCCAGGCCCATCGACACCGTGGGGAACTGCCAGAAGTCCGGCATCAGCCACGGGTGCGGATACGAGGACAGGCCCTTACCCGGACCGCCGGCTTCCTGACGGAAATTGCGCAGCTGGTCCTCGCTCAGACGCCCTTCCAGATAGGCGCGTGCATAAATACCGGGCGAGGAATGTCCCTGCATGAACACGAGATCGCCGGGATTCTTCTCCGACGCCGCGCGCCAGAAGTGATTGAACCCGACTTCATACAATGTCGCCGAGGAAGCGTAGCTGGCGAGGTGGCCGCCGTATTCCGAGGAGACCCGATTCGCCTGGACGACCATCGAGAGCGCGTTCCAACGGATGTACGCCTCGATGCGGCGCTCCAGGGCGCGGTTGCCGGGGTACTCGGGCTCGCGCCCGGTCGGAATCGTGTTGACGTAGGCCGTATTCGGTTTGAACGGCAGGTACGCGCCGCTGCGGCGCGAGTAGTCGATCAACCGGTCGAGAATGAAGTGCGCACGCTCGGGGCCGTGCGTCTTGAGCACCGAGTCGATGGACTCGAGCCACTCCTGAGTTTCGACGGGATCGAGGTCTTCGAGCTTGGGAGGTTCAGTCATGCTAGCGCCTGGTGCGAACTGGCTTGGCTTCGATGAATGCCAGCTCCTTGATAGAGTGGTCCGGCCTGATAGAGTGAGCCGGCGTGATGAAGGGAGTGCCGGATGCCGGAAGACCGGCCGAAACTACAGGCCGTCTACACGACCTGGTCGATACTCGGCAGTCGAAAATCTCGCTTCTCAAGCCGCCCAATTTTCCGGGTTTAATCCCCGATGGTCAAGCAAACGAACATGCCTTCGACGATACTGCTTCCGACTCCCGACGCCCCGAAAATAGTTCATACCGGCGCCGCCCGCGCCCGCGAAAACTGCGACGCGCTGCTGGTTATCGTGCCTCCGGAGGCCGCACCCGGCGCATTCAGTCCGCTGCCGGAAAAACAGCGTTGGCAAGAACTCAATGCCCGCTCCAGCCCCCGCTCCGGGACGGTACGAACCACCACCTTGGCCAACCAGCGGCAAACGCTGGCGGTCATAGGCTACATGCGGGCGGAAGCGTCAAATTTCGAGAGGCTGTCGCTTGCGGCGAAGATGCTGAAGGAGGCCGCGGCGCGAACACCCGAGACGCTGGGACTTGCGGTCCAAGGCCAGAGCAAAGCGGCCACGGCCTCCATGGAGGCACTGCTGACGGCTTCGTTGGCGCAGGCGTTCTCCCTTCCGAGCTACCGCTCGGGCAAGCGCGACGAGCACCGAATCCGCGGCATCACAGTCCTCGAGCCGAACGATCGGGCCTCCGGCCGCGACAGCGATCTGGATGTCCGCTTCCTGGAGGCGGGAGCCGAAGCCAATAACCTTGCGCGTTGGCTCACCGTTCTGCCGCCCAACGTACTGGATGCGCAGGGCTATCGTCGCGCGATTGCAGATCTGGCGGGTCAGCACGGGTTGTCATTCAAATGGCTGGACGAGCGCGCCCTCAAGCGCCTGGGCGCCGGCGCCTTCCTGGCAGTCAGCTCCGGAAACACGCAACGAACCGCAGGTATCGCGCACCTACAGTACCGACCGGGCCGCCGGAGCGCGCGATCGTCGAATTCGCCGCGCTCTCGCGCGGCAGGCGCCCCCGATGTCGCGCTGGTCGGAAAGGGCATTCTCTTCGATACCGGCGGCATCAATCTCAAGCCGCACCGCTCGATGCTCGACATGCACATGGACATGGCGGGCAGCGCGGTCGCCCTCTCAACACTGGTCGCCCTCGCACGGCTGCGGGCCCCATTCGCGGCCGACGCCTGGCTGGCAATCACTCCGAACGAGATCGGACCCAACGCATTTCGTCCGCAGGATATCGTCACCGCCAGCAACGGAGTGACCATCCAGGTCATTCACACCGACGCCGAAGGTCGTATGGTGCTCGCGGACACACTGGCGCTCGCGAGCCGGACCAAACCCCGATTCATGATCGACTTTGCAACTTTGACCGGAGCGTGCGTCTACGCCCTGACCGATCGCATGAGTGGCGTGTTCGCGAATCAGGAATCGCTGGTCCCAACACTCCTGGCGGCCGGGCGCTCGAGTGGCGAGCGCGTCTGGAACTTCCCGCTCGATCCGGATTACGACAGCGACCTGGAAAGCAAGATCGCCGATGTCGTCCAATGCTCCGTTGACGGTAAAGGCGACCACATTCTCGCGACAAGATTCCTGAGTCGCTTCGTTCCCGACACGATTCCATGGGCGCACATGGACCTGTCTTCGGCCTGGCGCACGGGCGGGCTGGGGGCCATCAACACCGATGTGACAGGATTCGGGGTGCGCTATACGCTCGACCTGTTGCTCAGGCAGAAGATGCTCGATCAGTTGCAAAAGGCTCAGCCGTGAACCGATTGACGCTGCGCAGGCCGGATGACTGGCACTTGCATCTGCGCGACGGCGCTGCACTGCACGCCGTCGTTCCCTACACAGCTGCTCGCTTTGCGCGGGCCATCGTGATGCCCAACCTGAAGCCGCCCGTCACGACGACCGCGCAGGCGCTCGCCTACCGCACCCGAATCCTCGCAGCGCTCCCGGCAGGCGCGACATTCAACCCGCTGATGACTCTGTATCTCACCGACCGGACCGATCCGGCGGAGGTCGATCGCGCCAAGGCCAGCGGCCAGGTCTTTGGATTCAAGCTGTACCCTGCCGGCGCGACGACTCACTCCGACGAGGGTGTCACTGACATCAAACACGTCGACGCCGTCCTGGCGCGAATGTCCGAAGTCGGCGTGGTCCTTCAGGTCCACGGCGAGGTGACCCACCCGGCGGTGGACGTGTTCGATCGCGAAGCGCGGTTCATCGACGAGGTGATGGTTGGCATCGTCGAACGGTTCCCGAAGTTGCGAGTCGTCTTCGAGCACATCACGACACGGGCTGCAGTCGAGTTCGTCCGCAGCGCGCGGCCGGGAGTCGGCGCGACGATCACACCACAGCACCTGTTGATGAATCGGAATGCGCTCTTTGTGGGCGGGATACGCCCGCATCACTATTGCCTGCCTGTGCTCAAAACCGAGGCAGACCGCTGCGCCCTGCTCGATGTGGTGGCAAGTGGCGATCCGCGGTTCTTCCTGGGAACTGACAGCGCGCCCCACGCGCGCCACACGAAGGAAGCCTCCTGTGGTTGCGCCGGCATCTTTTCGGCACCCGCGGGGATCGAGCTCTACGCCGAAGCGTTCGATGCGCTCGGCGCCCTTGACCGGCTCGAGGGTTTCGCGTCCGAATACGGCGCCGATTTCTATGACTTGCCGCGCAACGAAGAAAGGATCACCCTGCTGCGGGACTCGTGGGAGGTTCCAGCGTGCTATCCGTTCGGCAAGGAAGAAATCGTTCCCCTGCGGGCCGGAGAGACGATTGCCTGGCGCCTGGAACGAAGCCCCGCCACCTGAATGCGCCCCCGGGGCCACTGCAAAGGGTTGAATTGACCACCATCGAATCGGGACGGGCCGGATGAATCAGCCCGAGCCCCTCCTGTCCGTTCCTACACACCTTGCCGCTGACCTGATGTCGCGGCGGTTCCGCGGGTTCCTTCCAGTCGTCGTCGACGTCGAAACGGGTGGTTTCCACTCCGCGACAGACGCGCTATTGGAAATTGCGGCCGTCATGATTGATATGGGCACCGACGGAGTGCTCTATCGAGGTATCACGCACAATTTTCATGTGAAGCCCTTCGAGGGCTCACGTATCGACCCGGCATCGCTGTCGATTACGGGCATCGATCCGCATCATCCGTTGCGACCCGCGCTACCTGAACGCGATGCACTGCAGCGCATCTTCCGGGAGATTCGGCACGCAGTTCGTGCCTACAACTGCCGTCGATCGATCCTTGTTGGCCACAATGCAGCGTTCGACCTGGCGTTTCTGAACGCGGCCCTCGTACGAACCGACGTTAAGCGAAATCCCTTTCATCCCTTCTCATGCTTTGACACCGCCACGCTGGCGGGCGCGGCGCTGGGCCAGACCGTACTGGCGAAGGCCGTCACGGTCGCGGGATTGGACTGGGACGCGAAGAGTGCGCATTCCGCGTCCTACGACGCGGAGCGGACCGCTGACATCTTCTGCTTGATCTGCAACCGGTTCCGTACCAGCTACCAGAATGCCGAGGAGCGCGCGCGCTCGCTCGGATGGCTCAACGGCCCCTCGGTGGAGCCGCCGGGCGACGATCGGCCGCTTTAGGCGGCGGCGGCGCCGACTTCCGTCAGCAGCTTCTTCAGCTCGCCGCTGTGATACATCTCGAGCGCGATGTCACAGCCGCCCACGAGCTCGCCTTTGACATAAAGCTGCGGGTACGTCGGCCAGTTGGAGTAGCGCTTCAGGGCCTCACGCAGCTCGGGCTCTTCGAAAATGTTGATGTGCTTGAACTCCGCGCCCACCGCGCGGAGCGCCGCTACGGTCTGCGCTGAGAATCCGCACTGCGGGAAGTCAGGCGTGCCCTTCATGAACAGCACGACCGGGCTCGAGCCCAGTTCGGTCTTGATTCGATCCACCACATCCATCTCACTTACCTCGCAATACGTCATCAGCATCCGCACGGTCCCGATCGATTCGGGCCGCCTTCCGCCGCTCTAGCTCAGAAATCAGCTCCCACTGCTGGGCAGGGGTCATGGACATCCAGCGTCCGATCTCATCGCCCGTCCGGTCGCAACCGATACAGTAGCCTCGGGCGTCCAGGGTACAAACCTTGGTACACGGCGACGGCGGGGAACGCAACGTTTCGGGCCAAGGCTCCACCATTGGGAATTATGGGGGCGGGGGGCGGTTTCTTCAAACCGCGGAAACGGTCGCCCTCTGCCGGGGCGGGTCACAGCGCGCCGGGCGGCGTTCGCGGTATCCTTCGCGCATGCCAGAACTCCCGAAGGACCTTGGCGACCAGGTCGCCACAGCCCTGGCCGAGGACATTGGCAGTGGCGACGTCACTGCCCGCCTCGTCCCGGAAACTCAACAGGTGCGCGGCCGCGTCATCACTCGCGAAGATGCTGTGATGTGTGGACAGGCGTGGGTCGACGAAACATTCCGCCGCCTCGACGACACGGTCACGCTCGACTGGCACGCCCAGGACGGCGACCGCATCCGCATCGACCAGACGCTGTTCGAGATCCGCGGCAGTGCGCGCCCGGTGCTGACGGGTGAGCGAACCGCCCTGAATTTCCTCCAGCTGCTGTCGGCTACCGCGACTCAAGCAAAGCGCTTCGCCGACGCCGTGCGCGGCACCGGCTGCACGATCCTCGACACGCGCAAGACGATTCCAGGTCTTCGCACCGCGCAGAAGTACGCAGTCCTTTGCGGTGGCGCTCAGAATCTCCGTATCGGCCTCTACGACATGGTCCTGATCAAGGAGAACCATATCGCCGCGGCCGGCTCGATCGGCGGCGCCATCTCCGCAGCGAAACAGTCCGCGCCCGACATTCGGATCGAGGTCGAGGTGGAGTCACTGGCTGGGCTGGAGGAGGCACTCGCCTCCGGTCCCGACGTCGTGATGCTCGACAACTTCAGCATTCCGGAGACGCGCGAGGCGGTCGAGTTCACCCGCACCCGCCGCCCCGGTGTCATGCTCGAGGCGTCGGGCAACGTCAGTCTGGACAATGTGCGCGCCATCGCCGAGTCAGGCGTTGACTACATCTCCGTCGGCGGTATCACCAAGAACATTCGCGCCGTCGATCTCTCGATGCGCTTGGAATTCACGGGCTGAGGCGCAGCCGGCAAAAACCACGCTTTTTGCCGGCGAACTACGGAGCGATGTCCGCGCGAAGCGCCTTGGCCGACTTCGCGCCAATGAATTAGTCCGGGCGCCAGGTCTTGAAATCCAACATGCTGATCGTTCCGATCCGCGCCGGCGGCCGGTGCTCGCGGATCGAATCCGCGATCGCCTCGATCACGCGTTGGACCTCCGGCCAGTACTGGTAGGCAAGCCAGGCAAACAGCGCGAGGAAGCCCAGCCAGATGATGCCACCCCACACCGCAAACCAGGCATTCGCGGTGGGGCTGTGGTTGGCATACACCGAGTGGCGCACAGCGTGCAGCGGCCCTGCGAACATGCTGTAGATGATGCACACGACGATGATGCCGGCCCAGAAAGGAACTCCCGGCGGCAACATCCAACCGAACAGCGTCCCCGTCGAGACCAACTGGGCGATCGACACGATCAGGCCGATGAGCAGCACGGCGTGGACGATCGCGATGATCGGGGCAAAAATTCCGGCCACGACCCGTGCGGCATAGCCCGCTGCCGAAGTGTCCGGCGCCGCCGCGCCATACTGAGAACCATATTGCGGGCCCCAGTAGGGCCGCGTATTCCAGGAATCTCGCATTTCCTTCCTCCCGCGACGCCATTCACGGCGCCACTCACGCCTTCGTGCCCGTTCCTCTCGGCGCCACTGTCTCCAGTGAGACCCGTTCGTGAACGCCTCGTACTGCTTCTTCGCTTGCTCGATGAGTTGTTCGGCGGTGAACGGCACGCCGTGTGCCGCCGCGTGCTCTTCCGATGTCGTGGCCCCCGGAATGGCGAACATCATGATGATGTAAGCGAGGATCCAGGCTCCGCCAGTCAACACCGTAAACGCGACAAAAAGGAGACGCACGATCGAGACATCCGCGCCCCAGAAGGCGGCGATGCCGGTGCAGACGCCGCCGATCACCGCTCCTTCACGAATCCTGTAGAGCCGCTTGGGTGAGGCAGACCCGGTGCCCGGGCCTGCAGCGCCTTGAGCGGTATCCGATGCGGCGCCGGCCCCCGAGCCGGCGTCCGCATCGCTCACCACGGGCCCCATTTCCGTGAGGACCTGGGTGATCTCTTCGGTCGTCACCACGCCCTTGTTGGGACCCAGAAAGTGAGCGCATTTCTCGGCGATCGCCTGCTCGAGATCGGCCAGGATCTCCGCGCATCCCGGGTCATCGCGCAACTTGGCCTGCGCACTGTCGAGGTACGCACGCAATGCTTCGTAACCACCCTCTTCGAGTTGGTAGGCATTGCCGTTGAGACTGATTGTGACGACCTTGCGCATCGCTACTTACCCAGCTGCTGGATGGTCTTGTTAATCGTTTTCCAGTACTCGTTCAGCTCTTCCAACTGCTCGCGCCCCAGGGCCGTGAGCCCGTAGTACTTGCGCGGCGGGCCGGATTCCGACTCCTGCCACTCGTACTCCAACAGGCCGTCGCGTCGCATCCGGCTCAGCAGCGGATACAGCGTGCCCTCCTGGGTGGCGAACTCCGTGTCCGCCAGCTTCCGCAGCATTTCGGCGACGTAAACCTTGTCCGCGTCGATGATCCTGAGGATCAGGAATTCGAGCAGACCCTTGCGGATGGGCCCGAATCTCTCGTTGACGCTCATTCGCTCGCCGGCACGTTCTGGAATCTCATGTCTGCCGCCCTTGTCGCGGGCCGGTACCTTTTTACTCCAAGGTACCAGGGCAGTCAAGGGGGCCGACGCGCACAGGGGCGCGCCCGGGCAAGACCGGGGGCTTCAGGGGGTCAATGGGAGGTTGTGAGACCGGACGGGGACGTCCGGGTCCCACCGCTTAGGCGACGGCAGATTTCAATACGCGCTGCGGCTGGGCGATCCCATACCCCTGCGCGTAGTCGACTCCAAGGCTGGTCAGCATCTGGATGATCTCGGCGTTCTCGGCGAACTCCGCGATCGTCTTCTTGCCGGTGAGATGGCCGATCTCGTTGATCGAACGGACCATCTCGCGATCGATCGGGTCGCGCAGGATCTCCCGCACAAAGCTGCCGTCGATCTTCAGGAAGTCCACGGGGAAGTGCTTGAGGTAGCCGAACGAAGATAGTCCGGTACCGAAATCATCGAGCGCGAACTTGCAGCCCAGTTCCTTCAGCGCCCGGATGAAGCGGTTGGCCTGCGAGAAGCTCGCGACTGCCGCCGTCTCCGTGATCTCGAAACAGATCTTGGTGGCATCCAGGCCACTGCGATGGAACTGATCGATCACGAAAGGCAGGAACTTGTCGTCGCCGAGGCTCTGTCCCGACAGGTTGATCGAGCACAGCATGAGCTTCTCGCGCTCGTCGGCCTCCGAGACCAACCAACGCAACGCGTTCTCGATGACCCAACGGTCGATCGCGGGAGTGATGCCGTATCGCTCGGCAGCAGCGATGAAGTCGTTGGGTGCGACGATCCGGCCCGTTTCGTCCTTCAGACGCAGCAGCAACTCGTAGTGGGCTCCGGGCTCGACTCTCTGCAAAGGCTGTATCGCCATGCGATACAGCTCGAAGCGACCTTCCTCGAGCGCGGCGTTGATGCGCGCCGCCCATTGCATTTCGCGGCGCCGGCGCATGAGCTCGATGTCGTTCTCGGCGAAGCTGTGGACGCGGTTGCGTCCGCCTTCCTTCGCGGCCTGGCAGGCGCTGTCCGCAGCCGACAGGATAGCCGCGACGTCCTCGTTGTCAGCCGTGATCGGAACGACGCCGATGCTGGCGCCGAGCCGGAAGACGCGGTCTTCCCAAGTGAAGCGGAAGTTACGGACGCTCTCGCGTAGCGTCTCTGCCGTGCGCATCGCCTCATCGAGCGAGCAGCTCTCGAGCAGAATTCCAAATTCATCGCCGCCCAGTCGCGACAAGGTGTCGCGCCATCGGACCTTCGACTTCAATAGCGCTCCGACCTGGCCCAATAGCGCATCACCTGCGCTGTGACCACAGGTGTCGTTGACGATCTTGAACTGGTCGATGTCGAGATAGCACAGCGCGTAGGAAGCCTCGCGCGCCTTGGCGCTCTTCAACGCCCGCTCCATGCGGCTTTCGAACTCGCGACGATTGACCAACCCCGTCAGCAAGTCATGGCTGGCGTGATACGACAGTCTGCGATTCAGCTCTCGCGACTCGCTGACGTCGTGGAACACCAGCACACCACCGCCGACGTGCCCTGCCCCATCGCGGATAGGCGCAGCGGTGCTCTCGACGTAGAGCTCGTTACCGTCACGGCGGATGAGCAGCATCGGTCGCACAGACTTGATCGGACGCATGCGACGGATCGAGACCGTCAGCGGATTCTCCAGAGGCTCGCAGGTCTCCTCATGGAAGGCCCGGAAGATCTCCTCGACAGGGCGCCCCATCGCATCCTCGAGGCGCCAGCCCGTCAGCTCTTCGGCAACCGGGTTGATGTAGTCGATCGTGGAATTGGCATCCGTCGTGATGACGCCGTCCCCGATCGACTGCAGGGTAATCTGCGCACTTTCCTTCTCGCGGAACAGCGCTTCTTCGTACAGCTTGCGCTCGGTGATATCCAACTCGACACCGACGAGACGCAACAGCCGCCCTTGCTTATCCACCCGAGCCGTGGCCCGACTGCTCACCCAGCGCCACTCGCCATTGCGATGGCGCATCCGGTGGGAGCTTTCGAAATACGGAGTCTTGCCCGAAACATGGTCGCGAATCGCAGCCTGTACTCGGGACAGGTCGTCGGGGTGAACCAGGCTGCGCCAGTCAGGCGAGCCCCGCATGTCCTCGTCCGCGTAGCCGAGCATGGCTTTCCAACGCGGCGAGAAATAAACCTCGTTGTTCTCGACGTCGAAGTCCCACAACCCGTCATTCGCCGAAGCCTGCGCGAGCGTCGTGCGCTCTTCGAGCTTCGCCAACCGTGTCTCGATACGAATGCGTTCGAGGCCGGTGGCGAGGCTGGTGCCGATGAGCTTCATCAGCAACTGCAGGTTGACGTCCCACGCACCGCGGGGAAGGGTGTGGCACAGGCCGAGAAATCCAGCCGGCCGGTTCTGAACTCGAAGAACGACCAGCAGCGCGGAGCCGATTTGCAGGTCCGCCAGGCGTTTAGCCTCAACCGTCTGTTCGCGCCGCGGCGTGCTGGTGTCGCGCAGCTCAGAAAGGCGCAAGTGCTCGAGGCGCGACTTCAGCCACGGGAAGGTTTCGATCGACGTGCCGGACAAGCCCTCGGGCTTGCACTGCGCAAACGCGCTGCGCGCGACCTGCACGTCGTGCACCACCAGGTCATCTGGCTGAAAAGCAGCGAGGAAGGCGCAATCGGTATTGGTCGCCTCGCGAAGCAGCTCAAGGTTGCGTCGAACGCACTCGTCCACCTGCTCGCGGCGCATGTTCTGGAAGTCGACGGCGATTTTGGTGCACGCCACGTCGATCCCGAGGACCGGCTTCGGGGCGCGACCTGTCCACACGTCTGCCGAAAGGATGTCGGACGCCGTGAATTCAGTTGTTTTGTCTGGCGCAGACTTGTCCGGCGGCAGAGCCGACATGGATCCCAGACCTCCCGATTTCGAACTGAGCTTTTTTATGGACTTGCGCTGGATTCTCGCACACTGATGAAGGATTACAAGCTAAGACGCTGTTCGATCAAGGGTTCGCGAGATCCCACCATCGCCTCGGGTCCAGCAGGCCGGTTGGCGACGTGACGCCAAGGTACCGAAGGGGCGCCGCCGCGTCTGTGCTCCTCGGCCCATTTGCCACGCGGCAAAAGTCGCCTTCGGCGCTTTTGCGCCCCGCACGCGGGGCGCCTCCGTTACCGGCGGGCCCTGATTTCATTCTCTGGGCGTGGTTTTTGCCGCCTGCGCTGCGCCGTACGAGGGACTTACGGCGCCCTCGCGCGCTTAACCTCGATTAAGGGCGCAACGCCGCCGCCGCAACGCCGTACAGGCGCTTTAGCTCACCTTCCATCTCGGCCTGCAGGGCCTCGATGCCCTTGGCGTCCGTGACCCGCGGTACGTACCGGGGAGGCCCAATCGCGATCGATACCCTGGCGAACGGCCAAGGGATCACGAACTTGTCCCATTTGATCAGCCAGGCTCGGGAAGCCGCATAGGCCAGGGGCAGCATCGGGCGGCCGGACATCTGGGCCAGCAGGATGGCCCCGGGCTTGAACTTGAACCGCGGGCCCTTCGGCCCGTCGGGGGTCACCACTGGCGAAACCGCGTCCTTCACGAGGGCTTGGTAGTAGTCGCGAAGCGCCCGCGCGCCGGTGTGCGAGGACGACCCTCGGATCACCCCGCCACCGAGTCTCTTTACGATGAGTGCCCCCAGCTCACCGTCCACCGACGGGCTGATGAGCCAGCCCACCGTGAGGCCTTTTGAGGCCTGACGGACGAGGTAATGGCCGCAGAAGAGCTGGTGCTGATGCCAGTAACACGGCACCAGTGAGGGTGCCTTGGCGAGAGCCGCGTCGAGATGCTCCGAGCCCTGCACACTCACAACGCGACATAGGCTCCACCACCGCTTGATGATGAAAACAGCTATCGGAACCGCGATTCGGTACAGCAGCCGCCGCGAACGCGTCATCGTGCGGCTTGAGCGCGTGACCTTGCGGTAAAACGTGTTACGCAGGCCGGCGTCGTCGGAGTCGGTCATCTGGAGACAGTATAAGATACACGCGCATGAGCGCTACTGAACCGGCCCCTGCACACCCACCTGAGGCGGAGCTTCAGTTCGACGTCGGATCCACGGATGACTCGCTGGACCGGATGGTCGAGCTGTTCGCGAGACACGGCGACATCTATCGGGTTTACGTGCCGACGCGGAAGTCCCATACCTACGTCGTCCATCATCCCGACGATGTGAAGCGGGTACTGGTCTCAAACCATCGCAACTACACGAAGGGTGTCGGGCTCGACCGAGTCAAAATCCTGCTGGGCAAGGGCATCATGACCAGCGAGGGCGAGCTGTGGAAGCGGCAACGCTACATGATGCAGCCCTTCTTCCACCGCAGGGTCATTACAGAGTTTGCGACCCTGATCGATTCGGCCAACGACCGTTTCATCGCCCGATGGGAAGCCCAAGCCGCACGCGGCGAGCTCGTGAACATCACCGAGGAGATGAGCGAGCTGACGTTGGATATCGTTCTGCGCTCCATCTTCGGCGCCGACCTCGACCGGATGCAGCCTGCATTCGAAGTCGTCACCCGCGAGACCGAACGGAATCTGCAGTTCGCCTTCAAGTTTCGCTCGCTCACCAAACTCGTCGCCGAACTCGTCCGGCGCCGCCGCGAGAACCAGGAGGAGCACTTCGACTACGTCGGAATGCTCATGACCGCGCGTGACAAGGAAACCGGCGACCCGATGAGCGACAGAGAGCTCATCGATGAGGTCATGACGCTCGTCGTCGCCGGGCATGAAACGACGGCGAGCGCCTTGAACTGGACCTGGTATCTGCTGTCGCAGCACCCGGAAGTCGAGGCGAAACTGCACGCGGAGATTGACGCAGCTCCTGCGACCACCGCGCCTAGCCTGTCGCAGATGGAATCGCTGTCGTACACCCAACAGGTCGCAAACGAGGCCTTGCGGCTCTATCCGCCCGGATGGCTCCTGTCGCGCCGCACGATCGAAACCGATGTCCTGTCGGGGTTCGAAATACCCGCTGGAACCAACGTGCTGCTGCCGCTTTACCTCCTCCACAGGCATCCGCGGTATTGGAAGGACCCGAACGCTTTCTGGCCGGAGCGGTTCGCCCCCGAACACGAGGCCGAGCGACCCCGTTTTGCGTACATGCCCTTTGCGGCCGGTCCCCGCCACTGCATTGGAGAGACCTTCGCCCTGTACGAAATGCTGATGCACCTGTACAAGGTGGCCCGGCACTATCGGCTGCGCTATGCGGCCGCGGGCCCCATCGAGCTCGAGGCGCAGATCAACCTGCGCACCCGCTACCCCCTGCACATGAGGTTGGAACGCCGCTGATGTTGAACGCCACGACGCTGACGGAAGTCCTCGAAGCCAATCGCAACTTCCCCCGCAGCATCACCTATCTCGAGGGAGAGAACGACTCACGCAGCGTCTCCTTCGGCGAGTTATACGAGCGCGCGATCGGCATTCTGTATCACCTGCAGCGCCTGGGCGCGCGTCGCGGCGACAAGCTGATCCTGTTCCTCGGGAACAACGAGCAGTTCATCGATGCCTTCTGGGCCGCGATGCTGGGCGGGATCGTTCCCGTGCCCGTAGCCATCGGCATCAGCGACGAACATCGACACAAGTTGTTGCGCATCGCGCGCAAGCTGGGCAAACCGTTCATCTACACCGAGCGCAAGCTGATCGAGCGCCTGTCAGGCTTTGCCGAACAGGTTGGCGAGGGCGACACGTTGTCGGGACTGCGCTCGCGGGCGTTTCTGGTCGACCAGCTCGACGATATCTCCAAGGCCGGCAAGCCCGAGCGCGCCCGGCCAGAGGACACGGCGTTCATTCAGTTCTCCTCAGGCTCCACCAGCGAGCCCAAGGGTGTCGTACTCACTCACGGCAACATCATCGCGAACTGGCGCGGTTCGACCGAGGCCGCAGGGTTCAACGAGAACGATGTCAGCCTGTCCTGGATGCCCCTGACCCACGACATGGGCCTGATCGGCTTTCACCTGGTCATGTTTGCAAACCGGGTGCATGCGCACCTCATGCCGACAGAAGCGTTCGTGCGCAGGCCGCTGCTGTGGCTGCAGTTCGCATCGCGGATCCGCGCGACGATCCTCTGCTCGCCCAACTTCGGCTACAGGCACTACCTGAAGGTACTCGGGGACCGCCCCGTCGAGGGGTTGGACCTCTCCGGCGTGCGCATGATCTTCAACGGCGCCGAGCCGATTTCGGTCGAGCTCTGCGATGAGTTTTTGACCCGACTGGCGCCGGCGAGGTTGCCGCGCAACTCGATGTATCCGGTGTACGGTCTGGCGGAGGCCTCGCTGGCGGTGAGCTTCCCGAAGGTCGGGGCTCCCATCAAGACAGTCACTCTGAACCGGCACCGGATGAATGTCGGCAACCCCGTCGAACCGGTCTCCAAAACGGACCGCGACGCGGTGGAACTGGTTTCGGAAGGCACCGCGATTCCGTACTGCAAAGTCCGTATCGCCGGCGATGACGACAAGGAGTTGCCGCAGGGCCAGATCGGCAACGTTCACATGACAGGCGACAACGTCACCCGCGGATACTTCGAGAATCCCGAGGCCAATGCCGAGGCGTTCACGGCGGACGGATGGCTCCGTACGGGCGATCTTGGCCTGTTCTACCAGGGTGAGCTGTACATCTCCGGTCGTGCGAAGGAAATCATCTTCGTCAACGGCCAGAACTACTACCCACACGACATCGAGTCGATTGCGCAGCGGGCGGAAGGCCTCGAGCTCGGTAAGGTCGTAGCCGCAGGCGTTCGGCCGCGCGACTCCCAGATCGAGCAACTCGTGGTGTTCGTGCTCCATCGCGGCGACATCAAGGACTTTCTGCCGACGGCCACTCAGGTCGCGCGACTGGTCAACGAGCAGGCGGGCCTGGAGATCGCGGCGGTCGTGCCGGTGAAGCGTATTCCCAAGACCACCAGCGGCAAGATCCAACGTCACATGTTGGAAGAGAGTTATGTCGCCGGTGAGTTCGACGCCGAGCTGGCGGAGTTGGCACAGCTGCGCGCCGCCCAGCGTGGGCCGCAGTCCACCGGCTCGCTCTCGGAGATCGAGAACAGGCTGAAGACCATCTGCGACGCAGCGCTGGAGGGCAAGCGGGTCGACGTTCACGACAATCTGTTCGAGATCGGCGCCAGCTCACTGAAGCTGATCGAGATCCACGAGCAGATCGATCGCGAATATCCCGGCCAGGTCGACCTGACCGAGCTGTTCGACTTCCCGACGATCGCCGAGTTGGCGCGTCACCTGGAAGCCAAGCTGGCCGCGGCCTGAACCGCGGACCGCGGCGATCCGGCCGGGGCCGTCCCCCGAAAGGGCACCAGGCTGACCTCGTGCGTGGCCAGGTCTTCCGGCCATTCCCGTGAGCGCAGGTATGAGTACTCCTCAAACCGGGCCATGGAAATCGAGTCCGCTTGCGGATCGCTCCCGGGATGACACATGAGCAGGCCCCCGGAACCGAGGGTTTCCAGCCAGCCCTGAATGCGGGCCCGGTACTGCCCCACGCGCTCGAACGAGTACGCGCCCGCGAAATCGGCATTGACCGTCAGCCCGCGTTCGCCGGCCGTCCGTGTCAGAACCTTGCCGCCCAGCGCTCCCAACAGCGCTGCCTTCGCGCCGCGCGCGACGGCCGACTGAGTCGATCGGACGGCCACCGCCGTGCCATAGCGCTCGCACACCCGATCCAACACGATCTCGCGGATCGACGGGAACTGGTGAACGTGCTCATGCCCGTCGAGGAAGTCCGGCGGCGTGCCGAATAGCTCCTCGAACCGGTCCAACTGGCGGGTGATGCGCTCGCGCACGGCGCCGGGACTCAGGAGGCGCAGGCTCGCGGAGGCGAGCAACACGGGCAGCGGCACCCAGGTGCGCCAGCCGGACGCCTCAGTGAGCGAGAAATGGAGGCCGACGCTGCAGGCTGCGCGCCGCTCGGCCAGGTAAGGAGCGGAGCGCTCGCTATCCTCTCCCAACACCAGAATGCTGGTGGCGGAAATCCGGCGTGCGTCGATCAGCCGTACGATCGCGTTGGAAACGGAAGCGTGGATGCCGAAGTCATCCGCGCACACGACGAGGGATTTGGACTCTCGCACCAATACCTGCCCATTCCCCCTCGATTACCGGCTCTGTGACACCTCGCCCTCGAGCATCGACCGCGGTGCAAGGGCTCGTGAGTCCACGGTTTTGGCCAGCAAATAGCTTGGCCGCCGCTTGACCTCGACGAAGACCCTGCCTACGTACTCGCCAATGATACCCAGAGAAACCAGTTGCACGCCTGACAGAAACAGCACGGAGGCCGCGACCGTGGAAAACCCCGGAATCGGCTGCCCGAACAGCAGCTTCTCGAGGACGATATACAGCCCGTACGCCATCGAGGCTAGCGACACCACCAGCCCGGCGACGCTTACCAGCCGCAAGGGCATGCCGGAGAAAGCCGTCAGGCCGGTCAGCGCGAGCTCGGCGAGATTGCGCAGCCGGAACGAGGACTCTCCACTGGAACGCTCGACGGTCTGAAAAGTAAACGCGATCGAGCGGAAACCCACCCAGGCATACAGACCTTTCATGAATCTGTTTCGCTCGGGCAGCCGCAGCAGTGCGGTGACGACGTCACGGTCCAGCAGACGGAAATCGCCCGCTCCTTCGGGAATCGGCACCTCGCTCGCGCGGCTGAGCATCTTATAGAACGCGGCCCGCGCAAAGCGGCGTAGCGACGACTCGCTCTCGGTCGTCGTGCGAACGCCGTAGACGTTCTGATAACCCTGGCGCCAGAGATTGACCATCTCCGCAATGGCGGCCACCGGATGCTGCCCGTCGGAGTCGATCAACAGCACGCACTCGCCGCGCGAGGTCTCCATTCCAGCCGTCAGCGCCGCCTCTTTGCCGAAGTTACGTGACAGCTCCAGGTAGCAAACCCGGCACTCGATACTGACGCGTGAAATCTCGATGCCGCTCGTATCACGGCTACCGTCATTTACGACGATGATCTCGAAGTTCGGTGCGACTTCCGCGAGTGCCGCGGCGAGTGATTGCAGAAACTTCGCGATGCCGCCTGCTTCGTTGTGCACGGGTACGACAGCGCTCAGGAGTCTCGGGCCATTGCGGACGCCCCGCAGAAATGGCGCAACCACGACACTGTCTGACTGAGATGACGCTCTTGCCATGTATGACCCCCCTCAAGCCTTGCATCGGGCGCTTGGCGCGACGATTACCCAGCGCACCTTCAAGGGCTCGCCCTGGTGCTTATTGCTGTAGTCGACAGTGGTCCACTCGCCGCGCCGACTGATCGGCGTCCCTGGCGGCGGTTGGATCGGATCGATATAAACGGCACCACAGTCCGCCACCGACCGGGTCGACACCCACGGCGAGGCGCTGGCGTCCCCGCCGATCATCACTTGTGGGTGAGTGGTCGAGTAAAGCGAGATGTACCCTCCCCAGGTCGTCGAGCCGACGATGTAACGCAACGGTTGATCGGTCATCCCCTGCCAGTCGGTCTCGACGCTTCGGGCCAGCGAGCGCGGATCGAATGCCGTGACCGCTCCGCCTTCAAGTGTGCGGCTGCGATCGCTCTGCTCGACGCGAACGTAGTGCACCGCCTCGGCGGCCTGCACAGACAGGAAGGTCACCAACAGCGGCACCGTCATTGGGACGAGTCTGCGGCCGCGAAACCAGTAGAGAATCGGCAGCGCCGCGAACTGCAGCACCATCATTCCCCAGTGATTCTCGAGCCGGACGCCGGCAAACAGCCCCAGCAGGAGCATGAAGGTCAGAGGCACGAACCCCAGCGCCAAAACCCAGACTCGCGCGTCCGCGGCAGGCGCCTCCTCCATCTGCTTCCGTTTCGCTCCCGATAGCCACACCGCGAGTCCCACCAGCCCTGCGGCAACCAGTCCGTCCCGCATCTGTTGCAACAGGAATCCGCCGGAAACGTCGAGTCGATCCAACGTACCCAACCGAGCCAGCACCATCTTCTCGGCGTAGCGGAAGGGCGGGAAGTCGTTGCTCACGAGCCACCAGATGTGCGGCAGCAACAGCAGCAGCGCGACGCTGGCACTCAGCACCAACCCCGGCAACACCGCGCGCTGCCTGTAGAGCCGCAGTCGAATGGCTATGACTGCGAAGGCGCTCAGCACAACGGCGTACTGGTACTTGGTCAGCATCCCAGCCGCGACGGCAACTCCAAACAGCGCCCAATAGTTGCGTGAGCCCGTCCGAACGGCCCGCAAGAACAGCCACGCCGAGGCGTATACGATCGGCACCATCACAGTGTTGTGGTTGAACACATGTGCGCGCCACGAGAAGAACGCGATACAACCCGTCGCCAGTACGGCCGGTAGCGATGCACGGGAGCCGAGCAACTCGCCGGCGAGACGCCACAGGAAGGCGGCGCCGACGAGCATCCCGAGGACCGATAGCGCGTAGGTGAGCGGCAAGCTGGGAGCCACGAACTGCTCGGCGCCGATCAGAATCCAGGTCGGGAGAGGCGGATGTTTGTGGTAGCCGAGCTCGAATCCCTGCGACCAGACGATCTGCTCGACGTTGTCGCCGGAGGGCGAGAGGTCGGACCAGACAGGCAGGAGAATCCAGAGCAGCGCCCAGGCGACCGCGGCAATCGCTGCCGCGCCAAGAACGAAGCCGGTATCGGTCACTCCCGCTTCCGGGGCCGACGCGCGCTCGTCGCGGCCCAGGAAAATTGCCGTCCGCGTCATCTCACTCCATCACGTTATCGGCGGGTGCAACGCCGATCGGTTAGAGGATTGGACGTTAAGGAACCTCAAGATCAATCGCCATTGCGGATATCCGCAGCGCAAGTGCCAGGCGAGGGTGGGAGCCCCGGCGCGGGACGGCAGATTTCCGCACCGGCGGTACCGGTTTGCGCGTTGGTTCGAGCGAGGTGCGCTGCGGGTCGAGCGCTAGTGGTTACCGAAGGGACACGACAGCCGCCAGCTGCGAATGATGTCCCGCTGCCGCGTCAGCGTTACCCGCCCGTTTGTGTCGATGGCGATTCCCCTCGAGGGCGACGGATCGTTGCCGAACGGCGCACCGATTCCGCGGGCATCGCAGACCAAGAGCTTATCGGCGGTGTGGGCGTCCGGAACCGCGCGTAAGGTCCCGTTGACGGCAAACGATACGCAAAAGCCGTTGGCGCGGGCGGCCAGCCGCCCTCCCTCGTCGGATTCGATAGCCGGGGTGCCTTGGATGGGCACTTCCCCGGCGACCGGAAGACAGTCGCCATCGCCGTCCTCGAAGACCATCCAGGACTGGAAGTTCGCGTCCTCGGAGCACTTCGGTGACCGCCTGGTGGCGTCGTCGGTGGCGCACAGAGACACGATTTTCTGCCGTCGGACCGCTTCGGCCCTGGCGAGCTGGACGGCGGCCATGAATTCGGCCGATACCGCATTCAGGCGGGCATTATGGCGATATTCCTGCACCGATGGCGTCACGATCCCGACCAGAAGCAGGATGATCAGGATGCTGACCACCACTTCGATAACCGTGAGCCCGGCCTGGCGATCCCCTGGATTTGGCATGCGGCGCGCACTATAAATCAATATCGGCGGCGCGGTCGGTGCGGACAATTTGGCCGGGTGACGCCGCGCGGGCCGGCCCTCGTCACTGCAGCAAAATGTGAGGAGTTCACCGCAACACTGCGGCATACTGATCAATATGGACCACCACGCGCCAACAGCTGAAGCGGTCACCGTGCGGTGCGAGCAACGTCTGTCTGAGTCTGGCATTCGTCCGACAGCCCAGCGGGTGCGGATTGCGTCGCTACTGCTGTCGGCGCCTCAGCACTTGTCCGCGGAGCAGATCCTTGCCAACCTGCGCAGTTCGGGCGCTCGGGTATCCAAGGCTACGGTTTACAACACGCTCAACCTTTTTGCGGCACGCGGAATCATTCGTCAGCTGTCGGTCGACGGCTCACGCGCGTGGTTCGACTCCAATGTCGACGCCCACTATCACTTCCATGACCTCTCGAGCGGCGCCTTGATCGATGTCCCGGTGCCGTCCGTGGAGTTCAGCCGTCTGCCTGCGCCCCCCGAAGGCACCGAATTCGCCGGTATCGACTTGATCATCCGGCTGCGGAAGAAGGCTTCCTAAAGGGCGGGTGCCCGGCGTCACACCTCGCGACGCGAATTCGCCCCACGTCGTCGGGCTAAAGGTGCTGCCGCGTTACCTCACGGCTTCACGCACTTGAAATTAGCCGCTTCATCGATGCTGCCCTGCCCCGAATAGCGCGCCACCTGGGGATACGGGCACAGCGGCCTGGTCCGGGTGACCTTGCCGTTGGCCACGTGCGAGGCGTTCAGCACATCCGGCGCCTTCCCCTTCTCGACCCAATCGACCATCGCGGTGATCGAGTCGAACCGGTCCGTGCCGATGCCGCCGCTGCAGTGAGTCATGCCGGGGACCATGAACAGACGCGCGAAATCTTCAGTGCTCGCACCGTCGCGTGCGACAACCTGCTCGTAGTAACGCACGCCCGCGAGCGGCTGCAGAACCTGATCCGCCCAACCGTACGTCAACAACAGTTTTCCGCCGTGCGCACGGAACTTAGACAGGTCGGTACTGGTGGCGTCCACCTTCTTGCTCCAATCCTCGAGCAGATGCGGATCGCGATCGAAATCGAACGTCTTGGTGTCGTAGTCCGGTTGCGGCGGGACATGCGCGAGATAACGCATCGTGTTATCCGCCAAGTTGAAATCGGCAGCTCGTCCGTCCGCCTGCAGCGGGACGATCAGGTTCACCCACGCGCTGGTGGGCGCGGCCGTCCCGGGGCCTGGAACCACACCCTCGCTACCGGGCATGTATCCGGGAAAGAGTTGTTTGCCGGCGCTCGTCTTCGGGCCGCTGTAGACCTTCATGACCGCATCGGCCTGTGCCGGGGTCAGACACTGCGCCGTGTCCGTCCCTGCTGCGCAGACCGGGACATCGCGGTGCGCGTTGAACTCGCACTTGCGCGGATCGTCGATGAGACCATCCTTCAGCCCATCGACGGCATCGCACTTGGCCATCACCTTCTCGGACAGCAAAGACAGCTTCGCCGGCGTCAGTTGGGCGGCGCTCACCGCCTTCTGGTTCCACAGGGCGCCGATCGTGAATCCCGTCTGGCTCACCCACGGAGCGTTGGCAATGATGCCGTCGAAGTCCTGCGGGAAGCGCTGCGCCTCGATCAGGCCTTGCCGGCCGCCGTTGGAGCAGGAGTTCCAGTAGGACTTGGCAACCGGCTTGGAGTAGTAGCTCGCAGTGATGCTCTTCGCCGTCGTGGCCGTCAGGTGCACCGCCCGGTAGGCGTAGTCGATGGCCTTCTGCGGGTTGCTCATCACGAAGGAGGCGCCGGGCTCCTTCTTCGCGTCGTGACCGGTGTTGGTTTGCGCGAACGCAAAGCCCATTTGCAACGCGGCAGCGCGCTGCGAGGTGCGGCCCGGATCCTCGAGCGACTCGCCCGCGTGACCGCCGTTACCGATCATGTAGAACCGCCCGTTCCAATGGGCCGGCAAACTGACTTCGAACGCGATTTCAGGTTTGAGGTTGCCGGTGACCTTGCAGTACGCCGGTGTCGCCCCGTCGGCTGCCACGGTGGCCGCGTGAATGTCCGCGATTTCCTTGTTCTTGAACTGGCCGAGCGCCTCGCAGGCCTTCTTCGGTGCCGCCTCGGCCTTCGAGTAGTCCACCAGAGCGCTCTTGACGTCGGCGAAAGCCTGCGCCTCGGCGGCCGGGATGCGCGCGAGGGCTGCGGCAACCCCGGCGGCGACGATCAGTATGTTGCTTTTCGGAAAGACGTTTGAAGCGTGCATGGGTGGCCTTCGAGATACGGACAAGCGTGGATTTATAGCACCAAGCTGCCGACGAAGCCCGCGACGTTTGGCTAATGGCGTTCCTGTCGGACAACCGCTCCTGTCAGACCGCGCCGACGTCCGCTTGGCGGCTTACTTTCCCCCGACCGGGCTCAGTTCACGCAGCTGCTGCAGCCAGCTTACGCTTCACGTACAACGCCATCGGCACGGTAAAGAAGAAATGCGACATGAAGCCGCCGATCACGACGTTCGGGTCGAGGTAGTTGGGGTGGCTGTCCGACACCAACACGATCGCCACGTGCATCACGATCCACGCGATCACCGCATAGAACAGCGCGACCAGCGTCGCCTCGTAGCCGCGATCACGGAAGTAGGGCCAGATCTTCGCGAACAGTACGCCCCACACCAGAGAGAAGAAGAAGTGGATGCCGACGCCGAGCACGTCCGACAGCAGGCCCAGGTTGGCCTGGACGTTCTTGCCGAAGACCAGCCCGACCGCGTTGCGCAGGATGCCTTCCATCGGCATTTGGTGCTGGATTCCCACCCAGACCACCGCCTCGTAGATCCAGACCACGAGACCGCCGACCAGCCCGGCGATCAATCCCACCCGGAACGTGCTGGTGTCGCGTCGGCCGAGTGTTGTTGCCTCGATAGCCATGCTCCCCCCTCAGGTGCGCCGTTTCCGGCGAGAACTCTAACAGAGGGGCGCGACCGCGTGACGGACGCATAGGTGTGCCCGGACGCCCGGATCGCTGCATAGGGAAGCGTCAGCTCAAATATCGTTGCGAATCGTCGCGAGCGCCCCGCCGTCGATCTCCCACTTGGCGCCGTTCACGTAGCTCGCCTCCTCGCTCAACAGGAAGGAGACGACATTTCCCACTTCCTCGGGCTTGCCGCAGCGGTTCAGCGTGGCGACCTGGCCAATCTTGGTCAGCCCCTGCTCCGCATTGCCGGGGAACAGCTGCTCGATCACATCGAGCAGCAAAGGGGTCTCGATGACACCCGGCATGATGCAGTTGACCCGAACTCCCTTCTGACCCACTTCACTCGCAGCAGTCCTGGTGAGGCCTACTACTGCGTGCTTCGTCGCGTTGTATGCGCACGCGCCGGCCAGACCCCGCTCGCTACCGATGGAGGCCATGTTGACGACGGCGCCCGAGCCACGTCGCACCATGTCAGGCAGCACATACCGCAGCCCCAGAAACACTCCGCGCATATTCACGCGGGTCAGGCGATCGAACTCCGCAACATCGTACTCATGGGTCGGGGCGAGTTTCCCCTCGACGCCTGCATTGTTGAAGAACCCGTCGATTCGGCCGAAGGCATCGACGGCGGCCTGCGCGTAGCGCTTGACGTCGGACTCCTCGCCGCAATCCGCGACGAACTTTTCGACACGGGCACCCTTTGCACGAAGAGCGTCGGAGCGTTCAGCAAGCCGACCCGCGTTGATGTCCACCATGAGCAGCCTGGCGCCCTCACGGGCCAGTATTTCGCACGTTGCGAAACCGATGGCACCTGCTGCGCCGGTGACGATGATGGAGCGGTCGGAATGGCGACTCATGAGGACACCTTCGATTGCGGTTGCCGGTAGACGGGCGTCGGCACCCCTTCCATCCGCGCCTTGAGCTGAAGTGCGAGATGGAGCGAGTGGAAACGCCCCTGCATGATATTCCCGCCTTGAAACCAAAGCGCCTGCTGGGCGGTCGGCTTCCACATATTGCGCAGTTCGCCTTCCCACGGGCCCGGATCGGACTCGGTGCCTGAGCCCAGCCCCCAGCACCGGCCTACCTTGCGCTCGACCTCTGGCGAGATGAGCCGTCCCACCCACTCGCTCATCGGTCGATAACCGGTCGCATAAACGATGACGTCCGCAGGCACGAACGCACCGTCCGCCATGCGCAGTCCGTCTGCAGCGATCTCGGCGACCTCACCGCGCTGAACCTTGACTTCTCCGGAAGAGATCAGCTCCGAGCCCCCGACATCGATGTAATAGCCACCGGCCTGGCGGTAGTAGCACATGAAGAAGCCGGTCTCATCTTCGCCGTGCCAGAGATTGAACCCACTCTTTCCCAACCGTGCGTAAAAATCTGCATCGATCGTGCGCAGGTAGTCAGTGAAGCCTTTCTCCGAGATCGTTCGGGGGCGGAAGGGATTGACGCTGAACATGAAATCCGCCAAGTCGATGTCCGCGTTCGGCTGAGCGTAGTAAATGCTCTTCGCGAACTCGCGCATCGTGTCGGCACGCACGACCACAGTCGGAGAGCGCTGCACCATCGTTACGTGGGCATTGTGCTCCCACAGATCAACGCAAATATCGTGTGCCGAGTTGTTCGAACCGATGACGACGCAATGCTTGCCCTCGAGACCCGCGCCGCTGCCGTGATCGCCCGAATGATACTGACGCCCACCGAAACCCTTGGCGCCTGGGATCTCGGGGATGTGCTTCGCACCCGACAGCCCCGTGGCAAGCACCAGTTGCTTCGGCCGTAGTGTCAGCGTCTCACCATCACGCGTGAGCGAAACGATCCACTCCCCCGCCTTTTCGTCATAGCGAGCCGCGGTACAGAGCGTGCCGCCCCAAAAATCGATCTCCATCGCCTTCGCATAGCCTTCCATCCAATCGGCGATTTTGTCTTTGGACGTGTACAGCGGCCAATGATCGGGGAAGGGCAGATACGGGAAGTGGTCGAGGAACACGGGATCGTGCAGATACAGGGACTTATATCGATTTCGCCAGCCGTCACCGGGCTTTTCCAACGCATCGACCACCAGTGCCGGCACGCCGAGTCGCTTGAGGCGCGCCGCGAGCATCAGGCCATTCTGGCCACCGCCAATGATGAGACAGTAAGGCTGAACACTACGCCCCAGTGTGCGAGCCGTTTCCGCTCGCCGATCGAGCCAGGTCCGCCGGCCCTTTTCGGCGCGATGTTCGATGCCGTCAGGACGGCGCGATCCGCCGATCTCCTCGTGGCCGATGAGTTCGAGCATCGAGGTAACGACCACGTAAGCGCGACCGTCCCGCAGTTGAACGTGGCCTCTGCAGCGGGCGGTGGCCGTGTTGAACGTGAACCAACCTTGATTCTCGTCGGTGATCGGCAGTGTCGGATCGCCTGGCGCGAAACTGTTCGCCCCGATCTTGCCGGCCTGCTCCTGGATCATCGCTACGACCGCGTCGTGCCCTTCGACGGTGATGATATTCCAGGTGAACGCGACGAAGTCGCGCCAGTAGCACTCCTCCGCAAACACCTGACCCCAGTCCGCACGGCCGGGCGCCTTCAGCGCTTGCTCAAAACGCGCCACCCAGGCTGATACGGGGTGTACCGCGACACCGGCCGACGTAACGCTCTCTACTGTTGACATGATTCAGCTGGCGACCTTGGCTTCAGGCATTGGATAGTCGGCGGCGTTATCGACCCACCCGCGTTCCGAGAAATCCCTCCGCGGCGGCGCAAACACATCGACCAGCCGCATCCCCGCTCCGGCGACGCCCTGAGAAGTGTGGATGACCCCCGCCGGAATAATCGTCGTCGAAGGGCTCGCCACGTGCAGGTGCATGTCGGGCCGCCAGTGCCGCCTGTTGGGAGTCCACGGTACTCGCAAATGATGGAGCCAATCGCCCTCGAGAGCGACCGATCCCTGCTCGAAATCGGTGTGCGAATGCGGTGTCAGCTGTGTTTCGTCGCGGGGTTCCAGAAACCGCGCATACGGAACCATCATTAGCTTGCGTGTGCGGAAAGCGTGCACCATCCCGCCCCGCGCGTAGCCCTCGAGCGTTGAGTAACGGCGCAACCGATACCCTCCGACCGGCTCCGGCCACGGATCGATGGGAGCAACCTCAGTCGCGCCCCCTGCATACAGCCCAGCGTTTGCGGCCTGCTTTGCGAGTTCTTCCTCGGCCGTGATCTGTTGGATCAGTTGAGTGGCCTGGTCGAAATGAACGGTCCACTCTCCGGGCGGCAGAATCGCGAGATCCTCCGGGCCCAACCGCTCGCTCTGGCCACCGGACGAAACGGTGATTCCGCCCTCGATCGAGTAGACGAACTGCTCATCCCGGGCCGTGCCGCTGAAAGTTGCGCCGGACTCGCCCAGCGTGCAGACGATGGCGAAATTGGCTCCGCGGGTGATCCAGGAGCGAGTCGCCTTCCCAACGAGCTGGGGCGTGTCCTCGTAGTACCGCCCGATCGATGCTTCCCGGAACATGTGGGTCTCCAAATCTGCAGGACGCTCCGGTCAGTCTTTCTTCTGATCGGAGTTGAATTTCTCGGCAATCGACTCGGGCGGCACGGTGGTCGGGGCACCACCCATGAACAACGGCACGAAAGTGCGTTCGATGTAACGCCACTTGCCGTCATCGCACTTCACACATCGATCGATGAGGTCAGTGATGATGATCGGCGGTGCGCTCGGAAGTACAGGGGTGCCATCTGCGGCATAGAGCATCATCACGCAATACGTCATCGCGTGCGTTTCGTCCGTGAACTCGGCACGGAAGTTGGTGATGACGTGACGCGAGATACGAGCACCGCGATTCGTGCGCCAGGTATAGAACTGCTCGATCGCTGCGCGACCGACCAACGGCTTGCCGCCGCCGTGGAAGATTCCGTCCTCCACGTACATCTCGGAAACGCCGGCCCCGCCGTTCAGATCGACTTCATACCAGTAGTCGATCATGTTCATGTAGAGGACTTGGGACGCGGCAGCTCTCTGTTCAGGTGTCAAGGGGCTCTCCTCGTACAACTCGCCCGTGCGGTCGCGGTCAGTCGGTCATCTTCAGCCCGGCTGTTTCCCGTACGCCCAGCAACCAGAGCAGCGCGACAGCAAACGACGCCAACCCGAACACTATGAAGATGATCGTGACCGATCCCGTTGTCTGAAGCACCACCCCAACGAGCAGTGGCGCCAACGCTGACGCGGCTCGCGCGAGGCTGCTGGATGTGCCGAGTACCAGCGCGCGGATTCGCGTCGGATAGGTTTCCGACGTCGTGGGCCACAGCACCATGGACCCGATCGAGATGCCGATCTGACCCACGATGGCGAGACCGACCACGACCATACGTGCATCGATAGGAATGAAAATCAAAGCGAGCAGCGCGAGTCCGCCGATGGCCGTGCCCAGCATCGGTAGCGGGCGCCGTCCGATCCGGTCGATCGTTTGGCGCAGGATGATCGGCAGGATGAAGATACTGACGGCGACAACGACGTTGTAACGCAGAGCATCCACCAGGGGAATCTTGAACATCTCGACGTAGAGGGACGGCATATACGTCGACAGGCCAAAAGAGGCCAGCGACGTCAGGAACCAAAGCAGCGCGGTCACGATGAAGGTCTTGCGGATTGCCGGCTGCAGCAGCATCCGGACCGGCACCTTCTCGCCGCCGCCGGGAATCGGCGGTCGGGCCGCGGGGCCGGGAACGTCGCCGGCGCCCAGTTTTTCAAGCGAACGGGCGGCATCGCCGGCGCGTGCCCTGCCAGCCAGCCAACGCGGCGACTCCGGCAACATCCACGTAAAGGGCAACACGAGCAGCGGCACTGCACCGAGTGCGAACATGATCGGCCAGCCGTACGAGGGAATCAGCCACCGGCCTGCGATCGTGGCCAGGCCGAAGCCGGCGGTCATCAGGAACTGGAAGGTGCCGAAGAAGCGCCCCCGCGTTGCCGTCGGGGCGATTTCGTTGATGTAGCAGATGGTAATAGGCAGCGCGCCGCCGATCGTGATTCCCTGCAAGGTCCGCAGAACGATCAGTTGCTCATAGCTGCCGGCCATCGCGCAGGCGATCGCCAGAAGACACATGATCAGCACCAGCCACCTGACGACCGGCAACCGTCCGACGCGCTCGGCCAACGATCCGAACACGAGTGCACCAACGAACTGACCTATGTAGCCGGAAGAGCCGAAGGCTCCGGTCTGTATTCGCGTCAGATGCCACATCTGGCTCACGACGGGCAGCACAGATCCGATCACGGCGCTGTCCAAGGAATCGAACAGCATGAGAATGCCGAGCAGCCAGGGCGCCTTCGAGCGCACAGCCCAGGATCCCGAGCCGTCGAGCGTCTCGCCGACCCACGATTTGACGGGGGGAGTATCTGTCATCGCACCAGCGCTGCCCGACAAGGCAGACGCGTTCGCGTCGCCTGCTGCCGTGCCGGCGCGCGAATCATCCGTCGCGCTCGAACTCACTGTGTCCCCCTCGCCCATGCTTTTTCGCTATCGTGTTCCAGCTTACTTGACCCAACATCCGGTGGCGACAGCCCGTCCGAGACAAGAAACATGTCCCCAATAGACAAGAACGTGGACCCGGCCCTGTGGCCGCTGGTGGAGGCCTTCCCCCCGATCGACCTGGGGCCCGAGACCCTCGCCCCTTTTCGTGCCGCGCTCGCCGGGATGTCGGTCATGCCGGACGCGTCGACGCATCCGGACGTTGGTATCGAAGAATTGCACGTTCCGGCTGGCGCGCCCGCAGCACAAAGCATCCGATGCCTGCTGTATCGGCCGCTCCGGAAGGACGCGACCGGCGCACTGCTGCACATGCACGCCGGCGGACTGATCATGGGGGCGCCCGAGATGGACGCCGCCCGCAACGTCGAGTTGGTTCGCGCAACGGGCTGCGCGATCCTCTCGGTCGAGTACCGCCTTGCGCCCGAGCATCCCTATCCCGCGGCCTTGGAGGATTGCCACGCCGCGCTCGTATGGTTCAGCGCAAGAACAACATCCTTTGGAATCGCGTCTGACCGAATCGGTCTCATCGGAGAAAGCGCCGGCGGCGGACTCGCTGCGGCCCTTGCGCTGGCGGCGCGGGACCGCAAGTCGGCGCATTTGACCTGTCAGGTCCTGATCTATCCGATGCTCGCGCCGCCGGAGCATTCAGCCGATCCCTCTACGCCCGCTCCACACACCGGACGTTATATCTGGACCCGCGCATCCAACAGGTTCGCCTGGTCTGCGTATTTGTCAGGCGTCCCGATGGACAAGGCAACACTGGCGCCGTTGGTAAGAGATGTCAGCGGACTACCCCCGACATTCATGGCCGTCGGTGATCTCGATCTTTTCGTGCACGACAATCTTGCCTACGTGGGCAAGTTACTCGCCGCGGGATGTTCGGTGGACGCGCATGTGTACCCGGGCGCCGTACATGGGTTCGACAGGGCAGTCGAGGCCCCGGTCACTTTGCGCTACACGCGTGAGTTGGTCGGATTCATCCAGAGGCATCTGGGTTGAACCCTCGCCCGCTGCGGTTTCAGTCCCCAAAGTAGAAACGGTAGCCGTTTTCGCCGATCGCCCGACGCGTCGCCGCGTCCGGCACGCATTGTTCGAAGCGCTCGATGGCCATCCCGTAGCTCGCGATGTGCTCGTGACCGACGAAGGGCGAGTCACTGCCCCAGAACAGCTTCTGTGTGCCGAAGCGCCGCAGCAGATCCTGTGCATACTCGATCGGAAGGCTCCAGTCCGGCGAGCGCTCATCGGGCTGGCGAAACCCTGATGTCAGCTTGACCCAGACATTGCCGCGATCCAGCAGTCCCAGCATGCCCTGATAGCTCGGCGCAGCCAGTCGCAACTGCGGATCGTGCCAACCGAAGTGGTCGATCACCAGTTTGACCCCGGTATCGCACAGACGACCGGCGACCTCGACCAGGCGGTCGCCCTCGATGTTGAGATGGATGTGCATCCCGAGGTCACGCAGCCGGTAGCACAGTCGCTGAAAGTCATCTGCCGCGATGTCGGGCAGCGGATTGCGGAAGAACCACTGCAATCGCACCCCGACGATCCCGTCGGCCTGCATCGACTCGAGGGTGTAGAGATCGATGCCCGGGTCGACGATGGCCGTTGCCCGCAACCGCTTGTGCCGGCGCAGCGCCCGGATCGAATAGTCGTTGTACGTTCCGAACAGACTCGCCGCCGCAATCACCCCATGACGCACGCCGTGCGCATCGAGGTCGGCCAGAAAATCCTCGGCCGAGTAGACATGGTTGGGCCGCGTCCACGCCGTACTGACAAACGGCATATCCGGACCCCAGACATGCGCATGACAGTCGATCAGCAGCCCATCGCCGTTCACGCCAGCGCCCCGCCGTAGAGTCGGTGTGCCGTACCCCCGAAAAAGTCAGCTCTCTCCGGCGCACTCAACAACCCGGCCGAGGCGCGCAGCCGTTCCAGCTTCTCGTGGTAGGGCGCGGGGCTCTGCCCGACATCCGATCCCCACAGCAGCCGCTGGGAGCCAAAGCGATCGACCAGCGCCCGAACGAAGGCGGCGCTGTCGAAGTGTCCTTCCTCGAGCCGGTCGAAGTTGATGTCGGTGACCTTGAAGTGAACGTGGCCGAGATCGCCGAAGTGCGCGAGGCTCTCCCCGATACCGAAGCCAGGAGGGGGCGGAACGAGGTAGTTGATTCCCTGCGACGCGGCGAAACGCGTTTCCGGCGTGGAGGCGTGAGGAACACCTACGTGATCGATGAGGATCGGGATGTCGCGAAAGCGCCGAGCGACTCCGAGCAGCGCGGCGAGCCCCGCTTCATTATTGCGACGATAAAGAATGACGGTGACTGGCAATGCTAGATCAGATGCTGCCCGCCACAGTCCCAGCGAGTCTGCGCTGTCCAGCCACGTCGTATCTGCCTCGGTCAGTTGAGGCGCCACGATGCGCACGCCACCCAGGCGCCGCCCTGTTGCCAGCCCTTTCAACAGCCCGGGTGAGGTCGGGTCCTGCGCATCGAGGACGACGATCGGCGCGAAGCGCTTCGGATTAGCTGCCGCCGAGTCGAGAGCGTAACTGTTGTCATAGCCGTAAATCGTTGCGCGCTGGACGATGCAGGCATGATCGACGCCGCCGGTATCCATGGCGCGAACCAGGTCTTCGACGGCAAAGACCACCGGGCTGACGGGTGGCTTTGCTCCACCCCGCAGTGTCGAGTAGGGATATCGTTCGCGATCGGCCGACAGAACGTGTGCGTGGGTATCGAAAAGCATCTCTCTCTCCGTCATCATCCCCGCCTATGCAACGCATTCCGTTCCCAGAAGTCACCAAGCTCCCCGAAGTCGTCCAGAAAGCGCTGGCGGCTCTTCCTCTCAATATCGTGCACATCTGCGCGCATGCCTCGGTGCCCCTGTTCGATGCTCAGGGGCAACTGGGCCGTGCCGTCGCCAACCCCGAAGTGCTCGATCCGCGCGTGCGCGAGACCGTCATTCTGCGCGTCGCCTACCTTTCGAACAGTGCGTACGAGCTACACCATCATATTCCGCTCGGTCGCGTAGCCGGGCTGAGCGACGCCGAACTCGATGACATTGCCCGTGGCAACTATGCCGGCCTTCCGCCACTCCTGGCCGCGGCGGCACGATTCACCGATGAGGTGGTTACCCAGTTGTCCCCCTCGGACGAAACGCTCGGTAACCTGCGGAAACTCGCCTCGGATCAGGTCCTGGTCAACATCGTTCTGACGATCGGCTGTTACATGTCCATTGCGCGGCTGATTGCCGTCACCGGCATTGAGCCCGATGCAACAGCGCTGAGTCACCTACCAACCGGTGTGGAAGAGCCCCGTCGGACCTGAGCGGCCCCCAACCGGCAGGTTCCCCGCCTTAACCCCCAGCAGGCGCGGGCCGACTGGCCTTCACGATATCCGCAGCGGCGCGGCCAAACAGCGTTGCGTCATTGCTCACCATCACGAGCGAATAGCCCATCTCCAGGTACTGCCGGGCCTCAGCAGACGTTCCCGCCGCGATGCCGGACAGGATATCGGCGTCTTTCGTCGCCTTGAGAACGGCTCCCACCAGCGCCTGGACGTCCGGTGCATTCGCCGGGCGGCCGCTCGACAGAAACAGGTCGCCCAGACCGACGAACAGTCCGTTGACATGCTTCAGTGCTGCGAATTGTGCCGCGGCTTCGAGAGTGGCCCAGTCTTCGAGCTGGATCATCCGCAGGCATTGCTTGTCGCCGCGCTCGAGATATTCCGGAAGCGGCATCAATGCCCAACGTCCAGCGCGCGAGGTGAATCCCAGACCGCGCTCACCCGCCGGACTGAAAACCATACGCGCCGTGATGGCTGCAGCCGTCTCAATGCTGGTGATGCGCGGCACGAGCAAGCCGTCTGCGCCCGCATCGAGCAATGGCTGCACCGGCGTTCCGAGGTGATCAGGAAGGCGAACGAGTGCCGACATGCCCATCCGCTGCGTGGCGAAAATCAGCTCATACACGCGGTCGAGCGCCAGCGGCGAATGCTCCATGTCGAGCACGACGAAATCGAAACCGGCATGGGCCAGCAGTTCCACCGTCTCGAAGGCCGGGATCTTGACCCATGTGCCGAGCAGTCCCCGGCCGGCCGCTCGTGCCCGTTTCATGAAACCATCAAGCATTGTTGTCTCCGCGCTGCGGGCTCGGCAGTTTACGCCGGCGCGGCCCGGCGGATGGGCTGCCGACGGCACAAATCCTTGACCCTTGAGGCAACCTTCCCCAACGACCGTCATTCGCCTTCCCGGCTTGTTGTCCGCCGACAGAGTGTCCCGCGCGCGCGAACGTGTGCAGCGCCGGCTCGCGCGCGTACCCGCCGGCCGATAAGCAACAAGCACTCACACCGCTTGCTGAATGAGGGCCGCTTGATCAAGGTGAAAGGATTCAGCTCCCTGCTGCGTAGGGAGCCCTTCTTCCGCGAGTTGTATTCCGAGGCGGCGGGCTAGCCGCCCTACTTCTCCACGCAGGTATAACTTGCTGCCGTCTCTTCGGTGCCGGCCTTGCCAGTGAACTTCCAGAACTTCGGGTATTCGCACAACGGCCGGGTCCGGGTCGCATTCGGATTGCCGTCCTTCGCGACGAGGCCCTGCGGGGCCTTGCCGCCTTCCACCCATTGCTCGAGCGCGGGCAGCGCGTCGAACTTCGCGTTGAACGTCCCGTAACCATGGGCAAGGCCCGGGATGATGTAGAAGCGCATGAAGCTGTCGAGGCGTTGCTGACCGAACTGGGCGACCTGCCTCTTGTAGTACGCGATCGAGTTGTGTGGCGTGATGAAGTCGTCCGCCGTACCGTGCGTCATGATGATCTTGCCGCCCCTCGCCCGGAACTTCTCGAGGCTCTGGTCGGTGACGTCCATGATGGACCCGGCGGCAACGACCCGCTCCTTGTACTTCGTCGGATCGAAGTGCAGCGTGTCGAATTTCGGATCGCGGGTGATGATGTACTTGATGGTGCCGTCACCGGCGCTGTACAGCAGCGGCTCTGTGCCGGCCAGCGGATTCGACGGCTGCGGGGTCTTGCCGAAATTCGATGCGGCCGCGAACTGCGCGCCTTCGAGCAACGCCCACTTCGGGAAAGCATCCATTCCCGCGATCGTGACGCCCGGCTTGTAGTCCGATGTGATCGTCGCCACAGCCTTCAATTGCGCATCGGACAGGCAATTGTCGCCCTTGCTCCCGTTCGGGCAGCGCAACGTCTTGACATGGAACGCCGCGTCGCATGCATGAACATTGCTGATGATGCTGTCCTTGGCGCCGTCAAGCATGTCGCACTTCGCCATAACGGCATCGGTGATCAGTTTGACGTGGGCCGCATCCATCCAGCCCGCGCCATTGTCGGCATACAGGGCGCGCCCAACATTCCACGATCCCAAGTGCAACATCGTCACGTTGTACGCGGGGAAGTGAGCGACGACGCCGTCGTAGTCAGCGGGGTACCGCGCAGCGGCATCGAGCGCCTCGTGCCCACCCTGCGAGCCGCCTATGAAGTAGAAGCGCTTCGGCGCGCTGCCGTAAGCCTTGCGGATGAGAGCCATCGCAACGTCGTGCGCTTTCTTGATTGACTGCTTGCCGTAGTTGATGAGCGCTTCGTCGTCGAGACCGAAGGTGCCATCGAAGCCCGGCTTGCCGCGATGGCCGCCATTGCTGCCCAGGGTCACATAGCCCTGCTTGAGTGGGGTCTCCTCGTCGGCGGGCTGCAGTGTGTACGCGCCCAGCGCATTGACGAGCGAGCCGTCATATCCACCGCCGCCCATCTGCAGCGCACGGCCGTTCCAGGTTTTCGGCAGGTTGACCTCGAACTCGAACACGGCGGTCGAGGCAGTGGCGTTCTGGATGACTCCGGTCACCTTGCAGAAATCGCCACTGAGGTTCTTTGCCTCGGATGCCGATACGGACACCGCGCTCTCTACGGTAGCACCGCCGGTAGGCAGGCCGATCGCAGAGGCTGGAACAGCGAAGCCTTTGAGCGAGGCGCAATCGGCGGACAACTGGGTCGTCGCGTCCGCGGCCCGCGTCGCTACGAACGCCGTCGCGATGACCGCGCAGACGCCTGCGCCGAACGCCAGTCTTAGAATTGCATTTTTCATCGAGCAAACTCCGGTGGACTCGCAGCAGCCGCTCTGTGGGGCTTAGCCGCGTACTGTACAGCGTCTGCGCATGCCCCGGCTGTTGGGCGCGGTCGACGTCACCGAAGGATGGATTTGGAGCCAGTCCAGGAGCCAGCACGGCCTGGCGGGCCGGTACCGACGTCCATGCGCCGCGGCGGCCCCCCCCTCAGCCTCTACGGCTCAGCTCGCTTCTGCTCCAAGTCTCGGAAGCCTTTGAGCCTGTAGGTAACGGTGCGGTGGACTACGAACGCGACAGGAGCGTTCAGTAACGCGAGAACCACGCTCGCGAGCAGGTAGTAGATGTGTAGCCGCTCGACCATCACCCTCAGCAGCCCCGAGTTGATCGCAAGCAGAATCACGTTGACAGTTATGAACCGCAGCAGCGCCGCGGACCCTCGTTGGGCCGGGGTGCTCGCGAATGTGAATCGCGCGTTCAGCAGATAGCCCATCAGGTTGCTCGCCACAAAGGCTACAACGTAGCTGAGCTGATAGCCGAGACCAACTACCTCCACGAGCAGCGCCAACACAACCAGGCTTGTCAGGAAGGTCGCAGTAGCTGCGAGGCAGAATTTGACGAACTGGGCGAGTCGCGTGGGCATGAGGGAGGTTACAGACTGGCGCGTTTCCCCGCACGCACACGCTGACGAAGTGCCGTCAACGGCAACAGATACGAGAATGCCGCTTGATACAGGTGGGGTGGTAAGTGAGCGCGCATGTATTCCAGAACCGTCGGTCGGCCGATCAAGAGCTTGTCTAGCTGAAGTGTCAGCCCATTGCTGCCGCGGATGTTCAGCGCGTTTGGCCACGGCGCCTCGCTTATTTTCCTCACCTCTGCCCAGGGAATGAACACTCGCAAGGTCCCCCTGCACTGGGTGATACCGGCCTCCGTGAGCTCGATGCGATTGCGGACCCTTCGCACGTAGAGCGCGGCTGGCCAGCCAAAAATCGCGCACAGCGCAAAGCAGTACAGCCCGAATCCCCAATTGCCGTCCCTCCACGTGATGTACAAGGCGAAGACCGCAAAGGCGGGGACCATGGTCGCAAACGCGTAAGCGCATCGCGTCTCCACGGCCGCATGCACCATCAAGTGACCCGCACGGTCAGGTAACTCACGCGCGGGAAGCTGGCCCAGCCGAGCGAGTTCCTTCCAGAACGCCACCAAAGCCACGATGACAACGAGCGATGCGAGTAGAAGCACTCTCATGGAATGGCAGATTACATTCTCCGTCGGTCAAAGCCGAGGTCTCCTGTGACCGGACACAAGGTGGAATTCACGCACCTACCGTTGGCTGTAACCTTCGAATCGCCCTGCGGTAATGACCTGTGGGAGCTTCATGAGGGTGAAATGCTGAGCATCACTCGCAGGACGATTACAGTCCTCGCGCTGGCGGGCTGGCCGCGGGCGCCGTTCGGGGGCAGGCAGCGGGGCCGCTGTGACCTATGAGGCTACTACGTTACCGGTTTAGCCTTGCCGCATTGGTCTTGGTGTTCGGCGCGGTTTCGTTGCCTGCCCAGCAGCCGGTTGTTGTACGACTGGACGGCAGTGGCATTTCGCCTTCACAGATCGACGCCACAGTCGCTCAATCTATGGAGGCGGCTCATGTCACCGGCGTGGGAATCGTTATCTTCAACCGCGCTCGGGTTGTTTACCTTAAAACGTACGGGATGAGAGACGAGGAGAAGCATCTGGCTCTCACTCCCGATTCGGTGATGACGGCTGCATCGCTCACGAAGCCAATGTTCGCCACGCTGGTCATGCAGCTGGTCATGCAGCTGGTCAAAAAGCATGTGATCGATCTCGACACGCCGGTATACAAATATCTGCCAAAACGTCTTCCGGAGTACCCCGCATACCGGGACTTGGCCAATGATCCTCGATACGAGCAGATCACGATGCGAATGTTGCTGGACCACTCCAGCGGCTTCCCCAACTGGCGCAGAGCCACCAACGACGGCAAGCTGAGAATCTACTTCAAACCTGGATCGCGGTTCGCCTATTCCGGCGAAGGGATCGCGTTGGCCCAGATGGTTGTGGAGACCGTCACAGGAAGGTCAATCGACGACCTGATGACGGAGTATGTCTTTCGTCCCCTGGGCATGGGCCGGACCAACATGGTGTGGGAGGACCGGTTCGAGGACAACTACGCGAACGGGTACGACGAGCAGGGTAAGTCGCTGGGGCCGCAGAGGCGCAGAAAGGGCGACGCAGCCGGGGGGATGCAGACAACGTTGCGTGACTATGCACGCTTCATACAGGCCGTGCTCGAGGACGGTTTCCCGGAAAAGGAAGTTCGGGAAGAGATGCTCAGCCCCCAGATTCAGATTCTTTCGAAACACGAGTTTCCAACGCTTTCCACTGAGACCGCCACTGCGAATCGGGACATTCATCTGAGCTACGGGCTTGGCTGGGGACTTTACTGGACTCGATACGGCAAGGTGTTCTTCAAGGAAGGGCACGACGAGGGCTGGCGTCACTACGTTGTATGTTTCGACGAGCCGAAGTCGGGCATGCTCATCATGACCAACAGTTCAAATGGGGAGGATATCTACGGCAGTGTGCTGGAAGCGCTCCTTCGGGACACCTTTACTCCTCTGGAATGGGAGGCATTCAAGGCCCCGCCGAACTCCGACACCAGGAAGCTCCAGGCGCTGCCTGGCGAACCTTCTCCCTCGGAAAAACCGACTGCGACGGAACCAGGACGCGCAAGGTAGGCTGGAGAAGGTGACCTGCTGCCGGCTCGCGGAACCGATGCGAGCGGTTAACCAGGTGATTTTATTGATATTCTGATCGCTTCGCCAAGCGAGTTATCCCGCCGCATACCCCTTGGGTTTCGAGGCTGCCCGACTCGAAGTCACGTATCCAAGAGTACGCAGTCATGCATTCCTCTTGCCGTCGGAATTCTACTCGCGTCGCCGCTGACACGACCTCGTTCCAACCACTGCCATCCGGTGTCCACATCGAGTTGGCGACTATCCAGGATCGTCTCGAAGCGGTGCTTGCTGTCGCAGAGATCACGTCGACCGTCTTGTAGTCGCAGAGCGCTGACATGGACCGACCGGTCGCAATCGTGTTGCGACGATTCATCCTGGAACCTCTATCGCGGGAGATCGACCGGATCCGAGCACTCGTCGATGGCCAGGAAAGTGCCGGCGAGGAGCGGCCATGAGCCCGAGAAAACAGGCGATGGCTCTCGCGTTCGGTGCAGCGCTCCGCGAGAGCCGCATGGAAGTCGGGTTCTCCCAAGAGCAGCTTGCTCTCACAGCCGGCATCGATCGAACCTACGCCTCCCTTCTGGAACGTGGACTTCGAACGCCGACGCTAACGGTGCTTCTTCTATTAGCTGACACTCTCGGCGTCTCCGCGGCGCTTCTCGTGCAGAGAACACTATCGTATGTGGAGCAATCCCGCGCTGCCTCCGAAGTCGGACGTCCCCGGATGGCCGTAGCCCGTGACGATGCAGCTGTCAGAAGCCTCGAAAGGAAAGCACGTTGAAACGCGAGCTGGAATCTGCGGTTCGTGGTCCGAGAAAAGAACTGCCGCCGCTACCACTAAATTGGTCGGTTGACCACTTTTTTGGTAGGCTTGTACATATGGCACTGAACACCAAGTCATCCTCGACGCTGGAAGAGGTTCTCGGAACCAGAAGTAAGATCGCGGTCCTCCGCATTCTGTTCCATTCCAAGCGCGGTTACTCGGGCGGCTCCATTGCCAAACAGACAGGCGTGGCCTTGTTCGCAGTTCAGAAAACGCTCGCCAAGCTCGAAAGCGTTGGACTCGTCCAGGTGGAACGCGGCTCGACCGAGAACCGCTATGGTTTAAACATCAAGCACTATCTCGTCGCCAATGGACTGAGCGCCTTGTTCGAGGGTGAACGGAAGATGCTGGACTCCCTATCCCGAGAACTCCGCAAGTTACTCGAGGGCAATGTCATTGCTGCCGGGCTCTTCGGCTCATTCGCCCGTGGCGCCGCTCGGGCGGGATCGGATATCGACCTCTTTGCCGTAGTTCAGACGCTGAAGGACAAGGAACGCGTTACCCGGATCCTATCCGGGGCCCAAACAGAGTTGACGGAGCGATACGGCTGGCCGCTTCAGGCGGTCGTGTTCGAGAGGCGCCGCATAGCCCATGGCCTTGCCAAGGGACAGACGCTCCTTGATGAGGCCGAACGAGACTGGCGACATGTCGCGGGCCTTCGTCCTCGCGAACTGCGAAAGACTCTTGGTTCATCATCAACAGCATAGCTGTAGTCATGAACCGCGGCATCACAAGTCGCCGCCGGATCCCCCGCCACCGTGCCGCGGAATACTGGCAGGTCGCCACCCATCTCATGGAAAGCGCCCGTACGCTTCTGACACTGGGAGACAAGGAGTACGGAAACGCTATCGGGATTTGCATCATCCATGCGGTCATCAGCGCGAACGACGCGGTCACTGTCAAACTTGGCAAGATCCGATCGTCGAGTGAGCAGCACGCCGATGCGCGTCGACTCTTGCAGGAAGTAGCGAGGAAGGTTCCTGAGATCGTCTTACGTGCGTACACATCCGTCGTGCAGGCGAAGTTCGAATACGAGTATTCAGGCGATGTGTTTACTCCGACTTCCGCCAAAAAGTTGCTCGTCAAGGCAGAGGTCTTCTATAACTGGGCCAAAGAACAAATACGCTGACTACTATGCTCGCTGGCAAGCCAACGCAGACTGCAGCACCCTCAGTTACACTGCCACATGAATTCGACCGAGCCACTTAGTCTCCAGCGCACGGCGACTGTACGTGCTTTTGACCGCGGTAGCCTTCCACGCTTTCTTTCTCAGAAGTCATGTATCAAAGTGGATTCACGCTTCGGCGTGTATGGTTTATAAATATCTCTCGCTATGAAGCCGCCGCGCGCGACAACTCAAAACGGGCGGCGCTTGCCAGGTTCGTGGGCAGTCTCGCGTATAACCCAGCGAACACGCCGAGCGCGGAAGAGATCGGTAAGGGGATGGCGTACTACCGGAGCGAAAGGCAGGCGACAGCGGGAAGTGCGGGATCGGACTGCCGCTCTTGGCGTGGAAAGCGCTCGATAAGTAAGAGACAGATGGCACGGGTATTGGGAGCTGGGGTATGAGTTTCACGGCCGAGGCAACCATTCGAATTGAGAGCATCGCCATAACTGGCGAATACTCGATGCGCCTGCATTGGACGAATGCAAAGTCGCTGACGGTGGATCTGCGTGAACGGGTATTCAGCCTGAAAGGCCTCCGACCTCTGCGTGACGCGGCCGTGTTCGCTAAAGCGCATGTCGGTGAGGACGGCCATAGCGTTGCATGGCCCGGCGACATCGATATGGGCGCGGGCAGACTCTTCGAAATGGCGCTCGAGCAGAGCGGACGCATGGACACGGTCGAGTTTCATCGATGGCGTTGGCGTAACGGCCTGTCCCTTACTGCCGCTGCCGAAGCACTGGGTATTTCCCGACGCCAAGTTGCGCACTACATCAGCGCCGAGCAGGAAGTGCCGTGCACAGTGCTGCTCGCCTGCAAAGGTTGGGAGGTCGAGCACCACGCAGCCGCGTAGGCTGGGCGGCGGCGCACGGAAGAGTCGATAGATGGAGATTTACGTTAGCACCGATGTCGAGGCCGACGGCCCCATCCCCGGACCGAACTCCATGCTGAGCTTCGGATCAGCGGCCTATACGGCCACAAAGGACTTGCTCGGCACATTCAGCGCTAACCTAGAGACGTTGCCGGGCGCCATTGCCGATCCGAAGACAGCCGAGTGGTGGTCTAACCATCCGGTAGCGTGGACCGCCTGCCGGCAGAATCTCGAGCCACCAGAAGCTGCAATACCGCGCTACGTCGCATGGCTGAAGACTCTCCCAGGGACACCTGTGTTCGTTGGGTATCCCGCCGGATTCGACTTCCTGTTCGTGTATTGGTACCTCATACGATTTGCCGGCGAGAGTCCGTTCAGCTTTTCCGCACTGGATATCAAAACCTACGCGATGGCGCTACTAAAAAAGGACTACCGCAAAAGCACCAAGCGGGCCATGCCCAAGAACTGGTTCGACGCGCACCCGCACACCCATATCTCCCTCGACGACGCTATTGAGCAAGGCGCACTGTTTTGCAACATGCTGGCGGAAAATCTGCGGAAGACTTGATCTTCGGGACAGGGCCGCCTCCACACGGAAGGCGGCCGCACGTTAGGTTTGCGCTGCGCAGTACCCTTCCGCTGTCAATTTCAGCGCTCTTCTCATACGCCGGAATTTTAACGTCATACGTTAAAATTCCGGGGCTCAGATTCGGACCGGGGTCGAGGTCATCCGAGCGGCGAGCCTGGCGCTGCTCTTATGGCAATGAGGTCAGCTGCTCGACGGTCATACGCGTGAGCAAATTCCAGTGTCGCGCCAGTGGCGGGCGATTGACCGAAAGCCAGCGACACCATTCTTCGCCCACATCTTTCGCACAAGACGCGGTCGTCCCGATCGTCTCTCTGAAGCTAGCCCCCGCTAACTTGGCCTGCCATAGTCGTCTTCCTGGATCGTAGCCCTAGCCTCTTGAGGATCGAACGGACTTTTGCCTGGCGGGTCAGCGGCCTCTGCGGCCGGCGGTGTCAACGGGCGAAACGCTCTGGGACAGGAAACGCCCAAAAATCCCGGCACTTCCGCCGCGATTGCGGACAGCTTGGGACGATCTGGGAAAGGTTGGGAAGGTGGACTGGTGCCGGCTCGCGGAATCGAACCGCGGACCTACCGCTTACGAAGCGGTTGCTCTACCAGCTGAGCTAAGCCGGCACCGAGAGAGGAAGCACCGCGGTGGCCACCGGTCATCGAAGGACCGACGGGCAGACGCGAGGCGTCGAACCCAGCCGCCGGGTGCAAGGGCGCGGATTCTACATTCTTTTCCAAGACAGCCAATCGCGATTTCATCTCAATGCTGCTGTGCAGCATCCACGTGACTAGCCCCTCTGAGAGAGGGCCGGGCACTTCGAAGGCGTCCCTGCGGGAGCACGGCGGAATGATAGGATCGCCGGCTCTCATGGCGAGCCAGGCCCCGATCGAAAAAGCAGCCGTTTCCGCTCTCCCGCCCGAGCCTCAGCCGGATCGGTCGGCTTGGTGGGTGCGCCTGCTCTCCGCGACTCCCCTCCCCCTGCTCTACGGCTTCGCCAATTGCCTGGGCTGGCTGGCCTACCGCGTCTACCCCTACCGCGAGCACGTTGTACGCGAGAACCTCACGAAGGCCTTTCCGGACCTGGATGAGACCCGGCTGCGCGGTGTAATCAAGGATTACTACCAAGGGTTCGCGGACATGCTGGTCGAGGTCATCAAGTCCGCGACCCTGAAGCCGGAGGAGATCGCCCGCCGGGTGCGGATCGTGAACCTCGAGAATACCCGCGAGTACCTGTCTCAAGGTCAATCGGTACTGCTGGTCGCCGCCCACCAGTGCAACTGGGAGTGGATGCTTCTGGGTCTGTCTCTCGAGCTGGGCTATCCCCTGGATGCTGCCTACAAGCCCCTCGTGGACAGCTGGGCCGAGCGGGAAATGAAGAAGCTGCGCAGCCGGTTCGGCTGCCGGCTGATTCCGGCTAAGACGCTGCTGGCCGACATGATCAAGCGTCGCGAGGTGGTCCGCGCGGTGGCGATGGTCGCCGACCAGGAACCCACCACCAGCGAGCGCAAGCACTGGACTCGATTTCTGAATCGCGACACTGCCTTCTACATGGGGCCCGAGGAGATCTCGCGGGTCACCAAGCTGCCGGTGTTCTTCATCGCCATGCGCCGCGTGAAGCGCGGCTACTATGAGATGGAGTTTCAGCCGCTGGCGCGCCCCGCGGAACAGCTACCCGCAGGAGAGCTCACCGAACGCTATGCCCGGTTGGTCGAAGCTCAGATCCGCGACGCGCCTCCCGACTGGCCGTGGTCGCACAAGCGCTGGAAGCTGAAAAAGAACCTGTACGGCAAGAGTTGATCCGGGTGCTGAGCGTCACGGCGACGCCCAGCACCCGACCCACTCACTTCCCGAAACCCGCGCGACCTCAGTTGTTCTGCGCCCCCGCATTGATCCACGCCTTCAGCTGATCGATCGTGGCCTGGTCGAAGAATGGGCCACCGAAGGGCATCCGCGCGCCGGTTATGCTCGGCGAACCTTCCAGCTTGCGAACGACGTAGCTGTTTTCAGCGTCGCCGGGAGCAACGCGCTTCAGCCCCGGCTGCTCCACACTGTCCACACCAACGAGGTTGGCAAACGTATTGGCAGCAGTCGTCAGGTTTTGGACTCCGGGCAGAGCCGTCCCAACGCCCGTGTGGCAGCTGCCACAGTGCGAAAAGATTAGCGCTTGCATCTGCGTCAACGTCGGCGCGGCAGGTAGCGGCGTCGTCCCCGTTCCGCTCGTGATCTGACCTCGGATTGCGCCATTGGCGTGAGCCGGCGTAATGATGTTCACGTACCACTTGCCGGCAGTGAAGCTAGCGACCTCAGCGGCAGTCACCTGAGCTAGCTCGTGAGACCAATGCCCCAAATCCACCGGATCCTTCGTCAACGAGAACACCCTCGCCCCGATCGCGCCTTGTGCGGCCGTGTCGACCTCAGCGGCCGTGGCGTCGTCGACTCCCGTGCTGTTGACCTCAACCGTCGCTACGTTGGCTATCGAATCAACTGTGGTTACCACGACACCCAATGCGGTAATGGTAACGGCCGGCACCTCCTGCCTGCCTTCAATAGCATTGAACAGGAGACTCACGTTTGCAGGCAGAATCTGTCCACGCACGTCGCCGCCCGGGTTCGCGGCCGAGGCGACTGTGAGATACAGCTTGCCTTCGAGAAGTGCCGTGATCTGATCAGCTGCCAGAATTGCACTAGTAGGCACATCCCACTCGGCGCTGGTTGTCGCGTTCTGACTTAGAGTCACAATCGACGTGCCGTTGGTGCCGGCAAACGCCGAGTTGATCGTGGCGCCGGTGGCGGTGACGTCAGCCACAGTGATCTTGCCCGACACCGCGCCAGTGGCGAGGTTGACCGTGATACTGGATGTCCCTGTCGCGCTCGATGTCGAGGAAGGAACGACCTGCCCCGGAGAGAGCGCGGGCGAAAAGGTCGGTTTGTTCAGGACATTGATGGAAACGGCAGTCGACGTAGCCGTTTGCCCCTGACTATCAGTGACTCTGGCCGTGTACATGTGGGCGCCATCGGCCACGGTGGTCGTGTCCCACGTCTTCGTATACGGCGACGTGGTGACTGTTCCGATCGATGCACCATCGACCAGGAAATCCACATTGGTGACCGTGACTCCAGAGGCGACCGTAGGCGCCGCCATCAGCGAAACGCTGCGATTCGCCGACGCGGCAGGCGCTACGGAAGAAGAAGCACTGATCGAGGGACTCCCCGATGGCGGCGCCGGTGGTGGCGGCGATGAACCGCCACCCCCATACGCACTGCCTCCACCGCATGCGACAAGCGTTCCTGATAGAACCATCGCGATGGAGCCGCCCACGAGCAAACGAACGAGTCCATCGCGAAAAATAGCGAGCTTCATGGAAGTAGTTCCCCGTGTGATGCCGGCGCGCAGCGGCTGTTGGCGCACGAGTAGGTGCACCAACAGCGCTGTGCGGGTTCAAACGAGGGCCGTAAGGGGAAACGAGGGTCGGCGAACAGCGACGCCGCAGAAAACCGTCAGCGACTCTCGAATCGCCGGTAGATGTCAGCGCTTTTCAACAGAGTCGGCTCGACGCAGCTCGCGCGGCAAGGTGAAAGAAACACGTTCCTCGCGACCGATCACTTCGTTGGGGGCCTGTCCGCCCCAACTTCGCAGACGATCTACGACCTGCTGCACGAGAAGTTCCGGAGCGGAGGCCCCAGCGGTTACCCCAACCGCCCCCTTCCCGTCGAACCACTCGCGCTGCAGATCGTCAGGTCCATCGACGAGATAACCGGCAATCCCGGCTCGATCGGCCAGCTCCCTCAAGCGATTGGAGTTCGAGCTGGTGCGGGAACCGACGACGAGCAGAACATCGCACTGCTCGAGCAGCTTCTTTACGGCGTCCTGCCGGTTTTGAGTGGCATAGCAGATGTCCTCTTTACGAGGAGTCGCCAAAGCGGGAAAGCGCACCCGCAAGGCTGCAACGATTCCGGCGGTGTCATCCACCGACAAGGTGGTCTGCGTCACGAACGCGAGGCTTGCCGGGTTTCGGACCTGAACGTTCTGAACATCTACGATGCTTTCGATGAGGTGAATCGCTCCACCCCAGGAGGCGTCGAATCGGCCCATCGTGCCTTCGACTTCCGGATGGCCTGCATGTCCGATCAGCACCACGTCACGTCCTTCTCGGGCGTAGCGTTGAACCTCCATGTGAACTTTCGTCACTAACGGACAGGTCGCATCGAAAACGGTGAGACCGCGGGTCTTCGCTTCCTGCTCCACGGCGCTGGAAACGCCGTGCGCCGAGAAGATCACCGTGTTGCCCGACGGAACCTCATCGAGCTCATCGACAAATACGGCGCCAAGAGCGCGCAGACGCTCAACAACGTGACGGTTGTGCACGACCTCGTGACGAACGTAGATCGGCGGCCCAAACAGCTCGATCGCACGCTCGACAATCTCGATCGCGCGATCGACGCCAGCGCAAAACCCTCTCGGATTGGCGAGGAGAACTTTCATGTGCTCGCCCCCCTGCCGGTCCCCTTGCTGATGATCTGCGTCTTCTTCGAGGAGGCACTCTCCAACAGAGCGTCGAGCAGCAGCAGAACCGCCCCGACGGTGATGGCCGAATCAGCGACATTGAACGCGGCGAACCAGTGGTCGTTCCAATGGGGGTAGATGAAGTCGACGACGCGGCCTAAGCGAACGCGGTCGATGGCGTTTCCGATCGCACCCCCGAGGATCAAGCTCAGCGCAAAAGACAGCAGCCGATGTCTGACGGCGTGGAGGGTCGTCAGCCACCAGATGATCCCGAGGCTCACCAGAGTGGACAGGACGATGAAGGCCCATCGCTGCCAACCACCCGCCGAGGCCAGGAAATTGAACGCAGCGCCAGTGTTGTACATCAGCGTGATGTCCAGCACAGGCAGGACATGATGGGGCTCGTAAGGGCTCAGATTGACCACCATCAGCCACTTGACGACCTGGTCGAGCGCGATCACGAGGACGGCCGCCCACAGCCAACGAACTCCCGATTGCTTCATACGAACAGCCTCCGCTCACCCGGCCCGGCCACGTTGATTACGCAACGCCCGCACAACTCGGGGTGATTGTGATCGGCACCGACGTCGCCGCGCTTCTGCCAGCACCGAACGCACTTCGCGGCTTCCGCAGGCTTCACCACGATCCACACGCCAGCGCTGCCGGTGTTAGTGGCGGGAGCGGCCCCAGCAGGGGGCTCCGCAACCTGATGGACCCGTGCTTCCGACGTAATCAGCAAAAACCGCAACTCACCGCCCAAAGCACCAAACCGCCCCGCCTCCGTAGCCGTGCAATACACGTCAACCTCGGCATCCAGCGGGGCACCGATCGAGCCGGCTTCACGCAGCTTCTCCAGCTCCCGAGTGACGTCTCCGCGCAACTGCAACAGAGCCGTCCAGTCGATCGAGTCCGCCTGGACTTGCGGCAGCGCATACCAGGTCTCGAGAAAGATCGATTCCGAGCGCGTGCCCGGCAGGTAGCGCCAGATCTCTTCGCAGGTGAAGGACAACACCGGCGCGAGCCAGCGCACCATCGCCTCGGCGATGTGATACATGGCCGTCTGCCCGGATCGCCGCGCCAGACTCTCCGACGGCATCGTGTACAGCCGGTCCTTCAGCACGTCGATATAAAAGCTGCCCATGTCGACGGTGCAGAAGTTGTGCACACTCTGATAGATGGAGTGGAAGCTGTACTTACGGTACGCGTCAACGACTTCCTGGTGGAGCTCATGCGTACGTCGCAGAGCCCAGCGATCGATCGCCAGCATGTCCTCAGGCTTCACCCTGTGCTTGCCCGGATCAAACCCGTGCAGATTTCCAAGCAGATAGCGAACCGTATTGCGAATGCGCCGGTACGAGTCCGCCATGCGCTTGAGAATCTCGTCGGAGACGCTGATCTCGTTCGCGTAGTCGGTCGATGAGACCCACAGTCGCAGGACGTCTGCGCCGAGAGTGCTCATGATCTTCTGCGGGGCAACGACATTGCCCAGCGACTTCGACATCTTGCGCCCCTTCTCATCGACCGTGAAGCCGTGAGTCAAGACGCCGCGATACGGAGCCCGCTCGTAGAGGGCCTCGGACATGAGGATCGAGCTGTGGAACCAGCCACGGTGTTGGTCCGACCCCTCGAGATACATATCGACGGGCGCGGCGATCTCTGGACGTGCGGTGCCCACACACTCGAAAGACATGCCCGAATCGGCCCAGACGTCCATGACGTCGGTGACCTTGTCGTAGCTCTCGGCATCGGCCCCGATCAGGTCCTTGGCATCGAGGGCGAACCAGGCATCGATGCCGCCGGTCTCCACCTTGGAGGCAACAGTATCGATCAACTCCTGTGTCCGCGGGTGCAGATCACCGGTTCGCTTGTGAACGAACAGAGTGATGGGTACTCCCCAGGTTCTCTGCCGCGAGATACACCAGTCCGGACGATCCGCGATCATGCCAGTGATGCGCTGTTCGCCCCAGGCAGGCGTCCACTGCACATTGCGGATGTCGCGCAACGTGTGTTCGCGCAGACGCTTGGCGTCCATGCTGATGAACCACTGCGGCGTAGCCCGGAAGATGACCGGAGTCTTGTGACGCCAGCAGTGCGGGTAGCTGTGCTGGATCTTCTCGTGATGCAGCAGCCGTCCGCGCTCTTTGAGCGCTTCGACGATGACCGGATTGGCCTCCTCGACCTTCAGGCCCGCTACCAACCCAACGTCTGAATAGAATCGACCGTCATTCCCCACCGGGTTGACGACGGCGAGGTTGTAGCGCCGGCCCACGGCAAAGTCTTCCTGGCCGTGCCCCGGAGCTGTATGCACGGCGCCAGTGCCGGCCTCGAGCGTCACGTGCTCGCCGAGAATGACAGGAACCTGCCGATCTTCGAATGGATGCTGCAGTTTCAGGCCTTCGAGTGCGCGCCCCTCGAACTGAGCCAGCGTCGCAATTGGCGTCATCCCATACCGAGTCAGGGACTGCGACACGAGATCGGCCGCAACGATCAGCCTGCGGCGCTCGCCCGCCTTCTCCGCATCGACGAGTGCGTACTGGAACTCGTCGCGCAACGCGACCGCCTGGTTCGCCGGAAGCGTCCAAGGAGTCGTCGTCCAGATGACGACATCCGCCGGCGCGCTCCCGAGCTCACCGGGCTTCAACCCAATGCGCTTCTCGAGATCGCGATTGTCGACGACCTGGAAACCCACATCGATCGCCGATGAGGTCTTCTCCTCGTATTCCACCTCGGCCTCGGCCAGCGCCGAGCGGCAATCCAGACACCAGTGGACGGGCTTTGAGCCCTTGTACAGGTGTCCGTTGCGGATGATCCGACCGAAGGCGCGGATCTGCTGCGCCTCGTACATCGGATCCATGGTCTTGTACGGATGATCCCAGTCACCCAACACGCCGAGGCGCTTGAAGTCGCCGCGTTGCAGTTCGATCTGCTCCTGCGCATAGGCGCGGCACGCAGCCCGAAACGCCGTCGCGTCGAGCTTCTGCCCGGGGCGGCCGTGCTTCTTTTCGACCTGCAACTCGATCGGCAGGCCGTGGCAGTCCCAGCCCGGGATGTAGGGCGAATCGAACCCGTCCATCGAGTGCGACTTGACGACGATGTCCTTCAGAATCTTGTTGACCGCGTGGCCGATGTGAATCGCGCCGTTGGCGTAAGGAGGACCATCGTGCAGCACGAAACGCGGCCGGCCCTTGGCGACGGCGCGTTGTTTGGAGTAAATCGCACGATCGTCCCACGCTTTGACCATCGCAGGCTCGCGCTGCGCCAGGTCCGCCTTCATCGGGAAGGCGGTCTGGGGCAGGTTGATCGTCGTCTTGTATGGGTTGGAATCCGCCATTGCCTCACTCAATTGAGGATGCTGCGCGCTTGCGCCGCATCCCGGTTCATCTGGTCAGTCAGCGCGTCGAGACTGTCGAAACGCTCCTCGTCCCGCAGCTTCGCGACGAACTCGACCTCAATCTCACGACCGTACAGGTCACCCGAAAAATCAAACACGTGCGCTTCGAGCAGTGTTTCCACTCCCGCCACTGTCGGGCGCGTCCCCAGGCTCGCCACGCCGGGCAGGCCTGCAGCCGGCGCAGGGCGGCCCGCACCTGGCGACGCCACACCTGACAACGAAGGCCCCGTCGCCCCGTGCACGCGCACCGCAAAAATCCCCGACAACGCGACTCGTCGGCGCTCGACTCTCAGGTTGGCTGTTGGAAAGCCCAGCGTGCGTCCCAACTGGTTGCCGCGAATCACGCGGCCGCGCATCGAATAGGCTCTACCGAGCCAGCGGCGCGCGAACTCGAGATCCCCCCTGGCGAGCGCGGCACGGATACCGCTGCTGCTCACGCGGTCCCCGTTCAACATAACGGGCTCGACCACCTCCACAGTGAAACCCAATCCCCGTCCCGCCTCAACCAGGCCGGCCGCCGTGGACTCGCCGTTACGCCCGAAGCGGAAATCGTGCCCTACCACTACTGTGGGTGCGCGCAGCTCCTGCGCAAGCAGCCGCGCGAACTCGTCCCCTGACATTCGACGCAGCGCATCACAAAAGCGCAGCAGCCAGACCGACTCGAGACCCATCCCTTGCAGGAGCCGCCATCGCTCGCGGAACGAGGTCAGCCGGGCCGGGGGATCCTCGGAAGCCAGAAATTCCCGGGGGGTAGGCTCGAACGTCAGCAGCGTCGCCGGCCGACCGAGCCGTTCCGCGTGATTCTTGAGGCGGCTGATCAGGGCTTGGTGGCCCAGGTGCAGGCCGTCAAACGTTCCGACGGTGACCACGGAGCCGCGGTGACGTTCGCGCAGGTGCGTAAATCCGCGGATGAGCTCCATGGGCCGATCAAGCCGGTAAGGCTAAAGGATTGAATTATACGGGTTTTGGGCCCGAGTGGCGGGCATTCGGCGCGACCGGGGCGCTGCTCGCTGCGGTGCCACAAAAGCCACCCAACCCGCCGCCCGCGAGAAGCTCGCGGGAGATCCTACGCCCGGCATCGCGCGGCCTTTGTCGCGGCACCGCTTAGCGTTGACTTTCCCCTGCCCCATCAGCAGACTACCGGCCCCCGCGAAACCGGGGTTTTGTTCAATTTCGGAGACGTGTGTGGCCAATACAAAGTCCGCTGAAAAGGCGGCTCGCCAAGCTGAGAAACACCGCGCGCACAACGTTGCTTTGCGCTCACGGATGCGCACTGCAGTACGTAATGTCACGGTGGCTATCTCTGGTGGGAAGAAGGATGCAGCAACGGCCAGCTACAAGGAAGCAGTCCCCGTCATTGATGCATTGGTGAACAAGCAGATCATCCACCGCAATAAGGCCGCTCGACATAAGAGCCGCTTGGCAGCGCGGATCCGCGCAATGCAGTGAGGGTCGTGATGAACGCCACTGATAAGCTACGTTTGGCTGCCTCTCCGGCACGCCCGCTTGCACTCAAGATGAAGCCGGCGGCACGTCGGCAGTATCTGATGCAGGTTGTGCTGCGGGGTCGTGCACTTCGCTCGCCCGCTGCTCCTCCAAAAAGCTCATAACCGCTGCGGTTAGTTCCTTCGTTCCCCGGCCTGTTGCGCCGGAGATGAGGAAGTGCGGCCCGCGGAATCGCAGGCTGCGGACGATTGCGCGTGCGCGCTTCTCCGCTTCCTTCTCAGGAAGCAGATCACTCTTGTTCAGCACGAGCCAACGCGGCTTGGCGGCCAACTCTTTGCTGAACTTCTTGAGCTCCGCGGCGATCGCACGCGCATCGCGTACCGGGTCGGCCTCGGGATCGACGGGACAGATGTCGACCAAGTGAAGCAGCACGCCGGTTCGCTGCAGGTGCTTCAAGAACCGAATCCCAAGGCCCGCGCCCTCTGCCGCTCCCTCAATCAGGCCTGGAATGTCAGCCATGACAAAGCTGCGGTGCTGACCGACGTCCACAACACCGAGGTTGGGATGCAGAGTCGTGAACGGATAGTCGGCGACCTTCGGCCGCGCCGCTGAGACCGCGCGGATCAGGGTCGACTTACCGGCGTTCGGCAGGCCCAGCAGGCCAACATCGGCGATGACCTTCAATTCCAGTTCCAGCGTCCGCTTTTCTCCCGGAAGGCCGGGTCCGAACTGCCGGGGTGTGCGGTTCGTGCTGCTCTTGAAGCGCTGGTTTCCCCAGCCACCCTTCCCACCGCGCGCGACGAGCAAGGTCTGCCCATCACTCAGAAGGTCGCCGTAGACCTCGCCGGTGTCCGAGTCCTTCACGGTGGTGCCGATCGGCACGGAGACGTAGAGGTCTTCCCCGCCACGGCCAAAGCAATCCTGGCCCCCGCCTGGCTGACCGTGCTCTGCCCTAAAGGTCCGCTCGATGCGGAAGTCGACGAGCGTGTTGATGCCGGTGAGGGCCTTTAGATAGACGCTCCCGCCATCCCCGCCGTCGCCCCCATCGGGTCCGCCGAACGGGACGAATTTCTCACGCCGAAAGCTCGTGCTGCCGCGTCCGCCGCTGCCAGCCTGCACCTTCATTCGAGCTTCATCGACGAATTTCATGGAGTCCTCAAACAAAAACCCCGGCAGGCGCCGGGGTCTTCTCGTGAGCCTGTCAGGGCTGCCGGATTCAAGCCGTCTTGGGCAGCACGCTGATGAACATCTTGCCTTCGATGCCGCGCTTCCTGAACTCGACCTTACCCGCGATTTTCGCGAACAGGGTGTGGTCCGTGCCCATCCCGACATTCGTGCCGGGGCGCACCTGCGTGCCGCGCTGGCGAATGAGGATGTTACCCGCGAGGACCTCTTCGCCGCCGAAGCGCTTCACGCCAAGTCGTTTCGAGTGCGAATCGCGGCCGTTCTTCGTACTGCCGCCGGCCTTTTTATGTGCCATGACTGCTGTTTCCTGCTTTTCCGCTCCGCTAGGCCCAATGGGCCCGGGAACGTCTGGTTGATTCTGGTGCCGCTCAGCCTGCGCTGATGTCGGTGACCTTGACCTCGGTGAACTTCTGGCGGTGGTTCTTCTGACGCAAGTAGTGCTTGCGGCGGCGGAACTTCACCACCGAAACCTTGGGACCCTGGCCGTGGCGCACCACCGTGGCAACGACCTTTCCGCCCTGAACCAGAGGCTTACCGAGCTTGACGCTCGCGCCTTCGCCGACGAGGAGAACCTCACCGAACTCGACCGTTGAGCCGGGTTCCGCTTCGAGCTTCTCGACGCGCAGCACGCCGTCTTTGGTCACACGATATTGCTTGCCGCCGGTGGCGATGACTGCGTACATGGTAGTTAAGGAATGGGGCGAGAAAGGGCGCGCATTCTACTGAGCGGACCGGTGCGGGTCAAACGACTATTTCCCTAAGCCAGACGCCGACTTACGTGCGGTGCTAGCCGCCTGCGGCGGAAATCGGTACCCGGACTCGCCCTCGAGCCTGGCTGCGAGGGTCCGCACCCCAAACGGCCCGTCCCCACTACTCACCAAAGGGCCTCGCGTCAGATAGGATGCGAGGCCGCCTATGCGGAGCCAAGCCAAAGGGCCTGCTCAAGCCGATGACTCTGGATGAAATTCGCTCCCCCGTCCGTGGGGATCTCGCCGCCGTCGATCAGGTCATTCGGGCGCGTCTGAAAAGCTCAGTTCCGCTTGTGGATCAGGTCGCGGAGCACATCATCGCGGGTGGCGGGAAACGCCTGCGCCCGTTACTCGTGGTGCTCTCCGGTCGTGCCTGTGGCCACGAGGGCGACGCACACATAGAGGCCGCAGCCTTTATCGAGTTCATTCATACCGCGACTCTTTTACACGACGATGTCGTCGACGGTTCGTCAATGCGGCGCGGCCGTGACACGGCTAACGAAGTCTTCGGCAATCAGGCGAGTGTCCTGGTCGGTGACTTCGTTTACTCGCGTGCCTTTCAGATGATGGCCTCCCTCACCTCGCAGCCAGTCATGGAGATCATGGCGGAGGCCACCAACGTAATTGCCGAAGGTGAAGTGCTGCAGCTGATGAATGCGCACGACCCCGACACAACTGAGCAGCGTTATCTCGAAGTCATTTATCGCAAGACGGCCCGTTTGTTTCAGGCGGGTGCCGAAGTAGCTGCCGTACTAGCCGGAAGTCCGACACCGGTTCGCCAAGGATTGGCCGCTTACGGCAAACACCTCGGTACCGCGTACCAACTCGTCGACGACGTTCTCGACTACCGCTCCAATCCTGTCGAGCGCGGCAAGAATCTGGGCGACGATCTCGCCGAAGGCAAACCTACGCTGCCGTTGATTCACGCCCTGAAGAACGGCACCGACGCACAGAAAAACGACATCCGTAAAGCAATCGAAAACGGCGGCCTCGACCAACTCGACTCCATCATCGCCGCCATCGATGCGACCGGCGGCCTCGACTATGCCGCGAGCAGAGCCCAGGAAGAGGCCCGACAGGCACTGTCGGCGCTCGCTGTGTTGCCAGACTCTATATATAAGAAGGCGCTCGCAGGCCTTGCGAACTTCGCCGTGGGCCACACGACTTAAACGGTCCCTTTTTGCACGAACAATCAGGGGCTTGCAGGTTCAGGCAGGATTCACTGCCATGGCAGCAAACTGCTCTCGCGTCGTAAGAAGACGTGAATGGAGCAAGATCATGAGAACCTGGTTGCTTTCGTCGTTAGCGGTTGTTGGCAGCGGCATCGCCGCTGCGGGCGTCACATCGCCTGCGCACGCGGGTGACTTGCACGTCGGAATTGGTATCGGCTTTCCAGCGCCGGTCATCGTAGAACCGCCCCGTTATTACAGCCCACCCGTCAGGTACTACGCCCCTCCGGTGAGGTACTACGGACCGCGTTACTACGGCCATGACCACTACAGGCATGAGGAGTGGTCGCGTCACCGCGAAGGGGAACGTCACCACGATGGGGATCGCTATCACGGCCGCGATCATCGCTGATCCGTCGATGAAGGATCAGCGGCCGGGCGACCGCCCAGCGGCGCCCGGCCTCTCGCGAAGTCACACTTCGTGAATGATTTCTCTGACTGAACTGCATTTCGCGAGGAACTGCTAGGAGCGTCAATCGCGCACGAAGCCTCGCTCACTAGACTCTCGCCCGGGTTTTATCACACACCCGGATTAAGTCCTGATGCTTCGCCTCGCGTTCCATCGAATCTGTGCATCCCTGCTGGCCGCGTGCCTCACTCTGCCTGCGGTTTCAGCGACCGCGTTCGCGGCCGACGCGCCAGTCGGCGACGTACTCGTCATCAAAGCCGCACGCTTATTCGACTCAACTGGCACGACACTTCGCACCAACGCCATGATCATGGTCCGCGGCGATCGGATCATCGCCATCGGTAAAGCCGATGTCCCTGCAGGCGCACAGGTAATCGATCTTGGTGACGCCACACTTCTGCCAGGCTTCATCGATGCGCACACGCACATCACGGACGAATCCGATCTGAACTACTACCGGGGCGTTTACAACGGACTGATGCGCTTTCCGGCCGAGCAAGCTCACTACGCAGCCCTGTATGCACGTCGGACGCTCGAGGCGGGATTCACGACGATTCGGAATCTCGGCGCCGATGACTTCGTGGACATCGGCCTGCGCAACGCGATCAATGCCGGAATCACCGAGGGGCCGCATATTCTGACTGCCGTGCACGCCATCGGGTCCACCGGTGGCCACTGCGATCAGGACCCCTTTCCTCCTGAGCGCGTCAAGCCGCGCGGCCCCATCGAAGGTGTTTGCAATGGCCCCAACGAGTGCCGCGAGGCTGTCCGCGAACAGCTGAAGTATGGCGCCGACGTGATCAAGGTCTGCGCCTCCGGCGGGGTGCTGTCAGAAACCGATCCGGTGGACACTCCTCAGCTCACAGCCGATGAGCTCAGCGCGATCATCAGCGAAGCTCACAAGTGGAAGCGCAAGGTCGCCGCCCACGCGCATGGCGATCAGGCAGCACGCCTGGCGATCGACGCCGGCGTCGATTCGATCGAGCACGGCAGCTTTCTGAGCGACGATACGCTCAAACTGATGAAGGCCAAGGGCGTCTACCTGGTCCCAACACGCCTCGCGATTTATTGGACCAACAAACAAGCTGACACCTATCCGCCCCAGATCGCTGCTAAAGCTCGCGCCGCCTACGCTGCACACGAGAAGATGTTTCGGTCCGCCCTGAAGATCGGCGTACCGATCGCTTTCGGTACCGACTCCTCGGTGTCCCCGCATGGAATGAACGCCCTCGAGTTCGGCCTTCTGACCGATATCGGCATGACTCCGACCGCCGCCCTCCTCGCCGGCACTCGCGAGTCCGCGAAGCTGCTCGGTGTCGATGCGGACGTCGGAACCCTTCAGGTCAACAAGATTGCCGATATCGTCGGGGTCGCCGGCGATCCCTTGGTGAATATCCATTCGACCGAGCACCCGGTCTTCGTCATGCACAACGGCGTGGTGATCTATCAGAAGACGGGGTTTTGCTCCGGGGCTGGGTGCCCGGCTGGGCAGCAGTCCTCGGGTGGGCATCACTGACCTAGGTCGCGCGGCGGCGCCTGCCCACTTTACTGCCCCCGCGACGCACGCCGGGGCACCTAAGTGCCTGCCCACGCGAGTGATTTCCCCGTCGCCATTGCTGCCGGCCGACCTCTTCAGTACACTGCGCGCCCCGTCACGAGCCCAGCCGGCTTCCGGCACCGCGATGGGTCTTCTCCGCCTCGGGGTGTAGCTCAGCCTGGTAGAGCACTACGTTCGGGACGTAGGTGTCGCAGGTTCAAATCCTGTCACCCCGACCAAGTAATTCAAGCACTTAGCGCTACCGATTTTCGTCGGATCGCTTAAAACTCAGCTCGCAAATCCGCCGCAAATCCGGAAGCCTATTTTGCGGTGCCAGACGTTGGTTTGTCGGCCCTCGGCGCCCGTCGGCGCGATTCGTTCTTTTTATCGCTTTGGCCTCCGAAGCGCTCGCCGTCCACGGTGGCCTCGGTGCGACATCGGCACGCGCCGGCGCAGTCCATTGCTGCTCGACCGAGCGTAAAATCCAGATCAGTCGGCCAAGGGATCCCGGAGGCTGGCGGCAGCCCTCTCGCACCTCTCCTGGATGATCCTTCATGGGTGGCCGTCTTTGCGCCGATCCGCTTCGCCGTCTTTCACAAGCCCCGCAACCCCCCGCTCTGGCGTCACCGGATGCTTTAGACCCGCTCTACCCCGCCAAACCGATCGTTGCGCGAAGCGCCTAATATCAACTGTGGTCCCGGTCTCGGCTGTCCGTAAGTGGCGGAACTGAGCCGCTCCAACTACTTCGTTCCCTTCACCGGAAGCTCATTCTTCGGGTCAAACGGCAATTCGTTGCTGCCCGCCCGAATTCGACCGAGCCTAACATCAAAAGCCGGAATTACCCTGACCCCGAACCGTCGTTCTCGGAACGACTCCATGACGGCCGTTGAGTTGCCCGAGAATCCACCCAGTGTCAAAAGCGACGGCTCGAAGTGACCACTCGATCTGAACCCCGGAGGGCGGCTTCCGGCCAAATACAAGGGTAGAAGCTCGTGGACAATGCCCACGAACTGCGCCAACAGCATTGGATAGATGGCCAGCTTCTTTACCTCAGCTAGGGTAATCAGGTCACGGTTGAGACACGCAACCCATTTGTCTCCCTTCTTTGGCTTTTGCTGTGGGACGGCACCTGATCTCGCAACCCCAATATCGACGCAGAAGATCCCATCCCCATAGGCGCCTCTCACGGCCAGGTTCATATGAACCTCCCAGGACCTCCTGCCCTTATCCACCTCGATTCGAGTAAATAGACTCGGATGACCCCTCGTGAACGTCTTTACCTTCAGTGTTCTGCCTGAAGGGTGAACCATCTGCGTCCTCGCGCCCCCCAGTCGATACTGCTGTTCTGTTGCCACAAATGCTGCAAGTTCCATGAACGCTGACTGGTGTGTTGCAATCCGCGCGAGGGCTCGGGCATGCCTTTTGAGTGCACCTCGTACGTACGCACTAACTTTAACGACGTCCACTCGCAAGTTCCTGTAAGACTTCTACGTAGTCCCTCATCTCCAGCAAGTCCTTAACGCCGTTTTGGAGCGCCAGCATTTCCAGGTCTTCGTGGAGCTTTCGTATCTGCTCGTAGTCTTCGGTTCCCCGCCCGTACATCGCCCCGCCGATGCGGACTGTGTCATACGATGTGCGCGCGCCGATGCTGAGGGAATTGTCGATCGCCCAGAAGCTGGCGCCCGCAATGCCTAGAATCTTCTTAAGCGCGGCGACGAGTAGCAGCTGATCGAGCAGCGACCCTTCTCGTACTACATTTGCCTCCCTAAATATGTCGTCGGCTGCCGCCTCGACTGAAACGACATAGGAAAGCACTTGATCTCCAAGCGAGCGCGGAAGTGTATCGGCAATCTCGCGAGTTTCCCTGTTCATAGGTCACCTACAGCCCCATAGTTCCGGTGCTCCCGATGCGGGTTTCGACTAGAAATCGGAGTTCCCGTCCTCTTCAACGTCTGCGTCCTCTCCCTCATCATCCGAATCCCCATCCCCCTCCGAACCTGAATCGAAGTACTCCTCGTCCATCTCATCAAATTCGAAGCTGTCGTCGATCGGCCAATCCGCATCAAAATCGACGGGCTGCCAGGGCGGAGCCGTTAGCGTGAATATCGGCGGCAACCTGTTTTCTTCGTTATAGAGAGCGACGCTGGCATCGTTCAATGGGCCGAAATACTCGTGCGCGGAAATGAAGTCGTCGTTGTCAACTCCTAGCCATTCACGACGCCCGGCCTCGTATGCCAGCATCCAGTCGGACCCCATCAGCGCATTCGGAGCGGCAAACGATTTGAGCGTGTCAATCTCAATTGCCTTCTTTGCTAGCCCCTCATTTTGCAAGTCCAGCAGTATCAGGGTGCATACCGGGCTACCCATACGGGCAACCTCCTTGCCAGCCGCACTCAAAACCGGAATTTCAAGTTCTTTGCATATCCAAAGCAGCCAAGACACCTCGCCGTGGTGGTCCGCTGCCGCCGATGCTGCGAGGCAGTTGTTACAGAATCGACTGATAGCCTTTAGACCCAAGGGATACTCATACTTCCGGTAGGTTGCGAGGATATGGGCTATCACTTGAATGGTGTTTGGAAAGCCATAGCCGCATTTCAGCAAATACGCCTCGAATACTGGCCAGTTTGATTTCTTTACTATCGTGGACGACAAACGCTTTAGGCCGTACTTGACCAGACTCTCATCCCGGAAACGACGCTCGAGGGCAAAAAGCGACTCGAAAAAGTGATGGATGTCTGTTCGTTGCTCCCGTCGTTGCGGACGCAGCTTCAGCCGTTTCAACCTGTACTTCCATGACTCGTCTACAAGCTCTCTCACCTCAACAATCCGGGTCTTAGCGGCATTGAGCTGTAGCTCAAACCCGACGACCGCCCTCGTTATCGCGGCAAGCGCCCGCTCCGCATCTTCCCGTTCATTGAAGAAAAGAAAGTAGTCGTCGACGTAACGGAATCCGTTCGGCCATCGTCCAAGTTCCTCCTTGATGCGCTCGTCGATAGCGACGGCAACGATCTCGGCAATGATATGCGACGTATCGGGACCGATAGGGAGGCCGACGGTCTGCCGATCCTGGACAGCCATGCATTGCCTATCGAGAATGTTGCCAAAATACTTGGGAACCGCGCCTTGTTCGACTTTGGCGACCGCTTTTGTGTGCAGCGCCCACGGAATCGTATGAGTGTAGATAGTTGGAAAGAACCCGGTGATATCAGTCACCAGGGCGAACCTGAAGCCCGACGCGTGCAGAATCTTCTCTTCGTGAAGCTCGCTGAATTTTCTGAGATTGATCGCTCGAAGCGAGCCGTCTAGGGTCGGAACGCTCTTCGAGAGTTTCGATTTCTTATAGTGACTCTCTATCTGAGGCCAATACTCCCCCACTTCCTTCGCGAGATAGTAAAACCCGGCTGGGTTCAGGATGGATGTCTGGCGCCGGTAGAATGAGGACCGTGCAACCGAATAGCGCTCTGACGACGTTATCGGCCCTTTCTTCGGCCACTTTTCCGCGATTACCGCTGCCGCATTGGCAAAGCTCACCGAGGAAAAGCCAGGAGGCAGTTGCACAGGAAGATACCCACGCGCTAGCAGGCTCTCGAACGGCGTCATGTTCCCATATCCACGATCTCTTCCCCACGGAGTTAGCTCACGGGTCAGGCTCCGCTTCTTCCTTCAGAAACGCCTTAATCCAAGCCGGATCCGGCCGATCCTAGACCTCACTCCGATTTCGTCCCGAGCGGCGAAATCGGAGTGTTCTGGATCTGTAGGCTTACCGCCCGCGCCAATCAGTTGGCACGAGCCTGCGGGGACGTAACCAGCCCTTACGGAGCTGACAACATGTTCCCCCCATCCAGAAACGGGCACTTGATTTCATCGAAGTCGCCCAACTTCCGGATCGTTCGGATCACGCCTCGGATGCTTCCAGCATCCGCCTCTGTTGGGTCATACCCTTCGTGCGCGACTTTGTTCCGCACCTTAACCGCCGCCAGCACCTCCTCGATCTCCTGCTCTTCGACTCCGAGCACGAGGAGGATTGCGGCGACTTGCGCGCCTAAGGTCGCCCTGTCGTGAAAGCTATGTAAGGCGGCCTTAATTGCGGCACTTGACGAGTCGACACGAGCATAGACTGCCAGTTCCAGCGCGGAGATCACTTCAATAAAAGCTTGACGATACTCGCCTAAATCCAACGCACGGGTTGCATCCCCGACTAACTGCAGCTCCGTTGAGATGCTCCCATTCCATTGCGCAGCCTGAAGTCGTCTCCAGTCTGCCTCGGTCAAGTACTCCTCATATCCCCGTCCCGGGCGGGGCCCCGGTCGAATTGTCGCACCCGAATTCGTCGGCAAGAACCAGCGCCAGTCCGAGGTTTGTTCGTTCCACCAACGTAGACTCAGTGTCGAATTGCAATAGCTCCCAAGCGTCAAGCGTCGCGAATCCCAGCTCTGAAGCTCATTAAGCCAATACTGACCATATTGGCATCGTAGTGTGGCGACAAAGGTCTGGACGGGCGGGCACAGAATGCGGATAACGCGCTTCGCGAGCGCGACATATGGGGGGTCATCGCCAGCGTCCTGACCGAACGGGTCTCCGATGGCCTTTGGATTGCGGCGCAGCGAGACAAGTTCCTCCTCCGATACATCAGGCATAACCAACTCGCCGCCGAGGGCGCCGCCCTCAAGTTTCGCTTGCCGCCGCATGATCGCTTCATCGAATTCCGTGCCCTCACGATCCCACTGCAGGAATCCACCTTGTAGCTTGGTTCTACGCCGAAACCAGACGCGAATATCGTTCGGGTCCCCAACAGGGCTCAGCGACACGGCGTCATTCGCCCCGTTAGGGAGGAATCGATGGAATAGTGGCCCGTGCGGCAGCCAAGGAGAAACGTCTGCAAGGTTCTCCAGTCTAACCCCAAACGCCAACTTCACTGCGGCCATCATCGGGCTCCCACGCCAACACCTACCTATATCCGCCGAGCAGCTCGGTTCCCTCAGGAACGAACTCGCTCCATGCCGGTTGATGTTTCAGATACTGATCTATAGCCGGAACCCATCCAGGCTGAGGGCGCGGGAAAGTCGCGAGTGCCTGGAACATTGTTGTCTTGAACATCAGTAACGCGTCACTGTCCGTTGCCAGGGTATGATAGTAGTCTTCGGGCACAGCTGTATTTACGTCCACGGGGTCGACATAGAGGAATCCACACCCGGCGGCGTAGATGCCATGCACGTGGGTTGGCGGGCCCAGCCGACTTGCGCAATTCGAGACCGCTTGTGCGAGGGCATCTATATCACGACCCGCCCATTCGAACGCGAAGATGTAAGACCGAATACCAAGTGTCGGAACTGACATGCGCTCCGTTGTCGATGGGCTGCCCGCGGTAGGCTTCCAGTACCATCTCTCTCGCATCGACCGGAGGTCGCGATTTTCGAGAAGGCACTTCTCTATCGAGGCGGAGGAAGGATCTTCAGCTCCCGGAGAACTGGTAAGTTGGGCTTTGACTTCCACGTATCCGTAGACGGCCTCAATAGGCAGCACGTCGCAGGTCTCCAGTCGCATCAGCGGAGCGCATCGGAGTGCATCGAAAATCACAATGTCAAGCTGTTTCGACAGTTTGACCTTGCCATCAGAATGGTACGCAACGAAGCCAGTTGTGAGTCCGTACTCCGTCGGTAGGAAGGATCGGAGCAACTCAAATACATACCGTTCCAGGGCCCGCCCCTTCTCTCCACCATGATCGATAGCGGCACGAACGCTGTGCAACCGCGCCGCAACAAGCTTCTCCTCTGCAACGGCAAAGTCCCTGAATCGCTCGGTACTCTTTGACACTACTTACCTCCCCGAGAGAACCTTGCGGCGATTTCCTTGCAGTCATTCCACCAGAGACATTGCGTAGCGCCGTGCTGACTCCAACTCTGCGTCAGTGGCGAGATTTCTTTTCAGTACTTCGTTGACCCACCTGGGGCCATGATTTCCCACACTTCGAGCAAATCCTTCTAGCTCGCCAACTTCCACAATATGGATAGCGAGGGCCCTGAGCGCCTTCGCCAATCGCTCGTAGGCCTGTGTAGCCTGTCCCGCCGGAATGAATCCCTTTCCAACCTCCTTTGCAATCGCCCACGGAGATGAGCTTCTGAAAATCTTCCGGACTTTCTCAACAGCAGTTCTCGGGAAGGTTGCCTCCTTAACTTCCCCAAGAATCGATTGGATTTCACGAACTACGTCCGCGGCATTCAGCTCGGCTTTCTTGGAATCGACAGCTTTCTTTACTTCTTTCCAGTCGCTTTCGACGTCGGCCCATTTCCCTCCGGCCGACTCTAAGATTGCGCGTAGCGGGTACTCGTCATTCAGCACGTCAAAGTCCACCGCGACCCTCACTGGAACATCTACCTCGCGCAATGCCCGAACGACCGTAGCCAATCGGTCCTTACCGCCGCAGTGGGTGAACATTAGATCGGGCCGACGCGTCTGCCCACCGCGGGACTGAAGTACAGCGTCAACTACAGCGGAATAGAAACGCGCATCCGAATCCGATTCGCACACGACAACAGATTCGTGAAAGAGTCCGTCCAGAATGTTGGAATATCGGAGGAGAGGATCACTCCACAGTTCTGCAATCTTCGCACTGTTGAGTTCCCGAACGCGATTGACATTGCCCTCTCGCCGGATTCTTACGACACGAATTGACGCACTTCCCGAGTCGAGCATTCCTCGAAGCACATCACCGCTATGAGTAGCAATAAACAGCTGCCTCACATTTGTTTGCTTGGAAGCCAGATTTCGGCCCAAGAGGCGAGCCTGCGGAGGATGTAGAAAGGCCTCTGGCTCGTCGACAAGCAAGATGCTTTCTCGGCCCACTGACGTGTGGAGGAGTACGCCCGCAAAGCTTCGCATCCCATCGCCCTGCTCGTGGAGCATGGGAACCCGCGCGATACTCTCGAGGTATCCGACACTCAACCTGTCCTGGCCCACCTCGGGAACAGGACGGTCACCCACGCGAAGCGGTATCTGATTGCCACCTCCTCGGTCGACGACCAAATCCACGCCGAATGCCTTTCGAAACTGAGAACTCAGTTCCTTTTCCAGTACTTCGTCGCGGTAGAGAAAGTGGGCTGGATGTGTCGGCGCATCGCGAGCCACGGCGAAACCGGGAGCTGGGTGAGACGCCTGAAGTCGCTCCTCGCCCGAGAGCAGGTGACAGAAGAAGCGTGCGAGGTTGTGGAGCGGCGCACTACTATTCTGCTGATTCCAATAGCCCACGGCAGTATCCCGCGAGACATTAGAACCAAGCGCTTGGTACTGGGGGTCCGGGGAGTCTGAATCCATCCGTTTCGCAAATCCACTCACCCAGTGCATTATTTCAACCGAGGTTCCAGACTTGGCGAGTTCAATTCGCGTAACGACTCGACTGGCTTGATTTGTAGCGACCCAGTCGCGAATCGCTCTTAGAAGAGCGCTCTTACCCGCGTTGTTTGGTCCTACGACAACAACTACATCATCGTTCGCAAACTCGACTGCACTTCCGTCAGTAAATGTGAGAGCGCTCACCCACAGGCGTGGACTCGGCCGCTTCTGCAACTCCCCTGCCATGGCCACTATCCCTTCACGAACCTCGCAAACAGCTCGACCGGGTCCTGCTTGAGAACCCTGGCCACTGCGACGAACTCAACCACGTCCAACCGCCGCTCTCCCGACTCGATGCGACCGACAAGCGAGTGCGGCCACTTCATCGCCTTGGCGAGATCCCGTTGTGTCATTCCCTGTTCCTTGCGCACGGACACGAGCAACTCGATGAGCGCATCGTTCTCTTTACTCCGCAGCGTTCTACGTTGAGTCTTCGCCGCCATCGCGATTCAGACAATTGCGCGAGCGCTGCGAACGAAAGCAATCTCTATTGCCCTCATAACGAGGTCACGCTAGAATGCTGCTCGTCAAAATCTGAAAGGGACACGCGGTCAACCAGACTGCACGCACAGATGTAAGACCCCCAAATCTACGACTAGGCGGCGCCCGAGGGTGTTTGCGCACCCAACGAGCGCCTGGCCAAGAACACCAGAAGGCGGTGTTGCATGGTTGCCGAACATTCTAGCCGCAGCTCGCGGCGGAAAGGGCGCGTCGGGAGCCTTTTTACCGACAAAAAGTCGAATTCTCAGGTACGAGATTCGAGCAAGGATAAGCTCGCCCCTTCGAAATCTGGAAGCTCCGCAGGCGAATCCCCGGAGACCCGTCGGGCGTCCGATTCGGTCTCAAAATGCGATGCTCCCGCTCCCCACCCGGCCTCAAAGACGTCCTCGGATTTGAGACCGAATTTGTTTGATCTGCACGCCTCTCTCAGCCAAGTCATCGACCTGATCGAAGTCGTTCAGGACTCCTTGAGTTTCGGCGAGATCGCGGGGCCGGAGCACACCACGCTCGACTTCGCGGTCAGGGAACTCAAGAAGGTCTGCGAGATCATCGATACCGCTGAACGCACCCAGCACTCAACCGCGAGGCGCCGCTTGTGATCCTCGCTTTCTTCCCCCGGCGTCGCGTGCTCCGACGCGACGACGAACACAGTAATGGAGTTCCCCCATGCCACGGATTCATCGATCGGCGATCGCGGAAGCCTTTGGGAAGACCTTGCGGGAAGTGCCGCGGGAGTGCGGGATCAGCCAGGAGCGCTTGGCGGACATCGGCGGTTTCGACCGGACGTATCCGAGCCTGTTGGAGCGGGGGTTGCGCCAACCGACGTTGACGGTCTTGATGGATTTGGCGGACGCGCTGGGAGTGTCGGCCGAGCGGCTGGTCATCGACACGCAGGCTCGGCTCACGGGTGCCGCACCAGCAGGCAAGACCCCGCCGCCCCCAATCGGTGAGGCCCGCCCGCATTGCGTACCCCAGGCCGCGTTACCGGCCAGCGACGTCAACTCTCAACCGGCCCCGGCAACGGACCCGCCCAGCGGCGGACACCGCGCATGACACGCACACACGGATCAGCGATTAGAGCGTGCTCCGGTCGCCCTGAACGTCAGACGCTTGCGAAAGGGCCACGGGATGACCCAAGCGCAACTCGCGCACGCCCTGGGAGGGGATTGCAGCCAGGAGGTCGTCAGCGAAGTGGAGCACGGCCGACTCGATGTCCCGCTCGCTCTACTGGAAGCCCTCGCCAGCGCCCTTCGGTGCAAGGAGTGCGATCTTCTCGACGAGCTGCGCCGGGAGCGCCGCTCGTGAGTGTGGCGACGCCTTACAAGGACAGCCCGCGCCGGAGCGTCCTGCTCGAACGCACCGACGACACTGCGGAATGACACGGCAGGACCCAGTGGCGCCCGCGGAGGAGTTGGCTCGGCTTCTGGTGCAGGTGAACGCCCTGCCACCGGCGGTGCGGCGGGCGTTCACTCTGCGCAAGGTCTACGAACTGGGGTATCCGGACATCGCAGCTCGCCTGCACATGACGGTGCCCGAGGTCGAGCAACTGCTGGCCGAGGCGGTCGTGAGACTCGCGGAAGCGCTGGAACCGAGGGGCGACGCATAGCCGTCTCACATCTGCCCGGCCCGTGCCACGACTGACGACAGCGGCATCCCTGCCCTGGGACCGCAGTCGACCCTAAGCCGACATCGGCCCATCGCCAGAAAGCTCACCGCTCGGCGATCTACGACGGTGCGAGTCACGGCGATGGCTACGCATTGCGGCTTCCAAGCCAGAGTATAATTGCTCAAGCTTGGCAAGCGCCGCAGACAGGTAAATGTCGGCTCCAAAGATAGCGGCGTAGGGGGGCTCAATGGCTGTTGTGACCATGCCCGCGGGGGCTGACCGCAAGATGACGCTTGTCTGGATACTCGGGATCTGGACCTTCGCGCTGTTTGGATTCGGGGCTGACTTCGCGCGTTTCACGCATGAGAGCCCGGCGCCGCCGCTCGTGCTTGCGCTCCACGGCACATTGAGCGTGGCGTGGTTGGGCCTAGTGTCGATGCAGGTTGTGTTGGCCGAAACGGGCGGCATGCGGCTGCACCGTGCCCTGGGGTGGTGGGTGGTCGGCGCTTCGGCGGCGATGATCCCCTTGGGCGCCGTCGCGGCTCTGGTGGACATGACCCGGCAGGTGGGCCACTCGGACTACGCCCCCCAGTTCCTGGGCCAGGAGTTCCAGGACATCTTCGCCTTCGCAGTCTGTACGCTTGCTGGGGCGCTGACGCGCAAGAACCGCGCTTCGCACAGCCGCTTCATGGTGCTCGCGGCGGTGGCGCTGATGGACGTCGGCCCTGGGCGCATCGCGACGAACCTCGTCAACGCGTCTCCTGGCAGTCCGCTGGCGGTCTGGGCAACCTACTATTGGGGCACCGCGCTGGTGCTGATCGGCATGCTGTCCTGGGACCTGGTCCGACATCGCCGCGTGCTCCGCGCTACGGCGCTGGGTGCAGCGCTGCTGTTGGGTGGCGAGGCGATCGTCTCGGTGCTCTATTTCCAGCCTGGGTGGAAGGCGGCTATGGCCGGGCTGGTTCGAGCCTGGGGGTGGGCGGGATAAGATCTCCGGCAAATCTAGATTTTGGCCCCGCGCCCCTTTCGTCCTACCCAAACGGTGGCTGACTGAGGGCGAGCGCTTCTGGATGACCATTTCCACGCCGTCAGTGACCGCATTTGGCCGACACCGGTCGTGCTGACCCGTACCAGTCAGCGCCGGTCGATTCTCCGATGTAACATGCGCGAGCCCGCAACTCATTCCCTATGGATCGTAGTCGATCTCGTGCTCGGTCCCCGCCGACCTCGTGCTCGGTCCCCGCCGACCTCGTGTGCTCAGGCGGCTTCGGCTTCCGTGACGCTTCCCATCGCGCGAGCGCCTCATGGGCCTGGCGGGTGAGGCGAGCTTCCCATTCAACATTGCGCTCGTGGAGTGCTGCGGCGAGTTCGGTCTCGGTATCGACGATCTGTTGCGACAAGTCTGGTTCGCGACGGTCCGCAACCCCCGCCTCCGCAGCGACTGCCAACCGCTCGTTCGCCTCTTCCTGGATCCGCCAACTGACCTCGCACTCGATGCCCCGCCGTTCCATCGCGGTGATCGCAGGCCCCTTATGCCAGGTGGGTTCCCGCTCGATTCCTTGATTTTCGAGGCTACGGTGATCGACCCGCGCGGCCTGTCCGTGGGTCTTCAGGTACTCGTTCTGCAGATCCGCCCAGCGTCCGCGCCAGTACACGACTTCCCCGGAGTTCTTCTCATCCAACTCCCGCGTCTTCTCGGTGAAGCCTTCAGCGCCGAGCCGACGCGTGGTGACCAGGATGTGGGCGTGATGGTTGCGCTGATCGCCCTCGCGATGCGGCGCGTGGATCGCAACATCCGCGGCGAACCCGTGTCGCTCGACCAGCTCGCGCGCAAACCCGCGGGCGAGCGCTTCGCGCTCCTGGGCGTTTAGCTCCGCCGGTAGCGCGATCTCAAACTCCCGCGCGACGGTGGAGTTCCTACGCTTCTCCGCCTCCTCGGCGGCGCTCCAAAGCTGCTCGCGATTCTTCGCCCACTCCGGCGCTCCCTCGGGCAACACGATCTCCGAGTGCTCCACGCCACGCTTTCGGGTGTAGTCGAAGGTCTTATCCGTCGTGGCATCGTGAATCCGATCGGCCGATCGATACGCCGCTGCGGCCGTGGCGCTGCGTCCGTGCGCACGACTCACCGTCTTCACGCTCAAGTGATAGCTGGCCACCACACTCCGCCTCCTTGCGGAAAATCCAATAGCGCGCCGAACGCGTATTCCCTCCGCGTCCCGCTCTCCTGCGCAGCTCGCCGTGAGCGGCCGAAGAGCCGATCACGATTGCCGCCTCCCTCTTCGTCGGCTGCCAACGGCGCAAGCCGATGGCACCCGACGCTCACGCGTCCTTTCCGTGTGTCAGCCCGAAGCCAAAGAGCGCAGGGCCGACACGCGTATACGGGCGCCGCACCGGCGCCGGGGGTGCAGGGGGTAGAGGGCGCAAGCCCGGACCCCCAGCCGCACGCAAACTCTCGTTTGCATAAGTGCGCCCTTCGCTCCCTCGGGCTCCCTGACACTGTTCACCGCTAGAGCGCACCGGCCTCAACGCTCCGAGCTTTTCCTCCGGGAGCTCGGGGGCGAGTGTGCGCACAGCGCACACTCGAAAGCGAGCGGCGTTCGAGGGCGTCGACGGGCCAATCAGGCAGCCAACTGGCTGCCGATGTCGACGGTTATCGTCGCGGACCGCATCACGGCCGCAGCGACTCACAGCGGCAGGTCCGAAGGGTAGGATACTCTTGACCCTTACACCGCCGGATGCACTAGCTCCACGCGGTGTACTGGATCTGAGAACCTTGCCCCGTTCGGGCGACGGCCTCTGGTCGCTCAATCACCGTGAGAACGTTGTGCAAATCGAGCAACGTCGTCATGCAATGCGGCGCCTCGATTGGAAACTCCTGCGCCAACACGGGCCACAAAAGCGCAACGATCATCGGCGCGGGCTCGTCGGCAGGTCCCATATCAAGCGATCTCGAGCCGAGTCCGATGAGCCCGCCTCGTTCGTCGAAGACAGGTCCTCCACTCATTCCACCGAAGAGGGGCGCGTCAACTTCGAATGCAGGCCATGGGACCAACACTCGGTCCCGGCCCTCAGGAAACACTTGAGTTACGCGGCCGGAGCCAATTCTCATGTTTCCGGACAGTTCCATTGTTCGCGGCACTCCGCTTGGCTGAAACTCGTACTGGTCCGCACGAAATCCCGCAAAGACGACCTGCTCTCCCACCCTAGGGGCACGAGTCGTAATCATCGCCTGATAGAAAGTTGCAGTTTCGCCGGCCGGCAGATCGGACTCAAGGCTGAGTAAAAGGATCGAGACGTCCAGGTTGTGGGAAACGATCATCGCCGTCACGTGCCAAACCTGTAGGCCATGGCTTGTGATCCCCATGGCAGCAAGGGAAAGCTCGCCGGCTTCGACTCGTCGAGCGTGATCCGTCAAAGTGTGGGTAGCGCAGAGAGCCGTGCACGGAGCAACCAGGACAGCAGATCCCAAGACGTAGTGATGAGCCCCATCTGTAAAGACAAGAGCCAGAGCCAAGCCTTCGAGCGTCTGCCAGTTCATCAATTCGGCCGAACGCGGCGCGCCCTCAAAGCGAGGCCGGACAGTCTCGAAGCGAGCGTTGACTGGCTCCGCGTTCTTGGGCCTTGTCATTTCCGCGCGGGCCACCTGCTGAATGTCCAACTGATCGACCGTCATACGTCCGTCTTTCTAGTATCCCGTCCGCCTCTATTGCGGACTTTGCTGAGGTCCCCGCGCGCTCCCTTTTGATCTCTGGCGCCGCTGGCCGCCTGTGACGGTGACCTCCACACCCCCGCCGAGGCGAATGATGACGGTCATCAGTCGCTCCAATGAAAAACGGGCGAGATCCGCGCCCCGGATACGGGAGAAATCAGCCGCTGCAATGCCCGTCTTCGACTGTGCTTGCCGCACGGTGAGGCCCTCGGCGTCCAGTCGCTTGATGACCTCCGCTGCAAGAATCGCCTTCATCTGCAGAATCTCGGCGTTCGCATCGCCGAAGTCCCGAAAGACATTCCCGCTACCTCGCACAACCTCAATGCCCGCCTTGGTCATTACAACATCTCCCGCAACCGTTTGAGCCGGTCCTTTATCAGATCGATCTCATGCTTGGGCGTCTTGACTCCCTGGTGCGCCTTCTTCTGAAAGGCGTGCACCACCCAAAGCTCCTCTCCGAGCTGGACCGCGTAAACGAGCCGAAAGGCATTTCCACGTTGAGACAAAGCGATCTCGAATACGCCGGAGCCCAACCCTCTCATCGGCTTTGCGACGTCCGGCATGCGCCCTTCGGCCGCCACAGACAGCGCCAAACGGCATCGGAGCTGTGCCTCAGGCGGAAAGGTCCCAAATTCCTTCAGCGCCGCTTTCACCCACGATATCGATCGAGTCAGTCGAGCCACGCCACACCTCATGTTGTCACTATTGACAACAGATATCAAGCCGACAGTTTGTCACCCAGAAGGACGCCGAATGTTGACCGGGTCGGTTGCACCCCACCACCGACGGTAGTCGCCAGAGCGTTACCGTTCCCTACGCTCTCACCCCGCGGCTGGCGGTCGTTGCCGTCCGAGCGACCCGCTCCACCGCAACCGCCAGGTTCGTCGGATCCAGGTGCGCATACCGCAGCACCATCGTGATATCCGCGTGCCCCAACAGCTCGCGCACGACGTTGAGGTCCGTCCCTTCCTGGACGAGCCGACTCGCGAAGTGATGCCGCAAGTCATGCAGTCGCCAGCCCGGTAGATCAGCAACCTCGCGAAGCGCGGCCCACGCTTTATCGATGCGCAGCATCTTCTCGCCCTTGTGGCCTCCGAAGACAACCTCATCGGACCGCGACGGTGCCCGCTGCGCCTTCCAACGCGTGAGCACCTCCTTCGCCTCGACGTTCAACGGAATGTGCCGGCTCTGGCGGTTCTTGCTCACCGCCCCGGTCACCGTCAACAGCCGCGCATTCAAATCCACGTCCACCCAGCGCAAGCCCAAGATCTCCGCCCGCCGCATGCCCGTATTCATCGCGAGCAGCACGATCGGCCGGATGTAGTCGACGAAGTACTGGTCGCGCACCGGGAAAGTCGTCTTGTGCCGCACGGCGCGCCAGTGATTGAACCGGTCCCGCTGCGCCCGTAACTCCGTCTCGCGCTCAATCAGCGCGGCTCGCAATCGCTCCTCATCCTCGGCACTCAAGAACCGCACCCGTCCGCGCTTGTCGGTCTTCAGCGGCTTCAACCCTGTGAACGGGTGGTGCTCGATCACGCCCCACTCCACCGCCTTGGACAGCGCGCCGTGAATCCGTTGGACCGCACGATTGACGGTGACCGCGGACCTTGGCCGAGTTTGGCTTTCCGCCAGCCCTCCACGAGCCAGCGATTGATATCCGTCATCGGCTTGCCCATCCAAGCCTTGAAGTCCGCGCGCAGCGCCTCTCTGAGCGGCTTTGCGGACTTAAGGTGTGCATTCGCCCAGGGCTCGTACTGCTCGGTCAGGAAGACCTCTAACGTCCGCTGACGCGATCGCTCGAACTCCTCGCGCTGATCTTTCTTGCGCGCTTGGACGTCGATGCCGCGCGCCGCATCGCCGGCGGCGATCTTGGCCAACGTCCGTGCGGGCTCCGGATCCAGTGCCGAGGCATCACCGATCCGTGTCCGCAGTCGTCGACCTTCGGCGGTTCGATACTCGAAGTAGTACGACTTGGCTCCGCTCTTCTCAACACGCAGCAGAAATCCCTTCAACTCCGTGTCGTGAATTTGAAACGGCTTCAATTTCGGGTGAGCCCCCGCGACCACGAACTTAGTGAGCTTGCATCGCATGCGACTTCCTTGCGCCGACTCTGAAGCGGAAATGTTAGGATTTTTGCAAATCCACCGCAAATCCACGGCGAGGCAAATTACGGCGGACAACAGTCGACAGTCCCGGACAGCTACAGACATCTAACATCGCACGATTCACCTACATTTATAGTCATTTCGTGCGCGATGCAACGATAATTGTTAGATGTTAGAATGCCTTGAAAATCGACCTTTGTCCGATTCGGGACGTAGGTGTCGCAGGTTCAAATCCTGTCACCCCGACCAAGTAATTCAGCACTTACCCGCCTGATCCGCCTAGCTGATCCGTGCACCGCATGCGCGGAAGCACGCCGGAAGCACATTCGCTCTGATCTCGCCTGTCCGGTCCGAATTCGGACTTTCCGGACTCGCCCCTATTTCTCCGCCTCCCCTCAACCCATCGATAGAGACCTTTTCATGCCTGCCCGCAATCCCTCACGCCTGTTGAAACTCGCCGATCGCGAGTTCCGCCAACTCACCGGAGAGCGTCCTACCGCTCCCAGCCCGCGGCGCTTCAAACCGATCCGCCTGAACGCGACCCGCTTCGACACCTCTTGGGACAAGAAGCGCGGCGCGGCCATCCGCCTGACCAGCGTGCTGCTGCGTGAGGACGACAGCGCCCTTCAGCAGCGCGTATGTGAGAACGAGAAGTCCGTGAAGACCTACAGCGATGCGGCCGACTGGCTGCAGCGCGAGTCCGCGTACCTGCGCAAGGTCGCGAGACTGCTGGATACGGCGGGGGACCGCCTGTCGATCGTGCTCAGCCGTTGCCAGCCCAAGCCCGAATCAGCGCCCTGACGGGCAAGGAGGAATCGCCACTCAGAAACGTCTGAATAGCGGCGCCTCCCGCACGACGTTGATGTCTGTCCCCTCCTGCACCAAGCGACTCGCGAAGTGATGGCGCAAGCCGTGCATCCGCCAGCCGGGTAGATCGGCGACTGCGGCTCTGCGCGCGGCACTGGCGCGGATTTTGATGCGATGCCGTCGATAGAACCGCGCGGCAGCGACGAACGCGCAGATCACATGACGCAGCTTTGGGCGGCATGCGATCTGCGCTGTTGCCCTGACGCGCGCGTCAGTTACAAAGGCATCTCAGGTAGGAATGACAGCGGTTCGCCAGGTAGCGCAGGAATGCCCACTCCGGGCGCCGCCAAGGCGCGTCGAAAGAAAAAGGGAGGACCCGAAGGCCTTCCCACGTAGTCCACTAGGACGCCACTACCAGTTTTGTAGCGAGACTCCACAGCTCAGTATCGAGCCGTAGATCCCGCTTGATGCCAGGGATGCCGTAAGACTGCATTTTCCGATGAGAGGCGGATTGGTAGGTGAGGCCGCCGCGAATGACATACTCCTCGAGTTATGTAGACGGGACGTTTTATGTGGACTGCTGGCCGCGGAAGGCCGTCAGAGGCCCCATTCGATTACACCACTCCACATAACTGCCGCCTCCCAACGTCGCCGATGGTCACACTGCGAGAGTGACCGGCGAAGAGACTACGCCACGCTTGGCGCTTTCTCGCAGCTGATTTCCCAAGGAATGCCGAATTGATCCGTTAGCACGCCAAAGCGTGATGACCAGAAGGTTTGCTGAATGGCCATATGTATCTCACCATTTTCAGCCAATGCGGAGAATATCCGTTCCGCGTCCATCGCGTCATCGACGCTCAGCAGGACATAGAAGCCTTGGGGTTTTACGTATTGCTCAGGAAGCATGTCAGCTCCCGCAAGCACCGTCCCTCCCACCGCGAAGTTCCCATGGACAATCTTGTCACGCCATCCCGGTGGGACTTGTTCAGCGATGGGCGAATTGCCGTAGGCGAGGATGTTGACAATCTTGCCGCCAAGCACCCGTTCGTAAAATTGGAACGCCTCCTCGCATTGTCCGCCAAAGACCAGATGGATACTCGCCTGCATTTCCCAATCCCTCGATTGTCCCGTCGTCGTGGTGCCCGTTACGGCTGACGGCTCGCGCCGACCGGTCGATGATCGCCCCGTGGGCCCGGCGTGATGTGGAGTAACCGGGTCGGCTCGAGAACACGCACGCGATGCCACTCATCTTTTGACACAATGCATGCGTCCCCAGGCCCCAATTCACAGGGTTCGTCCGGTACGGACTCCCCGACAACTCTCACCTTTCCAGAAATGATGTAGATCAGCTCATCGCCATCCGGATGCAACTCGCCGCCGTGTGGCGGGTCATGGGCCATGTCCACGATCCCAACCATGAGCCCGTCGCAGAGGGGCGGCCGTCCGGGTCGGTGCTCGACGAGGGACATACATAAGTCGCGAGAAATCGCGATTGAGAACCCTGCAGAATCAACCCTGGTGATTTTTCCCATCGCACTCTCCCCAGCAGCCACGCCCGTATAACCCGGTCCGCCGCAGGAATTTGCTATCGTGCAGTGTGGCCCGTTGCCATAAGAGACGCCAGCGACGCCTCAGACACCACGATCATCACCGCCGGGCAGTTCATAAGCTTGAAGAAATGGAAGCTCATTGCCGATCCAAGCTTTGGGTGAAGAGCCGGTGAAGGCGCTCCAATCCCGCGTCATGTGCGCCTGGTCGGCGTATCCGCAAGCCGCCGCAACATCGGCGAGCGGTTGCCGGAGATAGCTGAGTAGCCCGCACGCGCGCTCAAAGCGGAAGATGCGGGCAGCGGTCTTAGGCGTGACCCCCAATTCGGCACGGAAGCGATCAGCCAGGTACTGCCGACTCCAGCCTGTGTCCTGAGCGAGACTTTCAATGGAACGGCGACCGTGACTGGCGGCCAACTGTCGCCATGCATGCGCCACGAGAGGCGAGCCTTTGGCCGGAGTCAGTCTGCGCGTGAACACCTCATCAAGTATCGCGAAGCGCGCCCGCCAATCCCGAGTGCTGCTCAGTCGTTCCATCAACTCCGGGGCATCGCACGGGGAAAGGTCGGAAAAGGCAACAGCACCGCAAGCTAACTCAGCGGCGGTTACACCCAGAACCGCTCGCAGGCCAAGAGGATGAAAAAACACATGCAGACCTTCCCATGCGCTCGCGCGCTCTACAGTCGCGAAGCCGTCGTTCAATCCGGTGACGAGAGCGGAAAAGCATGCAGCGGGCTGTGCCTGATTCGACATCTGTCGAACACTGATCGGCGCACCCAAGCTGATGATGAGATGGGCATGGCGGGACGGCAGTGTTGTATTGACGCCGGGCGTCAACCCACTCACGCAGGCGCCCCCATAGTGCGAAATGAAGGGCCTCAAAATTGGCGCAGGTAGGCCGGTTTCGAAGTGTGAGTTCAGTTGTCCACTCCCTAGGGATGTCGAGGACGGGGCCACACGACGGCATCTATTTTGAGTGATTCACACAGAGAATAGCACCCATAAGCCAATCGGATCGACATCGAACTCGCGAAGGACTCGGAAGGGTCCGTCATCTGGATCGAAGCCGTGGAGTCTAGAGCGGCGAGTGCACCCGAGTGCCCAATCGGCACGACGCGGTGGCCCGCGTGGGAGACAACACGCAGCCGGCCCGAAAGTCGAGCTCGCGGAGCTCATAGCCGTCGAAGCCACCGCGTGAGCTCCGCACCATGCCATCGCATGCGTCCCGCCGTCGGCACACTGAGAGCGTCAGGAAATACCTGGGACAGCGCCTTGCGCTTCAGATCGAGATCGGCGCGCGCATAGCGCATCGTCGTGGTAACGCTCGCATGGCCAAGCAGCTGACTGATGGTGGCGAACTCGACCCCGGACTCGAATCGCAGCCCCAGACACCCGATACGCAACCGGCTCGCCGTGAACGTCAGACGCTTGCGGAAGGCACAGGGGATGACCTAAGCGCAACTCGTGCGCGCTCTGCTGGGCTTACGGCTGACAGGTCGTTAGCGACGTGGAGCGCGGCGAACTCGATGTCCCGCTCGTTCTACTGGAAGCGCTCGCGAGCGTCCTCCAGTGCAAAGGAATCCGATCTCCTGGCCCGCCCGCGCCGGGAGCGCCGCTCGTGAGTATCGCGAAGCCTCCGACGGAAAGGCCGCGACGGAGCGTCCTGCTCGAACGCGCCGACGAAACAGCAGAATGACACGGCAGGACCCGCTAGCGCCCGCTGAGGAGTTGGCTGGGCTTCTGGTTCAAGTGAACGCCCTACCGCCGGTAGTGCGGCGAGCGTTCACGCTGCGGAAGGTCTACGAACTGGAGTATCCGGACATCGCAGCTCGCCTGCACATCACGGTGCCCGAGGTCGAGCAACTGCTGGCCGAGGCGGTCGTGAGACTGGCTGAATCGCTAGAATCGCTGGGCGACGCGTAGGCATCTTGTCTGGCCGCGGCAGCCAACGACTCACGACCATGCCACCTTCTGTCGATCGCAACGACCGCTCCCGAACTAGGGGTGGCTTTCGACCCGTTTCTGCCGGTCGCAACCGTCCGCTTCGCGGCAAATCGACAGCCGAAGGGTGGGTCGTCGTGACAAGCACAAGAAGGCTTGCATCGCCGCTTTAGCAAGCTCGGTGTGAGTGGACCCTCTGAAACCCTATTGGGAGAGGCGCGTAAAGCCGTCGGCGCTCCACTCCTCGCTGCCGACACCGTGGTGGACGAAGAAGAGCCCGTCCGGATCGAATTTCGTCTTGATCGCTTTCAGCTTCGAATAGTTCTTGCCCCAAAACTCCTCCCGCCAGGAGGTATTGAAGAAGTTGCCTTCATTGAAATACGAGCCAGAGTGGGGCGCAATCTTGCGCAGCTCCGATGCGGCCATGCCGATCCCACGAGCCCTCTCTCTTGCGTTGGCGATATCGATTGGCGACCGTACGAAGCCGGGATAGGCTGGCGTCCAATCACCGTCGGCAACGATGGCGAGCGTGAAGGCATCCAGTAGCGCGGGATGGGTGGCAGTTTGACTCACGTCCGCGAGCACTTCCGGTGGTGCCCCAGCCATCCCCTTGTTGATGTGAAAGCGCACCATTTCATGGCGACTCGCGGCGAATAGCGCCGCGGTGAGTTGATTCTGGCGGCTCTTTTCAAGGAGCGACGCGGGCAACCAAAGTGAATCGTAGCCGTAAAGGAAGGCCCCGCACTCGTCTGTATTGCTCTTATTCCATACGTGGTGCTTGGGGGCACCGTCACGCAAGTCATGATTGTAAGAACGAGCCGAAGGATCCCATTGGCCCCGTGCGTCCCAGGCGTTTGCCCACAATCGGTCTGTGACAGTGAAGTCCTTCGGTCGGGCCTTTACCCAATCGAAGAACGGTCGCCACGTCTCGGCTATTTCCAAAGTGTCGAGTCCTTCGCACGCCATCGATATCTCGAGCGTGTTGTCTGCTTGAAAGTGGACGTTTTCTCCCCAGTGCGGATTGAAGAGCCTCTCATGATAGAAGTTGATAAAGCGCCCAATCAGCTGCGCGAAGGCTGAATCGGACTGTGCCTTGATTTTGCCCCCAGCACCGCCGAAATGTTTCGGGAGCTCGTGTGTGCGTAGAGTCAACCGCGTCACGGCGCCAAACGTTCCGCCGCCACCACCCTTCAGAGCCCAGAAAAGATCAGGCTCGGTGCATGCATTCACCACTCGTACGCGGCCGTCGGCGGTGACGATTTCCGCTTCGAGTAAGCCTGCTGCGGCACTACCGAAGCGCTTCGAATACGAGCCGAATCCTCCGCCGAGGAGGAGGCCGGCAACGCCTACTGTCATGCAGCCGCCGCCTTGAACATAGCGACCGCCCTTGTTTGTTACCGCATCATAGAGATCCATCCATACCGCGCCCGCGTCAGCACTAACTGCGGGAACCGGTGCGATGCGACCCGCGCACCCGTGCCCCACGAACGCATCGTGCAGCGTTACCTTGTTCATCGCACGCGTCCAGATGAGCAGGGAGTCAGGAGCGTTCGATGTGCCGTAGTAACTGTGCCCACCGCCCTTGATGACGAGCCGCAGGTTGTTTTCCCGGGCGAAGTTGACACCCGCGACAAGATCGGCGGTGTTTTGGGCCCTGATGGCGTAGGTGCTTGGTGCCGGAGTCCACCCATCCAGCAATCCGGAAACCTGAGTGCCAGCAGCTTGGTCGCCGAGCCAGTATGGATTCTTGACGTCTTGGGTCGCTTCACGGCAGGCGGTGCCGTTGGGCTCGGTTGCGCACGACTCGAACATCGCCCGCACTTCGATCAGATTACCGTCAACAGCGTCTCTCAGCTTGCGCCAGTTCGCCGCATCCGGCCACGACGGATCAGAGGGTCTCACGCGCCGGATTGTCCGCGTTGCGCTCCCCTTTGCAGCCTTCGCGGAGGCGGATAGAAATGCGAAGCCACCGGAGAGAATTGGCAACGTGGCGACGGACTGTAGCAGCAGCCTTCTCTTCATCAAACACTCCCTCGTCGATGAGTTGCCCAACGCCAGCGCATATCGATGGGTCGCCATTGTGCCCGCTTTCGGGCTTCTCCGGCTAGTGTTCCAAGCGTCTGGTCGTGGCCGGTCAGTGCCGGCCCGCCTGACAGCCCAACGACTCGAAATCAGCTAAGCTTTGGACTGCCGTTGGAGCGGGTGACGCGGAAGGCATGGCAAGCAGAGAGTTCCCAGGGCTTGGCGCGATGGCTCGATTCTTTTCGCCCGCCGCGCGGCGGCGTGGCAAGTTTCGAAAGTCGTGGGGACGCGCCGGTGAGGCCGGTGGGTGGCTGGCGAGCCGACTCTTCGATCTGCGGCTAGGAAGCAATCCACGGACGCTTGACGACAAGACTTGGCGGGATCTCGAACTCGCCGCGTTCTTCCGCCAGCTCGACACAACGGTTACCAGGCCCGGAAGCCAATACCTCTACAGACAGCTGCGAACGTACGAGTTTGATGCCGATACCTCGGCACGGCGTTATGCAGCGTACCGACTGCTCGCAACAGATGCTCAACTGCGCGAGAAGCTGCAGCTGGCCCTTGCGGGACTGGAGGCTGACTCGGCTGCCCACATCGCGGAGGTGGTGTTTGGGCCGTCTCCGCTGAGGCTGGAACATCCGCGCCTCCTCTATGCGTGGGCGCTCTGTTGCGTGGCGTCAATCGTGCTCGTGGCCATCTCGTCGGTCGGGCCGTGGGTCTTGGCCATACTTCTGGCCATCATCCTGTGTGCGAATGCCACGGTTCTGTATAGGATCTCGCCCAAGCTGCTCCGAGATACCGAAGCTCTGATCCAGGGGCGCCGTCTGCTCGCGCTGGCGGACCGACTGGGGTCCGTCGAATCTCACGACTCTCTACCGCAATTAGCGACATTGCGTGAGGAGAGAGGCAAGCGAGCACGGCTTCGCGGGCAGTTACGATGGTTCGCACTGTTGTCGGACGCATCCACCCCGTGGGGGGGTCTGTCGGTCGCCGCAAACTGGCTCTGCCTTGCACAGCTCGTAGCCTATAGCCAGGCGGTGCACAGATTCATGGGGTCTCGGCATGAGTGGGCATCTACTTTCGATCTGGTCGCCTCCGTGGACGCCGCGATTGCCATAGCGAGCTTTCTGCATCGCACTCCGATGCACTGCCCTGCCACTGTCACGACCGACCCAACGATATCCATCAGGGACGGTTACCACCCGTTGATCACTTGTCCCGTCCCCAATTCCATCACGCTTACACAGCGCTCAGCGCTCGTTACCGGCTCCAACATGTCCGGAAAGACGACCTACGTGAAGATGATCGGAATCAACATCATCCTAGGTCATACCCTCGGGTTTTGCCTTGCGACGAGCGCGACCATCCCCCGGTCTCGTGTCATGGCGTCTGTGCGCAGCGATCAATCCGTTGAGTCTGGCAAGAGCGGGTACTCGGCCGAGGTCGAGGCCATTCGGGAGTTCGTGGGACGAGCCGCCGCCGGGGACTGTCGAATCTTCATCATCGACGAGCCGTTCAGTGGCACGAACACGGTTGAGCGCATCGCGGTAGCCAAAGCGGTGCTCGATGCACTCAGTCCCCATGCTCAGGTCCTCGCGACCACGCACGAGGTGGAGCTGCAGCACCTGCTCGCCGATCGCTTCGATTTCTTCTACTTTCGCGAGAACCCCGACATAGAAGGGTTCTTCGACTTCAAGGTTCGCCCGGGCACCACCAGCGAACGAAATGCTATTCGGGTGTTGGAGCGAATGGGCTTTCCGCCGGACATTGTCCAGGCTGCTCTGAAGTTGGTCGGCAAGACGCCGACGGCATAGTCCGAGAGCGGGACAATGACCGCTTTGGCGAAGATCACGGAGACGCACCGAGTGACCGGAAGTGACCGGAAGTGGCCGGTTGGCGACCGGAGGTGCCGCCAACCGGGCGGAATCGCTGGAACCTCTAGACCTCAGTCTGTTCGGAGATCTCCAACGCGTCGTCAACTTCAATTCCGAGATAGCGCACGGTGCTCTCCGACTTCGTGCGGGCTCAAGAGCAGCTGCACGACACGCAAGTTCTTGGTTCTGCGATATATCAAAATGCCTTGGAGATGGCCAACGTGACAAACGCTGGGGAAATGGGTCCGGCATCGCCTCGGCTTTCTCGTGCAGGTCAACCCGCACGCTAGGGGCGCGCATGGATCGCAAAGATCGGCGGGAGGCGTGGCTTCAGGAATTTCCCGCTTTTCGCAAGTTCCTCAACCAGTGCGTTGTATGCCAAGAGATGGGATACGACCCGGAGAAACTTAAGACGAAACGTGGGATTGGGTTCCAGAAGAATGCGCGCGAGTTCTTTCATCCGTTGACGGTCAACGAGCACGGTATCTGTCCACGGTGTGTCGAGCTCGGATATCCGCGAGCCTCACGTGATGGACAGTGACGGCCGCTCCTGCCCGAATTTCGTTTGACAAGGCTTGCGACCCTGAGCAGACACCCGTAGGTTTCACCGAAAAGAGGACGCGTGAGGATCACCGTCAGCGATGATGGAGCCGTCAGTAGCGTGGCGCTCGCGCCGGTTGCGAAACGGCCCGACGTTCGCGGATTGAACGACGCCGGTTCAGGCGATCGCAGCTCGGCTTCCGACCGGATTACGGCAAGTGTCGCCGGCGACCTGCCGGGCGTCAGTCGCGCGATATGGACAGCCCCGCGAGAAGCGGAGCGTACGTGGCGAGCCTTCGGGATACGAACCCCGTGAAGAGCCGCACGCGCTTCGTCTTGCGTGTCTCTCCTTGTGTGAGAAGCCAGAGCGAGCCGTACAGGTGCAGCTCGGTGCCCGGCACCCTAACCAGTAGCGGGTCGGCGTCTCCGACGAAGCACGGCAGTGTGGTGATCCCGAGCCCCTGCCGGACAGCAACGATCTGCGCCCCCGCATCCGTGGTCCTGAAGGGAACCCCCGTGGTGCGAAGCTCACCCTCGCTGGCCCAATCCGGAATTCCATGCACGCTTATGACGATCCATCGGATGGAATCCGATGCGCCCCCACGCCATGCGGCCAGTCGATCACGGGACATGTAGACGGCGCCGAACAACTCCGGTCCCTTCAGGCCGTGAAGATTGAGCGGCAGAGTTTTGCGGTCGTAGACGACGCGGATTGCCACGTCGGCCTCTCGGTTGGTGAGATTTGCCAGCTCGCCCGACGACAAGATGTCCATCTCGACGTCGGGATGCAGACGCGCGAAATCAGCGAAGTCCGGCATGAGCAGGTGTGTCGCGAGCGGCGGAGCCAACGTCACCCGCAGAAGCCCGCGGACGCTCTGGTCGCGCCCGAAAACGCGCATCTCCAGCTGGTGTGACGATGCTTCCATCTGGTTCGCAAGCTCCAGGATCTCCTCGCCCGCAGCGGTCAGGCGGTAGCCCGAAGGCAGTTTTTCGAACATGTGCGCCCCGAGGCGTTTCTCGAGCTGAGCGATGCGTCGGAGCACGGTCGAGTGATTCACCGCGAGGCGATCGGCGGCAGCCCGCACTGATCCTCCGCGCGCGACGGCGAGAAAGTAGCGAACGTCGTCCCAGTCGATCATGGTGCAATCTCGCACCGCGCGGTGCGTCTTCCAAAGCCCATAACCATGCATCGTACGACAGAGCGGGCGGTCTTCCTCGGCTTAAATGGCCGAGTGCAGCCAAAACCGAACGCCAGACACCGATCGTCGCGGCTGGGGCGCCAGTCTTCCGACCGGATCGATTTTGCACCACCGATGTGCGCGCTTCCGGACTCCACACCTGACCGCGACGGACCTATGTTGGAGGTCTCGGGACATTCCCGAACGACCCAAGATTGAGTCTGGAAGGAGAAGTGATGGGTAAGCTTGAGGGTAAGGTTGCGGTGATCACCGGTGGATCGAGCGGCATGGCATTGGCCAGCGCTAAGCGGTTCGTTGAAGAAGGCGCCTACGTTTTCATCACGGGCCGGAGGCAGGCGGCGCTCGATGAGGCCGTCAAGGTGATCGGCCGGAACGTGACCGGCGTGCGCGGCGACGCGGCCAATCTTGACGACCTCGACCGCCTGTTCGATACGGTCAAGCGGGTGAAGGGCAAGGTCGACATCCTGTACGCGAGCGCTGGTACGGGCGAAGCCGCCCCACTGGGCGAGATTACCGAGCAGCACTTCGATAAGGCCTTCAACCTGAATGCGCGCGGCACGCTGTTCACGGTTCAGAAGGCGTTGCCGCTGTTCAACGATGGCGGATCGATCTTCATGACCGGGTCAGTGGCTTCGGTCAAAGGTTTTCCGGGTTACAGCGTGTATGCGGCGAGCAAGGCGACGCTGCACGCATTCGCACGCGGGTGGCTCAACGAGCTGAAGGGCAGGAATATCCGGGTGAATGTGCTGCACCCAGGGCCGATCGCCACACCGATGCAGGACCAAGTTCTCACCGAGGAGGCGAAGCAGATGTTCGAATCCCTGATCCCGCGAGGAAAGATGGGGCGTCCTGAGGAAATTGCGGCGGCCGCTCTGTTTCTGGCGTCAGACGATTCGAGCTTCGTGAATGGAGTCGAGTTGTCTGTCGACGGCGGCTTCTCGG